>NZ_SMBX01000001.1 GCF_004342005.1 Paracandidimonas soli
AACATCTCCACGCCCGTGCACGTCGTCTTGACCGTGTCCTTGATACCGACGATCTCGATTTCCTCGCCAACCTTCACGATGCCGCGCTCGATACGGCCCGTCACCACGGTACCGCGGCCCGAGATCGAGAACACGTCTTCCACAGGCATCAGGAACGTACCGTCAACCGCGCGCTCAGGCGTCGGAATGTACGAATCCAGCGCCTCGGCCAGTTGCAGAATGGCTTGCTTGCCCAGGGGACCTTCGTCGCCTTCGAGCGCCAGCTTGGCCGAACCCTTCACGATCGGCGTGTCGTCGCCCGGGAAGTCGTACTTGGACAGCAGCTCGCGCACTTCCATTTCCACCAGCTCCAGCAGCTCGGCGTCGTCCACCATGTCGGCCTTGTTCAGGAACACGATGATGTACGGCACGCCTACCTGGCGGCTCAGCAGAATGTGCTCGCGCGTCTGCGGCATGGGGCCGTCAGCAGCCGACACCACCAGGATCGCGCCGTCCATCTGCGCCGCGCCCGTGATCATGTTCTTCACATAGTCGGCGTGGCCCGGGCAGTCAACGTGCGCGTAGTGGCGCGCTTGCGTTTCGTATTCCACGTGCGAGGTGTTGATCGTGATCCCGCGCGCCTTCTCTTCCGGCGCTGCGTCGATCTGGTCGTATCCCTTGGCCTCGCCCGAACCGAAGGCCTTCGCCAGAACGGTCGTGATTGCTGCCGTGAGCGTTGTCTTGCCGTGGTCTACGTGACCAATCGTGCCTACGTTCACGTGCGGTTTGGTCCGTTCGAACTTTTCTTTTGCCATGGCTGTGGACTCCTGACGATGGAATAGAGCTGAATGTTGGAAACTGCGAAAAAATCGTAGTATACAAAAATGGTAGCTGGTGCCCATGACGCGGATCGAACGCGTGACCTCTCCCTTACCAAGGGAGTGCTCTACCACTGAGCCACATGGGCAACTACTTTGCAACTCGCCCGAATAGAGCGCCCTGCTTGGTAATCTGGAGCGGGTGATGGGAATCGAACCCACGTAGCTTGCTTGGAAGGCAAGAGCTCTACCATTGAGCTACACCCGCAGGATCCTTCGCACCCGTCTGTCTGGTGCCTTCTTGCCCGGCGACCGCTCAATACAAAGCCATCGGGAAAGAAAGACTCTGGTGGTGGGAGTTGGATTCGAACCAACGTAGGCGCAAGGCCAACAGATTTACAGTCTGCCCCCTTTAACCACTCGGGCATCCCACCAGAAGAGAACTGCTAATTATGAACTCTTTTTTTTGCAGTGTCAAACCAAAACACACCGGCAGTCCATAAATATGTATCCTGCCGGCCACGGCACGCATTCTACACCGCCTCAGCCTGCAATACGGAAAATCCGGGGCAGTCATGATAATGTAGCCGGGCCCAGCTTTTCCCTGAAATCCAGCCTTATCTACCCTCCCCATGACAGCACACCAGACGACACCCGCAACCCTGGCGGCATCCGGCACTCCGGCCGGGGCAGACTCCCGGAACAACGCCCTGGATCGCGCACAGCAGCACCGGCCGCGCAGATCCGTCCTGTACGTGCCGGGATCCAACCCCAGGGCGATCGAGAAAACGGCGGCCCTGGACGCCGATGTCGTTATCCTGGACCTGGAGGACGCCGTGGCGCCAGAGGCCAAGGCCCAGGCGCGCACCAATGTCGTCCAGACGATTGCCCAAGGCCGGATCCGGCAGGAATGCGCCGTGCGCATCAACGGCCTCGATACTCCATGGGGCATCGACGACATCGCGGCGCTGGCGGGAGCCGGCGGCTGCGCCATCCTGCTTTCCAAGGTAGAGCATGAGGATACGCTGCGGCAGGCGGCGGACGCGCTGGAACGCCGCGCGCCCGGCCATGGGCACAAACTGTGGGCCATGCTGGAGACGCCCAGAGCGTTTCTCGCCGCGGAACGCATTGCCGGGGGGCATCCGCTGCTGGAATGCCTGGTCATCGGCACCTCGGACCTGGTGAAGGACCTGCATGCGCGGCATACGCCGGAGCGGACCGAAGTCCTCTTCGCCCTGAGCGTCGCAGTCATGGCGGCCAGGGCGTTCGGCCTGGACGTCATCGACGGGGTGCACCTCGATCTTCACGACCTGGAGGGGCTGCGCGCCTCGGCCCGGCAGGCCCGCACCCTGGGATTCGACGGCAAGTCGCTGATCCATCCCCGGCAGATCGCCATCGCCAACGCCGTGTTCGGCCCCAGCGAGGAGGAACTGCAACAGGCGAGGGACTGGCTGCAGGCGTGGGAGCGCCGTGGAGACCAGGGCGTCATAGTCGTCGACGGCATGCTGGTCGAACGTCTTCACATCGAGCAGGCCAGGCGGATCCTGGCGCTTGCCGGACAGGCGGAGCGAAACGCGCCCTGACGCCCGGCCGCACACAGAACCCAGGGCGGGCCGGAGGCATCCGTATACGGATGCCCTTCCGTCCATTTTCTACTGGACGGTGACTTTCGCCTTGGCAATGACCTCTTTCCACTTGTCGAGCTCGGCGAGAACGAACTGGCTGACCTGATCGGGCGTCAGCCTGGAAGGCGTGGCATTGTTTTCCGTCAGCCATTTGACGTTGGCGTCGGTGTTGCTGCTCTGGATGGCGACCTGGCTCAGCCTGGCAACGATCTCGCCGGGCAGATCCGCTGGTCCGAACAGACCGATCCATGCCTGCGACTCATAGCTCGGATAACCCGATTCCGCCACGGTCGGCACGTCGGGCAGGCTGGGCAGGCGCTCTTTCGAGGTCACAGCCAGCGCCTTGACTTCGCCGGACCGGATGAATGCCGCCGCCGAAGTCGCATCCAGGAAGGCCGACGGAATCTGCGACCCGATCAGGTCGGTCATGGCATTCGACGCGCCTTTGTACGGGACATGCTGCAGATTCGCCCCCGAAACCATCTTGTACAGCTCACCGGACATGTGCGCCGACCCTCCCACGCTGCTGGAGCCGAATGCCAAGCCGCCCTTCTCATTCGCATGCGCGGTGTATTCCTTGGCATTGGATACAGGCGACTTGGCCGGTACCAGCAACACATTCGGCGCATAGGCCAGGATGGCGATATTGCTGAAGTCCTTCCTGGGATCGTAAGGCAGATTGGGCTGCAGGCCGGGATAGATGACATGCTGCGTCGCTGTGACCAGCAGGGTATAGCCGTCCGGCTTCTCCCGTGAAACAAAGGCCGTGCCTATCTGGCCGCTGGCGCCGGGCTTGTTCTGCACTACCACATTGGCATTCAAGGCCGCTCCCAGGTCATGGGCGAACCGGCGAGCGATCAGATCGGTGAATCCGCCCGGCGAAAACGGAACGACGATATTGATGGGCTGCCCCGCAGGCCAGCCGCTGGCCGCCGCAGTCGTGGACACGCCCACGCCGAGCGTGGCGCAAGCGATAACGGAAGCGGACAAGCCCGCCAGGCCGTGGCGCAGCGATTTCATATGGATCATGAGAGTCTCCTCTTGTTTTGTTGAGTGATTGATTAATCGACCGGGTTGTCTGCCGCCATCGCATTTACCCGGTTTTCCGGCCAGCCCAGGATCTCGCGCAGAATCTCCCTGGTATGCTCGCCCAGCCGCGGCGGAGCCTGGGTATAGGCGACAGGGGTTTCCGACATCCGCAGCGGGCTGCGCACTGTGGGACATTCGGTGCCGTCGCCACGCGCGATTGCCCATTGCAGTTGCCGGTACTTCACTTGCGGATGATTCAGCACATCCTGGTAGTCATTGATGGGGCCGCACGGAATACCCGCCTGTTCGAGGCGTTCGACCCAGTCGGCGGTACTGCGCGTGCGCATTTGCCTCTCCAGGATGGGCACCAGCTCCCCGCGGTTCTCCAGCCGGCCGGAACCTTTGCAGAAACGCGGATCCGACCCGAGCTCCGGGCGGCCGATCACATCGCAATACACTTTCCACTGGCGGTCGTTGCCCGCCGCCACCACGATGTGCGAGTCGGCCGTAGCGAAAACGTTGTATGGCACCATGACCGGATGCGCGTTGCCATAGCGATACGGGACTTCGCCCGTGACGATCAGGTTCGTGACATGATTGGCTCCCGCGGCCACCACGCAGTCGAGCAGCGAAATGTCCAGATGCTGGCCCGCGCCGGTGCGCTCCGCATGACGCAGCGCGCCCAGCACCGCAACCGTCGCATACATGCCGGTCATCACGTCGACAATGGACAGCCCCGAACGCATGGGCCCGCTGCCAGGCTCGCCGTCGCGATGTCCGGTCACGCTCATGACGCCGCCTATGCCCTGGAAAACGAAGTCGTAGCCAGGCTTTCCGGCATGGGGCCCGCTTTGCCCATAGCCCGTGATCGAGCAATAGACCAGGGATGGATTGACGGCCTTGAGCGACTCATAGTCCAGGCCATAGCGCGCCAGGTCGCCTACTTTGAAATTCTCGACGAAGATCTGCGACTGCCTGGCCAGCTCCCGCACCACTGCCTGTCCTTGCGCCGAGGCGATGTCCAGCGCCAGCGATTTCTTTCCCCGGTTCGCAATCGAGAAGTACGCCGCGTCGCGCTGATCGTCCCGGGCGTACGCGGGCTGCCAGGGAGGGCCCCAGGCCCTGGTATCGTCTCCCGTTCCCGGCCGTTCGACCTTGATGACCTCGGCGCCGAGATCGGCAAGATTCTGCGTGCACCACGGCCCCGCCAGCACACGGGACAGATCCAGTACCCGCACGCCAGCCAGTGCCGCGGCATTTTCCACATTCTTTGTCATGACTGCGCTTTCCACTCTCGTCTCACCATGTGTCCGATATCACGCCGGCCGGGCGATCCCACGCTCAAGAGGCCATATCGTGAAAACCCCGGCCGCTTTCCGCCAGCCTGACGAGCAGATCGGCAGGTCTCCAATAGATCGATCCATGCTCCGCCTCGTACTTGCGCAATCCTTCCAGCACGGTATCCAGGCCGATCTGATCGGCATAGCACAGCGGCCCGCCGCGATAGGCGGGGAATCCGTATCCATTCAGCCACACCACATCGATATCGGAGGCACGGGCAGCCACGCCCTCTTCGAGTATGTAGGCGGCTTCGTTGATCATGGGGTACAGGCAGCGCTCCAGGATCTCCTGATCGGAAATGTCGCGCCGCCGGATGCCTGACTGCGCGCAATGCTCGGCCACTATCGCCTCTGCCTGCGCCGATGGCTGCGCTTTGCGATCGGCGTCATATTCGTAGAAGCCCCCACCGGTTTTCTGTCCCAGCCGGTTCACCGCCACCATGCGGTCCAGGATATCGCAGTCGCGTTCACGCGGCGTCAGCGAAGCCAGGCGGCCCTGCCGATTGCGCCATCCCACGTCCAGGCCCGCAAGGTCCGCCATGGCGAATGGCCCCATGGGGAAACCGAACCCGTGCAGTACACGATCCACCTGATACGGCGTAGCCCCCTCTTGCAGCAGGAAGTAGCTTTCGCGGGTACGCTTGCTCAGCATGCGGTTGCCGACGAAACCATCGCACGATCCGACCAGCACCGCCACTTTGCCCAGACGACGCCCCAGCTCCATGACGCTGGCGCATACAGACTCCGAAGTCCTGGGACCGCGCACGTTCTCCAGCAGGCGCATAACATTGGCGGGGCTGAAGAAGTGCATGCCCACGACATCCTGCGGCCGCTGCGTCGCCGACGCGATGGCATCGATATCCAGATACGATGTATTGGAGGCCAGGATGGCGCCCGGCTTGCAGATGCGATCCAGCTCCCTGAACACTTCATGCTTCACCGCCATATCCTCGAAGACGGCTTCGATAACGATATCGGCTTCGTGTAGATCCTCGAACAGCGTCGTGCCATGAATGAGCGCCATGCGTTCGGCCACCGCCTCCCGGGTCAGGCGGCCGCGACGCGCGGAGCCGTCGTAATTGGCCTGTATCCGGGCAAGGCCCTGCCGCAGGCGTTCCTCGTCTTTTTCCAGCAACTGCACGGCAATACCGGCGTTGGCGAAGCACATCGCAATGCCGCCCCCCATAGTGCCGGCGCCTATCACCGCCGCACGCTCGATGCGCCGCGCAGGTGCGGAGAACGGCAGCTTGCCCGCTTCTCGCTCGGCGAAGAATGCATGGCGCAGGGCGCGCGACTGCGGCGAGGCCTTCAATGCCGCAAACAGCTCGCGCTCGGTCGCCATGCCTTCTTCGAACGGCAGCGACAGCGCGGCGCGCACAGCGTCTATGCAACGCAGCGGCGCTTCGTAGCCGCGCTTGCGCTTGCGCACATGCTGCTCAACCTCGGCGAACCATTGCTCGTCCATGGGCGGCGCGGGCAGGCGGCTGGTCCGCCGCAAGTCCAGACCCTGATCGGCGATCCGCTCGGCCAGCGCCTGCGCAGCGGCGCCGAGATCGCCTTCGGCCAGTTCATCGACCAGTCCCATCTCCAGTGCCTTGCGCGCCGGCACCGGATTGCCTTCGATCACCATATCCAGCGCAGCCTTCAAGCCCACCAGGCGCGGCAGGCGCTGGGTGCCGCCCGCACCTGGCAACAGGCCAAGCTTGACCTCGGGCAGGCCCAGCCTGGCGCCCGCGTCGGCAATCCTGAAATGGCATCCCAGGGCGACCTCGAGACCGCCTCCCAGGGCGGTTCCATGAATGGCGGCCACGACGGGCTTGGTGCACTGCTCGATGCAAAGAATTACGTCGACCAGACGCGGATCCTGCGGCGGCTTGGCAAATTCGCGGATATCCGCTCCGGCGAAAAAAGTGCGGCCTTCGCAGATCAGCACTATCGCGGCAACCGACGAATCTGCCTGAGCCGCTTCGACAGCATGCTTGAGGCCTGCGCGCACGGCCTGGGAAAGCGCGTTCACCGGGGGATTGTCGATCGCTATGCGTGCGATACGGCCCTGCACACGATAAGCGACAACCTCGTTGCCAACTGCCTTGTTCATGATTGCTCCTGCTTTGTTCAATGATTAGAGCGTGCTGCGCGAACCCAGGATGGCCGTAACCTGGCTGGCCAGTTGTCCGCCATTACCGTGCGCCAGAGCCAATTCCACGCCGCCTATCTGGCGCTCCCCCGCGGTGCCGCGCAACTGGCGCACCGCTTCGATCGCCGCGAAAATCCCGTACATGCCGGGGTGATTGCACGATAGTCCTCCGCCATTGGTATTGACCGGCAGCTCTCCTCCCGGAGCGATGGCGCCCGAGGCCACGAATGGCCCGCCTTCGCCTTTACGGCAGTAACCCAGATCTTCCAGGAAGAGGATGATATTGATCGTGAACGCGTCATACAGCTGCAGGACATCGATATCACCCGGCCCCACTCGCGCCATCTCGAAAGCCCGGCGTCCGGAATGCACCGCGCCCGTCACCGTGAGGTCGGCCATGGCCGACACCTGGCGATGCGTGGTGGCCTCGCCCACTCCCAGCACATAGGCGGGCGGATTCGGATAGTCGTCCGCGCGTTCCGCCGCCACAAGAATCAAGGCTCCGCCTCCGTCCGTCACCAGGCAGCAGTCGCGCAATGTCAGCGGATCCGAGACAAGACGCGAGGCAAGCACGTCATCCACGCTCAATGAATCTCGCTCATGCGCGTCAGGGTTGAGCTGCGCCCAGCGACGCGCCGAAACCGCCACATGGGCGAGATGTTCGCGGGTAGTGCCATACTGGTGCATATGCCGGGCCGTCGCGAGCGCATAGCCACTGATGGGATTGCGCGGCGAGTACGGCAGCTCCCAGAGAGAAGGCTCGGTCAGCGTGTTGAGCTTGCCTCCCGCCGACAATTGATTCGAGCCGTAGCAGATGCAGGCCACACGGCACAGTCCCGCCTGCAATGCCATGGAGGCCGACAGCAGATGGGCAAGGAACGACGAGCCCCCTATATTGGTTCCGTCCATGTACGATGGCTGTATGCCCAGGTATTCCGCCACGGACAGGGCCGGCATGAAGTGCGTCAATGTAGACGTGAACAGGCCGTCGATCTCGTCAACGCGTATGCCTGCATCGTCGGCCGCCGCCTGGACAGCCACACCCAATTGGTCGAGCGCGGAAAAACCCGGACTGTTCCAGCCCGGCGTCGTTCCCACGCCTACGATCGCAGAGGAGCCCCTCACAGTATTTGTCATCATTTATCTTCCGTCATTCACCCAATCCGGCGGTTTCAGTCCGCGGCTATGAACACCACGCGAGATATCCCTTCGGGAGTACGTCGCACTTCAGCCTGGACACGCATGCCGATGCGCACATCGGTAGGCTCCGCATCCACAACCGTGCTCATCAGACGCGGCCCTTCATCCAGATCCACCAGCACCACGCTGTAATCGCCGCCGCGATCCTCGCGGCGGCGCACTATGGTTGCCGAATACACGGTCCCGCCGCCGCTGGCTGGCTCCCAGCGCAGCGGCCCTCCGCCGAAAGGCGAAACGGCACGCGGGTAGAACACAGCCCGCCCCGTCCGCTCACAGCGCTGGATCATGAACTTGCCCTGATCCAGCATTTGCTGGAAATACTGCTCCGGGCCGGCGGCGGTGTCATCCGGCCGCGAATCGCGTTCGATGCTCTTCGTCATGTCAATCTCGAAATAATTCAGTGACGTGCATGCACATCCGCCACCATGACTGTGGCGCCATCGTCCTTGGTCCAGCTCACGCCGAACTTGACGCCCTCGACGTTCACATCTTCGACACGGGCCGTCAGCGTGATCGGCTCTTCGAGACGGATGAACGAGACGATCTTGATCGCCACAGTGGAACCACGCAGCCAGCGATCCATTCCCAGCAGCCGGCTCATCAGATCATGCAGCGGCGCCATGATCAGCCCGCCCTGCACGAGCACGCCGCCGGCCGGAGACGCCGATGCCCATTCAGGATCGGTATGAATGCGGCCGGCCGTCCCCATCAAGCGTCCGAACTGGTTCACCTGGCTCTGCCTTACCCCGGTGATTCGAGCGCGGTACTGCGCTCCGATTTCGAATTTCATTATTTCTCTTCCCTCTCTTTTCGTATCCAGCAGATCGTGCGATCGACGTCCATTACCAGTTCACTTTCCTGGCGAATGACGCGATGGCGGAAAACGATGAAAGGCCTGCCGTTGCGTTCATACTTGTCCAATATGGACAGCTCCACCCTTAACTGATCCGTTACGCGGGCCGGTGCGTGCAGGTGCAGGGTTTCGCGCGCATGCAGAACGCCATCCGGCATGCCGAATGCGGCTCGAATGGCCAGGAAGCTATTGACGGCAAATGGGGAAACTATCGTTTCATCATCCGCCGGCTCCGTATCCGGCATCCCTTCGAACAAGCATTCATAGCTGGCGCGATGCACTGCCATGTCCTCGGCGGAAATCGAATACTCGAACATCGGGTAGGTCTGCCCGATCTCGAAATCGTCGTAATAGAGATTCACACCCACTTCATCCCCTTTCTCTTTAGTCACCCATCATCCGGCAGCCCGGATTGCTTGCGGTGTCCGTATCTGCAACGGTCGAGACATGGTATCTTCGGCCCCTTGAAGCACACAATTAACAAGTTTCTAGCAGTGCCATAGCGATTCGGCATACCTGGAATGGGGGGCTTGGCGTGGATATCAGACAGTTGCGGACGATCCTGGCGATCGCGGAAACCGGCAGCCTCACCCGGGCCGCGGAATTGCTGCATGTCGTGCAACCCGCGCTATCGCGGCAACTGCGTCAGTTGGAAGAGGAGCTGGGTGCGCAGCTGTTCGAACGCAACCGTCTGGGCATGGTGCTGACGGAACCTGGCCGGCGTTTCCTGGACCAGGTCCGTACGTCTTTGCAGACCCTGGATCAGGCCAAGGCGGATATCGCAATGTCGGCCTCCAGCCTGAGCGGTACGGTATCGATCGGCATGCTGCCCAGTCTGGCGTCGGCGCTTTCCGCTCCCATCGTCATATCGCTGCGCCACCAGTATCCCGAGCTAAAGGTGAGAATCATCACCGGCTTCACGCCGGCGCTGCAGGACAGGCTGGAACGCGGCCAGCTGGACATAGGTCTGCTCGGGGATTACCGCCCATCGGAATTGCTGAGTGCAACGCCCGTGCTGCGCGAGCCGCTGCACATCGTGGGTTTGCCATGCTCGGACCTGCGCACCAAAACTCCATTGACCCTGGCCAGCGTGGCGCGCATGCCATTGGTGGTGCCAACCGGATCGCAGGGATTGCGCCATCTGATCGACCGGGCCTGCACCATCATCGGCGTCAACCTCAATATCGTGGCCGAGTCGGACGATACTTCGCTGCAGCTCGAACTGGTCGAGCGGGGTATCGGCTATGCGATCCTTCCCGTAATGGCGATTGCCCCAGAGCTTGCCGCCGGCCGGCTGGCCGCAGCTCCCATCATCACACCCGAACTGCATCGCACGGTAGTCATCGGCCATCCCGTGCTGAACCGCAATCCAATCACCGCGAACGCCTTGCAAGCGGAGCTGGTGACGCGTCTGCGGCCGTTCGTCGCCGAACTGGAACAGGCCGGAGCCGGAGTCCAATGGCTGGCAGACGACATGTGACGCAAGGCCGTATCGGATCAACCCGGCTCGCCTGCAGCAGGTCTCGCCCGAAAGCGCCATCGCACAATTTCCTTTGCCTTCCGTCCGCTATACACTAGGCCCATCCTCGCTCTCCGATGCGCGCCAGGCAAATACTCCTTTCTTTCTTGCAAGCCGGCACAAGCCGGCATCATTTTTCAGCAGCCCGACATGCCCAGACCCATCAGTGCCAGAATTCACCTGGAAGCCATTTCGCACAATCTGTCCCGGGCCCGCGCGCATTCCCCGGGCTCGAAAGTATGGGCCGTAGTCAAGGCAAACGCTTATGGGCACGGCATCCGGCATGTCTATCCCGCGCTGGACAACGCCGATGGCTTCGCCCTGCTCGACCTGGACGAAGCCGCGCTGCTGCGCGAGCTGGGCTGGAAAGGCCCGATCCTGCTGCTGGAAGGCGTATTCGAGCCGTCGGACATCGCTTTTTGCGAAGCTCACGATATATGGCACACCATTCACAATGAAGCGCAGCTGCGCTGGATGGAGTCGCGGCATACGAGCCACCTCCACAAGGTATTCCTGAAGCTGAATGGCGGCATGAACCGGCTGGGATTCAAGCCCGAACTCTATGCGGCCGCCTGGGAGCGGCTGCAGGCGCTGCCGCACGTCGGCGGCATTACGCCCATGATGCATTTTTCCGATGCCGACGGCAGCCGCTTCGGGCAATCGGGCATCGCCTATCAAATGGAGGTATTCGCCAAGGTGGCTGGACCACTGGGAGTAAAGGCAGGCACGCTGAGCAACAGTGCGGCCATCCTGCGTCACGGCGCAGAGCTTGCGCCGCTGTCGGAGTGGGTGCGGGCCGGCATCATGCTCTACGGCGGCTCGCCCGATTATCCGGAACATGCGCCGGAACACTGGGATCTGCAGCCGGGCATGACGCTGTCATCCCAATTGATTGCGATACAGGATATCCAGACCGGCGATACGGTTGGCTATGGCTCGACGTTCGTCGCCGAGCGGCCGATGCGGATCGGGGTGGTTGCCTGCGGTTATGCCGACGGCTATCCGCGCCATGCACCGACGGGGACGCCGATATTGGTGGACGGAGTGCGTACACGAACGGTGGGGAGGGTGTCGATGGATATGCTGACGGTCGACCTGTCGGGGATTCCGCAAGCGATGCCGGGAAGCACTGTCACGCTGTGGGGGGATTTCCATGCGCCGGACGGCGAAGTGCGCCGTCTCCCGATCGATGACGTGGCCCTGCCCTGCGGGACGGTGAGCTATGAGCTGATGTGCGCGCTGGCGCGAAGAGTGCCGGTTTCCGTGGATTGAGCGCTTGCGGCGCCGTATGGACACTGCCTCGCTCGGCCTCGGACTTCAGTCCGGGGCTTGCGCGTTGACCACGCGCCTATGCGCAAGCCTCGCCTTTCAGGGCGAGGTCAAGCGAGGCAAATTTTAAATACGGCACCGTAGGTGCCCCCGTATTGTGGCGGAGAAGCTCCGGCCGATACGGCCGGAGTTCTTCACTCGCGTCGAAACTTCGTTGTGGCGCGTGATCAGCTATCCATGACTTTGGACAGGCCCTGGCGTTCCAGCAAGGAATTCAGATGCTCCCAGCCATGGAAATCGATGACCAGCTGGCCGCGGTTCTTGGCGCCGACTTTCAGGTGCACCCGCGTGCCGAGATAATCCGACAGGGATTGCTCCAGGCGCTTGGCATCGCCTGATGCTTCGGGTTTCGCGCGTGCGGGCTTGGCCTGTTCCTGCTGCTGGGCGCGGGTCACCAGTTTTTCCGCTTCCCGGACGGACAGCCGCCTGGCGATGATTTCGTTGGCGAGCAGTATCTGCGTGGCCGCGTCGACAGCCAGCAGGGCGCGGGCGTGGCCCATGTCGATGTCGCCGGCGAGCAGCATGGTCTGCACGGGCTCCGCCAGGTTCAGCAGGCGCAGCAGGTTGGATGTCGCGGATCGCGAACGGCCGATGGCCTGGGCCGCCTGTTCGTGAGTCAAACTGAATTCGTCCAATAGCCGGCGCACGCCGTGGGCTTCTTCCAGAGGGTTGAGGTCTTCGCGCTGGATATTTTCGATCAGCGCCATGATGGCCGCATTCTCGTCGGCGACTTCGCGCACAAGCACGGGCACTTCTTTCAGACCGGCCAGTTGCGAGGCGCGGAAGCGGCGTTCGCCGGCGATGATTTCGTACTTGCCTTTGTCTTTGCCTTGCAGGGGGCGCACGAGAATGGGCTGCATGATGCCCTGGGTGCGGATGGATTCGGCCAGCTCGTTCAAGGCCTCCTCGTCCATGCGCGTGCGAGGCTGGTAGCGCCCCGCCTGCATCAGGCTGACCGACAGGGTGGAAGGTTGGCCGGAGACCTGCGCCGCGCTGCCATCCAGATTGTCCAGCGCGTTCTTGTCATTGCCGAGCAGGGCATCGAGCCCGCGCCCCAGGCCTTTGGGTTTGCGTGTTGCCATAACGTGTCCTCTATGATGGTTCCGGCTCAGACGGGAGGCCTGGCCATGGCGCGCAATGATTCTCGTTTCATTCGCTTGATGAGTTCGTCGCCGAACTCCAGATAAGCTTTTGCGCCGCGTGAATTCTTGTCGTAAACGATGCCGGGCAATCCATGGCTGGGCGCTTCCGCCAGCCTGACGTTGCGCGGGATGAGCGTCTTGAAGACCCTGTCGCCGAAATGTGTTTCGATCTGGGCCGATACCTGCTGCTGCAATGTCACGCGAGGGTCGAACATGACGCGCAGCAGTCCCACGAGTTGCAGGCCTGGATTCAGGTTCTTGTGCACCCGTTTCACGGTATTGACCAGGTCGGACAGGCCTTCCAGCGCAAAGTATTCGCACTGCATGGGGATGATGACGCCATAGGCGGCGACCAGCCCATTGAGCGTGAGCAGCGACAAGGTCGGCGGACAATCGACAAGGATGAAGTCATAATTGTCCGCAACCGTATCCAACGCTTTCTTCAGCTGGTGCTCCCGCTCTTCCATCTGGATCAGATCGATTTCGGCTCCAGCCAACTCGCGGTTGGAAGGCAGCACATCGTAATTGCCGCAGGCGGACTTCACGATGGACTGCTCCGCCGTCGCTTCGCCGATCAGCACCTGGTAGACATTGCTTTTCAGGTTGTTCTTGTCGACGCCGCTGCCCATGGTTGCATTGCCCTGGGGATCCAGATCGACCAGCAACACACGCTTTTTCAGCATGCCCAGCGCTGCCGCCAGGTTGATCGTGGTGGTGGTCTTGCCTACCCCGCCTTTCTGGTTGGCCACGCAAAATACATTGCCGGGATACGTATGGTTCATAGTGTTCCTTGATCCTGCTTCAGCCATATCAGACAGCGTTGCGCGTCGAGTTCCGGAACTACGACAGGATCGATGCGCTCGACCCGCCAATCGGCCTTTTTCTGGAGCTCGCTTATTTCATCATCCGGAATGCGCCCTTTCATGGCCACCAGCCAGCCGTCCTGGGCGACATGTTTTCCTGCCAGATCGGCAAAATCGGCAAGGGAGGCAAATGCACGAGAAGTCACGATCGTAGCATTCATTTCTTGTAACATTTCGATACGATTATGCAGCGCCTGCAAATTGCTCAGCCCCAGTACACCGGCTATTTGTCGAATAAATGCTGTTTTCTTCTCTACAGCATCAACGCAGCTTACACGCCAATCGGGTTCGAGGATAGCAATAATAGTGCCTGGCAAGCCCGCTCCCGACCCGACATCAAGCACACTGACCTGCTTGCCGCTGGCGACATGATCCTTCGTGGCATCGCGCAGCCGCATCACGATGGACATACTGTCGAATACGTGCTGGACAAGCATCTGGGAAGGATCGCGAATCGCCGTCAGATTGTATGTCCGGTTCCATCGCTGCAACTGCGACAAATAAGCCAGTAAAGCTTCTTGCTGCGCATCGGAAAGTGTCAGTTGCAAGGTATCGGCGGCCTGCTTCAGTCGGCCGGAAAATTCCTTCATGATGCTTTACCTGCCTTCAAGCTCTGCGATGCCTGCAGGCGTTTCAAATGAACCAGCAACAAGGAAATGGCCGCTGGAGTCACGCCAGAAATCCGTGATGCTTGCCCTATCGTTTCTGGCCTGACAGCCTTGAGCTTTTGCCTGACTTCGATGGAAAGACTAGTAATGGCATCGTAATCCAGATCGTCTGGAATACGATGCTGTTCCTGAGCCGCGGATCGGGCGACTTCGTCATTCTGTCTCGCAATGTACCCGGCATACTTTGCCTGGATCTCGACCTGCTCCGCATCAACCGGATTATCCAGCCCTGTTCCGGCGACCGGATTTCCATCCGCATCCAGTTGAGCCATCAGATTGGCATAAGTCACCTGGGGACGCTTCAGCAGATCGAACAAAGTATAGTCACGCTGCAGGCCTTCCGAAGATTCGGCCGACGACAATCCGGGAATATCGAACAGCTTGGGATCGACCCAGGTGGATTTCAACCTCTCTGTTTCACGTGAAACATTGTCACGCTTGCGGTTGAAACAATCCCATCGTTCATCAGAGACCAATCCAAGGGTTCGTCCAATTTCCGTCAGCCGGAAGTCTGCGTTATCTTCCCTCAGGCTCAGGCGATATTCGGCCCTGGACGTAAACATGCGGTAAGGCTCACTGACACCTCGGGTAATGAGATCATCCACCAGCACGCCAAGATAGGCCTCATTACGCTTGGGATACCAGCCATCCTTGTCCATGGCTTGCCTTGCCGCGTTGACTCCCGCAAGCAGGCCTTGCGCGGCAGCCTCTTCATAGCCAGTGGTGCCATTGATCTGGCCGGCAAAGAACAAGCCTTCGATAGCCTTGGTTTCCAGCGTACTCTTCAGTTCACGCGGATCGAAGTAGTCATACTCGATGGCATAACCGGGCCGGGTGATGACGGCATTCTCCATCCCCCTGATACTGCGCACCAAGGCATACTGGACATCGAACGGCAGACTGGTCGATATGCCGTTCGGATAGATTTCCGTCGTGGACAAGCCCTCAGGTTCCAGAAACACCTGATGGCTGGATTTGTCGGAAAATCGATGGATCTTGTCTTCGATGGATGGGCAGTATCGCGGACCTATGCCTTCGATCGTACCGTAGTCGCTATACATCGGAGATTGATCCAGCCCGGACCGGACGATTTCATGCGTACGCTCATTGGTATGGGTGATCCAGCACGGCAACTGCTCAGGATGCATGTCCGCACTGCCCAGGAAAGAAAATACAGGTACGGGGTCCAGGTCCCCGGGCTGCACTTCCGTCTGGCTGAAATCAATAGTACGGGAATCAATCCTGGGAGGGGTACCTGTCTTCAGGCGTCCCGTAGGAAGCTTCAGTTCCCTCAGACGCTGGGCAAGGGAAATGGATGGAGGATCTCCTGCCCTGCCCCCCGAATAGTTCTGCAGTCCCACGTGGATCTTTCCATTGAGGAATGTGCCAGCCGTCAGTACGACGGCTTTGCCTTCGAACTGGATCCCTGCCTGGGTAATGGCGCCCACGGCTTTACCATTACGCACGATAAGATCATCCACCGATTGCTGGAAGATCATCAGGTTTGGCTGGTGCTGAAGAATATGGCGGATAGCCTTCCTGTACAGTGACCTGTCCGCCTGGGCCCTGGTTGCTCTCACGGCAGGCCCTTTGGAGCCATTCAGAATCCGAAACTGAATTCCAGCCTGATCCGTCGCCAAGGCCATGGCGCCACCAAGCGCGTCCACCTCTTTAACCAGATGTCCTTTGCCTATTCCGCCTATGGAAGGGTTGCAGGACATTTGCCCCAAGGTTTCCATATTATGCGTAAGCAGCAGTGTGCGCGCTCCCGCACGAGCGGAAGCCAGTGCAGCCTCCGTACCGGCGTGACCGCCGCCGACAACAATGACGTCGAAATTCTCTGGATAAATCATGGGTGGACCTGTCTATATAGAGCATGATTATACCTTTGCCACTTTCCAGGATTGTTTCACGTGGAACAAAAGGCCCTATATGTGGCTATTTACTCTCACCCATTTCTGGATAGCAGAGACAGATGTCTTTCTTCTGCCGTATTCACAAGGGTATGAATCGATATCTGCTCCACTCGGATGATCTGGCCTTCGGCCAGTCAAAGTCGCAGATATCGATTCATACCCTTGTGAATACTTATGTAGAAGATATTTGAAGCACAAAGTTGCTTTGCCCTGACTCTCCAGGATTAACTTCAACACTTACTTGACGAGAAAGTTTCCCATCTGAGCAACCTGCAAACTAGAGACGTTTCAATCGAGGTCCTGGCTTAATGAAAGTTCGGCGATTGAAAGCGCCGCGAATTTTGCAGGACAGACGGGTAAAAGGCGGGTGTGTTTGAACGGAGGCGAAGCCGAAGTGAGTTCGCCCGCCGCCGTCTGGACAAGAAATTCAAGGGAAATCCAGTCGCGAAGCGGCTGGATCGCTTGATTTGCCGAACTTTCATTAAGCCAGGACCTCAATTGCGATAGCCAATACTCAGCTCAAAGAAGAACTACCATCAATGTTCCACGTGAAACATCGGAAGTACTCTTCCCGCATCCTGTGGATAACCTTGTTAATATATAGGCTAATATCCTGTGAGTAAGATCCTCCTCCTCACAGTAGCAATCAAGACATCAACCCATCCAGCAACAAAAGCCCCACACCTTCCCCAAAACAACCTTCCATGAACATCGCCTCCAAGCTGCCCGACGTTGGTACCACCATATTCACCACCATGAGCCAAATGGCGCTGGACTACAGAGCAACCAACCTCGGCCAGGGATTCCCTGACTTCAATACCCATCCAGATCTGATATCCCTTGTCAGCAAAGCCATGCAGGAAGGCTACAACCAGTATCCCGCCATGGCCGGCTACCCTGCCCTGCGCCAAGCCATCTCCGACAAAGTCCTGTCCCTGTACGGCCGCCACTACGATCCAGCCACTGAAGTCACAGTCACCAGCGGCGCCACAGAAGCCCTCATGAGCAGCTTCCAGGCATTTGTGCACCCAGGCGACGAAGTCATCCTCATCGAGCCCTTCTACGACTCCTATATCCCCGCCATCACACTGGCCGGCGGCAAAGTCGTATCTGTTCCCCTGACGCCTCCCTCCTCCGACTGCGATAAATACACCATCGACTGGAACAAAGTCGAAGCCGCCATCTCCCCCAAGACCAGGCTGATTGCCCTCAACTTCCCTCACAACCCGACCGGAATCATCCTGAGTGAACAGGACCTGGACGCCATTGAAAGAATCACCACAGGTACTGACATCATCCTGCTAAGCGACGAAGTCTACGAACATATCGTCTTCAATGGAAAAAAACACCTCAGCCTTGCCAGCCGAAAATCCCTCGCTGAAAGATCCCTGGTCATCTCCTCGTTTGGCAAGACCTACCACACCACCGGCTGGAAAATCGGCTATGTCTGCGCTCCCGAAGCCTTGACCGTGGAACTTCGAAAAGTCCATCAATTCGCTGTCTTTACCGTCAGTTCCCCCATGCAGGTCGCGCTTGCCCAATTCATGCAGCAACCTGAACATCACGAAAACCTGTCCGCTTTCTACCAGGACAAACACGACCTCCTTCTCGCAGGATTGCAGCAGACACGCTTCAGGCCCCTGCCCAGCGAAGGCTCTTTCTTCCTGCTGGCCGACTACAGCAGAATCTCGGACATGCCGGAAATCGAATTCTCCCTATGGCTGACGCAGGAACATGGCGTGACCGTCATCCCGGTTTCCGCGTTCTATCGCGACCCCTCCGCTCCGGATTCGAATCATCAACTGGTCCGTTTCTGCTTTGCGAAACAGGATCATACGTTGAATGCCGCATTGGAGAAACTGGCCAAGGTCTAGGTTTTTCAGGTTTGGCGGGCTGGTACGGTTTAGCTTTTATTTAATATCTTTTAAATTAAAAGATTAGTAGTAATGGGTGTTTGTGGATAACTGGAACAGTCTGAAATTCTTCTTTGTTGACAGAAGCTTGCCGGCTTTTTTCGACAGGGATAAATCCGGTATCCCGTCTGGATGAAAACTGGACATCTTTTGGACTGTGGGGAAATGGCCGGGTTTTCCCATCTATGTGCACAACTTATGCACATTCGAGCTTCCAGCAGTTATCCACAGGCATGTATTTACAATTTGATACTATTTTGTCGGGGGAAATGGCCCGGCTTCACGGGAAAAACGCCGATTCCTGCTGTTTTTCCCTTTGTGCCCTCTTCTCGGGCCCATCTCTTTATTCTGTTTCCTTCCTCTTGAACAGGTTCAGCTGAAGCCGTTGTAGCGTGTACGCTTGAAGTTGATGATCATGATGGCATTGATGAGCACGGCGCCGATGATGGAATAGACGGCCGAGGTCCAGGAGACAGTGAAGAACGCCGCAAGCAGGATGCCGGCATCGATGCCCATTTGCACCTTGCCTGCGCTGATGCCGTGCTTTTCCTGGAAATACAGGGCAAGAATGCTGACGCCGCCCAGGCTGGTGCCATGGCGGAAAATGAGAATGAAGCCTACTCCCACAAGACATCCGCCGAAGATGGTCGCAAATAGCGGACTGATGTCATGAAAATGAATGACGTTGGGGATCATATCGCTGAAGATTGACAGTGCTGTGATAGCCAGGAACGTGCGCAGGATAAAAGCCTTCCCCATGCGGGTGTAGCCCAGGTAGTAGAACGGCAGGTTGATCAGGAAGAAGCAGGTGCCGACGGAAAGCCCCGTCAGGTAATGTCCCAGCAGGGCCAGCCCGGCGACGCCGCCGGTCAGGAACTGGCAACTGGCGTACAGGTTCAGGCCGAACGCGATCATCAGCGTTCCGGTCAGTATGGCCTGGATGTCTTCGAGAAGGTGATGGCGTTCCCGTGCCGGCGGCGAGGTAGTAGGGTCTTGCATGAAAGCGATCCGTTGGTTGGTACGAAACGGATTTTGCCATCATGCGAGCGCAGCCTCACCCTGCCTGTTCGATGGCGGCCAGCAAATCCACTGGCGATATGGGAACCCTGGCGATATGCACGCCGAAATCCTCCAGCGCGTTTTCGACTGCAGATGCGATGGCCGCCGTCATGGGCAGTACGCCCGCCTCCCCTACTCCCTTGATGCCAAGCGGATTGGAAGGCGTTGGCGACTCCAGATGGCCAAGGATGATTTTGGGCATTTCCGTGGCTGTGACCAGCAGATATTCGGCCAGATTGGTCGTAAGCGGCTGGGCGTTGGCATCGAACCGCATGTGTTCGAACAGGGCATTGCCCACGCCATGCGCAACGCCGCCCATGATCTGCCCTTCGACTATTTTCGGATGGATGACGCGTCCGCAGTCGTGCACAAATATGATCTTGCGCAGCGCGACCATGCCGGTCTCGCTGTCGACTTCCACTTCGACGACGGCGGACGCATTGCCGTAAGTCATTTCGTTGATGACGACGTGCTCGGTGGCTTCCAGGCCGGGCTCGCCGCGGGGCATCAGGAAGCCCGGCAGGCCGGCGCAGGCCCGCGCGATGTCCCCGAGGTTCATGCGCTCCCGGGACAGTATGGAAACCACCTCCTTTCCCTGGATGTCCAGGAGCTCGATATCTGTCTTCATCAGATTGGCCGCGGCTTCCAGTGTTTTCTTGCGGACGGCGACGGCTGCCTTGTGCGCCGAATTTCCCGCGATGACAGCCTGCCTGCTGTTGAATCCGCCGAAGCCCATCAACGAGGTCGAAGTGTCTCCTACGGTAAACGTGATGTTGTCCATATCGCCGCCCAGCTGTTCCGCGACGATTTGCGCGAGCATTGTGCGCGTGCTCTGGCCCATGGCGGCGGCCGAAGAAATGATGTGGACGGAACCGGACGAAGCGATCCGCACCTTCACTTCTTCGTATGGCCCTCTTCCCGTGCCTTCGACAGAGTTGGCCATGCCTATGCCCAGGTATCTTCCCTGTTCTCTGGCCTGGCGCTGTCGTTCTGGGAAGTCTTCCCAGCCGGCCAGCTCCAGCGCGGTCGCCTGGCAGCGCGGATAGTCTCCGCTATCGAGGACCACCTGCATCCCTCCCCTGGTCTTGAGCGGCGTGGCGTACGGCATGCTCTCCGCCGGGATGAGGTTGCGGCGGCGGACTTCGGTGCGGTCCAGGCCGAATTCCCTTGCCACACGGTCCAGCAGGCGCTCCATGGCGAATATTCCCTGGGGCTGGCCCGCGCCGCGTACCGGCGTGACGGGGACGCGATTGGTCGCCACGCACTTGACGTCGAGGCGATAGGCCGGAACACGATAGGCCAGCGGCATGGCCGCGGCGGAGCCGTAGGCCACATTGGTGCCGCGCACGTTGTAGGCGCCGTGGTCATGCAGCAATTGTCCGCGCACGCCGAGAATATTGGCTTTTTCGTCCACCGCGATTTCCACATCCCATATCTGGTCTCGTTCCTGGGTGGTGGAAATGAAATGCTCCCGCCGGTCCTCTATCCATTTCACGGGCTTCTTCAGCATCAGCGCGGCAATGGCGACGACGGCCTCCTCGGGATAGAACACCAGTTTCGGGCCGAAAGCCCCGCCTACGTCAGGAACGATGACGCGAACCTGGCCTGGCTCGAGACCCAGCAAGTCGCAAAGAATCTGCCGGGCCGGCTGCGGCGTCTGGGTGGAGGACCAGACCGTCAGTACATTGTCCAGTGGATCGTGCCTGGCCACGACGCCCCGGCCTTCGATGGAATGGCTGCCGCCGCGGTGCTGGAACAATGATTCCTTGAATACGTGCGGGGCATTGCGGAAGACCTCGTCCACATCGCCGTATGACAGGTCGAACTCGGCAATGAGATTGCTCTTTATGCTGCTGTTGGCGATGGGACTGCCCTTCTCCAGCGCGGTCCGGCAATCGGCGACGATCGGCATCGGTTCATAGTCCACGCGGACCATGGCTGCGGCGTCTTCCGCCAGATAGCGGTCCGTGGCAATGACGGCGGCGATCGCTTCGCCCACATAGGTCGCTTCTTCCCATGCCAGCACCGGACGGTGCAGGTTCTCGCGAAAGCTCGGACTTGGCAGCGCCGTGACGAGGTGCGTAGTTTTCAGATAAGGACGCAGACTGTCCAGAGTCAGTATCACGCGGACGCCTGGCGCCAGGGATGCCGCGGAGGTATCTATGCCCCGTATACGCGCATGGGCGTGCGAGCTGCGTACGAACGCCGCGTGCAGCATTCCGGGGGCATCGATGTCATCGACGAAACGGGCTGTGCCGGTCAGCAGGGCCAGGTCTTCCAGGCGGGAAACGCTGACGCCGAATGTACGCTTGGCCCGGCTGGCAATTTTTTCCTCCGGCGGAGCGAGTTCCGCTACGACGGGAGCTAGATCTTTGCTGTCGGCGAGATTCATGGCATTTCTCCGCCGGCGCGCATGCGCTCCGCCGCAAGCAGCGTGGCCTTGACGATGCCGTCGTAGCCGGTGCAACGGCAAAGATTGCCGGAAATCGCGATGCGAACTTCTTCTTCGCTTGGATTCGTGTTGGAGGCCAGCAGTTCGGTCAACGTCGTCAGCATGCCCGGCGTGCAGAAACCGCATTGCAGCCCGTGCATTTCGTGCAGTGCCTGCTGCAGAGGATGCAGTTCGTCCTGCAGCGCAATCCCCTCCACTGTCGTGATGTCATGGTCGTCGGCCTGCACAGCCAGCATGAGGCAGGCCCGGGCGGAAATGCCGTCGACCAGAACCGTACAGGCGCCGCATACGCCATGTTCGCAGCCGACGTGGGTACCGGTGAGACTCAGTTCGTGGCGTAGATAGTCGGCCAGTGTCAGTCTGGTCTTGACGGTGGAGGCGTAGGCATGTCCGTTGACCGTCACAGTGATGTCCCGGGTTTGTTCTTTGCTGGTGATGCGCATCATTGTGTTCCGCCCATGGATGCCGGCCGGGGCCTGTGCTCCGCCCTGGCAAGTTGTTCCAGAAAACTTCCGGCGATGCCGCTGGCCCTGGCGCAAGCGGTGGAAACCGCCCTGCGGCTCATGACGGCCGCCAGGCTGCGGCGGTAGGCTGCGGTCACCATGGCGTCGTCGATGGCATCGATGAAGCGGCACCGTTCCGATGCTTCGCGTATCAGCGCCATGCAGGGCTTCTCGCCGATCAGCATGGCCTCGACTTCGTGCATGCGCACGGGCGCCGTGTCTACGCCGCCAAGCACAAGAGAGGCGCGGCAGATGGATCCCTGCTTGTCGAGCTGGATCATGGCCGCTGCCGATACGATGGCGAAATCTCCATGGCGGCGCGAGAACTCGGTGAAACAGGCGCCATGGCTTTTTTCCCACAAGGGATAGCGCACGCCGACCAGCAACTCGTCCGGATCCAGCGCGGGCGACATGAAGCCCTGGGGAAATTCGGCGAATGGAATTTCCCTGGTTCCGTTCGGGCCGGCCGCCTGCACGATGGCGTCACAGGCGGCCGATACGCTGACCAGCTCCGCGGAAGGATCCAGGTGGCACAGCGACCCTCCCAGGGTGCCCCGGTTGCGGGTCTGCCTGTGGCCGACGTTCAGCAAGGCTTCGCGCATCAGCGGGATGGCATCGGCGATGACGGAGGAAAACTCCAGTTCGCGCTGGCGCGTCATTGCGCCGATGCGTATTTCGGTTTCCGATGTTTCCAGGCCTGCCAGTTCGGGTATGAGATTGAGATCGATGAGATGGTCGGGCTGCACGAAGCGCATATTGATCATGGCCATCAAGGACTGGCCTCCTGCCAGCGCGCGCGCGTTTTCCAGGCTGCCGATCAGCGATACCGCATCACCGATGGTGCGCGGATCGTGATAGGTGAATGGCGACGGTTTCATGAGGAAAACGCTGAATCGAGATCGGATGCATGCGGCATTGGCTGGCTTTTCATCAGTGTCCCTCTCTGGTTTGTACCGTTTATGAGATTCTATAATCTTTTTGGTACAGTCTCAATCCATGCGAAACATGCCCCGCTGCCTGGATGACTGGGCTGGATCCGGCCTGCGATGTTCGGCTGCACCGCTCTTCCCGGCAATCGGCGCCCTGCCGTTGCTGTGCGGAAGCCGCGTTGACGGGTTTTTCGAAAACGCAACGATAAAGCGTCGGACAGGCATCGATCTGGTGCCTGCGCACAATTCCGGTGCCTGCTTTGGTGCAAATCCGCAAGCCCGTCGAAAATAGCAAAGCTGGATGAAAACATCATTGGAATCAATAATATAAATCGGATTTCGGCAGCCTTGCCCATGAATTTTCATTGCGGACGGGAAAACCCGTAGACTTGATATGATCCAATTATGGGATGTTTACCATATTATGTATTTGATGCGGGTAAAGCCTGGAGCGTGGAGATGGTACCTGCCGATCTCAATGTATTGAAATGCTGCCAATCCTGGGTGGACGACGGCTATGCCGTTGTCCTCGTGACAGTATTGCGCACCTGGGGATCTTCGCCGCGCCCGCCGGGATCAATGATGGCCCTCCGGGAGGATGGCGCAGTCTCCGGCTCGGTCTCGGGCGGCTGCATCGAGGATGATCTCATCCACGAGATGCGCGAGGAGGGAGTCCGGGCGCTGTGCGCCGATGCCTTGCCTGCGTTGCGCAAGTATGGCGTGCGCGCCGAAGACGCGCACCGTTTCGGCCTGCCTTGCGGCGGCACCATGGAGCTGGTGCTCGAACCCATATGCGGTAACAGCGTGCTTCCCGAACTGGTGGAGCAGCTCGAGCAGCGCAAGGCGGTGCTGCGCTGCCTCGATATGGAGACGGGAATCGCCACGCTCGGTCCGGCGCAATCCGGCGACTTGCCGGTTCTTGTCGAGGGCAGGTCGTTCCGGCATGCGCTCGGTCCGCGTTATCGGCTGATCGTGATCGGAGCAGGCGAGCTTTCCCGGTATTTCTGCATGGTGGCTTCCGGCCTGAATTTCGATATTCTCGTCTGCGATCCGCGCAAGGATTATCTCGTCGATTGGGATCTTCCCGATATTCCCGTGACGCGCGAAATGCCCGACGACGTGGTGTTGCAGGCCAACCCCGACAGCCGCACGGCAGTCGTCACCCTGACGCACGATCCAAAGCTGGACGACCTGGCGCTGATGCATGCGCTGCAGTCCGATGCGTTCTACGTCGGTGCGCTGGGTTCCCGGTCCAACAATACCAGGCGGGTGGAGCGTCTGCGCGATTACTTCGACTTGCCGCAGGAAGCGCTCTCCCGCCTGCACGGGCCCGCCGGGCTTTACATCGGCAGCAAGACGCCGCCGGAAATCGCGCTTTCCATTCTGGCGGAAATGATCGCCGCCAAGAATGGCGTTCTGTTGTCGTCACAACCCAGTGTGAGCGAAGGCAAGGCATTGCTGGTCTCGTAAATAGTGCAGTCAATCACCAAACTCCGGAGGTCGCTCATGAAGTTGCTCAAATTCCTTGCCGCCGCGGTAGTCCTTGCCGCGACTGCCTTGCCCGCATCGGCGCAACAGTTCCGCCTGCTGTCGAGCTGGGACCAGAACTACGCCTATAACCCATATCTGCTCGATCCCTTCGTCAAAGGGGTGGAAGAGGCCAGCAAAGGCCGGATGAAGATCGCGGTCAACGGCCCGGAGACCGTCGCGCCGTTCGAACAGCTCGAGCCTGCGGGCTCCGGCGTCTTCGATTTCCTGTTTACGGCCGGGGCGTATCACTTCGGAACGACGCCCATCATGACGGTGGCCGAAGCCCTGGAAGGGGATCTGGAAAAAGTCCGCGAGTCCGGCGTGTTCGATCTGTTCGACAAGCATTACCAGCAATTCGGCTTGAAGCTGGTCATGCTGCCCATCACGCCGGAGGGGGCCTATCACATCATCACACGCCAGCCCGTGACGCAAGAGGGTGATCTCAGGGGGCGGAAGATTCGGGGAAGCCTGACGTATTCCGGCATCGTGAAAATGCTGGGGGGAGCGCTGACGGTCCTGCCCGCATCGGAGATCTACACCGGGTTGGAAAAGGGCGTGGTCGATGGCGCCGGCTGGCCCATCATTGGCGCCCTGGAGTATCGCTGGTACGAAGTGGCCAAGTATCTGCTGCGCCCCGGGTTTGGCGTGAACTACGAGCCCGTCTTCATGAACCTGAATTCCTGGAACAAGCTGAGCGGGGAAGACCAGAAGCTGCTGATGGAGGTCGCCCGCAAGGTGGAGGACTCCTGGTTCCGGGATGCGCCCAAGGTATGGGAGGCGGAGGAGAAGGAATTGCTGGCCAAAGGCATGCAGATCACGAAGATGGGCGAAAAGCAGCAGGAGATGCTGCGCCAGGCGTGGGCCGAAGGCTTGTGGGGGGAGGGCATGAAGAAAAACGCCAAGGCCACCCAGGAGCTGCTTGACTTCGCGCGCAGCAAAGGCCTTGCCAAATGACGCAAGCCGCACAGTCCCCTTCGTTCGTGCAGCGTCTTGTGGCGCTGCACGATACCGTGACCAGGGCAGGCTATGTATTGGCCGGTCTGTGCCTGGCTGTCATTGTCTGTTCGTTCTGCTTCGAAGTCGCGGCACGCTATTTTTTTTCCTCGCCGACGTCCTGGGCCAGTTCGATGGTCGCCTATATGCTGTGCGCCATGGTGTTCCTGGCCATGCCGGAGTTGTCGCGCAAGCGCATCCACATCTACATCAGCATCGTCCTCGATCTCATGAAGCCCGAGCACGCAACGCTGGTGCAGCGCTGCACGCGCGTCGTCGCTGCCGCGGCATGCCTGCTGGCGGCCGCGTTCAGTTTTGATGCCACATGGATGCAATTCAACAACGGCATCGCAACGGTGAACGAGTGGAGAATCCAGAAATGGATGTTGTCCATCGTCATTCCCTACGGGCTGTTTTCGACCAGTATCCATTTTCTTCGCCAGGCCGCCGACAAGCAGCTGTATGAGGCTTCGGGAGCTGCGGAATCATGACCTGGTGGCTGATCCTTTCCAGCGGCATGGTGTTTCTGCTGACGATGTTGTTCATCGGTGTTCCCATTTTCGTTGCGTTCCTGATCCTGAATGTATTCGGGGTGCTTTATCTTATCGGACCTGCCGGTTTCGGCATGTTCGCCAACAGCATTTACGCGACGGCGACCACATCGGAGCTTGCCGCTGTTCCGCTGTTCATCCTGATGGGCGAGCTGCTGTTCCGTTCGGGAGCGATGGAGGTTCTGCTGAATTCCCTGGACCGGCTCGTCGGGCAGATACGGGGGCGCCAGTACATTCTCTGCGTCGTGCTGTCGGCCGTCGTCGGTGCGCTTTCCGGGGCGGCCATGGCCGTGGCCGGATTGCTCGGCCGTTCGCTGTACCCGACCATGCGCAAGCGCGGTTACGACATGCATCTATCGACAGGAACGATACTGGGTGGCGCCAGCCTGGATCCGATCATCCCGCCCAGCGTGCTTGCCATCATCATCGCTTCGCTGGCCAAGGTATCGACGGGGCAGATGCTTATCGCCGGCTTCCTGCCCGGCTTGTTGTTGACGATACTGTTCCTGATCTACGTCCTGGTCCGCGTCAGGCTCAATCCCGCGCTAGCGCCGGATATCTCCAGCGAATTGCTGGATCCGGCGACGCGCGGAAGCGTGTTGATGGCCTTGCTGCGCATGGTACCGGTAGGCCTGATCTTTTTCCTGGTCATCGGCCTGATCATCCTGGGCGTCGCCACGCCGACCGAGGCTGCGGCAACAGGGGTATTCGGCGCCGTGCTCCTGTCCTGGTACTACGGCGGCTTGAACAGGCGGATGATCACGGAATCCATTTATTCCGGCGTGACCGTCGCGGGCCTGCTGCTGGCCGTGATGGCGTGTGCCACCATGTTCAGCCAGTTGCTCACTTTCTCCGGCGCGATTCGCGAACTTGGCCAGTTCATCATCCATCTCGAGCTGTCCGGGCCGCTGATGCTGTTCATCATGCTGATGGTACCGTTCCTGTTGTTCATGTTCCTGGACCAGGTGTCGGTGCTGATGGTGCTTATTCCCATCTACCAGCCCATTCTCGGCATATACGGCTTCGATCCGATCTGGTTCTGGACGCTGATACTGATCACGGCCACGGTTGGCGGCATCACGCCTCCGTTCGGCTATACGCTGTATGCGTTCAAGAGCGCCGTGCCCGACATATCGGCAAAGGACCTGTTCCGCTCGTCCTGGCCTTTTGTCTGGCTGATCATGTTCGGCATGCTGATCATGGCGATTTTCCCGAGCATCATCACGTTCCTGCCGAAACTGATGATCAATCCGTGATGCGTCGCGGCCCGGACAGGCTATGGAGGGCCCGTCCGGACGGCGGCACCGCCGGCGTGAAGTTTTTCTGGAGATATCAATGGCAAAGTGGGATGCAGTGCTGAGCGATCGCGACCGCGAAGTGTTCGCGGCTTCGGGTTTCGGCAAGCGCGGGGGCTACGGCAAGCGGCCGGTCGTCATCGTGGTGGACGTCAACATCAACTTCATCGGCGACAAGCCGGAACCCATCCTGGATTCCATCAAACGCTGGCGCCACAGCTGCGGTCAGGAGGGCTGGGATGCGGTGCAATGCACGAAGACGCTGCTCGATGCCGCGCGCGGCAAAGGCATTCCCGTCATCTATTCCACAGGACAGAAGCCCAGGCACGACGGATTCGACGCCGGGCGCTGGGCCGACAAGAACGCGCGCAGCGATGAAGAGGTGGCCAACGACCAGAGCAATGGCAACCGGATACCGGACATGATCGCGCCCCAGCCCTGCGACATCGTGATCGAGAAGCTCAAGCCCAGCGCCTTTTTCGGCACTGCGCTGGCGGGGTTTCTGGTGGACCTGAAGGCGGACTCCGTCATCGTCTGCGGCACGACCACCAGCGGCTGCGTGCGCGCGACCGTCGTGGATGCGTTTTCATACAACTTCCGCGTGTCGGTGGTGGAGGATTGCTCGTTCGATCGTGGACAGGCCAGCCACCTGGTCAGCCTGTTCGACATGAACGAAAAATATGCGGACGTCGTGGACCTGCGGGATGCACTGGCTTATATCGACGGACTGCCAGATGATTTGTTCGCGGATTCGCGCCTGTTCCCGGGTTCGGGGCGGCAGGGTGGATAGCGGGAGAGAAGGACAACCCGGCCATGCGCAATAGAGCATAGCCGGGCCCGGCTGGTTTGTCCGCCGAGGAACCGGTCAGCCCGCGTTGCCTGACGGCAGCGGCAGGGCGCCTTCGGGCAGCGTGTTGCAGTATTCGTAGATGTCGCCGGGGCGAGTGAACCAGATCTTGTCGCGGGAAGGATGGTTGCAGATGTGCTTCAGGGCGCGGCGCAAGGCGCGCAGGCGGTAGGGCTGCCCGACTATCATGGCATGCAGGGCCAGGCTGAACACCAGCGGCTGCTTTTCGCTTTGCTCCAGCATTTCCTCGAACTGGTCGATGATGGCGTTGGAGAAGTCGTCGGGACTTTGCTGGCGCACCAGCATCTGGGGAGAGTCGTTCAGCTCGAACGGATAGGGGACCGACATGATTTTTCCCTTGCGGGTTTTCATCCAGATGGGCTGGTCGTCGGCAGGCCAGTCCATGACGAATTTGAAACCGGCCTCGTCCAGCAGATCGGGCGTGACGCCGCTGACGGACATCCAGGGGGCCATCCAGCCTTTGGGCGCCTGGCCCCAGTGCTCGATGATGGCATCGCGGACCTCGGCGATGAAGCGCGCTTCATCGCGCTCCCACATGCCGCCGTGTCGTTCGGCATTGGTGCGGCCGTGGGCGATGACTTCGTCGCCCCTGGCCTTGATGGCTCCGAGTATTTGCGGTGCGTAGTCGAACAGCGTAGTGTTGATCAGGTGGGATGCCGGCAGGCCGAGTTCGTCGAGCAGGCCGAAAATACGCCAGACGCCGACACGGTTGCCGTAGTCGCACCAGGCGAAGGCGCGCTGGTCGGGCGGGGGAAGAGGAGTGGAAAGCGAATGGGACAGACCGGCGCCGAAGGCGAAATGCTCGATGTTCAGGCCGATGAAGAAGGCCAGCTGCTTGCCTTCTGGCCAGCGATAGGTGGGGCGCTCCGTGATGGCGCTGTATGCATAGCGGTTGTGGTGCGGAAGCAGCATGGCAAGGCTCCTGTTTGCGTGTCCGGGCTGGGACGGTTGGTGTGCGGGATGGAAATCCTGTGCGATTGCGCGCGAGAAAAAGCCGATATGGAGAATTGTACCAAAATTGGTTATAATACCAATACAGTGACACTCTTGATTATTCCTTGCAAGGTTCCGAGCGTCGATGAAACCAGGAAAATTCGCGTACTACGAGCCTAGCTCGATCGACCAGGCGGTGCTCATGCTGGCCGATGTGGCCGGGCAGGATGGCCGGGTCATCGCCGGCGGGCAGACCCTGGTTCCGGCCATGGCGCTGCGTTTCGCGCAACCGGCCTATCTGGTCGACATCAACGGCATCGAGGAACTGCAGGTCTTGAAGGTGGAGGAATCCCGCCTGGTCATCGGCGCCTGCGTGCGTCATGCGGCTTTCCATGCGCCCGTGGTCGACGGTCCGCTGGGGGCGCTGCTCAGCACGGTGGTGAGGCATATCGCGCATCTGCCCATCCGCACGCGCGGCACTTTTTGCGGCAGTCTCGCCAATGCCGATCCCGCATCCGAATGGTGCCTGGTTGCCGCTACGCTCGGCGCTTCGCTTTCAGTGCGCAGCGTGGCCGGGGAACGCAGCATCCCTGCGGAGGATTTCTTCCTCGGTTTCATGACGACCGCACTGGAAAGCAATGAGTTGCTGGTGTCGGCGAGCCTGCCGCTGCTGCCGGAGGAAACCGTGCACGGATTCGAGGAATTCAGCCGGAGGGCGGGCGATTTCGCACAGGCCATGGGGCTGGCGGTGTTGTCACTGGAAGGCGGCGTGATGCGCAATGTGCGTATCGGCGTGGGCGGTGTCGAAAGTTTTCCCCGCAGGCTGTCCGACGCCGAGCAACTGCTGGAAGGCAGGCAGGCGGAGGATGCCTTGCTGGACCAGGCTGCCGATGCCGCAGCGGCATGCGTGGCGCCTGTGGATATTACGCCGCAGGAACAGGAGTTCCGCCGCCGGCTCGTGCGGACCGTGGTGCAGCGCGCATTGCTGAAAGCCCTGGGCCGGCGCCATGCGGCAACACAGGAGGGATTGCTGTCATGACGGAACTTGAAATCACCCTGAACGTGAATGGACAGGACTTCCGCCTGGTGGTCGAGCCTCGCCGGACGCTGGCCGATACTCTGCGCGATGCATGCGGGCTGACCGGAACGCATATCGGATGCGAGCATGGCGTCTGCGGCGCCTGTACCGTGCTGGTCGACGGAGATCCTGTGCGCGCATGCCTGATGTTCGCCGTGCAGGCGCAGGGCAAGCGGATCCGCACCGTGGAAAGCCTGCAGCAGGGCGGCGACCTGCATCCATTGCAGCAAGCCTTCATCGATCAGCATGCCCTGCAGTGCGGCTTCTGTACGCCGGGTTTTCTCATGCTGGCTTGCGGGGTTCTCGAAAAGAATCCCGGGATCGATGATGAAGGCATACTGGACGCGCTGTCGTCGAATCTCTGTCGCTGTACCGGCTACGCAAACATATTGGCCGCGGTCCGGCAGGCCCGCGCCATGATGAACAAGGCGGCATGACCATGGACGCACCAGTTCGCCTCACGCTGAAGGAGTTGGAGCAGGTGGATATCTCTCCTCCTGTCGAAGAGGAACGCGATGCGGTCATCGGGCGCTCCGTCACCCGGCTGGAGGATCCTCCGCTGGTGCGCGGAGAAGGATGCTTCGCCGGCGATGTCAATTTCCCGCGTCAATTGCATATGCGTATTGTGCGCTCGCAAGTGGCGCACGGCCGCATCCGCGACATCGATATCGACGCCGCGCTGCGCGCGCCCGGAGTGGCGGCTGTATGGACTGGAAAGGACGTGGCCGATATTCCGCCTATTCCTTTCCGCGCCACGACCGTCAAGGGACTGGATCCGTATTGCCAGCCCATCCTGGCGCAGGGCGTCGTGCGCTATGTCGGCGATCCGGTCGCGGCGGTCTTCGCCGAAGATCCGTATCTGGCGGAAGACGCCGCCGCACTGGTCGCTGTAGACGTGGAGGTATTGCCGCCGATACTGGACGCGAGGGACGCGCCCGGCGAATTCCTGCCCGGGCTGACGACCGAACCGACCGTCATACGCAAGGGCTATGGCGATATCGATGCCGCCTTCGAGCAGGCGTGGCGCGTGGTGTCGCTGAAGCTCTCGATCGGGCGGCATAGCGGCGTGCCGCTGGAATGCAGGGGCGCCGTGGCGCGTTATGACGCCTCGCGCGACATGCTCGAGATGCATGGCGCGGCCAAGAAGTCGCACTGGAACCGGGATGAAATGTCCAGGATGCTGGGGCGCCCGCCTTCGACCATGCACCTGTACGAAGGGCATGTCGGCGGCGGCTTCGGCGTGCGCGGCGAAATGTATCCGGAAGACGTGCTGGTATGCCTGGCGGCGTTGCGCCTGCGACGTCCGGTGAAGTGGGTGGAGGACCGCAGGGAGAACCTGATGGCGACCAACCACTCGCGCGAGCAATACCACGACATCCAGGCCGCCATCGACGAGGACGGCAGACTGCTGGGCATACGCAATATCTTCTATCACAGCCAGGGCGGGTATGTGCGCACGCACGGGCCGCGCGTGGCCGACATGTCCGCGGGTTTGCTGCTGGGGCCCTATCGCGTTCCCGCTTATCAGGTTGCGGCGCATTACCGCATGACCAACAAGACACCGGCCGCCACCTTTCGCTCGCCGGGCCGGTACGAGACCACGTTCGTGCGTGAACGCCTGATGGATGCCGTCGCGCACGAAGCGGGCATCGATCCGCTGGAAGCGCGCCGCCGCAACCTGATAGGCAAGGAAGAGATGCCTTATGCGCGTCCGCTGGATGCGCTGGGCGTCGACGTCGTCCTCGATTCCGGCGATTATGCGGGGTTGCTCGACAAGACCCTGGACAGGCTTCAGTGGGACAGGCTGCGCGGGGAGATACAGGCGCGCCGCGCAGCCGGCGAACTGGTCGGCGTCGGGTTTGCCATGTTCGTGGAGAAATCCGGCCTGGGGCCTTCGGACATGGTGCGCCTCACGGTGGATACCAGCGGCAACCTGGAACTGGTGACAGGAGCCGGTTCCGTCGGCCAGGGCATGGAAACCGCGCTGGCGCAGATATGCGCGCACGAGCTCGGCGTGGACTACCGCAAGGTGCGCGTGATCAAGGGCCGGACGGACCAGATCCCGTTCGGCAATGGCGCGCATGCGTCGCGCGTGACCGTGATGTCGGGCTCGGCGACGCAGATCGCCGCGCGCAAGATCCGCGCGAGAGCGCTGGACATCGGTTCCATCGTGCTGGGGCTGCCGCAGGACCAGCTGACCATACGCGACGGACGCATCATGCCCAGGACCGGCGGGGACGATGCCGGAAGCATGACGCTGGCGCAAGTCGCGCAGTACCTGCATCCCAGCCAGAAGACCAGCAGGGGCCACGATCCCGGGCTGTCGGCGGAAGGCTGGTTCTACAGCGACCACATGAACTATCCCTATGGCGTGCATGTCGCCCAGGTGCGGATCGATGAGGGCACGGGGGGCGTGAAGGTCGAGCGCTATCTCGTCGCCTATGACGTCGGGCGCGCCGTGAATCCGAAGATGATCGAGGGCCAGATCATCGGTGGTCTCGCGCAGGGGCTGGGCGGCGCGCTGTACGAGCATTTCACCTACGACGAAACGGGACAGCCGCTGGCGACGACGTTCGCCGACTACACCATGGTGACGGCCCACGAGATGCCGCAGGTCGATGTGATGATCACGGAGGATGCGCCCAGTCCGCTCAACCCTCTCGGCCTGAAAGGCGCGGGCGAGGGCGGGACGAATGCGGCGGGAGCGGCGATCGCCGCGGCCCTCGATGACGCGCTGGGCATGCCCGGCGCCATCACCGCGCTTCCCGTGATGCCCATGAGACTGCTGCAACTGCTCGCGCAGCGCGGCAAGGCTCAGCGCCCAAACTCCCCGAACGACAGCAAAGGAGCATGATGCAATTCTCTAACAGTTTCGAGGTATCCCTGCCGCCCGAGCAGGCCTGGCCGCTGCTGATGAATGTCGAGGCCATCGTGCCCTGCATGCCCGGCGCGGAGTTGATCGAAAAGATCGATGAGCGCACGTTCAAGGGCAAGGTATCCGTCAAGCTGGGCCCCGTCGGCCTGGCGTTCATCTGCGACGCGAAGTTCGAGGAAGTCGACGACGAGGCCAGGACGGCCGTGATCAAGGCTAGCGGCGCGGACGCCAAGGGCAGGGGAAGCGCCATGGCCAGCATCGATTTCCGCTGCCAGCCTTGCGCGGCGGGCTCGAAGATACTGATCACGACGGACCTGGAACTGTCCGGCGCGGTGGCGCAATACGGCCGCGGCGTGGGGCTGATCCAGAACGTGGCGAACCAGATCATCGGCCAGTTCGCCAGGAACCTGGAGGCGCGCATCGCGCACGACAAGGAGTACGGCGAGTCCCCGCAGGCCACGCCCGAACAGCTTGCGACGCCATCGCCCAAGGCCGTGCCTGCGGTATCGCAAGGCATTGCGGGGGCTGCTGCGCCTGCTTCCGGAGACTACGCGCAAGGCTATAGGGAAGGGTTCTCCACCGGTTTTGCCGCGGGCCATGCCGCAGGCTATGCGGCGGCAGCGGCCCTGCTTGCCAAGGGGCGGATGCCGCCGGCGGCGCCCGGCGCCGCGCCGGCCTATCCGGCAGCCAAGCCGATCGGCGGGATTTCATTGATGTTCTCGTCGCTATGGGCAACGATCCGCGGCTGGTTTTCCAGCCGCTGAGCGCAGAGCCGCTAGGGAAAGGCATGCCGAAATCATTCAGGACTCAGGAGTGCATTTTGTCCATCAAGAAAAATACCGTGCTTACCATGCTCAGCAAAGAGCAGATAACACAGTTCTACGCATCGGGGCACTGGCGCGGCGACACGATCTATGCCTGCGCCCTGGCGCAGGCGCAGGCGAGGCCGGACAGCCATGCCATACGCGACAGTCATCGCAGGCTGACGTATGCGGATCTTGTGGCGGCCGCGGATGCGCTGGCGGCGCGGCTGCACGACAGCGGTGTGCGCGCGGGACAGCGCGTGGGCTTGTGGACTTCGAGCCGCGTCGAAACCGCGATCGTCTGGCTCGCCTGCTCGCGCAATGGCTATACCTGCTGCCCGTCGCTGCATCGCGACCACACGGTGGCGGACGTGCATGCGCTGATGGAGCGGGTAAGGGCCGTGGCATTCATCGGCGAGACGGGGTGGGGGGCGGATGCCGCGCGCGCTGATATCTTCGAGGCGGTCGGCAAGATGGAGACCATGCGCCTGGTCCTGCGGCTGGATGCCAATGGCGCGCAGGGAGGCGGCGGGGAGGATCTCGTGAACGCCGGAAGGACGCTGGATGACGAACCCTCGACGGATCCCGACCGCGTCGTCTACCTGGCCTTCACGTCGGGCACGACGGGCGAGCCGAAAGGCGTGATGCACAGCGACAATACCTTGCTGTCCAACGCTCGTGCCATCGCCTCGGACTGGCATTTCGGCCCGTCTTCGGTGCTCTACACCATGAGCCCGCTGAGCCACAATCTGGGCCTGGGCGCGATGATCAGCGCTTTCGCCACGGGCGCCGAAGTCGTGCTGCACGATGTCGCGCGGGGCGCCAGCCTGGTCGACAGGCTGGTGGAGACGGACGCCACGTTCCTGTTCGGCGTGCCGACGCATGCCATCGATATCCTGTCCGAACTGCGCCATCGCGGCATGAACAAGATCGGGCGGCTGCAGGGGTTCCGCATTTCGGGCGCCTCGGCGCCGCAGGAAGTGGTGGCGGGACTGATCGAGCACGGCGTCATGCCGCAGAGCGGCTATGGCATGACGGAAGCCTGCTCGCACCATTACACGCTGCCCGACGATACGCCGGAACGCATCATCGGCACCTCGGGAAAATCCTGCCCGGGCTACGAGGTCCGCATCTGGTCGACCGAGGACCCCGACCAGGAGCTGCCCGCCGGGGAAGTCGGGCAGATCGGCGGGCGCGGCGCCAGCCTGATGCTGGGATATTTCGACAACCAGCAGGCGACGGAGGAGGCATTCAACTCCCATGGCTGGTTCATGACGGGAGACCTGGGCCGCCTGGATGCCGACGGCTACCTGACGATCACCGGGCGCAAGAAAGACCTGATCATCCGCGGCGGACACAATATCTATCCGTCGAAGATCGAGAACCTGGCCATGCAGCATCCGTCCATACTGCGCGCCGCCGTGCTGCCGGTCCCCGATGAGCGGCTCGGCGAGAAAGTCTGCCTGGCCGTCATGTTCAAGCCCGGTCGGGAAGCGCTGGAAGCGGACGAGGTGCTGGCGCACCTGGATGCGTCGGGCCTGTCGCGCTACGACATGCCCGAGTACTTCCTGATCCTGGATGAAATTCCGCTGACCGCCAGCGGAAAGATCTTCAAGCGGGACCTGGTCGAAGCGGTTCGCGCCGGCGAGCTCGATCTCGCGCCCGTCCGCTTCCGGCCTGCCAGCGCGGAGGTTTCGTGATGCGGGCCCCGTCCGACGGCGTGCCGGATGCCATGGCCCGGCTGGCGCATGAACTGGCGCATCCGCCTTTCCATGCGTTTCTGGGGCCGGTGCCGGTTGCCGCCGATGCGCAGGCCGGCGTAGTGGAAATCCGTGTTCCCTATCGTCCGGAGTTCCGCAGGGCGAGCGACAGCGACGATATCCACGGTGGCGTCGTGGCCGCCGTCATTGATCTTGCCGCGCATGCGGCGGTAGCAGTGCAGACGGGCCGCATGGCGCCGACGGTGGATCTGCGCATCGATTACCTGCGGCCGGTGCCTGGCGCCGAGTTGTACGTCACAGCGCGTACGCTGAAAGTGGGGCGCTCGATCGCGCGGGTCGATGTGGAGGTGCGCGGCGCATCCCGGGCTTGCCTGGCGGTGGGGCGCGGGACGTTCAGCACGCAGCAGGTTTCCCATTCCCAGGAGGTGGCAGGATGAAGGCCGTTGTCATACGTTCGTTTGGTTCCGTCGAAGATCTGGTCGTGGAAGACATCGCCGATCCGGTGCCGGCGGCGGGAGAAGTGGTGATCGACGTGCAGGCCACAGCCGCCAATTTCGTGGACCTGCTGGTCATCAGCGGCAAGTACCAGTTCCTGCCGGAACGTCCATTCGTCCCGGGAAAGCTGCCGACGGGCGTCGTCTCGGCGCTGGGCGATGGCGTCGATAACCTGAAGGTGGGGGACCGCGTCCTGACGCTGGCCGAGCATGGCGGGTATGCACAGAAGGCTCTAGTCGCCGCATCACAGTGCTTCCGCCTGCCCGATGGCCTGCCGTTCGTCGATGCCGCCGGCATGGCGCTGGCCTACGACACGGCATGGTTCGCCCTGCATGAGCGCGGCCGCGCCGTTGCCGGAGAGACGGTGCTGGTGCTGGGCGCGTCCGGAGGCGTCGGCCTGGCGGCCATCCAGTTGGCGAAAGCCTACGGCATGCATGTGATCGCTGGCATTTCCGACCCGGGCAAGGCCGATCTGGTGAAGGAGGCGGGCGCGCACGATTGCATCGATCTGTCCGTTCCGGACTTGCGCAATGGCCTGCGCGAACAGGTGTATGCATTGACGGACGGCAAGGGCGCGGACGTGGTGCTGGATCCTCTGGGGGACAAGTATTTCGATGCGGCGATCCGCGCCGTGGCGTGGTGCGGAAGGCTGGTGGTCATTGGATTCGCGGCGGGCAAGATCCCCAGCGTCAAGGTGAACTACCTGCTGGTCAAGAATATCGAGGTCAGCGGGCTGCAGGTCAGCGACTACCGCAAGCGCACGCCCGGGAAAATGGCGCACTGCATGGAGGAAATCTTCCGGCTGCATTCCGAAGGAAAGCTGGGCTCCCTGCCCGTGACCACGTATCCGCTGCGCAAGGTGAAGGAAGCGCTGGCCGCCTTGCGCGACCGTACCGGAAAGGGGCGCCAGGTACTGCTGCCTAATGCCCCTGAATGAGCATCGAGGATTTGTACCAAAAATGGATCATTATTGTACTATCTGGTCTATTGATCATGATCGAACAATAGTATGTTTCCAGGAGAGTTCGTATGCGTTGGCGATACGAAGAAATAGGTCAGCGAGTCAAGGCGTTCCGGATGGCTTCGGGCTACAGCGCCGACGAGGTGGCGCAGAAGATCGGCATTTCCCGCACGGCGCTGTACAGGGTGGAAAAAGGGGAAATCGCCAAGATCGACACCCTGCAGTGCCTGTCCGAGCTTCTGGAGGTATCCATGCCGACGCTGCTTGGCGTGGGTATCGAGTACATGGCCTCGGCGGTGAGCTATTTCGAGCGCACCCGGCAGCTGGAGGAAAAGGCGGACCAGATCATCGTGCTGGCCGGTCCGGTGTCGTTTCTGCTGGCCTCGGAGCGTTTCGAGTCGGCGCTGGAGCAGGTGCTGCGCGAATCGGTGCCGGACGATATTCCCCAGCGCGGCAAGATGCTGGCCGATGTGGCGCAGGTGATGGAAATCCTGCACCACCGCAAGCGTACTTACATGCGGCGCAGGCCGAGCATTGTGAACCTGATTTCCGCCGACCAGATCGCGCGCTTTCTCCACGGCGGCCTGATGGGCCGGCGGGAGCTTCCCGAGTCCGTGCGCGCGGAGCGCAGGCTGTGGGCCAGGCAGGAGATCGAGCACCTGGCGGGCCTGATCGAGGACGACAACCTGGGCGTGCAGATCGGCCTGGTGACGGACACATTGCCGCTCAACGGATTCCAGATATTCCGGCAGGCGGACCGCAGCACCCTGACGATCAGTCCGTTCAGGCTGGGGGAACAGCCCAATATCCGCGTCGGCGTGGCCATGCTGACATCGGCGCCGGAGGCGCTCAAGCTGCACGACAAGATCGTCAAGGATGCCTGGAAGACCGCGATCAAGGGGCCGGCCGCGGCAGAGCATCTGCACAATCTGCTGGACGCCGCGCCCTTGCCGGAGGCCGATCCGGCCAGCCCGCCGGAGGCGAAGGCGCGCCCGCGCAAGCGGGCAAGGCCATGATGATTTTCCGTTGATACCGAAGGGAGCCGCGCATGCACTCTACGCACCAGGATTGCCGCCAGGAGCTGGCGCTGGCAAACCATATCCTTGCCAATGAAGGCATCCTGGATGCATTCGGCCATGTCAGCGTGCGGCATCCCGGGCGCAGCGGGAATTTCCTGCTGTCGGTCTCCTGTGCGCCCGAACTGGTGCGGCCGGACGATATCGTCGAATACGGGCCGGACTCCGAGCCGGTAGAACCCCTGTCGGCGGCGCAGTACAGCGAGCGCTACATCCACGGCGAAATCTATCGCCTGCGGCCGGATGTGCAGGCCATCTGCCACCACCACAGCCCGGCGGTCATGCCTTTTTGCATCACGGGCCGGCCCCTGGTGCCCGTCTACCAGCATGGAGCGCTGATCGGCGGCCAAGTTCCGCTGTGGGACAGCCGGGATGAATTCGGGGATACCAACCTGCTGGTCGTCAATGCGCAGCAGGGCGCTTCGCTGGCGCGGGCGATGGGCGATGCCTGGATCGTGCTGATGCGGCATCATGGCGCGACCGTCAGCGGCGTTTCCCTCAGGGAAATGGTGTTCCGCGCGGTTGCGGCCAGCCGCAATGCCGAGCTGCTGTATCGCGCCCTGGCGCTGGGAGACGCGCCTGGCCTGACGGCGGGGGAAATCCAGCGCGCCAGCCAGCTGCCGCCAGCAGCCATCGACCGCGCCTGGGGGCTGTGGTCCCGGCGTGTAGCCCAAGACTGATTTCCGCTTTTGGCGCGTGGCGCCGCCATTGACGGGTCATTGCGCCCGGATTGTTCCAAAAATAATATAAATATCAAATATGGTAGTCGAGCAGGGGCCGGCAGGCATGCATCACCGATACATCCACATTCGCCAGATGCCGGATTTCTTTCATCCTGAAAACAGGGGAGCATCATGTCTGGAATCAATGCTGTGAGTTTTTCCCGCCGCCGCATCATGAAGGCGGCGTTGGGCGGCCTGGCTGCCGCGTCCCTGGCGCGTCCGGCCATGGCTGCGAATTATCCCGAGCGTCCCATCACGCTGATCGTGCCGTTCGGCCCGGGCGGCGGCGTGGATAATATCGGCCGCCACTTCGCCCAGGCGCTGGACCGGGCGCTCGGGCAGTCCGTGATCATCGAGAACCGGTCGGGAGCGGGATCCTTGGTCGGCATCAAGGCCGCCATGCGCGCTCCCGCCGACGGCTACACCCTGCTGCTGGCGGATGCCGCGCTCGTCATCAATGCCTTGCTGGCGGATCCCGCGCCGTATGACTTCCGTAACGACCTGGCGCCGGTATCGATGGTGAGCCGCGCTCCCTACATCCTGGTGAAAAGCCAGGCACTGAAGGCGGATACCGTACAGGACATCGTCACTGAGGCCAAGACGAAAGAGAAAGGCCTGACTTTCGCATCGGCGGGCGTGGGAACGGCGGCGCACATGACGGGCGAGCTGTTCCGGCTGAAAACGCAGGCGCCGCTGATGCACGTGCCGTATCGCAGCGGAAGCCCCGCCATGGCGGACCTGGTCGCAGGCCAGGTCGATCTGGTCTTCACGACCATCGCGTCGGCCAGGCCCTATCTTGAGCAGGGCCGTGCGGTAGGCGTCGCCACCACAGGCAAGGAGCGCAGCGAAGAGTTTCCGGATCTTCCCACGCTGGACGAGCTCTTCGGCGAGTTCGAGGTGTATTTCTGGACGTCCCTGTTCGTTCCCGGAGGAACACCCGCTCCCATCGTCGCGGCGCTGGAGGCCGCCGCGCGGGAAGCACTGGGCAAGCCCGAGATCCAGACCGCCTTCAGGGAAGGGGGAAATGCGGCCATGCCGTTGCCGGCGAAGGAAACCGCGGCGTTCATCGAGGGCGAAGCCGCCATGTGGGAAGACGTGATCCGCAAAAGCGGTGTGAAGATCTAGCGATGCCGCCCTGCCGGAAGGAGGCGGCACCCTTGCCGCTTCCTGGGCGGGGCGGCAATGGAAAAGCCCGGCTTCCGGACCGGTCCCTGAAGACCGGCGCTATCTATGTCCGGTTTCTCGGGGCCGGCTCATCCGGCCGGACTTTTCGTTTGGGAGCGGGAAGGATCAGTTCTGCTTCAGGTTGCCGTCGGCGACGACCTTGCTCCACATCTGTTCTTCTTTCGCGATGAAGGCAGAGGCCTCGTCCAGCGGCATGTATACGGGGTTCTCTCCCGCTTTTTCAAGCGCCGCCAGCACGTCCGGCGTTTCCAGTGTCTTTCGTACCGCGGCGTTCAGCTTGTCCAGGACGGGTTGCGGCGTGCCGCCGGGCGCGAACAGCGCGGTCCAGAACTGTACGTTGAAGTTGGGGACGGTTTCACTGATGGTCGGCAGGTCCGGCAGGCGTTTGCTGCGCTCGGCGCCGGTCGTGGCCAGCCCGCGCAGGCGGTTTGCTCCGATGTACGACACGGCGGCGGGCTGCGTGGCGAACGCGAAGTCCACCAGGCCCGCGACCAGATCGGTCATGGCGGGGCCGCTGCCCTTGTAAGGCACGTGCACCAGGTTGGTCTCCGTCCTTGCCTTGAGAAGCTCGCCCGCCATGTGCGGCGTGGTGCCCAGGCCTGCCGATGCGAAATTCAGGCCGCTGCTCCTGCTCTTGCCTTCCTTGATCAGGTCGTCCAGCGTTTTCAGCTTGGATTCGCCGGGCACGACCAGCACCAGGGGCGAGACCGTGACGGTGGAGATCGGGACCAGATCCTTCTTGGCGTCGTAGGGGACGCTTTTCATGAAGCTGGGATTGATGATGAGGGCCGGATCCGCCAGCAGCAGTGTATATCCGTCCGGCTGGGCGCGCGTGACCACGCTGGTGCCGATGACACTGCCTCCGCCGGGACGGTTTTCCACGATGACGGTCTGGCCGAGCGCGGACTCCAGGTTGCGCGCCAGCAGGCGCCCGACGAAGTCCACCGCGCCGCCGGGCGGATAGGCGAGAACCAGGGAAACCGGGCGGGAGGGGTAGTCGTCCGCTGCATGGGCGGGCCCGGCCGCCAGAGGGACGGCAATGATCATGGATGCGGCAAATGCCGTTGCCGCCAGCTTTTTCTGGAGGAAGGGATGGAGCCTACAGCCAATCGTATTCAGCATGGGATTCTCCGGAAATGTTTGCCGCAAGGGCAGATGGCGTCTGGCGTCGGGCATCAGGCCGATTGATGACGGTATGGTACTGAAATATAGATTTGTACCAAAAATGGGTCAAGCGGTTTTTGCCTGGAATGCACCATATCCAAGCAGGCTGCACGATCATGGTTCGAGGCTCAGGAAGCTGTGTTTTCGGCGATTTTCCCTGCCATATGGCTGTTGATGAATGAGATTCCAGATTTTTGAGAGTATGCCGGAGATGGGGAGCTTTTGCGTCGGTCTGCTTCCGTAAGGGAAATCCCTTGCTAAGAATGTTCCATTAATTGAATAAATTACAATTTTGGACCAATCTCTTACGCAAGGGAAATGCCGGTGCAGGAGGAAAATCAGGGAGTGCGGCTGATAGCCGGTTATGAGGCCGACGCGGATCTGCTGCATTGGGAAGCGTGGATCCATGAGAAGATCCGCGACATCCCCTTGCGGCCGGCTTGATCCTATGCCTGTACGGCCTTCGCCAGCAGGTCCGGGCTGATTTCGGCGACGCTCTTCGTGCTGGTCAGCGTCATGGCCACGCGCATCTCTTTTTCGATCAGGTTCAGCAGATTGGCCACGCCGGCTTCGCCCGCCGTGGCCAATGCATAGATGAAGGCGCGGCCGAGCATGACACTGTCGGCGCCCAGCGCCAGCATGCGCACGACATCCAGGCCGGAACGCACGCCGGAATCGGCCAGGATCTTCAACTGCCCTTTCACCGCATCGGCGATGGCCGGCAATGCTCGCGCGGACGACAGCACGCCGTCGAGCTGGCGGCCGCCGTGGTTGGAAACCACGATGCCGTCCGCGCCGAAGCGCACTGCATCGCGCGCGTCATCGGGATCGAGGATGCCCTTGATTACCATCGGGCCTTCCCAGAAGTCGCGGATCCATTCCAGGTCCTTCCAGGAGATGGATGGATCGAAGTTGGCGCCCAGCCAGCCCATGTAGTCCTCCAGGCCGATCTGTTTGCCGAAATAAGCCGAGATATTGCCCAGATCGTGCGGCCTGCCATGCAGGCCGACATCCCATGACCAGTTTGGCCGGGTAACGGCCTGCAGATAGCGGCGCATCGCTGCATTGGGGCCGCTCATGCCCGAATGTGCATCGCGGTAGCGCGCGCCCGGCACGGGCATGTCCACCGTAAAGATCAGCGTCGAGCACCCCGCCGCCTTGGCGCGCTCCAGCGCATTCTTCATGAAGCCGCGGTCTTTCAGCACATACAGCTGGAACCACATGGGACGCTTCATGACGGGAGCGACCTCTTCGATCGAGCAGACGGAAACGGTAGACAGCGTAAACGGGATGCCGTGCTTGTCGGCGGCGCGTGCCGCCTGCGTCTCGCCGCGGCGAGCGAACATGCCGCACAGCCCTACGGGTGCGAGCGCAACAGGGAGGGCAAGCTGCTCGCCGAACAGCTCTGTACTCAGATCGAGCTGCGACATATCTTTCAGCACGCGCTGGCGCAGCGCCACTCCGGAAAGATCCTCGACGTTATGGCGCAGGGTGTGCTCGGCATAGGCGCCGCCGTCGATGTAGTGGAACAGGAACGGCGGCAGGCGGCGCCTGGCGGCTTCGCGATAGTCGGTTGCGGCTGAAATGATCATGAGAGCGTCCGTGAAGAGGAAAGTCGGTGAGCGCGCCGGCGACGGGCCTCGTCGTCTTCGCGTGTGCGTATGGTTTGCTGTACGAATTCGAGGTGATGGCGGATGGTGTCGCGGGCGCGCTCGGCGTCGCCTTCCAGGATGGCCTGCACCAGGCTTCTGTGCTGCAGCGTGAGTTCGTCGATGGTGCCGTGCGCATCCGGCTGGAACATGGCGCCCAGGCTTTTTTCTATGGACGAGAGCAGCACGTCGAACAGGCCGCGCATGATCTGCACCAGCACCAGGTTGTGCGAGGCCTCGGCGATGGCGAGGTGAAGGCGGGCGTCGGCGCGGGCGGTCAGGACGGCATTGCCGCCGGCCTGCTGTTCCAGCATGTCGTCCAGGCAGCGCAAGATACTGTCCTTGTCCTGCTGCGTGGCGCGCATGGCCGCATACCATGCGGTATCGCTTTCCAGCGTGTGCCGGGCTTCCAGCACGTCGTAGTGATATTGGATGTCGTCCTGCAGCAGGCCGGCCAGGGGTTGTATGCGTGTTTCCGGCCAGTTGAGGAGATCTGTCTGCAGATAGGTGCCCCCGCCGCGCCGCGTGGTGAGCAGGCCTTGCCCGGCCAGCGTGCGTATGGCTTCCCGGACGGGAGGACGGGACACGCCCAGTTGCTCCGCCAGCGTGCGTTCCGACGGCAGGCGATCACCAGGCTTCAGTTGCCGGTCATGGATGAGGCGCTGGAGGGTATGGGCGATCTGGTCGGAGAGGCGAGTGTCGGTGGATTGCATAGCTTGGTATGACCAAATCTTGTCTATTTCGTGATTTATACAGGAAAAAGAAGAACAAAAATAGTATTTTCTGATAATTTCAAATACTGGTATTACCAATAAGGCGTTTTGGAGCGACATTCGGGCGCACCTTCCTGTCCGATATCGCGTTGATTCTTTCCATGTCCGGTGGTTTACTGGCGCGAAGTTGCTTCTTTCTTTCCCCTACCAGGCATTTCAGGATTGACCGTGTCAGAACCTTCCTTGATCGCACCGCACGCAATGCACGTTGCAGGAGTCGCCATTCATTCGCCGCTTGCCGCAGGCAAGGCCAGCCAGCCCAAGTCCGCCAACCGCCGCGCAGCTCCTATCGGAGACATGGCATGAAGGTCATCGTCCTGGGAGCCGGCATCGTCGGCATGTGTTCCGCTTATGCGCTGCAGCAGGCGGGAATGGACGTCGTCGTCGTGGACCGCCAGGATGGGCCTGCGCGCGAAACCAGCCGCGGCAATGCGGGCGGCCTGTGTCCCGGCTTCGCAGGGCCGTGGGCGGCTCCCGGCATGATGGGCAAGGCGCTGCGCTGGCTGTTCGAAGAGCATGCGCCGCTGAAATGGAAGCCTCGCGCCAGCATGGACCAACTGACGTGGCTGGCAAGCTTTGCCCGCAATTGCACGAAAGCGCGCTTCGCCAGAAACAAAAGCACCATGCAGCGCATTGCGCAGTACAGCAGCGTCTGCCTGAAGGATCTGCGCGAGAATACGGGCATTGTGCACGACTTCAATCAGGGCGGAGTGCTGCAGGTGTTCCAGACGGAAGAGGAACTGGCTCTGGCGCGGCAATCTTCACAGGTACTGTCGCGCTTCGGCGTCGCGCATGCGCTGGTGGATGCGCAGCGAGTTCTCGAACTGGAGCCCGCGCTGCGGTCGGCTTCGGCCACGTTCACGGGCGGGCTGCATCTGATGGAGGATGCGACAGGGGACAGCCACTTGCTGGCCCAGGGGCTGGAGCAGTGGCTGCGCGAGCGCGGCGTCGAATTCCATTTCGGGACCCGTGTCGACGCGCTGGCGCCGGGCAAGCCCGGGCAGGACTGCGCCGTGCGCCTGGCCGATGGCCGCAGCCTGGCGGCGGATGCCGTGGTGGTGGCTACGGGCAGCGACGCGCCGCAGCTGCTGCGGCCTTTGGGGATCCGTCTGCCGGTGTATCCGGTAAAAGGCTATGCCATCACGATGGAGATTGCCGACGATGAGGCGGCGCCGCGCTCCTGCGTGATGGACGAGCACAGCAAGATCATGGTGACGCGCCTGGGAACGCGCCTGCGCGCGGCAGGAATTGCCGAGATCTCCGATCACAAGGCCTGGGCGGATCCCGCAAAGACGGGGTTCGTGCGGGATACGGTGCAGCGGCTGTTCCCGGGGGCGGGCGATTATTCGACGGCGGAGGGCTGGTGCGGGCTGCGGCCCATGACGCCGGACGGCCCCGGATATCTTGGCGCCACCCCGCACAAGGGGATCTTCCTGGCGTGCGGACAGGGCTCGAATGGCTGGACGCAGGCCGCGGGCGTAGGCAGGATCGTCGCGGATATCGTGGCGGGTCGCACGCCCGGGATCGATATGCGGGGCCTGACGCTGGAGAATCGCTACGGCTGATGTGCTTTCGTGGCGTTTCTCAGCCGAATCTGCGCGGCTGCAGGCCTGCGTGAAACCATTCGACCAGGCTGACGATATCGTAGACCGGCATGCCCAGGTGTTCGCGCAGATCGGCGGAGTAGGCCGGCATGTTCGTGCATTCCACGACCAGAGCGCCAATATCCGGATGCCGCTGCACGAGGTCTTGCGCGGCGGCAATCACTTCCGCGCGCAGCACCGAGGGGTCGGCAGCCCGCCCTTCCTGCAGTGAACGGCGGAACTCGGAGTCTGCCGGAACGTCGCCCAGGGGCGTATCCGGAGGTGCGCCGGAGGCCTGCAGATGGGCCGCGCTCAGGCGTTCGGCCGCAAAGGTCAGGACGCCCACGCGCCGGCTCGACGGCAGCAGGCGCTGGACCAGCGGCACCTGCAGCAGCGACGATGCTGCGACAGGCACCGGGCATTGCTCCGCCAGTTCCTTCTGGAAAATGGACAGAAAGCCGCAGGAAGTCGCGATGCCGTCCACGCCCATGTCCACCAGTTCCCGCGCTGCATCGAGAAACAGCGGCAGCAGCCCTTCGGCTCCGCGATGCACGACCTTCTCGATGCTTGCCCCGCGTACTACCTTGTACTGGACGGGAAACGGCCAGGTGCGCGCATGGGCGATATCGCCCGGCAGGCGGGGGAAGCGGGTATCTAGGACGAGAATGCCAAGGGAAGCGCCGGCCACGGGCCTGGCGCGGAAATGGGCGGTAACGTTCATATGCGGGTTTCTGGGGGAGTGTGTTTCGTGCGGTATATCAGCAGGCTGATGGCGGCTTGTTCGTATGGAGCTAGACATAGTCCAGGGGCAGGGCGGTCGTATATTTGATCTGTTCCATGGCGAAACTGGAGGATATGCCGGCGAAGTCCAGCCTGCTGACGAGACGTTTGTAGATATTGTCGTAGCCTTCGACGTTGGGCACCACGACACGCATCAGGTAATCGGTATCTCCGCTCATGCGGTAGAACTCGACGATCTCGGGAATATCCTTGACCACATCGCACAGCTTTTGCATCCACTGATCGTTGTGTTCCGTCGTGCGGATGGCGACGAAGACAGTGACGCCGACATTCAGCTTGCGGGGTTCCAGCAGCGCGACGCGCGCCCGGATGTAGCCATCTTGCTCCAGTTTCTGCACGCGCCGCCAGCAAGGCGTGGGCGACAGGTGGACCAGCTCGCTGAGCTGCTGCAGGGACAGTGATGCATCTCGCTGCAAGTGCAGCAGAATCAATTTGTCGATCTTATCCAGCATGGATCAGTCTCCGTTGGCGCCGCGGTGCATGCCGCGGCATCCTGCATTTGGTCTTTCGGATGAATTGAGAGAAAAATTATTTTTAATGATATCTCTAAAAATGGATTTATTTGCTATTTTTATCGATACCTTGAATTTTATTTGATAGTTTATTTCAGATATTAAAAATTATAATCTCCGTTTACGTGGAAAGGCCGTAGTGCAGCTGTTTTCGGAAAAACGGTGCCAGGTGTCCGATCACGCCAACCTGCAGTCAAGGTCAAGGATTGAAAAAAAGCATGTCAAAGCCGGACATCATTCAGCAAATCGAGAAAATCGCACCGGAAATGGTAGCCATTCGCCGCCAGATCCATGCTTATCCGGAGCTGGCCTACGAAGAGGAGCGCACCAGCGATCTGGTGGCGGAGTGCCTGCAACGATGGGGCTACTCTGTAGAGCGCGGATTGGGCATCACCGGCCTGGTAGGCCAATTGCGCAAGGGAAATGGATCGAAGCGCCTGGGCATCCGCGCCGACATGGATGCTTTGCCGATTCAAGAGCGCACCGGCTTGCCCTATGCCAGCACGGTGCCCGGGAAAATGCATGCCTGCGGTCATGACGGCCATACTTCCATGCTGCTTTGCGCCGCCCGCTATCTTGCGGAAAGCGTAGACTTCAACGGTACGTTGAATCTTATCTTCCAGCCCGCCGAAGAAAACCAGGGCGGCGCCCTGCGCATGATCGAGGACGGTCTGTTCGAAAAATATCCATGCGACCGTATTTTTGCGCTGCATAACACTCCCGGCCTGCCCGTGGGGCAAATGGCGTTCAGCGCAGGTCCCGCCATGGCCGCATTCGATACGGCGGTAGTTACGCTGACGGGCAAGTCGGCGCACGGAGCCATGCCGCATTTCGGCATCGACCCGATGCAGTGCGCGGCCAGCATCATCCTGGGATTGCAGACACTGGTCTCGCGCGAAGTCGATGCGCTGAAGTCGGCGGTGATAACCGTCGGCGCCTTGAACAGCGGCACCGTATTCAACACGATACCCGAAACCGCCGTACTGAAGATCGGCATCAGGACGCTAGATCCGGCGGTGCGCGAATCCGTCGGCTCGCGCCTGCAGGAGTTCATCCAGATGCAGGCAAAGAGCTATCGGCTCGGATGCGAGATCGAATACAGGCAATGCTATCCCGTCCTCGTCAATGATCCGGAACAGATCGCGCTGGCGCGCCAGGTGGCTGTCTCGCTGCTCGGTGCGGAAAACGTGCACGAACGCAATCCCATGATGGGCAGCGAGGATTTTGCCTACATGATGCAGCATGTTCCAGGCGCTTACCTGCGACTGGGCAACGGCCTGGGCGATAACGGCGGTTGCGTCGCGCATACTCCGAACTATCAATTCAACGATGAAGCGCTTCCTATCGGAGCGGCGTTCTGGTCCAGCCTGGCGCTGACGGTACTGTCAGACTGAGGCTGTCAGCCGACGAACCTTTATCGACAATCAAAACCAACCATCCCGTATTTCCAGGAGACAAACCTGCCATGATGAATCAAAACCGACGAACCCTTCTCGCCGCTGCTCTGTCCGCCATCGGGTACGCTACGCTTGGCGGCATGCCCGCCATGGCTGCCGAATCCTATCCCTCGAGGCCGGTGACGGTGGTTGTTCCATATCCCGCCGGTGGGCCGGCGGACGTGGCGACCCGGTTTTTCACCGAAACCATGAGCAAGCACCTGAACCAGCGGATCATCGTCGAGAACGTTGCCGGAGCCACCGGCCTCATCGGCGCCGCCCGCGTGCTCAGGGCCCCGGCCGACGGCTACACATTCCTGACCGGCACCTCGCAGGAGATCATCATTGGATCGCTGCTCAATCCTGCAGCCACCTTTGAGCCGACAGACTTCCAACTGATCGGGCCTGTGCACGAGACCAATCTGGTCCTGCTGACCAAGACAGACCTTCCCGTCGGCAATCTGGATGAGTTCATCGAATATGCGCGCGCATCGAAGGAAAGCCTGTCGTTCGCCACGGTCGGCATCGATTCGCTTTACCACATGATGGGCGACGCGATGGGCAAGCGCATCGGGGCCGAGTTCCTGCATGTGCCTTATCCGGGCGGGGCCCCGGCATTGCAGGCGCTGGCCGGAGGCCAGGTGGATTTTGCGATTCTTCCCTACCAGCGCAGCATGGAGGAATTGGTGCAACAGGGCCGCTTCAAGATCATGACGACGTTCTCGAAGCGTCTTCCGCCCCCTGTGAAGAATCTGCCCACCATCGACCAGAACGCCTTGCTGTCCGACTTCGTCTATACCATTCCGGGCGGATACTACATGCGCGCCGATACGCCCGAAGAGGTGGTGAAGGTGCTGCGCGACGCGATTGCCGCAACCGTGAACGATCAGAACATCCGCGACCGCCTGGAAGCCGAAGGCCGTCTGGTGCTGGAGCCTATGGTCGATCGCGAGCAGGTGGCCGCCTATTTCGCTCAACTCGTCGAGACTCATCGCAAGCTGCTGATCAACGTCGGCCGCACGCCGCTGCGCTGAAGAGGACTCACTCTTTCCGCAGCATGCGGTGATCCGCTTGCTGCATGAAAGACCAAAGGCGGCACAGGTTCCAACCTGTGCCGCCTTTGCTTTCTACCGGCGTTTTGCCAACCGGAGCGCGGTCAGCTCCGGCGCACCGTCAGATCGACTTCATTGACTGCCGCAAGCAGGGCGGGATCCACGCCCGGATTGACCGAGCAGTCGGGCCCCAGCAGATGGTAGCGCCCGCCCATTTCGTCCAGGGAGCGGCGCGCATGCGCCTGGATTTCGGACGGGGTCATATTGCCGAAGGCGGGTTTTCCGGGCAGGCCGCCCAGCACGGCGCGTCCGGTCTTGTTGTGCATTTCCATCAATGAAGGATTGCCGGGAGACGTCGCCCAGCTGAATACGTCGACCGGGTATTTCACGAACTGGTCCGCCAGAATGCCGTCGCCGCACATATGTACGATATTGAATGGTGCGCCTTGTGCGGCTTCCAGGACCTGCAGGTCGAACGGTGTCTGGAAACGCTCGAATTGCTCCGGGGTCATTTGCGCACACGTTGCCGCGGTGGTCGCATAGAAGATCCCGTCCATTCCGCCTTCGATACAGCGGCGCGTGTGCTGGGCCAGGGCATCGGCGATCGTCTGCAGGCCGCGTTCGAGTTTCTCGGGGGCCTCGCTCATCAGGCGGCGCATTTCGGCGGGACCGTTCTCGGCCATGAAGCCCGCAACCATCAAGGGCGCGAAAATCGTCGCCACGATGGGAACGTCCGGCCCGACAGCCGAGCGGACTTGCTGGTAGGCTTCGAGCTGCTCGGCCAGGGCGCCGACGCTGGCGTCGACCGCGGGAAGATCGGCAATGTCTTCCGCGCGCTGCACGCCGTAGCGGGTGACAATGGGAAACTGCGCGCGCTCATTGGAGACGAACTCTTGTCCCCAGAGCTCGTTGAAGCAATAGGGTCGTGATTGCGGCTTGAGGAAGTCCCAGTCGTAGGCCCGGTACAGGCGCAGGGTTTCCTGGCTCAGGGCCTGCGCCGAATATTCGCGCGTAAAGTCATGCAGCCACATGCTGAAAGGGACGCGATCGACAGGCTGTCCCTTGATCGCCGCCATGACGCGTTCACGTTTGTTCATACTGCTCTCCATGGATGGTATCAGCGTATCGCGCCGATGAATGGGTAGTCGCAATCGGGCCGGCGGCCCTCGATGATGTCGGAAATGGCACGCGCCGATCCGCAGGATTGCGTCCAGCCGATGGTGCCGTGCCCGGCGTTGATCAGCAGATTGCGGTACCGGTCGTTGCGCCCGATGATCGGCAGGTTGCTGGGAGTCATGGGACGCAGGCCAGCCCAATATTGCGCCTGATCGACGTCGAGCGCATCGGGAAACAGACGCTGGGCATTGGCAACGATCTGCAGGCAGCGCTTCTGGTCGATCGAGCGCTCATAGCCGGCGATTTCGGCAATGGCCGTGGCGCGCACCCGATCGCCCAGGCGGGAGAATGCCATCTTCTGGGCGGCGTCCGTCAGGCCCATGCCGACGGCCAGGGCGCCCTCGCGCACCGGCAGGGTGACGCTGTATCCCTTGACCGGATAGATGTCCAGGTTGACGCCGATCTTGCGCGCCATGGGCGCGGATGCCGGCCCCAGGCACAGTACGTACTGGTCCGCCGTACAGCGCTCCGTACGGCCATCGGCTTGCTGCACCTCGATGGCCTGTATGCCGTTTCCGGCCGCATCGATGCGTTTTATGGCGCAGCCGTAATCGAACTGCACGCCCGCGTCGCGGGCAAGCTCCGCCAGGCGTTGCGTGAACTTGAACGCGTCGCCCGTTTCGTCATAACGGGAGTAGATGCCTCCCTTCAATTCGCTGCGTATCGACTGAAGGGAGGGCTCGATCTCCAGACATTGTTCCGCGCTCAGTACTTCGCGGCGCAATCCCGAAGCCGCCAGGCGCCTGGCGGCGGCCGCAGCGCCCTGCAGCTTGTCGTCTTCGGTGAAGAAAAGCAGGATGCCTCGCTGCCGCCCGTCGTATTCGATGCCGGTCCGCGCGCGCAGCTCCTGCAGCGACGTGCGGCTGTAGACGCCCAGGTTGGCCAGGTGGACGAGATTGCGGTTGTACCGGCTGGCGGGGCATTCGCGCAGGAACTTGAACAGCCACGACCATTGATGGATGTCCGCTTTCGGACGGAATACCAGCGGCGTATCGTCGCGGAAAAGCCATGTGAAGACCGAGCTCAGCGTGCTTGGGTTGGCCCAGGGGTCTGCAAGATGGGCAGACACCTGGCCCGCATTGGCAAAGCTGGTTTCCAGGCCGGCCTGTTCGCGCCGCTCCAGAACACGGACATTGTGCCCGTTCTGCCTCAGATACCAGGCGGTGGTGACGCCGATGATGCCGGCGCCGAGAACGATGACGTCCATTGCGGTGGAAACCTCCGGGTGATTATTCGAGCACGACGTTGAAGCGCTTGATCATGTCGCCCCACTTTTTGTGTTCGGAACGCGCGAATGCGTCGAACTCTTCCGGCGAGTTGCCGACCGGCTGGCCGCCCAGGTCCTCGATGCGCTTGCGCATGTCGGGCTCGTGGCTGATGCGGGCAAGCTCGCCGGACAGTTTGTCGACGATCTCCTTGGGCGTATTCTTGGGAGCCCAGATGCCATGCCAGGTGCTCAGGTCGAACTGAGGGTAGCCCAGCTCCGCGAATGTGGGGACATCGGGCAGGGTGGGGACGCGCTGCGGCGAAGCGACGGCCAGGGCTTTCAGCTTGCCGCCCTGGATATGGCTCATGACCGCGGTCAGGGCGTCGAACATGACCGGCACCTGATTGCCCATGACATCCAGCATTGCCGCGCCGCTGCCCTTGTAAGGGACATGCACCACCGAGACGCCGGTAGCCTCGCCCAGCATTTCGCCGGCCAGGTGCGGCGTCGAGCCGTTACCCGCGGACGCGTAGCTCATGCCGCTGGCCTGCTGCTTTCCCCAGGCGATCATTTCCTTCACATCCTTGAACGGTGCGGATGGAGATGCAACCAGCACCAGCGGTACAAGCGTGATCTGGCTGACGGGCTGCAGATCGTTGAGCGCATCGTAGGTGATCTTGGGATACAGGCTAGGGACGATCACATGAATCGATGAGTTGGCCAGCAGGGTATAGCCGTCGGGTTTCGCGCTGGCAACCTGCTGGGTGCCGATCATGCCTGATGCGCCGGACTTGTTCTCGACGACGACAGGCGTGCCCAGGGCCTTGCCCAGCGGATCTCCCACCATGCGGGCGACGATGTCGACGGAGCCGCCCGCGGCGAAGGGAGCGATGATCCTGATGGGCTGGTCGGGATACTGGGCATGGGCAATGGCGGTGGTGCTCAGAAATACCGCGGCCATTTTCAGCAACGTTGTCTTTTTCATGATTTCCTCTGCGTGTCTAAGATGCATCCATGGATGAAAGGCGCCCTACCGCGTGCAACAGGCGCCTGGTGACAACCGAATCAAAAAATACCGGGATAGCCAGCCCCGTCGCACAAGATGTGCTGACCCGTCAGGAATCCGGCAGGCGCCGAGCACAGATACACGCACAGCGAAGCAAACTCGTCGGGTTCTCCAAAACGCCCCGCGGAGTTGGTCGAAGAGCGTTCCTTCCAGATTTCCTCGAAAGTCTTGCCGGATTGCGCCGCCAGATCGCGGCCATGCTGATATTGCGTTTCGGTGGCGATGATGCCGGGCAGTGCCGTATTGAGCGTGACGTTGTGCGGCGCCACTTCGTGCGCAAGGGCGGTCATGAATCCGGACAGGCCCAGACGAGGGCTGACGGACAGGGAGAGGCCGAGCTTGGGTTCTTTGACGAAGCGCGAGGTGATTGCAACGATGCGGCCGAACTTTCGTTCGACCATGCCTCCCACCACGCCTGTAATGAGTTCGACCGGGGACAGGAACATGGCATCGATCGCATTCAGCCAGTCTTCGCGGGTCCATGCACTGTAGTCGCCGTCGGTATCGGGCCATCCGCCGTTATGGATGAGGATGTCCGGATTGCCGCAGTGCGCCAGTACCTTGCTGCGCCCTTCAGGCTTGGAAAGGTCGCTGCTCAGGACGTCTACCTTTATGCCGTAGTCGTTGCGCAGGCTCTGCGCTATTTTCTCGAGCGCGCTTTCATTGCGTGCGACCAAGGTCAGGTTGACACCCTCCTTGGCTAGAAGCTGGGCGCAGCTTTTGCCCATTCCCTGGCTTGCGCCGCAGACAAGAGCGTGCTTGCCGGCAATTTGTAGATCCATGGCATCCTCCTCCAAAGGTATTGATAAGTCGATTATTCTCTGATTGATGCAAGCAGCATCGATTGTTTCGCAAAATTCGTCAAGCTTGTGCTCATTGGCACTGGTTATTTGGCAGACTGCTTAAGTCGGCGATTTGCGGTGTCCGGATCTTAAATACCTGCCTCCACGGCCTGCCCAGACACGGCGAGAGAGTCCGAAGCGCATTGCAGCGCCTGCTGCAAATCGGCTATCAGATCCTGACTGTCTTCCAGGCCGGCATGAATGCGTACGATCCTTCCTTTGACTTCAAAGGGCGAGGCGCTGCGTTTCGGCGCATCCATCGGCAGCACCAGGCTTTCATAGCCACCCCAGGACAATCCGATGCCGAACAGGCGCAGTTGATCGATGAAGCGGGCGAATGCCGGCGCGGGCATGGGGATCGTTTCGATGGCGAACAATCCGCTGGCTCCCAGGAAGTCGCGCTTCCAGAGCGCATGGCCCGGGTCGCCGGGCAGTGCGGGATGCATCACGCGCGCTACCAGGGGATGCTGCGCCAGCATCTGCGCCAGCTTGACGCCGGTATCCCAGTGCTGCCGCAGTCGCAGCGGCAATGTGCGGATGCCGCGCAGCGCCAGGAATATGTCGTCGGGCCCGATCGTCTGCCCGAAGTCGTGCGCGCCTTTGCGCAGCAGGGGCCAGGCGTGCTCGTTGGCCGTTGCAACGCCCAGCAGCGCATCCGAATGCCCGATGAGATACTTGGTGGCGGCCTGTATCGAGATGTCGACGCCATGCTCGAACGGCTTGAAGTACAGCGGCGTGGCCCAGGTGTTGTCCATCGCCACATAGGCCCCAGCCTTGTGCGCCTGCTCGGCGATTGCGGGGATATCCTGCATTTCGAATGTTCCCGAGCCGGGCGCTTCGACATAGACCAGGCGAGTGTTGGGGCGCAGCAAGGCGCCGATGCCCGCCCCGATATCCGGGGCGTAGAACTCCGCGGCGATATTGAAGCGCGCGAGGGTATTCTGCGCGAATGCGCGTGTCGGGCCGTAGACGCTGTCGGGCAACAGAATATGGTCGCCGCTGGACAGCACGGACATAATGGCATGCGTGCAGGCGGCCAGCCCCGACGGGAATACCAATGATCGATAGCCGCCTTCCATGTCGGCTACCAACTCCTCCAACGCACGGGTGGTGGGCGTACCGAAACGGCCGTACGAGGCGTAGGGATTGTCCGGCTGTTTGCGCGACTCCCACTGCTCCAGGGAGTGGGACAGTACGGTGGAACCGCGATAGATAGGCACATTGACCATTCCGCCGTGGAGAGCGGGATCGCGTCCGCCATGAAGCAGTTCCGTGCAGGTTTGTAGTTTCTTGAGCATGACAGTCGTAGAAGGAAATTCAGCGGGACAAAAGAAAAAAGGCTGAAAATATTCTACGTTTCAAGCTTGGGAAATATGGTCTAAATTTTCCAAGGTTTATGGATATTAGTGGAAAATTTTTCCATATATTTTCTTGGATAAGGATTATATTTTTTTGTGCGGCGCACATGCGACCTGTCGTTTCCCCGACAGGGGCCCTCTAGGATGCATAGTGGATCGTTCCTTGCCACTGGTTTACTGAAATGGGCGTAAATGGGTTGCTAAATGGAGATCGAGGATTTTTGGGTGTAAATGGGTGTACTATTGGTTGCATGATCCGCACAGACTCACTCCAGATCACCACCGACATCCTGAGCCTGATCGCTGGGATAGACGAATTCAAGGGCGCGTGGCGTGCGCTGGGCACGCTGGCACCGGATCGGCTGTCGGCACTGCGGAGGGTGGCTACCATCGAGAGTATCGGCTCCTCGACTCGTATCGAGGGCAGCAAGCTGTCGGATCGCGAAGTCGAGCATTTGTTGTCCAATCTGCAGATCAAGTCATTCGAGACGCGCGATGAGCAGGAAGTCGCTGGTTATGCCCAAGTCATGGAACTGGTGTTTATGTCTTGGCAAGACATCTCGCTGACAGAAAACCACATCCGGCAATTGCACCGCGACCTGCTGACCTACAGCGATAAGGATGACTGGCATCGCGGCAATTACAAGACCACCAGTAACAGCGTGGCTGCTTTCGATGAACACGGCAAACAGTTGGGCGTTGTCTTCGAGACTGCCACGCCTTTCGATACGCCACGTCTGATGGCCGAATTGGTGGCCTGGTTCAGCGAGGAACGAGAAACGGGTCGCCTGCACCCGCTGCTGCTGATTGGCATCTGGGTCGTGGTGTTTCTGGAGATTCACCCGTTCCAGGACGGCAACGGCCGCCTGAGCCGGGTGCTGACCACGTTGCTGCTGCTGCAGGCCGGCTATGCCTACGTGCCCTACAGCTCACTGGAAAGCGTGATCGAGCAGAACAAGGAAGCCTACTACCTAGCGCTTCGCCAGACACAAGGCAGCATCCGCTCCGACGCGCCGAATTGGCAGCCTTGGCTGGTGTTTTTCCTGCGTGCACTATCCCAGCAGGCACGTCGCCTGGAACGCAAGGTCGAGCGCGAGAAACTGGTGCTGGCCAAGCTGCCCGACCTGGCATTGCAGATCGTCGAATTCACGCGCGAGCACGGCAGGATCACCATGGCCGAAGCCATTCGCCTGACCGGCGGCAACCGCAATACGCTCAAACAGCACTTCCGTACACTGGTGGAACAGGGGCATTTGGTCCAACAGGGGGGCGGGCGTGGGACGTGGTACGAGTTGCGCTGAGTTGCCTGCCAAATCCAGAAAGGCCCATCGGACATCAGTATCATGAGTGAATACCAATACTACGAATTCGCGGCCATCGACAGACCGTTGACCCGTACCGAGATGGCCGAGCTGCGCGCTGTTTCTACCCGGGCGGTCATTAGCCCCAGCGGTTTTACTAATCACTATGAATGGGGCGATCTCAAGGCCGATCCTGCCGAATGGATGCGGCGCTATTTCGATGCCTTTGTCTATTCGGCCAATTGGTGCAGTTGTCATGTGTCGCTGCGACTGCCGAAGGCCGTTTTCCGTAACGCCGAGCTGGATGCTTTCACCCGTTCGGCTGCGCTGTCAGTTGAATTCAGCGATTCGCACTGGATCGTCAGTTGGATGCTGGAGGAAAGCGAGGATTATGACCGCTTTGCCGAAGACGACGGCAGTGGTTGGATGCGCAGGTTGATTCCCTTGCGAGATGAGTTGATGCGCGGCGATTTGCGGCCTCTGTACCTGGGCTGGTTGGCTGCTGGCAATGCCTTGCACGATGACGTGCTGGAGCCGGAAGTGCCTTGTGGGTTAGCCGACCTCTCGCCAGCGCAGCAGGCCTTGGTCGAGTTTCTGGAAATCGACCCGGATCTGCTTGAAGCCGCCAGCATGAACAGTGCCGCGGCCACTTCGTCGCACGACGAAACGCTGTCAATATCCACCTGGCTGGATACCTGGCAGACGGCGGATATGCAGGACGTGCTCAAGACAATTGCATTGGGCCGGGGCCAGGAGGCGGAACGCCAGATAAAGTCGCGCTACGCGGCCTGGCTCAAGGCACAACGCCCGGCATCTTCGGGGGCTGTCCGACGCCAAGTGGCGGAACTGCGAGAACTGGCGCAATCGGCTGCCGCAACCAGGCGGGCTCGCGAAGCTCAGGCTCATGCAAAACGCGAGGCGGAACGGCGCCAGAAACGCGAGGCCGAACTACGCCGGATCATGGACTCGCCGGACAAATACTGGAAAGCGGCAAGTGAACAGGCATCTCGCGGCAGTGCATCCGGCTACGAAAAAACGGTCAGTCTGCTGAAGGTGCTTGCTGAAGGGTATGCGTTGGTTGCCGGCCCAGACGCCTTCGATCACCAGTTGCGGCGCTTTCTTGTCTCTCACGCCAAGCGGGCGGCACTGCTGCGTCGCCTGGCCGAAGCGGGCTTGTGGTCAGGATAAAGCGCAGGCGATGACTGGCCGCGACGACGAACTCGCCCGCCTTCGTGCCGAGAACGCCCGCTTGATCGCCATGCTTGAAGAGCACGGCATCGTTTGGCAAACACCTGCCCCGGTTCCCAAGTTTCCGGCAACTTTATCGTTGACCACAGACGAGAAAGTCGCGCTCTTTGGCCGGTTATTCCGGGGCCGCACCGATGTCTATCCAGTCCGATGGGAAAGCAAGGCAGGCAAGAGCGGATACTCGCCGGCATGTGCGAACGAATGGCGTCCAGGCGTCTGCGAGAAGCCCCGCATCAAGTGCGGTGACTGCCAGCAGCGGCAACTGTTGCCGTTGACTGACCAAGTCCTTTTCGATCACCTGGCGGGACGTCATACCATCGGCCTTTATCCACTGTTGTCAGGCGATGATTGCCATCTGCTTGCCGTGGATTTCGACGAATCGGACTGGCGTGATGATGCCCGAGCCTTCGTTCTCTCCTGTCGTGAACTGGATGTTCCGGTCGCGCTGGAAATTTCTCGCTCTGGCAATGGCGCCCATGCCTGGATCTTCTTTGCTGGCCGTGTCGCCGCCCGCGATGCGCGCCGCTTGGGAGCTGCGCTTATCAGCCACACCTGTGCCCGTACGCGACAATTGTCGCTGGGCTCTTACCATCGTCTGTTTCCGAATCAGGACACCCTGCCCAAGGGTGGGTTCGGCAACCTGATCGCCCTGCCTTTGCAGAAGATGCCTCGCGAGCGTCGGGCAAGTGTCTTCGTGGACGACGCCCTGCAACCGCATCCGGACCAGTGGGCCTTCCTTGCCTCGCTGCAGACGATAGGGCCGCACGACATCGAGCCTGTCATCCTGCGCGCCACCGGCGGCTCTCATCCACTGGACGTCACCTTCGCCACCGACGAAGACCAGCACGAGCCATGGCAGCGTTCGGCAGGGAGTCGGCAACGGTTGATGGGTGCGATGCCGGCCTCGCTCACGTTGACCATGGCCAATCTCATCTACATCGAGAAGGACGCACTCCCGCAGGTGTTGGCCAATCGGCTCATCCGTCTGGCCGCTTTCGCCAATCCTGAGTTCCATCAGGCCCAGGCGCTGCGCCTGCCGGTCTGGAACAAGCCTCGCCTGATTGGTTGCGCCGAGAATTTCCCCCACCATATCGCCCTGCCGCGTGGCTGCCTCGATGCCGTCCGCGAGCTACTGCGTGAGAATGCTATCGGCTGCGAACTGCGGGACGAACGCTGCGGCGGCCAAGCCCTTGCTGTCGAGTTCGCAGGCCAACTCCGTGAGGACCAGGAGCAATCCGTCAGAGCGATGCTCCGCTTCGATACCGGCATCCTGTGCGCACCCACTGCCTTCGGAAAAACCGTCACCGCTGCGGCACTGATCGCCCGGCGTGGCGTCAACACGCTGGTACTGGTGCATCGCACGGAACTGCTCAGGCAGTGGCAGGAACGGCTGCAGACTTTCCTGGGTTGCGGCAAGGAGATGGTCGGCGTAATTGGCGGCGGCAAGTCCAGGCCGACCGGCCGCATCGACATTGCCGTCATGCAGTCCATACATCGGCAGGGAGAAACCAACCCCATCGTGGAAAATTACGGGCACGTCATTGTCGACGAATGCCATCACCTCTCGGCAGTGTCGTTTGAAGCCATTCTCAAACGTGTCTGTGCCCGCTATGTCCTAGGATTGACTGCCACACCGATCCGGCGCGATGGCCGTCAGCCCATTCTGTTCATGCAGTGCGGCCCGATCCAACATACTGCAGCCAAACCGACTGGTGCGCCCCAGATGCTGGAGTGTGTGCCACGCCACCTGTCGGCGCAAACTGCATTTCCCGAAGAAGCTGCCATCCAGGACATCTTTCGTCAGCTTGCCAGCGATATCACTCGTACCGCTACGATCGCCGACGAGATCGCGAAGGTTTTTGCACAGGGAGGCAAGGTACTGGCCTTGTCCGAAAGGACCGATCATCTTGATGCCCTGCATGCCGCTTTGATCGGTCGTGTCCAGCCCTTGTTCCTGCTGCATGGCCGTCAGTCGAAGAAACAACGCGCCAGTGTGATCACTGCCTTGAATGCATTGGATGCCGATAGCCCGCGGGTGTTGCTGGCCAGTGGCAAGCTGGTGGGAGAAGGCTTCGACCATCCGCCGCTCGACACGCTGGTGCTGACTATGCCTATTTCATGGAAAGGTACGCTGCAACAGTATGCCGGTCGCCTGCACCGAGCGCAGGCAGGCAAGCAGTGCGTGCGCATCATTGACTTCATCGACTCCGGGCATCCTTCGCTGCTGCGCATGTGGGAACGGCGACAGAGAGGTTACCAGGCAATGGGTTATCGGATGGTTGCAACGGGGGAATTGAACCTGGAATTTCCTGTGTAGAGCGAGTTTCTTGATTTGGCAATAAATACGGGTAGCGCGCAGTTCGGATTGTTTGCGGCGGCAGCGGTAATGCTGGGGTGAGATGGCGGCTCCTTTGGCCATGTGGCCGATACCGACAGGAGCCTTGCCATGTCTCATCAACCTTCAGACATCATCACCCCGAAAGCCTTGTTGCTGGATGAGCGGCTGACGCCGCTGGAGCGCAATGCCTGGCTAACTTTCCGCGCGCTGGCCAGCAGCGACGGCACCGTGGTCCTCAGCTACGATGCGCTACGCAAATACCTGCCCAGCGCGCCGGGCAGCAAGCAGGCTGCCCTTGAAACCGTGTCCAGGGCCGTGCTGTGCCTGCGGCTGTCCACCTGGATTGCCCTGGTCGAATACCGTCGCAATCCCATGACCGGATTCTCCATGGCTAGCCGTTATGCCGTGCGCAATCAACCGCTGACTTTCGTCGAGGCATGTCTGGAAGACGACGATTACCTGCCGTTGCTCGAACAGGCACTCAGCCATAGCAGTGCGACGATTCGCCAGTTGGCTCGGTCCATCCTCGACGAGGCCATGCGTCAGCCTGATGCTTTGGAGAGGTTGCCTGCTGCAGCGAGGGAACGCATCGAACAGCTGCGGGGCAATGACGATGACCATGATCCAGGTGGCCCAAGTGGGTCAACGCCACCCGACGGTCGCAGTCCCATCACGAACAGGCCCGTCGAAGCCAGGCAGGACATTCCGAAGGCCGCACCGGCATCCACTGCAACAGTACGTACTGTAGAAAAAGAAGTATTAAAAGACGTACATACGTACCCGTCACAGTCCGAAGTGCAAATATCCGGGTCAGATTTGCCGATCCGCTTCCGGCAACTGCCGCAGGATCAACAGCAAATCCTTATGGCGCGTCTCAGGGGCTTGGCGCTTGAACAACGCCAAGCTGTTCTGGCGGAATGGGATGCGCGCTGCGCCTCGGGTGCTGTGCATAACGCCATTGCCTACCTGTACGGGCTGATCAAGAAGGCGGTGAACGGGATGTTCAAGCTGTGGGCCGCGCGTAAGCCTGCTGCACAGCAAACGCCTGCAACAGCAGCCAGTGGATTGCAGGTCTCGCCGCCTGCAGCTTCTGCATTGCCTGATGTCCCAGTCTTCAAACTGGCCTCTCGCGAGGTGGTGGAGCAGTCCTTGGCGCAGATTCGGCAAATCCTGCAGACGCCCGCAAAATCGGTTGGACAGATCATTGAGAGCATGGCGGGCAGTGGCGTGCTGCCCTCTCGGATCAAAGGGGCGCACGTTGCAGGAATGCCTGGATCGCTTGGCGCAACGTAAGGTATGACTTTACACTGGATGTTTCGTTAAACCACGCTGTCGCAGGTTTCTATCTCGGGGTACTACGCCATGTCCATGCACAATCCACCGCATCCCGGCGAGTCCCTGCGCGAGGATGTGTTGCCCGCTACTGGCCTGAGCATCACTGCCCTGCCGAGCACCTGGGTTACTCCCGTGGTCAACTCTCCACTGTGTTGAATGGCCGTGCCGCCATCAGCGCTGATCTGGCCTATCGGCTGGAGCTGGCGGGCTTGGGCAGTGCGAGCCAGTATCTGAATGAGCAGATCGTCTATGACCTGTGGCAGGCTCGGCAGCGGCCACATCCACCGATCAAGCGTCTGTAGACACAGTGAAAGTGGTGGATGAGTGCGCCAGCCCTTGGTAACAGAGGCTTGCTGCCGTGCCTGGCTCCGGTTATAGGGCCGTCACTGCCTACCGCAGTGACGGCCCGACGAACTGCAGCAACAATACGGGTTGGCGCGGTACCGTATTGATTGCTGCGTACATGATGATGCCCCGGCATACTGGCCTTGCAATGACCTGCCGGTGGGTATGAACACCGGAACCTTGGTGCGGGGCAGTAAGCGCCACATGGAGCATCGCCATGCTTTCCATGCCGTTCCCACACGGTGGCCTCGATAGCGCAGGTTCCTGTAAGCGCTGATCCGGTTTGCCGGAAGGAACCCTCCCAGGCACACCCCAGGCTCGTTCGGTGTGCCGCCCTACCCACGGGCAGAGCCTTCCTCATCTTCGGCGTGGTTCATCCCGCTAATCCTAGTCGTCCAGTGCCAGTTGGCGCTTTGCCATATACGGCGTGCATTGCCGGTCGTCCCGACCTGGCACGACATGCTTGCGCCTTTTTCCATCACTCCACAGGAGGAATCCATCCCAGCACATCGCGTCGTCGTCCCTTGCAACTCCTCCGCCTGGTCTTCCTACAGGAAGCGCGGCGGATGCCTCATTCGAGGCCACAGGTGAACTGAGCACCTGGCCCTTGCCCCTACGGGGATCTCGTCTTGGCGAGTTGGCACAAACACTGACCCTTGTATCTCAGCCCCCAATAACCGACAACCGATGGAGGGACGCTCCGATGGACGACCTGACCTATACCCTGCGACAACTCTGCCTGCGCAACCGCGACGGCAGCCACGCCACCCAAGCCGACCGGCAGCGCTCGCTGAGCCTGGCTGCTCATCAATTGCGCGAAGCAGGCTTCCGCCAGATGCGTGCTACGTCGTTGAAGGGCAAGCATGTCGAAGCCCTGCTGCAACGCTGGCAAGCCGAAGGCCTGTCGACCGGCACGCTGAAGAACCGTATGGCACATCTACGCTGGTGGGCCGAGAAGGTTGGCAAGGCAGGCATCTTGCCGGCAGACAACACCAAGCTGGGCATTCCCGAGCGGCGCTATGTGACCAATGAAAGCAAGGCCAAGGAGCTGGGTGACAGGTTGGACAGGATCAACGACCCCCATGTCCGCATGAGCCTGCGTTTGCAGGCTGCCTTCGGCTTACGGCGGGAAGAGTCCATCAAGTTCCAGCCCCGCTACGCCGACCGTGGCGACGATATCGCTATCAAGGGATCATGGGCCAAAGGCGGCCGTGATCGGACGGTGCCAATCTCGACGCCGGAACAGCGTGCGGTGCTGAATGAGGCTCATCGCCTGGCAGGCCTGGGATCATTGATTCCATCGCATAAGACTTACATTCAGCAGCGGAATCTCTACGACGGGCAGTGCAAGGCGGCTGGGTTGAGCAACATGCATGGGTTGCGGCATCGGTATGCGCAGATGCGGTATGAGGTATTGACGGGGTGGAAGGCGCCGGCGGCGGGTGGTCTTGGTAAAACTCAGCTCAGTAGCAGTCAGAGAATGAGTGACCAACATGCTCGACAGCAGATCAGCCATGAGCTGGGACATGAGCGTGCGACAGTAACAGCGATCTACCTGGGAACGTGAAATTCCGATCAGGCCACCTATTGCAACACCAGCTGTTCCCAGCAATTTGACGGATCAATCTTGTGAGTCACCCCTGGCGAGCACAAACAGATGCCGTTTGGCGCGTGTTGCCGCAACGTGCAATAGACAACGTTCGGAAACCTCCGTGTCGTCTGTGACACCGACATCTTCGTCATGGCTGAACTGCTCGGCATACTGCCTGGCACCGCGATAGCCGGCCAGGATGACGATGTCGAACTCCAGCCCCTTGATACGGTGCATGGTCGCCAGTCGGATGCCTGTTTCCGCAGGATCATCCGTCGTGCCGTGATCCAGCCTGAGACAATCTATACCGCGTTGCCGCAAGGCTAGTGCCAATGCATCCAGATCTTCATTGGTGCGGGCCGTGACGCAGATGCGCCTGGCCTCGATATCATCGGCTTTGCCATGTTCAACTACGGACAGAATGTGCTCCACGTCCTGTGGCAAGGAGGCGGATGGAAAGACTTCCGGCAAGTCGCCGTGGGTCAATGAGCGATAGCCGCGCAAGCTGTCGATGCTTCCATCCAGGTCGTCGATCTCGATACCTTCCAACTGCGCGCAGGCCCAACGCCGAATCTCATCGGTTGTTCGGTAATTGACCTTGAGGGTACGGCTGCGGCCCCGTACCTCGATCCCCACCTGTCCAAGCGTCACCTTGTGGCGATAGATGCGCTGGTGGGCATCACCCACGATGAACAAATCGTTCTCGGCCCTGGGTACGGCCGCACGAATCAGGGTGTAGGCAGCGGCGCTGATGTCCTGCGCCTCATCCACCACCATGGCGCGGATGCCCAGTTGCGGCTTTTCCTGCTCGATCAACTGACTGGCTTCCCGGAAGGCTTCTTCCGGCTCGCGCAGGTTGGCGGCATGCAATTGCGCCCGGTATTCGGCAAACACCGGCCACAAGGCCTTGCGCTGCAAACGACCCAATTGTCCGCCACGCCCGACGCGACGGGCGCGCATGTAATCTTCCGCTGTTTCGCATCCTAGGGGCAGGATCACGCGCTCGTATTCCGCCCTCAGGAAAGCAGCACTGTAGACAGTACCTGTGGGCAGCGCAGACAAGGCAGCCTGCCAGAAACCACGGCGCTGCTTTTCATCGTAGAGCAATGTGTAGGCGCAATTGAAACGGCGCAGCAGCCCCAAAGCCCACTGATCCAGGTTGACGACCTGAATCTTGGCAAATTCCTGTGGTGAGCACAGCAGAGACAGGTTATGACGGATGTCTTCGGCCAGTGTGCGAGTAAAGGTGGTGAAGATGATCGGGCGACCCGGAAGGTCTGCATATTGCTTGGCCAACCACCTTGCCCTATGCATAGCTACCACCGTCTTGCCGGTGCCGGCGCCGCCGGTGACCTTGACGGGGCCACTCTTGTTGCCTTCCACCAGTTTGCGTTGGCTCGGATGAAGGAACACGCGCCAGCGCTCCAGTGGGGCGGCCAGCAGAGCCTCCAGGTCACTGTCATCGGTGAGCACCACGAAGTGACGGCGCGTGCTGTCGCGCGCCAAAGCGGCGCCGAAATCTTCGGGGTCGACCGCATCGGCAGGTACCCGTTCGGCCAATATCTTGTCCAGCGGTTCGCCGGCGGCAAACAGATACAAGGCCTCGAAGGCCTCATCCGGCAATTGAGCTTCGAGGGCCTCCAGGTCCGCTTCCGATAAGGCTGCTCGCACGGCTGCCAGGCGTTCTTCCGGCACACCTAGCTTGCGAATCTCCCGGTCACGCAAGTCCGCAAACAAACCCGTGCTTTGGGAAGCTTCGGTCTGGGCGACTTCATCGTCGGGCAGGGATTGGGCTTCCTGTACAGCATAGACTTGCAGGCTGCCCACGTCAGGGTGAATCGCGACGCGGTGACGCCTGGCCCACTGATAGGCATCGTCGTGGCGATCCACCCACAGCAGGCAATACACATCGCCTGTTTCGGGCTTGAGGATGATGCCGCGCAGGTTGTCGTTGATGCGCACCGAGCGCATGTTGGCATCGGCGGCATCATTGATGCGCTCGTAGTTGATACCGCTGGCCAGCGGGTTCTGGCGGAACTTGGCGACGAAGGTCAGCACCGCCTGTTGGTTCTGGCGCGGAATCCGGGCGAACGATTTAAGAAAGTCGTCCGACATGGCAATCTTGGGTGAAAGGGCCATTTCAATGTTCCTTCAAGCTATCCAGAAACGCCTGGGTTGGCGCGTCATCGGTTGCAATATGCACGGTCCAACCCTGTGTCTCGAAACGGAGCGTATCGTCCTGGTAATCAAGCAGCAATACAGCGATCTTCAGGCTAGGCCAGGCCAGTTCCGCTTCCGCCAGTACCCGTCCGCGTTCGTCGATCAGTTCGAAACCGACTTCCGGCAGGGGGGTTCCCGCGTGCGCCAGCGCAAGCAGCCACGCCTGCATGTCCGGGCTGGCCAACTCCAGTACCGTTTGCCAATGACTGTCGAACGTCTGTTCTGCCTGACGTAAAGCAGGACTGGCCTGAAAACCAGGCAGGCCGGCCATTTCGTCATGGCCTGCCCAAAGATGACGCAACGACAACAGCAGGTTCAGGCATTGCCAGAGATGGCGCCAGCGCCGTTGCAGATCGACCTCCGGTACATCGCCCGGTTGCCACTGCACCAGCACGACAGGCTCTGCGGATACAGCGGCATGGCCGGTCATCCACTGCTGCAACTGTTCCGGCGACAGGCCTGCCAGCCATTGCGCGACAGTACTCCAGGAGCGATGACCCCAGCGGTGTAGGTGGGTGTCGGGCAATAAGCCATAGTCGTCGAGCCGACGGAGGAAGGCACCTTGCTTGAAGCCTTGCAAGGCGGCGTCATCGCCAGGTGGCACTGACATGGCCGCACCCAGTACGCCGGCGAGGCGGCGTAAGGCATCGTGCCGCCCCTCCGCCAGCCGCCGATGCAGTTGGAGGAAAGGTGACAAACGGTGGAAGGCGGCCAACGAGGCGATCCCCTGGGCCTCGCATAGACGTGTGACCACCTGATCGGCAGGCCCGAGCAGCAATTCGTCCCAGGCCGTGGAATCCGAGGCTGCTTCGGGACGCAAGGCTGCGTCGACGTCGTCCCAAGTCAGCGTCCACGCAGCGAACCGCCCACTCTTGGCTACCGCCATGCGCTTGGCCAAGTCTTCGGCCACGATGTGCTTGTGGTACTGCCAGCCATCCGTGAATACCGCGACCGGCACATCGTCCACGCCGTCGTCGGGCCAGAAGACGAAGTCCGGTTTGCATGGCACGACGACACCATCGCGTTCGCCCAGGGTTACCTGCAACTCCAGACGCCAGCGGCGACTTCCTGCCTGGACCAGATATCCGTGCTTGCCGCCGACGAGTTTGTCCTTGAGTGTGAAAGTCACGCCAGCATGCTCGCGCCGCAGTGCCTCAAGGAATCGTTTCTCCAGTGTGCTTTCCAGCAGGCTGTTGTCCGTTTGCTGGGAAAGGTTGCCGACAGGCTTCAGGTCTGTGCGGTGCTCCAGGATCTGTGCCAACAGCTTCTGTGCCACCGTGCGCGAGATGGCTTGGCGTTCATGGCTGTTGCGATAGCGGTACATGCACCGATAGCAGCCGTCGGCGGTGTCGTCCTGGTTGCAAGTGCAGGTGTTCAATGCGGTTGCCGCCAGACTGAATACTTCGAACAGCGGGGCTGGATCGCGCATCAGTTCCTTCAAATATCCGGTGCCGCCCGGCACGCTGTCGTAGATCACCAGATAGGTTCGCGCCGACTCCGAGTCGGCAGCCATCCGCACATCGGTGGCTATGCGCAGGTGCGCCACCGCACCCTTGAAGCGTTTACTCAGCCCCAGTTCCAGCGCGGAAATGAAGCTCAGCAAGGCTTCCTTGGATTCGGCAAATCCGACCTCGGGCAGGAACAGCCGGATACCTTCGCTGGCGAATTCCCGGTACAGGAAGATGCATTGCTGGGCGCTGGCCTCGGGCGTTTTGCGGCGTGAGCACCAGGGGGCATGGTTGCGATAAAGCTCTTCTGCCTTGCGGCGACGCTGTAGCGTGCCGCACTCAGGGCAAATGGCGAAGCCCGGCCGGTTGAGTTCTTCGCCCGCGATGGTCATCGGCGTGGCATCCACCGTCTGCTCGCCGAAGTTCACCTCGCGGAATGTCACCCGGTCAAGGAATTCGAATCCGAACGGGAAACTTGGGTTGTCGATGGCGAACGCCTGACGCACCGCTTCCGGCGGGCTATCCACCAACGCCTGGCGCACGTAGAAACCACGCGTGCGCTCGTCGGAGTCGTCGGCGATCCGACTCTCGCGATCAAGCGTGCGCGCGAACACCGTGGTCAGGCGCAGCATTTCATGGACACGCCCGGTGTCGCGCCACTGGCCGTCGCCGCAGCGCGGGCATTGGTGGTGCCGGTCGCCCGCCGACAAGGGCTCGGCGTAGGAGCACTGGCGGCATAGGCGCCAGGCCTCGGGTTTGACGCGGGAAACATCCACCTGGTTGATGACCACCCGGCGGCCTTCGGCATAGAAGGTGTTGTTGGGCGCCAGCTCGGTGATGGCGGTTGCGCCGGGGCGCTCGTATTCGAAGGTCAATGGCTCGGCAGGCGGTCCTTCCCGGCGGGTGTCGCGCACGATGATCGAGCGCAGCAGCACGCCTTGTTCAGGGAAAGCATAGTTGGGCAGCAGGCCTTCGTCGGTGAAGACGTTCAGGGTGGCCTTGCCCTCGATCCCACCGATCAGGCGCGCCAACGCCGCACGTTCTTGGCGCAGGGTTTTCAGCTCTTCCTCCTGTTCCTCGCCGCGCACCGGAAGTTGCTCCAGCTTCTCCACTTCCTTGGCGGTCTTCTCGCGCAGACGCTTGATCTGCGCCACGTCACGGGCGATGCCCTGCAGCTTGCTGACGATCTTGAAGGTCAGGGAGCTTTCCTCGTCCTGCCGACCATTGACGAAACGTGCCAACCACTGCCGGGTGGCCTCGGTCAGGATCTGCCCGCCACCTTGCTGGAACAGCGCCAGGAAGCGATCCAGCAAGCTAGCCCGGTCTGCCTCCACATACTCCAGCCAGGGGAAGGGAAAACGCGTCGTCGCACCGTTGTCCACCGCGCTGAGCACCATGCGGATCTCCTGCGGAATCGACGCGCTCCGACCCCGTTCGCGCACCCAGCAATCCAGCGTGAACGCCGTCAACTGGCGCTCCAGCACCGCTGAGGCATTGAGGAATACACCCGGTGCCGGCACGCTGCCGGCGATCATTTCCTTGGGATCGGCCCAGAAATACAGGTCGTGCGGTTTGCTGGCCGCCATGGTCAGCAACAAGGCATTGCCGGTGCTGCGTCCCGCCCGTCCCGCGCGCTGGATGTAGTTGGCCTGTTGCGGCGGCACGGAACATTGCAGCACGGCCGACAGGTCGCCGATGTCGATCCCCATCTCCAGCGTCGGCGTGGCCGAGAGCACATTGATGCTGCCGGGTACCTGGGCATCGGACTTGAAGCTGTGCTCCACCCGCTCGCGCGTGCCGCGTGGCAGCAGGCCGGTGTGTTCGTGGGCGACCACGCGCTGGATGTCCGCATGCAGATACAGGCTGCGGTAATAGTCTGCATCGCCTTCCGCCAGCGCTTCCAGATGCCCTAGGCAGCCGGGATGCCGGCAAGGCTGCCCGGCAAGCGAAACGTCAGTCCCGGTGCGCCACTCGCTGCGGCAGGTGTCGCACCGCCAGGCGCGACTGCCTAGGGAAACGAGAAAAGCGCCAGGCTCCAGTCCCCACACGCGAATCTCCGGCTTGCCGTCGGCTTGCTCGGCCCCCAGCAGCCCTGCTTCGGCCAGCGCCTCGAATGCCAGCTGATATAGCGCCGGCAGCAGATTGTCAGCGCCCAGAGCCAACGCATGCAGCGGCTTCAGTGCCTTGAAGGCCCAGGCGCGATACCACTTCGCATGGCTGCCCAACACCCCGACGCAGCGCTGGTAATCGACCAGGCTTACGAAGCGTGGCGGACGCGGGCCGGACAGCATCTGGAACTGAACCGGATTGCGCTTGTAGACCCACGGCCGGTTGCCGACCTGTGCATAAAAATGCAGGCCAGCGTCGCGCCAGGCTCCCAGCCGCTGCATGGATTGCACGATGCCTTGCAGGAATACCCCCAGATCATCCGCCAGCACGTCAGACAGCGGCTCCAGCGTGGCCTGCAGGCGTGGTAGCATCCACTGCACGGCCGATGTCAGTGCCTGCGGTGGCGGTTCCACGCTGGCGGTTCCGGTAACGGTCAGGCTGCGGCCGATATGGGCGTCCTGCCCGAACTCGGCATTCAGCACCCACGGCAGGATGCGACGCAAATCCTGCGGCAACTCGCTATTGGCTGGCAGCGTACCTTCGCTCATCAGCGTTTCGAAATCCCGCAGCCAATGCAGTTGCGGCGGCAGGAAGTTGGCCAGGTAATGGCCCTGCCCCATTGCGGGCAGCCAGTGGTCCTCGAAGGCCTGCGGCAGTTGCGCCAGCGTCAGCGGTTTCCCGGCCTGCTGCGCCGCAGCGATGACCTGGGCTACCGCTGGACGCAAGTTCAAGCGCCAGGTCCGCGCCGCCAGGAACCCCGCACGGTGTGCCGCGTCCTGCACCGAATCGGAAAACGCGATCAGCTTCTTGTCCGGGTTGAAACGTGAACCGAACAGTTGCGCCAGCATCACTGCTGCCAAGCTGGCCGCCTGCGAACCGACGATGGACAGTGTCTTGTGTCCGCCGCAGTATGGGCAGTCATGATGGGAGCGGGTATAGCGGGCGCCGTTGCGCGTGCCTTCGCGCAGGTTGGCGGTCACATCGACGTCCACCAAGGCGACCGGGTCCTCAGCGCAGTTGCAGTGCGTCTGTCCCAGCGCATGCAGCGTGCCGCAGCGCGGGCAGACCTTCTTGTGCTCGAACCCCTGTTTCGGGTCCGCGCTTTCGCCATGGGGGAACAGAAAGCGGGTGCTGACGTCCTCGGCGAAGAAGGCGCTGTAGAACTGCTGGATGTCCTGGTTGAGCTGGTTCGGGCTGGTCCTGGGCAAGGTCGCGCCCCAGCCGGTGGCGTGGCAGTCGCGGCAGTGGATCACCGGCAACCAGACCTGCGCCTGCTCGGCCTTGCCCAGATCGTCGTGATGGGTCAGTCGAGGCGGGTTGTCCAACGAAGCCACCATGCGGCGCAACTCGCGCAGCCAGAGTTCCACCTTGACTTGCAGGAAGAAGGTTACATCCTGTTCGCTGCTTACCGCGTTGAGCGACACGCCGCGAGGCTGCCGGGCATGCGCCACCAGCGCCAGCAGGCTGCCCAGCCACAGCAGCGGATAGCGCGCGTCGGCATGGGGTGGCAGGCGGCGCGCCAGTACCGCCAGCAGATCGTCCAGCGCCACGGCGCGTGGCCCTAGGCGCTCCATATCGCGCAACAGGTTCTGGAAGGCGAAGTGGCTTTTCAGTCTTTCCCCCAACCGACAGCGCCAGCCCGCATCGCTCACTTGTTCGACGCTGCATGGGGTGCCGAACCATAGCGGCACCTGGGCCGCCAGCCAGGACGGCAAGTCGTCATGGCCTGCCGGATCCAGCACCGACACGGCGTCTGGCTGCGGAGATTGGGTGAACTCCACCACGGCATCCGCCAGATAGTCCGCCACCGGCTCGCGGTCTTCGGCGATCACAGCCTGGTCATCCAGCGTCTCGCCAAAGATCTGGCCGGCAAACGCCAGCAAATCCTGTTCGCCATCGCTGCCCAGCGTGGCCGAGGTGCCCACGCACACCAGTTGCCCTGGCGGCGTTTCCAGCCGGCCCTTGAGGCGGCGAATCAGGCAGGCCAGATCCGTACCCTGGGCACCGTCGAAGGTGTGCAACTCATCGACCACCAGATAACGTAGCGTATCCGGCTGCTGCCGCGCCCACAGCGACGCATCAGCGGTACGGATCAGCAGGAAATCCAGCATCTTGTAGTTGGTCAGCAGAATATCTGGCGGGTTTTCGCGCAGGGCGTTGCGGTCGGTGATGATCGAGAAGCCGCCATCGGCCAGTTGCTGCACACGGGCGGATTCCTCGGCCGGGGCCTCGCCCACGTACAGGCCCGCGCGGATACCGGCCAGGGCCGGTGTGCGCAGGATCTCCTTGGCCAGGCGGCTGGCCTGGTCCGAGGCCAGCGCATTCATCGGGTATAGGATGATAGCCTTGATGCCCGGCCTGCCCAGTTCCCGTTGTTCGCGGCAGTGCTCCAGGATCGGATAAAGAAAGCACTCGGTCTTGCCTGAGCCGGTGCCGGTGGCCACCAGGGTCGATCGGGCCTGCTCGCCGGTCAGGCGGGCGAACGCCCGGCCCTGGTGGGCATGGGGGACGAAGCCCGGCGATAGCCAGCCGAACGCGGGCTGGCCCCTATCGGCCTGCTTGCGAAACGGCAGCGGCAAAGTCAGGTACGGCCCCTTGAACACCCGGTCGCGGTCGGCCAGGAAGCGCTGGATCAGACCATCGAAGCCCGGCGTGGTAGCCGGGAAGGCCGCGCGCAGAAAGTCGGCGACGCCTTGGCTGATTTGCTGGGAAACGATTAGGGGTTGCATATCAAAGATCCCCCGCTTTGGGCGTCACATAAGCCTGATGCGGGTGTTTGGCGCTTTCCGGGTAACGGAAGCGCAGTTCGCCGTCGCGCACCATCGGAATCAGATGCTTGTTACGCAGATATTGCCGACTTTTGCCCAGGAAGGTTGCAAGCTGATCCACCGTCAGCGGCTTCCAGTCGCACAGGCGGCAAATAGCGTCGCGCAGGGCGGCCTCCGTTGTGCGTCCTTTCAGGGTTGCAAGAAAGGTTGCAAGCTCAGGCGGCAAGGTTGCAAGCTCAAGGTTGCAAGCTTCATCGGTTTGGGTGGCATGCTTGGCTGAGCGACTGTGACGGGTATCGGCATGGGGCGGAACATCCAGCGGCAGTTCAGTCTGGTCGGAATGGACGCTTGCCTGGCGCTCGGAAGCCGACAGGGTGTAGTAGGTGCGGCTGCCGGCACCTTGCTTTTCCAGCAGTCCCCGGTCGCGCAGCCGGCGTAGGACCAGGCTAGCCGCCAGCGTATCCAGTCCGCAAAAATCCCGGCAGGCCGTGTTGTCCACCGCGCCCGTGGCGCGAACGTAGATCAACACCTTGGCTTCGTCGGCGCTGACTGCCGGGCCGGCGAAATCACGCAGCCAGGCATGGTCGTCCTCGGTCAGCAGGTTATGCAGGAACAGGGTGAGCCGGAACTCGTTGGCCTGCCGGTCGGAGTGAAATTCCGGCAAGGGCAAGCCCGCCTCGGCGGCCAGGCGTCGCATGGCGCGGATGCCGGTGCCCTTGGCTTCGGCCAGGTGCAGGTCGTGCAGCACGGCGGCAATTGCCGGGTTGCGCAGGCGCGAGCCCGGCGTACCCAACTGCGCGGGCTCCTTGAGCGAATAGCCGACATTGCGGATTTCGATGCGGTTGCTGTAGCGGATGATCTGGGTTGGGCTGTGCACGGTGTAGCTGCGGTGCATGGCGGCATTGGCCAGCGCCTCGCGGATCACCTTGCGCGGCAGGATCGGCTCCTGCACGCTGTGCAATTGCCCTTCGGGCAGACGAAAGCCCTTGGGCAACTCGTCGATGATGCTAGCCTCGGCCTGTGGCAACGCTAGCAACAGCGGCTTGCGGATGTCGATGGACTGGAAGCGGTTTTCAGGGTCTTCCACCCATTCGTTGCCGGGCACGCGGATGTAGTCGATGCGCACCATGGGCAACAATCGGCGCAGCGCCAGTGGCTTACCGAACAGCACGATGCCAGCAAGCGTTGGCTGCAATCGACCGTCCACGCGGCGCAACGCGCCCAGGGCTTCGAGCAGGTCCTCGTCGCCGTAATCCAGCTCCTCAGCCTGGGGGTTGATGCGGGCACGTTCGCGCCGATAGGCGGCCACCGCTGTCTGGTCGAAGTCGTCCAACCGGGCATCGGGCAGGATGCTGGAATCCGGCCCGTGTAGCGGCTGGCTTTCGCCGCGCAGCACCCACAGGTCTTCATCCACGCAATGCTGGTCGCTGGAGCCGATGCGGCGATAGGCTCCGCGCGGCAAACCGGTAGCCTTGAGATAGACCGGCTTCTGCGTGACATCGGCCTCGGGTACGTACACCACCAGCACTGTCTTGCCGTCCACGGTCTCAGTCTGCATCTCCGGCCGCAAGGCGACATTGAGCATGGACGCGCACTGGCTGGCCAGGTCGCGCTGCACCTTGTCGGGGTCGGGCAGGCCGGCAGCCCGGTACACCGTATCGCCCTTGTCGTTGACGAACCAGTCCGCGCCCAGCAGCAGGTAGCCGCCTTCCAGCCCGGGCTCGTTGGCGAAGGCGATGACCGTCTGCATCACGGATTTGCCCAGTTCGCTGGCGCGCTTGGCCTCGATACGGGTGGATTCATCGACCGAGTTGAGTTCCTCGAAGAGATCGATGGCGCTACGCATGGCTTTCTCCCTCGCCTTCCTTGTCAACCTTCTCCTCGTCCTGAACACTGGCAGCCCGGGTGTTCCACCATGTATTGAACACCAGCTTCAAGCTCAGCCACCATGCATAAATGGAAGCTGCGGATCGGCAATCTCCATCGTCGAGCAAGCCGTGAGCGAGTTCATTGCGCAAGTTGTGGCCGAACGGGTCGCAGAAGAGCGCTTTGAATTCGAACACGAGATCCTTGCCAAAGACGTCCTCAGTCTCTGGCAATGCCATAAGGGTGCTCAGACCATTTTCGGTTTCTATCCCTTCGGCATCGAGCGTCGTCGTCAGGGCTCCTGTCTGCTTCAAATGGGTGCGCACCATATGTTCGATCTGGGGAACAAGCAGATGCAGCGCTGTTACGAAATCGCCGTCATAGCCGGAAAACAGCGCCTTCCCGAACAACATAGCCCGACCATTCGGCACGATCGGCGAATGCCGAGATAGTTCGACGAAATCGGCTTCCCGTAGCCGATGCTCCTGCCGCAAGACTTCCAGAGCGGGAAGAATGGCACTCTGAACCGTGATGCCAAGAAACATTCCATAGTCACGGATCATGGAGGCTTGGATGGTTCTCTCATTGCTCTCGGAAAGCTCGGCGCCCAGCATGTTCATTGCGGGGCGCTTGGCGATGACCCTGCCATCACGGCTGTAGGTCGTGCTGGCGAATATCCATTGCAGCGGAAACTGCTGTATCCGTTCAATCACGTTGTCCCGCAATCTATCGACCTGTTCGCCAGGATGAATATTGGCGAGCGAATGGAGCGCTTCGATAGGCTCCTTGCAAGCGGTGACCTTGCGCGCTTGTTCGATCAGTTCAGTGATGTCGACACCGGGGCTGCGTATTACCCCCATCTCGGTCAATGTTTGTTCGCCGGTTTGGGTCTGTAGTGCTCGCAACTCCACGACGCGTTCCTCGACCCGATGGGCTGCCCGCATCTTCCGAGGGACATCCCGATAGATTTGTATCGCCTTTTCGTACAGGCTGTTTGCGATCATGAAAACTGCCGCAAACGTAGAGAGGCCAGCCGCAATGTCTGCATGGTTTTTAAGGAATGCGGCACCAGCCAATGCACTTAATACGACAGAAGGAATGCCCAGCCAGTAGTGATAGCAAGCCCAACGCGCTCCCGCGTTGAATTGTGCCTTGCCAGAATGGACGCAATCTTCCTCGATGCGCTGTAACTCCAATTCAATGGGTTCCTTCACATTCGATTTGGATGTGGATATATTGCAGGAGTCATTCATTTCCTTACCTCCGTTCGAAATATTCCCACGCTATGCGGTAATCCGATTCCCTGTCTGCCAGGGTGAAGGGTGCGACGTAACGGATCGTACGGTCGATGGGGCCGCCGGGTTGGTTGGTGTCGGTGATAAGGCGCTCGATGACGGTGCCGTCAGGGACTTGGGGGCGCAGGGTGCCGTCGGGCTGGCGCTTGGGCTGGATGTCTTCCCAGCCGAGGCGTCGGGTTTCCCGTTTTTCGTCAGGGTGGATGACGGTGCATTCGGGGTCGCGGCGAGCGGCCTTGCGGGGCAGACCGACGCCGACCAGGCCCTTGCTGGCGGTGAAGACGATGCGACCGTTGGCGTCGTACCAGGTGTCGCGTTCGTACTGGCGCATGACGGGAAACTGCACGCGGTAGATAGTCAGCAGTTCGTCGAGCGTCAGGCCCAGGGCCTGGGCGGCGAGGACGTCGGTTTCCACTAGCACCTGGCGGCGGGCGTAGTCGCTGCGCAGGGCATTGTGGAGCTGCCATTGCGGGGTTAGGTTAGCGAAGAAGTCCAGAGGCAGGCGCGGGTCGGTGCTGGCCCAGCGGTCTTGAGTGAATTCGGGTTGCCAGCAGGACTGCCAGAGGTCGGCGTAGTGGGTGGTGAGGCACGACGACGCAAGAGCCCTCAACCTTATGGCTGAACTATCGACATATGGCAATTGCGTCCATGCTCCATAAAGCATGGCTTTTCCCGTTGCTTTGACAAAAAAATCACCGACAAGGCTGAACGTTATGCTAGCCGCAGCAACCAAGTCCTGCTCATATCTGATGACAGCGCATTGAACAGGGTGAATATTTGCGACCCCTTTAGGGAATATTGCTGATATCAACGTTCTTTCTCCACTATGAGAAAGCATGTTTCGGAAAAAGAGGCGGTAATACGCTGTCACCGGCTTCGCCTCGTCCCCCCCTTCCTCCACCCAACTCACACGCGGCACGCGGCGGGAGTATTCTTCGGGGCTGCATGCCGGGCGGTAGTTGCTGCGCGGCAGGTAGTGGTCGGGTAGGGTTTCGAGGTCTACCACATCGTAGTGGCTGTTCTGGGTGCAGACTGCACGCGGGGTCTTGTTGAGCGGGTTGCCGACGTAGAAGTGCGGGCCGGAGAGAACGAAGTCCTCGGGGCGGCTGACGAAGCCGGTTTCGCGGCAGATGGTGCCGTCTTTCTGTGCGCCGGTTTCGTGCCACATTTCCAGCGTGAAGTAGTTGTCCTTCAGGTCGCCCAGGCGGCGCGGGACGCGGGCGAACTTTTCCAGCACCGAAACCAGCTCTCGACTGTGCACAGCGGGCAGGCGTGCCTGTACGGCAGGCGTGCCGGGAGCGTCGTAGAGCTTGGCGAAGGTAGCGAGCAGGGCCGCGTCCACCTCGATGATGCGGTGGGCGTGGCCTTCGGTGTTCCAGCCTCCTTTGTCACGCTTGATTCCGGGCACGGGACCGGCGCTAGAGTGGGCCAAGCTGGCCTGTACGGTTTGCGGTGCGTACAGATTGGCGAGTTGGCGGAAATGTACGGCGTCCTGTCTTGTGCCATAGATGTTGATGCTGAATTTCATGTGGTGATCCACTTCAGCAAACAACGACAGCTCGTTTTGGAATTGGTAATGCGCCCGCAAACGCGGATACAGCGCCGCCCGTAACTCCCCACCCTTCGGATCGTCATAAGGCCCTTCCGGATGCAGCAGCGCCTGCACACCACTGCCCACGCGCCACACCAGCGGCAGAAAGCACTTGTACAGATTGCTCTGCTGGCCCTTGAGCAACGGATAGTTCTGCACCGCGTTGAGAAACTTGCCCAAACCCTCGGTAGCCACGCATTCGGCCAGGTAGTCGGCCCGCGCCTGTGCGGTGGCGGCAAACACCGCCTCACGCTGGTCGGCGGTCTGCTTGGCGCTGAGCTTGCGGATGGCAAAGCGCGGATCGAAGTCCGACAGCAGGCTTTGCTCGTTCCATTCCACCTTGATCCAGGGCGGGTTGCCCAGTACCACGTCGAAACCGCCGCGCTGCCGGAAGATGTCGGCGAATTCCAGTTCCCAGTGCAAAAAACGCTGCTGCTTGGCCACCTGTTGGGCCACCTTCAGTTGCGGCAAGGTATCGACTAAGGCTTCGATGTCCACGTGACCGTAGCGGTCGCGTTCGGGGGTGAAGTCCAGCGTGGATTGCGGGACGGTTTCCGGGAACAGGTCGCTGCCACCTGGGTTGGCGGCGAGGCTGGCATTACCAAGCAGCACGGTTTCCAACACGAACCACCATTCCTCGCGGCTGGGCAGGTCGTCAGCCTCGTCCAGCGGCCAGAACCAGAGTGCGCACCAGTAGTCCATCACCAGTTTCAGGCGCCGGTAGGGGCTGGCGTTCTTCTGCGCCTCGCTGAGCATTTCGCGCTGGAAGGTGGCGTCCTTCTGCGCGGTGGTGGTGGGTGTACGGTTGGCGTCGGTACTGGGCCAGACGTGCAGTTCGTCGCTGGTGGCACGGCGCACGCGGGCCAGTTCCTGGGAGTGCTGTTGCCAGAGCGCTTCGGCGGCCTGGGTGATGGCCTGCAAGCGGGTGATTTCGTTGCGTTCCAGCGGAGCCGTGAAGGTTTTGCGCCATTGCTTGAAGCGTTCGAAGGCGGAGGGTTCCAGTGCCTTGACCACCTTGTCGGTGACTGCACCCATACCATCGGCGGGCAGCAGGAAGTGGAAGATATCGGTGGCGGAGGGTGTTTCCGAGAGTGCGAGGGCGCGTGGCGCAGCGCAGCGCCAGTCGCGCTCGGGCATGTCCTTCTCACCCCGGCCAGGCGAAAGCTGCGCGGTGCTGAAGACGTCTCGCCGTGCGCCGACCAGGGAATTGCCGGCCACCAGTTGCATGCCGAACCAGGGCACATGGCCGCCCTTGAAGATGGCGTTGAGCCAGAGCGAGACTTCGGCCAGTTCCACCGCCACGGGGTTGAGATCGACGCCGAACACGTTGGTGTCGGCGATATACATCTTCACGCGCTGTTTTTCCGCCGCGTAGTCATCGTGGGGAATGCTCTGGCCCAGCTCCTTCTGCTTGGCCTGCAAATAGACTTCGGCAAGCTGGCTGACGGCTTCGTTCAGAAAGGCCGCGCTGCCCATGGCGGGTTCGCAGAGGGTCAGGCGCAGGATGTCGTCGGCGGACTTGCCGGGCAGGATTTCGCGCAGGGCGTGTTCCACCAGGCAACGGGTGAGGATTTCCGGGGTGTAGTAGCTGGCGGATTTTTCGCGGGCGCGGCCAGCCAGGCGGTAGATGAAGCGGCCCTTGGGATACAGACGGGGTTCGCCGCCGAACAGGCGTTCGGCATCGGTGTACTGGCCGATGGCACTGGCGGGTACGAAATAGGCGGCTTCCAGCGGGTCGAGTTCGGCGTCCTTGTGTTTTTCGCGGGCGCTGGCGGGCGGGGTGTCGTCGTCATCCGTGGCGTCGCTGTCATCGGGGAGCTCGGCTTCGTCGTCTTCGGTGCTGCTGGCTTTTTTGGCCTTGGGGTCGCGGCGCACTTCGTACAGGTCTTCTTCGGCGAAGAAGCCGCGGAAGGAGAGCAGCGCCTCGTACACGGCACCGAGCTGGTTGATGCCCAGGGTGGCGTAGCTGATGCGGCCACGGCGGCTGTTTTTGGAAAAACCGTTGCCGCTGCTGCCACGCGAGAGCGACATCAGCTCGATGACGCGTTGCAAGACGTGGTTGCGTAGCTTGACGCTGTTCAGCAGCCGGGTGCGTTCCGGGTCGAACAGGTGGCCTTGCAGCGGAGCGATGGTGAAGCCACTGTCCTGCACGAGGTCGGCAGCAGATGGGGGGGCGAGCACATCCTGTTGTGGGTCGGTGGCATCACGACGCGGGAAGCCCTGCCAGATCAGGCCGAACAGTTGTTGCAGGCTGTCGTGGAAGTAGAAACCGTTGCGGGCTTCGTCGGTGGTGAGCGGGGTCTGTTCCAGCTCGCGCAGGTGCTCGACGCTGTAGCCCTTCAGATAGGCTTCGGCCTGGATCGGGGCATAGCCCAGTTCGGGGCGGGCCTCGATGTAGAACAGGAACAGCAGCCGGTACATGTAGCGCAGGCTTTCGCGGCTGAGCTGGTCGGCCAGGTCGGTGTCGGTGCGCTCAAAGAGCTTTTCCTTGCTGACTTCGCGCTTGTAGCGGATGGCCTCGTTGGCGATCAGTTCGATGCACTCGCGCAGGGCGTACTTGAGGTCGGTGGAGACCTCGAAGGCGTGCTTGTGGGAGCTGTCGTCCAGGCTGTCGAGCAGGGCTGCGCCGCCTTCGGCAGGCAGCACGGATTGTTTGCCCAGCAGGGCGGCGAAGGCGCGCAGGCTGTGGTCGTCGCGCGGGCCGAACAGTTCCGGCAAGTCGAAGCGCAACAGGGCCTTGCGACCCCATTTGGCGCGCTCGATCAGCAACCATTGTTCGTGGTGAACCAGCAGTACCCAGCGGGGCGGGCTGTCGTCGGCGAACAGGCGGCGAGACAGGGTTTCTTCCCAGTCCGCGTGGTGACGGCCGGCCTTGGCGCCTTTGCCGTCACGCGGGGGCAGTTGCAGCGGCGCGGTGTCTTCGTCGCCCGGCAGGGCCAGCGCAGCGGCGATGGCCAGCAGCGGGTGGCCCTTGCTATCGCGGTACAGCGCCAGTAAGGGCAGTTCACCTTCGCGGCCGGAGTCGGCCAGGGCTAGGGTGTGCGGCTGCAATTCGTAGCCGAGCGCGGCCAGCAGCGGCTGGGCCAATTCATGCAGCAGCCGGGCGCGGGCTTCGGGGCGTTTTTCGGCCAGAAAACGCTCGCGGTCGCGGAAATAGCCGTTGGCACCGCTGGCGCTTCGGAGGCGGGCGACGGGGCTGCCCGCGCCCTGCTCCTTCCACTGATCGAACAGCGGCTTGAGATCCTTGACCAGGATGTCGTCCAGGTAGTGCTGGCTGTAGAACTCGTTAGCGTTGCTCAAGCCGTTGATGGTGAAACTCATTGGGCCGCTCCTTGCGCCACGTCCTGTCGTGCTGCGTCCTGTTGGGAAACCAGGGCGGCAACAACGGTGAACTGGGCGCGGTCGTCCAGTTGCAGGGTGTCGCGCACCCATTGCTGGTATTGGCCGAACAGATCGGCGGTGGCGTTTTCACGCTGCTGGCGCTGGGCGGCGCGGACCTGTTCGATGCCGCCCTGGGCCAGTTCCAGTTCCATCTGTTCCAAGTGCTTGCCTTGCAAGACGGCGAGTTTGTCCAGCTCTCGTTCCAGGCGCTGGTGGCAGTCGGTATCGAATGCCCGCTTGATGGGGCGCAGATGCGCTTCGGCGGCGCGAATGGCGGCAGGCAGGGCTTGCTGCCATAGGCGGCTGTCGGGGGCACGGCCATCGTTGGCCGGAGCCGGATTCTGGCTGCCGTCCAACCCTGTGCGGTGCAGAGTATCGGGCAGGCTCAGCACGCCCTGCACCTGGCCTTGCGCATCAAGTTGCACGCCCAGCCATTCGGCCAGCATGGCCTGGCCGCGCCGGTTGGGCACCTGGGCCAGCACCAGGATGATGGCTTCGCCCGCTTGCAGGCCTTGCGGCACGCGCAGCAGCGGAGCGCGCTGGCGGCCGAAGGCGGCCATCAGCTTGTAGTCCAGCCACTGGGCGATGGGGTGCAGCGGCCAAAGGTAGTGCAGTTGCGGCCAGTCGCTGCCGTCACGGGATTGGGCGATGGCTGCCTCGACCGTGCGCGTGTCCGCGCAGAGCGCAAAAGTATTGTCGGTAGGCCACATTTCCGGGGCGAGGTCGCGCTCCAGAATTTGCGTCAGGTCGCGCCCGGGCTGGAAGCTGAGGGTACGGGTGGCGTCGTCGGCTTGCACGGCAGGTTGCTGCTCGGGTTGGTGCTGGCGCAGCCAGCGCAGGCCGTCGCGGGCGTAGTGGTAATGGCTGGCGAACAGGCTGGGCAGTATGGCGGTGGGGGATGGCGCGGTGGAGGGCGCAGGTTCGCCTACAGGTGGCGTCACGCTGCTGGCGGCGTCGCCCCAGAGCAGTTCGAAGGGATCGACATCGCCGCCTGCCAGTTGTTGGGCGAAAGTTTCGGCGGTGGTGTTGCCTTCGATGGCCTTGGCCACTTCTAAAGTTTCGGCGTCTTCGTCGTACAGACCCATGAAGGCGGAAGGGTCGCCAATGTTCTTCGCGGCCTGTTCGTCCTTTTCGATGAGGATTTCCAGGTAGCGCAGGTCACCACGAACCCGCTCGTTGCGCGGCTGGGTGTAGAGATAGCCGATCTTGGGCGCTTGCGTCTGGCCATAGCGGTCCACACGGCCGTTGCGCTGCTGGAACACCATCAGCGACCAGGGGATGTCGAAGTGAATCAGCCGGTGCGACTGGTAGTGCAGGTTCAGGCCTTCGGAAGCCACATCGGAAGCAATGAGCAGGCGCAGCGGCGAATGGCTGCGGCCGAAATCCTCAACCGTCTGCTGGATGTCCTGATCGGGCAACTGGCCGTGCAGGATGGCAACAGCGTCTGCCTTCAGGCCCAGCGCGGCAGGCAGGTGTTGTTGCAGGAATTTCAGGGTTTCGATGCGCTCGGTGAAGAGCACTAGGCGGTCATCGGCGGCACGGCCATCCCAGCGCCAGTGTGGGTCGTCCTTGAGTTCGGCAATGAGATATTGCAGCTTGCTGAACTGCGCGGGTTCGATCTGCCGCACAAGGGTCTGTAAATCACGCAGCGGAGCCAGGTCGGGATGCGCTGCATCGCAGGCTTCCAGGCGGCGGATGCGCTCCTTGAGCGTTTGCAGGCAGGCGGCGGGCGAGGAGAACAGTGCCTTTTCCAGCACGGTGCGAAACAGCATGGCGCCATCGCGCGCGCCGCTGCCATCGCTGGCGAGCCTGAGTTCAGTCAGGGTATCGAAGGCGAGGTTCTCGGCGGCGCTGGCCTGGGCGGCCAGCTTGAAGACCTGGCGCTCGGGGAAATCCTGCTTCATCTGCTCGCGCACGTCGCTCTTGAAGCGGCGGATGAACAGGTGTTCCACGTCGCTGCGGGTGTAGTCGGCCCTGGGTGGCAGCACCGTGGGGTCGAGCATACGCATCAGGCTGGCGAAGCTTTCCTTCTTGCCGTTGTGCGGTGTGGCGGTGAGCAGGATGAGCGCGTCGGAGCGTTGGGCCAGCAGGTCGGCCAGACGGTTGCTCTGGGTGCGATTGCCCTTGTAGGAGACGTTGTGGGCCTCGTCGATGATGATGAGATCCCACCACGCGCTTTCCAGGTAGTGGCGGTATTCGCTGTCGCGTTTGAGCGTATCGACCGAGATGATGGTGCGGTCGTAGTAGCTGAAAGGGTTATGGTTAGCCGGTATCTGGCGGCGGATGCGCTGGATGCCCGCCGAATCCAGGCGCGTCAGGGCGATGGTGAAGCGGTTCCAGAATTCCTGCTGGAACTGGCGCATCATGCTTTTGGTGGTGACCACGAGGATGCGCCGGGCACGGCCGCGGCGGATCAGTTCTGCGCTGAGGATGCCTGCTTCAAGGGTCTTGCCCAGGCCGACGGTATCGGCAATGAGCAGGCGTGGTCGCAGTTGCTGTAGCACATGGTGGGCCGGGTCGAGCTGGAAGGGCAAGGTGTCCATCACGGCCTGTTGCCCCAGCACCAAGGCATCGCCCTGCACGGCAGATTGGCGCAGGCGGGCTTCGATGGCCAGCCGTGAGGCCATGAATCCGGGAGAGTCGTCAAACACCAGCTCGGTCTGTGCCGGGTCGATTAGGGTGACGTCATCAAGCGCCGTCAGGAACAGGACGTGGCGATTGCGCACGGTTTCCGACACACCGATGCAGGACAGTTGCCAACCACCCTGGGCGCATTGATCGGCATGCTGGACGAGCCATTCTTCGTCGCGGATCAGGGCTCGGGAACCGGGGGCGGGAGGCTGGGAAAGGGACATGAAGTTTCTACGCTACGCTCGGGTGAATGGACGGGACACAGGGAAGCAAGCCAACGAACACCCCATCACGCCGACGACTCCGACGGCCGTCCATCCTGCGCAGGTACCTGTAATCCGTGCTTGCGTGCGTATTCGAGCACCAGCACCTCCACCATCGAGGCCACGGAGCGGTGTTCACGTTCCGCTGCGGCACGCAACAGTTGTTTGACGTTTGGCGACGTTCGAATGGAGAGTGTTTCAACCTTCAAGCGCGTCATTGCAGGGCCTTTGGACAAGTCATATTTACATTGCAAATGTACTGCACTTTGCATGGCACGGGAAGTGCCATGTGTTAAACACATGCGACTCGACGGTTGGGTAACGTCTATTACGAAAGGGGGCAAGGGTAGTTAGCCGAAAGGGAATGGCAATCAAGGGGCAACGGCCCTACCCAAAAAGGGAAAAGGCCACCAGCGTCCCGGACGGACTCACACCACCAAATTGGCAGACGGTGCCAGTCCGTCGATGTAGTTCGACCACGCCTGCAACATCTCCCGCCGCTGCTCGGCGTACTCCGCCCGGTTGTAGACCCCGCGCACTCCACCGATGGTGTGATTTAGCGCTTTTTCCACCACATCCGAAGGCCAGCCCTGCTCATGCAACAGGGTCGAAGCAGTGCGCCGAAGGTCATGGATGGTGAAGGCCGGGATCTCCTGCCCCTGCAAGGACACCTTCAGCGCCTGGTTCAGCGCATTGTTGGCGAAGGGCTTGGCCAGGGTGCCGCGTCCCGGCAACACCCAGTCGCTGCTGCTGGCCAGCGGCTTGAGTTCCTTGAACAAGGTCTGTGCCTGGGTGGACAGGTAGACGATGTGCGGCTTGCCGGTCTTGGAGTTCTCGACCGGGATGTGCCATTCGCCTTCGTTCAGATGCACGTCTTTCCATTGCGCCAGCATCAACTCGGACTTGCGCACCAGGGTCATCAGGATCAACTGGAAGGCGATCTTGAACTGGCGGCGGATGTTGGAGGCCTGCATGGCGCGCAGGAACTGCCGGATTTCGTTCGGCGTCAGCGCCCGGTCGCGGGCTGCTGCGCGGTAGACGTGCCGCATCGGCAGGGCCATGACCGGGTTGGCCTGGATCAGGCCGCAGGTCAGCGCGTAGTCGAACATGCGTTTGAGCAGCCCGCGCACCTGGCCGGTGGCGGCGTCGAAACCTTGCGCCTTCTTGCGCCAGATGACGCTGCGCACATCCTCGGCAGTGATGTCCCGGATCGGCTTGCTGCCGATGTGCGGCAGGATGTCCTTTTCCAGGTAGCGCCGGGGCATGGTCACGTCCTTGCGGTCGCGCGACTGGATGTCCTTGAAGAAGCGTTCGGCGAAGTCGGCCACGGTGGCGTCTTCTGCACCAGCCACCTTGGCTTGCTGTTTCTTCTTTGCTGGCGATTCGCCCATTGCTACTTGCTGTGCCGCTTCATCCCGTTTCAGGCGAGCGTTCTTCAGCGTCAGCGCGGGGTATTTGCCCAGCGTGAGCTTCTCGTACTTGCCGTTCAGCCGGTAACGGTAGCGCCAGACGATGCCCCCGGTCGGGAACACTTCCACATAAAGCCCCCGGTCGTCGGTGACCGTGTAGGTCTTGTCCCTGGGCTTGAGTGCCTTGAGTGCGGTATCGGTCAGTGCCATCTCATCCTCCGTATGTCCAAGTAGGAGGAAAAAAGAAATAATTCGGCTACTTGGAGCCAAACTTGGACATAAAAGTAAGTGGCTTTGACTGTATCACCAAATCATTCAGCAGACAAAAATCCCTTTATTTACGAGGCTTTCAGCCGTTTCTGCAGACATCAGTGGACGTCCCTGGACACCAAATCACTTCCCGATGCAAAACCGCGAGAAAATCTCCCCCAGCAGATCATCGCTGGTGAACTCTCCGGTGATCGAAGTCAGCGCCGTATGCGCCAGGCGCAGTTCCTCGGCGAACAGATCCAGCACCTGATCGCTCTGCGAGGCATGGCCCATCGCAAGATCCAGATGTTCCTGAGCCTCTCTCAGAGCCTGCACGTGGCGCTCGCGCGCCAGCCAGGGGGATTCCGATCCGGGGATCCAGCCGGCGATGGCGAGCAGCCGCTGGCGCAGTGTATCCAGCCCGGTGCCGGCCTTGGCGGAAATCCACAGGCGCAATGGCGGCTGCGCATTCGACTTGCCGCCAACTGATCCGTCGGGCCCTGGTGAAACAACGGGATCGCTCTTTCCTGCCCCTTCCAGCAGATCGCACTTGTTGAACAGCGTAATCACAGGCGTGCCCCTGGGCAGCCGGCTGGTGATCTCGCTGTCCAGCGTGTCTTCCGGCCTGCGGGCGTCCTGCAAGTGCAGGATCACGTCGGCCCTGGCGATTTCCGCCCAGGTGCGTTCGATGCCGATGCGCTCCACGGTATCTTCAGTTTCGCGCAGCCCCGCGGTGTCGACGATGTGCAGTGGCACGCCGTCGATATGGATCTGCTGGATGACGCGGTCGCGGGTCGTGCCGGCGATGGGCGTGACGATGGCCACGTCGTCGCCGGCCAGCGCGTTGAGCAGGCTGGACTTGCCCACATTGGGCTGGCCCGCCAGCACGACGTGCAGGCCCTCGCGCAGGATCATGCCCTGCCCCGCCTGGCGCACCAGTTCGTCCAGCTGCGAGGACAGGCCGTCCAGCATGGGGCCGACCTGGTATTTCTCCAGGAACTCGATTTCCTCTTCGGGGAAGTCCAGCGTGGCTTCCACCAGCATGCGCAGGTGCACGATGCCGTCGGCCAGCGCATTCACCTTGCGCGAGAATTCGCCGCTGAGCGAGGTCATGGCGCTGCGCGCCGCGGCTTCGGACGTGGCGTCGATCAGGTCGGCCACGGCCTCGGCCTGCGCCAGGTCCAGGCGATCATTCAGGAAGGCGCGGCGCGTGAACTCTCCGGGCTCGGCATGGCGCAGCCCGAAGTCCTTGCCGACGGCAAGGCAGCGCTTGAGCAGGCGCTGCAGTACCGCGGGTCCGCCATGGCCCTGCAGCTCCAGCACGTCTTCGCCGGTGTAGGAATGCGGGGCGCGGAAGTACAGCGCGATGCCTTCGTCGATCGGCGCGCCGTCGGCGTCGGGAAACGGCGTGTAGTGCGCATGGCGCGGCGTCGGCGTAATGGGCAGCAGGGCTTGCGCCAGGGGCAGCAGGTCGGGCCCGGAAATGCGCACGATGCCGATACCGCCCCGGCCGGGGGCGGTGGCGATGGCGACGATGGCGTCGGAGGTGAAGGCGGACATGGCGGTGTCGGCTCAGCCCCGGCCAATGTAGGGCATATTGGTGGCCATGACCGTCATGAACTGCACATTGGCGTCCAGCGGCAGGCTGTCCATGTACAGGATGGCGTTGGCGACGGCCTCGATGGACATGGTGGGCTCGACCCGGATGCTGCCGTCTGCCTGCAGGATGCCGCCCTTCATGGCTTGCGCCATGTCTGTCGCCGCGTTGCCGATGTCGATCTGGCCGCAGGCGATGTTGTATTTCCTGCCGTCCAGCGAGGCGGATTTGGTCAGGCCGGTGATGGCGTGCTTGGTGGAGGTATAGCCGGCGGAGTTCGGTCTGGGGCTGTGCGCCGAAATGGAGCCGTTATTGATGATGCGCCCGCCCTGCGGTTTCTGGTCTTTCATGATCAGGAAGGCGGCGCGCGTGCACAGGAAGGCGCCCGTCAGGTTGACGTCGACCGAGGCGCGCCAGTGGTCGAGGTCGATCTCTTCCAGCGACTTCTTGGCGGTGAAGACGCCCGCGTTGTTGAACAACAGGTCCAGGCGGCCATAGGTGTCGCGCACGGCCTGGAACAGCCTGTCGACGGATTCGGGCTGGCTGACGTCTGTGGGGACGGCGAGCCAGGAATCCGGCGAGACATCGCAGGCTTGCGCGGTTTCGCGCAGCTGCTCCTCGCGGCGGCCGGCCAGCACGACGTTGTAGCCATGAGCCAGAAGCGCCCGGGAAACGGACCTGCCGATGCCGGAGCCCGCACCTGTGACCAACGCGGTTTTTTTGAAGGATGTCGTCATGGTAGTCAGTATGGAAGAGAGGTTGTGTGGGGCTGTCCGGCCATGGATGTCGGAACAGGAAGTGCCTGGGATGGCACACATCGGCAAGAATTGTCTCCAATCCGGGCGAGCCGGCTGGTACTGTAGGCGATGGCCGGGTTCGCGGTCAATATTTGCCCGCGAGGGCTGCGCGGGAGGGAGAGGGTATCAGGCGGCGCTGGAGACGACGTTTTCGCTCTTCGCCAGGCGGATAAGGTTGCGACCGTCGAGCTTGGCCGCGTACAGCGCCCTGTCCGCCGCTTTGTACAGGTCCGACAGCGTCTGCTGCGCCTGCCAGTTTGCGATGCCGGCGGAGAATGTGTAGTAGATCTCGGCTTCCTGGTTCTGGAAGGGATTCTGCTGCAGATAGTCGCGCATCCGCAGCAGAATTTTCCTGGCCTGGTCTTCCGTCGTATCACGCATGACCAGCAGAAACTCTTCTCCTCCGACACGCCCGAGCCAGTCGGAATCGCGGACGGTTGCCCGCATGGTGTCGCAGAAGTGCTGCAGGACGGCATCGCCGATGGTATGGCCGAAATTGTCGTTGATGGATTTGAAATGGTCGATATCCATCAGGGCGATCAGGAGGGGCTGGTTCGCGGCTGTCGGATTGACGATCAGTGCATCGAGGCGGGCCATGATGGCGCCGCGGTTCAGCAAGCGGGTGAGATGGTCGGTTTCGGATGCAATGATGGCGGTGTCGCGCGCACGGCGAAGCGTTTGTTCTTCCGTCTTGATGGGAGTGATGTCGGTGGCCGAAAGCACCAGCCAGCCGTCGTCTTGCACGAATTCCGAGATCAGCATCCAGCGGCCATCGATGAAATCGGCTTCAAACAGTCGCCGGTTCGTCTTGCGGCGGAGGGAGTGTATATCCGCGAGCCAGGCGTCGATGTCATCCGTATTGAAGCGTGGTCCGACTCCCGTATGGAAGCAGTGCCGGACCATGCTGTCGAAGGTCTGCCGGCCCGGTTGTATGCCGTACAGTCGGCAAAACTCCCCGGACGCGAAATACAGCGTGTCTTCCGGGGAGAAAATCGCCAGGGCCATGTCGCTGGACAAGATCCGCTGGCCCAATTGCTGCAGCAATTCCGGCGTTGGCGCGGTACTGCTGCCTGTATTGGTCGGACTGTGCAACGGGTCGGTCATGGAGTGTTCCGGCCTGAAAACAGATCACCTGGGACACAGGTGCGCAAACGCCACGCGCACCTGCGGTCTTTTGGAAGCGGGGTCAGCGCGCCGCCGCCGCCGTTTCCTTGTCCAGCTTTTTCATGATGTAGCGCTGCTGCGCGATCGATACGGCGTTGTTCACGCACCAGTACAGTACGAGGCCGGCGGGGAAGAAGAACATCATGCCACCGAAGATCAGGGGCATCATCATCATGATGCGCGCCTGCATGGGATCGGGAGGCGTGGGGTTCAGCTTGATCTGCAGGAACATCGTGGCCATCATGATGGCGGGCAGGATGAACCAGGGATCGCGCACCGACAGGTCCTGCACCCACAGGATCCAGGGGGCGCCGCGCATTTCCACACTGCCCAGCAGAACCCAGTACAGCGCGATGAACACCGGGATCTGCACCACCATGGGCAGGCAGCCGCCCAGCGGATTGATCTTCTCGGTGCGGTACATCTCCATCATGGCCTGGTTCAGCTTGGCCTTGTCGTCGCCGAATTTCTCGCGCAAGGCCTGCATGCGGGGCGTGACCTGCTTCATCTTGGCCATGGAGCGGTAGCTGGCGGCGGACAGCGGATAGAACACCGCCTTGATCAGCAGGGTCAGCACGACGATGGCCCAGCCCCAGTTGCCCAGCAAGGAATGCAGCCAGGTCAGCAGCTTGAACAGCGGCTTGGAAATGATGGTCAGCCAGCCGTAGTCGACCACCAGTTCCAGGCCGGGGGCCAGCTCGCTCATGGCTTTCTGGTCCTGCGGACCGACCCACAGATTGGAGGTGAGGGTGGTGCTGGCGCCGGGCGCGAGCGAGCCCGCGGATTCAATGGCGCGCACGGCATACAGATTGTCGGAAATGCGCAGGATTTCGTTGTTGCGCTGGACGCCCTGGGTCGGGATCCAGGCGCTGGCGAAATAATGCTGCACCATGCCGATCCAGCCGTCGCTGGTCTGGCGGATATAGCTGGCCTTGTTCTTGTCGACGTCGGAGAAGGCGACCTTCTGGAAACGGTCCTGCTCCGAATAGACGACCGGGCCGGTAAAGGTCTTGTAGAAATAGGAGCCGCTGGACGGATCATGGCCGTCGCGCGTCAGTTGCAGGTAGAGCGCCGGACTCAGCGCCGTGTCGCCGGTGTTTTGCAGCTCGTGGCGCACGGTGATGTCGTAGCGGTTGCGGTGCAGGGTATAGGTCTTGACCACGCGCAGGCCGCCTGCCTGGGCCTCGAAGGCCAGGTCCAGCGTATCGTCCGTGAATTCCGTCGATGGGGAAATCAGGCGGAAAGGCGTCAGGTGCGTGGGGAAGCTCTGGCCCTGGGGGGCGCCGACAATGCCGGTCTGCGCAAGGTAGACCGATGTGGCGGAGTTGTCCAGCAGCACCATGGGCTGGTCTTTGTTGTCCTCGGAGGCGAACTTCGGCAGCTCGGCGCGTACGATCTGCGCGCCCTGGGTGTCGAACGTCAGCTTGAGCACGTCGCTGGCGACGGTGATTTTCTCGCTGGCTTCCGTGGCGGCGGGAGCCGACTGGGACAGCTCGGGCGCGCTTGTGGGAGGCGTGGAGACCGGTGCTGCGGAAGGAATACTATTGTCCGAAGGGGCAGCGGTTTGTGCGGGGGCGGATTCTTCCGTTGTCTGGGCAGGCGCGCCGAACAAAGACGGCTTGCCGTTGTAGACCTGCCAGTTGTTCCACAGCAGCAGCAGTGAAAACGAGAGAATCATCCAGAGAAGGGTGCGTCGGATATCCATGGCGCCTTATCAAGAAGCAGAAGCGAAGCGGGAAAAGCCGATCAGTTTAACGCAGCTTGGCATTCTGCGTATGGTCCTGACGACGGTTGAGGGTGCCGGATGCCTGGAGCCCCGGCTTGCCGGAATGCCCGGGCTGGTCCGCCTGGCGTTGCACGGGTAGGTATGGTTCAGGGGCATGGCGGCGCGTCAGTGGTGGTGATGGCCGTCGCAGCGAGGTTTGTCGCCGTTGGACTGCCCGCCGCGTGGCGGAGGAACCGGGTCGTGTCCGCCTTTGCACAGAGGGTTGCACCGCAGGATGCGCCAGATGCCGAGAAACACGCCGCGAAAGGCCCCGTGGGTCTGGATGGCCTCGATGGTGTAGGCTGAACAGGTGGGCGTGAAGCGGCAGTTCTGGCCTACCCAGGGGCTGAGCAGGTAGCGGTACAGCCGGATCAGGCCGATGAAAAAGGCGCTGATCATCGCTGTCGCGCCTTGCGCAGCAGCCGGTCGGCCTCCTGGCGCACCTGTCGCCGCAGTTGGGTCAGCGAGGCTTCCCCGACGCGGGAGTGCAGTCGGAATACATAGTCCCGTGGAGGCAGTTGCGCCGCCTGGTGGCGGAATGCTTCGCGCAGTACGCGCTTGATCGTATTGCGCGTGACCGCATGCGGAGCAAAGCGCTTGGCGATGACCAGACCCAGGCGAGCGGAAGCCTCGCCTGCCTGGGCGATGGTTCCGGGCGTGTTCAGGACAAACAAATCGCCCCTGGCGACACGCATGCCTTTGAGGGCATGCATGAATTCCGAGGGGCGATGCAGTCGGGCCGAAGGAGGAAAGGAATGCGCAGTACCTGCAGGAAGCGGTTCGGCCTCCTGCGCCGTGTCTGTGGCAGACCTGGCCTCGGTCAAGACCTTAGACGGCCAGGCGCTTGCGGCCCTTGGCGCGGCGTGCATTGATGACGGCGCGGCCAGCGCGCGTTTTCATGCGAACGCGAAAGCCGTGAGTGCGCTTGCGGCGGGTAACGGAAGGCTGGAAGGTGCGTTTCATGGAAGGATCCGAAAATAAAAAATACGCCGGGCGCAGCCAGGTAAACTCGGCTGCATGCTCTGTACTTGTCGGCGAACTGGGCCTGCGGCCCGAGTCATTTCAGCAGGTACAAAGGCCAAGCGTCAGGGTAATTCTTGGGAAAAGCCCATCATTTCATCAAATTATTGGTGATTAGTCAAATGGTTATCGTGTTTTCCCCGCATTTCGGGGTGACGGGCATGTGGATAACATGCCGCCGGACAGGGTAGAATCGAGGTTTAGCCTTGTGACGAGCATGAACGAATTTTGGCAGACTTGCGTCCGGCGTCTGGAGCAGGAGCTTCCTCCGCAGCAGATCAGCGCCTGGATCAAACCCCTCGTGCCGCTTGCGTTCGATGAAACGCAGGCGTTGTTGCGCGTGTCCGCGCCGAACCGCTTCAAGCTGGACTGGGTACGCAAGAATTTCCTGCATCAAATCGAATCCCTGGCGACGGAATACTACGAGAGGCCGGTCCAGGTGTCGTTCGAGCTGGCCGGCAGCACCGGAAGCGCGATGCGCGGCGCGCCGTCGGCGGCGCCCGCTCCCGCAGTCCCGGCCATTCCCCTGTCCGAGAGGCCGCACATGGCGGCTTCGGCCCCTGCTCCCGGGCCTGCCGCCGTGGCTGCCGAGGCCGTGCACGACCGTTCCCGCCTGCATACCGACCTGACGTTCGACAACTTCGTCACCGGCAAGGCCAACCAACTGGCTCGCGCCGCCGCGCTGCAGGTGGCCGAGAACCCCGGCGTTTCCTACAACCCGCTGTTCCTGTACGGCGGCGTCGGCCTGGGCAAGACGCACCTGATCCATGCCATCGGCAATGCGCTGCTGGCTTCCAATGCCAATGCGCGCGTGCGCTACGTGCATGCCGACCAGTATGTGTCCGACGTGGTCAAGGCCTATCAGCGCAAGGCGTTCGACGATTTCAAGCGCTACTATCATTCGCTCGATCTGCTGCTGATCGACGATATCCAGTTTTTCGCGGGCAAGAACCGCACGCAGGAAGAGTTCTTCTATGCGTTCGAGGCCATGGTGGCGCAGCGCAAGCAGATCATCATCACATCCGACACCTACCCCAAGGAACTGGCCAATATCGACAGCCGCCTTATTTCGCGCTTCGATTCCGGCCTGACGGTGGCCATCGAGCCGCCCGAGCTGGAGATGCGCGTCGCCATTCTGCTGCGCAAGTCGAAGACCGAAGGCATCACCATGCCGGAGGAAGTGGCGTTCTTCATCGCCAAGCACCTGCGCAGCAACGTGCGCGAGCTGGAAGGCGCATTGCGCAAGGTATCGGCCTATGCGCGCTTCCACGGCCGCGAGGTGCTGAGCGTCGATGTCTGCAAAGAGGCGTTGAAAGACCTGCTGTCGGTTTCCAACGGGCAGATCACCGTGGAAAACATCCAGAAGACGGTGGCAGATTTCTACAAGATCAAAGTGGCGGACATGTACTCGAAACGCAGGCCTGCCAATATTGCCTTGCCGCGCCAGATCGCCATGTACCTGGCCAAGGAGCTTACCCAGAAAAGCCTTCCCGAAATTGGTGATTTGTTCGGAGGGCGGGACCACACCACGGTGCTGCATGCGGTGCGCAAGATATCCGATGCGCGCCTGAAGCAGACCGAACTAAATCACGCCCTTCACGTGCTAGAACAAACCTTGAAAGGATAACCATGCAACTCGTACAAACGACTCGTGATGCGCTGCTCAAGCCGCTGTCGACGGTAGCCGGGATCGTAGAACGCCGTAACACGATGCCCATTCTTGCGAACATCCTGGTGCGCAAGCAGGCTGACAGTGTCGCGTTCGTCGCCACCGACCTCGAAGTGCAGATCACCACGCACGCGCAGTTCGGCGTGGGCGACAGCACTGAGTCCACGACGGTTGCGGCACGCAAGCTGCTGGATATTCTCCGCGCGCTGCCCGATTCCGACGACGTGCGCCTGGGCCTGGCGAGCGGCAAGCTGTCAGTGCAGTCGGGCAAGAGCCGTTTCGCGCTGCAGACTCTCGATGCGGCCGAGTTTCCCACGCTGTCGCAGCCCGAGCAATGGACGGTGTCGCTGACCCTGCCGCAGAAGACGCTGCGCCACCTGTTCAACATGGTGCACTTCGCCATGGCGCAGCAGGATATCCGCTATTACCTGAACGGCCTGCTGTTCGTGTTCGAGCCCGGCTATGTGCGCGCCGTGGCCACCGACGGCCATCGCCTGGCGCATGCCGGCACGGCGGTCGAAGGCGTGTCCGAGCGTCATGAAATCATCGTGCCGCGCAAGACGGTCCTCGAGATGCAGCGTCTGCTGGCGGAAACCGAAGAGCCCGTCTCCATCGACGTGGCCGCCGGCCAGATTCGCTTCCGCTTCGGCGAGGTGGAGCTCATCTCCAAGCTGGTCGAAGGCAAGTTCCCCGATTTCACGCGCGTCATTCCCACGAACTACACGCGCCATTTCCTGGTCAATCGCGAAACCCTGCAGGGCAGCCTGCAGCGCGCCGCCATCCTGACCACGGACAAGCTCAAGGGCGTGCGCCTGCAACTGGGCGAAAACCTGCTGAAGATCTCGTCCTCCAACGCCGAGCAGGAAGAGGCGCAGGAAGAGATCGATGTCGACTACAGCCACGAGGCGCTGGATGTCGGATTCAACGTCAGCTACCTTCTCGACGCCCTGGCGAACGTCAAGGTCGAGACGGTGCGCTGGTCGGTCCAGCCCGACGCCAATGCTTCGGCGCTCATTACCCTGCCCGACGACGATAACTTCAAGTACGTCGTCATGCCGATGCGTATCTGATACGCAGGGGGCATTCCAGTAAAACAGGCCGGCGCCATGCGCCGCCTGCAGATGGCCGCGAGGCCCATTAAAGGTTCCAACCATGTCAGAACAAACCACGAGCACGGCCAACACAGGCTACGGTGCGGATTCCATCAAGATGCTCAAGGGCCTGGAGGCCGTGCGCAAGCGTCCGGGCATGTACATCGGCGACACGTCCGACGGCACAGGCCTGCACCACATGGTATTCGAGGTGGTGGACAACGCCATCGACGAAGCGCTGGCGGGCCATTGCGATGACATCGTCGTGACCATCCACGCCGACAACAGCATCTCGGTGACGGACAATGGCCGAGGCATTCCCACCGACATCCACAAGGACGATGAGTACCAGCGCAGCGCCGCGGAAATCGTCATGACGGAGCTGCACGCCGGCGGCAAGTTCGACCAGAACTCCTACAAAGTGTCCGGCGGCCTGCACGGCGTGGGCGTGTCCTGCGTGAACGCGCTGTCGGAATGGCTGCAACTGACCATCTGGCGCAACGGCAAGACGCACGAGATCGTGTTCAACCGGGGCGAGCGCAAGGAGCCGCTGGCGGTCACAGGCGATGCCGACAAGACCGGCACGCAGGTGCGCTATCTGGCCGATGCGGAAATCTTCAATAATATCGAATACCACTACGAGATCCTGGCCAAGCGCCTGCGCGAGCTCTCGTTCCTGAACAATGGCGTGAAGATCCGCCTGCTCGACGAGCGCCAGGGCAAGGAAGAAAACTTCGCATTCCTGGGCGGCGTGAAGGGCTTCGTCGAGTACATCAATCGCGGCAAGACGGTGCTGCACCCGAACGTGTTCTCGGTCACGACGGACTCCAGCGCCGGCGGCGTCCAGGTCGGCGTCGAAGTCGCCATGCAATGGAACGACAGCTACGCGGAAACCGTGCTGTGCTTCACCAACAACATTCCGCAGCGCGACGGCGGCACGCACCTGACGGGCCTGCGCGCGGCCATGACGCGCGTGCTGAACAAGTACATCGCCGACAACGAGCTGGCCAAGAAGGCCAAGGTGGAAACCACGGGCGACGACATGCGCGAAGGCCTGGCCTGCGTGCTGTCGGTCAAGGTGCCCGAGCCCAAGTTCAGCAGCCAGACCAAGGACAAGCTGGTGTCCAGCGAAGTGCGTCCCGCGGTCGAAGAGGCCGTCAGCCGCACGCTGGAAACCTGGCTGCTCGAAAATCCCAACGACGCCAAGGCGCTTTGCGGCAAGATCATCGAAGCCGCCCGCGCCCGCGAAGCCGCGCGCAAGGCGCGCGAAATGACGCGCCGCAAGAGCGTGCTGGAAGGCGCCGGCCTGCCGGGCAAGCTGGCGGACTGCCAGGAAAAGGATCCCGCCCTGTGCGAGCTGTACATCGTCGAGGGCGACTCGGCGGGCGGTTCGGCCAAGCAGGGCCGCGACCGCAAGTTCCAGGCCATCCTGCCGCTGCGCGGCAAGGTGCTCAACGTGGAAAAGGCGCGTTTCGACCGCCTGATCGCCAGCGAGCAGATCGCCACGCTGATCACGGCGCTGGGAACCAGCATCGGTCCGGACTTCAACATCGACAAGCTGCGCTACCACCGCATCATCATCATGACCGACGCGGACGTCGACGGCGCGCACATTCGCACGCTGCTGCTGACCCTGCTGTACCGCCAGATGCCGCAACTGGTGGAGCGCGGCCATGTCTACATTGCGCAACCGCCGCTGTTCAAGGTCAAGGTCGGTCGTGATGAGCGCTATCTCAAGGATGAGCAGGAAGAAGCGCAGTACATGCTCCAATTGGCCCTGAAGGATGCCGCCCTCTTGCCGCGCGAGGGCGCCGCGCCCATCGACGGAGAAACGTTGGCGGAACTGGCGCGCAACTATGTGCTGGCCGACGGCGTGATCAACCGCCTGTCGCGCATGATGGATCCGCAGGCGCTGTCCGCCCTGGCCGAGGGCGTGGAGATCAATCTCGACGACGAGGCGCAGGCCGCTGCCAGCGCGCAGCGGCTGGCCGATGCATTGTGCGATCCGCTTGACCCCGGACGCGTGACGGTCGTGCCCGAGCACGACGAAGCAACCGAAAGCTGGCGCGTGACGATCCGCCGCATGCATCACGGCAATGTGCGCGTGACGGTGCTGGATCGCACTTTCGTGCGTGGCGGAGACTACGCCACCCTTTCGCGCGCTGCGAAGACCTTCCTTGGCCTGATCGGCGAAGGCGCGGTCGTGACGCGCGGCGAAGGCGACAAGCGCAAGGAAAAGCCGGTGAGCGACTTCCGAGAAGCCATGCAGTGGCTGCGTGCCGAGGCCGATCGCGGCGTCAGCAAGCAGCGCTACAAGGGCCTGGGCGAGATGAACCCCGAGCAGTTGTGGGAGACCACCATGGATCCCAAGGTGCGCCGTCTGCTGCGCGTGGAAATCGAAGACATGATCGAAGCCGACCAGATCTTCGCCACGCTCATGGGCGACAACGTCGAACCGCGCCGCGCCTTCATCGAATCGCATGCGCTGCAGGCGGCCAATATCGACGTGTGATCGCGCTGGTTTTCATCATGCATGAAAACCGATTCGCCCTCTAGCTGAGGCATTCCGCAGCAACACGGGAAAACGAAACGGGCTCCGGATATTGCCGGAGCCCGTTTTCCATTCGGGGCTTCCGTGCCGCAATGCGGGAATGCTAGCCTGGTTTCACACCGCCCCGAACGCCTCCACGTAGAACGCATACAGCGAATGGCAACTGGCCATGTACAGGCGGTTGTTCTTGGGGCCGCCGAAGCACAGGTTGGCGCAGCGCTCGGGCAGGGCGATGTGGGCCAGCGCCTTGCCTTCGGCGTTGAACACCATGACGCCGTCGAGTTCTTCGGACTTGCCTTTCAGCTGATAGACCTTGCGGCCGCCCTGGTCGGCAGGCTTGTCCTGCAGGGCGCCGTTGCTGCCCCAGCCGCACCACAGATTGCCGTCGCGATCAACCTTGAAGCCATCGAGAGCTCCATGGTCGGAGGCGTCGATCAGCTTGGTCTTGTTGGCGACCGTGCCATCGTCGTTGACATCGTAGCTCCAGATGCTGCGGTTGGGCGTGCCTTTCCATTCCACCACGTACAGTTTCTTCTCGTCAGGCGAGAAGGCGAGGCCGTTGGGATTGACGAGATCGGTGATGACGGCGGTCAGGTTGCCGTCGGAGGCAATGCGATAGACATTCGTCGTCGCTTGCTCGGGCGTGGCGCGAAAGCCCTCCCATTCGCCATTGATGCCGAACAAGGGATCCGTAAACCAGATCGTATCGTCTGATTTGACGACGACGTCGTTGGGCGCGTTGAGCCGCTTGCCTTCGAACTTGTCGGCCAGGACGGTTTGCGAGCCGTCCTTTTCGGTACGCACCACACGGCGGGTTTCGGAGTGTTCGCAGGTGATGAGCCTGCCCTGGCGGTCGCGCGTATTGCCGTTGGCCCAATTGGCCGGCTGCCGGAAGACGCTGAAACTGCCGTCTTTTTCGCTGTATTGCATGATGCGGTTGTTGGGGATGTCGCTGACCAGCACATAGCCCCCGTCCTCGGGGAAATATACCGGCCCTTCGGCCCAGCGCATCCCCGTGGCGAGCTGTTCGATGGTGCTGCTGTAGATGCGGTATTTCGCAAAGCTCGGATCGAGCACCTGTACGGCGGGATCGGGATAGCGCTGGTTCGGCTTGAAGTCGAACGCTTGTGCAAAGACGCTGCCCCCCATGGCCGCGGCGCCCGTGCCTGCCGCCAGCTTCAAGAACTCCCGGCGGGTGTTGGTTCTTCCTGCTTGCATCGTGGTCTCCTCGCTTGGATGGATCGCGACGGAATGCTGCCCTGCCCAATGCGTGACTGTGCCGCCGCGCTTTTCGTATCATGGAATGTTACCTCCAGCGTTCGGGCTTGGACAGCATTGTTGTATGACAACATATGACAGAAAGAAATATGGCCGAGAGTTGGCCGATTTTCTTTCGGTTTGCAGCGGCCCGAATCCCTTTTCTCAGGCTGGAGCTTGGGCAATGGGCAGCGCAACAATGGAAATAAATTAGTTTTAATAATATCTATCATTAGTTATTATTGATGCCATGGTTTTACCCATGGCAGGCGCGTCGCATCCATCCGGAATCTGCCATGCAACAGTGAAGAACTCCGGCCATATCGGCCGGAGCTTCTCCGCCACAATACGGGGGCACCTGCGGTGCCGTATTTAAATTTGCCTCGCTTGACCTCGCCCTGAAGGGCGAGGCTTGCGCATAGGCGCGTGGTCACAGGAGGACGTCATGGCGGTGAGTTTGTCGTTGGAGGGTCGCACTGCGCTTGTGACCGGTTCGGGGCGCAACCTCGGGCGCGGGATTGCGCTGGGGTTTGCTCGGGCGGGAGCCAATGTCGTGCTCAATGGCCGCAGCGACATGGATGCGCTGCGCAGCGTGGCCGAGGAGGCCGAGGCGCTTGGCGTGCAGGCCATGTGCGTCCAGGCGGACGTGACACAGCCCGATCAGGTGCAGGCTATGGTGGATGAGGCATTGCAGCGTTTCGGCTCCGTGGATATCGCCGTGTCCAACGTCGGCCTGCGCCCGCGCCAGGCGTTCCTGGACATTTCGGTCGAGGACTGGCGGCGCGTGATCGAGACCAGCCTCAGCTCCGCCTTCTATCTGGCGCGCGCCGTGCTGCCGTCCATGCGCGACAGGAGATGGGGCCGGATCATCCATATGTCCGGCCGGGACGGTTTCTTCACATACGCCAACCGCGCGCACAATGTCACGGCCAAGGCGGGCCTGCATGCGCTGGCCAAGGCGATTGCCGTGGAGTTCGGCGAATACAACATTACGGCGAACACGATCGCCCCGGGCAAGATGGATACGATACGCGACGAGACCCACTATCCCAATTATCGCGAGCTGTGGGCGGAAGCGGTCAAGACCATGCCCCTGCGGCGCCTGGGCACTGCGGAAGACGCGGCGGACTGCTGTCTGTTCCTGGCGGCCGGAACGAGCTATGTGACGGGCCAGCTGATCCACCTGAATGGCGGAGAGTCGCTGTATTGATGTATGAGCCTGGGGACGAAGCGCAGGTTTCGTTTCTCAGGACGAGGCCCCTCGTCCGGCGGTTCCGGCGTATATCGGATCGTGGCCGGCCAAAGATGCGGCGCGAAGGGCTCGTCTCGTCTTCTTCGCGCCGGCCTCGGGCGGGGGGTTACGTCGAACGGCCTCAGGCCGTGGCGGACGACGTCAGAGCGTTGATGCGCGCTTCGTCGTAGCCCAGCAGGGACTGCAGGATTTCTGCCGTGTGCTCGCCGAGCTCGGGCGGAGGATTGACGGGGTGCAGGCTGTCGCCTTCGAACCAGACGGGCGTGGCCAGGACCTTGACGCGCTCGCCCCGGTATTCCACGTCGCGCAGTGAATGGTAGGCCTCGCTTTGCGGGGATTCCAGCGCTTCCTTGACGTTGTTCACCTTGCCGCAGGGAATGCCGGCCTCGTCCAGGATGCGCACCCATTCGCCCGTCGTGCGCTTTTCGATTTCCGCAACGAGGGTGGGCAGCAGTTCGCCGCGATTCCGGGCGCGCATCTGGCGCGTGATGAAGCGGGGATCCTTGGACAAGTGCTCCTTGTCCAGGATGCGGCACAGCGTCTGGAAGTGGCGGTCGAATCCCGCGTCGATCGTGACCCAGCCGTCCGCCGTCCTGAAGACTTGCGACGGTACCGTGCCGGGGTGGCCGGAACCGACGGGCTGCGGGATTTCGCCGGAATGGGCGCAGTAAGTGGCCACGTAGTTGAGCAGGCTCAGCTGCGAGTGGAACAGGCTGGCCTCCACGCTGCTGCCCTTGCCGGTCTGGGAGCGGCCATGCAGCGCGGCAAGCACGCCGATGGCGGCATACAGGCCGGTGGACAGGTCGGCCGTCGCGACGCCGGCGCGCACCGGCTCGCCCCCGGGGACGCCGGTGATGCTGACGGCGCCCGCGAGCGACTGGACGATGGGGTCGACAGCGCGGCGGCGCGCATCCGGGCCTTTGCGTCCGTAACCGGTCATGTTGCAGACAATCAGTTCCGGATTGATGGCGCGCAGGGTGTCGGCGTCGATCTTCAGCCGGTCGACCACGCCTTCGCTGAAGTTGTAGATGACCACGTCCGCGACCTTGCACAAGTCATAGAAGGCTTCCAGCGCGTTGGCGTCCTTCAGGTCGAGCATCATGCCGCGCTTGTTGCGGTTGTTGGTCAGGAAGTACAGCGACGTGCCCTGGATGATGTGCGGCGGAGTCGTGCGCGTCAGGTCGCCCGAGGGCGATTCGATCTTGATGACTTCGGCGCCCAGGTCCGCCAGGATCATCGTGGCGAACGGGCCGGCCAGCGCTTGCGTCAGGTCCAGGATGCGGACGCCGCTCAAAGGAAGCTGTGCCATGCTCAACTCCTTTCGCGTTCGAGGAATTTCTTGGCGCCGTGGGAAAGGCCGCCGGCGGCGAAGTTTCTGGCATGCGATTCGCGGGCCTGGTCCATGGCGGCGAAGAACAGCTCGTCGCCCATCTTGCGCCACCATTCTTTGGTCAGCGCGATGCCCAGCGGGGGCCAGCCGGCCATTCTGGTGGCGATTTCCGCTACCCGCGCGTCCAGCGCATCCGCGGGCAGGACTTCGTGCAGCAGCTTCATCGTCATGGCTTTCTCGGCGGGAACGAATTCCGACAGCATGACCAGGCGGCGCATTTCCGCTTCGCCGATCAGCGGCAGCAGGAAGGCGCTGCCCATGATGGCGGCGGAGCCAACGTTGAGTTCGGTCATGCCGATCTTGGCGTCGTCCGACGCGATGCGCAGGTCGGACAGCAGTGCGAGCTGCAGGCCGGCGCCTGTGGCGTAGCCGTGGATGCGGGCGATGATGGGCTTGCTCAGGCTGCGCATCAGGGTATAGAGCGAGGCATAACCCTCGATGCGGCGGTGCGCGCCGTCCGCGTCCATGGAGGCGCTTTCCTTCTGGTCCTGACCGGCGCAGAAAGCGCGGCCATTGCCCCTCAGGACGATGACGCGAACGTTTTCGTCGGCATCCAGCGCGCGGAAGGCGGCTTCCAGGTTGGCGCGCTGTTCATGGTTGAGTGCGTTCAGTACCTGGGGGCGGTTCAGCGTAAGGGTGGCGATCTTGTCCTGGACATTGATCTCCAGGAGCTCGGTGACGCCTTCGACTGCATATGACATGATGATTCTTCCTTTCGGTGATGCGGGAGTGCGGCGGCCGGGCCGTCAGATCAGGGCCTTCAGCTCGCTTGCGGGCAGCGTATCCAGGCGGTACAGGTCGTCCCACAGCTTGCCTGCCTGTTCGGCCCCCAGGACGGGGCCCGCGCACTGGACGAACTTGCCCTTGAACTGCTCCACGGACCAGCGCTTGGCGGGATCCCCCTTGGCCTTCTGTTCGCGGCCGTGGAATGTCGAGCCGTCGCGGTGCTTGATGACGATGTCGGTGAAGTCGTACGGCACGGATTCCGGCGTGGTCAGGTCCGGATGGGTGTAAAGGTGGATCTTCTTGTGCATGTCGGCGATGGCGGGAGCCGTCACCTTGTCGTCCTGGAATTCGGCGAACGTGACCTGGCCGTAGACCAGCGCGGCGGCCAGGCAGTATTCCATGCTGAACTTGCCTTCCAGGCCTGTGCGGGCGTTGTGGTAGGGCAGCGTGCTTTCGCAGCGGTAGCCGACCGCGCACTCGATGGATTCGATCTGGTCCGGCTTGATCGTGCCGTCGGCCTGGCCGTCGAGCAGCATGTCGATGGCGCAGTGCGTCAGCGAGCAGGTCGGGTACTGCTTGTAGATATTGCCGGGGTCCACGAGGTCGAAACGCTCGTTCAGGGCTTCCAGCGCCAGGGCGGGCTGCACTTTGTCCAGGCCGACGAACAGGTCGAAGAAGCCGTTCTTCGCTTCCAGCGCATCGGGGTTCGCCGAGGCGCCGGCGCGCGCCAGCAGCGCCGCCGTCACGCCGCTTTCCGCGGCGAAACCGGAGTGGATGGGCTTGGTCATGGTGCCGAAGTTGGCGACCAGGCCGCCCGCGCGCGAGCCGGCGATGGCCAGGGCGACGGCGGTCTGTTCGGCATCCAGCTTGAGCAGCCTGGCGCAGGCGGCGGCCGCGCCCAGCGTTCCCAGCGTCAGTGTGGTATGCCAGCCTTTGTTGTAGTGCGTCATGTTGACGGCGCGGCCGAGCTTGGTGGCGATTTCCACGCCAGCGACATAGGCTGTGACCAGATCCTGGCCGGTGGCGCCGAATTTGGCGGCAAGTGCGAAAATAGCCGGGACGACCGGGCACGAGGGGTGGCCGCGCATGGAAGGGTTGGTGTCGTCGATGTCGTGCGCGTGCGCCATGGTGCCGTTGATCAGGGCGGCGCTGCGAGGCGTTGCGCGCCGCGTCGAGCCCCAGACCGCGCTGGTCGTGCCCTGATCGTCCTCGCTGATGGCGAGCACGGCATGGGTCGCCGGCTCGTTTACGGCGGCGATTGCGCCGCCGATGGTGTCTGCAATGGCCAGGCGGCCTTCTTCCCGTACGGCGCTGGGCAGCTTGTCCCAAGTCAGGTTGGCGACAAATTCAGCGAGAGTTTTCGTCACTGGTAGAGTAGGATTGGTTTGCATGTGGGTTCCTGGGTGCAGAATGACAAGCTTGTAAATGCCGGCAAGGCGTATGCTGGCGGTTGGAAACGGTAAGGAGGGATGCGTGGGGCATGCCTCCTTATAATTAGATTTAATTATTTTATATATTAGTGATTTGATATAAAACGCACAAGCCTGTGGCGAAAAATATGCAGAAAACTTCGACGAAAAAAACCACATCCTCCTCCGCCTCCAAGGGGCAGCCCACCGGCAGGGGGTGGCTGAACCTGCGCCTGATCGAGATCTTCGTGGCGGTCGTCCAGGAGGACGGCATGACGCACGCGGCAAAGCGCCTGGGCATGACGCAGTCCGCGGTTTCCCAGGCCATCGGCACCATAGAGGCCGGCCTGGGGACGCAGTTGATCATCCGGTCGAAGCGGCAGATCCAGCTGACGCTGTTCGGCACCACGTTCTACGAGCGGGCCATCGAGCTGCTGCATCGTTCGCGCGAGCTGGAGCAACTGGTCGGACTGCAGCAGAACGCCAGGCTGCCGCTGTTGCGCATGGGCATGGTCGACTCCTTCGCCAGTACGGTGGGGCCTGTGCTGCTGCGCGAGATCACGGGCATGGCGTCACGCTGGTCGGTGACGTCCGGCGTGTCGGGCACCGATGTGCGCGGCCTTGTGGAGCAGCGCATCGACCTGATCATCACTTCGGACGAGATCGGCGACGCCCCCCGGCTGCTGGATCTTCCCCTGCTCAGGGAGCCGCTCTTCATCATCGTTCCCAAAGGATTTTCCGGCCGGAGCGACGATCTGGAGGCGCTTGGCCAGACGTTGCCGTTCATCCGGTACAGCGCGGGCACGTTCCTGGGCCGGAAAGTCGATTTCTATTTCCGGCAGCACGGATTGTCCCTGCCGCGCGAGTACGAATTCGATACGTCTGATGCCGTGCTGGCGATGGTGCGCGCCGGCCTGGGCTGGACGATCACCACTCCGCTGTGCGTGCTGAGAACCCGGGCGGCGGCCGATGAGTACCAGTATCTTCCCCTGCCCGGAGAGGGGGCATATCGGACCTTGCGCGTGGTGGCGCACAACGATGAGCATGTCGCCCTGTGGGAGCGGGTCTCCGCCACGGCCAGGACCATCCTCAAGCACCAGTGGGTGCCGCAGATCAAGCGCCTGGCGCCATGGGCGGAGATTATGGATAACCCTAAATGATTAATTTTACTTATTGTTAGAATAAGCTGGATAAGTGTAGACTGGCGCAGGCATCGCAATAGCGGTGCTTCCGAACACATTACCCAAGAGGGTTCAGTCATGAAACTATCCACCGTATTCCATATGCTGCTGGGGGTTGCGTTTGCATTCGCGGCTGCGCCAGCCGTCCAGGCCCAGGCCTATCCTTCCAAGCCGATCACCATCGTCATCGGCTATCCCCCGGGCGGCGGCGCCGACGCGATCGCCCGCCTGGTGGGCTCGCAACTGTCCCAGGTAACCGGACAGAGCGTGATCGTCGACAACCGCGGCGGTTTTTCCGGCAATATCGGCGCGGCATCCGTGGCAAAGGGCGCGGCGGACGGCTATACCGTGCTGGTTGCGCCTACGACCACGTATCGCATCAACGGCATTCTTTACGGCGACAAGGTCGGCTACGATCTGGAGAAGGATTTCACGCCGGTGAGCCTGCTTGGCGTGCAGCCCATGGTGCTCATGGTGAATCCGCACCTTCCGGTCAACAATGTGGCCGAACTGCTGGAGTACGCCAAATCGCATAAGCTGGACTATGGTTCCACCGGCGTCGGTTCACTGGAGCATATTGCCGCGGAATTGTTCTTCAAGAATGTTCCGGGAGGCGCCGTGCACGTTCCCTATCGCGGCAACGGCCCGGCCATCGTCGACCTGATGGGAGGCCAGATCGACGTCCTGTTCGCAACGGCGCCCACAGTCGTGTCCAACAAGGACAGCGGCCGGATCAAGGGCCTGATGGTCACCACCGCCGAGCGCAATCCGGCCTTGCCCAACCTGCCCACGCCGGCGGAAGCGGGCCTGAAAGGTTTCGATGTCGTCTCCACCTATAGCATGCTGGTGCCCGCCGCAACGCCCAAGGACGTGGTGGAAGCGCTGAATGCCGCGGTCGTCAAAGCGTTGAAGACGCCCAAGACGGTGGAAACCTTCGGTTTCATGGGCGTCCAGCCCCAGCCGACCACCCTCGGCGAAGCCAAGGAGCGCCTGACGAAGGAGTATGCCAAGTGGGCGGTCGTGATCAAGGAAAACAATATCAAGGCCGAATGATCCAGCCTGGTCAGGCTTGATGCACACCGGCGCGCGGCTTCCCCGGCCGCGCGCCGGCATTCGTTCCAGAGCGGGCAATTGTCAAGCTTGGTAGGGTTGCCGCAATAGATGGCAAGGCGGCATGATTCGGTGTCATACTTGGCGAAGAGGACATTGCCGGCCCGGCCGGCAATGCCGACTCTGCAACGGGCGAATCAGCCACTGATCAAAGGAGAATCATGATGGCCGGATGGTATGAGTTGAGCAAGAGTTCGGATGGCCAGTTCCGCTTTGTCCTGAAAGCGGGCAACGGCGAAACCATTCTGACAAGCGAGCTGTACAAGGCGAGGGCCTCCGCCGAGAACGGCATCGCCTCGGTCCAGACGAACAGTCCGCTCGATGAGCGCTACGAGAAGAAAACATCGTCCAGCGGCAAGGCCTACTTCAACCTGAAGGCGGCAAATTCCCAGGTCATCGGGACCAGCCAGATGTACGCGACCGAGCAGTCGCGCGACAGCGGCATCGCGTCCGTCAAAACCAACGGGCTGACAAAGACCGTCAAGGACAATACCGGTACCTGAGTCTCCTGGACCGCCCCAGGAGTGCGGGGCCGCGCCGGTATTAGGCGCGGCCTCTGTTCTTTCATCCGGCGGCAATCAGCCCGCCGGCAGCGATTTTCCTACTTCGCGCGCCAGCAAGTCCGCTGTCGCCGCCGACAATGTCCAGCCCAGGTGTCCGTGTCCCGTGTTGTAGAACACCCCGGGCAGCCGGCCGCGGCCGACGCGCGGCATCATGTCGGGCATCATGGGGCGCAGGCCGGCCCAGGGCACGACGCGCGAGGTGTCGACATCGAAGTGATGGCGCGTCCATCGCACCAGCGGCTCGATGCGGTCGGCCCTGATGTTGCGGTTCTCTCCGTTGTATTCCGCAGTGCCCGCGACGCGGAACCTGTGCTGGCCCAGCCGGCTGGTGACGATCTTGGCCTGTTCGTCCAGCAGGCTGACCCAGGGGGCGTTTCTCTTGCTGTCTTCGTCGTCCAGGTGAACGGTGATGGAATAGCCCTTGACCGGATAGACGTTGACCCTGTCGCCAAGCTGCGCGGCGATGGCGCGGCTGCCGACTCCCGCGCAGACGACGACGCCATCGGCCTGCAGCAGTTCGGTGGCGCTGTTGTCCTTGTCGCCGGAGGTGTCGCTCCACTCGATGCGGGCGCCCGTGGCGTCGGCCGCCACGCGGCGGATGGCGGCGTCCTGCAGGAACGTGACGCCGTGGCGTTTGCAGGCCTCGGCCAGCCCGCGTGTGAACTTGTGGATGTCGCCGGTGGAGTCCGACGGCGTATAGAAGCCCGCGTGATAGCTGCCGCGCAGCGAGGGCTCGATGGTGCGGATCTCTTCGGGCGTGACGGCATGGCGTTCCAGCCCGCCTTCCACCATCAGCCGGTTGGCCTTTCCCGCGGTCTCGAACGAGGCCCGGTCGTAGTAGACGTGCAGGATGCCGCGCTTTTCCAGGTCGAAGTCTATGCCTTCCTTCTTCGCCATGTCGAACAGATGCTGGCGGGCGGCGATGGCCAGGCGCGTGGTTTCGATGGTGTTGGCGCGGTAGTTGCGGATCTGGCCGACGAACTCGGCCAGCCAGCTGTATTTGTGCCAGCCGGGCTTGGGGTTGAGCAGCAGCGGCGCATCGCGCTGCGTCATCCATTTCAGGCCTTTGAGAATGGTGGCGGTGCTGTTCCAGACCTCGGCGTTGCTGGCCGACAATTGGCCGCCGTTGGCGAACGAGGTCTCCATGGCGGGATAGCGGTTGCGGTCGAGGACGGTGACGCGATAGCCCTGCGTTGCAAGGGCATAGGCTGTGGTGACGCCGGTAATGCCGGCGCCGATGACGGCGATATGGGTCATGATGGTTCCGTAAATCAAGGGTTGCGGCCGAACGCTTCGGCGTGCGCCCCATCTGTCACGGATACCTGAGAGTTTTGACGCGCTTCCCGTAGGCGTCATTCCCCTTCGGTGAGCCTTTGTTGCCAAAGGCTGCTCTCCAGATTGGTGTTGGCTGTCGCAGTCCTTTTGCCTGAGAGTTTCCGGGGCGGTTGCTCCATCGGCGCCACGCCTGGCGTGGTCTCTCCTGCGACATCCTGGGGGCGGCGCAGGCCGCCCTTGTTCGGGAAGTGCGGGCATTATGGTGCCTGTCCCGCATTTTGGCAATGGGTGAAAAACGGGGCGTTGCCTTTCCCCATCCACGAAGAAGCGGCAACGCCCCGGGGCAACTGCTGCGCAAGCGCGGTCCAGGATGTCCGGACCGCGCTTGAGATTAGGGGCTTACTTGTCGGCCAGGTTGCGTTCGCGGATGATTTCCGCCCACTGCTTCGATTCTTTTTGCATGAACTCCGTCAGCCCGGCGCGAGTCGTCGGCTGGGGCGCCAGGCCGTGCTCGTTGAGCGCTTTCTTGATTTCCTCGTCGTTGAGCACCTTGACGATTTCTTCGTTCCAGCGGTCCAGGATCGGCTCGGGTGTCGCGCCCGGCGCCACGAAGGCGTACCAGTTCAAGGCTTCGAAGCCGGGGTAGCCGGACTCGGCCACCGTCGGGATGTCGGCCGGCAGGAAGGACGGGCGTTCCAGGCCCGTGGTTGCCAGCGGAATCAGGTTGCCGGCCAGAATGTGCTGCATGGCGGTGGGGGGCGCGGAGAAGTAGGAGGCGACGCGCCCGCCAAGCAGGTCCTGCATCGCCTGGCCACCGCCCTTGTAGGGGACGTGGACCATGTCGATGCCCGCGCGCTGGTTCAGCAACTCGCCGGCCAGGTGGGAGGCGGAACCGGTGCCGGTCGAGGCAAAGTCGACACTGCCGGGTTTCTTGCGCGACAGATCCACGAACTCGGCAAGCGTCTTTACACCGACGCCTTTATGGACGACCAGGATGTTGGGGAAATGCACGCCTCCCGAAACCGCTGCCAGATCCTTGAAGGGATCGTAGTTCAGCTTCATCATGTGCGGGGCGATGGTCAGGGGACCGACGGAGCCGAACAGCAGGACCGAGCCGTCGCTGTCGGCGTTGGCAACCCATTGGTGGGCGATGTTGCCGCCTGCGCCGGGCTTGTTCTGGACGACGATGGTCTTGCCGATGTTTTCGCTCAGCTTGGTGGCGATCATGCGGGCTGCGGCATCGGCTGCGCCGCCGGGGACGAATCCGACGATCAGACTGATGGGTTTTTCCGGCGGGAATGTCTGGGCCTGGGCCGGGGCGGATGTCAGGAGAGCGCAGGCCGACAAGGCGGCTGCACAGGAAAAGAGACGGAAGTTCATGATGCTCCTCGTGAGAACGTTACGTTATAGCCATAGGTATTGTTGTGTGGCTGTGAAGGTTTGATGGATGTCTGGATTTCGTCGATTCAATCGGCTGCGGGGCTGACGGGATTGGGCTGGCGTTTTTCGACGGCATGGCGCAGCAGCGCCGCAGTGCGGAAGATGCCGTGGGCGAACTTGCCGTAGGGCAAGGTGGCGAACAGCGCCATGACCGCGCCCAGGTGCAGGCAGAGCAGCAGCGCCAGCGCCGGCGTGCTGCGACCCAGCCAGAGCGCCAGCCCGCTGACGCTGATCAGGAACAGCAGGGCGATGAAGCCCAGGTCCATGGGTTTCTGATCTTGGTCTCCGTGGGCGGGATGGCGGGTCCGGTTCAGGTGCCACAGGCCCGCCGTGCCGATGGTCAGGCTGACGCCGCCGAGCACGCCCAGCACCTTGGGCAGGCTGGGGAGGTCGTACGGCGCGACCCAGCCGAATACGTAGTGATAGATCGTGGCGAGGCTGGTGGCGGCGAAGCACAGCAGGAAACCATAGAACGTCAGGTGGTGGAACCTGCGTCGCGACAGGGTATAGGCGTCGTCTTCGTTGTTGCAGCCCTTGCCGTGGCCGCCATCCAGGTATTTCAGCGTCAGGACCGAGCTCGTGGCTTCGGTCGCCGCCGGCGCGTTGACGGATACGCCGCTGGTGGCGGGAGTGATCTCCCGCCAGAACTTCCGCACGCCCAGGCCCAGCGCCAGGATGGCGAACAGGAACACGGGAGCGAACATGCCCACCAGCAGATTGTGCGGAAACAGGTTGTAGAAGTCCCCGGCCAGGTCCGTGCGCCACAGATTGCCCTTCAGGGCGACGGCCAGGATCAGGAACAGGGCCAGCGCCGCGGCCAGCGCGATGGACAATGTCAGGCCGTTGCGCGAGTACAGCTTGCCGAGCGCGGGGGGCCAGGCATATTGCGTGTATGTTTGCGCGCGGACCTTCGCCATGGCCTGCGGGACGTTCACCGCGAACTCGTGCGGGGGCGCGTACTGACAGGAATGCAGACAAGCGCCGCAGTTGTGGCACAGGTTGGCCATGTAGTGGATGTCGGCCGGCTCGAACATCAGCCGGCGTGTCATGGCGGGGAAGACGGCGCAGAAGCCTTCGCAGTAGCGGCAGCCGTTGCAGATCGTCATGACGCGGTCGACTTCCTGCTCCTGCGGCGTATACCTGACAGCGGGGCTGTGGAAGGCTTCGGGGTTGCTGGCGTCTTGCACCAGGGCTTCAAGTGATTTCATTGGCTTCTCGGGATCGGTGGCGCGATGGCGTGTTCAGTGTGCGGCGGCAGTGGCGACGGACTTGGCAGCCTGGGTGCCGGCGATGAGGCCGAATGTGGTGCCGATCGACATGCCTACCCCGGCGGTATAGCCCTGGCCGAGCACGTTGCCCGCCATCATTTCGCCGGCGACGAACAGGTTGCGGCTGGGCTGGCCGTTGAAGCGCACGGCGGCGGTATCGTCGGTGTGCAGGCCGAGATAGGTGAACGTAATGCCGGGCTTCAGGGCGTAGCCATAGAACGGCGGCTTGTCGATGGGCAGCGCCCAGTGCGTCTTGGCGGGCTCGATGCCTTCTGTATGGCAGTCGTCCAGTGTCGTGTGGTCGAAGGTACCGACCCGACAGGACTGGTTGTAGTCGTTCAGCGTTTTCAGGAATGTGTCTTTGTCCAGGCCGAGCTTGCCGGCCAGCTCTTCCAGGGTATTGGCCGTCTGCCCGGGGAATACCGGCGGCATGAAGCGACCAATGGCCTTGCTGTCGGTGATCGAGTATGCAATCTGGCCCGGCTGTTTCGCCACCAGGCGGCCCCAGATGGCGTAGCGCTTGGGCCAGAAGTCCTCGCCTTCATCGTAGAAGCGTTCGGCGTCGCGGTTGACGACGACGCCCAGCGAAACGCAGTCGATGCGCGTGCAGATGCCGCCGTCGTACAGCGGCGCGCGCGCATCGATGGCTACCATGTGGGCCTGCGTCGGGTCGCCGATCTGATCGGCCTTGTGGTCTTCGATCATGTGGCGCAGCAGCACGCCCTGGTTGAAGCGGGTGCCGCGGATCAGGAAGTTGTCCGACGGCCATTCGCCCCGTTCGTTCTGCCCCCAGGCTTCGCGCAGCCAGTCGCGGTTCGATTCGAAGCCGCCGGCGGCCAGCACGCAGGCGCGCGCCGTGATGCGCTCGTCGCCGATCCAGGCCGCGACGAATTCGCCGTTTTCGATTTCCAGGCGGTCGACGGGGGCGTTGTAGCGGATCTCCACGCCCAGCGCTTCCGCGCTGCGGTAGTAGGCATTGACCAGCGCCTTGCCGCCGCCCATGAAAAAGGCGTTGGTCCGGGCCACGTGCAGGGCGCCGGACAGCGGCGGCTGGAAGTTGACGCCGTGCTTGCGCATCCAGCCCCTACAGGTGGATGTGGTGCGTATGACCAAGCGCGCCAGGTGTTCGTTTGTCTTTCCTGCAGTGACTTTCAGCAGGTCCTGCCAGAACTCTTCTTCCGGGTAGGCGTCGACGAGCACATCCTGTGGCGCGTCATGCATGCAGCGCAGGTTGCGGGTGTGCTGGGAGTTGCCGCCGCGCCATTCGCGCGGCGAGGCTTCCAGCAGCAGGACGCTGGCCCCGCCTTCGCGAGCGGTCAGCGCAGCGCAGAGCGCGGCATTGCCGCCTCCGATGACAAGTACGTCGTGCATGTGTTTGGTTTCCCTACGTGCGGTTCACGGGCAATGGGTGCGCCGCGAGCGGTTCAGCCTGCAACTTTAGGCGAGTGCGCCGTCGCCCGCCAGCAGGCAATGCGCCAGAGGTGTTCATAAAAAATGAAGACTTTATCTAAAGCCTTGCATTTCCCGGAAAGCCGAGCGGCGCGGCGGCTACTGGATTATTGGGGCTGCAGCAATGCCGCGCCCGGCCATTGCGACTGCCGTACCAGCTCACGCATGACGTCCGTCAGCACGATGCGCGCGGCAAGGCCGGCGGGGGCCAATTCGTCGTCCGGCAGGCTGGCGATGAGGTTGCGGCGCTTCAGCGTGTCGTGGGCCAGCGGCAGGCGCAGCAACTGGTGGTCATGGCTGCGCACGGCTGCGGCGCCCGGCTGCACGGTGGCGGCGCGGCCCGCCCGCACGACATCCATCAGCAGCGCCAGGCCGTCGATTTGCGCAACGATGCTGGGCTCCCGGCCCTGCCGGAAAAATGCGGCATTGACCAGCGCGCGCAGACCGTGCGGCGCGCTGGGCATGACCAGGGGCAGGTCGATGATGTCTTCCAGCTGCAGGGGCGTGTGCTGGGGAAGAAGGTGCTGGAGATCCGGGTGGATGATGACGAACAGGTGTTCGTCCAGGATGGGCCGTGCGCTCCAGGGTTGCTGCCCGCCGGTATGGAACACCACCGCCAGGTCGATCTGGCGGCGGCTCAGCATCTGCTCCAGGTTTCCCGACAGGCTTTCGACCAGGTGTACGCGGACATCAGGGTAGCGCTCCTGCATGGCGCTCAGGAATGGCACGGCCAGGACGGAGCCTGTGGTGGGGGCCAGGCCGACGCTGACGTGGCCCGACAGCCTGGCGGCCTGCGCCGCCAGCGTGGCGTTCTCGGCATGGCGCAGGGCGAGCTGCGCTTCCTGGCGGAAGGCCTGGCCCGCCGCGGTGGGGATGACGCCCGTGGATGTGCGCTGCAGCAGCCGCACGGACAGTTCGCCCTCCAGCCGGCTGATCTGCTGGCTGAGCGCGGAAGTGACGATGCCCAGCTCCTGGGCGGCCTTGCCCATGCTGCCGAGCTCGACAACACGCAGGAAATAACGCAGCTGGCGGAGCTCCATGACGGCGGTTCGCAAAGAGAGAAATCGGAATACCGATAATAGACGATTCCGGCTGGCGCTTTGGCGCGTGGTCACAAACCCGGAGGCTGGATCGTCATTAGGGGAAACATGCCCTGTTTTTTCATGGAGACCGACATGCCGCACGATACCGCCCCCGTCAACTTCGCCACCCGCACCCCCGCCATCTACCAGGCGCTGCGCAACGCCCAGGACACCATCCTGGCGGCCGGACTGGACCGCCGCCTGCATCACCTCGTGGTCCTGCGCGCCTCGCAGATGAACGGCTGCGCGTTCTGCGTCAAAATGCATACGAAGGAAGCCCGCCAGGATCACGAAACCGACGAGCGGCTGGACCGGCTGATCGTGTGGCGGCACGTTGACGATTTCAGCGATGCGGAAAAAGCTGCGTTCGCCTGGACGGAGGCCCTGACCACGCTGAAGGAAGACACCGAATACGGCCCGCTGCGCGCCCGGTTGCGGAAGCACTACACTGAGGAGGAAATCGCCGCCTTGACCGCGACCGTGGCCATGATCAACGTATGGAACCGACTGCAGGTATCCCAGCACGAATGAACGACAGCACGCTTTCCGCCGCTGACGCCGCCCTCTTCGAGTCGCGGCGCCGACCCCTGTTCTGGCTGGCATACCGCATGCTCGGGACGCATGCCGACGCCGAGGACGCGGTGCAGGAGACTTTCGTCAAATGGCTGCGCGCCGATCGCTCCGCCATTGCCGCCCCGGCCGCATGGCTGACCGGCGTCTGCACCAACCTGTGCATCGACATGCTGCGCGCAGCGTACCGGAGCCGGGTCGATTACGTGGGCGCCTGGCTGCCCGAGCCCATCCATACACCCGCCGAGGGCACGCCGGAAACGGAGGCGGAACTGGCCTCGTCACTGAGCACTGCCTTCCTGCTGCTGCTCGAACGCCTGACGCCCAGGGAACGCGCCGCGTACCTTCTGCGCGAGATTTTCGACACGCCTTATCCGGACATTGCGGAGACGCTGGGCATGAGCGAAAGCGCCTGCCGCAAGCTGGTTTCGCGAGCCGGCAGCGCCGTCGGCAGGGACGAATCCCGCCATGTCCTGCCCATCGAGCGCCAGGAAATGCTGCTGTCCGCTTTCCAGTCCGCCATCCAGAACGCGGATGCCTCGGTATTGGCGGCCCTGCTGGCGGACGATGTCAGGCTGTCCGCCGACGGCGGCGGGCGGGCGACCGCGGTGCGCCGCGAGCTGGCCGGCAAGCAGGAAGTGCTGCGCTTCATCGAGCAGGGCCTGTTCCGGTTCTGGCGCGATTGCGAATGGACCCGCGCGCGGATCAACGGCGGCAGCGGCGCCATCCTGCGCGAGGTCGACCGCACCACTGCGTCGGTGTCATTCGCCTTCGACGAAAACGGCATGCTCGCGCATATCTACATTATGCGCAATCCGGAGAAACTGGCCCGGCTGTAGCGGGGCGCGCAGGGCCGGCAAAGGGAAGGGCGGCTGATGGGTGATTCCGGCCGATGCCAAGGCTTACAATGCCCGGGGAGGCGCAAAGGCACCGGAATGGATTCTTCACTGCAGCAGGCGGAGCGCTGGGTCGCGCATTTGGACATGGATGCCTTCTATGCATCCGTGGAGCTGTTGCGCTATCCCGAACTGCGCGGCCTGCCGGTGGTGGTCGGGGGCGGCAGCGCGGTCGCTCCTATCGTCCGGCCCGACGGCACGCGCGAGTTCCGCCGCCTGCGGGGCTATGCCGGCAGGGGCGTGGCAACCACATCCACCTACGAGGCGCGCGCGTTGGGCGTTTTTTCCGCCATGGGGCTGATGAAGGCGGCGCAGCTGGCGCCGGACGCCCTGCTGTTGCCCGCCGATTTCACCCAGTACCGCAAGTATTCCCGGCTGTTCAAGGAGGCCGTGACGGCGATCGCCCCGCGCATGGAAGACCGGGGCATCGACGAGATCTACATCGATCTGTCGGAATTCGGACCGCAGGCGCCCGAGGTGGCGCGCAGGATCAAGGCAGCCGTCCAAGAAGCGACGGGCCTGACCTGCTCCATCGGGCTTGCGCCCAACAAACTGCTGGCGAAGATCGGTTCCGATCTGGACAAGCCGAGCGGCTTCACCCTGCTGGACTACGACAGCGTGCCGGAACGCATCTGGCCGCTGCCGGTGCGCAAGATCAACGGCATCGGCCCCAAGTCGGAGCAGCGCCTGAAAAACCTGGGGATACTGACGGTGGGCGAACTGGCCAAGGCCCCGCCCGATCTGCTGCAAGAGCATTTCAGCCTGAGCTATGCCCGCTGGCTGCTGGCGGTTGCGCATGGCCGCGACGACAGAGTCGTGCAGACCGAGTCCGAGCGCAAGTCCTTCAGCCGGGAAACCACCTTCGATCGCGATCTGCATGCCGTGCGGGACCGCCAGGAGCTTTCCGGGATATTCACGGCATTGTGCGAACAGGTCGCCGACGACTTGCAGCGCAGGTCTTACGTCGGCCGCACGATCGGCATCAAGCTGCGGTTTGCGGATTTCCGCACGGTCACGCGCGACATGACCTTGCCGGAACCCACCTGCGATGCCGGACGCATACGCCATGCGGCGGGGCTGTGCCTGAAGCGGGTGCCGCTGGAGCGGCGCATCCGCCTGCTGGGCGTGCGTGTCGGCTCGATCAGCCATGGGGAAGCTGAGGGCGGGCAGGATGCCGGATCGCGGCAGTTGACCCTGTATTGAGCGGTGCCGCGCCGCGCGGGCGCGACCAGTTCCTGGCGCTCAGTATTCCGGCAGCAGCGATGCGGCCAGGTAGTCGATCATGGCGCGGACTTTGGGCGACAACTGGCGTCGCGTCGGATAGACCGCGTAGATGCCCAGCTCCAGCGAGCGGTATTCCGGTAGCAGCGCCACCAGCGCGCCCGATGCGATATCGTCGCGCACGATGAAGCTGGGCTCCAGCGCGATGCCGCCGCCATCCAGGGCGATCATGCGGCAGGTATTGCCGTTGTTGGAGTGGACGCGGGCCTTGACGCGCACATGCACGGGGCCTTCGGGGCCGTGGAACGGCCATTCTTCCTGGCCCTGCCACAGGGCATAGGCCAGCAGGCGATGCCGCGCCAGGTCCTGGGGGGCGGAAGGCATGCCGTGGCGCGCCAGGTAGTCCGGAGAAGCGCACAGCGTCATGCGTGTGCTCGACAGGCGGCGGCACACCAGGCTGGAACTGGGCAGGGTGCTGATGCGGATGGCCAGATCGTAGCCTTCTTCCACCAGGTCGACGACGCGGTCGTTCAGTGAGATATCCAGCTCGATATCGGGATAGCGTTCGAGAAACTCCGCCCACAGGCCCGCCAAGTGGCTGATGCCGAACGAAACGGGCGCGTTGATGCGCAGCTTGCCGGTTGGCAGCAGTGCTCGGTCGGAGACGATGGATTCGGCCTCTTCCATCGTTGCCAGGATTTCCCTGGCCCGGTGCAGGAAGATCTGCCCTTCTTCCGTCAGCGACAGCTTGCGTGTCGTACGGTGCAGCAGGCGCACGCCCAGGCGGGACTCGAGCGCGCTCATGTGGCGCGAGACGGCAGCCTTGGACATGCCGAGCGCATCGGCTGCGGCGACGAAACTGCCGGCATCGACGATGCCGGCGAATACCGCCATTTCCAGGGAGCGATTCATGATTGTTCCGATTATTGAAACATTTATTCTTATGAATCGTAGTTTATTGATGGTTTATGAGTCAATAAACTATATCCCATTGGTTCGATATAGCCGCGCCCCTGCTTTTGCAGGCCGGATATCCCCGGTTTTTCAATGGAGTGCATCATGGGTCATCGCATGCCTGTCCTGTTCGTTTCGCACGGCGCGCCTACGTTTGCGCTGGAGCCCGGCGTGGCCGGGCCCGAATTGACTCGCCTCGGACGCCATCTGGCGCGCCCGGCTGCTGTGCTCATCGTGTCCGCGCACTGGATCAGCCGCGCAGGCGTCAGGGTAACGGCCGCCGAGCATCCGGAAACCATCCATGATTTCCGTGGCTTTCCATCAGCGCTGTATGCCTTGCGCTACCCGGCGCCGGGCGCCCCGCTGCTTGCCGCGCAATTGGTGCGGCAATTGCGCGCCCAGGGCTGGGATGCGGATGAAGATCCGGTGCGCGGGCTGGATCACGGCGCCTGGGTGCCCTTGATGCATCTGCTGCCGGATGCGGACATTCCGGTCATTCAGGTATCGCTGCCTGATCCTTGCGATACGCAGCGGGCCTGGGAGCTGGGACGCGCGCTGGCACCGCTGCGCGACCAGGGCGTGCTGATCGTGGGTTCCGGCAGCCTGACGCACAATCTGTATGAAGTCCGGCATCCGGGCAGCGATGCGGAGCTTTACGTCCAGGAGTTCACCGGATGGGTGCGTTCGCATGTAGCGGCGCTGGATCACGCTGCGCTCAAGGATTACCGCAGGCTGGCTCCGGCTGCCGCGCGTGCCCATCCGACGGAAGAGCATTTCCTGCCCTTGCTGGTAGCCATGGGCGCTTCCTGCGACGGCGACCCGGTCGGGCTGGTGGATGGAGGCGTGGACTATGGCGTGCTGTCCATGGACACCTATGTCTTCGGCGAGCTGGCGCGGGCGGCCTGAGTGCGGCCCTGCCGCGTTCCGGCGGCGTCATCCTGGTCCGGTGGACAGGGTCGGGATGCACTGTCTTTTCAATCCCGGGAATGGTTCCCGGATCTTGCTGCATTTCTATTTTTCAGGAGAAAACAAATGATCGATTCCCGCACTGCGCCGTATGCCGCATTGGTATTACGGATTGCGCTCGGAGTCATGTTTCTGGCGCATGGCCTGACCAAGGTGTTCGTCTTTACACCGGCGGGGACTGCCGGCTTCTTCCAGTCCATCGGCTTCCCCGGCTTCCTGGCCTATCCGGTCATCGCCTTCGAGGTGCTGGGCGGCCTGCTGCTGGTCCTGGGCGTGTTCACGCGCCCGATCGCGGCGTTGGCCGTGGTGCAGCTGTTCGTGGCATCGACGGTGCACTTCGGCAATGGCTGGGCTTTCGGCAACCAGGGCGGCGGCTGGGAATACCCCATCTTCCTGACGGTGTCGGCACTGGCGCTGGCATTGCTGGGTGAAGGAGCGCTGGCGCTCAGGCCCGGAAAGGGCGCCGGGCAGCGGTAATATCGGCGCTGGTTCGAATGCATTCCGGCCGCGGGCGAGGCGCGCAGCCGGAATTGGTGCTTCCGCATGTGCATGAAGTCCTCCCCCTGAGGGAGAGGACTTCATGGCGCTTACTGCGCCTTGGCGACCAGTCGCCACTGGTGCAGCAGGGGTTCCGTATAGCCGTTGGGCTGTTCCAGGCCCTTGAACACCAGGTCGCAGGCTGCCTTGAAGGCGACCGATTTTTCGAAGTCCGGCGCCATGGGCTTGTACAGCGGATCGCCGGCGTTCTGCTGGTCGACGACGGCCGCCATGCGCTGCAGCGTTTCCTGCACCTGTTCCCTGGTGACCACGCCGTGCAGCAGCCAGTTGGCCATGTGCTGGCTGGAAATGCGCAGCGTCGCCCGGTCTTCCATCAGGCCGACGTTGTGGATGTCCGGCACCTTGGAGCAGCCCACGCCCTGGTCCACCCAGCGCACAACATAGCCCAGGATGCCCTGCGCATTGTTGTCCAGCTCCTGCTGGCGGTCTTCCGGCGACCAGTCGGGCGTCTCGGCCACGGGGAAGGTCAGCAGCTTGTCCAGCAGAGGCTCGGCCTTGCCGGCCTCGAGCTTGCGCTGGACTTCCTGCACGTCGATCTGATGGTAGTGCAGGGCATGCAGCGTGGCCGCCGTGGGGGACGGCACCCAGGCCGTGTTGCCGCCGGCCTTCAGTTGCGCGCCTTTCTGTGCCAGCATGTCGGCCATCAGGTCGGGCATGGCCCACATGCCCTTGCCGATCTGCGCGCGGCCGCGCAGGCCGCAGGCCAGGCCGACCTGGACGTTGTTGCGCTCGTAGGCGTCGATCCAGGTGCTGCGCTTCATGTCTCCCTTGCGCACCATGGGTCCAGCATGCATGGACGTATGCATTTCGTCGCCGGTGCGGTCCAGGAAGCCGGTGTTGATGAAGACGACGCGTTCCGCGGCTTGCGCGATGCAGGCCTTCAGATTGACGCTGGTGCGGCGCTCTTCGTCCATGATGCCCATCTTCAGCGTGTTTGGCGCGAGGCCCAGCAGGGCTTCGGTGCGCGCGAACAGCTTGCTGGCGAAGGCCACTTCGTCGGGGCCGTGCATCTTGGGCTTGACGATGTAGACCGAACCAGTGCGCGAGTTGCCGCGGCGGCCCTTGATGTCGTGGATGGCGATCAGGGATGTCAGGACGGCATCGAGGATGCCTTCGGGAATCTCGCGGCCGCCGTCGCACAGGATGGCGGGATTGCTCATCAGATGGCCGACGTTGCGCACGAACAGCAGCGAGCGGCCGTGCAGCGTGCGGGTTTCGCCGTTCAGGGCGGTGTAGGTGCGGTCCGGGTTCAGGACGCGCGTGAAGGTCTTGCCGCCCTTGGCCACCTCTTCAGACAGGGTGCCGTTCATCAGGCCCAGCCAGTTGCGATAGGCCAGTACCTTGTCGTCGGCATCCACGGCGGCCACGGAGTCTTCGCAGTCCATGATGGTGGTCAGCGCGGATTCGAGCACGACATCCTTGATGCCGGCGGGATCCTGGGAGCCGATGGGATGCTGCGGATCGATCTGGACTTCCATGTGCAGGCCATTGTGCAGGAATACCAGAGCCTCCGGCTTGTCCTGCGCGCCGCGGTATCCCAGGAACTGGCCAGCGTCTGCAAGTGTCGTCACCTGTCCGTCCTGCAGCGTGACCTGCAGCTTTCCATCGCGAACGATGTAATTCGTGGCATCGGCATGCGAGCCCTTTACCAGCGCTATGCTGTCGTCCAGCACGGTACGGGCGAAGGCGATGACCTTGGCGCCGCGCTTGGGGTTGTAGCCGCCCGAGCGTGCCGCGCCATCGTCTTCGGGGATGGCGTCGGTGCCGTAGAGCGCATCGTACAGGCTGCCCCAGCGCGCATTGGCGGCGTTCAGGGCGTAGCGCGCATTCATGACGGGCACGACCAGCTGCGGGCCGGCCTGCTGCGTGATCTCGGTGTCGACATTGCTGGTGTTGACCTGAACTGCGCCGGGTTCTTCGGCCAGATAGCCGATCGCCTTCAGGAATGTCTGGTAGGCTTGCATGTCACGGACCGGGCCTGGATTGGCGCGATGCCAGTCGTCCAGCGAAGCCTGGATGCGGTCGCGTTCGGCTAGCAGCAGGCGGTTTTCCGGCGCCAGGTCGTGGACCAGCGCGTCGAATCCCTGCCAGAAGGCTTCGGCCGATACGCCGGTGCCGGGCAGGGCTTCCTGTTCGATGAAATCGGCAAGTACCGGTGCAACCTGCAGCCGGTGGCGGGTAACGCGGTCGCTCATGGGAGTTCCTTTTGCTGTTGTCTCATGATGAGGCGGCCTTCCGGCCGCCGGATGGCTACCATTATGTCTTGTGCATCCAGTGCGCTCAATACAAATTATGGTTAAAGGACTTTATACAAAAAGTGATGTAATCAACGGCGGAACGCTCGTATTTCATACCAGTACCGAAACCAGCAGCGACAGCGTTACAACCGACACTACCGTCGAGATCAGGATGGCGCGCGACGACATTGCCGGTTCCAGGTCGTACAGCTTGGCCAGCATGAACGGCCCCGTTCCGATGGGCAGCGCCGCCAGCAGGACGGCGGCGGTGGCCCACATGGGAGGCATGTCGAACACCCAGCGCACCAGGGCGAAGGCGACCAGGGGGTGCAGCACCAGCTTCATCAGGACGATGCGGTTGACGAGCCTGGTGTTGCCCGATGGCTGGTCCTGGGCCAGGAACAGCCCGATGGTGACCAGGGCGCAGGGGCTGGCGGCCGCGCTCAGCAGGCCGGTGAACTGGAACACGAAGGGGGGCAGCGGAATCTGACTGGCCGCCACTGCGGCGCCTGCGACGGGCGCCATGACCAGCGGATTCTTCAGCAGGGACATGCCGACGCTGGCCGTGGTGCGGCGCAGATTTCCCTTGCCGTTGCGGTCGATTTCGATCAGCACGATGGAAAAGGCGAACAGCACGCAGGCGGTCATCAGGATGTTGATGACGACGATGGGCAGGCTGGCGTCGCCCAGCAACATGACGCACAGCGGGATGCCCATGTAGCCGGTGTTGGCGTACGAGGCGCACAGGCCTTCCATGCTGATGTCCGCCAGGCGGCGCTTGCGGCGCCGGCCCCAGGCCCACGCGGCCAGGAAAACGATGGAGATGGCGCCGAGCGAAGCGCCTATGTAGCCGGGCTGGTTGAGCTGTTCCATCGTGGCCTGGGCCATGGCCTGGAACAGCAGCGCCGGCAGCGCCAGCCATACGACGAAGCGGTTGAGCACGTCCACGGCCTCGCCGCCGAGAATGCGCCGCTTCGCGCTGACGTAACCCAGAAGAATCAGCCCGAACAAGGGCAGCACGGCATTGAGAATCGTGTCCAAGATGTCCCGTCCACTGGCAATCCGGAAGCGCCGGGGCATGCCGGGCGCGGGTGCGCGAACTGCTGTCATAGTCCATTCGTATAATGCCTGAAACTATACAGCAGGAGTGATGAACGTTGAATCCGGCAGAGATCGTGGAAAACCTCAGCTTGCCCGAGGCGGTGCCGTTCACAGGCTTCGACGATGCCAGGCAGGCGGTGGAGTGCCTGGTGCGGCTTTACGACCGCAATACGGCATTCATACGGGCGGCGTTCGAGGAGTATGCGGCGGGGCGCATGCCTGAGGGCACGCGCGCCCGCGCCTATTACCCGGCGCTGCGCATCCGGGTCGGGACCTACCAGGAAGTGGACAGCCGCCTGTCCTACGGGTATGTCGTCGAGCCGGGCGTTTATGTGACCTCGGTCACTCAGCCCAAGCTGTATTTCGAATACCTGTGCGAACAGGTGGCGTTGCTGGTCCGCAATCACAAGGTGCGCGTGGAGGTAGGAGAGTCCGATACGCCCATTCCGCTGCATTTCGCCTTTGCCGAAGGCCAGTATGTGCAGGGGGTGTATGCCGACGCGGTCGGCAGCGCCTTGCGCGATCATTTCGATGTGCCGGACCTTGCCGTCACCGATGACACCATCGTCAACGGCACATGGCTGGGCAGGCTGGACGAGCCCCGTCCGCTGGCGCCGTTCACCGCGCCGCGCGTGGATTATTCACTGCACCGGCTTCAGCACTACACGGCGACGGCGCCCCGGCATTTCCAGAATTTCGTGCTGTTCACGAACTACCAGTTCTATGTGGACGAGTTCTGCCGCTGGGCCAGGGACACCCTGGCCAAAGGAGAAGGCGGCTATACGGCGCTGGTCGAGCCGGGCAACCGGATCACGAGGCGCGCCGGCACGGGAGAACTGGTCACCGAGGGCGGCGAGGCCGCCCGCCTGCCGCAGATGCCTTCCTATCACCTGTTGCGCGAGGGGCATACGGGCATCACGCTGATCAATATCGGCGTGGGGCCGTCGAATGCCAAGACCATCACGGATCATGTGGCCGTGCTGCGGCCCTCGGCATGGCTGATGCTGGGGCATTGCGCCGGGCTACGCGTCACGCAGCGCCTGGGCGATTACGTGCTGGCGCACGGCTACGTGAGGCAGGACCACGTGCTGGACGACGACCTGCCGACCTGGGTGCCGGTGCCGCCGCTGGCCGAGGTACAGGTGGCCCTGGAGCAGGCCGTGGCCGAGGTGGCCGGGCTGTCGGGCTGGGAGCTCAAGCGCATCATGCGCACCGGCACCGTGGCCACCATCGACAACCGCAACTGGGAGCTGCGCGATCACGACGAGCCTGTGCGCCGCTTCTCTCAGTCGCGGGCCATCGCGCTGGACATGGAGTCGGCCACGATCGCGGCCAACGGCTTCCGCTTCCGCGTGCCCTACGGCACGCTGCTGTGCGTGTCGGACAAGCCGCTGCACGGCGAACTGAAGTTGCCCGGCATGGCCAGCGAGTTCTACCGCACCCAGGTCGGCCAGCACCTGCATATTGGCATCCGCGCGCTGGAACTGCTGCGCGAAATGCCGAGGGAGCGCCTGCATTCGCGCAAGCTGCGCAGCTTTATCGAGACGGCGTTCCAGTAGAAGAGCACAGGGCAAAATGGGCGGCCCGGAATGAAGCCGGGCCGCCCATTTTGTTCAGGCGCCTGCACGCGCCAGGACCTTATTTCTTGCGGTTCTCGATGTCCTTCAGCGCCTGGTCGACCAGGTCTTCGCCGACGGTCTTGCGCCATTTCTCGAAGACCGGGCGGGTGGCGTCGACGAAGGCCTTGTGCTGCTCGGGCGTCAGTTGCGTCACGGTCACGCCCAGGTCGGAAATTTCCTTCAGCAGCGAGGAGTCTTCGTCGGTCACGCCTTTGCGGGCGAGCACGATCTGCTCCTTGGCGGCATCGATGGCGGCCTGGCGCACGATTTCCTGGTCTTCCTTGGTCCAGGATTCCCATACCTGGCGGTTGACCACGAAGATCAGCGGATCGGCAACGTAGTTCCACAGCGTCAGGTACTTCTGGCTGACCGTGTGCAGCTTGGCCGCGGTGAAGATGGACAGGGGGTTTTCCTGGCCGTCGACGGCGCCGCTGGCCAGTGCAGGCTGGGTGTCGGCCCAGCTCATTTGCGTGGGGTTGGCGCCCAGCGTGTTGAAGACATCCATGAACAGCGGCGAGCCGACCACGCGCAGCTTCAGGCCCTTGAGATCTTCCGGGCTCTTGATTTCGTGCTTGGAATTGCTCAGCTGGCGGTAGCCGTTTTCACCCCAGGCCAGGGGCACGACGCCGGCCTTTTCCACGACTTCGAGCAGTTGCTTGCCGACTTCGCCGTGGATCAGGGCGTCGATGGCGGCGTAGTCGGGCAGCAGGAAGGGTAGCGAGAACAGATTCATCTGGCGGATCTGCGGCGACCAGTTGATGGTGGAGCCGACCGCCACGTCGATCAGGCCCTGGCGGATGGCGGTGAACTCACGCGTCTGATCGCCCTGTACCAGGGATACGCCGGGATAGAGCTTGAAGTTGATGCGGCCATCGGTGCGTTCGCGTACCTTGTCGGCCCAGATTTCGGCGCCCTTGCCCCAGGGGAAGGCGGTGCCCAGCACCAGGGAAACCTTGTATTCGGACTTGTAGTTGGCGGCCATGGCCGTGGGGATGGCTGTCAGGGCTGCGACGGAGCAGGCGGCTGCGGCAAGCAGGGTGCGAAGTTTCATGCGATCTCCTCGTGGGTTGGTATATGAAGGTTATTCTGTGTATTCATCAGTATCCCAGTGCACGCGGCAGCCACAGCGCCAGTTCGGGGAAGACGATGACCAGCACCAGCACTGTGAACATGGAGCAGAGCAGCCACAGCACCCAGCGGAACGTGCTTTCCATGGGGACATGGGCGATGCGGCAGGCCACCATCAGGTTCACCGCCAGGGGAGGCGTGAACTGGCCGAGGGCGACCTTCAGCGTCAGCAGGACGCCGAACCAGACCAGGTCCCAGTTGTAGGCCTGGGCAATGGGGATCAGCAGCGGCACGAAAATCAGGAAGATCGAAATGCCGTCGAGGAACATGCCGAGCGTCATCAGCAGCATGACCAGCAACGCCAGCACGCCATACTCGCCCAGTCCGGAATTGACGATGGCGTTCGTGACGGGGTCGATGATGCTCAGGGTGGAAAGCGCCCAGGCGAAGATGCCTGCCAGCGAGACCACCAGCATGATGACGGCGGACAGCTCGGCCGCCTCGCGCAGGATGAGGAAGAGATCGCGCACCTTGATCGTGCGGTGGATGCACATGCCGACGAACAGGCCGTAGAACACGGCGACGACGGCGGCCTCCGTCGGAGTGAACAGACCCAGCCGCATGCCGCCCAGGATGAGGACGGGAGCGGCCAGTCCCCAGACGGCCTGGCGCAGGCTGGCCCAGAAAGGCGGACGCGGCAGGTTGCGCTCCTGCTCTCCCATATTGTGCCTGCGCGACAGCCATACGGCAGGGATGATGAGGGCGATGCCGGCCAGGATGCCAGGCACCATGCCGGCCGCGAAGAGCGCGGGCACCGAGGCCTGGGGCACCAGCACGGAGTAGACGATGAAGGCGATGGAGGGCGGGATCAGGATGTCGGTGGCCGCGCCCGCCGCCACGACGCTGGCGGAGAATGGCGACGGATAGCCGGCCTGGCGCATGGCGCCGATCATGACGGCGCCGACGGCGGCGGCACAGGCTGGGCCGGAGCCGGAAATGCCGCCCAGGAACATGGCGACGGCAATGGCCACGAGCGGCAGCATGCCGGGGCCGCGCCCGACGATGGCGATGGCGAAATCGACCAGGCGGCGAGCCACGCCGGAGCGGTCGAAGATGGAGCCTACCAGGACAAACATCGGAATGGCCAGCAAGGGGTACTTGGCCAGGCCCGCATAGAAGTTCTGCGGCACGGCCAGCAGGCCGAACCACTGCGTGTCCAGGTTGGACAGCACGATGGCGAGTGTGCCTGAAACGCCCAGCGCAATAGCGACGGGGACGCCGATCACCATCAGCACGATGAATACGACGAACAGCAGGGCGGCGATCATGTCCGGCCGCTCCGCAAGGCGCGCTGCAGGCTGCCGGCCACACGCAGGGTGATGACGGCGCCCAGCAGCGGCATCCAGACCGAATACCACCAGGTCGGCACGCCGATTGCGGGCGAGGTGTCGCCCCAGGTGTAGTCGTCGTAGACGATGCGGGCGGACAGGATGGTCAGCAGAATGAAGAACAGCAGGACGATGGTGTGGCTGGCGATGGCCAGACGGCGCTGCTTCTGCGCGGATCCGCTGTCGGCATAGGCCTCGATGCGGATATGCTGGTTGCGCACGAATCCGGTGGCGCTGGCCGTCAGCGTCAGGACGATGAGCAGGAAGATCGAGATTTCCTCGGTCCAGGCAAACGAGGCGTTGGTCAGGTAGCGCACGAGGACGTTGCAGAACGTGATCAGCGCCAGCGCGGCGATTGTTGCAACGGAAACGGTGTCTTCGAGCTTTAGCGGCACCCTGACGGGGGGATCGGCGGGTTCGGTCGGGACGGGATCGGCCTCTTTGCCTCCGGCAGGCGTGTTGGTGTGGTGCGACGGCATGTGCGACGGGGATCGGCAGGAACTAAAACAGCATGATAACGAGATGCGCCCCCGCCCGGGGGCGCGCGGGTTCCGGGGTTTACCCTTGATTTTTACGTTTTTTGCGCTCCGACGGCAGCGTCAGCATGGTGCCGCGGCATTTTGGGGAGCCGCACAGGCATTCGTATTGCTTGCGCAGAGTCTTGGTGATCTTGCCGTCGATGACCAGGCCGTAGTCGTAGAACAACTCCTCTCCCTTCTTGATGTCGCGCAGCGCGACGATACGCACTTTGGTGCCGTCGGCGTTTTCCTCGGCCTGGCAGTTGGGGGAACAGGCATGGTTGATCCAGCGCGCGTCATTGCCCTTGTTGCCGCCGTCGATGACCTTTCCTGAGCTGAGCGCGAAGAAGAAGGTATGGAAGGGGTCGTCCGGGTTGACCGGGTGCATGTCGTCGGCCTGTTCCGGCGTAATGCGCTTGCCGGCGTAGTTCAGGATGCGGGTGCCGGCGGGGATGTCCTGCGCGGCAAAGACGCCATTGCCATGCAGGTTGGAGCGTTTGACGATATGCCAGACGGGGCGGCTTTTCTTCATCGTGATGACTTTGATATGGCGTGGTTTTGCAAGGGGCTGCATCATGCTGCAGGCGCTATCTTAGGCAATATTTGCACGGTCCGTACAGCAGCGTCGCGCCGCCACGGGAAAAATGGATTCCGCTCCTTCCTCCGATCAACCGCGCTCCGGCCGGCCTGGAATGGTCTGCGAGGTTTACAATAACCGGCTTGCAGCAACGGGCCGCAGGCTGCCGGAAGCAGGGGGAATGGTTTTCGGACGCTTGGGAAGCAGAGGCCCGGTTCCTCCTCCTTCATGTTTCAGGATGACAGATAAATGAAAAAAGTACGACTGCCTTCGTGGCTTTTGGCGGCGGCCGTTGCCGGTGTGATGTCGGCGGCTCCTGCCATGGCGCAGACTTCTCTGAAAATGGCTTACGCGCTGTCGGCCAACTCGCACTACGGCGCGGGCGGCGAAGCGTTCGCCAAGTCCATCGAGGCTTCGACCGACGGCCGCATCAAGGTTCAGCAGTTCGCCAACAGCGCATTGGGCGGCGAGCGCGAGGTCATCGAGGGCCTGCAACTGGGTACGATCGACCTGGCCATCGTTTCCACGGGCGCGACCCTGAACTTCGTCCCCAAGACGGGCGTATTCGATATCCCCTTCCTGTTCCGTGACCTGCCCCACGCGCGCAGCGTGCTGGACAGCAAGATCGGCCAGGATCTGCTGGGTGAATTCAACAAGCGCGGCCTGGTAGCCCTGGCCTGGGGCGAGCAGGGTTTCCGCCACCTGACGAACAACACTCGCGCGGTGAAAACACCTGAAGACATCAAGGGCCTGAAGATCCGTACGACGGAAAACCCGATTCACATCGCGGCGTTCCGCCACCTCGGAGTTCTCGCGACTCCCATGGCCTGGCCCGAAGTGAGCACGGCCCTGCAGCAGGGCACCATCGACGGCCAGGAAAATCCCCTGTCCGTGATCGTGTCGGCCAAGCTGCCGCAATTGCAGAAATACCTGTCGTTGACGTCCCACGTGTACGCGCCGGCCGTCGTCATGGTGTCGCCCAGCGTATGGGGCCCCCTGTCCGATGAAGACAAAGAGAAGCTGAAGGCCGCCGCGCTGGATGGCGCCAAGGCCATGCGCGCCTTCGTCGACAATGTCGAGGTCAGCGGTGTCGAAGAGGTCAAGTCCCAGGGCATGCAGGTCGACGAGGTCGACTACGCCGCCTTCGCCAAGGCGGTCGAGCCGGTCTATCCGCAGTACTACAAGCAGTTCGGCCAGGAACTGGTGGATTCCATCCGCAATTTCCAGTAAGTCCGGATACCCGGCTGTCCTGATGGATGGCCGGGCGCCCGGGAAGTCCGAGCAGCACGCAACGCTGTGAGGCGAAGGACTCCGGTTCCATGGCCGGAGTCCTTCGTGGATGCAATCACGGCAGCCGCATGCCCATACTATAGATATCGGTTCGTGGCCATGCGGCTGCCGGACGTTTTTCTACAGAGAGTCTCATGCACATCGTTCGCTTTCTGGATCGTGGCTTGTTTCGCCTGGTCTCGATCCTGGCGCAATTGCTGATCGTATCGTCCGTTGCCGCCGCGTTCTATCAAGTCCTGGCCAGATTCGTCCTGCAGTCGCCCGCCGACTGGAGCGAGGCCTGGTCGCGCGCATCGCTGATATGGGCGGTGCTGCTGGGTGTTGCGCTCGCCTTCCGGCAAGGCGCCATGCTCAGCGTGGAGATGCTGCGCAGCAGGCTCAGGGGCGCAAGTCAGCGGGTCCTGGAATTCTTCATCATGGCGACCTGCGCGCTGTTCATGGGCTTCCTGGCCTGGATCGGCGGTTCCATGGCGTGGCGTGTGCGTTTCCAGACCATGCCCAGCCTGGAGGTTTCCATTTCGTGGGTCTACCTGGCGATTCCGGTGGGAGCGACGCTGGCGATCGTGGCGATCCTGGCGCGCTGGCTGGAAGGCTCCGGTGAAGCGCCGCTGGACGAATCCAACGCCCTGTAAGCCACCGCAACCTACTGTTATTCCGTTCATACAAGGTCTGCCATGTCGCAGCTGATGCTTTTATCGATGCTGATTTTCCTGATTCTGTCGCTGCCGGTGGCGGTGGCGGTCGGGATCAGCAGTTTCTTTGGGGTGCTCTACGACGGTCACATGACGTGGCTGGTGATCGCGCAGCAGTTGTACGCGGCGCTGGACAAATACCCCCTCGTGGCCGTGCCGTTCTTCATCCTGGCCGGCAACCTGATGCAGGACGGTGGCATCTCCGAGCGCATGGTGGATTTCGCCAAGAGCGTGGTCGGGGGCGTGCAGGGCGGCCTGGCCGTCAGCTGCGTGCTCACCTGCATGATTTTTTCCGCCGTGGCGGGATCCAGCGTCGCCACTACGTTCGCCGTGGGCGCCATCCTGATTCCCGCCATGGTCAAGCATGGCTATCCCAAGCCGTTCGCGGCGTCGCTGCAGGCCACGTCGGCGGAATTCGGGGTGATCCTTCCACCGTCGATCCCCATGATCCTGTTCGCGGTCTCCACGGATACCTCCGTCGGCGAGCTGTTCATCACTGGCGTCGGGCCGGGCCTGCTGATCGGCGGGGCGCTAATGCTGTATGTGTGGCTCTATGCCCGCCGCAAAGGCCTGGGCAAGAACGATGGCGCCGACCGCCTGCCGCTGTGGCAGTCGTTCAAGCGCGCATGGCTGGCGCTGCTGATGCCGATCATCATCCTGGGCGGTATCTACGGCGGCATCTTCACGCCGACGGAGGCCTCCGCCGTGGCGGTCGTCTATGCCTGGCTCGTCGGCACGTTCGTCTATCGCCGCCTGTCCTACAGCGTATTGTCGAAAACCCTGCACAGGACCGTGATTTCGACCGCGGTCATCATGTTCATCATCGCCAATGCGGGCATCTTCGGCTTCCTGCTGAACCGCGCCGGCATACCGGCCGCGCTGGGCGAGTGGCTGGGCCAGCTGTTCACCGACAAGTATATGTTCCTGCTGGGCGTCAACGCGGCGCTGTTCCTCGTGGGCATGTTCATCGAGACCTCGGCCTCCATCGTGGTGCTGGCGCCGCTGCTGTTGCCCGTAGCCATGCATTTCGGCGTGGATCCCTCGCATTTCGGCATCATCATGGTGGTCAACCTGGCGCTGGGCATGGTCACGCCGCCGTTCGGCGTGAACCTGTTCGCCGCCTGCACGGTGGCGAACATCCGGCTGGAAACCCTGATGCGGCCGCTGGTGCCGTTCGTGCTGGTGATCGTGGCCTGCCTGATGATCATCACCTATGTGCCGGACCTGAGCCTGTTCTTCAGGGATCTGGTGTATCGTTAATGCCTGCTGGCCGTCTCGCCCGTTCCCGCCGGGGCCGGGCGGGCGCGCCGCCATCGTCATCGGATATTTCTTCTTCGATTCCCAGTGATACGAAAGACCATGAGCTCCCAGCCACCAGCAACCGCACCTGAAAAAGACGAAGAGCCGGATTACCGCTTCACCCTGGCCAACGAACGCACGTTCCTGGCGTGGATGCGTACCGCGCTGGCGACGTTGGCCGCCGGGCTGGTGTTTGACCAGCTTTCCGATTATTTCGGCGGCAGCAAGCTGATCGAAGGCCTGAGCGTGTTGATGATGTGCATGACGGTATCGATGTCGTTCCTGGGCTACAAGCATTGGTCGCGGGTGCAGAAAGCCATGCGCAGGTCGGCGCCTCTGCCCCGTTCCCCCATGCTCCTGCCGCTGACCAGCATGCTGATCGCGGCCGCCATCTCCTGCATTCTGTATGTGGTGCTGAAATGAGAGACAAGGGCCTGCAGCCGGAACGTACCGCGCTGGCATGGTTCCGTACTCTGCTGACCTGGTGCGCCAGCCTTATTCTGTTGTTCCGGCTGGTCTGGCTTACAGACGAACCTGCGATCCTGTGGGCGGTCTATCTGCTGGCCGCGGGCGCCATTCCGATGACCATGCTGTGCCTGTCGAGGGCAAGGTATCTGAAGCTCGCAAGCGTGCCCAGGCAGGTTTCGCCCTGCATCCCCATGGCGCTGTCCGCTGTTTGCGCGCTCAGCGCGATTCTGGGGATGTGGGCGATGCTGATGCAGTGAGCAGGGCGGGCGGCACTCATACGCCGCTGTTCCGACCCTCATAACGCACGGCGAACTCCCTGACTTGGGTAATGAAGCGGCTCAAGGCCAGGGAAAGCGCTCGCCGATTGAATGCCAGCGCCAAGTGGGCCTGCGGTACGTCGGCATCGGCGATAGAGATATATTTGACGCCTTCGGCGCGTAGTTGGCGCATGGTCTGGGGAACGAGGGAAACGCCCATCCCGGCGGCGACGAATGTGATGACTGAAGTCATCTGCGGCACTTCGAACCGGACCTCCGGCGAAAATCCGCAGCTTTGGCAGGCCTGTACAACAGCATCGTAGATGCCCGTGCCGACTTTGCGCGGATAAAAAATGAAAGGCTCGCCGGCCAAGTCCTTCAGACGAATGGTTTTGCGTCTGGCGAGAGGATGCGCAGTGGACAGTACAGCGACCAGAGGTTCGTGCAGCAGAGTCTCGACCTGGACTCCGGCAGCTTCGGGGGCTGGGGCCCGGATGAAGGCGACATCGATCTGCCGGTCTTTGACGGCGGCGATAAGTTCGTTTGTCGTATGTTGCTGCAGCATGATCTCCACTTGAGGCAAGCGCTCCCTGGAGGCCCGGATCACGCGAGGAACAAATGGGTGAATGCTGGCGGACACGGTGAACCCGATGGCAAGTTTGTCGATTTCGCTGTTGCCGACGCGTCGTGCCGTTTCCATGGCGCGATCCGCCGCGCCGAGCGTGCGCAGCGCTTCTTCACGAAAAGCGTGGCCGGCTTCGGTCAGTTCGACGCCGCGGCGTCCGCGCAGCAGCAGAGTGACGCCGAGTTCGCGCTCCAGTTGCTGGATCTGCTGGCTGAGCGGTGGTTGTCCGATGCCGAGTTTTTCAGCTGCGCGCGTGAAGTGCAGTTCATGTGCTACAGCGAGGAAGTACCTCAGATGCCTCAGTTCCATATTTATTAAATATCTTTCTATCTTTTCAATATATTAGACGAATCATACCGCGCAACGTAGTATGGGCATCCTGATTCGGCGCAATGACGCGTTGCGGCGGGATTTCAACTTCATCGGATCGTTATGCCTACTCTGCTACGCCCAGGATTTCCTTCGTTGCACTACACAGTGTGCGATTACACCGACCCATGGACAGATGCGCCCTATCTTTTCCTGCAGCATGGCTATGGCCGCAGCGGGGATTTCTGGTTCCAGTGGGTACCCCGGCTTTGCCGTCATTTTCGGATCGTGTGCGCGGATCTTCGCGGGCATGGCGGTTCCGGCAGGGAGTTCGATCTCGAACATGGTTTTACTTTGGAAACCTTGAGCGACGATGTCATTGCCATTGCCGATGCACTGGGCGCCAAGACGTTTCACTACGCGGGCGAGTCCATCGGAGGATTGGTGGGCTTGGCAACGGCGGGCCGCTACCCGGAACGGGTGGCGACATTGACGAACGTCTCGGGGCCGGTATTCATTTCGCAGGGAGCCCGCACGGCATACGCGCTGGGACAGGCGTCGTGGCCGGAGGCCGTGCGCAAGCTGGGCCCCAGGGAATGGATCGAGCGGACGAATGCATCCACGCGTTTTCCGCCAGACATGAGTCCGGGATTTCTTGCCTGGTACACGGATACCGTCGCACAGACTGGAACGGAAGTATTGGCTGCGCTGGCGCAATTTGCGCTCGACTCGGATGCCACGCCTTATCTGTCCGGTATTAACGCTCCCACGCTTTGCCTGTATCCGCAACAGGGAGCAATCGCCAACGACGAACAGAGGCGGACGCTGGAGCTCCATGTCCGTGATCTGACTGTCCGTCATGTGAGCACGACCTATCACATGATTCAACACATCGTGCCTGAAGAGTGTACGGATGCGCTCCGTCAGCACATTACCCAATACGAATCCAAAGGAGACAAATCATGATCAGGAAATTGTTCGGTGTCTTTCTGATGTCCGGCGCCTGCCTGGGAGCAGCGACGGCACAAGCCTTGCCGGATGGGCCATTGCGCATGCTGGTGCCGTTCTCCGCCGGCGGCTCGACGGATATCCTGGCGCGCCTCATGGCGAAAGAGATGGGCGATGCCCTGGGCAGGACGATCGTCGTGGAGAACAAACCCGGCGCTGAAGGATTCATTGCCGCCCGCGACTTGAAGAACGCGGCGCCGGATGGACGCACCATCATGATGGTGACAACCAGCGTTTATGCGATCAATCCCGCAATTTTCACCAATATTCCGTACAAGCCCTCTGAGGATTTTTCCACCATATCCATGGTGGCTTCATCGCCGAACGTATTCCTTGCGCCTGCGGATTCCGCTCTGGGCTCGATTGGAGATCTGGTCAAGTCGGCCGGCGTGAAGCCTGACAATATCAGCTATGCAACGGGCGCCACCATGCACCTGCTCAATGCCAAATGGCTGGAATCGATGTCGAAGACCCAGATGGTCAGCGTTCCTTACAAGGGCAGCGCCGCCGCGTATCCCGACCTGGTTTCCGGGCGTGTCGAGTACATGGTTGACCAGCCCTTGTCATCCATGGCTTTGATCAAGGAAGGCAAGCTCAAAGTGCTGGCGGTGACTTCCCAGGATCGCTGGAGCCAGCTGCCCGATGTGCCGACGGTTGTGGAGCAAGGCTTTCCCGATTTCGTAACCACATCCTGGTGGGCCATCCTGGCGCCGAACGGTACGCCGGAGGCTACGGCGAAGCAGTTGTACGATGCTGCGCAGCAAGCACTGCAAAATTCGGAAATCAAGGCCCGTGTTCAGCAACTGGGCGCGGATGTATCTGCATTTTCCTTTGAGGATGGCAGGAAATTCACGGCGGCCGAGCTCGAAAAATGGCATTCCATTGCCAAGGATGCCGGCGTAAAGATGGATTGAAGTCAGCATGCTGAAGCTGTCCGCCAATATTTCCTTGCTATACCCTGAGCTTCCTTTCCTTGACCGTGTGGATGCCGCCGTGCGGTCGGGATTTGGCGCAGTGGAAGTCATGTATCCCTACGCGTTCGACGCGCGGGAGCTGAAGGAGGCGCTGGATTGCAGCGGCGCCACACTTTCGGTGCTGAATGCGCCGCCAGGCGATTACCAGGGCGGAGAGCGCGGGCTTGCGGCATTGCCGGGGCGCGAAGCGGATTTCAGGGAGAGTCTTGAGACAGCCGTCCACTATGCCTTGACGACGCAGTGCGGCAATATCCATGTGCTGACCGGGAATGTTCAGGCGGGGCTGGATGAGGCGCTGCTGGAAGCCACCATCCATCGCAATCTGTCGCACGCCGCCGCACTGTTTGCCCAGCATGGGCTGACGCTGCTGCTGGAACCGTTGAGCCGGCAGATGTTGCCGGACTATTCCCTGACGAGAGTCGAGGAGGCTTCGCGGTGGCTGCAGGTCCTGAAAGCGGAAGGGCATGATAACGTCAGCCTGCAAGTGGATCTGTATCACACACAGATGGAGCAAGGGAATCTGGCGGCGCTTCTGCGGCGGTATCTGCCTGAAATCAGCTACATACAGATCGCGGGCGTGCCGGGCAGGCACGAGCCGACCATCGGCGAAATCAACTATCGCTATCTGCTCGATCTGTTGCGGGAGCACCGCTTCTCGGGCTGGGTCGGATGCGAGTATGTACCCATGCATGCAACCGATGCCGGGCTGGCCTGGGCGCGGGACTGGGGCTTGCTGAAACGTCCGGAGAAGTGCCTGGCGAATGCCTGAAAAACGAAGGCGCCCCGAGGGCGCCTTCATTGGGCTGGCAGACTCAGAATGCCGGGCCGTCGTCCTCGGCCGGGGAGGGTACGGTCTTGCCGGCGGTTTTCGCTGCGGTTTTCTTCGCAGCCGTTTTGGCGGCTGTTTTCTTGGCGGCCGTCTTCTTCACCGCGGCTTTCTTGGCCGCTGTCTTGGTCGCTGTTTTCGCTGCCGTCTTGGCTGCTGTCTTGGCTGCGGTTTTCGTCGCCTTCTTTGCGCCGGGCTTTTCAGGACGCGGCTCGAACTCGAAGCCTACCTTGCCGTCCGGCTGGCGCACCAGGAATGCCTTGAACTTGCGGTTGGTGCGGCTGGAGACGAAACCGTCGAGCAGATCGGTCTTGCCGCTGGACAGCAGCTTTTCGATCTGTTCCGCCTGGATTTCTTTCTGCAGGATGACCTTGCCGGTACGGAAGTCGCAGCTTTTCTCCGGGCCGACCGATTTCTCGCACACGTAGTTCATGCCGTGCTCGAACACCCGTGCATTGCATTTCGGGCAGGCGCCCAGCGGCGTGTGGCCCGAGAAATCGACAGGCTCGTTGTCGTCGTCGTTGTTCTGGCCGAAATCGAATTCGAGCTTGTATTCGTCGGTGATGCGCAGCAATGCGGCGAAGGGGCGTCCCATCTTGCTGATGAAGCCGGACAGAGGGCCGATTTCGCGCTTCTGCAGCAATTCTTCGACCTCGGGAATTTCGAAGGTGCGCCCGCCCGGATGCTTGCCAATGGAGAAGTCGCAACTGGTGCAGGCGTAGCGGCGATAGTTTTCCTTGACCACGCCGCCGCACTTCGGACACGGCGTTGCCAGCGTGGCGTAATCGCCCGGCACGGTATCGCGGTCGTATTCCTTGGCGCGCTTGACGATGACCTGGGTCATGCGGGCGATTTCCCGCATGAAGCTGTCGCGGTCCAGCTGGCGCTGCTCGATCTGCTTGAGCTGGTGCTCCCATTCGCCGGTCAGCTCGGGCGAGGTCAGTTCGCTGACGCCCAGTCCGGAGAGCAGCGTCATCAGTTGCCGCGCCTTGGCGCTGGGCGACAGCTCGCGGCCTTCGCGGCGCAGATAGCCTTCGTTGATCAGGCCTTCGATGATGGCGGCGCGGGTCGCCGGCGTGCCCAGGCCGCGCTCGGACATGGCTTCGCGCAGTTCTTCGTCGCTGACCAGCTTGCCGGCGCTTTCCATGGCCGACAGCAGCGTGGCTTCGGTGAAGCGCGCCGGCGGCTTGGTGACCATGTCTTTCAGCTGGACGTCGTCCGTCTGTACGGTTTCGCCGTCGGCGACGGGCACCAGGCTGGTATCGTCGCCCTGGGCGTCGCGGCCGTAGATGGCAAGCCAGCCCGGCGACACCAGCACCTTGCCTTCCGTCTTGAAGTGATGGCCGGAAACCTTGGTGATGCGGGTCGTCACGCGGAACTCAGCCGCTGGATAGAACACGGCCAGGAAGCGGCGGGCCACCAGTTCGTAGACCTTGCCTTCGGCTTCGCTGAGGTCCTTGGGAACCTGCTGCGTCGGGATGATGGCGAAGTGATCGGAGACCTTTTTGTCGTCGAAAATGCGGCGATTGGGCTTGATCCAGCCTTCTTTGTTCAGCTTCTCGGCAAAGGGCCTGACGCTGGCCGCCGCGCTGGAGCCCCCCTCGGCCAGGGCCTGGGAGACCTGCTTGACGGTGTTCAGGTAGTCTTCCGGCAGATAGCGGGAATCGGTACGCGGGTAGGTCAGCGCCTTGTGGCGCTCATAAAGCGTCTGCGCCAGCGCCAGCGTGGTCTTGGCGGAGAAGCCGAAGCGCGAGTTCGCCTCGCGTTGCAGGGATGTCAGGTCGAACAGCGCCGGAGACAGCTGCGTTGACGGCTTGGACTCTTCCGTGAATTCGCCCGGCTGGTCGCGGCAGGCGGCCACGATGGTCTGCGCCGCCGTCTTGGACCACAGGCGCGAGTCGCGCTTTTCCGGATCGAGCTCGTCCTTGACGAATTTGGGATCGAACCAGCGGCCGTTGTAGAAGCCCGCGGCGGCCACGAAGGTGGCATGCACTTCCCAGTAGTCGCGCGGCTGGAAGCGGCGGATGCGTTCTTCGCGTTCGTTGACGATGGCCAGCGTGGGGGTCTGGACGCGTCCCACGGGGGTCTTGAAGAAGCCGCCGTCCTTGCTGTTGAAGGCCGTCATGGCGCGCGTGCCGTTGATGCCGACCAGCCAATCGGCCTCGGCGCGCGACCGGGCTGCGGCTTCCAGCGGCTTGAGATCGTCGTCGTCGCGCAGGTTGGCAAAGGCCTCGCGGATGGCGGTCTGCGTCATGGAGCGCAGCCAGAGGCGCCTGATGGGCTTCTTTACGCCAGCGTATTGGATGATGTAACGAAAGATCAGTTCCCCTTCCCGTCCCGCGTCGCATGCATTGATAATGGCCGACACGTCTTTGCGCTTGAGGAGCTTGACCAGCAGCTTCAGGCGTTCGGACGAGCGCTTGTCGGTCGGGCCGAGCTCGAACTCGGGCGGAATGACGGGAAGATGGGCGAAGCTCCATTTGCCGCGAACCGGATCGTTGGGCGCGACCAGGCTGAGCAAATGCCCGATGCTCGACGCCAGGACGTATTGCTCGCTTTCGAAATAGTCGCCTTCTCGTGAGAATCCTCCCAGGGCCCGGGAGATGTCCAGTGCGACGGAAGGTTTCTCGGCAATAATGAGCGTTTTAGTCATGTGTTTCCAGTAACTGCCTATTTGCAGCAATAGCGCGGATGATACGGGTGGAGAATCGCACCATGCAAGTCGAGCATATTAACGGCAACCTGCCTGCAGGTGTTTCGGGGCCGGATTTCCTGCGCAGGTCCGCCTTGCTGCTGGGGGCTGCGCTGGTGGCCAGCGCCATGGTCTGCTGGGTGGCTGCCAATTGGGCATATGCCGACAAATTCCAGAAGCTGGCCGGGGCGCAGGTGCTGCTGGCGCTGATTGTCCTGGCTGCTGGATGGACGGCCGGCAAGACGGCTTCCGGCAACCGCAACCTGACGGCATTCGCGCAGTTGCTGGCCCTTGCCTGCGTGTGCGTCGGAGCCATGCTGGCATTGCAGGGGCAAATATATCAGACTGGGGCGGATGCCTGGCAACTGTTTGCCCTCTGGGCCGTGCTGTTATTGCCCTGGCTGTTCGGGCTTCATACGGTGTTCCTGGCTGTGCTGTCCGGCGGATTGCTGAATATCGCCGCGATTCTGGCATTCGATGATGGCATGCTGGTCGCCTTGTGGTCGAGCGGCTTCGGCTCTGCGGAGCGGGCGCTGCTTCTGGCGCTGGTCAACGGCGTGATGCTGTTGCTGGCCGAACGGTATGTGCACAGGCTGGAGGACCGTTGGCGCATTGCGCCGCGCCTGGCGGCCCTGGCCATGCTGGGCTGGCTGTTCTGGACACTGTTGCTGCTGCATTTCGATAGCGGCAACGATGGCCTGGCGTGGGCCGTGGTGCTGGGAGGGCTGCTGGTTTGCGCGCTCATGGCGGCGGTCTACCGGGACGAGCGGCGCTTCGATCTGGCCATGCTGAGTCAGGCCGGGCTGTTCGTCCTTGGCGTGGTAGTTATGCAGTTCATCGTCCATGCACAGTCAGAGTGGGTGCTGGTTCCGCTCATCCTGACTGTGGCTGTGCTGTCGGGACTGATCCTGCATTGGCTGCGCCGCCTGTATCGCGAGCACCGCAATGCGGGCGGGGCGGCGGGCGGCGAGCCGCAGCGCGGCCCCGCGCCAGGCGCGGCAGACGAGGAATCGGAGGATCCCTGGTATATCAGCCATTTCCGTCTTGGCGTAATGTGGCTGCTGACGTTGCTGCTGCTGGCGCTGATGTTCCTGGTGCTCCAGCTGGATATCGAGGATGTCTGGGTGTGGGGCCTGTTGCTGGCGGGCGGATGCCTGGGCATGCGTTTCCTGGCGTCGGCCATGCTGCGCGAGGCGGCGGCGGCGCTGGCCAGCGTGGGGCTTGTCCTGGTGTGCTGGCAATGGCTGGAGCTGGACGCTCGGTGGACGGGCGTCGGAACAGGGGCGCTGCTGGCGCTCGCCGCTGTTGGAGGGATCGCCTATGGGATCGGGCGTCATGCGCTGTTCCGATTCTTCTGCGCGGGCATGGTTACCTTCCTTCTCCTGAATCTGACGTGGGGAACGTTCGGAGACTGGTTCTTCGATTCTGCGTGGATGAGAGAGGATGTCACGGCGACTCCTTATTACCTGTCGGCGGTATATTGGCGGCTCTGGCTGCTGGCATTGGGCGCGGTACTGTGCCTGTCCCTGTCGCTGCGTGGCGGGAAATGGACGGCGTTGAGGCCCATGGCATGGGCGCTGGCGATCCTGGCCCAGACGATGGCATGGCTGGCTCCATCGCACTGGATGGCGATGGAGCCATGGGCTTCGCCCGCAGCCTTCAATGCCCAACTGCTGCGGATAATGTTTGCTCTGCTGCCGGCCATGCTGCTGGGTATCTTCTGGAAGCGCCAGCCGGATATCCTGCCGGTGCGCACAGGCATCGGAGCCATTGTCGTGCTGGTCGTGGCGGGCTTCGGCTGGCTGGGAGCGCCGGGCATCGTGCTGGCGCTGGTGTGGCTGTTGCTGGGAGCCTTTGCCCAAGGAGTGTCCTGGCGGCATGCGGGCCGCGAGGCGGGGCGCCCCTGGATCGTCCTGGGCGCGGCAGGCTTGCTCGTTTACCTGTGCCGCTTCTATTTCGACCTGGACATCAGTCTGCTGGACAAATCCGGCGTGCTGGCCGCCATGGGGCTGTGGTTCCTGGCGGGCGGATGGCTGCTGCGCGAATCCTCCGAGGACGGCAGGACATTGCCGCCCAGGCGCACGCTGGGCTGGCTGGCCGCCGGCCTGATCGCCGTGCTGGCAGTCGTGAATACGGACATCTACCGCAAGGAAGCGCTGCTGGCTGATGGCAGGACGGTGATTCTCGAACTGGCTCCGGTGGATCCGCGCTCCTTGATGCAGGGTGACTACATGGCCCTGGATTTCCAGGCTACCGCAGATGTCCGGCAAATCCTGAGTCAAGCCGAGGAGTCGACCGAAGCGGGGGGCATTTCCCGTTCCGGCGGCTATATGCTGTTGCGCCCGGATGCGGATGGCGTGCATCGCGTGGCGGCGATTTCCGCCTCGCGCGATGGGCACATGCGTCTGGAGGGCGATGCAAACCGGGATGAATCTACCGATGAGCCCACGGACGATACGGCTGGCGCGCGTGATGCGGCCGAGCCGTTGGGCGATGCCCCGACGGAAGTGGCCATGCGTTTCCGCATGGGAGAGTACGGCAGGCCGGAAGTCGGCGTGAACGCCTTCTTCTTCACCGAGGGCGATGCCGTGCGTTTCGAGCGGGCCAAATATGGCGAATTCCGCGTGTCGGATAGCGGCGGCTTCCTGCTGGTGCGTCTGCTGGACGTCAGGCGGCGGCCGCTGTAGCGGGCTTGCGCGTCCTCACGCGCACCCGCGCCGCCGGCCTGCCTGCACGAACCGCCGGGCCCATTGCGCCGTGGCTTCGGCCCAGAAACCGGGAACATCCGGTGCGGCAATGGCGGGAAAGCCCAGGAAAGTCCAGGCCGCGTTCAGCGTGCGTACGGGATCGCCCAGATCCAGGGCGGGAGCGTGGTTCTGCTTGGACAGCTTGCGTCCCTGCTCGTCCAGCGCCAGCGGCACGTGCAGCGTATCGGGCATCGGCACGCCGAGAAGGCGCTGCAGCACGCGCTGCCTCGGCGTCGAGTCCAGCAGGTCCGCGCCGCGCACGATATCCGTAATGCCCTGGTCCGCGTCGTCCACGACCACGACCAGTTGATAGGCCCACAGGCCGTCGGCCCGCTTCAGCGTGAAATCACCCACGGCATGCGCCACATCCTGCTGCTGGGCGTCCATCCAGCGATCCTGGAAGTGCTCCACGCCTTCCGGCACCCTCAGTCGCCAGGCGCGGGCGGATCGGCCGGAGGGAATGCCATTGCGGCAGGTGCCGGGGTAGGGACGTTCATGCGAGCCCTCGGCCGGCGGCGGGCTGGCCATGGCGATCTCCTGCCGCGTGCAGCCGCAACCGTACACCAGCCCCAGCGCAAGCAGACGATCGAAGACTTCCTGATAGCGGCCCAGCCGCTGCTGCTGCCAGACGGGCGGCTCGTCCCAGTGCATGCGCAGCGCCTGCAACTGCTGCATGATGATGCGGTCGGCGCCGGGCACGGCGCGGGGGGCATCGATATCCTCGATGCGCAGCAACCAGGCGCCCTTGTGCGCCCTCGCATCCAGCCAACTCGCCATGGCTGCGACGAGAGAGCCCGCATGCAGCGGGCCGCTGGGGCTGGGGGCGAAACGGCCGCGGTAAGGCAGGGCAGGCATATGCTGCGAATCCCGTTCGGGCTTGGCGGGCCCTAATGCGACATGCGGATGCGATCGTCCGTCAGCAGCTCTTCGAACACGAGATGATCGATTTCGGCCTGCTGGCTCCAGAGCACCATCAGGGCGATGACCTTGATGGTCTGCAGCGATACCGGGCTATCGTCGGTGGCCAGCGCCTGCTCGATCATGATTTCGCGCAGCGCGGGCGGCAATGTGCCCGAGGATTCCAGGAACTGGATGAAGCCGATGGCCTGCGAACCCAGCATCTGATACTCATGGTCGGCGAACACGCGATGGCTGTCGCTGGTGCTGAGGGCGGAAAGAGGACTGCATTGCTCGGTGGTCTGGGCCAGACGGTGAAGCCAGCCCAGCGCGTCGTTGATGTCGTCATCCTCGAAACCTACCGCGGCCAGCTTGTGCGCCAATACGTCGGCATCGGGACAAGCTTGCGGGGTGTAGTAGTTCTCGAAAAGATAAACCAGTATGTCTAGCATGCTGTAGCAGCGCCCTTCAGTGAAATCGCAAGAAACGAATGGATAAAGCCGTGACTTGCAGGGTTGACTGTACGCTGATTCTTGTGGCTGGGCAACTTGACCCGAGAGGCCGGGAATGGAGTGTATAGTTCGGGAAATCCCCAGCAAAGCCAGTCATGAATCACCCGATGAAACGAGCAATTGCAGGCCAGGCAGTCCTTGTGGCCGGTATTCTATTGATCGCAGCCGCGTTGCGCGCGCCCTTCACCGGGTTGCCGCCGCTGCTCGGGCCGATAGCAGAAGACTTCGGCCTGAACACCCTGGCGACCGGAGCGCTGACCACTCTGCCGTTGCTGGCGTTCGCCCTGATATCGCCGTTCGGCGCGCTGTTTGCCCGCGCCTTTGGTCTGGAACGGACATTGTTCTATGCATTGGCCGCCATTGCGCTGGGAATCGCGCTGCGCTCGGCGGATGGGGTCTGGACCCTGTATCTCGGCACAGCGATCATCGGCATGGGAATCGCATGCGGCAATGTCTTGCTGCCCAGCCTGGTCAAGCGCGACTTTCCGCAGAGAATCGCATCGTTGACCGGCGCCTATGCCCTGACGATGGGCGTGGCCGCCGCAGTGGGTTCGGCAGTCGTCATTCCGCTGGCGCAGGCCTGGGGATGGCGCGTATCGCTGGGCACATTCCTGCTGTTGCCGCTGGCGGCGCTGGCCGTATGGATGACCCAGCTCGGCAACCGCGCTTCGCAGGCAAGTACCGACACGGCGACGCCGCAACAGGATGGCGGCAAGGTCTGGCATTCGGTGCTGGCATGGCAGGTCACGCTCTTCTTCGGACTCAACTCAACGATCTACTACATCGTCATCGGCTGGCTGCCGGCCATTCTGGTCGATGCTGGCATGACTCCCGCGCGAGCCGGATCCCTGCACGGCATACTGCAGCTGGCGAGCGCGGTGCCCGGGCTTGTGATCGGCCCCATCCTCGGCCGCATGCGTGACCAGCGCCTGGCCGCCGCCGTGGTGAGCCTGTTTTCCGCCACGGCCCTGCTGGGCCTGCTGCTAGCGCCGCAACTGGCCCTGGCATGGTCCATTCTGTTCGGGCTCGGCTCCGGAGCGAACATCATCCTCGGCCTGAGTTTCATCGCCCTGCGCACGTCAAATGCGCACCAGGCCGCCACGCTGTCCGGCATGTCGCAATGCCTGGGCTACTTGCTGGCGGCAACGGGACCTATAGCGATAGGCGCATTGCACGATTTCACGGGCGGCTGGCAGGCCCCGCTGGCGCTATGCACCGCCCTGGCGCTGGCCGCCATGGGCATGGGCATCCTGTCCGGACGGAATCGCCGCATTGGAGCCTGAGCAGCACTTCACGTTGACCTTGGGCAGCACAGGAAATAGAACCCTGTCAATGCGGTTTTCCAAGCTTGCATCGGCGCAGTGAAGAAGGGGGTGTGTCTGCCTGGCGTGGCCGTTGAGGCGCGCCCGCCCGGAAGCGAAGGGAGGCGCGCATGCGCCGGACGAGCGAGGGCAGGGGACGTTCGGCTCCGGAGGGAGCCGAACCGCAGCCGATAGGCCGCGCCAGGCAGACACACCCCCTTCTTCGCGTCAAAAGAACCCGGCAGCCTCCCAAAGACGAAAAGCCCATCGATCAACAGATCGATGGGCTTTAAAAGCCTGGAAACGCAGGCTTGGAAACTCAGCGCTTAGTTCAGGCCATTTCCAGCGCCACGGCCACGGCTTCGCCGCCGCCGATGCAAAGCGAAGCCACGCCGCGCTTGCCGCCGGTCTTGCGCAGCGCGCCCACCAGCGTGACCAGCAGACGCGCGCCCGAAGCCCCGATCGGGTGGCCGAGCGCCGTTGCGCCGCCATGGATGTTCACCTTCTCGTGCGGCAGATTCAGGTCCTTCATCGCGGCCATCGTCACCACGGCAAAGGCTTCGTTGATCTCGTACAGATCCACGTCGCCGGCGGACCAGCCCGCCTTGTCCAGCAGCTTCTGGATGGCGCCTACGGGAGCCGTGGTGAACCACTGAGGCTCATGCGAATGCTGCGCATGGCCCACAATGCGCGCCAGCGGCGTGGCGCCCAGCTTCTTCGCCGTGGATTCACGCATCAGCACCAGGGCAGCCGCGCCATCGGAAATCGAGGACGCGTTGGCTGCGGTGACCGTGCCGTCCTTCTTGAAGGCCGGCTTCAGGCTGGGGATTTTCTCGGGCATGGCCTTGGCCGGAGACTCGTCGGTACTGATCACTGTATCGCCCTTGCGGCCGGCGATCGTGACCGGTGCGATCTCCCATGCGAAGCTGCCGTCCTCGGTGGCGGCGCGCGCCCTGCGCAGCGACTCCAGCGAGAATGCATCCTGGTCTTCGCGCGAGAAAGAATACTTGTCGGCGCAGTCTTCCGCGAACACGCCCATAGGGGTGCCGCGCTTGTAGGCGTCTTCAAGGCCGTCCAGCGCCATGTGGTCATACACAGTGGAGTGTCCGTAGCGATAGCCCTGGCGGCCGCGCAGCAGCAGGTACGGCGCATTGCTCATGCTTTCCTGGCCGCCGGCCACCACGACGTCGGCGCTGCCCGCCAGCAGCAGATCGTGGGCGAACATGGCGGCCTTCATGCCCGATCCGCAGACCTTGTGGATCGTGGTGCACGCGGTGCCCAGCGGCAGACCGGCTCCCAGCGCGGCCTGGCGCGCGGGCGCCTGGCCCTGGCCGGCCTGCAGAACGTTGCCCATGATGACTTCGTTCACTGTCGATGAGTCGATGCCGGCGCGCTCGACGGCGGCCTTGATGGCGATGGAGCCCAGCTCATGGGCGGCGAGGCCGGACAGGCTGCCCATCATACCGCCCATGGGCGTGCGTGCGACGGAAACAATGACGATCGGATCAGACATGGGAGGCTCCTTCCAGATGAATGGGTTCTGCTGCCATTATGCCGCCGGATTGCCGGCTTGTGCCATGGGGCAGCGTATTATCAGGATAAACGAGAATAGGTTTTTCCTGTGGACGCCAGATAGCGGAAACGGCAAACCAACGCCAGCCTGCGCAGGGCGGGGGCAGTTTTCTGCATGAAAATGGTGTCAGGCGCTCTATTGAGGTAAGGTATCACGCCGTGCGGCTGCGCACGGAGAAGGAGAAATAATTGATGAATCCCAATGAGAAGAAGCTCGGCTATCCCTTTGGGGATACGCTGCCCTCCACCGGTACGGCGCTGGACGTGGCCGACGGCATCCGCTGGGTGCGCCTGCCGCTGCCGTTTGCGCTGGACCACGTCAACGTCTGGCTGATGCGCGACCGCATTGACGGACGGGACGGCTGGACCGTGATCGACTGCGGCATCGACAAGCCGGAGGTCCGGGGCATCTGGGAGCAAGTGTTCGCCAATGCGCTCGACGGCTTGCCGGTCCTGCGCGTGCTGGTGACGCACATGCATCCCGACCACGTCGGCCTGGCGCAATGGATGTGCGAGCGTTGGAATGCGCCGCTGTGGATGAGCATGACGGATTACGTGGTGGCCAGGCTGTGGTCGTCGCAATCCGAGCAGGGCTCCGAAGGCGGCGCCGGGGGCGAGGAAGCCGCCGCGCACTACATCAGGCACGGACTTTCGAATAAAGACGCCCTGGAGAAGATACGGCGCCGGGCCGATTACTACTCCTCCATGGTGCCAGGCATGCCGTCCGTCTTCCATCGCCTCGTGCATGGCGATACCGTCGAAATCGGAGGCCGCGACTGGCAAGTCATCATCGGCTACGGCCATGCGCCCGAGCATATCTCGCTCTACAGCGAAGCCCTGCAACTGCTGATTGCCGGAGACATGGTGCTGCCGCGCATTTCCACCAACGTCAGCGTGTTTTCCTCCGAGCCCATGGCCAACCCGCTGCGCCTGTACCTGGATTCGCTGCGCAGCTACGACCCCTTGCCCGAGGATACGCTGGTCCTGCCGTCGCACGGCCGCCCGTTCCGCGGCCTGCATGAGCGCATCGCGCAACAGTACGCGCACCATGCCGACAGGCTGGAGGCCGTCCTGCAGGCCTGCGCCGAACCCCGGACGGCCGCCGACATCCTGCCCATCCTGTTCCACCGCGAACTGGACTACCACCAGCTCACGTTCGCCATGGGCGAGGCGATCGCCCACCTGCATTCGCTGTACTTCGAGGGAAAGCTGCGCCGCACCGAAGGCGAAGACGGCACTATACGGTTCGTGGCCGCCTGAGCGCGGAGTCAGCGCTGCGCCGTCAGCAGGCGCAGCGCCAGGCCCAAAAAGACCGTGCCCGCGGCCCTGTTCAACAGCCACTGCGCGCGTTCTGAGCGCTGCAGGCGTTCGCCGATCGATCCCGCAAAGAAAGCGATCAAGCTGAAAACCAGGAACGACGCCAGGATGAACAGCAGCCCCAGGCTGAGGATCTGTGGCCAGATCGGACCGCGGGATGGCGAGGCGAACTGGGGAAGGAATGCCAGGAAGAACAGCGACAGCTTAGGATTGCTCAGGCTCATGATGACGCCGCGGCGGTACAGCTGCCCAGTACTGAGCCGGGGCGGTTCCTGGCCGGCGCTGCGTTGCGGTGTGGCGCGAAACGCTCCCCAGGCGAGATATAGAAGATAGGCCGCTCCGATCAGCTTCAGCACGAAAAACGCCGTCTGCGATGCCGCCAATAGGGCCGCCAGGCCGGCGGCGACCAGCAGCGTATGGCCCAGCACTCCGGTGCAAAGACCCAGGATGACGATCATGCCGGAACGCCAGCCCCATAGCGCGGACTGCATCAGTACGAATAGGTTGTCGGGGCCGGGAGCCAGGGCCAGCAGCGTGGCGATGCCGTAGAACGACAGGATGATTTCCGTGGTCAGCATGAAAGTCGGTGGCTTGCAGTATCATCGGAAGTATATTGTTTTTCATTCAGCAGCGATTTTCATGAGCCATCCTTCTTCCCTTTCCGACGCCCAGCTCGATACCCGCCTGCAGCATCTCGGCCTGGCGGATCTCGACCCCGGGACAGGCGCGGGCCCCGTCGCCCAGCCGTCCGTGCGCACCAGCACCGTCCGTTTCCGCGATCTGGCCGCGCTGGACAAGGCTCAGGCGTTGAAGTCGCAAGGCGAGCGCGGCGTCACCTATGGGCGCGTCGGCCTGGATACCCATGCGGCCCTGGAGAAGGTGTTCTGCGAGTTGGAGGGCGCACAGCGCAGCTTCCTGGCGCCGTCCGGACTGTCCGCCATCACGCTGGCACTGATGGCGCTGCTGAGCGCCGGAGATCACGCACTGGTCGCCGATTGCGCCTACGGCCCCGTGCGCTACCTGGACAAGATCGTGCTTTCCCGCATGGGTGTGGAGCTGAGCTACTGCCGCGCCCAGCCGGAGGCGCTGCGCGCCCAGCTGAAGCCGAACACCCGCATGCTTTATGTCGAATCGCCCGGTTCGCTGCTGTTCGAAATGCTGGACCTTCCCGCGCTTTCCCGGTTCGCCAGGGAGCACAATCTGGTGCTGGTAGTGGACAATACCTGGGGCGCCGGCTACATCTACCGTCCGCTGGCGCTGGGGGCTGACGTGTCCGTCGTGGCCGGCACCAAGTATGTGGGCGGGCATTCCGATCTGATGCTGGGTGCCGTCATGGCGAGCGATCCCGCCATCGCCAGGCGCATCAACGATACGCACTATGCCATGGGCTACGCCGTCAGCGCGGATGACGCCTGGCTGGCGCTGCGCGGCGTGCGCACGCTGCCCATCCGCCTGAAACAGCATGCGGCCAACGCGCTGGAAGTCTGCCGCTTCCTGGCGAGCCGCCCCGAGGTGGCGCGCATCCATCATCCGGCCTGGCCGCAGGACCCGGGGCATGCGCTCTGGCAGCGGGACTGCACGGGATCGAACGGCATGCTGTCGGTCGAACTGAAATTCGATCAGGAGCAGGCGCGCCGCTTCGTGGATGCCCTGCAGCTGTTCGGCATCGGTTTTTCCTGGGGCGGCTATGAAAGCCTGGTGCAATGGGTGGAGCCGTCTTCCATCGCCTGCCATGGTTATTGCGAAGCGGGCGACAATGCGGTCGTGCGCCTGCACATTGGTCTGGAATCGACGCAGGACGTGATTGCGGATATTGCGCGCGCGCTGGATGCGGCAGCCTGAGTCGCGGCGTGCGCGGCGCAGAGAAGCGGTTTGCCGGACCATGTATTTGCAAGGAGTGAATCGATGCGGAAAATGCCGGAGGTATCCTGTAAAGGAGACACATCATGCGTATTTCGACATGCCATTCGACCGTCGTGCTTGCGTTCCTGCTTGCGGCCTGCGCCGGGCCGGGCAGCGGCGAGCCGCCCCTGACGCTGGAGCAGCGCCTGCAGTCCAGCGGGCTGAGGCAAGGGGAAAGCGTATCCGTCATACGGGGCTTTCGCCTGTCCAGCTGGACTTATCTGGATGAAACCCATATCCAGGTCTCCAGCGCGATCGGCGACGACTACCTCATTACTTTCCATATGCCGTGCTGGGGGTTGCAGACGGCCGATGCCATCGCCCACACCAGCACCGTAGGCGCGCTCAGCCGCCACGACCGCATACTTGCCCGCAGCGCGGGCATGCCCGTGAATTGTTCCATACGCGACATCCACGCGCTGGAGCCGATTTCCAAGACTGACCCGCAAGGAGAACACTCATGAACCAACTGCCCACACCTCCCACACCCACGACCGGGCTGGCGGAAAACCTGCGCGCGCTGGGCGCCCGCTGGGGCTGGTTCGTCGGCCTAGGGATTCTGCTGTCGCTGCTGGGACTGGCCGGCGCGCTGTATGTGCTGGTCATGACGCTGGTCAGCGTGCTGTTCATCGGCATCGTCATGCTGGCCGGCGGGATTTCCCAGCTGATCCACGCCTGGCGCGTCCGCGAGTGGCGCAGCTTTCTCATGTGGATGCTCAGCGGCGTGTTCTATACGCTGGCCGGCCTGCTGGCGCTGTACGATCCGTTGACGGGCGCCGCCATACTGACGCTGTTGCTGGGCGCCCTGCTGATCGCCGTCGGCGCGCTGCGCCTGTGGATATGGTTCAACAACCGCACGCAGCGGGGCTGGCAATGGCTTGCGCTGTCCGGGATCGTTACGCTGCTGGCCGGTATCCTGATCGCTGTCGGCTGGCCGGAAAACAGCCTGTGGATTCTCGGCCTGCTGCTGTCCTTCGACCTGCTGTTCCAGGGAATCACGCTGACGCTGCTGGGCCTCGCGCTGCGTCGCGGCAAGGAGGGCTGAGGCCCAGGCCGGATGCGGGTTCAGGCTTCAGGAAACCCGCGCAAGGCGCGATGTGAGTCACTCCCGGCTGAAGCCGGGAGCTTCCCCGCCACGATACGGGGGCGCCTGCGGCGCCATATGAACACTGCCTCGCTTGACCTCGGACTGAAGTCCGAGGCTTGCGCTTGGCGCGTGGTCAAAAAGGCCTGGGCTCCATCCGGAACCCAGGCCTTTCTGTTTTTGACGCGGTCGGCTTGCCGGCGCTCAGTTCTTCAGCACGCGGTCCAGCAGCGCCTGCGCCTGCGTGATCGTGGCTTCGTACGAACTGTTCATGGATGGCGAAGTGACGTAGCGCCCGCCGATGGCAAGCGTGGGCGTGCCTTCCACCTTGTAGGCCTTGGCCAGCTCGTTGGCGCGGGAGACTTTGGTGTTGACGCCGAAGGATTTGAAAACGCCTTCGAAGGTCTGGTTGTCGATGCCTTGCTCCGCCGCCCAGGCGGCCATGGCCTTGGCGTCGAACAGGCGCTTGCGTTCGTCGTGGATGGCGCGGAAGAAGGCGTTGTGCAGATCCAGACGGTCGAGGGATTCAAGCGTGTAGTACATGCGCTGCAGGTCCGCCATGCTGGCGTTGAACGCCACGGGAACCGGGCGCACGACCACGTTGTCGGGCAGCGTCTTGGCCCAGTTCGCCACCAGGGGCTCCATGGTCTTGCAGTGCGGGCAGGTATAGGCGAAGAATTCCAGGACTTCGACCTTGCCGGCGGTGTCGGACGGCTGCGGGGGAGTCAGCTCGATGTAGTTCTGCGTCTGGGCGGAGGCGGAAGCGGCGAGCAGGCCGGCGGCCGAGAGCGCCAGAATGGAAAAAGCGCGGGACAGCAATTGATTCAGCTGCATGGTGACAGGATTCCTACGTTGACGTAATGCATGCAATAGACAGGGCGGAACCGTTTTGGTTCAAACGGATCAGGGGCGCACGACCGCGGACTCGATCTTTTCCTCGCCCAGCTGCGCGCGGGAGCGGTTCATCTCATCGATGCCTTTGAATGGGCCTACACGCACGCGATAGATGGTGCCGCCGTTGACCTGGGCCTTCTGCACCTGGGTGGCCATGCCCAGCATCAGGATGCGCGCCTTCATGGCCTCCGCATCGTTTTCGGAGCGGAACGCACCAGCCTGCAGGTAATACGTGGTCTGGGCCGAGGCGGGCGGTGCGGCGGGAGGCGGAGGCGGTGCGGGAGGCTTGGTCGTCTGCTGTTCCTTGCTCAGGCTGGCGATCAGGCGATCCATATCGTCCGCCATGGATGCCACGCCGGAATCCGGTACCGGAGGCGGCGTGATGCGGGTGTCGACCGGGCTGTCCGGCGGCTGATTGCCGGAGCGGTACAGCGCATTGTTGGGGTCGGGCGCGTCGCGCACATCGGGCAGCAGCGTCTTGGCAGGGTCGCGGCTGGCTTTGTCGGCGAACGGCATGGGGGCCTTGGTGACGAACAGGGCGACGGCCACGGCTGCCGCAAGCCCGATGATCAGGCCGGCCAGCAGCCCGAACAGGGTGCTGCCGCCGGACTTCGAACGGGTGGATTTGCGTGCGTTTCGGGCCATGGTGCTTTACATCCTTTCGGGGGCGCTGACTCCCAGCAGCGCCAGGCCGCCGGCCAGCACTTGCGCGGTAGCCTGCGCCAGGCGCAGCCGCGCCAGTTTCAGATCGGCGTCGTCGACCAGGACGCGTTCCGCGTTGTACCAGGCATGGAAGTCGGCGGCGCAGTCGCGCAGCCAGAATGCCAGGTGGTGCGGCGCCAGTTCGCGGGCGGCCTGCGACAGGGTGTCGGGGTATTCGGCCAGGCGCTGCATCAGGGCGAATTCCGTCGGAGCCGACAGGCGGGTGACGTCCGCGCCGGCCAACTGGCCGGCAAGCTCCGCGGACTGGGCCAATATGGAGCAGATGCGCGCATGGGCATACTGCACATAGTAAACCGGATTTTCCTCGCTCTTGGACAGCGCCAGGTCGATGTCGAACACGAATTCGGCGTCGGCCTTGCGCTGGATGAGGAAATAGCGCACCGCATCGCGCCCGACCCAGTCGATCAGGTCGCGCAGCGTGACGTAGCTGCCGGCGCGCTTGGAGATCTTGACCTCCGCGCCATTGCGCACCACCTTGACCATCTTGTGCAGGACGTAGGAGGGGAAGTCCTTGGGGATGCCGATATCCAGGCCCTGCAGGCCGGCGCGCACACGCGCGACGGTGCCGTGGTGGTCGCTGCCCTGGATGTTGATGGCCTTGTGGAAACCGCGCTCCCATTTGGAGACGTGGTAGGCGACGTCCGGCACGAAATAGGTGTAGCCGCCCTCGGACTTGCGCATGACGCGGTCCTTGTCGTCGCCGGTGCCGAGCTCGGTCGTGCGCAGCCATAGCGCGCCGTCCTGCTCGTAGGTATGTCCGGCGGCGATCAGGGCCTGCACGGTCTTTTCCACGCGGCCGCTGGTATAGAGCGAGCTTTCCAGGTAGAAGTTGTCGAACTTCAGGCCGAACGCCTGCAGGTCCAGGTCCTGCTCCCTGCGCAGGTAGGCCACGGCGAAGCGGCGGATGTCGTCCAGGCTGTCGATGTTGCCTGAGGCCGTCACGGATTCGCCGTCGGCGGCCTGCACGGATTTCCTGGCGATGAAGTCGTTGGCGATTTCAAGGATGTAGTCGCCCTTGTAGCCGTCGGCGGGGAAGTCTGCGGAATCCGGCGGGATGCCGCGCGCGCGCGCCTGCACGCTGATGGCCAGGTTGTCGATCTGGTTGCCCGCGTCGTTGTAGTAGAACTCGCGCGTGACGTCGTAGCCCTGGCTGGAGAACAGGCGGCACAGGGCATCGCCAAGAGCGGCCTGGCGAGCGTGGCCCACGTGCAGCGGGCCAGTCGGGTTGGCCGATACGAACTCGACCATGACCTTGTCGCCGGTGCGGGGCTTGATGCCGTATTGGGCGCCGGCATCCTGGATTTCCTTCAGGACGGCCTGGCGCGCCGCAGGCGTCAGGCGCAGGTTGATGAATCCCGGGCCGGCAATTTCGGCCGAGGCCACCAGGGCGGCTGCTTCGGGCTGCGCCAGCAGTGCGTCGACGATCTGTTGCGCCAGTTCGCGCGGGTTGCGGCGAGCCGGTTTGGCGAGCTGCATGGCGACGTTGCTGGCGATATCGCCATGGGCCGCGACCTTGGGCCGTTCCAGGGCGATGACGGGGTTTGCGTCGGGGACCAGGCTGGCGACGGCGCTGCGCAGGAAGGAGATCAGTTGTTGCTGTTGCCCAGGAAGCATAGGAATCGAAATAGACGGGATGGCGCGGCGCATGGCCGGGAGGCAGGCCTGGCGCGTGCGCGCGCCAGGGTGCGAAAGAATTGAATCATATCAGACAGGGTTTTTGGCTTGTAGTTCGTAAAGATATGCATAATATGTATCTTTAATTGACCAAACGCCCAAGCGCAAGCCGGCAAAGGAAAAAGGAAGTGATATGGATATCGAACGCTTCAAGCAACAGCATGTGGAAATCCTGGATGGCATTGCCGGCCTGAGGCGCTATGCCCATGCGGGCGTCCAGGAGCATGCCCATGAGATTGCCAGGCTTGTCAGCGCCTTGAGCTCGACGGTCAAGCTGCACCTGGCGGTCGAGGACCGCATCCTGTACCCCTCTTTGCAGAAAGGCGGCGATCCGCATCTGGCGGCGATGGGCCACGCGTACCAGGAAGACATGAAAGGGATCGCCAGCGAATACATTGCCTTTTCGCGCCGCTGGAGCAACGTGGCTGCCCTGCAGGCGCATGCCGAAGCGTTTCGCAAGGAAGCCAATGCCGTGCTGAAGACACTGTATTTGCGCATGTGCCGAGAAAACACCGAGTTCTATCCTGCGATCGAGGCGGCCTAGGAGGACAGGCGCAGCCAGGCCTCGTACAGCGCCATGTCCACCAGGCCGACCACAGACGACGCGTTGTTGCGCCAGTTGGCGGCGCGCTCGATGAATGCTTCCACGGCTGTACGTGGCAGCCGGCCGAACAGGGGGGCCAGGTCCTGCCTGGCATAGGCCGTCCTGCCGTCTTCCTGGTCGACGCGCCTGTCCGTATCCGCCTGGCGTTGCAGCGTGGAGCGGTTATCGTTCAGCAGCGGTTCCGTGACCTGGCGCAGCGCGGTTGCCAGTTCCGCGAATGGCACGGACATTGCACGCGCCTGCGACCATAGCCAGCGCAATGCCAGGTCGGACAGGTCGCCCTGCCGGGCTTCCGGTTCGTCCAGCGTGTTGCCGCCGCCGAGGTCGGCATGGGCCCCGATGAAGGGTTGCTGCACGATACCGAGGTTCTCGCTGTTTTCCAGGCTGGTCAGCGGGAACAGGCTGCGGTGCTCGTTCAGCGCCACGGCGTGGGCGACCCACCGCCAGGCGTCGGCGACCGCAAGGGAGTAGCGGTCGTTGTGCGCGCCGCCCGGCCCGAACTGCGTGACGGTATCCAGCAGCCCCATGAAGCGCAGATCGACGCAGGCGCGGATGGCGCCGCGTAGAGGATCTTCGTAGCTGAACAGCCTCTGGTCCGTGTGGCTGGAGATCAGGTTGCCGAAGTGCAGGGCCAGCGCGGCCCCACGAGAGAAGCCGATGATGTCGATCGGCGTGGGAGCGGGTGACGAAGGACTGGCGTGCAAGGCATTGAGGAGATGCTGCCATTGGGTTTCGATGATTTGCGGCGCGCTGTGGCCGATGGCCGCATCCAGGTCCGGATAGTAGGGATTGCCGGGACCGCTGTGATAGTAGGCCGCGCCGCCCTGGTAGGCTTGGCTCAGCAGCCAGATATTGCTGCCGGTACGGTGATTGTGGCGCGTTCCGTCGAAGGCGAACAGCAGCAGCCCCATGGGATCGACGAAGCGCTGTGGCTGCTGGGCGGCATAGCCCAGCGCCTGGCTGCCGGGCACGGGGCCGATGGGGTCGGGCTCCAGGTATTGGCCCAGGCCAGGATGGTAGGTGCGCAGGAGGTTGTCGTGCCAGCCGGTGTCCGCATCAGCGTAGTGGCCGGGCTGGCGCAGCGGGAAATCCAGGTCGCCGCTCTGCGCCTGCAGCTGTCCCAGCGGCGAATAGGCGGCATGCCAGCGGACTTGCTGCCGGGCATCGGTGACCAGGTGCGGGGTGCCGGTCAGGTCGGCATGGATGGAGTACAGCGCATCCTGGCTTTCGCCGGCGGAGGTTGAAAGGCTATCGGCGGCGTAATCGATGAGGCCGACCGGGACGTGTCCCGCATAAAGATACCTGCGCCTGACGCGGGGAGCGCCGTCCGTCCCGTGCGATGCCGCCTCGGCGGTCAGGCGGTTGCCGGTGTAGAGAAAGTGCGTATCACGGGCGGCGGAGAGAAGGCGGATCCGATGGCCGAAGGCATTATGCGTATGGTTGGCAACGCGTACGCCATCACGGCTGATATGCTCCAGTCTGCGGGATGGCCCATAGGAAAGCTCGTAGCCGTCCAGGCTCAAGGGCAGGCCGGACGGATCGCGCGGGATGGCAGGCAGCGTGCGCTCGGGCGGAGCATTTTCCCGTAGCTTCAGGGAGGATGCCAGGGCGCCGCTGTCGTCCCAGGCATACCAGTGCATTGTGGCCGCGCGCGGATTTTTCGCCATGATCAGGCGTCGTTGCGCGTCGTGCAGGTAATGCCAGCGGTTGCTTGGCCTCCGTGGCTGGCGGGGCGATGCCGCGTATTGCGCTATCCGCTGATGCTGCCGGAGTACGCTGCCGTCCGGATTCAGGGTTTGCGTCAGCCGCCATAGCGGCTTCGATGTCGGCGGCGTGTCCCGAAAGACTTGCAGTGTCCGGCGGTGTCCGCCGCTCAGGCTGACCTGGAGCCGGAGGCCGTTGCCATATCGATAACCGGGCCGCCCCGCATCCGAGGCGATGACGGTTTGCCGTTCTCCGCGGCGGTTTTCCCAGATCAGGCCCAGCAGGCGCCCGCCGTTTCCCCAGCGGTAATGCAGTATGCCGCCTTCCGGCAGTTCGTGCCGGAGCAGGCGGTGCTGCGCATCGTAATGGAAGCGTTCTTCCATGCGCCAGATTGCGTCGTCGGGCAAGGGCCGTTCGGTTCGGCGCAGGATCATCCGGCCGTGGCCGTCGTATTGCCGGAATTCGTTTTCGGCAGGGTGTGCGATGAAGATCGGTTGCCGGTGGTTGTTCCAGCCCAGCATTGTTTGCTGCGACCGTCCTTTGCCGGTTTGAATGAGAGATACCGGCAGGCCTGCCGCGTCGTAGCGCAGTGTGGCGGTATCGCCATTGGCGAATCGGCGGACCAGGCTTCGGGTATCCGAGAGGTGGCGCAGCGTTTCCCGGCCGGTCAGCGCGGACTGCCAGCCGGCGGAATCCCCGGAGGATGGGTGATAGTGCAGCATCAGTCCGGGCCAGCCGGCGCTTGCGGGCGAGATGGCGACGATGCCGCCATCGGCATTGCGTAGCAGCTGTGCTTCATTGACGGCCTGCAACCGTCCTTGTGCATCGTAGGCGGCGGACGTGCCGGGAGGCGGACAGCCGCCGCAGCCGTCGCCGTGCACGGAAGATATCAGGTATTGCCCCCGGCGCTGGAGGAAGCGCAGCTGCGTGATGCCTTGGGCGGAACGGACTTCGGTCAGGCCCGGCGCTGTCTCCGTTGCCGCCCGGAGATAGCGTATGCGGCTGTAGCCGTCTGCTGCGCTGCGTTCTCCCGTGGCGACGCCTGTGGCGCGGCCATATTTGTCGTAGTCCCAGGCGTTCAGCCGCCGCGCGGATCCATTGGGCGATTCCTGCACGATGCCGGTGACGAGACTGCGGTTTCCGGACTGATGCCTGGCTTCGTACAGATAACGGCGACGGGAGCCATCGGGCAGATGGACGAGCGACAGGCGCGACAGCGCCGCCAGTCCCTGCGCGGGATCGGCAGGCAAGTGCTCGAATACGTACCGGAAGCGTCCGCGCGGTGTATCCACGGCGTGCAGAAGGGCGGCCTGTCCGTGCATTGTGTAATGGAACCGCAGCAAAAGCCCGGCCTGCCGCACTTCCGCCAATAGCCCCTCAAGCGGACCGCTGTCATGGCGCGCCAACTGAATGCTTGCGCCGGACTCCAGCACGATGCCGATCAGGCGACCGCCCTTGTCGAAGCGCAGCCGTCGACCGGATGGCCAGCGCCATTGCCAGCCATCGACGGTTTCCGTCATGCCATCCTTTGCCGGCTCAACCGGAGAGGGGTGGGGAAGCCGGCGATGGCTTCCGTCCGCCTGGTGGATATGGATGCCGTCCTGCCTGCGCTGCAGCCTGGTGTCGTATCCCATGCGCCAGCCTGTGCCGAGGCCGGAGCCGGATGAAGGATCCAGCGCGTTGTAGTAGCGCACCAGCTCAAGGCCTGGAGCCAGCATCGGCTCGGGCAGATCGGTTTCCTTCTGGTGTTTGTTGCCGGTGGCAATATGCACGGGATTGCCGATGCCCATGGGCAGCACGGGGCCGTCGCCGGCCTGCGATGCCGCACCGCCTTGCGCGCATGGAGGCAGCGGCTGATTGGGCGTGCACATCTGGGCAAAGGCGTTCGCCGATAGCAGGGCCGCAGCGAAAAACGCCAGCGGCGGACGGGTGAGAATGGGATGGTGGCGCATGATGGAACGATGAGTCCGGCTGTCGTTCCATCATGCATGGCGAATACGGTTTCCAGCAGCTTGTCGGGCTGAAAATATCCGCTACGGAAACTACGCAGCGGACACCCACTGGGTAGGAGCGAAGCTGCAGACGGCGCGCGCAATATGGGCGACCTCTCGGTAGAACGCCGTGTGCTCGTCATGCTTGCGGAACAGGGCGGAGTACATCAGGCGCGGCTGTTGCTTGCGTGTCAGCAGGCGCACCAGCCGGCCGCTGGCAACCATGGGAGCAAAATACTCCTCAGGCAGGCAACTGATGCCTTGTCCCGCCGAAACCAGGCTGGCCGTGGCAATGAGGCTGTTGATGGTAAAGACGGCAGTATCCGCCTTATGGGGATGCAGCCAGTCGTCATACACCTGGCTCAATGCGGACTCATGGTTCTGGCGGATGATCGGCATCTCGGCGAGATCGCGCAGGCAATGGCTGCGCGTATTGTTCATCTCCGGGCCGCCTACCCACATCAGCCGCAACTCTCTCAGATCGACGCAATGCAGCAGCGGGTGCGCAGGCGGACGCTGCTGGATGCTGAGTTGAATCGTATTGTTCAGCAGCATTTGCTGCAGCTCCGCACGCATGCCGATGACGATTTTCAGTTGAATGCCCGGATAGCAGGCCTTCAACTGTTCGATCATCAGGGACAGCCAGGTGATGGCGGTGATTTCAGTGACGCCGATGGCCAGTCTCTGCGCAGGCGCCCTGGGGGCGCGGAACCTTTGCAGCAGCGCATCGTGCTGCTGCAACAGAGGTTCGACCATGCGCAGCACGGCATGCCCGTCATCCGTCAGCACATTGTGTCTGCCCGTGCGCGTGAACAGCCGTACGTCCAATGTCTGCTCCAACTGGCGTATGCGTTTGATCACTGCGGATTGTGTTGTGCAGAGCTTTTCGGAACAGGCATTCAGCGTACCGAGCGTGGCTGTCCAGTAGAAGGCTTCCATTTGCCTGTGGCTTGGCATGAGACTTTCCTGTTTGGAAAACATTAAGTGGCTGTTTATTCAATATACAGGAATGTTTCGAAAGCCCACAATGCGAGGCTCTCCGGTTGCTTGAGTCTTGCTGCCGGAGCATTGAAAGCATAGAGAATGGTGGGATCGCATGGCGGAATTTCATGAGTGGTTTGCGGGGCTTTCCGCGTCGTTGGTGTCCGATAGCCTCGACCGGTTGCGCGGGACGCATGGGTTGAGGCCGATGCATGGAGCGCAGCCCCTGCTCGGTCGCGCCTTGACTGTGCAGGTCGCGCCGGGAGACAACCTGTACATCCATGCCGCGCTGCGCCAGGCTAAACCCGGCGACGTGATGGTGGTCGATGGCGCCGGCAATACGGAGCGCGCGCTGGTCGGAGAGATATTGTTGAGCGCAGCGCGTGCTCGGGGCGTGCTCGGATTTGTCGTGGATGGCGCAGTCCGCGATGTGGATGCGTTCATCCGTGAAGGGTTTCCCTGCTATGGGAGGAATGTCACGCCACGCGGTCCATACAAAAATGGGCCTGGAAGCATCAACGGCACGGTGAGTATCGATGGCAACCTGGTGTCGCCCGGCGACATCGTCCTGGGTGATGCCGATGGCCTGGTCTTCATCCCGGCGGACCAGGCCGGGCAGGTCGCCCGGCAAGCGCGCAGCCTGCATGCAAAAGAGCAGCGCATATTGGCGGATATTGCCGCGGGCGCCTACGACGACACATGGCTGGATGCCATCATCAAGTAAAACTTATCAGCCCAGGCGAAAAAAGATCGGCGCCACGCCGTGATGAATGAAGCATAGGAGACGACATGTCATTCAAAGTCAAAACACGAATTGTTCCGTTCCTGGCAGTTGCCGCGCTTGTCGGCCTGTCGCCTGCGCAGGCGCAAGACGCTGCATATCCGGAGAAGCCGATCAAACTGGTCGTGCCGTGGGCTCCAGGGGGAGCAACGGATGTGATCGCCCGCATTATCGGAAAGCGCCTGGGAGAGGAGTTGGGCCAGACCGTGGTGGTCGAGAACAAGGGAGGTGCGGGCGGCAATATCGGCACGGCATCGTTTGTCAGGGAAAAGCCGGACGGCTATACGCTGTTGATGACGACCAGTTCGACCAACGCAATCAATCCGCACCTCTATGCCCAGACAGGCTATGACGCGGAAAAGGATTTTGCGCATGTCGCGCTGGTCGGCTCCATCCCCAATGTGCTGGAGGTTCCTGCCAAGTCCCGGTTTGAAACGGCATCCCAGTTGCTGGACTATGCGAAGGCGAATCCTGGAAAGCTGAACTACGGATCGGCGGGCGTAGGCTCGTCCCAGCACCTGGCTGCCGCCCAGCTGATACAGAGCGCAGGAATCGACATCACGCATATCCCATACAAAGGCAGCGGTCCGGCGGTAGCCGATCTGTTGGGCGCCAATCTGGATCTGATGCTGGATACGGGGTCTTTGGCCCAGGTCAGGGCGGGTGCATTGCGCGCTTTGGCCGTGGCCTCGAAGACGCGCCTGAGTGTACTGCCCGAAGTGCCGACGTTTGATGAGATCGGACTGAAGGACATGTATGCCGCTGCCTGGTATGGCGTGGCGGCGCATGCCGCGACGCCTGCGCCAGTGGTAGAGCGACTGAACCAGGAGATCCTGAAGATCCTGAAGGAGCCCGCCATCGTAGAACAGCTGGAAAAGATGGGCGTGCAGATCGGGGAGCCGTTCACTCCCGCGCAACTGGATGCGTTCGTGCTGTCGGAAATCAAGCGGTTCAAGTCGTTGGTGGAGATGTCCGGAGCCAAGCTCGAATAGCCTGGTTCTTGCGATAGGCTGCTCATGAAACGGACCCGTCTTGTCAGAGATAAGACGGGTCTTCGGGCATCCGGGTGCGACGATTTGGCGCTTGCAGCCGGTTTCGCGCGCAAAGCAGCTTGGCAGCATTCCGTAGTTGCATTAATGTATGGAAATGTCCATCTCGGGAGATACGCAATGCTGCTAGTTTTTCATTCCGAACCAGCACAGGATGTCATGATGCTGTCTTCGCATGCGTTGCCCGTCTTGCAGGCCACGGGCAGGGATTACTCCGACGGCGTGCCGGAGCGCGGCGCGTTTTCCGCCGAGCAGTTGCCCGCAGCCATTGCCGGCATCGAGCGGGCCATCGCTGAAGGAGAGCCTGTTACGCCTTTCGGCGATGAGCATGACGCCGATCACAAGCCTGCGGCCATGGACCAGGCGGTCAACTTCCACCAGCGCGCCTATCCTCTGCTGGACATGATGCGCCTGGCGCTGGCCCAGGGAAAGAGCGTCATGTGGGAACCCGCCTCGAACTGGTGATCGCGCCCATGCGCAAGCGCCGGCCTGAAGGCCGGCGCTCCTAACGGTACGTATTCGCCGTATCGGCGCGGGTGTTTTTCCGCAATGCGCGGTCAGCGTATGCCGGCCCGCATGAACGATTGCACGAACTGGCGCTGGAACAGCAGGAACGCCACCAGCAATGGCGCCGAGCTGAGCAGGGTGGCGGCTGTGATGATGGACCAGTCGATGCCCTGGTCGGTCGAAGCGAACACCTGCAGGCCCACGGTCAGCGGGCGCGACTCGACCGAGTTGGTGATGATGAGCGGCCACAGGAAATTGTTCCAGTGGTGGCTGACCGATACCAGGCCGTAGGCGATATACACGGGCCTGGCCAGCGGCACATATACTTTCAGCAATATCCGCCAGCGGCTGGCGCCTTCGACCAGGGCGGCTTCTTCCAGCTCGCGCGGAACGGTCTTGAACGTTTGGCGCAGCAGGAAAATACCGAAGGAGGATGCGAAGTACGGCAGGCCGATGGCGAATATAGTGTCGCGCACGCCCAGCCAGGACATCAGCCGATAGTTTTCCACGATCAGCACGTCGGGCATGATCATCAGCTGCAGCAGCACCAGGAAGAACATGAGCTCCCGGCCGGGAAACGCCATGCGCGCGAACGCATATGCCGCCATGGTGGACAGGACGAACTGCGCCGCCAGGATCATGGTGACCAGCAGGAACGTATTCAGGAAATAGCGCGCGAACGGCGCGGCATCCCAGGCTGCGCGGAAGTTATCCAGTGTCAGCGGTGCGAACAGTTCGAAGCGCGTGGCGTAGGCGGACGGGTGGAACGCAGCCCAGACAGCGTAGGCAAGCGGCAGTATCCACAGCAGGCCCAGCAGCCAGGCGCCCAGGGTTTCCAGCTTGTTCGTGTCTTGCGTCATTGGTAGTGCACCTGCTTGTCGAGCCAGCGGAACTTGATCAACGCTGCCAGCGCAAGAATGGTCAGCAGCACGACGGACAGCGTCGCGGCATAGGAGGTATCCCAGAAGCTGAAGCCGACCTGGTAGATGTAGTAAAGCAGCAGTGTGCTGGCGTTGTCGGGGCCGCCCTTGGTCATGACGACCACATGGTCGACCAACCGGAATGCATTGATCAGGGCGTTGACCAGCACGAACAGCGTGGTGGGCATCAGCAACGGGAACAGAATGCGGCGGAAGTAGTTCCAGCGCGACGAGCCTTCCAGCATGGCAGCCTCGCGCAAGGAGGGCGGAACCTGCTGCAGCGCAGCCAGATAGAAGATCATGAAGAAGCCGGCTTCCTTCCAGATGGCGACCACGATCAGCGCGGGCAGGGCGGTGTCGGGGCTGCCCAGCCAGTTCACGTTGCCCAGCCCGAACCATTGGCCTATCTGGGCCAGCAGGCCATATTGCGGCGTGTAGAAGAACAGCCATATGTTGGCGACCGCAACCATGGGCAGTATGGTCGGCGTGAAGTAGGCCAGGCGCAGGAAGCCTCGCCCGGCCATGTTGCGGTTGACCCATAACGCCATCAGCAGCGCGATGGCGATGGATACGGGAATGGTCCAGAACGCATAGACCAAGTTGTTCCACATCGCTTGCCAGAACACCGGGTCATCGCGCAGCACAGCATAGTTATCCAGGCCGACGAACACGGCGGGGCGCGCGCCGCGCGGCGTGGAGAACAGGCTGCTCCACAAGGTGGCCAGCGCCGGGTAATGCGTGAAGGCGACCAGCAATACCATGGCTGGCAACAGCATCAGCCAGCCATGGACTGCTGTGAAGAAACCCGTACGCGTGCTCGAAGAGTATTGCCGCATTGTCAGCCGTTGCACGTGAGGCGTACTACTTGTACGGACGCAGGATGCGGTCGGCCTCGCGCTGTGCGTCGCGCATGGCCTGCTCCGCTTCCTTCGTGCCGGTCAGCACGGCCTGCAGATTGTCGTTCAGCAGCTTGGTGACGCGCTGGTTTTCGTGCGTGGAAAACTCTGCGACGCTGACGGCCAACTGGTCGCGCGCCACGGCCGCCGCGGGGACTTTTTCCACATAGGCCTTCATGGCCGGCGTTTCCCATGCGGCGGGGCTGACGGCGACATAGCCGGTGGCTATGCCCCAGGATGCCGCGTTTTCAGGCTGCGTCATCCATTTGGCGAAGGTGTAGGCGGCCTGCTGTTGTTCCGGCGTGGCGTTCTTGAAGATGTAGAAGTTGCCGCCGCCGGTCGGGCTACCGCCGCGCCTGGCCTTGGGCATGGGAGCAACGCCGAAGTCGAAGACGGCATTGTTCAGCACATTGCTCAGATTGCCCGTCGTCGTCCACATGATGGCGGTCTTGCCTTCCAGGAAGTCTTTGGGCGTGGTGCCCCATTCGATCGTGCCCTTGGGCATGACCTCATGCTTGTAGGCCAGATCCTTCCAGTACTGCAGGGCCTCGATCACTGCTGGTTTGTCGAAATAGACTTCGTTGCCCGCTTCGTTCATCAGCAATGTATCGTTGGGCGTGGTCAGCGCCTGGAACAGCCAGTAGGGGAATGCGCCGCCGGACGGAATCTGCAGGCCCCATTGCGTGACGCGGCCGCCGGCGTCCTTTTTCGTCAGTTTGCCGGCGTAGTCCAGCAGTTCGTCCCATGTGCCCGGTGCGCGCTCCGGATCGAGTCCGGCAGTCTTGAACAGGCCCTTGTTGTAGTACATGACGATGGTCGAGCGCTGGAACGGAATGCCCCAGGTCTGGCCGCCGGTCCGGCTGTTTGCCATGAACGCGGGATAGAAGCCCTGGAACCATGCCTTGTCCTCGTCCGTCTTGACGAAAGAATCGAAAGGAACGATGGCGTCTTCGTCGATCAGCGTGAACATGTCCGTCGACAGCAGCACCGCCACCTGGGGCGGCGTGCCGCCCTTCTGCGCCGTCAGCGCCTTGGCGATGGAGTCCTGGTAGGAGCCGGAATAGACGGACTTGACGCGGATGTCCGGATTGGCCCGGTGGAAGCGGTCGACCAGATCGTCGACGATTTTCGTGATGGGGCCGCCGACGGCGACGGGGTAGTAGAACTCCAGTTCGACGGGTGTTTTCTGCGCCAGCGCGGGAAGCGAGATCAGGGCGCCGGACAGGCCGAGGGCAATGGTTTTCAATAATGTGCGTCGCATGAGGATTCCTGTGTGACGGTGGGAGTGGAATAGTTCAGGCCTGGGTCGAAACGGCCAGGCCGGAGGCATCGAAGAAATGGTTGTGATCGGGCGGCCAGTCCAGGTGGACGGCGGCGCCCGAGGCGGGGCGCGCGACGGTGTCCGTGCTGACGACGACAGGCGTGCCGTCGCGGAGCTGGCAAGTGACGAGCGTCTGCGCGCCGAGATATTCTGTCTGCATGACAGTGGCGGGGACGCCGGCTTCGCGATGCAGCACGATGTGCTCCGGTCGCACGCCGATGCTGCGTGCGGCCGGCGGAGGCATCGCGCCTTGCGGCAGAGGGGTGCCGATCTGATGCAGGCCCAGGAGGTTCATGGGCGGCGTGCCGATGAATTGCGCGGCGAAGGCGGTGCCCGGCCGGGTGTATAGCGCCGTCGGCGTGTCGTTCTGCTCCACGCGCCCTTTGTTCATCAGGATGACCTGATCGGCCATGGTCATGGCTTCAGTCTGGTCGTGGGTGACATACACCATGGTGATGCCCAGCGACTGCTGCAACTGCCGGATCTCGCGCCGCATTTCCTGGCGCAGCTTGGCATCCAGGTTGGAGAGCGGTTCGTCCATCAGGCAGATCGGCGCTTCGGAAATGACGGCGCGTCCCAATGCCACGCGTTGTTGCTGGCCGCCGGACAACTGCGAGGGCTTGCGGTCCAGCAGCGCCTGCAGGCCCAGCAGGTTCGCCACGCGCGCCAGGCGCTCCCCGAAGTGCTGCGATGGCTCGCGCCGGGCGCGCAGTCCGAACAGGATGTTCTCGCGCACGCTCAGGTGCGGGAACAGGGCATAGGACTGGAAGACCATGGACAGCCTGCGCTTGGCCGGGGACATCGAGGTTACGTCATTGCCGTCGATCAGGATGCGGCCGGAAGTGGGCCGCTCCAGTCCGGCGATCATGCGCAGTGCGGTGGATTTTCCGCAACCGGAGGGGCCGAGCAGTACGGCGAACGAGCCGGCCGGAATGGCCAGGGACAGGTCTTCGATTGCGCTGGAGGCGCCATAGAACTTGCTGATGTTTTCCAGGACGATAGTGGACATGGATTCCGCTTGTGCAAAGGCTGCCGCGGGCAGGCGCCGCAGCCAAGGCGCGGCCGGCATCGTGTGGATGCGGACCGGCATGAGAAAACGGAATCTTATGCAGCCGATATGTCAGCGGTATGAACGATTCTTTGCGGGAATATGAACCTGCGCCAAGGCGCATGCGTCGTTGCGGATGGCGGAAAGAGGGGGGTGATCCATATGGATCAAGTCCTGGAGGGCGCGGTGTTCCAACGCAATGATGCCGCCTCGTGGGCGGCATCATGCTGGGTCTGGCTGGAGGCCTTATCTTGTTCAGGCGGCAACCTGCTCCTCTTCCTTTTGCTGCGCATAGTGCCGGTTCACTGCGCTGAGCACGGCCAGGAAGGAAGCCGTCACGATGTCGCGATGGATGCCCACGCCGAAGCCCGTGGCCGAGTCGCCGACACGCAGTTCGACATAAGAGGCGGCGCGCGTATCCGTGCCCGAGCCGATGGCGTGTTCGTGATAGTCCATGATGCGGATCGGCACGTCCAGCGCATCGACAAAGGCGGAAATGGCGCCGTCTCCGGAGCCTGTCAAATGGCGGACTTCGCCATCCTGCTCCAGTTCGACCTCGATGGAGAACTGCTTGCCTTCCTGCTCTCCTGCGGTGCCGGAAATCTGGTGGCGAATCAGCTTCAGCGGGGTGTGGCGCTCCAGGTATTCCTGCGAGAAGACGCCATACACGTCCGATGCCCTGACTTCCGCACCCGTTTCGTCCGTGACGCGCTGGATGGCGCGGCTGAACTCGATCTGCAGGCGGCGCGGCAATGCCAGGCCGTATTCCTGTTCCAGCAGGTAGGAGACGCCGCCCTTGCCCGACTGGCTGTTGACGCGGATGACGGCGTCGTAGCTGCGGCCCAGGTCAGCCGGGTCGATGGGCAGGTAGGGGATTTCCCAGGGCGCATCGGCCTGTTGCTGCGCGAAGCCTTTCTTGATGGCGTCCTGGTGCGAGCCGGAGAAGGCGGTGAACACCAGATCGCCGGCATAAGGATGGCGCGGGTGCACCGGCAACTGGGTGCAGTATTCGACACAGCGGCGGATTTCGTCGATGTCGGAGAAGTCCAGGCCGGGATGCACGCCCTGCGTGTACAGGTTCAGCGCCAGCGTGACCAGGTCAACGTTGCCGGTGCGCTCGCCGTGGCCGAACAGGCAGCCTTCGATGCGGTCGGCGCCGGCCATGACGGCGAATTCGGCGGCGGCCACGGCGGTGCCGCGGTCATTGTGCGGGTGCACGCTGAGCACGATCTTGTCGCGCTGGTTCAGGTTCTTGTGCATCCATTCGATCTGATCGGCGTACAGGTTGGGCGTGGTCGCCTCGATAGTGGCCGGCAGGTTGAAGATCATCTTGGCGTCGGCGGTGGGCTGCCAGACTTCGGAGACGGCATTGCAGACGTCCAGTGCGAACTCGGGCTCAGTCGTGCTGAATACCTCCGGAGAGTACTGGTAGCGCCAGTGCGTTTCGGGATGCCGCGAGGTCAGCTCCTTGATCAGGCGCGTGCCGTTGACGGCGATCTGCTTGATCTCGTCCTTGCTCATGTTGAAGACGATCTTGCGGAACGCCGGCGCACATGCGTTGTACATGTGGATGATGGCGCGCTTGGCGCCGATGGCGGATTCCACCGTGCGCTGGATCAGGTCGTCGCGAGCCTGCGTCAGCACGATGATGGTCACGTCGTCGGGAATCAGCTTGTCGTCGATCAGCTTGCGCACGAAGTCGAAGTCGGTCTGGGAGGCGGAGGGGAACCCGACTTCGATTTCCTTCAGGCCGATCTTGAGCAATTGCTTGAAGAAGCGCAGCTTGCGCTCCACGCTCATGGGCTCGATCAGCGCCTGGTTGCCGTCGCGCAGGTCGGTGCTCATCCATATGGGAGGCGTGGTGATGCGCTTGCCGGGCCACGTGCGCTCGGAGAAGTCTCGGGCGAAGGGCGAGAACGGGATGTATTTTTCGGAAGGATTCGGATGCATCATGGCTTGCTTACCTGTAACGGGGGCGCGCTACGCCAGGCGGGTTCGGGTCCGCGCCGGAACGGCATATCGCGATGACAGACAAAAATGGAAAAGCGGAATTGGGGGGTGTGGCGTGTGCACGGCTACCGAACTGCCACGAGGCGCTAGGCTCGGCAACCGGTCGGTAGCAGCAGGGATAGCGACAGAGCGCTGGAGAGGGTCGCGAAAGCGAAAGAAACACGCACGACGGCGCTGGCGGGGATGCCTGCGCAAATGTCGGTGGAAGGTGCGTGCTCAGAGTTCATATTTGATAGTCAAACACATTTTGAAGAGAAAGGCAAGAAAGTCGAAGCGCAGGCTGGCATTCCGGGCCTCAGGTGATGCGTCGATGCAAAAACGGCCTGCTGGCGGCGTCCGGGTTTCAGGAGCGTGAAAGATCCTGGCTTAGTTGCAGGGCTTCCCGTTTGAGGATCGAGAGCGCGTGCTGTAGTTGCTGGCCGCTCAGCCGGGAGCGAATGGCCGCCACGCTGAGCGAGGCGCAGAGATTCTGCTTCCTGTCGAACACGGCGATGCCGATGCCGGCCATGTCGCTGATGATGCGGCCAGGGTTCGTAGCGTAGCCGTTCCGGCGGGTAAGGGCGATGTCCTGGCGCAACGTATCCAGATCAATGCGCAGGGGCGAGGGCAGTTGCTGGTGCCGCTGCAATATCTGTTCGATCTCGGGGTCGCTCAGGCTGGACAGAAGGGCCAGGCTGCCAGCGCCGATCCCCAGGGGCCGGCGGTGGCCGGCGTCGAGCGTCAGGATCTTGATGGGGAAGTCCCCGACCTTGCGGTCGATGCAGACGGCGTCGTCCCCCGAGCGGATCGACAGAAAAGCCGTATCCCCGGTTTCCATTGCGATGCGCTGAAGTCCTGCTTCGGCGATTTCCTTCAGGCCGTGCCTGCGCTCAGCGGCCAGGCCCAGTACGTAGGCTTCGCGACCCAACGTATATGTCTTGAGCGTGGGGTGCAGGCTGACGAAGCCTTCCTGCTGCAGCGCGGCGAGCATGCGATGGGTCGTGGGCTGTGTCAGTCCGGCGTCGCGGGCCAGGTCGCTGAGACCCGCGCCGCGGGCCGGCGCCGACCCTATCAGTTTGAGCAGGCGCAGGACGCGCGTCACGCTTTGGGCGCCGGGCACGGATGTGTTCTGGGTCAGAGTCATGCAAGCCTCGCTGTGCGGCATTCGATGCGGTTTTCGGGGAAAGCCCTAATCAACATTATTCCATAATATGGATTAAAGGTTGAGATGAAATTTCCTGGACAATAGAATAAAAATCATACTTTCGTTTAAACAATGGATATTCCTTGAAAGCCTGTTAGAAAAATGATTTCCATAATATGGAGTATGGATGCTGCAATCGTATGTGCTGGACAGCGTGACGGTGCTTGAGGCCAGGCACAGGGGCGCCGTGGTCGTCGCGGCTTCCCATGGAGGGGTGTACGCGGGTTATCTGGCCGCTCGCGCCAATGTCGCGGCGGTGATCCTGAACGATGCCGGCGTGGGAAAGGACGAGGCGGGGATCGGCGCCCTGGCGTATCTGCAGGCGCTGGGCGTTTGCGCCGCTGCCGTGGATCATGCGTCGGCCAGGATCGGCGATGGCGAGGATATGCGGCGCAGCGGCGTGCTGAGCCACGTTAATCCGCTGGCGCGGGACGCGGGGTGTCGACAGGGTATGTATGTGGAGGAGGCCGTGACACTGCTGCGCCGGCTTCCCTCCGTCGAGTCGTATGCGGTGCTGCCGGTGCGTGAGGCGCGGCAGATCCTGGAGCCGAATGCCCGTATTCCGGTCATCGGGATCGATTCGGTATCGCTATTGCTGCCCGAAGATGCGGGCGCACTGGTCGTGGCGGCTTCCCATGGAGGCGTGCTGGCCGCCTCGCAAAGCGACGGTGTTCCGTTCGGGGTGGCCGCGATTTCATTCCATGACGCGGGCGGAGGAAAGAACGATGCCGGGTTCGGTCGCTTGGCCCCGCTCCAGGAAAAGGGAATCGCCGCTGTGACGGTAAGCGCGGGCAGTGCGCGCATCGGGGATGCGCGCTCGTGCTACCAGAGCGGCATCATTTCCCGCGTGAATGCCTGCGCTGCGGAGCTGGGGGCCGCTGTGGGGCAGCCGCTGCGGCTGTGCTACGCGTCATGGCTGTCGGATCGGGATTTTGGAATGAAAGAAGAGGAGTCATTATGACGGATCGTTTGGAGATGACTGGCGGAGAAGCCTTGGCGCGCATGTTCGCCGCGCATGATGTCGGGCCGATGTTCGGCATGGGCGGATTCCAGTTATTGCCTTTTTATGATGCGGTGCGCCGCCTGGAGATGCGGCACTATCTCATCAATGACGAGCGCTGCGGCATTTTCGCGGCGGACGCCTACGCGAAAATCACGGGCAGGCCGGGCGTCTGCGATGCAACCCTGGGGCCGGGAGCGACGAACCTGGCGACCGGGCTGGCCGAGGCGCTGAATGCCGGTACGCCGCTGGTCGTTCTGGTGGGAGATGCGCATCGCGCGCACGCCTGGAAGAACATGACGCAGGAAGCCCGGCAGCTGGAGGTCCTGCGGCCGGTGTGCAAAGAGGTCATCAGGGTCGAATGCATCGAGCGCATACCGGAGCTGGTGCGCCGCGCGTTCGCGGTTGCGACGCATGGCAGGCCCGGCCCCGTCGTGGTGGACGTGCCCGAAGACATTTCGCATGGCGTGCATGCCTTCCCGCCTGAGGAGTTCCGGGCGGACGAGAGCTGCAGGCAGATTCCGGCGGCGCGCATCCGGCCCGATGCGGCTTCCCTCGCAAAGGCGGCGGAGTTGCTGGCGAAGGCGCGGCGGCCCGTGATGCTGTGCGGCGGCGGCGTCCACCTCAGCAGGGCTGCGGATATCGTCGAGGGCTTTGCCACCGCATTGCATATTCCCGTGGCGCACACCCTGACCGGAAAAGGCGCGATATCCTGCCGCCACCCCTTGAGCGCCGGGCTGTTCGGCCGCTACAGCCGCATCGCCAATACGCTGATCTCCGAAGCGGACTGCCTGTTCGTCGTCGGCTGCAAGCTGGGCGAAGTGGCCACGCGCCGGTTCGACCTGATTCCGGCGGGCGTGCCGCTGATCCATCTGGATATCCTGGCGGAAGAGTTCGACCGCACCACGCCCGCCACAGTCAGGCTCTGGGGAGATGTCGGCGCCACCCTGCCCGAATTGCAGGCCCTGGCGCTCGCCTGCCCGGATGGCGCGGATCGCAGCGGCCTGCCCGACGACACACAGCGGCGGATGATCGCCTGGCGCGAGTCGGTCAAGACAAAGCTGCAGTCGAGCGAGAAGCCCGTGGCAATGGCGCGGCTGATGCAGGAAATCAACGACTTTCTGCCGGAAGACGGCCTGCTGATCGCCGATGGCGGGTTCGCGGCGCACTGGGGCGGACTGCTGTTCGATTCGCGCCGCGCCGGCCGCTCGTTCGTGCCCGATCGCGGCTTTGCTTCCATCGGCTACGGCATTCCCGGTGCGATCGGCGCCGCGCTTGCCGCGCCGGGAAGCCGCGTGCTGAGCCTGACGGGAGACGGCGGCTGCAACATGTCGCTGGGAGAGCTGGAGACCGCGGTGCGGCTGAAGCTGCCGTTCACGCTGCTGGTCGTGAACAATGCGGCCTCCGGGTACATCAAGGCGCTGCAGCATTTGATGTACGGCGCCGGCGCTTATCAATCGTCCGACCTGGCGGATACGAATTACGCGCAGGTCGCCCAGACCCTGGGATGCCAGGGTATCCGGGTGGAGGATCCGTCGGAACTGCGGGCCGCGCTGGAGGCGGGGGCCGCCTGCCAGGATCGTCCCACGGTGATCGATATCGTCGTAACGCGGGATCCGGCGCATATGCTGCCGGGAGTGGATAGCCGTGCAGCCAAGATCAAGCCGGGAGACCGCATTGCCTGATGCTGCCCGTCGATCCTGATTCGCCATAAGTCGCTGCGCAAGACTCTTCGCCTGATGGCCGGAGGTCTTCGCAGATACCTGATCCTTAACGGAGGAGACAATCATGAAAACCACAAAACATACGAAAACGGCGCGGCGCATGTTCATGTCGATGCTGGCGGGGGTTGCCTTGGCCGGGCTTGCGCAGCCCGCCATGGCAGGCGGCGCCTATCCTGAAAAACCAGTCACTCTAGTCGTGCCGTTTCCCCCTGGCGGAACATCGGATGTCGTAGGCCGCATCCTGGCCGAAGCGCTTTCCCAGGAACTGGGGCAGACCGTGCTGGTGGACAATCGCGGCGGCGCGGGCGGAACGATAGGGACGAGAACAGTGGCGGCCGCGGCGCCCGACGGCTATACGCTGCTGCTGGCGACGTCCAGCACCAACGGCACGAACTCCGCCGTGTACAAGTCCCTGCCCTACGATGCGGCCACCGATTTCACGCCGGTAACGCAAATCATCCGCGTACCGGGCGTCATTGCGGCGACCAAGACGTTCCCGGCCAAAACCTACGCGGAATTCGTCGAACTCATCAAGAAGTCGCCGGGCAAGTATTCCTATGCCTCGTCGGGAAATGGCGGGGCGACGCACATGGCGATGGAATACTACAAGTCCATGACCGGGCTGAATATCCTGCATATTCCGTATCGCGGCACCGGACCCGCGCTCAATGACGTCATCGGCGGGCAGGTCGACATGATCTGGGATACTGCCGCGTCGTCGATGCCGCATATCCAGGCCGGCAACCTGATCCCGCTGGTGATTGCCGGCAAGTCGCGCCTCGAAAATCTGCCAGATGTTCCGATCGCCGCGGAAGTGGGCCTGCCGGATTACGACGCGGAAATGTGGAATGGGCTGCTGGCGCCTGCCGGGTTGCCGGCTGATGTGCTGGAAAAACTGCATGCCGCGGCGGTCAAGGCGTTGGGCCGTCCCGACGTCAGGAAGCGATATGAGGCGCTGGGAGCCTATGTCATTGCGGATACGCCGGAAGAGTTCGGCAGCATGATTCGCGGAGATATCGAGAAGTGGAAGAAGGTTGCCGATTTCGCGAACATTTCCATTGAATGATATGGTCAAGCAGCGTTTAGAAGGAAAGGTTGTGCTCGTCATGGGGGCCGGCTCGTCCGGCCCCGGCTGGAGCAACGGCAAGGCGGCCGCGGTGCTGTACGCCCGGGAAGGGGCCGTCGTCTACGCGGTGGACCGCGATCTCGATGCGGCTCGGGAAACGGCGGACCTGATTGCGGCCGAAGGAGGGCAAGGCATTGCCCTGCGGGCGGACGTTACGCGCTCCGGGGATATCGAGGCCGTTGTCGCCAGCGTGATGGAGCGCAGCCAGCGCATCGATGTGCTGCACAACAATGTAGGCATCACCGAAATGGGCGATCCGGTCGAGGCTTCGGAGGAAAGCTGGCACCGCGTGATCGATACCAACCTGACCGGCGTGTTCCTGGCCTGCAAGCATGTATTGCCCGTCATGCTGGAGCAGAAGGCGGGGGCGATCATCAATATTTCGTCGCTCGCGTCCATCCAGGTGAACCATTACCCCTACACGTCGTACTACGCGGCGAAAGGGGGACTGAATCAATTGACGAAAGCCATGGCGGTCCATTATGCGCCGCATGGCATCCGGGTCAACGCAGTGTTGCCGGGCGTCATGGACACGCCCCTGATCTACAAGCAGATATCAGGGCAGTTCCAGGATGTCGAAGCCATGCGGGCGAAGCGCAATGCAGCAAGCCCGATGGGCCGCATGGGAACAGCATGGGATGTTGCGCATGCGGCGTTGTTTCTTGCGTCGGACGAAGCGGCCTATATCACCGGCGTATGCCTGCCCGTCGACGGTGGCAAGAGCTGCGCGGGCCGATAGGCCATCAATGAGGGCCGCGCCACCGGTCGGCTTACGAGCGCAGCTCGGGTTCTTGCCGGGGGCGCAGCAGCGTGCCCGCGTCCGTCGCCGGTTCCTGCATGGATGCCGGGGCGGCATCGGGCGATTCCAGCAAGGCGGCGTGCTCCCTGGCCTGCACGATCTTGCCATGGCGTCCCGCGCCGAGTTCCGCATGGGCGCGCTGCAGATCGCCGATACGCAAGGGCTCGCGCCGGTCGCGCCAGGCCCATAGCAGGACTTCGCGCCCTTCGGGGCTCAACTGCCGCGCCAGCGCACGCACCGTATCGGTGCCGACGATGCGCAGCCGGATGGCGCGCTGCGAACTTTGGACGAGTCCGTACAGAAAATACGCAATAATAAGCGTCAGGGCGATGACCAGCGCCCACCAGAAGAATGGACTGTACTGCTTCAGCAGTGCCGTCGCCTGCGGGCCGAAAGCCTGCAGGCCGTCATAGTCCAGCGAGCGGCCGAATGCCAGGATGCGTCCGGCAACGACATACCACAGCCATGCCACGGCCAGCACGCCCACGGCGCACAGGAGTTTCTGCGTTGCCGTCAGGCGCAGCAGCGTGGAACGCAGTAAGGTACGGTCTTGGCGAATGGTTGGTCTGGTCTCGGAGTTCATACAGGTATTTTATCCATGCAGGCGCGTCAGTCACTGGAAATACGCCAGCAGCAGTCGCTGGCATTGACACCACAATTGCAGCAATCGATCCGGTTCCTGCAGTTGTCGACGCACGACCTGGACCAGGAGATTTCCCAGGCGCTGATGGAAAATCCGCTGCTGGAGCGTGAGGACGACTTTGCCGCCGAAGGGGAGTCCGTGCCACAGGCAACGGAGGTGCCGGAGCAGGATGCCCTCCCCTCGCTCATGGAGTGGCCCAGCCGGTCGCCGTTGCGTGAGGATGATGATACCCGCCTCGAGGCCCCCCAGGAAGATACGCTGCGTGACCACCTGTTGCGACAGTTGCATGCCACGCACGCGCAGGCGCAGGAGCGCGCGCTCGTCACATTGCTGATCGATGACCTGGACGACAACGGCTACCTGTCCATGTCGATGGAAGAAATCGTGGATTGGCTGCCGCCCGAACTCGGCATCGAGGCGGACGATATGCTGTGCGCCCTGCGCCTGCTGCAGTCCTTCGATCCCCTCGGCGTCGGCGCGCGGACCCTGTCCGAGTGCCTGGCGTTGCAGTTGCGGCAGGCCGACGCGCCGACGGAGGTGCTGGCCTGCGCGCACCAGATCGTGGCCAGCCACCTGGATATGCTGGCCAGCGGCAATACCGCCCGATTGGCCGCGTCGCTGGGGTGCGGCCGCGAGTTGGTGCAGGCGGCGCATGCCCTGATCCTGCGCCTGGAGCCCAAGCCTGCGCGCAACTGGTCCTCCAATGTGGCGGAATACATACGGCCGGATATTCTTGTGCGCAAGGTGAGGGGGCGCTGGGAGGCGCTGCTCAATTCCGCGGCCTTGCCCAGGCTGTCGGTCAATCGCCAGTACGAAGCCTGGCTGGACCAGGCGGGGGCAGACCAGGCCATGCGCCAGCAACTGCAGCAGGCGCATGGCCTGATCCGCAGCCTGCAGCAGCGCGGATCCACCATTTTGCGGGTGGCCCGGGAAATCGTCCTGCGCCAGCCCGAGGTCTTCGAATACGGAATGGACAGGCTGCGTCCCATGCGCCTGCGCGATATCGCCGGGGCGCTGGAAATGCACGAGTCCACCATCTCGCGCGCGACCAAGCGCAAGTATGCCCAGACCCCCTGGGGCGTAGTGGAGTTGAACACCTTCTTCGATACGGCGGTGGGTTCCGATGGCGACGACGCCGCCTCGGCCCGCAGCGTACGCGGCCGCATCGCCCGGATGATCGCCGAAGAGCCGGTCGGCTCCCCACTGTCGGATGGCCGGATCGCGGAACTGCTGGAGGCCGAGGGCATCCGCATCGCCCGGCGCACCGTTGCCAAATACCGGGAGATGGAAGGCATCGAGACGGCGCAGCGGCGCAAGGCGCGCGCGGCCGTCACGGCCTGAAACGGGCCGGGCAGGCTTCAGGCAGGTGTGGTCTGCCCGACCCTGCAGTGTGTGCGCTGCCATGGGAGCGATGAAAGACCGGCCGATGCTTTGCAAAAAACTATCGCGATCCTGAAGCGGATGCATAAAAATAATTGCGCAAATTCAGTACACAGATAATAATTATTCTCATGTTTATTTGTGTCTGTAATGCCATCACCGAGCGTCAGGTAAAGACGGCTGTTGCCGAAGGCGCCCAGACGTTGTCCGATCTTCAAGGGCAACTGGGCGTCGCGTCGTGCTGTGGCTGTTGCGCGGATACGGCAACCGAATACCTGCCGGGCGGCCGCTATGCCGCGCAGGTAGTGTCGGCCTCGGCCCAGCCGCAAGGCGCATTGGTTTCCGATGCCGCCAACGACGCCGCCGCTGAAGAAACGGCCTTCGTGGCCGTAGCCGTCAGCCGCTTCTGAGCTGCATTTCCCCGTACTTTTCCGCTACTTTCTCACCATCTTATCCCCGCTTCCCAACGGAACATGCCAAGAGGTCTGGCAGGCTAGGGGTGTATGTGTTTCCGCGCCGTTTGAGGGCCGCCCGCGCGCAGGTGAAGGAAGCGCGAAGGCGCGTACGAGCCGGCGCAGGGGCAGTTCGGCTCCGCAGGGAGCCGAACCGGACCGACAGGCGCGGAAACACATACACCCCTAGCCTGTCGCGCCAGACACACTTCCCAAGCCACGCCTTCAACTTGTGCTTAGGTGCGCGATCACCGGGCACCCGCAAGCACCCGGCACTCCCCTCATCAATATCCCAGCGTCTTCCCATCCGGATTGCGCGGGTCGGAGTAGCCGCGCAGCACGCCGTCGTGCGCCATGATGGTCTGCGTACGGCCCATGGACGCCTTGGTGGCGACATTGTGGCCGCGCTTGACCAGCAGTGTCCGGGTATCGATGTTCAGCCCTTTTTCCACCTGCAGCTCATCCGGCGTCCACTGGTGATGGAAGCGCGTCGCGGATGCGGCCTCGGCCGGATTCATGCGGAAGTCGATAGTATTGACGATGGTCTGCAGCACTGTCGTGATAATGCGCGAACCGCCCGGGCTGCCGGTGATCAGGAACGGCTTGCCGTCCTTCAGCACCATGGTCGGTGTCATGGACGACAGCGGGCGCTTGCCGGGCTGCACGGCATTGGCATCGCCGCCCACCAGGCCATAGGCGTTGGCAACGCCGGGCTTGGCCGCGAAATCATCCATTTCGTTGTTCAGCAGGATGCCGGTGCCGGCCGCCACGATGCCGCTGCCGAAGTTGGTGTTCAGCGTGTAGGTGACGGCGACTGCGTTGCCCTGGCTGTCCATGACCGAGAAGTGCGTGGTCTGATCGCTTTCATAAGGCATCGGCTTGCCCGGCTTGATGTCGGAAGCCGGGCGGGCTTTCTTGGTGATGCCGGCGGCCAGATGATCGGCGTAGGCTCGCGAGGTCAGCCCCTTGGAGGGAACGCGCACGAATTCCGGGTCTCCCAGGTATTCCGAGCGGTCGGCATAAGCCAGCTTCATGACTTCCGTCATGTGGTGGATGGTCTGGTCGCTGTTGTGGCCCCATTGCGCCAGAGGCCAGCGCTCGAGCATGTTCAGCATCTGCACCAGGTGGATGCCGCCGGACGAGGGGGGCGGCATGGTGACGATCTCATAGCCGCGATAAGTGCCGCGGATAGGCTCGCGCAGCAGCAGCTTGTAGTTGTTCAGGTCCGCCATCGTGATGGCGCCGGGATAGGGCGCCATTTCCGCCGCGATCTTCCTGGCGATCTCGCCGCGATAGAAGGCGCCGGAGCCTTCGGCCGCGATCAGCCGCAGCGATTGGGCCAGGTCTTTCTGCACCAGCAGGTCGCCCGCCTTCAGCGGCTCGCCATTGCGCCAGAAGATGGCGGTGGTCGCCGGCCACTTGCCCATATTGGTTTTCTCGCGCTGCAGCACGGTAGCCAGAGTTTCGCTGACCGGGAAACCGTTTTCGGCCAGAGCGATGGCTGGCGCCATGACCTGCGTCAGCGGCTTGGTTCCCCATTTTTGCAATGCGTACTCCAGGCCGACCGGCGTGCCGGGCACGCCTACCGCGTAATGCGTGTAGAGCGACTTGCCGTCGACGACGTTGCCCTGCTCGTCCAGGTACATATTGCGGGACGCGCCCGAGGGAGCCATTTCCCGGAAGTCCAGGGTGATGTCCTGGCCGCTGGCGGCGTCATGCACGACCATGAAGCCGCCGCCGCCCAGGTTGCCCGCATTGGGCAGTGTCACGGCCAGCGCGAAGCCCATGCCGACGGCAGCGTCGATGGCGTTGCCGCCCGACTTCAGGATGTCCAGGCCGATCTGTGAAGCCAGCGCCTGCTCGGACGCCACCATGCCGCGATGCCCGATGACGGGATGGAAGACGTCCAGCGTATAGTCGTAAGCTGCGCTGGCCGCCTGGGCAGCCGCTGTCTGCTGTACGTTGGAGGTCGGGGTTGGCGTGCCGCAGGCGGCAAGAAGCAGTGCAAGACTGGCCGCCAAGAGTGAACGTTGCATTCGCATGAGCGTGTCTCCCTGAGGTCTGTTTTTGGTTTTTCCTGCCCGGAAGGCCCTGCTTGGAGGCTTGACGGCTTTGGCGGGCGAGGCCGATACACCCTGGACATGATAGCCTTGCCAGGCATGTCGCGTGCTACGGGTTGTTAAGGGAGAGGCCCGGCGATCAACAAATGCCCCCACGCTGCGCAGGCTTGCGCCTGCTTGCTGCCCCCCAAGGGGGCTTGTTTGCCTTGGGGCGGCCCGGCGGCAAACAAATGCCCCCACGCTACGCAGGCTTGCGTCTGCTTGCTGCCCTCCAAGAGGGCTTGTTTGTCTTGGGGGCGGCCCGGCGGCAAACAATATGGAGTCAAGGAAATGGAAGCGCAGGATCTGGAGAAACTGGTGCGGTGGCGCATGCCCTATGGCAAGTATGAAGGCAGGTATCTGGCCGACCTGCCCGGCCATTATCTGGCCTGGTTCGCCCGCAATGGTTTTCCGGATGGCGATCTGGGGCGACTGCTGGCATTGATGTTCGAGCTGGATCACAACAACCTGCGCGGGTTGCTTGATCCGTTGCGCATACCCGGGGACGGCTGATGCCCGCCGTTTCCGGCACTGCCGTCCGCCTGCGAGCAACGTGCATACAAATTGTTTCAAATTTGAGTGTGAATGCCGGATCGGCTTTTCCAATGCGGAAGGGCATGTATTTCGTTGCATGAAATGCGATTTGATGCCGGTGGATTTGGCCTGTCCACGTCGCCACGGTTGCATCAAATCGGCATTCCGGTGCAATCCGCAGTAATACATGAATCTGTTCCTATTTGCATGCGCATTTGTTTTTGAGATGAGATTGGCTTGTATTCGCAGGATTTATGGGCTGTTTGAGGGTGATCGTGCGTGGTAGTCTATCGTCCATAGAGGTGTCCCGATCATCGGGACACCATGCTGGCCGCGAGGTGGAGCGCAAGCAGGCACGAGCCTGCGCGACGTGGGGGCATTTTTCACAGGAGCATACGCATGAAAGGCGATAAGACTGTCATCCAATACTTGAACAAGCAGCTCAAGAACGAGCTGACCGCCATCAATCAGTATTTTCTGCATGCCCGCATGCTGCGCCACTGGGGGCTGAATCGCCTGGGCAAGCACGAGTACGAAGAATCCATCGAGGAAATGAAGCATGCCGATCGCCTGATCGAGCGTATCTTCATGCTGGACGGGCTGCCCAATCTGCAGGACCTGCACAAGCTGCGCATCGGCGAAGACGTGCCGGAAATCCTGTCCTGTGACCTGCAGTTGGAAGTCGGCGCTCAGGCAACGCTGAAGGAAGCCATTGCATATTGCGAGACGGCGCAGGATTTCGTCTCGCGCGATCTGCTGCAGCGTCTGCTCGACGAAACCGAAGAGCACATCGACTGGCTGGAAACGCAGATCGAGCTGGTGGAAAAGGTCGGCCTGCCGAATTACCTGCAGACGCAGATGGAAAGCGAATAAGCGGGAAAGCGCAAAGCCGCAGGCCCGCAAGGCAAAAAGCGGATACAGGCTTGGGACCTGTATCCGCTTTTTGCTTTGCGGACGCTAGTTCTTCGCCGGGCAGTTGGGCGCCCGTCCCCAGGCATTGTTCGGGCCGCAGTATTTGTTGCGGGCATTCCAGGCGCAACTGGGCCGGGCGAAGAAGCCTTCGCTCTTGCAGGCTTCCAGATCGCGGGCCAGGGCGGCCTGCCAGTCGCCCGCGGCTTGCTGGACTTCGGGCGATATGCCGATGTCCGGCGGAGGCGGAATCGGGCCGCCGTCGATGGATTGCAGGGGCTGGCCATTGGCGTTGGTCCGGCCGCCGAACAGGCCCAGCCCCGAAAGATCGGCCAGCCCGTCGAGTTGCGCGGAGCCGCCTGACTGCCGTCCTGCGATCTGTATGGCTTCATCCAGCGTGATATGGGTCGTGGCGACGCTGATCAGGGGGTTGGACAGGATCCTGTCCACGACATCCGGTTCGATCTTCCAGTCCAGGGGCTCGGGAGGCTCGGGGACTGCCTGGCGCCCATTGACCAGCGGCTGGGGAGCTTGCGCGAAGAATGGGCGTCCGTCGGCTCCCAGAATCTGCTCTCCGTCGAGCTCCGGATATTCGGGAATGACGGGGCTTTCCGGGGTATGGGCAACCAGCCAATCGCCCAGGCGAAAACCGCCCCAGGCGGAAGCGCCTGCGGCAATGATCAGTATGGCAAACAGTACACGCCAGGACATGAGGGCTGAATCACGGAAAAGGGTTGAGGACTGCGCAGTGCAGCCGGAAGCGTCAGTATATAAGCCGCGCTGCTTTCATACAAAACAAGGCGTAACCAATGTGCCTTGCGGTATCAGGGCAGGCGGCCATGCCTGCCCTTGCGAAGCGGCTCAGTGGCTTCCGAATACCTGGCCGCCGTGCTCGCGCATGGCATGGAAGGTGATGCCGGGGTAGAGTTCCTGCGCCACTCGCAGCTGCGCCGGCGAACTGGCGAGGAAAGCGGGAGCGTCCACGACGTCGTGCGCGATGTTGGCTGCATTGGAGTCCATGAACTTGCGCATGGCCTTCGGGTCTTCCGCAGTGAACCAGCGCGCCATGGTGTAGCGCGACGGCATCAGCCGGGCTTCCACACCGTACTCTGTCTTCAGGCGGTGCGCCACCACTTCGAACTGCAACTGGCCCACGGCGCCCAGCAGCAGTGCGCCGCCGGCCGCCTGGGGGCGGAATACCTGGATGGCGCCTTCTTCGCCCAACTGCGTCAGGCCGATGCGCAACTGCTTGGTGCGCAGAGGATCCTTCACTTCCACTGCCTGGAACAGCTCGGGCGCGAAGAACGGCAGGCCGGTGAATTGCAGGGATTCTCCTTCGGTCAGCACGTCGCCCAACTGCAGCACGCCGTGGTTGGGAATGCCGATGATGTCGCCGGCATAGGCTTCGTCCAGCAGTTCGCGGCGCTGCGACAGGAAGGACACCACGTTGTTCGGGCGGATCTCCTTGCCGGTGCGCGCGACTTTCAGGCGCATGCCGCGCTCGAAGCGGCCCGAGCTGACACGCACGAAGGCCACGCGATCGCGATGGGCCGGATCCATGTTGGCCTGCACCTTGAACACGACGCCGCTGAACTTGGGTTCGTCGGGCTGGACTTCGCGCTGCAGCGCGGTGCGCGGCCCCGGGCTGGGGGCCAGGTCCACCAGAGCGTCGAGCACTTCCTGCACGCCGAAGTTATTGATGGCGGAGCCGAAGAACATGGGCGTTTGCTTGCCGGCGAGGAAGGCGGCATGGTCGAATTCCGGCGATGCCTCCTTGATCAGCTCGATTTCTTCGTGCGCCTTGGTGAAGGCGGAACCGAAGCGCTTGGCGATTTCGGGGTTTTCCAGACCCGGGATCAGTTCGTCGTTCTCGTTGCTGTGCCTGGCTTCACCCGCGCGGAATACGCGCATCTGGTCGCGGCGGATGTCGAATACGCCGCCGAAGGAGCGGCCCATGCCCACCGGCCAGGAAAATGGAATGACTTCCATCCCCAGGTGGTCTTCGATCTCCGATACCAGGTCCAGCGGCTCGCGCACCTCGCGGTCCAGCTTGTTGACGAAGGTAATGATGGGCGTGTTGCGCGCGCGGCAGACCTGCAGCAGGCGGATGGTCTGGGGCTCGACGCCGTTGGCGGCGTCGATGACCATGAGCGCGGCGTCGACCGCAGTCAGCACGCGGTAAGTGTCTTCCGAGAAGTCCTGGTGTCCGGGGGTGTCGAGCAGGTTGATGACGCAGTCGCGGTATTCCATCTGCATGACCGAGGACGCCACCGAAATGCCGCGCTGCTTTTCGATCTCCATCCAGTCCGAGGCGGCGTGCCGGCTGGCCTTGCGCGCCTTGACGCTGCCGGCGATCTGGATCGCGCCTGCGAACAGCAGCAGCTTTTCCGTCAGCGTGGTCTTGCCCGCGTCGGGGTGGGAGATGATGGCGAAGGTGCGGCGTCGTTTGACTTCGTCGGGAATGCTCATGGTCGAATGGTATGTCGTTTCGTTGCGTCTAGGCTTTTCCGCGGCGATGGCGCGGGCGGCTGTTCCTATTTCTGCTGGCTGAGGGTTGCCAGGGCGGTGCCCGCCAGGATGAACAGTGTACCGAAGGCGCGGTTCATCCAGCGGATCTGGCGCGGCTTGCGCAATTGCTTCAGGATGCTGGAAGCCAGGCTGGTGTAGATCCCCATGACCACCAGGTCGGTAAAGGCCAGCGTGAGGCCGATGATCACATACTGCATGGGCAGCGGCGCGGCCGGATTCAGGAACTGCGGCATCACGGCCAGCAGGAACACCGTGCCCTTGGGATTCGTCAGATTGATCAGCAGGCCGCGCATCACCAGGTCGCGGGGGCGGAACGGTTCCAGCGTTCCCGCTTCCACCGAGACGGGGGGCGCATCGGTGCGGAACTGCTTCCAGCCCAGATAGACCAAATAGATCACGCCCAGCCACTTAACGATGGCGAATGCGGTTTCCGACGTGGCCAGCAGGGCGCCCAGTCCGATGCTGACGATCAGCACCTGGCACAGAATGCCCATGATCAGGCCCACGGTCGTCCAGTAGCCGCGCCGGAATCCGTGCCTCAGTCCGGAGGCCATGGCGGCGATGGCGCCCGGCCCGGGGGAGAAAGAGATGGCCCAGCAAGCGGCAAAGAAGGCAAGCCAAGTGGAAAGTGACATGATCGTTGGCGAAAAATCGGATGCCGGCGCAGGGTTGCGGGATTGGAATGCGGCATGCCGGCGACAGGAAACCGCATCCGGATGTGTTGCGCCTTCGCTCCGCCCATGGCGGCGCGAAGGCGTGCCGTTGTCAGTTCAGCGCGCCGCGTTGTCCTTGCGCCGTGCCGGAAGCGTTGCGGCGGCCGCCGTTGCCGCGGCGCTGACCCTGGCCGGACGGCCTGCCGCCGGGCTGAGAGCCATTGCCGCGACCGCGGTTGCCGTTGCCGCCGCGCGGGGCGGTGTGCTGGCGATGCGGCAGGGGCGGGCGTTCCGGCGTAGTCGAGGGCTTGACCATGTCGGCGGACCAGCCTTCGACCACGGTGCGTTCGATCTTGCGGCCCAGCAGCCGTTCGATAGCCGTCAGCAACTTCACTTCCGTGTTGTCGACCAGCGACAGCGCCGAGCCCGCGCTGCCCGCGCGGCCGGTACGGCCGATGCGGTGCACATAGTCTTCCGGCACATTGGGCAGTTCGAAATTGACCACTTGCGGCAACTGGTCGATGTCCAGCCCGCGCGCGGCGATATCGGTGGCGACGAGCACCGCGACTTCGCCCGACTTGAAGCCGGCCAGCGCGCGGGTGCGCGCCGACTGGCTCTTGTTGCCGTGGATGGCGGCGGCCGACAGGCCGTCCTTGGTCAGCTTCTCGGCCAGGCGGTTGGCGCCGTGCTTGGTACGCGTGAAGACCAGCACCTGGTGCCAGCCGCTTTCGCGGATGACATGGCTGACCAGGTCGCGCTTGTGTGACTGCTCGGTCATGACGACCTTCTGCTCGACCAGTTCGGACGCCGTATTGCGGCGCGCCACGGAGACTTCCGTGGGGTTGTTCAGGACGCCGCGCGCCAGGTCGCGGATTTCATCCGAGAATGTGGCGGAGAACAGCAGGTTCTGGCGCTGCCTGGGCAGCAGGGCCAGGACTTTGCGGATGTCGCGGATGAAGCCCATGTCCAGCATGCGGTCGGCTTCGTCCAGCACCAGGACTTCCACGCCCGACAGGTCGATGGTCTTTTGCTGGACGTGGTCCAGCAGGCGGCCGGGCGTGGCCACCAGGATATCCAGCGGCTTGCGCAGGGCGGTGATCTGCGGGTTGATGTTGACGCCGCCGAACATCACCATGGAACGGATGCTGGTGTGCTTGCCGTAGGTCTGCACGGACTCTTCCACCTGTGCGGCGAGCTCGCGCGTGGGCGTCAGGATCAGGCAGCGCGGCCTGCCGGGCTGGCGCTTGCCCTGCAAGGGGGACTGCAGCAGCAGGTGCAGCAGCGGCAGGGTGAAGCCCGCCGTCTTGCCGGTGCCGGTCTGCGCGGCGGCCAGCAGGTCGCTGCCCTTGAGCACATGCGGAATGGCCTGGGCCTGGATGGGGGTGGGTTGGGTGTAGCCGGTTTCGGCAACAGCTCGCAGCAACGGCTCGGCCAGGCCGAGCGCGGCAAAGGTATTCGTATCGGACAAAACAAGACTCCAGCGACAGCCCATCGCTCGAGTCGAGGGATACCAGTCCAGGCAGGCGTGAAAAGGAGTTGAACGGGCGGGACCGCCCGGATTGCCGCGGAAAAAGATCCGCGGAGACGGCACGCTGACTGGCTGCGGCGCACCGGAAAGAAAAGAATTATAGCGTTTATCGTCCGGCCGGGGGCGTTTTTATCCGCGCCCGGCCGGGGTTGGTGCGTGAGTCACTCCCGGCTGAAGCCGGGAGCTTCCCCGCCACAACAATACGGGGGGCGCCTGCGGCGCAGTATGAATACTGCCTCGCTTGACCTCGCCGTGAACGGCGAGGCTTGCGCTTGGGCGCGTGGTCAGAACGCCACGGCCTGCCCGTCCTTCCGGGGATCCGATCCGGCGATGTAATGATCGCCCTTGCGCAGAATCAACTGAGCGCCTCCGAAGGCGAATACGCCATTGCCGCTTTCCACGCTGACTTCGTGCCCGCGCGCCTTCAGCTCCTGCACGACTTCGGGAGCGAAGCCCGGCTCGAGCGCCACGCCGCGCCCGCCGGTCACGCGCCAGCGCGGGGCGTCGGCGGCGGCCTGGGGGTTCTGGCCGTACAGCAGCACGCGCAGCGACATCTGTACATGGCCCTGGTGCTGCATGGGGCCTCCCATGACGCCGAACGACATCTGCGGCGTGCCGTCGGCGTTCATGGCGAAGGCGGGGATGATCGTGTGCGAAGGACGCTTGCGCGGGCCGACCTGATTGGCGTGGCCCGGGGCGAGCGAGAAGCCCGCGCCGCGGTTCTGCAGGCTGATGCCCGTGCCGGGCACGACCACGCCCGAGCCGAAGCCCATGTAGTTGGACTGGATGAAGGACACCATCATGCCGGATGCGTCGGCGGCGGTCACATAGACCGTGCCGCCTGGCTTCGGCGCGCCATAGCCCGGGTCGCCAGCGCGTTTCGGGTCAATCAACTTGGCGCGTTCAGCCAGATAGGCGGGGTTCAGCAGGTCGTCCGGCGTGACGCGCATGGCGTCGATGTCGGCGTTGTACTGGTAGACGTCGGCCAGGGCCAGCTTCATGGCTTCGATGGACAGGTGGACCGTATCCACATGGTCCAGCGGCGCGCTGCCGATGCCGGCGGCCTCCAGGATGCCCAATGCCATCAGGGCGGCGATGCCCTGGCCGTTGGGCGGGATTTCATGGATGACCGAGCGCGAGAAAGGCTGGGCGATGGTGCCGCACCAGTCGGCCTGGTGCGCGGCCAGATCGTCTTCCGTCATCGCGCCACCGTGCTCCCTGGCAAAGGCGGCGATCTTGCGCGCCAGTTCGCCGCGGTAGAAGGATTCCCCCTGGGTGTCCGCGATCTGTTCCAGCGTGCTGGCCTGGGCCGGATTGCGGAAGATTTCGCCGGCCTTGGGGGCCGCGCCTCCCGGCAGGAAGGCCTCGGCGAAACCGGGCTGGTCGCCCAGGCGCTGCCTGCCCAGTTCCCAGAGCGTGGCGATGACGGGCGATACCGGGAAGCCGTCGCGCGCATACTGGACAGCGGGCGCGGCCACGGTGGACAGCGGCAGCTTGCCAAAGCGGCGGGACAGTTCCGCCCAGGCCGACACGGCTCCGGGCACGGTCACGGCTTCCCAGCCTTTTTCCGGCATGACGTCGCGCCCCGCATAGCGGTCGGGCGTCCAGCCCTGGGGAGAGCGACCGGATGCGTTCAGCCCATGCAGCTCCTTGCCGTCCCAGACGATGGCGAAGCCGTCGCTGCCGAGGCCGCAGCCGGAAGGCTCGACCACGGTCAGGGCCATGGCGGCGGCCAGGGCGGCGTCGACGGCATTGCCGCCGGCCAGCAGCATGCGCAGCCCGGCCTGGGCGGCCAGGGGCTGGGATGTGCTGACCACATTGCGGCCCAGCACGGCCGAGCGGGCGGAGGGATAGGGATTGGTCCAGTCGGAAGGAAGTGAGTGCGTCATTATTGGATCGTGATGTTGGATTCTGTGATGATGCGTCCCCAGCGCTCGCTGTCCGCGCTGACCATGTCGGCAAACTGCCGGGGGCTGCCGGCCTTGGCGGGCTCTATGCCGAGATCGCGCAGGCGCTTCGTGACGTCGGGCTGATGGACGCTCTTCGTGAAGACCTCGTTGAGCTTGACTGCGATGTCCTGGGGCAGGCCGGCGGGCCCGTACAGGCCGAACCACGTAACGGAAGAGTAGCCCGGCAGCCCGCTCTCCGCAACGGTGGGCAGCTCGGGAGCCAGCGGAGAGCGCTCGGGACCGGTGACGGCCAGGGCGCGCGCCTTGCCGGACCTGACGTGCGGCAGCCCGGTGGGAAGGGAGTCGCACAATACCTGGATGTTGCCGGCGATCAGGTCGTTCAGGCCCGGACCTGTGCCGCGGTAGGGAACGTGCGTCATGCTCACGCCGGCACGGGCGAGAAAGGATGCGCAGGTCAGATGCGGAATGGTGCCGTTGCCGCTGCTGGCGTAGTTCAGCTCGTCCGGCTTCTGTCTGGCCAGGTCGATCAGTTCCTGCACGCTGTTGGCGGGCAGGGACGGCGTCACCAGCAGGATGCTGGCCGCATCGGCCAGGTGGGCGATGGGGGTGAAGCTGGCGGGGTCGTACGGCAGCGACTTGAACAGGTGCGGGGAAATGGCGTGCGTACTGCTGGTGGTCAGCAGGATGGTGTAGCCGTCGGGGGCGGCTCGGGCCGCCTCGCCGGCGCCGATCGTGCCGCCGGCTCCCGATTTGTTTTCCACCACGATCTGCTGCCCGAGCTGGCTGGAGGCTTCCTGGGCTATCAGGCGCGCCACGACATCGGTGGCGCCGCCTGCGGGGAAGGGCACCACCATGCGAATGGGCTTGTCGGGCCAGGACTGCGCGCCGGCGAGCGAGCAGGTCATGAGCAGCGCCAGCAGGCCGGAGCTGCGCAGAAATCGTGAGATGCGTGTGGAGTGCATGGAGTTACCCGTGGTTTTGTCGTCGGAAGACGCTATGATAAATGGTTTTGCCGTGGAATGCGGCCGGGTGGAAGTGTCGCGGAGCGACGAGACAGATGGCGCATATTATTGATATTAGCGATATCGGCGCAGGGGTGCGGGCGCGTCGCCAGGATTTCCCCATGCGAGATTCCGATGTCGGCCTGGCGGCCGGAAGGGTGGCCGCCAGGCCACAAAAAAATGCAGGCCAAACCTTTTCTCTTGATTCTGCTCTTGCTTTGGCTACATATTTAGGCTATTATGACTGACTTGCCTGGCAATTTCTTGTGGGTTCTGGCCGAAGCGTTTGCTTCTGGCTTGATATTGCAGGGAAAGCCGGCATGGCAGTACTCAAACATAGTTAGCACGATTTCAACTCAGGATTCGTTGCGCGGGCGCCATTCGGGCAATCCGCAACGGGTCTGACGGGGCCAAAACTGGCTGTGCAGTCCACCTCAGGGTGGGGGTGCGGTTAAGTTGGAACAGGAAAAATCATGATTCAAATGCAGACCACGCTGGACGTGGCCGACAACACTGGTGCGCGTTCAGTCATGTGCATCAAGGTGTTGGGCGGCTCCAAGCGCCGCTATGCCGCCATCGGCGACATCATCAAGGTTACCGTGAAAGACGCGGCACCTCGCGGGCGCGTCAAAAAGGGCGAAATCTACAATGCCGTGGTGGTTCGTACCGCCAAGGGCGTTCGCCGCAAGGACGGCTCCCTGATTCGTTTCGGTGGCAATGCCGCCGTATTGCTCAACGCCAAGCTTGAGCCCATCGGTACCCGTATCTTCGGACCCGTGACGCGCGAACTGCGCACGGAAAAGTTCATGAAGATCGTGTCCCTTGCGCCTGAAGTGCTGTAAGGAGAACGGATCATGCAAAATATTCGTAAAGGTGACGAGGTCATCGTTCTGACGGGTCGCGACAAGAAGCGTCGCGGCACCGTGCTGGCTCGCGTCGGCGAGGAGCATGTCCTGGTCGAAGGCATCAACGTGGTCAAGAAACACGTTCGTGCCAATCCCATGACTGGTGCGCAAGGCGGTATCGTCGACAAGACCCTGCCCATCCATATTTCCAACGTGGCATTGTTCAACCCCGCGACCGGCAAGGGCGATCGGGTTGGTGTTCAGGTTGTTGATGGCAAGAAGGTTCGCGTCTTCCGCTCCAACGGTGCCGAAGTCGGCGCCAAGGCTTAAGGAATCGAGAACATGGCACGTTTGCAAGAGTTCTACAACAACAAGGTCGTCGCCGACCTGAAAGCCAAGTTCGGCTACGAAAGCGTGATGCAGGTTCCCCGCATCACCAAGATCACGCTGAACATGGGTGTGTCCGAAGCCGTGGCCGACAAGAAGGTCATCGAGCATGCAACTTCCGACCTGAGCAAGATCGCAGGTCAGAAGCCGGTCATCACCAAGTCGCGCAAGGCTATCGCTGGCTTCAAGATCCGCGAAAACTATCCCATCGGCTGCATGGTCACGCTGCGCGGCCAGCGCATGTACGAGTTCCTGGATCGCCTGATCGCCGTGGCCCTGCCGCGCGTGCGCGATTTCCGTGGCGTGTCCGGCCGTGCATTCGACGGTCGCGGCAACTACAACATCGGTGTGAAAGAGCAGATCATTTTCCCCGAAATCGAATACGACAAGATCGACGTGTTGCGTGGTCTGAACATCAGCATCACCACGACGGCGAAAACTGACGAAGAAGCCAAGGCGCTGCTCAGCGCGTTCAGCTTCCCGTTCCGCAATTAAGGGGCCTGAGCATGGCTAAACTCTCACTCATCAATCGCGACATCAAGCGCGCCAAGCTGGCGGAAAAATTCGCCGCCAAGCGCGCAGCGCTCAAGGCGATCATCGACGATCAGTCGAAGACCGACGAAGAACGCTACCAGGCACGCCTGCAACTGCAGAAGCTGCCCCGCAATTCGAACCCGACTCGCCAGCGCAATCGCTGCATCGTTACCGGCCGTCCCCGCGGCGTCTTCAGCAAGTTCGGCCTCACGCGCCACAAACTTCGCGAAATGACGATGCGCGGCGAAGTGCCCGGCATGACCAAAGCCAGCTGGTAGGAGAAAATACATGAGCATGAGCGATCCCATCGCCGATATGTTGACCCGTGTGCGCAACGCGCAGATGGTAAACAAGACATCGGTAAGCATGCCCTCCTCGAAGCTGAAGGCAGCCATTGCTGCCGTGCTGAAGGACGAAGGCTACATTGACAGCTACCAGGTTACCGGCGATGCCGCCAAGCCTACGCTGGAAATCACCCTGAAGTACTACGCCGGCCGTCCCGTGATCGAGCGCATCGACCGCGTTTCGCGTCCCGGCCTGCGTGTCTACAAGGGCAGCAGCAACATCCCCCAAGTCATGAATGGACTGGGTGTGGCTATTGTTTCGACCCCTCGCGGCGTCATGACAGATCGCAAGGCGCGCGCCAATGGCGTGGGCGGCGAAGTGTTGTGCTACGTGGCCTAAGGAGAGACTCGCATGTCACGTATAGCTAAATATCCTGTCGCCGTCCCCGCTGGGGTCGAGGCGAACATCGCTGCCGATCAGATCACCGTCAAGGGCCCGCTGGGCACCCTGACGCAGCCCCTGACCGGCGACGTCGAGATCAAGCTCGAAGACGGCCAGCTGACTTTCGTTCCGGCGAACGACAGCCGCCACGCCAACGCCATGTCCGGCACAGTGCGCGCACTGGTCAACAACATGGTCACCGGCGTGAGCAAGGGCTTCGAGCGCAAACTGAACCTGGTCGGCGTGGGTTTCCGCGCACAGGTCGAAGGCAAGGCGCTGAAGCTGCAGCTTGGTTACTCGCACGACATCCTGCACCCGATGCCCGAAGGCATCAAGATCGAGTGCCCTTCCCAGACTGAAATCGTGGTCAAGGGCTCCGACAAGCAGGCCGTAGGCCAGGTGGCGGCGGAAATCCGCGGTTATCGCGAACCCGAACCCTACAAGGGCAAGGGCGTGCGGTACTCCGACGAGACCGTCATCATCAAAGAAACCAAGAAGAAGTAAGCGCGCAGGCAAGGACGAATCATGGACAAGAAAACTTCCCGTTTGCGTCGTGCTGTGGCTACCCGCCGCAAGATTCACGAACTCCGCGTGCACCGTCTGTCAGTGCACCGTTCGAATCAGCACATCTACGCAAGCATCATCTCGCCGGAAGGCGACCGTGTGCTGGTCAGCGCTTCCACGCTCGAAGCCGAAGTCCGCAAGGAACTGGACAATGGCGGCAACGTCGCCGCTGCCGGTCTGGTGGGCAAGCGCGTGGCCGAAAAGGCCAAGGCCGCTGGCATCGAGACGGTTGCATTCGATCGCTCGGGCTTCCGTTATCATGGCCGCGTCAAGGCGCTGGCAGAAGCCGCTCGTGAAGCTGGCTTGAAATTCTAAGCAAGGAATTGTCAAATGGCTAAAGCACAAGGTAGGCAAGCTGCCGAAAAGGAAAATGACGACGGCCTGCGCGAAAAAATGATCGCGGTCAACCGCGTCAGCAAGGTTGTGAAGGGTGGTCGCACCATGAGCTTCGCAGCCCTGACAGTGGTTGGCGACGGCGACGGCCGCATCGGCATGGGCAAGGGCAAGGCGCGTGAAGTGCCGGTCGCCGTGCAGAAGGCAATGGAACAGGCCCGCCGCGGCCTGCTGAAGGTCTCCCTGAAGAACGGCACCCTGCATCACACTGTCGTTGGCAAGCACGGCGCCTCGACCGTACTGATCTCGCCGGCGGCCGAAGGTACCGGCGTGATCGCCGGCGGCCCGATGCGCGCCATCTTCGAAGTCATGGGCGTGCGCAACGTCGTGGCCAAGAGCCTGGGTTCCAGCAACCCTTACAACCTGGTTCGGGCAACGCTCAATGGTCTGCGTGCCAGCTCCACACCCGCCGAGATTGCCGCCAAGCGTGGCAAGACCGTCGAAGAGATTCTGGGGTAAATCATGACGCAACAGAAACAAATCAAGGTAACTCTTGTACGCTCTGTCATTGGCACGCTCCAGTCCCATCGCGACACCGTTCGCGGCCTGGGTCTGCGCAAGGTCAACAGCAGCCGCGTGCTGGTCGATACGCCTGAAGTCCGTGGGATGATCCGCAAGGTGGATTATCTCGTCACGGTCTCGGAAGTCTGAAAGGAATCGTGATGTCCATCACTCAACTGAATACGATCGCACCCGCTGAAGGCAGCAAGCACGCGCGCCGCCGTGTCGGCCGCGGCATCGGCTCCGGGCTCGGCAAGACTGCCGGCCGCGGTCACAAGGGCCAGAAGTCCCGCGCAGGCGGTTTCCACAAGGTCGGTTTCGAGGGCGGCCAGATGCCGCTGCAGCGTCGTCTGCCCAAGCGCGGCTTCACGCCCCTGGGTCGTCACCTGTACGCCGAAGTCCGCTTGTCGGATCTGCAGTCTCTGCCTATCGACGAAGTCGATGTGCAGTCGCTCAAGCAGGCCGGCATTGTCGGCCAGGCCGTTCGCTACGCCAAAGTGATCAAGTCGGGCGAGCTGTCGCGCAAGGTCGTGCTCAAGGGCATTTCCGCGACGGCAGGTGCGCGCGCCGCCATCGAAGCGGCTGGCGGCTCGCTGGTCTGACCGAGGGGTAACGGTGGCTAAAGCTCAGGCACAGAAGCAATCGGGCGCACGTTTCGGCGATCTTCGTCGCCGTATCGTGTTCCTGCTGCTTGCCCTGGCCGTTTATCGACTGGGTACGCATATTCCGGTGCCCGGAATCAACCCTGATGCACTGTCGGAGCTATTCCAGCAGAACTCGGGCGGCATTCTGGGGCTGTTCAACATGTTCTCGGGCGGCGCTCTCGAGCGTTTCTCCGTGTTCGCGCTGGGCATCATGCCCTACATCTCTGCATCCATCATCATGCAGCTGATGTCGGTTGTGGTTCCCACCCTGGAAGCCATCAAGAAGGAAGGCGAGGCGGGGCGTCGCAAGATCACGCAGTACACGCGCTACGGCACGGTCTTTCTGGCACTGTTCCAGGCAGTGGGGATCTCTGTTGCACTGGAATCGCAGCCTGGCCTGGTCATCGACCCCGGCATGCTGTTCCGCTTTACCGCGATCGTCACGCTGGTGACCGGCACCATGTTCCTCATGTGGCTGGGCGAGCAGATCACCGAACGCGGCATTGGCAACGGCATTTCCATCCTGATCTTCGCTGGTATCGTGGCCGGCCTGCCCAGTGCGCTGGGTGGCATGCTGGATCTGGTGCGTACCGACTCCATGTCGATCCTGTCGGCCCTGTTCATCGTGGCATTGGTCGTTGCGGTGACGTACTTCGTCGTGTTCGTCGAGCGCGGCCAGAGGCGCATCACGGTCAACTACGCCAAGCGCCAGGTAGGCAACAAGATCTACGGCGGGCAGAGTTCGCACCTGCCCCTGAAGCTGAACATGTCCGGCGTTATTCCGCCCATCTTCGCTTCGTCGATCATCCTGCTGCCCGCCACGGTGACCAGCTGGTTCTCGGCCAACCCGAACATGCGCTGGCTGGGCGACCTGGCCGCGGCTCTGTCTCCGCAGCAGCCGCTGTATGTCACGCTGTTTGCCGCGCTGATCATTTTCTTCTGCTTCTTCTACACGGCGCTCGTGTTCAACAGCAGGGAAACGGCGGACAACCTGAAGAAGAGCGGCGCGTTTGTTCCCGGCATCCGTCCCGGCGACCAGACTGCGCGCTATATCGACAAGATCCTGATGCGTCTGACGCTCGCGGGTGCCATCTACATCACACTGGTGTGCCTGTTGCCCGAATTCATGCAGATGCGCTGGAACGTGCCGTTTTATTTCGGAGGCACCTCGCTGCTGATCATTGTCGTGGTGGCGATGGACTTCATGGCGCAGGCGCAAGCCGCTCTGATGTCTAACCAGTACGAATCGCTGCTCAAGAAGGCAAACTTCAAGGGCGCGGGTCTGCCAATGCGGTAATCGGGACAACAATGGCAAAAGACGACGTCATCCAAATGCAGGGCGAGGTTCTGGAGAACCTCCCTAACGCGACATTTCGCGTCAAACTCGAAAATGGCCATGTAGTACTTGGACATATCTCGGGCAAGATGCGGATGCACTACATCCGGATTCTGCCGGGCGACAAGGTAACGGTCGAGCTCACCCCGTACGACTTGTCACGCGCCAGAATCGTTTTCCGCTCGAAATAAAGCGGTCGGCTAAAGGAAACCAGGAGTCACATCATGAAGGTAATGGCATCGGTAAAGAAGATTTGCCGCAATTGCAAGATCATCAAACGTCACGGCGTGGTGCGTGTCATCTGCACCGACCCGCGTCACAAGCAGCGTCAGGGCTAAGCCCAGCGCAACGACACATAAGGAACAGTCATGGCTCGTATTGCTGGCATTAACATCCCGCCGCATCAGCACGCTGAGATCGGACTCACCGCCATCTATGGCGTGGGCCGCACGCGCGCTCGCAAACTTTGCGAAGGTGCTGGTATTGAATATTCCAAGAAGGTCAAGGATCTGACCGACGCAGAACTCGAACGCATTCGCGAACAGCTGGGCGAGTTCTCCATCGAGGGCGACCTGCGCCGTGAAGTGCAGCTGTCCATCAAGCGTCTGGTCGATCTGGGCACCTATCGTGGCATGCGTCACAAGCGTGGTCTGCCCGTGCGCGGTCAACGTACCCGCACCAATGCCCGCACCCGCAAGGGCCCGCGTCGTGCAGCGGCATCCCTGAAGAAATAATCGAGGACTAGACGATGGCGAAAGCATCCAACAGCGCATCGCGCGTGCGCAAGAAAGTCAAGAAGAACGTATCGGACGGCATCGCGCACGTTCACGCGTCCTTCAATAACACGATCATCACGATCACCGACCGCCAGGGCAACGCTCTGGCATGGGCGACCTCCGGTGGCGCCGGCTTCAAGGGCTCGCGCAAATCCACGCCGTTCGCTGCGCAGGTTGCAGCCGAATCGGCCGGTCGCGTCGCGCAGGAATACGGCATCAAGACGCTGGAAGTCCGCATCAAGGGTCCCGGTCCCGGCCGCGAATCCTCGGTGCGCGCGCTCAACGCGCTGGGCATCAAGATCACCAGCATTTCCGACATCACGCCGGTGCCGCATAACGGCTGCCGTCCGCCCAAGCGTCGTCGTATCTAAGAGGAAGCGTCATGGCACGTTATATTGGACCCAAATGCAAGCTCTCGCGTCGCGAGGGTACTGACCTGTTCCTGAAGAGCGCGCGCCGCTCGCTGGATTCCAAGTGCAAGCTGGAATCCAAGCCCGGCCAGCACGGCCGCACGTCCGGCGCCCGCACGTCCGACTACGGCAACCAGCTGCGCGAAAAGCAGAAGCTCAAGCGCATGTACGGCGTTCTGGAAAAGCAGTTCCGCGGCTACTTCGCCGAAGCCGAGCGCCGTCGCGGCAACACGGGTGAAACGCTGATCCAGCTGCTCGAGTCGCGCCTGGACAACGTCGTCTACCGCATGGGCTTCGGCTCCACGCGCGCAGAAGCCCGCCAACTGGTGAACCACCGCGCCATCGAAGTCAATGGCCGCACCGCCGACATCGCTTCCATGCTGGTCAAGTCCGGCGACGTGGTTGCCGTGCGCGAAAAGGCCAAGAGCCAGTCCCGCATTCGCGAGTCGCTGGATCTGGCAAGCAGCCAGGGCCTGCCACAGTGGGTGGAAGTCGACACTTCCAAGCTGGTTGGCACGTTCAAGCAGGCTCCCGACCGCGCCGACGTCGCACGCGACATCAACGAATCGATGGTCGTCGAACTTTATTCGCGTTAATCAGGTAAAATTACCGGTTACGTTTTCTGCCTTCGCCCGCTTTCCGGAACCTTTCCGGGTAGTGGGCGTTGCAGTGTCTGCACCGCCGGCAGCGCCGGTTCACTCTTCCATCAGCCTTATCGGTGTAACGAGCCGAGGGTATTGAAAAGGAATATCCATGTCGTCACAAGCTTTCCTCAAGCCACGCTCCATCGAGGTCGAGTCCGTCGGCCGCAACCATGCCAAAGTCGTCATGGAACCGTTCGAGCGCGGCTATGGCCACACGCTGGGCAACGCCCTGCGCCGCATCCTGCTGTCCTCCATGACGGGCTATGCACCGACCGAAGTGCAGATCACCGGTGTCGTGCACGAATACTCGACGCTGCCTGGCGTGCGCGAGGACGTCGTCGACATCCTGCTGAACCTGAAGGGTGTCGTGTTCAAGCTGCATAACCGCGAGGAAGTTTCGCTGACGCTGCGCAAGCAGGGCGCCGGCACCGTGCTGGCCAGCGATATCGAGTTGCCGCACGACGTCGAGATCATCAACCCTGACCACGTCATCGCCACGCTGACCGATGCCGGCAAGCTGGAAATGCAGATCAAGGTCGAGCAAGGCCGCGGCTATGTTCCCGGCAACGTGCGCGCCCTGAGCGACGATCGCACGCATACGATCGGCCGCATCGTGTTGGACGCTTCGTTCAGCCCCATCCGCCGCGTCAGCTACACCGTGGAAAGCGCCCGTGTGGAACAGCGCACCGACCTGGACAAGCTGATCCTCGACATCGAAACCGATGGCGTGATCTCGCCTGAAGAAGCCGTGCGCCAGTCGGCCCGCATCCTGATGGACCAGATCTCCGTATTCGCCGCCCTGGAAGGCGCTGGCGAAGAGTCCTACGGCGCCGTGGGCGCGGGTGCTCGCGGCAGCGCGCCGCAGATCGACCCCGTCCTTCTGCGTCCGGTCGACGATCTGGAGCTGACGGTGCGTTCGGCCAACTGCCTGAAGGCCGAAAACATCTACTACATCGGCGACCTGATCCAGCGTACCGAAAACGAGCTGCTCAAGACGCCGAACCTGGGCCGCAAGTCCCTTAACGAAATCAAGGAAGTCCTGGCCGCACGCGGCCTGACGCTGGGCATGAAGCTGGAAAACTGGCCTCCCCTGGGTCTCGAGCGTCCCTGATCGTTGTAAAACCGCAGGCGGGCATGCCCGGCAGGACATGCTCTCCCGCAAAGTTGTTCTATAATCTCTGGCTGCCGATAGCCAATCCAGCTATCGGCGTTTTTCCCTCCCGGCCCGCGGCATTGCCGATAGAAGAGCCGGTCAATCGCGCCACTGGCGCCTATAGATTCAAAGGAAGTCAATCATGCGTCACCGTTCCGGTCTCCGCAAACTGAACCGTACCAGCAGCCATCGTCTCGCCATGTTCCGCAACATGGCCGTATCGCTGCTCACCCACGAAGCCATCAAGACCACGCTGCCCAAGGCCAAAGAACTGCGCCGCGTCGTCGAGCCTCTGATCACGCTGGGCAAAGAGCCCACGCTGGCCAACCGCCGCCTGGCATTCGCCCGCCTGCGCGACCGCGATGCAGTGACCAAGCTGTTCGAAGTCATCGGCCCCCGCTACCAAGAGCGCAACGGCGGCTACACGCGCGTCCTGAAGATGGGTTTCCGCCAGGGCGACAACGCTCCCATGGCATTCATGGAACTCGTCGACCGTCCTGAAGTCGAAGAGGTTGCCGAAGAGCAGGAATAAGCCACTTGGCGGCAAAGGTCTCGCCTTTTGCCGTGGTGTCTTGAAAACGGACCTTCGGGTCCGTTTTGCGTTTAAGCAATATATTGCTCCGGGTGCGGGTGCTAGAATCCCCTGGGCCTCTCGTTCATTGTGGAAGCCATGCCATGAATACCGCTGCACAGTCCATGCCCGATGGCCAGGATGCTTCCGTTGTCGTCATCGTGCTCAGCAATGCGCCCGATCTCCTGCTGGCCAAGCGGATCGCGCATGTACTGGTCGAGGAGCATCTGGCGGCATGCGCCCATGTCGGCACGCAGGGCGTTTCCATGTACGAGTGGAACGGAGAGCTGGAAGGGGCGGATGAAGTCCCCCTCACGTTCAAGACCACGGCGGGCAGGGTGCCCGCCCTGCACGACAGGCTGGCGCAGCTGCATCCTTACGAGGTGCCGGAGTTCCTGGTGCTTCCGGTGGTTGGCGGCAGTCCCGAATACCTGGCGTGGGTCCGCGGCCAGACGGCGCCGCGGTAATGCCCGGTGCGGGATGCGGGCGAAATAATGAGCGGTTCTTTTGCTGAAAAGGCGGTTGGCGGCATGCAAGTTTTTCCATCTATGCGTATGAACCAGGTCGCCGCGACGGCGCGCGCCATACTGTGGTGGCCGCTTGCGCTGCTGCTGGCCCTCGCGCTGGCCATGGCGCCGCAGGCGCATGCGCAGGAAGATTTCCTCGAACCCGAGCAGGCATTCCGCATCGCCGCGGCCATGGCGACGCCGACTGAGCTTGTGGTGCAGTTCACGGTGGCGCCCGACTACTACATGTACCGCGAGCAGTTCCGCTTTGAGCTATCACCCGATGCCTCTCTGCTGGGCGAACCACAATACCCCGCCGGCATCGTCAAGTACGACCCTACCTTCGACAAGGAGCTAGAAGTCTATCTGCGCCAGGTGCGGATCCGCCTGCCGTTGCGTGCGGGCGCGGAAGCGCCCCAGACCCTGACGGTCACCAGCCAGGGCTGCGCCGACGCCGGCCTGTGCTACGCCCCCATGGAGAGCGAACTGCAACTGTTGCCGACGGCATCGGGCTACGATGTGACGGGCCAGGGCGCGGGGCCCTTGTCGGTATTGGAGCGGCAGGACGCCGCGTCCGGCGCAGGCGTGGGCGGACTGCTGGAACTGGGCGATATGGGCTTTGCCGATTACCTGGCAAGCGCGGGCGTCTGGAATATCGTGCTCATTTGCCTGCTGCTGGGGCTGCTGCTTTCGTTCACGCCCTGCGTGCTGCCCATGGTGCCCATCCTCCTGACGGTGATCGCAGGCAGCGCCCAGGGCAAGGCGGTGCCGCGTTCGCGCGGGCTTTCCCTGTCGCTCGCCTATGTGCTCGGCATGTCGCTGGTGTATACCTTGCTGGGCGTGGCGGCGGGGCTGCTGGGCGCGAGCCTGGCGGCTTGGCTGCAGACGCCCTGGGTGCTGGTGCTGTTCGCGCTGCTGCTGGCATTGCTGGCGCTGGCGATGTTCGACGTGTTTACTTTCCAGGCTCCCACGGCATTGCAGTCGCGCATGAACACATGGCTGGCGCGCGTGCCGGGCGGCAGGCATGGCGGCGCGTTCCTGATGGGCATGGTGTCGGCGCTGATCGTCGGGCCGTGCGTGGCTGCGCCGCTGGCCGGCGTGCTGCTGTTCATTTCCCAGAGCGGCGACGTCGTGCTGGGCGGACTGGCGCTGTTTGCGCTGGCCTGGGGACAGGGTGTGCTGCTGCTGGTGGTGGGAGCCTCATCGGGCGCGCTGCTCCCGCGCGCGGGAGCCTGGATGGAGCGCGTCAAGCATGTGTTCGGGCTGCTGTTGCTGGCTACCGCCTGGTGGATGCTCATGCCCGTGCTGCCCGCGGGTGTCCTGACATTTGGTTGGGCCTTGCTGGCGCTGTGGGGCGCGCAACTGTTCGGTGCGTTCCGGGTTGCTGCGGCGGATGCCGGCCCATGGGGCTTGCTGGGCAAGGCAGTGGCATGGATGCTGGCCATCTGGGGCGCGGCGATTGTATTCGGGCTGGCCGCGGGCAATACCGATCCCTTGCGCCCGCTGGGCGGCCTGGGAATAGCGGGCGGCCAGGCCGGCATTGCCGATGCGGGGCCTGTGCGGGGCGCCGCAGCGCCGTTGGGCGCCGTGACCCATCCGCCGTTCGTGCGCGTCAGCAGCGAAGCGGAACTGGAGGCGCAACTGGCGCAGACGACCCGTCCCGTGATGCTGGATTTCTATGCCGACTGGTGCGTGTCCTGCATCGAGATGGAGCGTTTCACGTTCAGTGATCCGGCCGTAGCGCAGCTCATGTCGCAATTCCTGCTGCTGCAGGTGGATGTCACAGCCAATACGCAGGAAGACCGCGCGCTGCTCAAGCGCTTCAAGCTGTTCGGGCCGCCGGGCATCATGTTCTTCGATGCGGACGGGCGGCTGCTGGCCAATGAACGCGTGATCGGATTCCAGAACGCCGAGCGCTTCGGGCGGGTGCTGGACAAAGTGCTGACGGCGCGCGCGCCGTTGTCGTTCCTGCAATAAGGGGGCTGTTTGGGCCGGGCGGGATGGGGCCGCGGCCTCCCGCCTGGCGGCAAAGAGGCCGCGCCCGATATGCGCTTATCCGTTCTTCAGCAAGCGCGCCGCATGCAGGGCGAAATAGGTCAGGATGCCGTCGCCGCCGGCACGCTTGAAGCCCAGCAGCGATTCCAGCACGATGGCGTCCAGGTCCAGCCAGCCATTGTCGGCGGCGGCGCGGATCATGGCGTACTCGCCGCTCACCTGGTAGGCGAAGGTGGGCATGCCGAACGCGTTCTTCACATCGCGCAGGATATCCAGGTATGGCATGCCGGGCTTGACCATGACCATGTCGGCGCCTTCGCGGATATCGGCTGCGACTTCGCGCAGCGCTTCGTTGCGATTGGCGGGATCCATCTGGTACGTGAACTTGTTGGACTTGCCCAGGTTGGCGGCGGAGCCGACGGCATCGCGGAAGGGACCATAGAAGGCGCTGGCGTATTTGGCGGAATAGGCCATGATGCGCGTGTAGATGAACTGGTTGGCTTCCAGGGCCTTGCGGATTGTGCCGATGCGGCCGTCCATCATGTCGCTGGGAGCAACGATGTCGACGCCGGCCTGCGCTTGGGCCAGGGCCTGGCGGGTCAGCATTTCGACGGTGGGTTCGTTCAGCACGTAGCCGTTGTCGTCGATGATGCCGTCCTGGCCGTGGCTGGTGTAGGGGTCCAGGGCCACGTCGGTCAGCACGCCCAGTTCGGGGAAATGCTGCTTGAGCAGGGCGACCGTGCGGGGAATCAGGCCGTCGGGATTGGCGGCTTCTGCGCCATCGGGCGTTTTCAGTTCGGATTCGATGACCGGAAACAGCGCCAGTACGGGCACGCCGAGCTCCATGCATTCTTCGGCGACGCGCAGCAGCGTGTCGGGAGAGTAGCGGGAGACGCCGGGCATGGAGGGGACTGCCTGTTCCACGCCTTTGCCTTCGCGAACGAAGACCGGGTAGATGAAGTCATTGGCGCTGAGGCTGTTCTCGCGCACCAGGCGGCGGGAGAAGTCGTCGCGGCGGTTGCGGCGGGGGCGTGAATCGGGAAATTCGGGGGACAGCAGGAACGATGTCATGGAACTACCTTTGGAGAAATCCAGTTTTCGATGAATTGGGCGGTCTCTTCCAGGCCGATGCGATGCGTGGCCGAGAAAGGGATGGCGTGCAGGGTGCCGAGCTCGGCCAGCGCCTTTTTGACGGCGAATACGGCATTCATGCGCTGGCCGTACGGCAGTTTGTCGGCCTTGGTCAGCAGTGCCAGCACGGGGCGGCCGGAGGGGGCGATCCAGTGCGCCAGGCGGCGGTCCAGCTCGGTAACGCCGCGGCGGATGTCGATGAGCAGCACGACCCCGGCCAGCGATTCGCGCTGGCGGAGGTACTCGCCCAGCACTTCGGCCCATTCTTCCTTGGCCTCGCGGGCGATGGACGCATAGCCGTAGCCGGGCAGGTCGACCAGGAACCCCAGGTGTCCGGCCGGATCCAGCGGGTCGGGGATGCCGAACATGTTGATCAGCCGGGTGCGGCCGGGCGTCTTGCTGGAAAAAGCCAGGCGGCGCTGGTTGGTCAGCACATTGATGGCGGACGACTTGCCCGAGTTCGATCGGCCGACGAAACAGACTTCGGCTGTCGTCGGCGGCGGAAGCTGATCCAGACGGGCAGCGGAGGTGGTGAACGTGGCGCGATGTAATATAGACACGGTTTGATCTTGCATAATTATTGGTGGACAAGCCCTATTGTATAATTGCGAGGTTTCAACTGTTGCGTTTTCGTCAGCAGGCCGGTTTGCGGGCGAAATGGCTATTGTCAGTCAATGTGCGTCGGGGCTCGTTTCCCATACGAACAGCGATAATCGAGGGTTTACATGAAGCATATGCTTTCCAGGGCATTTGTCGTTAGCGGCCTGTTGCTGGGTTCGTCTATCGTATCGGTCGGTTACGCCGCCGGCGAAGGTCTCCCACGTCCCGACATTGCCAAGGGCGAAGAGCTCTATGTCAATGGCGATATGAATCGCGGCATCATTGCCTGTGTGACCTGTCACGGGACGGGAGGCAACAGTACGATTCCCGTCAACCCCAGTCTGGCCGGCCAGGCCCACGAGTATCTGAGCAAGCAATTGGCCGACTTCCAGTCCAGGGACGGCGCCAGCCCCAAGCGCGGCGGCCCCGATGGCGCGCCTTCCGTCATGGCGCCCATGGTCGTCTCCATGACGCAGGACGACATCCAGAATGTATCGCTGTACCTGTCCAGGCAGGCCGTCGATCCCGAATTGGCCGCCACGGCAAGCAACGAGGCCACCATGGAGCGCGGCCAACTGATCTGGCGCGCCGGCCTGCCCGATCGCCGTGTCCCGGCCTGTGCCGCCTGTCACGCGCCCAACGGCGCAGGCATCCCCGGCGACTACCCTCGCCTGGCCGGCCAGCACCCGTCTTATATCGCCGAGCAACTGCGCATGTTCCGCAGCGGCGATCGCGCCAACAATGCCGAGATGCACGACATCGCCGATCGCATGTCCGATGCCGATATCGCCGCGGTGGCGGATTACGCAGCAGGCTTGCGCTAAGCAGGACAACGCCGGTGAGAATCCGGCGGGAACCAATCCCGCCACGCCGGCTCGAACAGGGGGCGCGCAATTGTCTTGCGGCCCCTTTTTTTCTATTTGAGTGCCCGTGACTTCTCCTCCTTCTCAACAGCGCCTGGGGGCGGAACTGGTCGAACTCCTGGGTTCGATGCGTTTTGCCGTCAGTCTGCTGGTGTTCATCTGCGTCGCCAGCGTCATCGGTACGGTGCTGCCGCAGAACCAGGCCGCCGGCAGCTATGTCGACCAGTTCGGGCCGTTCTGGGTGTCGCTGTTCGACGTTTTCGCCATCTGGCACGTGTACAACAGCTGGTGGTTCTTGGTCATCATGGCGTTCCTGGTGGTGTCCACGACGCTCTGCCTGCTGCGCAATACCCCGAAAATGGTGCGCGACATGCGCTCGTTCCGCGAGCACGTCCGCGCATCGAGCCTGCGGGCGTTTCCGCACCGGGTCGAGGCCAGCCTGCCCATGCCTGTGCAGAAAGGCGGCGAACGCATCCGCCAGTACCTGCAGTCGCAGGGCTATGCGGTCAAGGCCAGGGAAGACGGCGACAGCGTCATGCTGGCGGCCAAGAAGGGCGCAGCCAACAGGCTGGGCTATATCTTCGCCCACGTCGCCATCGTCGTGATCTGTATCGGCGGGCTGCTGGACAGCGAATTGCCGGTCAGGGTGCAGGTATGGTTCGCGGGCAAGCAGCCCGTCACTGAAAACATGCTGATTTCCGAAGTGCCGGCATCGGGCCGGCTGGCCATGGGCAACGTCAGCTTCAGGGGCAATATGGCGCTGCCGGAAGGCTCGCAGAGCCGCAACGCCATCGTGGCCGTCGACGACGGCGTGCTCGTCCAGCCTATGCCGTTCAGCCTGCGCCTGAAGCGCTTCCTGGTGGAATACTATTCCACCGGCATGCCCAGCAGCTTCAAGAGCGAAGTCGAGGTCACGGATCCCGATACGGGCGAGACGTTCGAACAGACGATCGAGGTCAATGAGCCCTTGCGCTTCAAGGGCCTGACCGTCTACCAGTCCAGTTTCGACGATGGCGGCAGCCGGCTCAAGCTCGTGGGTTATCCGTTGCAGGGTACCGCTTCCAGGTCGTTCGAGCTGTCGGGCGAAGTGGGCAAGGCGATGGAACTCAGCTTCGGCGAGAGCGGCCGGACCGAATCGCTGCAGGTGGAGTTCTCCGGCCTGCGGCCGATCAATGTGGAAAACCTGGCCGTGGACGAATTGCCGCAGCCCAAGCAGGTCATCGAGCATGTTGCTGCCGTTACCGGCAGCGCCATCGGGGGCGGCAAGGACAACCTGGTCAACGTCGGTCCCAGCGTCGAATACAAGCTGACGGGACGGGACGGGCAGTCCCACGAGTTCGTGAACTACATGGCCCCCATCACGCTGGATGGCAGCCCGGTGTTTCTTGCGGGCGTGCGCGAGACGGCGGCCCAGCCGTACCGTTACCTGCGCATTCCGGCCGATGCCAATTATTCCGTCAACGAATTCATGGCGTTGCGGTCCGCGCTGGCTGATCCCGCCATGGTGGCGCAGGCCGCCGAGCGCTTTTCCCAGCGGCATGCCGCCGGCAACCTGCCTCCCGACATGATGCGCCGCGCAGCCCAGGGCGCGCTGGAAACCTTCGGGAGCGGCGGATTCGAGGCGCTGATCAAGCAGGCTCCCGAGCAGGAGCGCGGCAAGATCCTGGAGTTCGCCGTCCCCATGATCCAGTTGTCGCTGGGCGAATTGCGCGCCTTGCAGCGCGAAAAGGACGGCCTGGGCCCGCTACCTGCTGACGGACCCGAGGCGCAGGCCGCCGAGCGCTGGCTGCAGCTGGCCCTGCTGGCGTTCGCCAATCTGCCGGAATATCCCGCCCCGGTTTTCCTGCAGTTGCAGGACTTCGATCATGTGCAGGCCAGCGTATTCCAGGTGACGCGCAGCCCCGGAACGAGTATCGTGTATCTGGGCTGCCTGTTCCTGATGATCGGCATTTTCGCCATGTTCTATATCCACGACCGCCGCATCTGGGTCTGGATACAGCCGGAATCCGGGCGCAGCAGCGTCATGGCGGCCATGACTTCGCAGCGCCGCACGCTGGATTTCGAACAGGAATTCGAGCGCCACAAGGCGGCGTTCGGCGCGCTATCCACTTGATGAGGCTTTGCAATGTCTGAAACCGTACTTTCGGCGAACCTCGCTTCTCCGGTCGCGCTGACCGGCAACGCCAGCGGAGACTCGCGCGGCTTGCGCGGCAAGCCAGACTGGACGGACCTGGCCTTTTTCCTGCTGTTGAGCGCGGGAGCCGCCTATGCCTTGATGTTCCATGGCGAAGCCATGGATATCTACGAAAAAGCCATCCTTGTCGGCGCCGTGCCCGGCCTGGCCTGGATGGGATGGCTGTGGCGCCCCTTGCGCGTGCTCATGGTCCTTAGCGGCGTCACGGCCTTGTTCGCCATCTGGCTCTACAGCGGCGGGCAGGGGCTGGCCCAGGGCGATATCACGCGCTCCGAGACCGTGTTCCTGCTCAAGTACCTGATTTCCTCGCAGTCGGCCATACTCTGGATGTGCGCGCTGTTCGTGCTGGCGACGGCCTGTTACTGGATCGGCTACGTCAGCGCCACGGCCGCCTGGCTGGGCAGCGTGCTGACCTGGGCGGGCGTGTACGCCGGCACCACCGGCATGCTGGTGCGCTGGCGCGAAGGCCACCTGCTGGGGCCCGACATCGGCCACATCCCGGTCAGCAATCTGTACGAGGTGTTCGTGCTGTTCGCGCTGATCACGGCATTGTTCTACCTGTACTACGAGCGCCGCTACGCCACGCGCGCCCTGGGCGGCTTCGTGCTGCTGGTCATCAGCTCGGCCGTCGTGTTCCTGCTGTGGTATTCCTTCACGCGCGACGCCTTCCAGATCCAGCCGCTGGTTCCCGCGCTGAAAAGCTGGTGGATGAAGCTGCATGTGCCGGCCAACTTCATCGGCTACGGCACATTCTCCCTGGCGGCCATGGTGGGCTTCGCCTATCTGGTCAAGGAAAACGGCGAAACGCGCTCCTGGCGCAAGCTGGCTCCCGTCTTCGTGCTGGGCGCCGTGCTGTGCGCCGAGCCCATGGTGTTCAGCTCCAAAGAGCTGTCCCCGACCTGGATGCTGTATTTCGGCATCGGGGCGCTGATCGTGGGCGCCATCCTGGCGCTGCGCGGCCCGATTTCGCGCCAGCTGCCTTCGCTGCAGGTGCTGGACGACATCATGTATCGCGCCATTGCGGTCGGATTCGCCTTCTTTACCGTCGCCACGGTGCTGGGGGCGCTATGGGCCGCGGATGCCTGGGGCGCCTACTGGCAATGGGACCCCAAGGAGACCTGGGCCCTGATCGTCTGGCTGAACTACGCCGCCTGGCTGCACATGCGCCTGCTCAAGGGCTTGCGCGGCAGTCTCGCCGCCTATTGGGCGCTGGGCGGACTTCTGGTCACCAGCTTCGCCTTCCTGGGCGTGAACATGTTCCTGTCGGGCCTGCACTCGTACGGGGAACTATAGGCCTGGGGCCCGTTAACACTAAAAGAAGCCTCGCACTGGCTGGCCGGTTATCGGGCGGCAGGCTGCCCTAGGGGCGCCGCTTGATGCGCTCCTGCATCAAGGTCAGGGTGTCGGGGTTCGCGATCAGGTCCGCCATGGTGCTCGCCTTCAGCAGGTTGCTGGGCGGCTGCGGGCGGACGACGCCATAGCCCTGCACGTAGTCGACTTCCATATCCCACAGCATCGACAGCGTTGCGTTGTCCTCGACCCATTCGACGATGCTCTTCATGCCCAGGTTGCGCGCCAGTTCGATGATGGTGCGCACCACGGCGACGTTGGCGGGGTTGTTGGTCATGCCGCGAATGAGGGCTCCATCGATCTTGATGGCGTCGGCGGGCAGGCTGGCCAGGTAGGAGAAGGACGAATAGCCTGCGCCGAAGTCGTCCAGCGCGATGCGCACGCCCTTCTGCTGCAGCCTGTGCATGAACACGCGCGTTTTTTCAAGGTCGTGCAGGGCCACGCCCTCGGTGATTTCGACGCACACTAGATGGGTCAGGTGCTCGTACTGCGCCAGGATGTCGAAGAAGGCCTCGATGAAGCGCTGGTCATTCAGCGACACGCCGCTCATGTTGATGCAGACGAAGCTGGTCTGCGACAGCTGGCCGCGGTGCTTGTCCAGCCATTCCAGCGTGGCGGAAAACACCCACTTGTCGATAATGGAGATCGTGCCGCTTTCTTCGGCGGAGGCGATGATCTTCCCGGTGGGAATCAGCTTGCCGGCGGAATCGCGCACGCGCAGCAAGGCCTCGAAGTCCATGGCGCCGAAGGGGTTGCGCAGGGATACGATGGGCTGCATTTCCAGATACAGGCCCTTGGGAGACAGGCCACCCTCCAGTTCGCTGAACAGGCGCAGTTCCTCGGAGTGCTCCAGCAGCTCGTTGGCATTGTGATCGTAGCTGATGATGTCCTGGTGGATCTTCTGGGCGTCGCGGCAGGCGCGGCTGGCGGCGGAGATGGCGTCCTTGGCCTGCATGCTTTCCGTGACTTCGATCACGCCCACCGTACCCTTGACCTGTATGGAGCGCGGGCCGATCTGGAACGGCGCCGCATGCAGCGCATCGATGATGCGTTGCGCGCCTACCCTGGCATCGCCGATGGTGGTGTTGGGGAACAGGACGATGAACTCGTTGTCGCTGAGCCGGCCCATCTGGTCCTGCTCGGAAATGGCCTGCATGACGCGCTGGCATACCTGCTTCAGCACTTCGTCGCCCGTGGTGTGCCCGAACAGGCTGTTGACGCGCTTGAAGTGATCCAGGTCCAGATAGGCCAGCGCGCATGGCTGGCCTTTGGTCAAGGCCTGAAGCGAGGCGTCCAGGGCCTTTTCTATGCCGCGCCGGTTCAGCGCGTCCGTCAGCGGATCGTTGTCGGCCAGCTGGCGCAGGTGCTGGATTGTGGCGGTATGCGACGAAATGTCCTGGATCGAGCCCTCGATCTTCTCATCCACGATGGCGGCCTTGACGAGCAGGGTCTTGTGGTTGTCCGAGAGTTCGTCGGGCCAGCGGATTTCCACGCCGTCTCCCCGCCGGGTCTTCTGGTCGAGTTCTTCCCAGTCGACGTCGGGCAGCAGATCCGTCCACAGAGGGGAGGAGGCCTGGTCCGCCAGGGACAGGCCCAGGATGCGTTCGAACACGGGGTTGGCCCGCGTAATGTGGCGGCTGGCGTCCAGCGTGAACATGCCGATGGGCGTGACAGCGAAGTTGCCGATCAGTTCGGACTGGGCGTGCTCCTTGTCCCGGCTTTCGCGGCGCAGGCGCTCGGCGATGGCGACGGCCACCATCAGGTTGGACAGCAGCAGCGTGATGACGGCATTGAGGGTGTCGATGAAGCGCGAGCCGCCGAATGCGAACAGCATGACGCCGGAAAGCATGACGCACAATGCCATGCTCAGGGATACGACGTGCAGCGTCTCGACGCGGGAGTGGGTCATGTAGATGCTATGGCCCAGCAGCAGGGCGATCGTGACGATGCCCAGCGACGTAGCCGCCCACATGACGGGCAGGAATGCCTGCTCGGACAATACCAGGGCCGCCAGCAGCAGCAGCAGGCCGGTGCCCTGCACCAGCAACAGCGCGCGCGACTGCAGCAGCGGCAGCAGGCTGCGGTGGAATATGCGCGTGAACAGGGTGTAGGTCAGCAGGAAATGGATGGCGACCGTGATCTGGCGCAGTCTGGGCAGCCATTCCTGCGGAATGCTGTTGCCCAGCCACTGGTCGTCCCAGCCCATGGCCATGGCGCCCAGCCGCAGGTTGCCGATCATCCAGGCGGCGAACAGGACATAGACCCATTCGCGGTTGATGAAGGCGATGATGAGAATGAAGGCCGCGACCGTCAGCAACCCGCCTTCCAGCAGCCCCGTGATGCGGTGGAACTGGTTGATGGAGCGGATCATGTCTTCCATGGGCCAGAGGCTTGCCGTCAGCTGCATGTTCCGTTGCGCAGTGACCTCGCACAGCACGCGCGTGGTGAGAGTGCTGCTGTCTAGCTGGAAGATGAAGCCGGCCTTTGCGTGCCGCACCATGCCGTCGACGACATTGCGGTTCGCGCTGCCGATGAGGGTCAGGTGGTCGGCATCCCAGCACTGGAGCGACCGCACCTGCCGGGATGGGACTTCGACGGCGATGCGGCTGTCGTGCTCGCGCGGCGGCACGTTGACGATCATCCAGTACGGCAACGCCTTTTCCAGGGGGAAGGAAAGCACATTGGCGCCCGAGGCGCCCAGGAGGTCGAGGGCCTGTCCCGGCGTTTGTGTTTTCAGGGGATCAGTGGCCAGCCGGAAGGCAAGGGGCGAGCCTTGCTTGGTATCGTAAATGCTGTTGAAGGAAAGCAGCGCTACCAGGGAAAACAGGACGATGACCAGGGGAACGGCATAGATGGCAAATACATAAATCAGCCGATCCAGCGCGGAAGCATCGTTTTTTCTGCCATTGGATCGCAGCACATCCAGCAGTCCCATGATTTACCGTATGTAATGATTTTTGTGTGTCATGTATGCCGGAATATCGATGCGGCTGCATGGTCTGCCATGACGGCCGCTATATACAGTGGCATTGCGTTCGGTAAGCAGCCGCCAGTGTAACGCCGCTTGTGTGCAGTGCAAAGAAGTAAGGTGCACAATTGATCCGAGGGATGCACTTTTGGTGCGTTTGTGTGGATTCGCGATGTGTGCGCGCAGGCCATGCCAGCGTACGATGAGATAACGGCCGCTTGCGGATTTTCTTTAATGGGATCTGCGTCTGCGCGTTTTGTACGCTGCAGCTTGCGCCCGCCCGCGGGCGGGCGCAAGCCTGGCCTGTGCTCAGGTCCTGCCCTGCAGGGCCTCCAGCTCCGGCGCGAACAGCGATTGCAGCGATTCGCGGGGGCGGACGACGCGGTAGCTGTCGCCGTCGACCATGATCTCCGCAGGGCGCGGGCGCGTGTTGTACTGGCTGGCCATGGTGAAAGCATAGGCGCCGGCCGACATGATGGCGAGCAGGTCGCCCTGCCGCAGGGCCAGCGTCCGGTTGCGCGCCAGCCAGTCGCCGCTCTCGCAGATGGGGCCGACAATGTCATAGGACTGCGGCGGCGTATCGGGATCCGCAGGCTGCACGGCCTCTACATCGTGCCAGGCATCGTACAGGGTGGGGCGGATCAGGTCGTTCATGGCCGCGTCCACAATGGCGAAGTTCTTGGCCTCGGCATGCTTGAGGTACACGACGCTGGTCAGCAAAACGCCGGCATTGCCGACCAGGGAGCGCCCGGGCTCCAGCACGAGCTGCAGGTGGCCGAGCTTGTTGCGCTCCAGCGTCTCGAAAACGCGGGACACCAGGTCCACGGGCAGCAGCGGCGTTTCGTCGGTGTAGCGGATGCCGATGCCGCCGCCCAGATCCAGGTGGTGCAGGCGGATGCCGCTGTCCTGCAGTGCATGGATCAGGTGGCAGAGCTTGTCCAGCGCATCGAGGTAGGGATCCACTTCGGTGATCTGGGAGCCGATGTGACAATCGACGCCGACGACCTTCAGGCTGTCCAGCGCGGCTGCGCGCGCATAGACGCTCAGCGCGGTATTGATGTCGATGCCGAACTTGTTTTCCTTGAGGCCAGTGGAAATATAGGGATGGGTGTGGGCATCGACGTCGGGATTGACGCGCAGCGAAACCGGGGCCACCTTGCCCATGTCGGCGGCCACGCGGGCCAGTTCTTCCAGCTCGGCCTCGGACTCGACGTTGAAGCACTTGACGCCTGCCTCCAGGGCGGCGCGCAGCTCCCATTCCTGCTTGCCGACGCCGGAGAACACGACCTTGCCGGCATCGCCGCCAATGGCAAGCACGCGGGCCAGCTCGCCGCCGGACACGATGTCGAAGCCTGCTCCGAGCTCCATGAACTCGCGCAGGACCGACAGATTGGAGTTGGCCTTCATTCCGAAGCAGACCAGTGCGTTGCGGCCCTCGGTAGCCGTCCGGTAGTTTTCCCAGGCATCCCGCAGCGCCTGGCGCGAGTAGACATACAGAGGTGTGCCGAATTCCTGGGCGAGCTGGGTCAGCGGGACCTGTTCGGCATGCAATGTATCGTTGCGATGGGAAAAGTGGGGGGCTACGGTCATGATGGCCTGTATGAGAAGGTCTTTAAAGTGGCGTGGTCATTGCGGTGCGGGCTCGGCTGCCGGCTGCTGCGCGGCTTGCTGCGGCGGTTCGGTCAGCGCGGGGTCCGCCGCGGCCGGAGGCGGCGGTAAGTATAGCGGGCCCTTGTAGCCGCAGCCGGCCAGCAATGCCAGCAGTATTGCCGCAGTGGCTGCGCGGTGTGCCCGCGCGGGCGAAGAGGAACGGAAGGAAGCTGGCATTTGCGAAGCGTCGAAGAAGGTTGTCAGAAGGGCAGCAGCGAGGACCCGGTGGAGTTCTGGCCGGAGCCGGGCCCATTGTCCAATTGGTTGAGCAGGTCGCCGATGCCGTCGTTGGCGGGAGAGCCGCCGAGCACCATGTCTTCCATGGTGGGCAGCCCCACCCTGGCCACGGCCTTGCCGGGAGGAAACTCGGTGAAATAGAAATCGCCTCCGGTGCGCTCCAGCCCTCCGGGCATGGGGCCGGGAGGGATTTGCGGCTGATCCTTCAGCGCGGTCCGCATGTACTCCAGCCAGATGGGCAGCGAGGCGCCGCCGCCGGTTTCGCGCGAACCCAGCGAGCGGGGCTGGTCGAAGCCCATCCATGCGATGCCCACCAGCTTGGGCGTGAAGCCGGCGAACCAGGCATCGTGGGAGTCGTTGGTGGTGCCGGTCTTGCCGCCGATGTCCGTGCGCTTGAGTTCGCGGCTGGCGCGCGCGCCCGTGCCCGCCTGGGCGACGCCGCGCAGCATGTCGTTCATGACGTAGGCCGTGCGTTCGTCGATGACCCTGGCCTTGACGTCTCCCGCCACGGTGGGGCGGGCCTGCATGATGACCTTGCCCGAGCTGTCGGTGACCCGGTCGATCAGGTAGGGCGCCACGCGATAGCCGCCATTGGAGAATACCGAGTACGCGCCGGCCAGCTGCAGGGGCGTGACGTTGCCGGAACCCAGCGCCAGGGGAAGCACGGCGGGGTTGCGGGCTCGGTCGAAGCCGAAGCGCGTGATGTAGTCCTGGACGTAGTTGACGCCGATCGCCTGCATGATGCGGATGGACACCATGTTCTTGGACTTGTACAGCGCTTGGCGCATGGTGAGCATGGGCTCGTAGGTATTGCCGTAGTTCTTGGGGCTCCAGGGGCGCGATCCGGTCTGCGCAGCGGTCAGGTGGAACGGCTCGTCGGAAATCTGCGTGGATGGGGTCAGCCCGCGCTCGAGCGCCGCCGCGTACAGGAAGGGCTTGAAGCTGGAGCCCGGCTGGCGCCATGCCTGGGTGACGCGGTTGAATTTGCCCTCGCCGAACTCGAAGCCGCCGACCATGGCCTGGATGGCGCCATCCTGCGAGCGCAGGGAGACGAAGGCCGCCTGGACGCTGGGCATGTTGATGATTTCCCAGTAGTCGCCGTGCTTGCGCACATAGACCACGGAACCGCGGCGGATGCGCACCTTGTCGTTGGCGTTCTTGACCAGTCCGCGCGCGACGACCTTCAGCGCCGAGGGATTGGTGACTTCGATGATTTCCTGGGCCGTGCGCGCCACCGTGACCTTGGTCGGGCTGGCATCGAGCACCAGACCGGTCAGCATGTCGTCGTGGTCGGGATGCTTGTCCTGCAGTTCGTCGAGCAGGGCGTCCAGGCGCGCGTGATCGTTCTCGATGCCGTTCGGAAGGTCGATATTGTCCTGAGGGCCAGGGAAGGGGGCGCGGCGGGTGTAGTCGAGGATGCCGTTGCGCACGGCGCGATAGGCGGCCTCCTGGTCCTGGGAGTGGACGGTGGTGTAGATATTGAATCCGCGCGAATAGATGTTGTCCTGGTAGACACCGTACAGCAACTGGCGCGCCAGCTCCGCGACGTATTGGCCATGGATGGCGTAGCCGCCGGAGGGCGTGCCTGTGGCCGAGCGCAGTTCGATCGGCTGTTTGAGGGCTTCTTGGTACTCTTCTTCGGTCAGGTAGCCCAGGTTGCGCATGCGCGCCAGCACGTACTGCTGGCGAGTCGTAGCGCGCTGGAAGTTGGCGATGGGGTTGAAGCGCGAGGGGGCCTTGGGGATGCCGGCCAGCATGGCGGCCTCGGCCGGCGTGATTTCCGCCAGCGGCTTGCCGAAGTAGGTGCGCGATGCCGCCGCGAAGCCGTAGGCGCGGTGGCCGAGGTAGATCTGGTTCATGTAGAGATCCAGGATCTGGTCCTTGGTCAGGGTTGCCTCGATCTTGAAGGTCAGCAGCAGCTCATAGAACTTGCGGGTATAGGTTTTTTCGGAGGACAGGTAGAAGTTTCGCGCCACCTGCATGGTGATGGTGCTGGCGCCCTGGCTCTTGGACATGTTCGACAGGTTGGCCAGCATCGCGCGCGCGACACCCATCCAGTCGATGCCGCCGTGCTGGTAAAAACGGTCGTCCTCGGCTGATAGAATGGCCGATTTCATGACATCCGGGATTTCGTGGAAACGCAACACATTGCGGCGTTCCTCGCCGAATTCGCCGATCAGGACGTTGTCCGACGTATATACCCGCAGCGGTACGCGCGGGCGGTAGTCGATCATGGCGGAAAGGTCGGGCAGGTTGGGCCATGCCAGCGCGAGCGCAAGCGTGCCCAATAATGCGCCGCAAAGCCCCAGGCCAGCCAGGAATACGGCGGATTTCAGGATGAAGCGCTTGAGCCAGGAACCGGCGGGAGCGCTTTGGGTATCTGTGGAGGAAGATGTCATTGGGCGATTTTAAGGCCAATGGTGCCGGGGCAGTGAGGTAGGATGCAGGTTCTTGTAACAGGATGGTGCGATCCGCCACCCGTCCCAAGGATACAAATGGGATAATACACAACTATGAGTGAATCTTCGCATTGCCAGGACGATTTCGAGGAGCCGGACAGCACGGCGGATGCCGCGCATCCGGCGTCCGCGCGCCGGGACGGCAGGCCGATTTTCCTGATCGGCATGATGGGGGCCGGGAAAACGACCATCGGGCGGATCCTGGCACGGTGTCTCGGGCGCGAATTCGTGGATCTGGATCATGCGCTGGAGGCCAAGTGCGGCGTCCGTATCGCCCTGATCTTCGAAATCGAGGGCGAAGAAGGGTTCCGCCGCCGTGAGACCGCGCAACTCGACGAATGTTCCCTGAAGCCAGGCATCGTGCTGGCCACGGGCGGAGGCGCCGTGCTGGCCCCGGAGAACCGCAGGCTCCTGAAAGAGCGCGGCACCGTCATCTATCTGCGGGCCGACGCCGACGAACTGTTCCGCAGGCTGGAGCGCGACCGCACGCGCCCGCTGCTGCAGACGCCGGATCCCCGCGCGCGCATCCGCGAATTGCTGGCGCTGCGCGAGCCGCTCTACGAGGAAGCCGCCGACCTGGTCCTGGACTCCGGCACCATGACGGCGGCGCAGGCCGCCAGGGCGCTGGTCAACAAACTTGAAACTACCGAGACGCTGTCATGAATACCGTAGAAGTCAATACGCCGGGCGGACGCTATCCCATCCATGTGGCGCCGGGACGCCTGGACCGCCTGGGCGACAGCATTCCCGCCGATGCCACCGCCATTGCGCTGATCACGAATCCCACGGTCGCCGCGCACTATGCCTCGCGCGCCATCGCCGCGCTGGAGTCCACCGGCAAGCGTGTCATCCGCGTCGAACTGCCGGACGGCGAGCAGTACAAGGACTGGCAGACGCTGAACCTCATTTTCGATGCCCTGCTGCAGAACCGGCTCGATCGCAAGGCGGTGCTGGTTGCGCTGGGCGGCGGCGTCATCGGCGATATCGTAGGCTTCGCCGCGGCCTGCTACATGCGCGGCGTGCGCTTCGTCCAGGTGCCGACCACGGTGCTGGCGCAGGTGGATTCCTCGGTGGGCGGCAAGACGGCCGTCAACCATCCGCTGGGCAAGAACATGATCGGCGCGTTCTACCAGCCGGTCGCCGTCGAGATCGACACCGACGTCCTGAATACTCTGCCGGACCGCGAAGTATCCGCCGGCCTGGCCGAGGTCATCAAATACGGCCTGATCATGGATCCGGCCTTCTTCGAATGGTGCGAGGCCAATGCCGACGCACTGCGCCGGCGCGACCCGCAGGCCATGGCCCATGCCATCGTGCGCTCGTGCGAGCTCAAGGCGCAGGTGGTGTCGGCGGACGAGCGCGAGTCGGGCCTGCGCGCCATCCTGAATTTCGGCCATACTTTCGGTCACGCCATCGAGGCGGGCCTGGGCTATGGCCAGTGGCTGCACGGCGAGGCCGTGGGCTGCGGCATGATACAGGCGGCGGAACTCTCGGCGCGCGTGCTGGGGCTGCCGGCGGACAGCGTGGCGCGGGTGCGTTCGCTGGTCGAGGCCATCGGCTGCCCCGTAGCGCCGCCGGACCTCGGCACGGACCGCTGGATCGACCTGATGCAGGTCGACAAGAAGACGGAGGGCGGGCAACTGCGCTTTGTGCTGCTGCCGCGCATCGGCGAGGCGCGTTCGCAAGCCGTGCCGGACGCGGATCTGCGGCAGGTGCTGGCGCAAGCCGCGCAGCCGGCGACGGAACAGGGCTGAAGCCATGCTGGCGCCATACGCGAGTCATCCGGAACAATCGCGCGGCCGCCGGCATCAGGAGCCGCCGCCTGTCGGACGCAGCGCCTTCCAGCGCGACCGCGACCGCATCATTCATTGCAGCGCTTTCCGGCGCCTGGAATACAAGACTCAGGTGTTCGTCAACCACGAAGGCGATCTGTTCCGTACGCGCCTGACGCACAGCCTGGAAGTGGCGCAGATCGGCCGCACCCTGGCGCGCAACCTGCAATTGCACGAAGAGCTGACCGAAGCCATTTCCCTGGCGCACGACCTGGGCCATACGCCGTTCGGGCATGCGGGACAGGATGAACTCAACGATTGCATGCGCGACCTCGCGCCCGAAGCAGGCGGATTCGAGCACAACCTGCAGAGCCTGCGCATCGTCGATGAGCTCGAAGAGCGCTATGCGGCGTTCAACGGCCTGAACCTTTGCTTCGAAACGCGCGAAGGCATACTCAAGCATTGCTCCGCCAGCCATGCCCGTCTGCTGGGCGACGTGGGCGAGCGCTTCCTGAAGCGCATGCGCCCCTCCCTCGAGGCGCAACTGGCCAATCTGGCCGACGAGATCGCCTACAACAACCATGATATCGACGACGGCCTGCGCTCGGGCCTGATCACGATGGACCAGTTGCAGTCGGTGGAAATCTTCGCCAGCCACTACGAGCAGGCCGCCAGGCGCTATCCCTCCGCGGACAAGCGCCGCCTGGTGTCGGAAATCATCCGCGCCATGATCAACACGCTGGTCACCGACCTGACGCAGACCACGCAGGAAAACATCCGCAAGCACGGCCCGCAATCGGCGGATGACGTGCGCGCGCTTCCCATGCTGGTGGCGTTCTCGCCGGAGCTGCGCGCACAGGCCGATGACCTCAAGCGCTTTCTCATGCATAACCTGTACCGGCACTACCGCGTCATGCGCATGACCGGCAAGGCCAGGCGCATCGTGCGCGAGCTGTTCTCCGCCTTCCTGGAGGATCCGCGCCTGCTGCCGGATGAATACCGCAGGAACGACAAGGTGACCCAGGCCAGGGCGATCGCAGACTACATCGCCGGCATGACCGATCGCTACGCCATCCGGGAGCACAAGCAGCTGTTCCGTATGGATTGACCACGGGCCAAAGCGCGAGCCCGGGCTTCAGGTCGGGGACAAGCGAGGAAGCTCCCGACTTCAGTCGGGAGTGACTCACAAGCCTGCCTGGGCGGCATCTCCCGCGGTTTCCACTTGCCGGGCGGGTGCATGATAAGGTTGCGTGCAACCATTCCGATGCGGAACTTGCAGGAGGCATGAATCAATGAAACGGTATCTACCGCCGCTGGTGGCCATACGCGCCTTTGAGGCAGCGGCGCGGCATCGTTCCTTCACGTTGGCTGCGCAGGAGCTGTGCGTGACGCAGGGAGCCGTCAGCCTTCAGGTAAGGAAGCTGGAGGGCTTCCTGGAAAAGCCGCTGTTTTTGCGCCAGACGCGCAAGGTGGCGTTGACGGATGACGGCATGCTGTACTACGAGGTTTGCCGCCGCCTGCTGGAGGACCTGGAGAAGGCCACCGAGCGCATCGTCAACCAGGGGCGTCACGAAGTACTGATCCTCAGCAGCATTCCTACGCTCAGCATGCTCTGGCTGATGCCGCGACTGGATGCGTTTACGGCCCTGCATCCGACGATCGAGGTGCGTGTCGTGTCCGATATCCGCCCAGTCGACATGCAGGCCCAGGGTATCGACGTGGCCTTGCGCGTCGGCGCTTTTCCGGGCCGGCAGTATCCTCCGCATGCTCCGGCGATCGATCTCGTGATGCTGGAGCGCTGGGACGACATACAGGCCGATCTGATATTTCCCGATGTCATGGTGCCGGTCGCATCCAAGGCCTGGGTGCGGCAGCATGGCAAGGTGAGGTCCGTTGCCGAATTCGCGCATCGGGAACTCGTGCATACAGCATCGCGGCCGAATGCCTGGCGCGATTGGCTGGCTGCGTACGGTATCGAGCTGGATCCTGCCGCGCCCAGGGCGGAATTCGGGCATTTCTACTTTGCCCTGCGCGCCGCGCACGAGCAGCGAGGTATCGCACTGGTGCCCGATGTCCTGCTGGACGGCTATCCGGGCCGTAATGAGCTGCAGGTCCTGCTGCCCGATATCGAACCCGTCGCCAGCGCCGGCGCTTATTACTTCCTCACCAGCAGGGCGTCGGCGCAACGGCCATCCATGCGATTGTTCCGCGAGTGGATACTGGAGCAGGCGGCTTTGTCGCCTGGCATTAGCCAGGCTAATGCCACTGCGCACAACAAATCGTTTGTCGGGACTGCCGCAGCTTCCTAGTATGCTGGTACCGGGCAATTCCGCCCGCTACCAGATAACGAAGGACAGCTGCATGAGTACGATACGTGTCGGCATTGCCGGAATGGGCGCCATAGGCAGATCGCTGGCGCAGGCATTGGATAAGGGCGTTCATGGCCTGGAGCTTGCCGCGGTAGGGGTGCGCAATCCGGACGGGCCGCTGCCCATATCATTGGCGCATGCCAATCCGGCCGTCGTTGCCATCGATGCGCTTGAGCCCTTGTGCGATATCGTGGTGGAATGCGCTCCCGCCGCGTTATTGCCTGTGATAGCAAGAGATGTGCTCAAGGCGGGCAAGAAAGTCGTGGTGCTCAGCAGTGGCGCTATCCTCTCCCATCCGGAATTGATCGATCTGGCCTCCGAGCATGGCGGACAGATTCTCGTGCCGTCCGGCGCCATCCTGGGCCTGGATGCATTGACGGCAGCTGCGGAAGGGGAGATCCATTCCGTGCGCATGATTACGCGCAAGCCCGTACGCGGCCTGCTGGGCGCTCCGTACCTGGAACAGAACAATATCGATATTTCGGGAATCACTGAAGCGACGATGATCTTCAGGGGAACGCCGCGCGAAGCGGCGATTGGATTTCCGGCCAACCTGAATGTGGCTGTCAGCCTGTCGATGGCGGGCATAGGGCCGGATCGGACCACGCTGGAAATCTGGGCCGATCCGGCGCTGACGCGCAATGTGCACAGGATAGAGGTCGATTCCGATTCGGCCGTCCTGTCGATGGAAATCCAGAATATCCCGTCGGAGAACCCCAAGACCGGCCGCATCACGGCGCAGAGTGTCATTGCATTGCTGCGCAAGATGCGGGCTCCGCTGTGCGTGGGCACCTGAGATTTCATGTGTGAAGACACACCCGGCAAGAAACAGGAGGAAGAAAGATGGACTTTGGCTTGGAAGGCAGGATTGCCCTGGTACATGGGGCGGGCGGCGGATTGGGCGGCGCGGTGGCGTTGGCGCTGGCACGCGAAGGCGCGACGGTTGTGGCGTGCGATATCGATGCGTCCAGCCTGGAGGCGACCAAGGCGGCCATTGCGCGGGAGGGCGGCCGCGTCGTCTGCAGAACATGGGATCTGGCGAAGGTGGACCAGTTCCGGGAATGGCATGGGGAGCTGGTGCGTGAACTCGGACCGGTGGACATCCTGTTCAACAATACGGGAGGGCCCCCGCCCGGTACGGTGCAAGGAGTGGACCGGAAGCTGTGGGAGTCGCATTTCACATCGATGGTAATGTCGGTCATCGGCATGACGGACCTGGTGCTGCCATCGATGAAGGAGCGCGGCTGGGGGCGCATCATCACCAGCGCTTCTTCTGGCGTTGTCGCGCCGATTCCCAGTCTGGGCCTGTCGAATGCATTGCGCAGCACGCTGGCAGGCTGGTCCAAGACCCTGGCGCGCGAAGTCGGCGGCGACGGCATTACCAGCAACCTGATCATTCCCGGCCGTATCGCCACACGCCGCATCGTTGCCCTGGACAAAGCGCGCGCGGAGCGGGAGAGCCGCAGCTACGAAAGCGTCGTACAGGAGAGTACGAGTTCGATCCCCGTGAAGCGATATGGCGAGCCGCAGGAATACGGCGCCGTGGCGGCATTCCTGGCAAGTCGCCAGGCGTCCTACATTACCGGAAGCATCGTGCGCGTGGACGGCGGGCTGATCGCTTCGGTGTAGCGCTCGAAAAGCGGAAAAGCTCCATTACAGGCAAGCTGTAATGGAGCTTTGTTTTTGGCCGGCAGGCCTTCTATTCGACGGTAATGCCGGCGTCCCTGATGACATCCCCCCAGAGCCTGGTTTCCGTCCCGACGAATTGCTCGAATGCCTGGCGATCTCCCGTATAGACATCGATGCCACGCGAAGCGAAATCCTGTTTCAGTGCGTCGCTTTGCAAGGTCTTCTGCAAGGCTGCCGACATCTTGCCGGCGATGTCCTGCGCCAGCCCTTTTGGCGCAAACAGCCCGAACCATGTCGTGGCCTCGTAGTCCTGGATACCCAGTTCCTGGAAGGTCGGGACATCCGGCAATGTGGGGGAGCGTTGGGCGCTGGTCACGCCAAGCGCAACGACCCGGCCGGACTGGATGTGGCTCAATGCCGTAGGCAGGGGTTCGAGCATCAGTTCGATCTGCTTGCCGATAAGGTCCGTCATGGCGGGCGCGCCGCCCCGGTAGGGCACATGGATCCACTTGGCGCCGGTCTTGAGCTTCAGCAGCTCGGTCTGCACATGATGGCTCGTACCCGCGCCTGCGGAGCCATAGTGCAGCGTGGCGGGCTTTTCCTTGTCGTGCCTGATCAGGTCGTCCAGGCTTTTCCAGGGAGTATCCGCCGCCGCGACCGCCACGCTGGCAACCGATGCAATGCCTCCGATCGCAGTGAGATCCGTCTCCGGCTTGTAGGCGGCGTCACGGTACAGCTGCGGCGCTACGGCAATGGTGCTGGCCGCCCCCAGCAGGAAGGTGTAGCCGTCGGCAGGGCTCTGGACCGCGGCCAGCGTGCCGATGGTGCCTCCCGCGCCCGGACGGTTTTCCACGACGATACCGGTATTCATCGTGGTGCCAAGGTGGTTCAGCGCAATGCGGGCCACGGTATCGTTGATGCCTCCGGCGGGGAAGGGAACGATGACGCGCACGGGGCGTTCGGGCCAGGCGTCAGTGGCGGCATGCGCCGACATGCCGACGAGCATGAGAGGAAGGGAAAAAGCGAGACACTGCCATGTTCTGCGAATCTTCTTGGTGGACATTTTATGCTCCGTTAGTAGCTGGGACTGAATCGGACTGCATGTTTGCCTGAGGCAGCTGGCAAGGGACGGTGTCGCCTCATCCCTTGCGGGCGGGACTGGTTTCAAACGTGGCCGAATTGCTCCAGGGCCTGGGCGAGCGTCATGCCTTTCTGCAGGCTGGCGCGTATCTCCATTTCTTTCCGGGTCAGGGCCTCAGAACGCTCCAGCACTTCCTGGACGATGGCCTGGGGGATGACGATGGCGCCATCGTCGTCGCCAAGAATGAAGTCTCCGGGATTGACGACGACGCGGCGGCCGGTTGCGCCTTCCATATAGACAGGCACGTTCCAGGCGTTGACCTTCCAGCGTCCGATGGACTGTACCGGCGTCTTGAAGCGGCCGAACACGGGGAAGTCCAGCTTGCCGATCCAGCGCGTATCGCGCAATCCGCCATCGACGATGGCGCCGACGCTGCCGCGCTCCTGCATGCCGATAGTGATGAGCTCGCCGAAATAGCAGATGCCGTCGCCGTCGCCGGACCAGACGGACACATCTCCCGCCCGCAGGCCCTGGCAGGCTTTCATCTTGTCTGCGTCGCCTCCCAGGGGGAAGGGGGTCATCTGGCCACGGATGGTATAGGCCCAGCCTGCCAGGCGCTGGCTGCCTGTCTGTTGCTGGAACTGAGCGGCAAGGCCCTGGTCGGGATAGCCCATTTCGTCCAGCACATCAGCGACGTTGGAGGTATCGACTTCCAGAAATCGTCGACGGATCGATTCCCGCAGTTCTTGATCGTTCATTGTGCAACCCTAAACGTGAATGATGGAGTCTCCGGCCGCAGGAGGCGGGCCGGCCACGCTGCGCCGGCGCTGGAAGCGCTGGGCCGCATGGTCGATTCATGTTAAGTAGTGCAGCTTATTGCGACAAACGATTAATACTGTCGTAGTGGATGAGTTGCGCTAATCGTAGCCTTGGGCAAGGGCAGCCGTCAGGCGTTGTCGAGCAGCGGCTTCAGATAGCGCCCCGTATGGCTTTCCGGGTTGTCGGCGATATCCCGCGGCCGGCCCTGCGCCACGATGCGTCCGCCGCCCTTGCCGCCTTCCGGACCCATGTCCACGATCCAGTCGGCGGTCTTGATGACATCCAGGTTGTGCTCGATGACGACGACCGTGTTGCCGGCTGCGACCAGCTTGCGCAGCACTTCCAGCAGCAGCGCGATGTCCTGGAAATGCAGGCCGGTGGTGGGCTCGTCCAGGATGTACAGGGTGCGGCCCGTGCTGCGCTTGGACAGCTCCAGCGACAGCTTCACGCGCTGCGCCTCGCCGCCCGACAGCGTGGTGGCGCTTTGCCCCAGCCGCAGATAGGACAGCCCCACGTCCATCAGTGTCTGCAGCTTGCGCGATATGACGGGCACCGCCTCGAAATAAGGCATGGCCTGCGCCACGGTCAGATCCAGTACTTCGCTGATGTTGTGGCCGCGATAGCGGATGTCCAGCGTCTCGCGGTTGTAGCGCTTGCCGTGGCACACGTCGCAGGGCACGTACATGTCGGGCAGGAAGTGCATTTCCACCTTGACCACGCCATCGCCCTGGCAGGCCTCGCAGCGGCCGCCCTTGACATTGAACGAGAAGCGGCCGGGGTCGTATCCGCGCGTGCGCGCTTCGGGCACGCCGGCGAACAGTTCGCGTATGGGAGCAAACAACCCCGTATAGGTGGCTGGGTTGCTGCGCGGCGTCCGGCCGATGGGGCTCTGGTCCACAGTGATGACTTTATCGAAATGCTCCAGCCCTTCGATGCGGTCGAATGGCGCGGGCTCCGTCTGCGCGCGGTTCAGGTCTCGCGCGGCGATTGCGGCCAGGGTGTCGTTGATGAGCGTGGATTTGCCGGAGCCCGATACGCCGCTGACGCAGACGAAGCTGCCGGTGGGAATGGCGAGATTCACCGATTGCAGGTTATTGCCGCGACAGCCCTCCAGGCGCAGCCAGGGCGTATCCCCGGTGATGGGGGCGGGCTGGGGGATGGAGATTTTCAGGGCGCCGCTCAGGTACTTGCCGGTGAGCGAGTCTGGATTGTCCTGCAGGCTGGCGGGATCCCCTTGCGCGGTGATCCGTCCACCGCTTTCGCCAGCGCCCGGCCCCATGTCCACAACGTAGTCGGCGGCGCGGATCATGTCTTCGTCGTGCTCCACGACGATCACGCTGTTGCCCAGGTCGCGCAGGTGTTGCAGCGTCTGGATCAGGCGATGGTTGTCGCGCTGGTGCAGGCCGATGGAAGGTTCGTCCAGCACATACATGACGCCGGTCAGTCCCGAGCCGATCTGGCTGGCCAGGCGGATGCGCTGGGCTTCTCCGCCGGAAATAGTATCGGCGCTGCGGTCCAGCGACAGGTAGTTCAGGCCGACATTGTTCAGGAACTGCAGGCGGGACTCGATTTCGCGGATGATGCGTTCCGCGATGTCTTTCTTCGCACCGCTCAGCTCGAGCTGCTGGAACCATGCCAGGCAATCGGACAGCGCCAGCGCTTCCACGGCATAGATGGGCAGTCCCAGGCGCTCGCCTTCGCCCCGGTCGTTGCCGATCAGGACATTGCGGGCTTCCCTGCGCAGGCGCGAGCCCTGGCAGTCCGGGCAGACCTGGGTGGCTCGGTATTTGGACAGCTCTTCGCGCACCGCGCTGGAGTCCGTTTCGCGCCAGCGCCGTTCCAGATTGGGCAGTATGCCCTCGAAGGCATGCGTCTTGACGGTGGTCCGGCCTTTCTCGCCCAAGTACAGAAAAGAAATCTTCTCTTCGCCCGAGCCATGCAGCAGGATGTTGCGCACCGGTTCCGGCAACTGCTCGAACGGGGTCTCGAGGTCGAACTGGTAATGCGCGGCCAGGCTGGACAGCAGCGTGTGGGCGAATGCGTTGCGCCGGTCCCAGCCGGGAATGGCGCCGGAGGCCAGGCTGATCTCCGGAAAGGCCACGACCCGCCTGGGGTCGAAGAAATCCACATGTCCCAGGCCGTCGCAGGAGGGGCAGGCGCCGGCCGGATTGTTGAAGCTGAACAGGCGCGGCTCCAGCTCTGCCAGGCTGTAGCTGCAGACCGGACAGGCGTAGTGGCTGGAGAAGACCTGCTCTTCCTCCGTGTCCATGTTCAGCGCCAGGGCGCGGCCATCGGCCAGGCGCAGCGCGGTCTCGAAGCTTTCGGCCAGGCGCTGGCGGTTGTCCTGGCGGATGCGCAGCCGGTCGATCACGACATCGATATCGTGGCGTCCCGACTTGGGCAGGGCCTCGACGGCATCGATATCCAGCATTTCTCCATTGATGCGCACGCGCACGAAGCCTTGCGCCTGCAGGCTGACGAGCTCGTCCTCGAACGTGCCTTTGCGCGCGCGCGCCACTGGCGCCAGGATGGCCATGCGGGTGCTGTCCTCCCAGGACAGCACTTTGTCCACCATCTGCGCCACACTCTGCGCCTGCAGCGGCAGGCCGTGCTCAGGGCAGTAGGGCGTGCCGACGCGGGCGTACAGCAGCCGCAGGTAGTCGTGGATCTCGGTGATGGTGCCGACCGTGGAGCGCGGGTTGTGCCCGGCGGATTTCTGCTCGATGGAAATGGCGGGCGACAGGCCTTCGATCAGATCGACATCGGGCTTGTCCATCAGTTGCAGGAACTGGCGGGCGTAGGCCGACAGGCTTTCCACATAGCGGCGCTGGCCTTCGGCATACAGCGTATCGAAGGCCAGGGAGGATTTCCCGGAGCCCGACAGCCCGGTCACCACCACCAGCTTGTGGCGAGGCAGGTCGACCGAGATGTTCTTCAGGTTATGCGTGCGGGCACCACGGATTCGTATGGCTTGCATCAGGGAATTGGTCTGTTTCCGGAGGTTAACTTGTTACTATAACGCGCAGTCATCCGTCGCGCGAATCCCCATGAGGCAATCAGTGCTTTCCCGGGCGGCGTTCCTGCTGTTTCAGTAATATCAGTCATACGAATCCGAGCGTTCTCCCTATGTCCCATTCTTCCGTACCCGCAGGCAGAAAACCTCGCGCCAAGCTGCGCCTGACACCTGTCGAGCGCAAGGCCAGCATCGCGCTTGCCCTGCTGTTCGCCGTGCGCATGCTGGGCCTGTTCCTGCTGACGCCCGTGTTCGCCGTGGCCGCGCAGGCGCTGGCGGGCGGCAGCAACGCGGCAAAGGTAGGCATCGCGCTGGGCGCCTACGGGCTGACGCAGGCCATCATGCAGATTCCGCTGGGCATGGCGTCCGACCGCTTCGGGCGCAGGCCCGTCATCGTGGGCGGCCTGCTGCTGTTCATCGCCGGCGGCGTGGTCTGTGCGCTGACCGACGACATCAACGGCGTGATCATCGGACGCACCATGCAGGGGCTGGGCGCCATCTCCGCCGCCATCACGGCCTGGGTGGCGGATGTCACCCGGCCGGAGGTCCGCACCAGGGCCATGGCCATGGTGGGCGGGTCGATCGGCGTGTCGTTCGCCATTTCCCTGGTGGCGTCGCCGCTGCTGGTGGGCAGCTACGGCCTGTCTGGCCTGTTCTGGGTCATCAGCGCGCTCGGACTGCTTTGCCTGCTCATTGCGCTGTTCGTGGTGCCGGACGCTCCCCAGGGGCCGGTGGCCGCCATGCAGGCCCGTCCCCGCGAGGTGCTGGGGCATGCGGGGCTGCTGCGGCTGAATTTCGGCGTGTTCTGTCTGCATTTCATCCTGATGTCGATCTTCATCGTGGCGCCCGCCATGCTGATGCGCCTGGGCGGCTATGCGTCGGACAGCCTCTGGGAAATCTACCTGCCCATCATCCTGCTGTCGTTCGTGCTGATGGTGCCGGCGGTGTTCTATACCGAAACCCGGCATATCCACCATACTTCGCTGCAGGTGGCGGTCGCCGGGCTGGTGGTGGTGCTGGCGCTCATGCCGCTGGCCAGCCAGAGTTTCGCCGCCGTCGCCGTGCTGCTGGTGGGTTTTTTCATTTCGTTCAACATACTCGAGGCCTTGCAGCCTTCGCTGGTGTCGCGCACGTCGCCGTCCGATCTCAAGGGGCTGGCCCTGGGGGTCTACAACACGGCGCAGTCGCTGGGCGTATTCGCCGGCGGAGCGGTAGGGGGCATGCTGGCCGCCTACGCCAGCATGCAGACGGTATTCCTGGCCTCGTCCGCGCTGGCATTCTGCTGGTTCCTGGTGGCCCGGGCGGGAAGGCAGGACAATGTATCCGCCTGAGACAGAAACATCCCCGGTGCGTACAGCGGACGGCGGCGTCTGTTAGCATATCGCCTTATCGAATATCCTCAAGAATTGGTTAAAGGGGCTCCGTCATGGCATCCGTAAACAAAGTCATCCTCGTTGGTAATCTGGGCCGTGATCCCGAAGTGCGCTACAGCCCGGACGGCGCGGCCATCTGCAACGTTTCCATCGCCACTACCAGCGCCTGGAAGGACCGCAATTCCGGCGAGCGCCGAGAAGAAACCGAATGGCACCGCGTGGTGTTCTACAACCGCCTGGCCGAAATCGCCGGCGAATACCTGCGCAAGGGCCGCTCGGTCTACGTCGAGGGCCGGCTGAAGACCCGCAAGTGGCAGGACAAGGACACCGGCCAGGACCGCTACGCCACCGAAATCGTGGCGGACCAGATGCAGATGCTGGGCGGCCGCGAGGGCGGCGGCGAAGGTGGCAGCGGCAGCAGCTACGGCGGCACGGAATACGGCGGCGCGCCGGCTCCGCAATCCCGTCCGCAGCAGCAGCCCGCGCAGCCGCGCCCGGCGGCGCCGCAGGCGCCCGCGGCGGCGAATCTGGCTGATATGGACGACGATATTCCGTTCTAAGGTGCGCTTCCGTCGGTTTTACCGAAAAAAGGGCCAAGTGATTGTGTCTCACTTGGCCCTTTTTATACGCGAACCGGCAAGCCGGTGCCTGTATTATTTCCCCGCTGACGGCATCAGCGCCACGGCGGCTTCGGGAGACAGCAGGCGGAAGGTGAAGCTTTCCTGCAGGTACAGGTTCACGACGCTGTCTGTGTGCGACTGGTAGCCGATCGATATGTCCTGCCCCAGATGCAGCGAGAAGTCTCCGCCGCGGGTGCTGAGCAGCACGCCGCCTTCGATGCCGGGCGCCCAGACGATGTCGCCGTCCAGCAGAGGACGGATATGCTTTAACAGCGGATAGCCGTCGTCGGAAGCGCCGCTGACGGCGGCAAAGGCCTTCTCTCCGAGCACCAGGATATAAGGACCGTTGACGCCAGCCAGGCGAAGCTGGCTCAGCGCTTGCGCCACGACGGCGGGATAGCGGGTGATATCGGACGGCAGCGTCGTCGCCGGATTGTCAGAGCCTGGGCGCATGCCCTGGATGCCGGCTGCGGCGTAGCCGTCGAACACGGCCCGGTCTTCCGCGTAGGCGATCTTGCGCGCGGCATCTTTCAGCGGTTGCAGGTCAGGGTCATCGGAGCCGCGCTCGACATCGTCGAGCGTCCGGCGCGACAGCTCGAATGGCACGCGCAATTCCACCAATGCCTGAACCTGATGCTGCCCGGCGCGGATGCCGTCATCCGGAGCCTGGATGTCGTTGAGATGGCCGGTACCGATGGCGGCAAGAGCCGCCCCTTGAGGGTCGGCGACATCCACGACTCGCCGGGCCGCGAGGTAGCGCTTGAGCGTGCGGGAGGCCTCTTCCTCGATCTGCTCCCAGGCGGCATCTGATATCGGAGCAAGTTTACGATGCAGGTTGTTCATGCGAGGGTTCTCCTTTGAGTGAGCCGATGCCCAGTGAACTATCGGTCACACTGTTGCCCGGTGAGGTTTCAATGAGGGATTGCGGCGTGCTGATTTCCGGTACATTGTCCAGGAAATCGACCGAGGGGACGAAGAACAGCGAGCCCGTGACGGCGCGGCTGAAGTCCAGCAATCGGTCGTAGTTGCCTGGCGGGCGGCCGATGAACATGTTCTCCAGCATCTGCTCGATACGGCTCGGGGACTTGGCATAGCCGATGAAGTAAGTGCCGAATTCGCCCTTGCCAATGTCGCCGAAGGGCATGTTGCTGCGTACGATGTCCAGCTCTTCGCCGTCTTCCTCGATCACGGTCAGCGCGTTATGCGCCCAGGTCGGCTTTACGTCGTCGTCCAGTTCGATGTTGGTCTGCTTGCTGCGGCCGATGATTTTTTCCTGCATTTCGACGGGCAGCCTGTTCCAGCCGGCCATGTCGTGCAGGTACTTCTGCACGATCACGTAGCTGCCGCCGGCGAAATCGTCGTCTTCGTCACCGATGACGGTGGCGTCGACCGCTTCCCCGCCAGTGGGGTTTTCGGTGCCGTCTACGAAGCCCAGCAGATCACGGTTGTCGAAATACTGGAATCCATGCACTTCATCCACAACGGCAACCGCCTCGCCCAGACGCGACGTGATCTGTGCGGCCAGCTCGAAGCACAGATCCATGCGCGTGGCGCGGATGTGCAGCAGGATGTCGCCTGGCGTGGATACGGCGTGGTGTACGCCTTGAATTTCCTTGAAGGGGTGCAGTTCCTTGGGCTTGGGCGATCCGAACAGGCGATCCCAGGCCTCGGAGCCGATTCCCAGGATACAGGACAGGCGTCCATCGAGATCACGAAAGCCGACAGAACGCAGCAGTCCCGACAGATCCGCGCAGAAGTCGCGCACGGCATCCAGGGGAGCGGCTCCGGGATTGATGGTCAGAACCAGATACATCGCCGCTTGCGTCAGCGATGAATCGACAGGTTGGTGCGTTGCAGATGGCAAAACTTTCTCCTTCCAGGCTCAGGGAGTCCAAGCAGACAGTTTACCCCCGTGATGATGATGTCGCGAGGAGGGCATTATGTCGCGTCTTGCGAACTGCCATCCGGTTCGTTCCGGCTGTCGATCGCGTTTACGTATGCGGAGCTGTCGAATCCATACTCGTGCATCAACCGCTTGAATCGCTGCAGATCGTGCACGGCGACGGGCCCCAGTTTCTGCGCCAGGCGCACCATCAGGATCTCGATGAGAACGAGATGGGCGAGATAGGTTTCGGTCCCTACCGAGCGCAGAGGATCTTGCGGAGGCGATACGGCCAGCACCAAGTCCGAGATTTCGGCAAGCGGCGTTCCGGGCTGGGTCAGGGCAATGACCGTCGCTCCATGGGCGCGCGCATAGCGTGCGGCATCGAGTGTGTATGGCATGCGCCCGAGATGCGAGATAATGAATGCGATTCCCTTGGGGCCGAGCGTGCTGGCCGATACCAACTGCTGGTTGGCATCGAAGATCGAGTTCGAAGGTACGCGCAATCGAAATAGCCGGCTTTGCAATTCGTTGGCAATGAAGGTTGAGGACGCCCCGACCGAATAGCAGTCAATGCGCTCTGCGGCCGCCATGCGGTCTGTGACCTTGTCGATTATCTCCGCGTCCATGTTCTGGACCAGTTCCCGTAGCGATGAAATTGCGCTGTAAATGACTTTGCTGGCGACGTCCGAGGTGCTGTCCGTGGCGAGTACGCTGCGGTGCAGGTGCGACCCGCTGGCTGCATAGCTTTGCGCCAGGGCGACCATGAAATCGCGTACCGACATGTAGCCGAAGCTGCGGCAGGTCCGGACGATCGTTGGCATCGAGACGCCGGCTTTTTTGGCCAGTTCCTCGACAGTGGCGACGGCTGCTGCCTGGGGATCGGACAAAATGACGCGAGCCACGAGACCCTGGGAAGGGGATAGGCTGGGCAAGCGTTCCTGGAGTTCCTGCAGGAGATTGTTTGTGCTGATTGGCATGATGAAAACGGGCGCTGGCCATGCCAGCCCCCGCAAGGTTTCGCCGATGCAGCCGGATGTTCAGCCTCCGCGCATGCGGCATGGCGTAAATATCCAACTATAGCAGGCACGTTGCCGTTGAGCCGCTCGGATCGAAAGCCGCCTCATCTGCCTTCAAGCCTGTTGTGGCCGCAACCGATCGGCGCATCATCGCTGTGTCGCAAACAAGCTGATCAGTCGAGTTTTGGAATGTTGGCGGATTCGATGAGGTCGCGATACTTGATCTGCTCGTTGCGGATCAGCGTGCGGAAGTCCGCCGGTGTGCCGGGAGCGGCGACAGCTCCAAGCTTGCTCATGGTTTCTCGCGCGGAATCCGTACGCAAGGCATTGTTCAGCGCTGCATTGAGCTTGTCGATGATGGGCTGAGGGGTCCCCTTGGGAACGACGATCCCTCCCCAGGACACATTTTCATAGCCCTTGATTCCGGATTCGTCGAAGGTGGGGATATCCGGAAAAAGTGGAACACGCTTCAAGGCGGTTATCGCCAGGGCGCGCAGCTTTCCGGTTTCAACCAGCGGCATCACCACGGAGGAGTTGTTCACGCTGTATTCGATACGGCCTCCGACCAGATCCTGCAGGGATTGCGGGTCGCCCTGGTACGGCACAAATTGCACGTCGAGACCCGCCATGACCCTGAGCTGTTCGCCGCCAATATGGCCGCTGGTGCCTATGCCCGAAGCGCCATATGAGAATTTCCCGGGGTTGTCCTTGATGAGTTTCAGCAGATCGGCCGCTGTTTTTGCGGGATGATCGGCGCGCACGGCAAGTACGTTGTAAAGATTGAACATCATGCCGACAGGCTCGAAATCCTCATTGGGATCGTATGGCAGTTGCTTGAACAGCGACGGATTCACGCTCAGTGTGTTGACGTTGGCGTAACCCAATGTGTAGCCGTCGGGCTTCTGGCGCTTGAGTACTGTCGTGGCAATGGTTCCGCCTGCGCCGGGCCGGTTCTCGATTACGAATGAGGCATCCAGTTCTTTGGCCAATTCGTTGAAGACGATGCGGGTGAGCACATCGGCCGAACCGCCGGCCGCATAAGGCATGATCACGGTAACGGGCTTGTCTGGCCATGAGTCGGCGGGACTGGCCGCTTGCACAGGCAAGGCAATACAGCCAACCAGGGAAGCAATAGCTAGCAAAGATCTTTTCATGTTGCTTGTCTCCGTTATGTAATAAAATTACTTATCAGAATAAAATAGCATCACTCGATTTGGTATTTTTTTACAAATTAATGGAAATTAAAGGGATTTTTAGGCATGATACGGATATCGATAGCGCGAAACCTCAAATTGTTGTGTAATGATATTACTTGATCTGGTGTTTTTATGCCCGTACAAACCCTAGGACACACTTTCATCACCTGCAAGCCTGCCGTCTGGATATCATGATTACCACCTTGTCCTCTTCGCATAGGGCGGATGCCCTGGAGCAGCGCGACTGTCCGCCCGCAAGCGCCGCTACGCCGTGTTTCGTCGTCTTTGAAGGCGCCGTGCTGCATAACCTTCGGATGACAGCCGACCGCTGCGGCGGCATTGGGCGCCTGATGCCGCACGTCAAAACGCACAGGGCCGGCTGGATCGTTTCCCGGCTGGTCGAAGAGGGCGTAGCGGCGTTCAAGGTCGCTACCGTCGCAGAGGCGAGCATGGTCCTGGCGGCCGGCGCCTCCAGAGTGCTGTGGGCCTATCCCACCGTAAATGCACGGCATCTTGCCTCTTTTCTCGGGCTGGCCCGACAGCACCCGCAGGCATCGCTGGGGGCTCTCGTCGATTCCAGGCAGGGCCTGGATGCATGGAGGTCTGCGGTACAGCCGGGATTCTGGCCGGACAACCTGCATCTGCACATCGACCTTGATCCAGGGCTGGGTCGTACGGGCGCGCCCATCGAGGCAGAGACGCTGGAGCTGGCGCTGGGCGCGCACGAGCTGGGATCCTTTGGCGGATGGCATGTCTATGACGGACATATCCACGATCGTGATATCAAGCTGCGCCGCAGCCAGGTAGCTGCGCTTGCCGATCGGCTGCGTCCTCTCGTGGCACGGGGCGCCGCCGCCGGCCTTGCTTCTGAGGTAATTGCAGGCACCAGCTACAGTTTCGATCTCTGGCCAGGGGATCTGGCGACCTATGTCGGACCCGGCAGCTGGGCCTACTCCAGTTCCCAGCATGACGCCGATTTGCCGCATCTGCAATGGAAGCCTGCGGCTTTCGTGCTTGCGACAGTCATTTCACGGCATGGCTCGCGCATTACGCTCGATGCGGGATCAAAGGCCATTGCTCCGGACAAGCCAATGGCCGACCGCTTTCGCTGGGACAGCCCGATCGTGCTGATGAATGAAGAGCATGTCGTGGTCGACGCCGGCGGCCTGGATGTCGGCGATCGCGTGATGCTGCTGCCTCGGCATGCCTGTACAACTGCCTATCTTTACAGCGAGGCGCTTGTACGGACAGAGGGCGGAGGCTGGGAAATCCGCGAACAACTGGGCAGCACGCGCTGAGAAAGGAGCAAGCATGTTCGATTTGATTTTCAAGCACGGAACCGTCATCGATGGCACCGGCGCGCCACGCCGGGACGCGGACGTCGGTATCGTGGGGCAGCGTATCGAGGCCATCGGCGATCTGTCCGGCGAGCCGGCGCGCCAGGTGATCGACGTCACCGGCCTGATTGTAGCGCCGGGCTTCATCGATGCGCATGCCCATGATGACAGGATGCTGCTGTCCAGCCCCGACATGAGCCCCAAGATATCCCAGGGAGTGACGACAGTGGTGGCCGGCAACTGCGGCATATCCCTGGCGCCTATGCCAAGAGGCGTACCGCAGCCGGTCACGCCGCCGCTGGACCTGCTCGACCGCAGCGGCGACTGGTTTCAGTATCCATCGTTCGCCGGTTATCTCGATGCGCTGCGTCGACAGCCGCCAGCCACCAACTTTGCCGCGCTCGTTGGGCATACGACTCTGCGTGTGGCGACTATGGAGGATCTTGGCATGCCTGCGTCCGATGCCGAGATCACGCGTATGCGGGAGCTTGCCGCGCAGGCGCTGCAGGCTGGAGCCATCGGCGTTTCGACAGGGCTGGCCTACACCACGGCCATGCCGGCCACCACGGAAGAGGTGATTCGCGTGTGCGAGGACCTGCGCGAATACGGCGGCATCTATTGCACTCATATGCGTGACGAGTCGGAAGGCATCATGGACGCCATGGACGAGACGTTCGAAATCGGACGCCGGCTGGGCGTGCCGGTCGTGATCTCGCATCACAAGCTGAGCGGCGCGCGCAATTTCGGCCGTTCTCGCGAAACACTGCCCTACATCGAGCAGGCCATGAGCCAGCAGCCCGTCTGCCTGGACTGCTACCCCTACCATGCGGGCTCGACCGTGCTGGAGGTTTGGCGCGCGCGCCGTTGCGAGCGCATCATTGTCACGTGGTCCACGCCTTACCCGGAGTTCGCGGGATATGATCTCGACGATATCGCGGAAGCCCTTGGCGTCGATCGTTATGAGGCGACGGCACGCTTGATGCCAGCTGGGGCAATCTATTTTTCCATGGATGAGCAAGATGTGGAGCGCATCCTGGCGTTTCCTCCTTCCATGATCGGCTCGGATGGCCTGCCTCACGATAATCAGCCTCATCCTCGGCTGTGGGGGGCGTTTCCAAGGGTGCTGGGCCATTATGCGCGCGGCAAGGGGCTGTTTCCGCTGGAAACCGCGGTCCACAAGATGACCGGGCTGACAGCAGGCAATTTCGGCTTCGAAGATCGGGGAGTGATCGCGCCGGGAACATACGCGGACATTACGGTCTTTGACGCGCTCACGATTGACCCCGGGTTCGGGTACAGCGAGCCGATGCAGCCGGCGCGCGGCATCGTCCATGTCATGGTCAATGGCGCGCTTGCGTGGACGGATGGCGCGTCAACCGGCGTATACAGCGGCCGACAGGTGCGTCGCAGCGTTATGCGTGAGTGATGGAGCCGGAGTATCACGCCGGCAGCGGCAACTTCCCATCCACCAGGAAAGTCGGTAACGGGAAGGCCAGCGTTTCCTTGTCTCCGAAGCGCCGGAACTGCACGGTATCCGCCGTGATTTCACACAGCCACTGGTGCATGGCAGACGGTTTCTTGTTGCGCAGCGCGCGGGGCGTGAACAGCCCTACGCAGATGCCCTGGCCGGGATCGCGGGCGGAGCGGTATTCGAAGGCTTCGACCTCTGCGGCGCGCATGGCCGATCCCAGTTGCTGCGTGGGAGCATATGCCTGCGGATGCCGCAGAAGGTTCTCATGGGCCTGGAACGGAGGTTCCTGCAGCCGGATGCCGCGCGCGCAACGATAGCCGGCGGAAAACAGGGTGTGCTCCGAGCGCAGGTGGTCCTTGATCGGCTCGCCCTGCATCGAATACCAGAATACGAAACGGTAGTAGGCTGCTTCCGCCAGTGTGGTGGCAATGGCGCAGCCGCCATAGAAAATGCCGGATTCGTGCGTGCGCCCAAAGCGGGATCCCCATGCCAGCGGAGGATAGCGGAAGGGCGTCTTGAGCAGGTAGTGCAGGCCTTCGACAGGCAAGGGATGATCCGGCTTGACCTGTTCCAGCAGGTCTTCGAGCAACGCCTGTTCTTCCAGGGTGTCGACGTAATGCAGCGTGGCCACCTGTTCCTGGCTTTCCACCAGGCGGTACAGGGTGCCGGACAACGGCTGGATGTATTGCCCGCCCTGGCAGCGTTCCCAGATATCGGAGCCGGCGGGCGCCGCGATCATACCTTGCCCCGGATGCCGTCGACGAACTGCAGCACGCGCATCAGGCCCTGGATGCTGGTGATCTGCTGCGCGGGCACGCCTCCGGTGACCTGGTTGGGGGAATGCATGAAGTGGCGGATCCAGTCCTGGTCGCCGCCGGTCAGGGCGAACAGGGCGCGCGCCAGGCGGATCAGCAACAACGCCAGTTCTCCGGGCTTGGATTCGGGGTCGAGCGATGGGGCGTTCTTCAGGCGGCTGATGGCGGTGCGATGCACGCCCAGCACCGCAGCCAGATCGGCCTGTTTCAGCCCCAACTGCGACCCGGCGCGCAGTATGGCCTTGGCCAGTACGGCATCTGGAGCAGGCGTGGGTTTCAGGCGAGCTGTCATGGCGATGATGGCAATGATGTTCCTATTGCACAAATCATATATGATTTGTGCAATAGGAACAAGGGCTTCCCCCGAATCAGGCGATCACGCCCTTCTCACGCAAGGTGCGGATGGTGGCTTCATCCAGCCCGGCATCCTTCAGGACCTGGTCGGTATGTTCGCCGAGCAGCGGGGCGCGCGCCTGGATCGCGCCAGGGGTTTCCGACAGCAGGGGTGCCACGTTCGGCATCTCCACGTCGATGCCGCTGGCCGCGCGCAGGGTCGCGATGGCGTTGCGCGCGCGGTAGTGCTCGTCATTGGCGATGTCGCGCACGGAGTAGATGCGGCCGGCGGGGACATTGGCGTCTTTCATGGCCGGAAGGATCTCGTCTGGCGTGCGCTGCTGCGTCCATAGTCCGATGGCATCGTCCAGTTCCTGGGCGCGCGCGGCGCGTCCGTCGTTCTGCGCAAGGCCGGGGTCCTCCGCCAGGTCAGGGCGGCCGATGCTGTGCATCAGACGCTGGAAGATGCCGTCGCCATTGCCCGAGATCAGGACGTACTCCCCGGTGGCGCAGCGGTAGGCATTGGATGGTGCGATGCCGGGCAGCGCTGCGCCGGCGGGTTCGCGCACGGCGCCGAAGACGGAGTATTCCGGCAGCAGGCTTTCGGTCAGGTTGAAGATGCTTTCGAACAGGGATACGTCGATCACCTGGCCTTTACCGCCCCTGGCGTCGCGCTCGTAAAGCGCCAGCAGGACGCCCAGGGCGCCATGCAGCCCGGCCAGCGTGTCGCCCAGGGACAGCCCGGCGCGCACGGGAGCGCGGCCCGGCTCGCCGTTCAGGTAGCGCAGCCCGCTCATGGCTTCCGCAATGGCGGCGAAGCCCGGTTCCTGGCTGCGCGGACCGGTCTGGCCGTAGCCGGAAACGCGCACCATGATCAGGCCCGGATTCAGGGCATGCAGTTCCTCCGGGGAAAGCCCCCACTTTTCCATGGTGCCGGGACGGAAATTCTCGATCAGCATATCGGCCTGGGCGGCCAGCGTGCGCACCATGTCCTGCCCCTCTTTCTGGCGCAGGTCGATGCAGATGGACTGCTTGCCGCGCGATTGCGCCTCCCACCAGACCGACGTGCCTTCGTGCAGCATGCGCCATTTGCGCAAGGGGTCGCCGTTGACTGGCGGTTCGACCTTGATGATGGTGGCGCCGAAGTCCGCCAGTGTCTTGGCGGCGAACGGGCCGGCGATCAACTGGCCCAGTTCGAGAACCTTGATGCCGGAAAGGACCTGGCGTGCCATGCATGCTCCTGTATAGCGGTTGCGGCGCGCCGCCTCATGGCGCGCGCACTTGTGGGTCTATGGACGACGGACTGCTCAGCGGTCGATATGCCCCAGGGAGCGGTCGGGGAAGATGATATCGCGTACGCGCTGCTTCAGGGTCTTGGCGTCGGGAAATCCGCCATCGATTGCGCGATCCCAGATCAGGGTGTCGTTGCAGTGGATGCGGAAGACGCCTCCGGTGCCTGGCGCGAGCGTGACGCCGCCCAGGTCGGTGGAGAACGTCGAGAGCAGTTCCTGGGCCATCCATGCTGCGCGCAGCAGCCACTGGCATTGGCTGCAATAGTGGATGGTGATGATGGGGGCTGCGGGTTCCGTCATGATGTCGCCTCTATGCGGGAGTGGTCCGTGGCGGTGTTCGCCACGATTTTAGCGCCGCGGCCGTCCCGGAGGCTTCTTTCAGAAAGGGGTGTCGTTGCGGAACCAACCGGTCAGCGACCAGCGGGTCTTGCCGCTGGGCAGGACGGCATGGGGGATGGTATCGCTGCGGAACAGGGCGATGCGGCCCATTTTCGGAATGATGCGCCTGACTTCCCTGTCCGGTTCATCGGGGTCGTAGATGCACAGCTCTCCGCCGTCGCCGGGCTGCCAGTCCTGATTCAGGTAGAGCACCATGGAAATCTTGCGAAAGCCGGTGTTCTTGTGCTGGTCGATGTGGCGGGCGTAGCCTGCGCCGGGCTCATAGCGGGCGAAGTGGCATTCCAGGTGCCGCAGCCCGAGAAAGAAGTGGCGGTTCAGGGTTTGCCGCAGCAGCGCCGCGCATTGCAGGAATTCGGCGCTGTCGGGGTAGGGCGAGGGTTCGTCGATCCAGCAGATGGTGTCGCCACGTATGGCGGCATTGTGTTGCTGTGTCGATGTGCGGCCGATGGTGGCTGCATGAAACTGGCCTTGCTGCCAGCGCTGCCGGCCTTCGGAAAGTAAACGATGTGCCAGTCCTGCTGGAATGATGTCGTCCGACATGGTCCAGCCGTCATGTTCCAGGTCCTCGAGCAGCCTATCGGGGATGTGCACGATGGGCGGGACCGGAAAGAAGGGCAACTGCGTCTACGCGAATCGAAGTCTCCGGAAGGTTCGCGAAAAATAGCTGCGCGATTTTATCGGAAAAACGGGAAATTCCGGTAGTTTTTTTGCCGCCGGGAGCAGTTTTGTCAATTACTTAGGCGAGTTCAACATATGCCGGGGCTTTCCGAAAGCTGACAGCAAGACCGGCGGCGTCTTCAAGCCCATGAGCGAGGAAGCCTACCGGCTGCTTTCCATCACGCCGCGTGGGGAAGACTGCTGCCATCGCCGCAAGATCCCATCTGACACATGATCCACGGCGAGCACTATGGGGGCTGGACACGCGTATTCAAGGCCGCTGGCGTGCCGCATGTCGGCACGTATGGCATCTGCCATCGAGCGACGACCGACATTGCCAATTCAGGCGTGCCGGCCAAGGTGGACATGATGCTCACAGGACACAAGACGGTGGCGATGTTTATGCATTATGTTCGTACCGAGGACAAGCTGGTGCGGGATGCGGCCGAACTGGTGGCGAGCCGGCGGCTGGCGATTACCGGGGCATCCTGTTCTATGGAGGCAACAGCATGACAAGGAAGATGCCTGCGGCGGCAGGGAAACGCGCCGCCTTACCGGCTGGCTATGCTGGCATCCACGGCGGCATCGTGGAACTGCTGGATGCGGCGCGCCAGGCAGCGGCGCGCAGTGTCAATGCGCTGATGACGGCCAGCTATTGGGAGATTGGCCGCCGGATCGTCGAGGCCGAGCAGAAAGGCAGACGACGGGCCGGTTACGGTGAGCAGTTGATGGCGCGGTTGTCCGCCGACCTGACGGCACGATTTGGGCGTGGGTTCGGCGTCAACAACCTGGAAAGCATGCGGCGTTTCTACCTCGCGTACCCACAGCCCCCAATTTCCCAGACACTGTCTGGGAAATTGGGAAACGAGCCGCCCGCTGAGAATTCCGAGACAGTGTCTCGGAAATTCGACCTCTCCGAACTGGCCCAGGTATTCACCCTGCCGTGGTCAGCCTATGTCCGGCTGTTGTCGGTCAAGGATGACCATGCCCGCCAGTTCTACGAGGCCGAGGCGCTGCGTGGAGGCTGGTCCGTGCGCCAGCTCGACCGGCAGATTGGAAGCCAGTTCTACGAACGCATGGCCTTGTCCAAGGACAAGGCGGCGATGTTGGTCAAGGGTTCGGTGGTCACGCCTGAGGATGCTGTCACGCCAAATGACGAGATCAAAGACCCGTATGTGCTGGAGTTCCTCGACCTCAAGGACGAGTATTCAGAATCCGATCTGGAAGCGGCCTTGATTCAGCGGCTGGAAGACTTCCTGTTGGAACTGGGTGAAGGCTTCACCTTCGTCGGGCGGCAACGTCGGTTACGCATCGACCAGACCTGGTATCGGGTCGATCTGCTGTTCTTCCATCGCAAGCTGCGCTGCCTGGTCATCATCGACCTTAAGCTGGGCAGCCTGACCCATGCCGACGTGGGACAGATGCACATGTATTGCAACTATGCCAAGGAGCACTGGGCCTACCCGGATGAGAATCCGCCGGTGGGCTTGATCCTGTGCGCTGACAAGGGCCATGCCCTGGTGCGGTATGCGCTGGATGGCTTGCCGACCAAGGTGATGGCAGCGAACTACCGGACGGTGCTGCCAGATGCCGAGTTGCTGCAAAAAGAGCTGGAGAACACGCGGCGTCTGCTCGAATCTCGCGGAATGCTGTCCCCGAAACGAGATAAGCCGTAGCCCGGATTTTCTAGATGACCGATCAATATTTTGGGTGATGTACAGGAAGTTTTCCCGACAAAAAATTACAGGACGTGCATTAGGACATCAGTGCCATCGGCGCCGACGCTTTTCCTAATCCGTGCGCTGGGTGCGGGACCTACCTCTGATGGCGCTGCAAGTGACGCTGATGGCGCCGCGCCGGCGGGTCTGATGCGACCAGTGTGGGGGGCTCACGCCCGGCGAATCCGAGCGGTATGCAAGCCGTAAGGTGGAGCGCAAGCCGAAGGCGCAGCGTGGGAGGCATTTTTTGCCGCCGGGCCGCTCCCAAGGCAAAAAGCGCCCCCTTGGGGGGCAGCAAGCCGAAGGCGCAGCGTGGGGGCATTTTTTTCCGGGGATGACATGGATTCCGCCGGGTTAAACTAGGACACCTACCTTTCGGGGGCTTGTACCGCCCGTAGCCGCTGATGACCCAACTCCCCATCAAGTCCAATGGCATCCTGCTGCATCACCAGCTGTTTACTGCCATCAAGCACCAGATCCTGAACGGGACCTTCCGCGAGGGTGAAAAGTTGCCGACGCAGGATGCATTGTGCCGGCAGTACGGCGTTTCCCGCATCACTGTGCGCCGTGCCGTCACGGAGTTGCAGAAAGAGGGCTTGATCCGCAGCGAGCAAGGCGTAGGCTCGTTCGTGCTGCCGGTCGGGCAGCGTACGACCCCCAGCGTAAACATGCCATTCGTGGAAGGCTTGCGGCGCATTGCCCAGGAAACGCGGCCCAAAGTCTTGAAGGTAGAGATGCAGCGGCCCCCCGTCGACATCGCCAAGCTGTTGCACCTTCCCCTAGACGCGCAAGCGCTGCACGTGGTTCGCATCAACCACCGGAACGATGTCCATCTGTCATACCTGGACGCCTGGATTCCGGCAAACTATGCCGGACGCATCAATCCTCGCTCGCTCTCGCGTACGCCGATCCTGGAATTGATTGCCAGCGACGACATGCCGGTAGGGCCGGTTATCCAGGAAATCACGGCTGAGGCCGCCGAACCGCATATTGCCGAAGCGCTGAGAGTGCCCGTGAACTCTCCCTTGCTGCGCATGAACCGCCTGGTACACAACGAACAGGATACGCCCATCTTCTACCAGATCTATCGGGTCTCTCCAGAACACACCCGGCTGGTCATGCAAGTGCCGGGCCAGGAAATAAGCACGCTGGCCGCTGGCTATCTGCTGCACGACGTTGTCGGGAGCACGGCGCGTTCCTGACGTCGAGGGGCGGCCGTGGCGCGTCGCCAGTTGGCTATCGGCGAAAGTGTTCCACCACAGGATAGCCCCGGACCACGTCGCCCGCCGCGCGCATGGCATCTTCGGGCAGCTTGCCCAATGTCGCGTAATACAGGCGCCTGCCCGTGGCGATCGCGGACCTGCTGCGGGCGGCCAGATCGTCGGTGAATGCCTGCACTTCCTGCCACAATCGGCCCGATGCCACCACTTTGTTGATCAGCCCCAGCTCCAGCGCTTCGGCTGCAGTCAGCAGCCGGCCGGTGTACGCCATTTCGAAGAACAGCTTCTTGGGCAGATGCGACGGCTGCGTGACGGCCGCCAGCATGGGGAAGGCGCCGAATGCGAGTTCCGGGTAGCCGAACCCGGCCTGGTCCACGGCGAATGCATAGTCGGCGGCTGCCAGGAACGTCATGCCGCCGCCGGTACAGCGGCCATTGACTGCGGCGATCACAGGCACTGCGCACTGGCGGCAGGCGGCAAGCACGTCAAAGAATCCCTTGACGAAAGCCTCCCGTCCGCCCGCCTCCGCACCGAAGTTGCCGCCTGTGCAGAACACGTCGTCACGGCCGGTCAGCACCAGGGCGCGGACATTGTCATCCTCTCCCAGGCGAGCCACCAGGTCCGCCAGCTGCTCCAGGAAAGCAGTGTCGAACATGCCTTTGGCATCCAGCCCCCGGAATTCCAGGATTGCTGCCGGACCACGGTGGACGACCATAATGGGTGACATGCCTACTCCAGAACGATTCCGTTGGCTTCGACCACCTCTGCCCATTTCTTTGCGTCGGCGTCGAAGTATTCCGCCATTGCGGCGCGGGTTCCTCCAACCACTTTCAAGCCCAGTTGCTGGAGGCGCTTGGCGACATCCGGCTGGGCCAGGACAGCCTGAAGATGTTCATTCAGATAATCCAGCACCGGTTCCGGCGTACCGGCCGGCGCCCAGATGCCGTTCCAGGGTTCCACCTCGAAGTTGGCAATGCCGCTCTCGGCGAAGGTGGGCACATCCGGCAAGGCCGGATCGCGCTGCGCGCTGGCCACTCCAAGCAGACGGAACAGTTTCTGCTGGTTCTGCGCCGCAACGCCCGGGATGAACATCATGGTAACGCGACCGCTGCCGACTTCGACCAGCGGGTCGCCCGAGCCGAACGGGATGTGCATGAGATCGACGCCAGCGCTACGCTTGAGCAGCTCTCCCGCCAGATGCGGCGAGCCGCCGATGCCCACCGAGGCAAACGTGAGTTCGCCCGGATGCGCCTTGGCATGCGCGATCAGTTCGCCGATATTCTGGAACGGCGAATCCTTCGCCACCACCAGCACGCTGGGAATGGTGCCGATGTTGATCAACGGCGCCAGGTCGCGCTTCACATCGAAGCGTATATCCTTGTAGATCGATTTGGCGATCGAGCATGTCAGGCCGCAGACCAGCAGGGTATAGCCATCGGGTTTGGCCCGGGCCACCGCCTCAGTGCCGATATTGCCGTTGGCGCCGGGCCGGTTCTCCACCAGTACCGGTACACCGATCCGCTTGGAGAGCGCTTCGGCGATCAAGCGGCCCTGGATATCGGGAGCCAGCCCCACGGCAAACGGCACCACGATGGTGATGGCGCGCTTTGGATAGTCGGCAGGCTGGGATTGCGCGGCAAACGACGACGCCAGCAGGCCGGCGGCCAGCGCAGCCGAGGCGGCATGCCGCCATTTAGCGGCGAATGAAAGTATGGACATGTCTCACTCCTAGTGTAAAAGCGGATGAATGGATAGGCGCAGTACCGGCCGGCTCTCCTCAGCCTTCCTTCGACGCGCCCAAGGTCTGCGCCCATCGGGCTTCGTCGGCCCATACCTGATCGAAGCCAATCAACTCGTGGGGGGAAATATCCAGGGCGTCGTGGTCGGAGGGTTCTCCAGCAGCCAGGCGATGCAGCGCGTTGCGCATGGCGCCCATTGCGGGAATGCCCAGGGATCCCGGGAAAATGGCCAGGGCGTATCCCATGGCATCCAGCTCCCGGGTCGTGATCTCTGGAGTCACGAAATGGCGGAAAGGCACAATATTGATCATGCATCGACGCGGGAAGGCATCGGCGAATGCGCGCATCTGGTCATAGGTTTGAATGGCATCCATGAAAACCAGGTCGGCCCCGGCACGCAAATAGGCCTCTGATCGCTTCATGGCGCTGTCGAAGCCTTCGCTGGCCAGGCTGTCGGTGCGCGCAATAATGACGAAGTCGTCGGTGCGTCTGGCTTCAGCGGCGACATGGATCTTCTGCACCATGTCCTGTGTCGGCACGACTACCTTGCCTTGCGTGTGGCCGCATTTTTTCGGTATTGCCTGATCTTCGATATGCAGGGCCGCGGCGCCTGCGGCTTCATAGCAGCGGACCGTATGCTGCACATTCAGCAGGCCCCCATAGCCCGTATCGGCATCGGCGATCACCGGCTTGCTGCTGCAGCGCACGATCATCGATAGCGCGTCCAGCATTTCGTGCAGGCCGATCAGTCCCGCGTCGGGCACTCCATAGCGCGAGCCTGCGACGAAATAGCCCGACATGTAGAGCGCCTCGAACGTCGAGCGGTCGGCTACCTTCGCCGAAAAACCGTCATAGACGCCGGGGGCGACGACCATGCGTTGAGCAATCAGATCTCGGAGGGACATACGGGATGCAGCCTTTACTTGTAATGTTGGTATGTTTATATACTAACATGATGGCAGCTGGCATCAATTGCTGGAAAACCCTAGCCCGTAAAGCTCATAAGGAGGTCGGATGCGAGCTCAGGCGGCACACGCCGGGCTCGCGGCGCAATGCCGGGAGAACAAGAAAATCCCCGGGCAAGCGTGAGATGCGTGGGTAACTGGATTGGGCAGGATCGAGCCGAAAAGGACGGCGTCGTCAACGGTCGCTTGACACCGAAAGAAAGCCCGGGGTTGCCAGCAGGCCGGCCAATTGCGCCCATTGCACCATGGAAGCGTCGACGGCTTCGGTCTGCATCAGCAGGTTCAATGTGCCAAGGCAGGTGTCGTGGGCGACGATGGGTACATTGATGACCGAGCGCAGGCCCAGGGCCTGGATGGTGGCGTGATCGTCGAATGACTCGCGAATGGCTTCAACGCCTTCGCCCACGAACAGCCGGCGCTCGTGCAGCACATGGCGCCCCCAGGCCGTACCCGCTTTCTCCTTGCTGCCGCCGACCGGGTAGGACGAAGGATCCGAGCTATAAAGCCGGGTCAGGCGCTCATTCCGGGCATCGTAACGATTTACTGTGCAGAGCGCCTGCCGCAAGACCCGTCCCACGCAGTCATCGACGGCGGCGAACAAGGCCTGCGGATTTCCCGACGCGCAGGCCAGGGCGACATCGCTTATTGCATCCAAAGGGGTACAGCGTGTTTCCATGATGTCCGGCATTTTCCCGCCTTACTCGATGCGTATGCCCAGTTCACGCACCACCTTGTCGTACTTTTCGGCATCGCGAGCCAGATCGGCGGCGAACTGCTCGGGCGAGCTTTCCAGAACCTGCACCGCCATGCCTTCCATTCTCTTGATGACTTCGGGATCCTTCAGCGCCTGATTGATCTCGGCGTTCAGACGCTTCACGATATCCGCCGGCAAGCCGGCCGGGCCGAACGCGCCGTACCAGACAGCAAGCTCGTAGCCTGGAATGGTTTCCGCGACGGTGGGAACGTCGGGCAGCGTGGGTGCGCGCTGTTCCTCGGTAACGGCCAGCAGCTTGAGCTTGTTGTCCTTGACGAAGGGCAGCGACTGCGTGCCGGCGGTGAACAAGAGCTGGGTCTGGTTGCCGACGGTATCGAGCACGGCAGGCGCGCCGCCGCGATAGGGGACGTGCAGCATCGTGATGCCGGTGGCTTTCTCGAACATGGCGGCGCTCAAGTGATTGGTCGAGCCGGGGCCCGCCGAAGCGTAGGCGATCTCGCCGGGCCGCGCCTTGGCGTAATCGATGAACTCGGCCACGCTATTGACGGGTACAGATGGGTTGATCACCATGGTGTTCGTGACCAGCGCCAGCTTGGCGATGGGGGTGAAGTCCTTGACGCCGTCGAAGGGCATGCTGGAATACAGGGCCTGGTTCATGGTGTGCGTGCTCATGGAGCCGACCAGCAGGGTATAGCCGTCGGGCTTGGCTTTCGCAACAAGGTTGGACCCGACATTGCCCGATGCGCCCGCGCGGTTCTCGACCACGAAGGGCTGGCCCAGGCTCTTGCCCAGATGCTCCGACAGGACGCGCGCGAGAATATCGGTGGATCCCCCCGCAGCCCATGGCACGATCAGGGTAACGGGCTTTTCGGGCCAGGCGGCACTGGCAGGGGTGGAAAATGCCGCGAGCAGCGCCAGGCTGGCGGCGCCTGCGATATTGCGCAGAGAGGATGACATGGTTGTCTCCTGATGGTTCTATATGAGTGACTGACGGTTGATGATATGACGCGGCGGCAACGAAAACGGCGTTGCGGTCAGCGTCCTACTGCATAGCCTTGCATGCCGCGAGGATTGGCGGCGGCGCGCAGCAGCAGGCCGCCTCCTTTGACGGTTTCACGGGTGCAGGCGCTGATCCTGCCTTCCGACCACGGGCCTCCAACAACGACTTCATGCCCGGCCTCGCTCAGCTTGGCCAGCGTTTCGGGCGGGAAACGGGATTCGGCCACGAGACGGTTGGTCTTCAGGCTGCGAGGCCAGAACGAAGCCGGATAATGCTCCACATGCCAGGAGGGCGAGTCGATCGCTTCCTGCAGGTTCATGCCCAATACCGCATGTCGGATGAAGAACGCCAGCGTCCATTGATCCTGCTGGTCGCCGCCGGGCGTGCCGAAAGCCATGTACGGCTGGCCGTCGCGCAGCGCCATGCCGGGCGACAGGGTGGTGTTCGGGCGTTTGCCGGCCTGCAAGGCGCCGGGGACATTCTCGTCCAGCCAGGTCATCTGCAAGCGGGTGTTGAGGGAAAAGCCCAATTCCGGGATCGTGGGGCTGGACGACAGCCAACCGCCCGACGGCGTGGCGGCCACCATGTTCCCGTGCCGGTCGATGACATCGAGATGGCAGGTGTCTCCGACGAAAATCTCGCGTTCCAGCCATGTGTCCACCGGCGGCAATTGCGCAAACGTGGGCTCGCCGATACCGAAGCGGACATCCGTTCCCGCCAGCGCGCGGACCGAGGTCTGCAAATCGGGCAGCAAAGGCTCCCTGCCAGACGGGCGGCCCGGACACAGATCCCGGGAGGCCTGTGCCGCCAGCGATCGGACGCGAGCCTGCGCATACTCATCGGACAATAGGGCTTCCAGCGGAACGTCGACGTGGGCGGGATCGCCGTACCAGGCCAGCCGGTCCGCCATCGCCAGCTTGGCGACTTCCGCAATGTTATGGACGAAAGCTGCCGAGTCATGCGCGTGCGCAGCGACGTCGGTGTGTTTCAGCATGGCGAGCTGTTGCAGGAACATCGGCCCCTGGGACCAGGGGCCGCACTTGGCCACGGTGTACCGGCCGTAATCCAGCATGACAGGCTCTTCGTAGCCGGCGCGCCAGTCGGCCATGTCGGACAGCCTGAGCAGGCCGCCGTTGCGCCGGCCGGTGCAGTCCAGCACAGTTTCGTTTCGATAGAAATCGTCGATGGCGCGGGCGACGAATCCCTGGTGCCACAGCGATAATGCAGCGTCGATGCGTGATTTTCGGTCCGTTCCGAGGCTTGCCGCCTCGGCGGCGATGCGCGCATAGGTCTTGCCGATCGCCGGGGTGCGGAAAAGCGAGCCCGGGCGCGGCAGGCGGCCGTCGGGCAGCCAGACGGCTGCGGATGAAGTCCACTCGCTGCGGAACAGGCCTTCGACGGCCGCGATGGCCTGCACGATGCGCGGCACTAGTGGAAAGCCATTGTTGGCATATTCGATGGCGGGCCGCAATACCTCTTCCAGCTCCCAGGTGCCGTAATCCCGCAGCATGGCGAGCCAGGCGCCGAAAGCGCCCGGCACGGTGGCCGGGAGCAGGCCCACGCCGGGTACGAGCGCCAACCCTTGCTCGCGAAAGAATGCAGGTGTTGCCAGCGCGGGGGCGGGGCCTTGCCCGCAAATGACCCGCATGCGCTTCTCGTTCTCGCTCCACAGCATGATGGGGGCTTCGCCCCCGGGGCCGTTCAAATGCGGTTCGACGATCTGCAGCACGAATCCGCCCGCCACTGCGGCATCGAATGCGTTGCCTCCGCGCTCCAGCACGCTCATGGCGACCTGTGAAGCCAGCCAATGCGTGGACGATGCCACGCCGAATGTGCCAAGTATTTCAGGTCTGGTGGTGAATGCATTCATGGCGAATCCCGCAGCAGAGGTGTCTTGAAAAGTATATCGACAGAAAATAACCTTGATTGCGAGATTTGTGATAAACCAATAACCATATGGTTATTAAGGAAGGCGGTATGAGCGAAAGCGACGACGCAAAGACGATGGCAGGCGGCCTCGAAGCCGATCCGGCCGATCGGAATGCGGATGTGACGGCAGCCGCTTTCCGCCTCATGTCGCGGCTGAAAATGCGCCACCTGTCCATGCTGAAAAACATCGAGCGGCATGGATCGCTGACGCGCGTCGCGCGGGAGACCGGAATCAGCCAGCCTGCGGTCACCAAGACCCTGGCCGAAATCGAGTCACTGTTCGGCGCTCCCTTGTTTCACCGCTCGGGACGGGGCCTGAAGCCGACCGAAATGGGCGAACTCGCCATGCTCAGGGCCAGCCATATGCTGCAGGAGCTGGATCACTGGGCGTCTGAAATGGAAGCCGTGCGCAAAGGCTACCGGGCGCGCCTGCTCATCGGCGCCGTCCCGTACGTGCCGGGTTCTTTGCTGACGCAAGCCATCATGGCGCTGCGTGAGCGTCACAATATCATTATCGTGATCCGGCAAGCCACCACCGATCACCTGGTGCAGGCCTTGTGCGACCACGAGCTGGACTGCGTCCTGGGCCGAGCCTCGGCGGTGGCCGGCCGCGACAATCTCTGGCACGAAGTGCTGTACGCGCAGCGCCCGGTGCTCGTCGGACACAGCAAGCTGCTGAAGCGCCTGGAAGGCCGCAGGCTCGACTGGCGTTCGCTGGCTTCCATGAACTGGATCCTTCCTTCTCCGGCGACGCCCATAGGCGCGAGGATTGTCGAGCTTTTCACGCAAGCGCAGGTACCCGTCCCGGTGCCCATCATCGAAACCTATTCCATCGACGTCATGCACGGTGTGCTCAGCAAGGACGAAAGCGTCATCTCGATGGTGCCGGAGGACATCGCCGTGGAGATGTCCCGGCGCGGCGGAATCGGCATCCTGCCCTGGAAGATGGATTGGGAGCTGCCGCCGCTGAGCCTGATACGCCGTGTAAGGGACGTCCCTCTGGATGCGGAAGAGAAGTTCGCCGGGATTTTGAGGGAGCTGTGCGGGTAGTTGTGTGGCGGCGGATTATGCTAGCTGCTTCCTGGCCGCCAGCGCATTCCCCGCATTGCTGCTGGCCTTGCGCCCCAGGTGCGAGGAAATCCATTGTCCGGTATCGACGACGCTGTCCAGGTCGATGCCGGTTTCTATGCCCATGCCGTGCAGCAGGTACAACACGTCCTCGGTGGCGACGTTGCCGGTGGCGCCTTTGGCGTAGGGGCAGCCGCCCAGTCCGGCGGTCGAGGCGTGGATAATGGAAATGCCGGCCTGCAGCGCCGCCAGCACGTTGGCGACACCCTGGCCATAGGTGTCGTGGAAGTGTCCGGAGAGCATGGCGGGATCCACGTGCTCCGCGACGGCGCGCATCACCCGGCCGACTTGCGTCGCGCTGGCCGCGCCGATGGTGTCGCATATGTCGATTTCCACGCAGCCCAGCGCCAGCATCCGCCTGGCCACGTTGACGGTGGATTCCACGGAAACCTCGCCCTGGTAGGGGCAGTGGAAGGCGCAACTGATGCTGCCGCGCAGGCGCAGTCCGGCGACCTTGGCCGCTTGCGCCACCGGCTCGAAGCGGGCGATGGATTCCTCGATGGAGCAATTGATATTGCGCTGGCAAAAGGCCTCGCTGGCCGAGCCGAAGATGGCCACTTCGTCGACCTTTGCGGCCTGCGCGGCTTCGAAGCCGCGCAGATTGGGCGTCAGGGCGGAGTAGATCGTGCCGGGCCTGCGGGCTATGCCCGCCATGACGTCGGCCCCGTCCGCCATTTGCGGCACCCACTTCGGCGATACGAAGGAGGCGGACTCGATGTTCTGGAAGCCCGCTTGCGACAATCGGTTCACCAGTTCGATCTTGACGTCGGTGGGGACGAAGGCGGATTCGTTCTGCAGCCCGTCGCGGGGAGCGACTTCGACGATCTTGACGGCGGTCGGCAGGGACATGGATGGCTCCGGAGGCGTGTGTTTCGCAATTCTTGCGATGATAGCGCGAACGTCGGAAAGGGAGCGTGGCCCGGCAATGGGAGGCGCGGCTCGTGTTGGAGGATGGGATCAGTGCCGGCGACGGATGGCGGGCGATAGACGGCTTGATAGCCGGGTAGCCACGCCCACCTCTTGGAGCCCGTCAGCGGCGCACGAAGCGGCCGTCGTCCTGGCGCACGATGCAGTCCTGCATCTCCAGCTCCAGCAGGTGCTGGCTGAGGGCGGCGATGTCCATGCCGGTGCGGACCAGCAAGGTATCGGTGTCCACGGGGTCGTATCCCATGGCGTCGAGTACGCGCCGGCTGTCGGGGTGTTCGGGCTCCGGCCGCGATATCTTACTCATGCGCGATGAGGCAGGCTTCGCTGGGCCCGCCGCCGGCTTCGGCCCGTCGGGGACGAGGTTTCCCAGGTCTTCCAGGATGTCGTCCGCCGACTCGACCAGCTTCGCGCCCTGGCGGATCAGCGCATGGCAGCCGCGCGACAGGGGAGAGTGGATGGATCCGGGAATGGCGAAGACCTCGCGGCCCGATTCGCCCGCCAGCCTGGCGGTGATCAGCGACCCGCTCTGGCGCGCCGCCTCTACGACCAGCACGCCCTGGCTCAGTCCGGCGACGATGCGGTTGCGCTTGGGAAAGTGATGCGGCAGCGATCGCATGCCGAGCGGAAATTCCGACACCAGGGCTCCGCAGGCGGCGATCTGGTGCGCCAGCTCGCGGTGTGAGGCGGGATACACGATGTCGATGCCGGTGCCCATGACGGCAACGGTGCGTCCGCCCGCATCTCCGGCCTGCAGCGCGCCCCGGTGTGCCGCCGCGTCGATGCCGAGCGCCAGGCCGCTGACGATGCACCAGCCCTGGCTTGCCAGGTGGCGGGCGAAGGCGCTGGCGTTGTCCGCGCCGCCGGCGGTCGGGTTGCGCGAGCCTACGATGCCCAGGGCGGGACGGTTGAGCAGCGAAACGTCGCCGTTGACGTACAGCACCAGGGGAGGATCGTGGATGTCGAGCAGTTTTTGCGGATAGGCGGGATCGGCCAGCGTCAGCAGGTGATGGCCGGGCTGTTCCAGCCAGGCGAGGGCGGCATCGATCTGTTTCTGCTGTGTTTCGTCCGGCGCCTGGCGCAGCTGGCGGGCCATGGCTTCCGGCAGCAGTCTGGACAGGGCCGGGACGGACATGGCGTAGATGTCCTGCGGCAATCCGCAGGCAGCCAGCAGGTTGCGCGCCTGCGCCGCGCCCAGATCGGGTTCTTGCGAAAGCCGCAGCCAGGCAATCAGTTCATCGGTGGACGGGACGTGATTCTGCATGTCGGAGTCGGTGTCGCTGCAAGAGCGGCGGATGGCGAATTTTCCTAGTGTGACACAGGCCGCTGTTTTCCGCGCCTTGGGGCAGGCGGAAAACGTCCCTCTTCGGGGGATTGAATTATCATAGAGGTTTGCAGACAAAAGCTGATACTTAGCCATGGCATTGCTCCCCATTCTCCGTTATCCCGATCCCAGGCTGCACAAGGTTGCCGCCCCGGTCGCCGTGGTCGACGACCGTATCCGCCAACTGGTGAGCGATATGGCCGAAACCATGTACGACGCGCCCGGCGTGGGGCTGGCTGCGACGCAGGTCGATGTGCACGAGCGCGTCATCGTGATCGATGTTTCCGAAGACGGCGACGACCTGCGCGTGCTCATCAATCCGGAAATCCTCTGGGCCAGCGAAGAGCGCCAGGTCTACGAAGAGGGCTGCCTGTCCGTGCCCGGCATCTACGACAAGGTCGAGCGCGCCGCGCAGATCCGCGCGCGAGCGCTGGACCGCGACGGCAAGTCCTACGAGTTCGAGGCCGACGGCCTGCTGGCGGTGTGCGTCCAGCACGAGATCGACCACCTGGATGGCAAGGTGTTCGTCGAGTATCTGTCGCGCCTGAAGCAGGACCGCATCCGCAACCGCCTGCGCAAGCAGGAGCGCGAGCTGAGCAAGGTCTGATGGAAGGCCGGATGCGCGTCGTTTTTGCAGGAACCCCGGAATTCGCCTCACAGGCGCTGAAAGCCATGCTCCAGGCGGGACACGAGGTGCCGCTGGTGCTGACGCAGCCGGATCGCCCGGCCGGGCGCGGCATGAAGCTGCTGCCCAGCGCCGTCAAGCAGGTGGCGCTGGATGCCGGCATCCCCGTGGCGCAGCCGCATGGCCTGAAGCTGGACGGACGCTATCCCGAAGAGGCCGCCGCCGCGCGCCAGGCGCTGCTGGACGCCAGGCCGGACGTGATGGTCGTGGCCGCCTATGGACTGATTCTGCCGCAATGGGTGCTGGACCTGCCGCGCCACGGCTGCCTCAATATCCATGCCAGCCTGCTGCCGCGCTGGCGCGGCGCGGCGCCGATCCAGCGTGCCATCGAGGCGGGCGATACGCATACCGGCATCACCATCATGCAGATGGACGCCGGCCTGGACACAGGCGACATGCTGCTGCGCAAAGAACTGGAGATCCTGCCGGACCATACGGCTGCCAGCCTGCACGACGCGCTGGCCGGCCTGGGCGCCGAGAGCATCCTGGAAACGCTGGGCGAGGTCGCGGCGGGAACCGCGCGGGCGGTTCCGCAGCCGGAGCATGGCGTGACCTACGCCGCCAAGCTGGAAAAGGCGGAAGCGCAGCTGGACTTCACGCTGCCGGCCGCTGTGCTGGAGCGGCGCATCCGCGCATTCAATCCATTCCCTGGAGCCGTCATGCCGCTGCCGGACCTGGAGCAGCCCGTGAAGGTCTGGCGGGCGCAGGTGCTGAATGGCGCTGCGGACAAGGCGCCGGGAACCGTGCTGCGCGCCGATGCTCAGGGCATCGATATTGCAACGGCGAACGGTGTGCTGCGTATCCTGGAGCTGCAGAAAGCCGGCGGCAAGCGCCAGCCGGTTGCGTCATTCGTGCAGGGCTGGAAGCCGCACGACCAGAAACCATAGAACCGCTCTCGAAACCAGCGAACCCTCGTGGCCGAACCGACCCATTCCAAGCAGATCGCCCTTTCCGACATCATCCTGGCCAGCGCGGCGCTGGTGCGGGATGTGCAGAAGGGCGGCTCCCTGTCCGATCTGATGCCCGGCGTGCCTGCCCAGTCCAGGCCGGCGGTCCAGTCCGTCACGTTCCATGTCATGCGCAGGCTGGGGCTGGCGCGCGCGCTGAAGACCGCCCTGGTGCCGCGCAAGCCGCCCGAGCCTTTGCTGGATGCGTTGCTGCTGGTTGCGCTGGCGTTGCTGGAAACGGCGACGCGCCATGGCGAGGAAGGCGGCGAGCAGCGGCATGAGATGGATCATGAGCAGGACGCGGCGCAATCGCCGCGCGGCGAGCCTGTCTACGCCGTGCACACTGTCGTGGACCAGGCCGTCAATGCGGCTGCCGGCCATCGGCGGCTGCGCAATTTCAAGGGCATGGTCAATGCCGTGCTGCGCAATTTCCTGCGCGGGCGCGAGGCGCTGCTGGCCGAGGCGCGGCAGCAGCCGGAGGCTTGCTGGAATCATCCCGAGTGGTGGGTGAATACGATCCGGAAGGCGTATCCCGGGCAATGGCGGCAAGTCCTGTCCGCATCCGATCATCCCGGTCCCATGACATTGCGCGTGAATATCCGGCGCAAGACGGTGGCGGCGTTGCAGGCGGCGCTGGCCGAGGCGGGCATCGCCTCCAGTCCGCTGGGTGCGCAGGGCCTGGTGCTCGAAACGCCGCGGCCGGTGCAGGCCATTCCGGGTTTCGAGGAGGGGTGGTGGTCCGTGCAGGATGCTTCCGCGCAGCAGGCGGCGCTGCTGCTGGCGCCGGAGCCTGGCATGCGCGTGCTGGACGCATGCGCGGCGCCCGGCGGGAAGACAGCGCATCTGCTGGAGCTCGCGGACATCCATCTGCAGGCGCTGGATGCCGATCCGGTGCGCCTGGAGCGCATTCGCCAGACCCTGGCGCGGCTGGGGCTGGATGGCGGTCATGTGAAGCTGGCCGCGGCGGATGCCGCGGACGTGGGAGCATGGTGGGATGGCGAGCCGTTCGACCTGGTCCTGGCCGACGTGCCTTGCACGGCGTCCGGCATCGTCCGGCGCCATCCCGATATACGCTGGCTGCGGCGCGAATCCGATCTGCGCAAAACCGCCGAATTGCAGCGGCGCATCGCCGATGCATTGTGGCAAACCGTCAAGCCCGGCGGCAAGCTGCTGTATGCCACATGTTCCGTCTTCCCGCAGGAGGGCGAGCAGCAGGCGCGGGCGTTCGCGCAGCGCTGGCCTGACGCCACGCGGCTGGAGGCCCCGGGACAGATTCTGCCGTTGCCGGAAGAGGGGCGACAGGCGGGCGCGTACGATGGCTTTTTCTATGCCCTGTTTGCCAAGAACGCCTGAGTCGTGAACAATGGCGCTTATCCAGCAGCCGCCCACGTATATGGATCCCCGCAATGATTTTTCGTCTTGTGCTTGCCTTGTTTCTGGCATTGACGACGACGCTGCAGCCATCGATGGCGCAAACCTTTGCGTCGGACCAGATCACGCGTATCGAGCCCGTGATACGCGATGGCTGGATCCACATCGATGCCGATATCGATTTCACGCTGAGCGATGAGTTGCGCGATGCCGCGCAGAAGGGCGTTCCCATCTATTTCACGGCCGATCTCCAGATCGTCGAGAAGCGCTGGTGGTGGTTCGACAAAACGGTCGTCGATACCCAGAGAACCTGGCGCGTGGTCTACAACGCGCTGACCCGGCAGTGGCGCATCGGCACCGGCGACCTGACCTTGCCGGAATCCTCGCTGGATGATGCGCTGTCGCTCGTGCGCGCCATCCGGGGCTGGAGCGTGGCCCCTGTGAAAGATTTCGAAGTGGATACGACGCTGTACGGTCGCCTGCGCTTGCGGCTGGATACGTCGTTGCTGGCCAGGCCTTTTCAGATTGATGCACTCAACAGCCGGGCCTGGGGCCTGGCGACACCATGGAAGAATTTCACCTTTTCGGTTTCCGCTGGAGCCTCCGATCCCTCTTGAAGTGGGGCAGGCTCGTGCTGCTGGTCGCGGGCGTGGGAAGCGCCCTGGGCCTGTTGGCGCTGCTGGTCTGGTCTACCGGAAACGCATCGCGCTATGCGCAGCAGTACGACACGCTGCTGCTGCTCAATGTCATCCTGGCCGTCACGTTCATCGTCTGGGGGCTGGTGCTGGCCGGCAAGTTGTTGCGCCAGATACGGCGGCGTCAGTTCGGCGCCAGGCTGACCGCCAGGTTCGCCTTGTCGTTCGCGCTGATCGGCGTGTTGCCGGGAGCGCTGATCTATCTGCTGTCCGTGCAGTTCATGTCCAAGTCCATCGAGTCCTGGTTCAACGTACGGGTCGACTCGGCGCTGGAGGCAGGCCTGAATCTTGGGCGCGCCGCGCTGGATTCCCAACTGGACGACGTCAACGCGCGAGCGCGCGAGATGGTGCTGCTGCTGAACAATTCCTCTGATGCCGAAGTGGGCCTGTCCATCAACCGGCTGAGGGAGAATGCGGGCGTTGCCGAAGCCATGGTCTTCTCGGGCAATGGCCGCGTCATTGCCTTCTCTTCTGCCGCCTATGGGCAGTTGATGCCGCAGATGCCGCCGCCGCATGTGCTGAATCAGTTGCGGGTGGCGCGCAAGTACTCCGCCGCCGAGACCGAAGACTGGACCGAGCCGGGGCAGCCCGACGGCGAGCCGCTGGGCTCGGGGCAGCATCTGCAGCTCAGGGTGGTCGTGCCGCTGGGCTCCGCGGATATCTTCGGATCGATGCTGAGCGCGTCGCAGCAGGAAAACCGCTGGCTGCAACTGGTGCAGCCCGTGCCGGACCAGATCGCGCGCAATGCAAACCTGGTGCAGCAGGGGTTCCGCGACTACCAGGAACTGGCCCTGTCGCGCCTGGGGCTGCGCAAGCTGTACGGCATTACGCTGACGCTGGCGCTGATTCTTGCCGTGTTCGCGGCCATCGTCGTTGCGCTGGCGTTGTCGCGGCGGCTGGTGCGGCCTTTGCTGCGGCTGGCGGCGGGCACGCAGGCGGTCGGCGTGGGCGACTACCGTCCCTTGCCGGAACTTCCCGCCAAGGACGAGATCGGCCAGCTGACGCGCTCCTTCAATGCCATGACGCGGCAGCTGGACGAGGCGCGGCATATGGTGGAGCGCAACCGGCAGCAGCTGGAGCGCTCCAATGTCTACCTGGAGTCGGTGCTCAGCCACCTGTCTGCCGGCGTGCTGGTGTTCGACGAGGGCTTCCGCATCACCATGTTCAACCAGGGGGCGCAAAGCATCCTGAATGTGGACCTGCGTTCCAGCAAGGGCAGGCCGCTGGAGACCGTGGACGGGGCGTTCGAATTGTCGCAACTGATCCGGCAGGCCTTTGCCGAGCACCGCGCCGTGGCCTCCGAAAAAGCCTACTGGCAGCAGCAGTTCGAGATCTCCCAGGGCGGAGCCACCGACAATGAGAGCAAGGCGCACATCGTGACGCTGCTGGCGCGGGGCACTCACCTGAGCGTGGACGGGCGCGGTAACGGCTATCTTGTCGTCTTCGACGATGTCAGCGAAGTCGTTTCCGCCAGCCGCGTGGTGGCGTGGGGCGAAGTGGCGCGGCGCCTGGCGCACGAGATCAAGAATCCCCTGACGCCGATCCAGTTGTCGGCAGAGCGTCTGGCCATGAAGCTGGAGGACAAGCTGGAGCCCGTCGATGCGGCATTCCTTCTGCGGTCGACCAATACCATCGTGAACCAGGTGGCGTCGCTCAAGCAGATGGTGGACGATTTCCGCGAATATGCGCGCACGCCGCCCGCCCAGATGCAGGAGGTCGACCTGAACGGGCTGATCGAGGACGTGCTGACGCTGTATGGCTGGGATCCGCACGACGGCTCGCTGCGCGGCGACGATCAGCACGTGTGCATCGATGTCAGCCTGGAAGACGGCCTGCCGCCAGTGGAAGGAGATCCAACGCAATTGCGCCAGGTCATGCATAATCTGCTTGCGAACGCGCGCGATGCGGCCAGCCAGGAGCAGGCGCTCTCGCAGGCGGTGATCTGGGTGCAGACGCGGCTCAGGCATGACGAGGCATCGGGGCGCTCGGTGGTCAGGCTGGTCGTCAGCGACAACGGGCCGGGCTTTGCCCCGCAGGTGCTGAACCGGGTGTTCGAGCCCTATGTGACGACGAAGGCCACGGGCACGGGCCTGGGATTGGCCATCGTGAAGAAGATAGTGGAAGAACACGGCGGACGCATCGATGTGTCCAACCGTAAGGATGGGGGAGCGCGCATTTCCATTCTGTTTGCTAAGCTTGCGGAACCGCAGTCAGTGCTGGACGACGGCGCGCAACGCAACGATAATGCGGAAAAATGATAGGGACGGACTATGGCCAGAATTCTGGTTGTTGATGATGAAATCGGTATTCGTGAACTTTTGTCGGAGATTCTCTACGACGAAGGCCACACGGTAGAGCTGGCGGAAAATGCGGCGCAGGCTCGCGCCGCACGCCTGCGCGCGCGTCCGGATCTGGTGTTGCTGGATATCTGGATGCCCGACACCGATGGCGTCAGTCTGCTCAAGGAGTGGGCCTCGCAAGGTTTGCTGGACATGCCGGTGCTGATGATGAGCGGCCACGCCACCATCGACACGGCGGTCGAGGCGACGCGCATCGGCGCGATCGATTTCCTGGAAAAGCCCATCACGCTGCAGAAGCTGCTGAAGGCGGTTGCCGCGGGCCTGGCGCGTCCAGTCGTCCCCGGGATCCAGCAGGCTGCGGCGCGTCCGGCGGCCGAGCGCAGGCCCGATTCGCCGGGCATGCCGCCGGTCGCGGCCGAGCCCGTCTCCACCGTCGCGCAGCAGGATCCGTCGCACCTGGGCAGTATTGCGCTCGACCAGCCCTTGCGCGATGCGCGCGATGCGTTCGAGCGCATTTATTTCGAATATCACCTGGTACGCGAAAATCACAGCATGACGCGGGTGTCCGAAAAGACGGGCCTGGAGCGCACGCACCTGTACCGCAAGCTCAAGCAGCTGGGCATAGACGCGTCTCGGCGCAAGAACAACAATAACTGATCTCGATTCCTACCTGTCGCCGAACTGCGCCAGCAGCCAGTCGGTGAACAGGCGCACGGCCTTGCGCTCGCCACGGTCGGGCGAATAGGTGAGATAGTAGGCCAGATCGGACTGGATGCGTTCGGAGAACGGCTCTACCAGCCTGCCGGCCTTCAGGTCTTTGTCGACCAGGGGTGTGCGGCTCATGGCTATGCCCACGCCATCGATGGCGGCCTGCAATGCAGACGACATGGTGTCGCAGACGATGACCTCCCTGAAATCGTCCGGCGTATGGCCGAAACGCGCCAGCCACTCGGGCCAATTGTCCCGGAACGACAGCGAGCTGGTGATGATGATGGCGTGATCGAAGAGATCTTCGGGCGTGCGCAGCACCTTGTCCGCCAGGTAGTCCGGGCTGCAGACGGGGAAGCCTTCTTCCGGGCAGATGCGGTGCGCCACCACGCCCTGCCAGCGACCCGAGCCGTAGCGGATGGATATGTCGTGGCCGTACCCGGCGGCCCCCGCATAGGAGACGATAGTCTCGAATCGCACAGATATGTCGGGGTATGCGCTGCGGAATGCCGGCAGTATCGGCATCAGGCATTTCAGGCCGAAGGCTGCGACCGCCACGATGGACAGCGATTCCTCGTTGCCGTAGTCGCGGGCCTGCTGGGTGGCGAAGGACAGAATGTTGAGAGCGTCGGTGACGGCGTTCACGTACTCCCGGCCGGGCTCGGACAAACGCACGCCGTCGCGGTCGCGCACGAACAGTTGCACGCCCAGGAACGCTTCGAGCTTGCGGATCTGGTGGCTGACCGCCGTCTGGGTGATGTTGAGCTCGCAGGCGGCCTTGGTGAAGCTTCGCAGCCGCGCAACCGCTTCGAAGCTGCGCATGCTGCTCAGCGAACTGGGCAGCATGCGTTGCATGCCGTAGCGCGCGCGGCCGTCGAGTTGAATGCCGGAGGACGTTTCGCGCGTTGTCTCGGGCGTTCGGCTCATGGGCGGATCCTTGTCAGGCGGTCTTGGCCTGAAGGCCGGGGAAACGGCTGCTGATATCGATATTGAACAGCTTCTGCGCATTCAGGCCGAGGATCTGCCGTTTCTCCTGCTCAGAAAGGAAAGGCAGATCCCAGATGACCGATGGCAGATCCATGTCCCAGTGCGGATAATCGGATGAATAGAGCAACTGGGTAGGTGCGTTGATCATCTTGAACGTCAGCTCAAGCGCTTCCCGGTTGTTGACCATTTCCATGGGTTGACTCGTATAGTACATCTCCCGCATATAGTCGCTGGGCAGGCGCTTGAGGGACGGGCACTCGGAGGTGCGCATCTGGAAATCGTTGTCCAGCCGCTGCATCAGCCAGGGGACCCACGCGAGACCCGACTCGATCCATATGACCTTCAGCCTGGGGAAGCGTTCCGGCAAGCCGTTGGTGATCCAGTTCGCACAGTGGATGGCATTGAAGAAGGTAAAGCCCACGGCATGGGCCGTAATGAACCGGTTGGCCGTGGAGGCCATCGGGTCGTTCCAGTGGTAGGACGCGTGAAACGACAGGGGCAGGCCAGCCTCTTCCAGCAGCGCATAGGAAGGCATGTAGTCGTTGTGGTAGACGGGCCGATAGCGCGTGGATACCACCATGAATCCCATGACGCCCTTGCGTCCGGCATACCTCTTGATCATGTCGTAGGTCGCCTTGGGGTCGTTGAACGGCAGGTACAGCATGGAGCGCAGCCGGTCGTTTTTCGGCAGGACGTCCTCCACCATCCAGCGGTTGTAGGCACGGGCCATCTGCACCTCGATTTCGACTTGCGGGTGCATGCCCAGCAGCAGCATCGGAGTGGGGAACAGGCACGCGTAGTCCACGCTCAGCGCGTCCATCCAGCGCATGGCCTGGCCGATGTCGCGTTCCGTGCCGGTCTTGCCCTCGATCTGTTCGGTGCGGCGCGCCATGTAGCGCGGCACGCGACCGCCGATGTCCTGGTAGCCGGGCTGGTCCATCAATACCGCCGTGGGGCCTTTGTACTGGTAGGTATTGCGGATCAGTTGCCGCAGCGCGGGATCTTCGATGTACTCGATGATGGGCAGCAGGTTGTCGGTTTCGTAATGGTGGGCGTCCACGTCCACGATCAGCACGTCGTCCAGCCCGCGTTCATCCGCCTGCCGGCGGGCGTTGCGCAGGTGATCGCTGGTGCGATAGTTCTGAATTTCCTGATGATAGGTGGCTTCGCTCGAATGAATCAACATGAGGTTCTCCGCTTATTTCATGCCCGACCAGGATTGCCACATTCCCAGTTCGAATAATTCCAGATTGGCGCTTTTCAGCAAGGCTGTGACCGTGACTAGCACCGCCGTGGCTTCGACTTGGCGTCCGAGCGTCAGCGGAGGCACGGCTCCCCGCTCGTGAGCATCGGCGCCGATCAGCTTGCAGAGTGCCGCGCAAAGCTCGCTGATGGCTTCGGACGATACGACGGACTGAGAGCCGTTCGTCGCCACGGCTTCCCGCAGGGCTGCCGCGCACGCGCGTACCTGATCGTCAAGTTCCAGGGGCCCTTGTGGCGGCAGATTGGCGGCGCGGCTCGGCGCGGCAGGTTCAGAGGATGCGTACATAGATCTTCCCCTCGCGTTCCTGCACAGGAAACGAGCGCAGCTTCCAGTTGCCCGCGCCGGCGCTGACTCCCGTTCTGGCATTGAATTCCCAGCCATGCCACGGACAGACGATGTGCAGCGTGTTCTCATCGAAGCGCATCCCCTGATGGCACCGGTCGGCGTCCAGCACATCGACGACCTTGTGGATCAGCATCCCTTCGCAGACAGGTCCGCCTTGATGGGGGCAGATGTTCAAATAGGCCACCAGCTCACCCTGCACGCGCAACACAGCGATCTGCTGGCCTTCGTGTTCGATGAATTGCCGCTGACCTTCCGCTATCTGGTCCGATTCGGCAACGAACAGTTCGTTCATGAAATGGCTCCTTGTTTAAAAATTGGAACAGTCATCATTCAATCAGACGGTCCAAGGGGCATCAAATGATTTCGTCCCGTAGCGCATGAATGAATTTCATGGACGAGATGACGGAAAAAAAGAAAAGGCGGGACGACGGCGATAGCCACCATCCCGCCGTAGCGTTTGCGCGGATCGCCCCGGCCGCAGGCCGAAGCGCGGACGCCTGGATCAGGGAGCGGGACGTTCGTCCTTGAGCACCTTGGACCAGAGGGCGAAGTCCTGCGCCACGATCTTGTCCATCTGCTCGGGCGGTTCGATGTCGAAGGTTTCCATGCCCATGCCGGCCAGCTTTTCCTTGAGTTCCGGATCCCGCATGACGGCTGCGATCTCCGTGTTCAGGCGCTTGAGGATTTCGGGCGGCGTGCCTGCCGGAGCCGTGATACCGTACCAGACGTCCACGTCGTAGCCCTCGACGCCGGATTCGCTCATGGTGGGCACTTCGGGCAGCTGCGCGGAGCGTTCCTTGCTGCCGATCGCGAGTAACCGGAGTTGGCCCGCCTTCATGGCCGGCAGCATGGAGTTGACAGCGCCGAACGTGGCCTCAAGCCGCCCGGCGATGATCTCGGTCACGATGGGCGCCGCGCCCTTGAACGGGATGTGTTCCATATTCGTGCCGGTCGTGCCCAGGAACAGCAGCGCGGAGGCATGCAGTACCGTGCCTTGACCAGGCGAGCCGTAGTTGTACTTGTCCGGGGCTTCCTTCAGCAACTTGATGAATTCAGGTACCGTCTTGGCGGGGACTTCGTTGGATATCGCCAGCGCCAGGGGGATCCTGGCCACCAGGGCGACGCTGGCGAAGTCCTTCACTACGTCATAGGGCGTGTTGGGATTGAACGCGGCGCCGCTGACGGCGGAGTTGGACATCATCAGCAGGGTGTAGCCATCGGGCTTGGCCCGGGCAACCGAGCGGGCGCCGAGTTCGCCACCCGCGCCCGGCTGATTCTCGACCACCACGGTCTGGCCCATCGTTTTGGTCAGGCGCATGCCGATTTCACGCGCAAGCAGGTCGTTGCCGCCTCCGGGAGCGAACGGCACGACGATGTTGATGGGCTGTGAAGGATATTTGTCGTCCTTCGCCTGCGCCGTGCCGGCAAGCCCCATGCCGATCAGCATACAGGCGCCAGCTGCTTTGATGATTTTGCCTGTCTCCATTGCATCCTCCTTATTTTGGTTTAAATCTCAAATTAGTATGTTTTTTGGTATTTGTTATATTTTTGGGACATTTTAGGTAGACCTGACCGATTAAGTCAATTTGAGATGCAATATATTTGGTAAGGACTTGGTTCCAGCCGGGGCGGCACGCCCGATGAGCAGGGCATGCGTCGTTTTACTCTCCGCCGGTCTTGCGCCTTCCACCGATGGAAGAGATCGAAATCCGTGTTTCGCCGGATGCCGTGTTGCGGTGCGCCGCGGTGCGCCATGCATGGCCGTAGGCCAGTTCCAGCGTCAGGTGAATAGTGCCGTCCATGTGGCGTTGCGATTCCAGCGCCGCCAGCAGCCGCTCGCGCCAGCGGCGCCCCGGCAGGGAGGCGCGCCGGTCGGTGCTGGGGTTGCCGCCCATGATCCGCAGGTCGTCGAGCAGCTTTTCAGCGGTGCGGTAGGTCAGTGTCAGCAGTTCCTGGTCCATGACCGGGTCGGAGAACCCGTTCTGCAGCAGCAGGTCGCCAAGATCGTGCATGTCGACGAATTCGGGGGCGGCGGTTTGCAGGTCGGCCTGCGCGATGGCCTGGCGTATTTCGGGCAGGGATCCCGGACCCAGGCAGGAAAACATGACCAGCGCGCCGGGCCTCAGCGTACGCCGCCACTCGGCCAGCACGTTGTGGGGCTCGGGATGCCAGTGCAGCGCCATGTTGGACCAGACCAGGTCCAGGCTTTCCGGCAGCAGGCCCGAGGCAGCCATGTCCGCCTGCAGGAATTGCAGCTCCGGAGTCGGCTTGTTGCGCAGCTTCTGCCAGAAGCCGGGGCGGGCGGCATAGCGCTGCCTGGCGGTCTCCAGCAGCGAGGCGTTCGCGTCCAGGCCGATGTAGCGCAGTTGCGGAAACCGGAAACGCAGCGGTTCCAGCGCATGCGCGGCGCCGCAGCCGGCATCCAGGATGTCCGTGGGCGCAATGCGGATATAGCTCAGGCGCTGCAGCATGCGCTGCGCCACTTCGCCATACAGGAACTGCGCGGAATCCAGCGGACTGCGCCGGGTGAATTGCTGGTTGACGTGGCGGGAGTCGAGGCGTAGCGAGGGAAGCTGTGACATGTTTGTCGTACGAGGGCTGGTACGGGAAAGAGGCGTATGGTCTGATTGCCGCATGAACGCACAGGCGCGCGGCAGCGGGGTCTATTATGACGCATGAACCGGAAGCGGGCGGATTCCCCGGGCGGGCGCCAGGGTTGCATGTGCTCGGGCGCGGCCTGCAGGGCTTGCTGCGGATCGTGCCAGGCAATTGTCCGGTATGCGGCGTACGCGAGATGGGCGGCATGCTGTGCGGCGTGTGCGAAGGGGCGGCAGTGCGCAGCATGCGCGGCAGTGTGTCGATGGCTGTCGGGGCGCGTCATGACGGCGGGAGCGAGCCGGATCTGGTCTATCGCTGTGCGCGCTGCGCCTTGCGTCTGCGGGCGCAGCAGCTGTGCCCGGACTGCACATTGCTGCCGCTGGCGGTGTCGCGCGTGCTTGCCGCATTCGATTACGACGCCACGGGGAAAGCCCTGGTCAGCCGTTTCAAGCAGGGAAGGCAGTTCCTCTTGTCGAGGGCCTTGGCGCGGTTGATGACTGCGGAGGTGCGCCGGCACGATGACCGGCTGGAGTCCGTCGCGGGGCATGTGCTGGTCCCGGTCCCCTCGCGCAGGATCTCCGTGCGCGAGCGCGGATTCAGCCCTGCGGCGGAGCTGGCGCGGTATCTGGCCAGGGACCTGGGCCTGCCGTGCCGGCTGGGCTGGCTGGCGCGTCGCAATGACGGTCCGCGGCAGACCGGGCTGACGCGGCGCGGGCGTCTTGCGCTGGCGGATATCGATGCCTACGATTGCAAGGCGCTTCCGGGTGGGGCCAGGATCATCCTGGTCGACGACGTCATGACGACTGGCAGTACGCTGCATCAGGCTGCGACCGCCTTGCGCCAGGCTGGCGCGGTGGATGTGATGGCTGTCGTGCTGGCTCGCACGCCTTTGGGCGGTTTTCCGCCGATATGAGGGATTTTTGCTGCCGTGCGGTGGAGCGCAAGTCGAAGGTGTAGCGTGGGGGCCTTTTTCCTCTCCGAAACAGAACTTTTCTCCGATTTTCCGCTCTTACTGTCAGTGGTTAGCACTCTGGTTTGTAGAGTGCTAATATAAGTGGATCAAGATGAGGCAAAGTCTCTCTTGTGTGCAGGAATTTGAAAGGAACACTATCGATGAATGATGCTCGCTCGCATGCCGTGGCTCTCAGCAACCAGCAGATGGCCATGGCCATCTCGAATCCTGGTGCGCTGGGAACCATCGAGGCATACATCAGCGCCGTCAATCGTCTGCCCATACTGACGCAGGAGCAGGAAACCGAACTGGCCTGCCGCCTGCGGGATCACGACGATCTCGACGCAGCTCGGCAACTGGTGCTGTCGCACCTGCGGCTGGTGGTGTCCGTGGCCCGCCAGTACCTGGGCTATGGCCTGCCGCACGCCGACCTGATCCAGGAAGGCAATGTAGGCTTGATGAAGGCCGTCAAGCGTTTCGATCCCGACCGTGGTGTGCGCCTGGTGTCGTTCGCCGTGCACTGGATCAAGGCCGAGATCCATGAGTTCATCGTGCGCAACTGGCGCCTGGTCAAGGTGGCCACGACCAAGGCGCAGCGCAAGCTGTTCTTCAACCTGCGGCGCATGCGCCCGGACGGGCAGACGCTCGATACCGCGCAGGTCGATGAGATCGCCCGCGAGCTGAACGTGCGCCGCGAAGACGTCAGCGAAATGGAAGTGCGCATGTCCGGCCGCGAAATGGCGCTGGAAGCGCAGGACGACGACGAAGATTCGTTCGCGCCCATTTCCTACCTGTCCGACGAGGCCAGCGAGCCCTCGCGCGTGCTCGAGCGCCGGGCGCAGGACGCCATGCAGGGCGAAGGGCTGGTGGCTGCGCTGGATGTGCTGGATGACCGCTCCCGCCGCATTGTCGAGGCCCGCTGGCTGCAGGACGATGGTGGGTCCACGCTGCACGAACTGGCTGCGGAATTCGGCGTTTCGGCCGAACGCATCCGCCAGATTGAAGCCGCCGCGCTGAAGAAAATGCGCACGGCGCTGGCCGCCTGAAGCAGGAAACACAAAGATACACTTCCTTGTATCGAAATGATTGAACTTCTGGCTTCAGGGTTCGTCGAACGTAGTGCAGGCAGCAGACGCAACGTCGCGCTTCCTGCCCGTCCGCTTCGGCTTCTCCTCTTCCCCCTCCCTATTGAAGCGGACGTTTACAGGCACCCGGCAAGGGTGCCATTTTTTTTTAGGGAAGGATAAAGCTATTATTCCCGATCACTTAGCCAGACAGGATCGCCATCCCCCAGATTACCCGCGGCAAGCGTCCAGCAGGCGGGCGCTCCTTCGATGTCGTAAGGCGGCCGCAGGCGGCGTGCCGGCCCCCAGACGGTTTGCTCGATGCTGGCAAGGAAATCGCCCTCATGCGCTTGGCGGACCAGAGCAGCCTCCCGCAGTCTGGAGGGGCCCAGAGTTGTAAGCATCGCTGCCGTCCGGGCCAGCGACGCCCTTGTCGAGCTGCCCCTGCCTTCGTCGAGCCGGCGTACGAGGCCGCGAACGACGGCGGCCGCCAGCATATAGCCGGTGGCGTGGTCCAGCGCCTGTACCGGCAATGGAGTCGGAATGGGCTTGCCCAGTATCTCCATGCCCGCGTGCGCTATTCCCGAGCTCATTTGCACCAGGCTGTCGAAGCCGCGGCGCGTACGCCACTCGCCGGTCCAGCCGTAGGCGTCCAGGCATGCGTCGACAAGCCCGGGGTTGAGTTCGCGCCGCCGCGCCTCGCCCAGGCCCAGCCTTTCCAGGGCGTCGGATCGATAGCCGTGGACCAGCACGTCGGCCTGTCGCAGCAGGCTTTCAAATGCGCATCGACCGTCGGGCGAGCGCAGATCCAGCCGCGCCCGCCGTTTGCCTGGGGTCACTTCAGGGGCCGCGGCGGGCTCGTCCCAGTCGATGGGATCGATGCGCAGTACCTCGGCGCCGAAGCTGGCCAGGAAGCGGGTTGCGATCGGTCCTGCAAGAATGCGCGTCAGGTCCAGTACGCGCACGCCTGCCAATGGGCGATCCGCCTGCGGCACCCATGGAACTGGCTTTGACGTCTTTTCGAACGAGTGGATGGCAAGCAGCGGTTCGGCCTGGACCGCCTGGCCCTGCGGATGATTTGCCCAGGCCTCCTGGCTGCGCATTTCCGCGGCACATCCGCCTTCGGCGATGACGCGCGCCTCAAGTTCACGGGCGCGGGTTTCCCGCACCCGGGCAGCGACCATTTCCCTGGTCACGGCCTCCGGCTGGGCGAATCCCAGCGCCCTGAGGGCGGCCTGCCTGTGCAGGGGAGCGTTGGTATGCAGCCTGATCCAGCCATCGCTGGTTGCGTAGTCGCCGGCGATCGGGTCCCTGACCGGGGGCAGGTTCCAGCCTACCGGATAGATCGACCGGTCGAACCACAGGGAAGCCAGCTCCCGATCGATCCGTATGCGGGATGGGGCGCCGGTGCGCCTGGACCGCAATGTGCCGACGGCCAATGATGCGGCGCCGATACTGGCGGTCGCGAGGTCCGTCACGGCGAAAACGGAAGGCAGTTCGCCTGCGCCGGTCACCTGGATATCGGCCGATGCATCGACCGGCAGATCCAGGGAGGACAGGATTTCGCGCAGCATGGCGGCGCCTTCCTCCTTGAATCCGGCGTGTTCGAGATCCAGCTTGTCTGTTGCGGCGTCTGTTGTCATCGTTGTTTCTGAACGGCGTGTGGGAGGAAGGGTATGTGCTGTACGCCGGCTAAGGCTTCGAAGGCTAGCGCAAATGCTTGTGGTCCAGATGGGCATGGCAGGCCGGCGAGCTGGGTTCGCGGTCCGCGCATGCCTCGTCTTCGGCCTGCAGCGCGTTCTGTATGGCCTGTACCAGCACATTCAGATATGAGCTTTGTGGATCGTGCGTGGCTGTCAGCAGCTGCAGCGGGCCGGATCTGGCGTATTTCATCAAAGGTATCAGGCAGTCCGGGTCGGCCTGCAGCTGCTTCAGGTATTTCTTGAAGAAGGGGTCGCGCTTCAGCGTGCCATCGTGGAAAGCCTTGCGCAGCGCCGGCTCCGGACTGGCATCGCGGTACCAGACGATGTCGCCCAGGTCTGTCTTGCGCAGCCCGCGTGGCCACAGGCGATCTGCCAGCACGCGGGTTCCGCGCGAAGACGGTTCGTCGACGGCTTCGCGGATGCCGCCGATTGAAACGGAATAAGGCATGGCTGTACTCCCTTGCAATGATGACGCGCCAGGGAACGGAAGCGCCGATGCACCGGCGTTTTGCGTCTACGGATAAGTCGAGTTTAGTCCCGAATACCGTTGTCCGGAAGCACAGGGCATTTGTATGGCAGGCGCTTTGGGGTACGATGTAGCAGCCGTGAAGATGGAAAGCAAAAACAGCACATAAGGAGAAGAGGCATGTTCTATATCTACCAGGTCCTGGCGGTGATCCTGATTGCCGTTTCGGTTGCCGCCTATGCCGGCGATCGGCGTACAGGCATCTTGATCGCTTCGCTGATATCCGTTGTATGCGCGGCGATCACGATCGCTACGCATGCATGGTGGCCCCTGGTCGTGGGCGCCGCGGTGTATTTTGCGACGCAAGCCGTGCAGCGGGACGACTACGCGGCCACGGCGTCTTCCCATTCGCACTGAAGCATGGCAGGGCATCCCGCCCTGCGCCCTCTGCTAGAAACTCTTGCTCAGCGATAGCAAGACGGTGGATCGTCCTGTGTATTTCCCTTTCGTATTGCTGTAGACGTCGCGATCGGCATTGGTATCGATGTAGGCCAGGGTTGTGCTGAATCCGTGACCCCAGTCCTTGCTGATGCCCAGCGACCAGTCGGTGTACGAGCCGTCGTCCAGATTCCTGACTTTCTGGTAGCCCACATGCGCGTCGAGCGTGGTGCCCCAGACGCCGGTTTCAAAACTAGCTGACAAGTCATAGTATTGACTGTTCTTGCTGTCGGGAACGCCGAACAGATTGGTGAACGCATGGGAGTATTTGAAGCTGAAGGGGCCGTATCCCAGGCCCAGATAGGCTTCGGTCGTATATGGGCGTGTGTACCCGCCCGGATAGCTGCCTGGATAGTAGTATTCCAGCACGCCGATGTCATAGGTCAGGTCTCGCCAAAGCGTGCCGGCATACCCCGCATAAAAATCCATTTCGACCGCCGCCGATACATCGGGGTCGGAATCATCCAGCCAACTGATGCTTGAATTCCAGTTGCCGATATAAAAGCCGCTTGAATGCACGAGATCGAAGCCGCCTTGCACGGCCGGCTTATTATTGGTTTGCATGATGCCGCGATAACGATACTGGCTGACCAGGGACAGATTCGCGCTGGCCGTGAAGTCGGAGGCCTGGGCCTCATCGGTGCTTTGCGCGACGGCGGGCGCTGGAATCGATGCACTCATCATCAAGGCGAACACGCCGGCCGCGGCATGGCGCTTGTTCATCATGCCTCCCGCACGCTTTGCTATGTGGGAGGTGGTCGTGAAAGGTATAGAACCGGCGAAATGCGTACACATGGATCAGGCTCCTGAACGAAGTATTGGGTGTCGCCCCGGCCTGTAACTACCAGCGATGAGTTGCGGCAGGGGCGCCGCAATGGGCTGCCATCAACGCATTGCGACTCATCATTCGGTGTTAGGCAAAATGCGGGCCAGCTTTTTCCGGCCGAGTCGAAGGCCGGTCCGGCGCTGCCGCCCGGGAATGTTGCCGTTCCGGAGCGCAGACATGGTCTATGGTGGTGCGGGCCGCACAGCTGCGGGGCGGAATGTGTCGCCATACCGTGGCGCGATCAGGGCCAGTCTCGCCCGGCCCGCATGGGCATATCGACGGGCGGTCGGAACAAAAAGGCCCTTGCTGTGCAAGGGCCTTGATGCATCCGTTTGGGAGCTGGGCGATCGTCTGAACCAGCCTGAATCTATCTCAGATCAGCTGCGTCCAGTGATCCACCAGCAGGGCCAGGAACAGCAGCGCCAGATAGATGATGGAGAACCGGAACAGCCTGCGCGACTGCTCGTCGGAATAGGCGCGGTAGAGCAGCCACGAATGCCAGATGAAGCGCCCGTTGAGCGCCAGGGCGGCCGCAAGGTACAGCGGCCCGCTCATGCGTATGACGAACGGCAGCAGGGATGCCGCCAGCAGGGCGAATGAATACAGCAGGATATGCAGGCGGGTAAACTGCTTGCCGTGCGTGACCGGCAGCATGGGCAGGCCGGATTTGACGTAGTCGTGGCTGCGGTACAGGGCAAGCGCCCAGAAGTGAGGCGGCGTCCAGATGAAGATGATCAGCACCAGGATCCAGGCCTCCGCCGTGACCGCGTTGGCGATGGCAGCCCAGCCCAGGGCGGGCGGCATGGCGCCCGACAGGCCGCCGATGACGATGTTCTGCGGCGTCAGCGGCTTCAGGATCATCGTATAGATGATGGCATAGCCGATGAAGGTGGCGAAGGTCAGCCACATGGTCAGCGGATTGACCCAGTAGTACAGCACCAGCATGCCCAGGCCGCCCAGCAGGCCCGACATCAGGATGACCTGTGTATTGGTAATGGTGCCTCGCGCCGTGGCGCGGCGCGCCGTGCGCAGCATGCGGGCGTCGATTTCCTGCTCGATCAGGCAGTTCACCGCGAAAGCGGCGGCGGCCAGCAGCCAGATGCCGAGCGTCGCGGCGGCGACGATGCGCAGGTCGGGCAGGCCGGGACTGGCAAGAAACATGCCGATGACGGCGCAGAAGACGGCAAGCTGCGTGACGCGCGGCTTGGTCAGGACCAGATACTGGCGCAGCAGGGGCGCCTGGCTTGCGTGTGCGGTGGTCATGATGGCTTCCTGGATGTATCGTCGATGCGGGCAAGGCGCACCAGCAATGTCGTGCAGGCCAGCACCAGGCCGGCCGCGCCTCCATTATGCAGCACTGCGATCAATAGAGGCCACTGGAAGAAAATGGTCGTCAGGCCTGTGAACAGTTGCGCCAGCAGCAGCGCCAGCAGCAGGTTGGCCGGGCCGCGCAGGCCTTCGTGCCGGCGCAGCCTCCAGGCCAGCAGGCCGAGCCAGGCGAAGACGAAAAAGGCGAAGTTGCGATGCACCCAGTGGATAGCGGTCAGGGCCTGCTGGGAAATCATCTCGCCCGTGGGCAGTTCTCCGAGCGCGCGGATCAGCGAGAAGCCGCCGTGAAAATCCATCTGGGGCACCCACTGGCCGTGGCAGGTGGGGAAATCCATGCAGGCCAGCGCTGCGTAATTGGTGCTGACCCAGCCGCCCAGCGCAATCTGCGTGAACAGCAGCAGCAGGCCGATGGCGGTCCATGGCTTCAGGCTTGCCGCGCTTTTGTCCAGCGGCGCGTGCTGTTTTCCACCGCCGGGCCGCCCCAAGGTGGAAAGCGCCTCCTCGGGAGGCAGCAAGCCGGAGGCGCAGCGTGGAGGTATTTGCTCGCGCGCCGCCAGCCAGGTCATCAGCGCCAGCAGCAGCATGCCGCCCAGCAGGTGCGTCGTCACGATGATGGGCATGAGCTTGTGTGTGACGGTCCACGCGCCGAACGCTCCCTGGATGCAGACGGCGATCAGGGTGACGGTTGCGAGCCGCGGCGTGTTGCCCAGGACACCCCGGTATCGCCAGGCCATGTAGGTGATGCCGATGATCATCATGCCCAGCAGCGACCCCGCATAGCGGTGGATCATCTCGATCCAGGCCTTGGAGAAGCTGACGGGCCCATAGGGCATCTCGGCCAGGGCCTGGGAAATGTGGGAGCTGGCGCCGAAAGGAGAGAGCTTGCCGTAGCAGCCGGGCCAGTCCGGGCAGCCCAGGCCCGAATCGGTCAGGCGTACGAATGCGCCGAACATGATCAGGTCCAGCGTCAGGAACCACGTCAGGAAAACCAGGCGGCGGTAGCGGGAAATGGTACGGGCACTCATGCTGCTTCAGTGATGGTTTGGCCGGCCTTGCCGAGACGGCGTAATGGCACAGTGTAAGTCAGGAAACGGGGTTGGATGCGCAAGGACTCAACCGATACGGGAACTGAACAGCAGCTTGGAGAGATCCTTGCGCACTTTGATCGGGTCGGCGTCGGGAGGGAATTCCAGCATCAGATTGCCCAGGGGGTCGATGATCCACATGGGGGCTTGCAGCGCGGCGTCCTGCTTGTCGGCTGGCGTTCCCGGCGCGAGGAATTCGGCGAGCTGGGCGGGATCCGCGCGCAGGAAGAGATTGCCCCGGTAGGCTTCGAGTACGTTCTCCGGGACGACCGCATCGTCGGTGATGAACCAGACGCGCTTGATCCTTTCGACGTTCTTGCCCTGGCTGGCGTGCGAATTGCGCAGGATGAACAGCTTGCGGGCGCAGGCTTCCGGGCAGGCGGCCTGGTCGGCGCTGACCAGCAGCCATTGTCCGCGCAAGGATTGCAGGTCGAACGGCTCGCCGTCCAGCGTGGTCAGCTTCAGCTGGCTGGCGGCGGGAACGGGGCGCTGCGGCTGCAGGATCGCGCCGTAGTTGGTGTTTTCCGTGGGGCGCAAGCCCAGCGCGGGCACGTAATAGGCCAGCAAGGCAAAGATCAGGGGCGCCAGGCAGGCAAGCGCCAGCACTATCAGCGGGCGTATCGAACGAGGCTTGCCTGAAGGGTTGGGGCGGCTTGATGGCACGATGGATATCCTATGAGTCTCGATGTGTATATTCGTCTGGCGGGTCTGTGTTTCATGGGCGGCGCCGGCGCAGCGCGCGCCAGGCGATCACCAGGAAGGCACCGGCGGCAATGGCTGCGAAACCGAACCACTGTAAGGCATAGCCGGTATTCTTGTCCGCGTCCAGCGTCGGTTCGGCCCATTCCCGTACCAGCTTGTCGTCCGGCAGAGAGGCCTCCTGCGCCTGTTGCACGATGGCGGGCAGCAGTGCAAGTCCTGTCGCCGCGGCATAGTCGTCCAGCGCCAGATTGGTCACGACCGGCAGGGGTGATGCCGGATCGGGCAGGGTGGAGGGCAGCGGGTTGGTGCTTCTCCTGTCGGAAACGGACCAGAGTTCGTACATGCGGGGAATGCGCGACAGTAGTTGTCCCTGGATGCGCTGGAGGCCTTGAGGCGCTAGCAGATCGTCCGCGGGTGGATGTCCGGCGCCGGGCTGCCCCTGGTCGGAAAAGACACGTGGGAGCCAGCCGCGCAGGACCAGAACGGCGCGCTCGGGTTGCGACGACAGCACCAGCGGCGTGGCGACCCAATAGCCGGGCCGGCCTGCGTGATTGCGGTTGTCGAGCAGCACGGTCAGGTCGTTGCGCCAATGGCCTTGCAGGCTGGCGGGGCGCCAGTCGCGCAGCTCGCGCGCGGAGGTGCTGGCGGTCAGCTCCAGCGGCGGGCTGGCGCGGCCCTGCTCCATGACGCGCTGCGTTTCGCGGCGCTGTTCGGCGCGCTCCAACTGCCAGTTCCCCAGCGATACGCAGACTGTGGCAACCAGGCCCAGGAGAACCAGGGCTGCGATCGTGCTGCGTGTGCGTGGTTTAGAGGAGTTCATCTAAGTGCGATAATGCCTGAATAACGACAACGGAGGATTTAAAGCATGCGGATCATCGTCATCCTGGCGTTCCTGGGGATTTTCGCCAGCCTGGGTTCGGCCTGGTTCTACCTGATGCGCGACAAGGGCCGCACCAATCGCACAGTGAATGCGCTGACGGTACGCATCGGCCTCTCGATCGCACTGTTCCTGTTCGTCCTGTTCGCACATTCGATGGGCTGGATCGAAAGCACCGGCCTGGTATTCCGCTGAATGCCGAATCCATCGTACTCATAGTAAAAAAGGCTGGCACGGCCAGCCTTTTTTCTGCGTGCGGGGTAAGGGCGCTTGCCTGCGTCAGAACCAGTATACGAAGAAATACAGGCCCAGCCACACTACGTCCACGAAGTGCCAGTACCAGGCGGCGCCTTCGAAGCCGAAGTGGTTATCGGCGGTGAAGTGGCCTCGTATCATGCGGAACAGGATTACCGTCAGGATCGAGGCGCCCAGGATCACGTGGAAGCCGTGGAAGCCTGTCAGCATATAGAACAGCGCGCCGTAGATGCCCGAATCGAAGCGCAGGTTCAGGTCGGCGTAGGCGTGGAAGTATTCATAGGCCTGGCAGGCCACGAAGGTGAAGCCCAGGATGACGGTGACTGCCAGCCAGAAGATGGCCTTGCCGCGCTGCGCCGCGCGCACGGCGTGGTGGGACAGCGTCAGGGTCAGGCCGGAGGTCAGCAGCAGGGCGGTGTTGATCGTGGGCAGCCACAGCGGACCCATGGTCTCGAAGGGCGCTATGGCGCCGCCGGGGCCGAAGTTGGGCCAGGTGCCGGTGAAGCCGGGCCACAGCAGCCGCTGATGATCGAAGTCTCCCAGCCAGGGCGTGGTGACGGAGCGGGCGTACCACAGGGCGCCGAAGAACGCGGCGAAGAACATCACTTCCGAGAAGATGAACCAGCCCATGGCCCAGCGGTAGGAGTGGTCGACGCGGCGGCTGTTCAGGCCCTGTTCGGATTCGCGGATGGCGTCGCTGAACCAGCGGTAGATGACGAACAGGAAACAGAAGATGCCGACGAGGAACATCCAGTGTCCGGTCTGGGAGCCGTTCAGCCACAGCGCGGCGCCGAGCAGCGTCAGAAGCGCGGATGCGCTGGCGCGTACCGGATGTGCAGAGTCGGCAGGGACATAATAATAGGGAGCTTCCTTGCCCTGATCTGAGCGGCTTGCACTCATGGTGTTCTCCTGTGAATCATGGAATAGTTCTTTCTTATACGATGCTGGCCGTCAGCCACTTGGCCGCCAGCACCAGAACGACGACGAATAGAATAGCGGCCAGGACACCCGCGATGATCAGGTGCACCGGGTTGAGCTGGGCGATATCCTCGTTATACCCCTTGTTCTTGCGCACCCCGAAGAAACCCCAGGCGACGGCTTTCATCGTCTGCAGGAAGTTCAGGTTGCGCTTGGACAGGTTGCGGATATCGTCCGTCATGCATTACCTCGTGCCGGGCGGAGTCAGGCCCATGCGGAAGAACGCCCAGGCCATGATGGCAACGACTATCACGGCCAGTACCAGGCCCAGATTGCGGTTGCGGCGGCGTTGTTCCGGCGTCATGGCTGTCTCTCTTCCGTATCGGGTGTGATCTGGACCAGGCCTACGGTCATTTGACCGTGGGCGGGGTTTCGAATGTATGGAAGGGGGCGGGCGACGGCACAGTCCATTCCAGCCCTTCGGCGCCTTCCCAGGGATTGGCGGGCGCCGGCTCGCCCTTGCCGCGCCATGCATTGATGGCCACGTACAGGAAGATCAGCTGCGAGAAGCCGAACCAGATGGCGCCGATGGTCGCTACCTGGTGGAAGTCGGTGAACTGGGCGGCATAGTCCGCGTAGCGGCGTGGCATGCCGGCCAGGCCCAGCCAGTGCATGGGGAAGAACGTGAGGTTGAACGAAAGCATCGTGCTCCAGAAGTGCAGCTTGCCGAGTTTTTCGTTGTACATGCGGCCCGTCCATTTCGGCAGCCAGTAGTAGGCTCCGGCGAACAGGGCGAACAGCGAGCCGGCGACCAGCACGTAATGGAAGTGCGCGATCACGTAGTAAGTGTCATGCAACTGGATGTCGACGGGAGCGACTGCGACGATCAGGCCAGTGAAGCCGCCGATCGTGAACACGAAGATGAACCCGATGGCGAACAGCATGGGGGTTTCGAAGGTCATGGACCCGCGCCACATCGTGGCGACCCAGTTGAAGACCTTCACGCCGGTCGGGATCGAGATCAGCATGGTGGCGTACATGAAGTACAGCTGTCCGGTCGTGGGCATGCCGGTGGTGAACATGTGGTGAGCCCACACCAGGAACGACAGGATGGCGATGGCGGCGGTGGCGTAGACCATCGAGGCATAGCCGAACAGTTTCTTGCGGGCGAAGGCCGGCACGATCTGCGAGACGATGCCGAACGCCGGCAGGATCATGATGTAGACCTCGGGGTGGCCGAAGAACCAGAACACGTGCTGGTACAGCACCGGGTCGCCGCCGCCGGCGGCATTGAAGAAGTGCGTGCCGAAGTGGCGGTCGGTCAGCAGCATGGTGACCGCTGCGGCCAGAACAGGCATGACGGCGATCAGCAGGTAGGCGGTGATCAGCCAGGTCCAGCAGAACATCGGCATCTTCATCAGCGTCATGCCGGGGGCGCGCATGTTCAGGATGGTGACGACGATATTGATGGCGCCCATGATGGACGATGCGCCTAGGATGTGCACGGCGAAGATGGCGAAATCCATGCCGGGGCCCATCTGCAGCGACAGCGGAGCGTACATGGTCCAGCCCGCGGCATTGGCGCCGCCGGGCACGAAGAATGACGCGGTAAGCAGGATGCCGCCCACGGGCAGCAGCCAGAAGCTGAAGTTGTTCATGCGGGCGAACGCCATGTCGGACGCGCCGATCTGCAGCGGGATCATCCAGTTGGCGAAGCCTACGAATGCGGGCATGATCGCGCCGAAGATCATGATCAGGCCGTGCATGGTCGTGAACTGGTTGAACAGCTCGGGCTGGAAGAACTGCAGGCCGGGCGAGAACAGCTCCAGGCGCAGCAGCAATGCCAGCGCCCCGCCCTCCAGCAGCATCACAAAGGAAAAGATCAGGTACATCGTTCCGATGTCCTTGTGGTTGGTGGCGAAGAGCCACCGGCGCCATCCGGTTGGAACATGATGGTGGCCGTGGTCGGCGTGGCCTGTTCCGGCTGGTGCGATGTGATCGGCAGTAACGCTGCTCATATGGAACTCCTTCCTGCGGTACCGGCGCCGCCGCCAGGGGCGGCGCGGTTAAATTTGGATGACAGTCTTCGTGTTGCCGCGCAGTGTCTCAGCGCAAGGCCTGGACATCGGAGGGCTGGACAATGGGGTCCGCGCCCTTGCCCTGGTTGCTCCAGGCATGGCGTGTATAGGTAATGACGGCGCCGATTTCGACGTCGTTCAGGATGTCGCGCCATGCTGCCATTGCCGTGCCGGGGTGTCCGTTGAGCACGGTCAGGATCTGGTCCTTCATGGGCGCCAGCACGTATTTCTCGTCGCCATCCAGGGCGGGGAACGTGCCGGGCAGGCCCTTGCCGTTCGCCTGGTGACAGGCGACGCAGTAAGTCGCGTAGACCTTCTCGCCACGGGCGATCAGCTCGTCCTTGCTCCATTCCTTGCCGGGATCGTCGGCGGCTTCGGCGAGCAGGCGCTGCTGCTCCTTGGACCACTCAGCATAGTCTTCCTGGGACAGGACGTCGACAACGATGGGCATGAAGGCGTGGTCCTTGCCACAGAGCTCAGCGCACTGGCCGCGATAGGTGCCGACCTTCTCGGCGCGGAACCATGCGTCGCGCAGGAAGTGGGGAATGGCGTCCTGCTTGACGCCGAAGTCGGGCACCATCCAGGAGTGGATGACGTCGTTGGCCGTCAGCACGACGCGAACCTTGGTGTTCACGGGGACGACCAGCGGGTTGTCGACTTCCATCAGGTAAGTGGGGCTGCGCGGTTCGGTGCCGTCGATCTGGGCGCGCGGCGTGGAAAGGCTGGACATGAACTTCACGCCCTGGGCCGGACCGTCGACGTATTCGTAGCCCCAGCGCCATTGGTAGCCGGTGGCCTTAACGGTGAGGCCCGCGTTGGAGGTGTCCTTCATTTCGACGACCGTGCGCGTGGCCGGCAGAGCCATGGCGATCACGATGATGAAGGGAATGACGGTCCAGGCGACCTCGACGCCCACATGCTCATGGAACTTGGCCGGAACCGCGCCGCGCGATTTGCGGTGCATCAGGATCGAATAGAACATGACCCCGAACACGCCGACGAAGATGACCGCACAGACAATCATCACCATCCAGTGCAGCCAAGCGATGTCCTGGGCAATCTGCGTCACGCCCTCCGGCATGTTCAACTGCCTTACCCTGGGACCGCCGGGCATGTCCTGCACCTGCGCCCAGGCGGAACCGAGCGTGAAAAGCATGGTAAAGCCCAGCAAACCGCGAGATTTTTTCATACAGACCTCAAATCCGGTGTGCGCACACGCTATTGTTGATTTTTATCAAGCGTACGAAACTAAAGACCCGCGTGTGCGATCAATTCTAATGGGCGACAGGATTAAAATTCGGCGAGCCTCTTCCAACTTCCTGTTCTGGTTATATCTAATTCTCGGGGATTATAGCGAACTAAAGTTGAATCCGACATAGAACAAACTCGTACATGTCGAGTATTCGACCGGGAGTTCGAAGCGTCCTGCTCTACAATGTATGCATGACACATCCCTTACCAAGCTTGTCCGCGCAAGGTCTCGAACAGCGCTTGCAGGCGCTGTTGCTGCGTGTTCAGCAATTGCCCCATCACGGCTCCCGCCCTTTGACGGTGGGTGGGCGTGTCGCGGGCTGGATCACCCCCAAGGCCACTGACTGCGTGCGCGGCATCGATGGCGTGCGTGTCTGCGACGAGGCTGTCCACGTTGGGCATGCGTCCGTGTCGCGCGCCGTATTGAGCCGGCGTCTGGCGCAGATAGCTGAAGCCATGAAAGCCGAGGGCTGTCTGCGAGGCTGGCGCAATGAACTGCTGGATGTCATCGGCGAGGGCCGGCGCCTTGCGGCGATCGAACGGGCGGCGGTCAGGCCGCTGGGCCTGCTGACGCATGCGGTGCACCTGAATGCCTGGACGCCCGACGGGCGGCTGTGGGTGGCAAGGCGTTCGGAGAGCAAGTCCACTGATCCCGGACTATGGGATACGCTGGTCGGCGGCTTGTCTGGCAGTGGAGAAAAACTGGAGGAATCCTTGTTGCGGGAAAGCAACGAGGAGGCTGGACTGAACCCGCAGGATATCGAAACGCGCTCGCCCCTGCATACGATTCTGCGCATGCACAAGCAGTTGCCGGAGGGATTCCAGGTCGAGGACATTCTGGTCAGCGAGTGCGTATTGCCCGAGTCGGTCGCGCCGCGCAATCTGGATGGCGAGGTCAGCGAGATCAGCGCCGTGACATTGAATGAGCTGTGGCAAATGATGCAGGATGGCGTCATCACGCTCGAAGCCGAGCTGGTCATCATCGACAGCCTGCTGCGGCTGCACAGGCAGAGACTCTAAGGAATTCCGGCCTCGCGGCCACGACAAGCCAGTTGAAAGGAGACTCCTCATGGACAGGAACAGCGGCAATCCCTTTGTGCTGCCGGGCTTTGGGCAAAGCGGCGAAATCGGCCAGAATCCCTTGCTGGCCAGCATGGAAATGATGCGGCAGGCCTGGGAAAGCCTGGCCGGGCAGGGCGGGTTCGGCGCATCGGCGATGGCGCCCTCGCTGTCCGAGGATGAGCTGGCCCGCCGCATCTCCGATCTGCGTGCGGTGGAAAACTGGCTGAGAATGAATCTGGCCGTGCTGTCCAATACCATACAGGGCATGGAGGTGCAGCGCGCCACGATCGCGACGCTCAAGACGTTTGCTGCTTCCGCCGCTGGCGCCGGCCCGGCTTCGCAAGCCGCGTCTCCGCTGGAGGTCGTGTTGGGCATGCGTCCGGACGCAGCCGCGTCTTCCGCCGGCCATGCGCCGGCCGCTGAAGAGAAGCCTGCGGATGGCGCTGCCGCATTCGATGCGGCAGCCGCGACGGAGGCGACGCAGGCATGGTGGAGCCTGCTGCAGGAACAGTTCAACACGCTGGCTGCGGCAACGACGGCTACCATGCAGGGCGTTGCGGCATCGGTAGCGCCTGCGGAAGAGGCCGGCAAAAAGAGCGCGCCCAAGGAAGCAGCGGCTCGCCGGACCAAGGCGGCCGCCGCGCCGGCCAAGAAGACGGCCCGGAAAACACCTGGCGCCGGCGCCAGGAAAACGGCAAAGACAGGAAAACCCGCAAGGCATTAAAGAATCGTTGCATGATTCCGCGGGCGGGAGGCCGTCCGCCAGTATCAGGTGGACTAAACTTCACCTTGTAAGGAATCTATAGGGTATTTCCATGTTGAATATCGTTGTTCTGGCGGCGGGTCTCGGCAAACGCATGCAGTCCTCGCTGCCCAAGGTACTGCATCCTCTGGCCGGCAAGCCCATGCTGGCGCACGTGCTGGATAATGCACGCGAACAGCAGCCAGAACGCATTGTGGTCGTTGTTGGGCATGGCGCGGACCAAGTCCAGTCTGCGTTTGAGCAGGCGCAGGATATTGCATTTGCGCTGCAGCAGCCGCAGCAGGGTACTGGCCATGCCGTGCAGCAGGCGGCGCCGTTCCTGCTGGATGGCGACGAGGCCGGCGCAACGGTGGTCCTGTACGGCGATGTGCCGCTGGTGCAGCCGGATACGCTCTCCCGCCTGCTTCAGGCGCGCGGCGACGGCGTGGCGGTGCTGACGCAATTCATGGAAGACCCGTCCGGCTATGGCCGGATCGTGCGCGGCGCCGATGGCGGCATCGAGCGCATCGTAGAGCACAAGGATGCCTCGCCGGATGAATTGGCCATCAACGAAGTCAACACCGGCATCCTGGTTGCGCCGACCGGGAAACTGAAAGAGTGGCTGGGCCGGATCCGCAACGACAACGCCCAGGGCGAGTACTACCTGACGGACATCATCGGCCTGGCCGTGGCCGACGGCGTGCCGGTCAGCGCCGCCCAGCCCGCGCATGATTGGGAAACGCTGGGCGTGAACAGCCGCCTGCAGCAGGCGGAACTGGAGCGGGCCTGGCAGGCGGAGCAGGCCCGCCGGCTGCTGGAGCAGGGTGTGACGCTGATGGACCCGGCGCGCTTCGACCTGCGCGGCACGCTGACATGCGGGCGCGACGTATTCATCGATGTCGGCTGCGTGTTCGAGGGCAATGTCGTGCTGGCCGACGGCGTGCGGATCGGCCCGCACTGCGTGATTCGCGATGCGACGCTGGGCGCGGGCACAAAGGTCGAGGCATTCAGCCATATACAGCAGGCGACGGTGGCCGAGCAGGCCGCCATCGGCCCCTACGCCAGGCTGCGTCCGGGCGCGGATATCGGCGCGCACGCCCACGTCGGCAATTTCGTCGAAATCAAGAAAAGCCGTCTAGGCGAGGGCTCCAAGGCCAACCATCTGTCCTATATCGGCGATGCCCAGGTCGGCGACCGGGTGAATATCGGCGCGGGCACGATCACATGCAATTATGACGGCGTCAACAAGTACGAGACCGTCATCGAGGACGAGGCGTTCATCGGTTCCGATACGCAACTGGTGGCGCCGGTGCGCGTCGGTCGCGGGGCCACGCTGGCCGCCGGCACCACGCTGACCAAGGATGCGCCCGCCGGGCGGCTGACGCTTTCCAGGGTGAAGCAGACGACCAGCGAGAACTGGAAGCGTCCCGTGAAGGGTTGAGCTGATTCGCAATATGGCGCCATCGTCTATAGAGAAAGAGATACCGATACAAGAGCAGCAGGGCAAGCCAAAGGCCGCGCCGGACGGCCTGCCCGCGCCGCGGCGCAGCTATGCGGCGGCTACCGTGATCGGCGCCATCGGCCTGACGGTGCTGGACGCAAGCAGCGTCAATGTGGGCTTGCCGGCCATTGCCGCCAGCCTCGAGGCCAGCGCGGCCGAGATCGTCTGGATCGCCAACGTCTACAGCCTGACGGTGCTGACGCTGCTGCTGCCCTTGTCCGCGGCGGCGGAGCGCATCGGCTTTACGCGCATGTTCGTGGCCGGGATCGTGCTTTTCCTGCTGGCCGCCTGCGTGGCGGCCGCTTCGACCAACATGGCCATGCTGATGCTGGCGCGTATCGGCCAGGGCATAGGCGCGGCCACGGTCTCCTGCCTGTTCGGCGGCCTGGTGCGCAATATCTATCCGGCGCATCTGCTGGCGCGCGGCATCAGCATCAATGCCATGGTCATCGGGTTCGCCGCCGTGCTGGGGCCGGTGATCGGCGCCGCCGTGCTGTCGGTGGCGTCGTGGCGCTGGCTTTTCCTGATGAACCTGCCGGTAGGGCTGATCGCCATGCTGGGCGTGCGCTACCTGCCGATACCGCCGACGATACGCTCGCGCTTCGATCTGCCGGGCGCCGTGTTGAGCATGACGACGCTGGGCATGTTCGTCGTGGGTCTGGATAGCCTTGCCGCCGCGCCTGGCCGGGCGGCGGCGCTGATGCTGGCCGCGTTCGTTCTGGGCGTGTTCGTGGTGCGGCGATCGCGGGCGCAGCCGGCGCCATTGGTGCCTGTCGACTTGCTGGCCAGGCCGGTCATTGGGTTTGCCGTGCTGGCATCGGCGCTGATGTTCGCCGCGCAGATGGGAACGGCGGTCGCCCTGCCGTTTTTCTTCCTGCATGTGCTGGAGCGGCAGTATTTGGAAATCGGCGTCCTGCTGGGCGGCTGGCCCATAGGCGGCGCCTTGATGGCGCCCGTGGCGGCGCGTTTGTCGGATCGCTACTCCGCGGCCTTGCTGTGCGCCATCGGCGCCGCTGTCATGGGGCTGGCGATGACGGCGCTGTTGTTGACGACGGCGCAGACGCACAGCGCCTGGCTGCTGTTGTGGACCGCGTTCGCGGGCGTCGGTTTCGGTTTTTTCCAGACGCCGAACAACCGGGCCATGCTGTCGGCCGCACCGCGCGAGCGCAGCGGCGCCGCGGGCGGCCTGCAGGCGACGACACGGGTATTCGGGCAGAGCGTGGGCATTGCAGGCGTGGGAGTGGCGTTCGGCCTGAGCGACACCGTCGGGCCGTATCTTGCGCTGGGGGTCGCCATTCTCTGCGCGCTCCTGGCAGTGGTCGTCAATGTCATCCGCGTGCGCAACGATGCGCGGCGCGGCTGCGGGGTGCGTATCGCACAGCACAGGAAATCCTCCTAGCCGGGGCCTGCCGATCGCAGTTCGTCGCGGGCGGCGACGGACACGGGCATGCCTGGACGCCGTCGCTATAATTCGCGCATGCGCACATCACGGGCGGAAGCGACATCGGGCGCTTTCCCTTTCCTTTTTCGAGGTTGCCAGCTTTGCATACGATTTCCGCCGTTCTCATCGTGAAGAACGAGGCCGCAAACCTCGACGAATGCCTGGCCACGCTGGACTGGGCTGATGAAATCGTGATTCTCGACTCCGGCAGCACCGATGCCACGCTGGATGTCGCCGCGCGTCATGGCGCCAAAGTGTTTTCCAGCGAAGACTGGCCGGGCTTCGGCGTGCAGCGGCAGCGGGCGCAGCGGCATGCCTCTTGCGACTGGATATTGATGATCGATGCCGACGAGCGGGTGACGCCAGAGCTGCGCGACAGCATTCGGGCTTGCGTCGCTGATGGGCCTGCCATCGGCATGCTTAATCGATTGAGCTGGTGCTTTGGCCGCTATATCCGCCACAGCGGCTGGTACCCCGACCGGATCGCGCGCCTCTACCCCAGGCAACAGGCGGCCTACAACGATGCGCTGGTGCACGAGAAGCTGGAATATCCTTCCAGCCTGCCGGTGAAAAGGCTCCAGGGAGACCTGCTGCACTACACCTATCGGGACTTGCGCCACTATCTGGAGAAGTCGGCGCAGTACGCCCAGGCATGGGCGCAGTCGAAAGAGGCGAAAGGAAGGAAAGGCAGCCTGGCCGCCGGCCTGCTGCACGGTGTCGGCTGCTTCCTGCGCATGTACGTGCTCAGGCTGGGCATGCTCGACGGCCGGCAAGGGCTGCTGCTGGCCTTGCTGTCGGCGCATTCCACTTTCGCCAAGTATGCCGACCTCTGGGTCAGGACGCGGACCAGATCTTCATGATGGGGCAATCGGGCGGCGGCCTCGCGGAACTGAAGACGAACACCGGGCAGCAGCGCAGCGGGCCGCGCATCCTGGTGGTGCGCAACGACAAGATCGGCGACTTCATGCTGGCCTGGCCGGCCCTGGCCTTGCTGCGACGCTCACTGCCGGACGCGCACATCAGCGTGCTGGTGCCGGGCTATACCCGCGCATTGGCGCAGCGCTGTCCCTGGATCGACCAGGTGCTGCTGGATCCCGAGGATATCGGACGCCTGGATGCGCGCCATTTCGACGCCATGCTGACGCTGTTCTCCACGTCGCGCATTGCCTGGGCCGGCTGGCGCGGACGCATCCCCATTCGGGTCGCGCCAGCCACCAAGTGGTTTCAGGTGCTGCATAACCGGCGCCTCACGCAGCGCCGGTCGCGCTCGCTCAAGCCGGAATATGAATACAACCTGGACCTGGCCGCGCATCTGTTGCGGGAACTGGGCCAGGCGCCCGCCGACAATCCGGCGCCTTATTGGCCCGTGCCGCAGGCGCAGCGGGAATCCCTGCGCTGCGAATTGGCCGGGAAGCTGCGGTTGCCTTTGGACCGGCCCTGGATATTCCTGCATGCGGGCTCGGGCGGATCCGCCGTGAATCTGGACGCGCGGCAATACACGGCGCTTATTCGCGAGCTGCATGCGCGATGGCCGTTCCAGGACGCGCCGGCGTGGGTGTTGACCGCGGGGCCGGGCGAACACGAGCAGGCCTTGCTGATACAGCGGGAGCTTGATGGCGTTGCCGATATCGTGCGCTGCCATGGCGGCGAGGGCGGGCTGGGGGATTTTGCCTTGTCGTTGTCCGCCGCGAATCTGTTCATGGCTGGTTCGACGGGGCCTTTGCATATTGCAGCGGCGCTGGATGTTCCCACCGTAGGCTTCTTCCCCGCTCGGCGCTCGGCCACGTCCCTGCGCTGGCGGCCCTGCAATGGGCCGGGACGCACACTGGCGTTCTCGCATGCCGGAGGCATGGACGATAAGTCGCCCGAACGGCTGGATATCGATGTGGCGGATGCCGCGAAGACCATCGTCGAGTGGCTGCGGCAGGATCCCGGACTGATTCCCGGCCTGCGCGCCGGCAACTGACGTACGCTTTGAGCGAGGTCGCCGCTTCGGGCTTTCAGGCCTGCCGGGAAGGCAGCGGCAGCCGCGTCTCGAACTTTGCGCAATGGATGGAGAAAAAGGCGCGCACATTGCGCACATTGGCCTGCGTGGTGAAGGCGCGGTGCGCCAGCGCGTGATAGGCGGGCATGTCCATGACCTGCGCGATCAGTATGAAATCCGGGCCGGGCGATACGCGATAGCACTGCTGGATGGCGCTTTCCTGCGTGATGTGCTGCTCGAACGCCTGCATGCGCTCCGCGTCCTGCCGGTCCAGCGTGATTTCGATCACGGCGGTCAGGCCGCGTCCGAGCTGGGCGGCGTCGAGCAGCGCCACCTGGCGCTGAATGATGCCGGCTTCGGTCAGGCGGCGCACGCGGCGCAGGCTTGTAGGCGCTGAAGCGTGGACGCGTTCGGCCAGCGCTTCGTTGGTCAGCGAGCTGTCCTGTTGCAACTGGTCCAGAATGCGCAGGTCCAGGTCGTCCAGTGCGATGGATGAGTCATTCATGCCGATTCCGTGGATCTTGCTGTCTGTTACAGCGATGAGAGACACTGTTTCCTGTCTGTCAGGAAATAATAATTCATTTATATATCTAATATGAAATTTATATAAAAAATCAGTTGGTGGTGAATTTTTATTTCATATAAGTATAAAAAAAGAAATCCTATTTTATAGTCTAGGCATGAGAATGGGCGCCTGAACTGCATCTACACCTATCAGACGAGGATTGACCTATGTGCGGAATCGTTGGCGCCGTCGCCCAGAGAAATATTGTGCCCGTCCTGCTGGAAGGACTGAAGCGCCTGGAATATCGCGGCTACGACTCGTGCGGTGTTGCCGTGCACGACAACGGCCAGTTGCGCCGTGCGCGCAGCACCGAACGAGTGGCCGAACTGGAGGCGCAGGTGGAAAAAGACGGCATCGCTGGGTTCACCGGCATTGCGCACACCCGCTGGGCCACGCATGGCGCGCCTGCCACGCACAACGCGCATCCGCATTTCTCCGGGCAGACACGCGGATCGGCGCGCATTGCGCTGGTGCACAACGGCATCATCGAGAACCATGACGAACTGCGCAAGGAACTGCAGGACGCGGGCTATGTCTTCGAGAGCCAGACGGATACGGAAGTCATCGCTCATCTGGTCGATCACCTGTACGCCGGCGACCTGTTCGAGGCGGTGCGCCAGGCGACCCAGCGCCTGACGGGGGCGTTCGCCATTGCCGTGTTCGCGCATGACGAGCCGCATCGCGTCGTGGGCGCTCGCCTGGGTTCGCCGCTGGTGGTGGGCTGCGGCGAAGGCGAGAACTTCCTGGCGTCCGACGCCCTGGCGCTGGCCGGCACGACGGACCAGATCATCTATCTGGAAGACGGCGATATCGTCGACCTGCAGCAGTCGCGCGTCTGGATCACGGACGGCGAAGGCCGTGCGATGGAGCGCAAAGTGCATACCGTGCAGGCGCATACGGCGGCCGCCGAACTCGGCCCCTACCGCCATTACATGCAGAAGGAAATCTTCGAGCAGCCGCGCGCGGTCAGCGATACGCTGCAGGATATCGAGAGCATCACGCCGGAACTGTTCGGCGACGAGGCCTTCGGCATCTTCAAATCGATCGACCGCATCCTGATCCTGGCCTGCGGCACCAGCTATTACGCGGGCCTGACGGCGCGCTACTGGATCGAGTCCATCGCGGGCATCCCGGTCAACGTAGAAATCGCCAGCGAATATCGCTATCGCGACAGCGTGCCCGATCCGCGTTCCCTGGTCGTAACCATCTCGCAGTCGGGCGAAACCGCCGATACGCTGGCGGCGCTGAAGCACGCCCGCAAGCTGGGCATGGAGAACACGCTCACGATCTGCAACGTGGCGACCAGCGACATGGTGCGTGAATGCCGCTTGGCCTATATCACGCGCGCTGGCGCCGAGATCGGCGTAGCCTCGACCAAGGCATTCACCACGCAGCTGGCCGGCCTGTTCCTGCTGTCTCTCGCTCTGGCCGATGTGCGCGGACGCCTGACGCCCGAACAGGAGGCCAAGCACCTGAAAGCCCTGCGCCACCTGCCGTCGGCCATCTCCGCCGTATTGGCGCTGGAGCCGCAGATCATGGCCTGGGCGGACCGCTTCGCCACCAAGGAAAACGCGCTGTTCCTGGGGCGCGGCCTGCATTATCCGATCGCCCTGGAAGGCGCGCTGAAGCTCAAGGAGATCAGCTACATCCACGCCGAGGCCTATCCCGCGGGAGAACTGAAGCACGGGCCGCTGGCGCTGGTGACGGAGCACATGCCGGTCGTGACCATCGCGCCCAACGACGAGTTGCTGGAAAAGCTCAAATCCAACATGCAGGAAGTGCATGCGCGAGGAGGCGAGTTGTATGTATTCGCGGACGCCGACACACGCATTTCCGGCGGCGACGGCATCCATGTCATCCGCATGCCGGAGCACTACGGCCGCCTGTCGCCGCTGCTGCACACGATCCCGCTGCAACTGCTGGCCTACCATACGGCCTGCGTGCGCGGCACCGACGTGGACAAGCCGCGGAATCTGGCCAAGAGTGTGACGGTGGAGTGAGCTCTACCGGAAGGGCAAATTGTTGCCATGGCTTGCCGGGTTCGTCGGTTGGCCATATTTAGTAGCAAATGATACGCAATTGACGATGATTTTCTTTTAGGCGGGAGTATGCTCCGCGAGTCACTGCAGGATATGGGTGGGATGATGAAAAGGCGTGCGATTTTGATTGCGTCGATGCTTGCCGGCAGCGCTTGGGCTTTTGGCTCTCTGGCGGCGCCGCCGGAAGGCAGAGGAAATGGCAATGGGAGCAAGGGCAATTCAGGAAAAGGAAATGCCGGAGGCAATAACAAGTCCGAGCGCGGCAGGCGGAGGGATGGCGATGTCCATGCAGATCTTTTGTATGCGGGCATTACGGCAGTATTGGCGCGCAGATATGCGATCGATCTGGGCCTTGGAGGATACTCTGCCTTGCCGCCGGGAATACGCAGGAATTTGGCGCGCGGCAAGCCATTGCCTCCAGGAATCGCCAAGAAAATGGCGCCTGCGTCCCTGCTCGGTCGCTTGCCGCGGTATCCCGGCTATGAGTGGCGGATTGCGGGCAGCGATCTGATCTTGATATCTCTTGCGACGGCGTTGGTGGCGGATATCCTGTACGACGTGTTCGATTAGATGCCGATATGAAAGCATAATCCGATCCTTTTCTCGCTTCTCGGCTATACTTGCGGCCAAATCCCGGGGCAGACAACCCCGGGCCGTATGTCAAGTCTTGATTGCGAGGACGAAATGGATCGACGACACTTCCTGTTGGTGCCTCCCTCTTTGGCACTGGGCTCCCTGGCCCTCCCTTCAACCAGCCTCTCGGCGTCGATCGCGATCCATAGCAAGACGCAGCTGCTGGCCCGCAGCGGCAAAGGGCCCCGGATCGTCATATGCGGAGGCGGCTGGGGAGGCATGACCTCGGCGCGCTACCTGCGCAAGCTCATCCCCGATGCCGAGGTCGTTCTGCTGGAACGCAATCCTACGTTTTGGTCCGGCCCCATGAGCAACAAGTGGTTGATCGATATCGTCGATACCGATTTTCTCAATCACGACATGCTCAGTCCGGCCAACAAATACGGCTACACGCTTATCAATACCGAAGTCACGGCGATCGAGCGCGACAAGAAAACCGTGCGCACGACGCATGGCGCCATCGATTACGACTATCTGATTCTGTCGGGCGGCATACGCAATGCCTATGAGGCGTGGTTCGGCAATGATGTCCGGGCGGCGGAGTACACGCGCCAGCACTTTCCGAACGCGTATATTCCCAATGCCGAAATGTTCGCGCTCAAGAACAAGCTCAAGTCGTTCAAGGGCGGCACGATCGTGATGACCCTGCCGCCGCCGCCGCATCGCTGTCCGCCGTCGCCGTACGAACGCGCCTGTCTGATGGCCTGGCACATCAAGACCAACAAGATCCCCGGCAAGATCATCATCCTCGACCCCAAGCCCAAGATCGCGCCGATCGGCGAAGGCTACAAGGCTGCATTCGAGGAGCTGTATCCAGACATCATCACGCACGTGCCCAATGCCAAGGTGACCGAAGTCGATCCCTTCAACAAGCGCATCAAGACGGCTGCTGGCGATTTCGATTTCGACGATGCCGTGCTGATGCCGCCGCACCAGGCCGCCGACATGGTCTGGTACGCCGACCTGATCGGCACGGGCGCGGACGGCAAGCCCACGGGCTGGGCCGATATTCATCCGCGGCTGTTCACGGCCAGGGCGGACGAGGATGTGTATGTGGTGGGCGACTCCATGGGCTTCATTTCGGACCAGTTCGGCCATTACCCGAAGAGCGCCCACGTCGCGCATGCCGTCGCCAAGATCGTCGCGCAGAATATCGCCGAGCGTGTCGCAGGCAAGGATGTCGTGCCCGTACTGCCGGACAATCTGTGCTACATGATGGTCAACGGGGATCCGCAAGAAGAGATCTCGGTGGTGTTCGAATACGAGCTGGACGCCAACGGCAAGGTGCTGCAGACCCAGATCGACATGGATGTCCGCACCGCCGACCTGGTGAAAGAAGACTTTGCATGGATAGAGAGCCGTTTCAATGACTTTCTTTGATGCCTCCACCACAGGACGGCGCTTTGACCGGCGCCGCCAACTGCTGACCGCAGGGGCGGCCGTCGGGCTGGGTTCGTCCCTGTTGCCGGCCACGCTGCGGGCGCAAGCGCTGCAGCAGTTGCTCGAACCAGCGACAAAAGCGGAAGTCCAGGCGGTCATCGATGATTTTCTGCAGGGGGCCAAGCCCCTGGGCCAGGGGCTTCTGCTCGAAATGCCGGTGCTGGCCGACAATCCGGCGGCGGTGCCAGTCAAGGCCGTTCTCGAAGCCCCGGTCACGCCCGAAGCGTATTGCGAAGAACTGATCATTCTGGCCGAAGGCAACCCCAAGCCGCTGGCCTGCCGTTTCAAGTTCACGCCGCTGGCCGGTACGACGGAAGTGGCGGTGCGCCTGCGGCTGATCGGCACCCAGTCCATCCGGGTGCTGGCGCGCATGAACGACGGACGCGTACTGACGGCACGCCGGGACGTGGCCGTCACCGCCGGCGGCTGCGGCATGTAATCAGGATTCAAAGGTTCGATCATGAGCAACAAACCTCCGCGCATCTGGCTCAGCAACGCCAACCCCAAGGCTGGCGAAATCGTGCGCATGCGCGCCCTGATCCTGCATCGCATGGAAAGCGGCTTTCGCAAAGACCAGGACGGCAATCTTATCGCGCGCAACATCGTCAACGAATTCGAGGTCAGGCTGGATGGCGATCTGCTGTTCACCTGGAACCCCGAGACCGCCATCGGCCAGAATCCGTACATCGAATTCACCTTTACGGCTCGCAAGTCGGGCGAGCTGCAGCTGAAATGGGTGGATGACGAGGGCGCGGTCACGACAGGCAGCAGCACGCTGACGCTGGCGTCGTAGACCTTGACCACGCTCTCAAGCGCAAGCCTCGCCGTTCACGACGGGGTCAAGCGCGGCTGTGTGCATACGGCGCCGCAGGCGCCATGGCGTGCGGGATACCCCGCCATTTGATCTATCTCATCCATCCCGCATGCGCGATGAAACTCTCGGCGCAATTTCTCCTCTATCCATTTCCGGCCGCATAAAATCCATAAAATCAATCATGCAGCCCGACCGAAAGCCGCTGAGGCAATGAATAGAGGATGCTTTTATGAAATTGAATTCTGGTTTTCTGGCGCTGGCATCGGCCGGCGCGATTGCGCTGGGCGTGCCCGGCATGCCGTGGGCGCATGCGGATCACGCGCATCATGCGCATGGAGCCGGCGCCTTGCCCGAGGCGCATGCCGCCGGGCAGCCCGGCGATGCCGCCAAGGTGACGCGCACCATCGAAATAGGTATGCAGGACGTCATGCGCTTCACGCCCGCCAGCATACAGGTGGCCCAGGGAGAAACGGTACGCTTCATCGTGCACAACGAAGGCGTGATCGAGCATGAACTGGTCTTGGGGAAAATGGCGGATTTGCTGGCGCACGCAGAACAAATGCGCCAGGATCCCGGCATGCCGCACGATGAACCCAACGCCATCAGCCTCGAGGCCGGAGAAAAGGGTGAACTCATCTGGCAGTTCGGAGAGATGGGAGTCGTTGATTTTGCCTGTCTGCTGCCTGGGCACTCCGAAGCCGGCATGGTCGGCCAGATCACGGTGCGATAGACGGTGCGGCAAGGCGTCGATACGAGACTGGACGTTGTCTTCGCCACTTTCCTTCATGGCTTCAGGATTCCGCCGGCATGCTAAAGTGCCTGCTGGGTTGACTTCTTTTAATGATGCGAAGCATGGATCCTGCCGTCAAGAACACGTCGAAGCCGGACGATGACAGCCTGAGGCTGGACAATCAGCTTTGTTTCGCCCTGTATTCCGCCAGCCTGGCCATGAACAGGGTGTACCGTGGCTTGCTGAAGGACCTGGGACTGACCTATCCCCAGTATCTGGTGATGCTTGTGCTGTGGGAGCAGGACGGGCAGACGGTTTCCAGCATAGGCCAGCGGCTCTACCTGGATTCCGCCACGCTGACACCGCTGCTCAAGCGCCTGGAGGCCTTGCAACTGGTCTCCAGGCAGCGGGATCCTTCGGACGAAAGGCAGGTCATCATTTCCTTGACGGGCCAAGGCAATGCGTTGCGCGAACGGGCTCGGCATATCCCTCAGGCTGCGATGTGCGCCACGCAGCGTCCGACGGGAAAGCTGGCAGGCCTGTCGCGCCAGCTGAAAAAACTCAGGGAAGGATTGCTGGGCAATATCATGCCCTTGTAGTCCGGCCTTCTCCGCGGCAAACGGTGGGAAAACAGGGGCGCTGCGATCAGCGCAGGCGCTGCTGCTCCCGCAACAGCTGACCGAATTTGCGCACGCGTACGTCCACGAATGCGGGACGGCCATTGTTCCTGCGCGAAAACGGCGTGCCGGGATGATAGATATAGGCAGTGCGCAGGCCGACGGCGCGCGCGGCCGTCAGGTTTTCCAGCGTGTCTTCCACCAGGATCGTCCGGTCGGCCTTCAGCCCTTCCCGCACCAGGATATGCCGCAGCATGCTGCGCGAAGGCTTGGGGCGGAACTGGCCGAACAGCCGCATTTCCTCTATGCCCCACAGGCTGTCGAACAGATGCAGGCAGTTCATGTGATCCAGTACGGCGCAGGCATAGTCCAGCGGAGCATTGGTCAGCAGGATCTTCCGGCCGCGCAACTGCTGCAGCTTGTGCGCCATGGCGGATTCCGACCTCACCAGGGGGGCGATGTCGAAGTCGTGGCTGAGCGCCAGGAACTTGCGGGGATCCACGCCGTGATGCCGAACCAGACCTATCATGGTGGCGCCGTAGCGCCGCCAGTATTTCTGGCGCAATGCATGCGCCGTGTCCTCGTCCACGTCCAGCATCCGCTGCACGGCCAGCGCCATGCTGGTGTCGATGCGCTTGAATATGGCGTGCGAGGTGTCGTGCAGCGTGTTGTCCAGGTCGAACAGCCACGCGGGATCGTTTCCGGCCGCCGGCCTGGCGCTGGGGTGGCGCAGTATGGGCAGGCGATACATCCGGCCGGGAGACGAGAGGCTGTCGCGCACGACGTGGGCGGCAGCCTGAGGGACGCGGGTGCGGGCGTTCTGCACTTCAGTGCGAGCTGATCATGGTGCCTACGCCGCGGTTGGTCAGGATTTCCAGCAGCAGGCAGTGCGGCACCCGACCGTCGACGATGTGCACGGAGTTCACGCCGTTGCGCGCGGCATCCAGCGCCGAGGATATCTTGGGCAGCATGCCGCCGGAAATGGTGCCATCGGCGAAGAGTTCGTCGATGGTCTGGGCTGACAACTGTTGCAGCAACTGACCGCTCTTGTCGAGCACGCCTGGGGTGTTGGTCATCATGATGAGCTTTTCGGCGCCCAGCACTTCGGCCATCTTGCCGGCCACCAGGTCGGCGTTGATGTTATAGGCCATGCCGTCTTCGCCGTAGCCGATGGAGGAGATCACGGGAATGAACTGGTCATCCTGCAGCGCCTTGACGACGGCAGGCTCGACGCGCTCGATGTCGCCCACGTAGCCGATGTCCAGCCACTGGCCGGGATTCTGCTCATCTTCGACCAGCTTCTTGCGCGTCTGGATCAGGCAACCGTCCTTGCCGGTCAGCCCGACAGCCTTGCCTCCGGCTTCGTTGATCATCATGACGATATCCTGCTGGACCTGGCCGCCCAGCACCCATTCGACCACTTCCATGGTTTCGGCATCGGTGACGCGCATGCCCTGGATGAACACGCCTTCCTTGCCCACGCGCTTCAGGGCGGCGTTGATCTGCGGGCCGCCGCCATGCACCACCACGGGATTCAGGCCGACCAGCTTGAGCAGTACCACGTCGTGCGCAAAGCTGCGCTGCAGCGCTTCTTCGGTCATGGCGTTGCCGCCGTACTTGATGACGACGGTCTTGCCGTGGAAGCGCCGGATATAGGGCAGGGCTTCGGAGAGTACGTCTGCCTTGATGGTCGCGGAGTAGTCTTTGTCTGATGTCGTTGTCATGGCGGGTATGAAAGGGTGAGCTGCGGCGCGGCCGGGTGTTGACAGGCCTTAACCGGCCAGCGCTTTTTCCAGGGTGGCGACGAACGCCGTCTTGTCGTAGTTGCCGACATAGCGGCGGATGATGTTGCCCTGCTTGTCGACCAGGAATGCCGTCGGCGTCAGGCGGACATTGTCGAACGCCTTGGCGATCTCGCCGTTGACATCGATGACTACCTTGAAGGGCAGGCTGCGGGTTTCCGTGAAATTCTTCACGTAGTTCGGCGGATCGTACTGCATGGCGACGCCGATGACCTCGAAACCCCGGTCTCCGTAGGTCTGCTGGTACTTGATGGTATCCGGCATCTGCTGGATGCAGGTGACGCAGTTGGTTGCCCAGAACTTGACCAGCACGACCTTGCCTTTGAGGTCGCTGGTATTGAATTTTTCGCCTGTGAGCGTGGTGAAGGGAACTTCGGGCGCGGAGGGAGCGGATTCGGAGATCTGCCAGACTCCGACGCCGATCAGTGCGGCGGCGAGAACAGCGCCGGCGATGTATTTGGCTTTCATTGGACAGGGATGATTTCTACGCTCTCGGAACCCGGGGCGGCGTTATTGGCGGCCGGATCGGCAGTGGTCTGCGAGGAGGCCGATGCGGGGGCGCTGGTGTTTTCCTTGGACAGCGAGGCGATGTATTCGGCGGTCACGATCTCGAACAGCGTGGCGACCTGGTTTACCCCCTTGATGCCCGCGGCGACCTTGCCGGCGCGCTGCGCTTCGGCCTGCGTGACGCGGCCCATGAGGTAGACGACTCCGCGCTCAGTCGTGACGACGATGGTGCGGCTGGGGACTTCCTTGGTATTGACGAGCGCCGTGCGGACCTTGGAGGTGAGCCATGTATCGTTGCTGCGTACGCTGACGGGCGTGACGTCGCCGACGCGCAGGCGGTTGTAGACCTTCTTGACCTTTTCGACCTTGGAAGCCGCCTGCTCCGCTGTTTGCCTGTGGGCTTCGGAGGGCAGGTCGCCGGTCAGCAGGACCACGCCGGCATATGAGGTGGCATTGATGCGGGCATTGTCGGGGATGAGCCTGCGCATTTCGCTGCCGATCTTCAGTTCGATGGCCTGGTCTTCGACCTGTTCGCCGGTTGTGCGCCGGTCGGTGGCGACGACTGCGGTGGTGGCTGCCGCGCCGCCGACGACCAGGGGTGCGCATCCGGGCAGCAGGACGGCGCCGCCGATGGCCAGGGACGAAGCCAGGATCCGGCGGCGGTAGGGATGAACGGATGAGGTCACAGGGAATCTCCGAGTAGCAGTGCGTCGATGCCATCGCACAGGGCATGCAGGACCAGGATGTGGACTTCCTGGATGCGCATGGTGCGGTCGTGGGGGACGCACAGGTGGATATCGGTTTCGTGCAGCAGTTCCGTGATCTTGCCGCCGCCTTTGCCGGTCAGGGCGATGACGGACATCTCGCGGTCGTGCGCTGCTTCGATAGACCGGAGAATATTGGCGGAGTTCCCGCTGGTGGAAATGGCTACCAGCACGTCGCCTGGCTGTCCCAGGGCGTTGATCTGGCGTTCGAAGATGCTGTCGTAGCCGTAGTCGTTGCCGACGGCGGTCAGGATGGAGGTGTCGGTATTCAGCGCAATGCCCGCCAGCGGCAGGCGGTCGCGTTCGAAGCGGCCGACGAGCTCGGCGATGAAGTGCTGCGCGTCGGCGGCGGATCCGCCGTTGCCGCAGGCCAGAATGCGGCCGTTGTTGGCAATGGCCCCGAACAGCATGTCGACCGCAATGCTCATGGGGCCGGCCAACTCGCCGGAGCTGGCCTTCATGGCGTCGATGGCGTCGTCGAAATGCGAAGAGATGCGTGCTGTCATGTCCATGTGCGTGATTATCTCACGTTCGCGGAGGAATGCGTGCCTTGTGGTATTAGAGTGAAAACGCCTGTTTCAGCCACTGGATGCCGTCGGACTCCAGGGCGATGACGTCGAAGCGGCACGGCAGCGGCTGGCCGCCGAGGTATTGACGAACGATGCCCGGCAGCAGGCATTGGGCGGTGCGGATGATGCGTACCTGCTTGGCGCGGGTCACGCTGGCCGCCGCGCCGCCGCAAGCCCGGGAACGGCGCTGGCGGACTTCCACGAAGACCAGGGTGCCGCCGTCGCGGCAGACCAGGTCGATTTCGCCGGTTTTACCCCGCAGATTGGCGGCGAATACAATGACGCCTCTGGCCTGCAGATACAGCCTGGCTTGAGCTTCGGCCTCGAGCCCGCGTTCCTGTGTCGGCGACAGCCGGGGATCGGCGGCGGGCTTTCGTGCCGGACGCGGCTTGCGCGGCTTCAGGGCCTTGCGCTGCGCCTCTTGCGCCAGAAGGTATGGCAGCGGCGGCGCGGCCGGGTCGGGCTGGCGGATGGTTTCCTGGCGGGCGGGTCCCGCGCTGCGGCGCGTGCTCATCCAAACCCCCTCTTTTTGTGGCGATGCTCCAGTATGCGTGAGATTTCCGGATTTTTCGATGAACCGACGTGGAAACGTCTCGCGGGACGCGTGAAGGAGCAGCACTGGCCGCAGGGGGCGCTGTACGTGGTGGCCACGCCGATCGGCAACCTGGGGGATCTGAGCGTGCGGGCCTGGCATGCGCTGATGCAGTGCGATGTGATCGCGGCGGAGGACACCCGCGCCAGTCGCACCTTGCTGGACGCATGGGGGGTGACGACGCCCTTGCTGGCGGCCCACCGCCATAACGAGGCCAGCGCTGCTCAGGGCATCATTGAAAGGCTGGCGCGCGGAGAGCGGGTCGGCCTGATTTCCGACGCCGGCGCGCCTGCTGTCAGCGATCCAGGGGCGCGGGTGGTGCGCGAAGTGCGTCAGGCGGGGTATCCGGTGATCCCCATTCCGGGACCCAGCGCCGTCATTGCGGCATTGATGGCCAGCGGGGCGACATCGGACGAGAACCCGGCCTTTGTCTTCGCCGGATTTTCCCCGTCCAAGGCGTCGGCGCGGCAGCAGTGGCTGCGGCAGTGGCTGGCGGTGCCCGCACCCGTGGTGTTCTTCGAGTCCCCGCATCGCTTGCCTGCCGTACTGCAGGATCTGGCGCAGCTATGCGAGCCGCAGCGCGAAGTGACGATCGCCAGGGAGCTGACCAAGCGGTTCGAGCAGGTCGTCACGCTGCCGGTCGCGCAGGCGTCGGAGTGGCTGGCGTCCGACAGCCAGCATGGGCAGGGCGAGTTCGTGCTGATCGTGCACGAGGCGCCACGCAAGGCTCAGGATGGCGGCGATGCCGTCGAGCCGTCCACGCTGGCATTGCTGGATGCGTTGCTCGAATCCCTGTCCGTGCGCGACGCCGCCAGGGTGGCGGCCAAGGCTACGGGGATTGCGCGGGACGTGCTGTATGCCCTGGCGCTGGAACGCAAGCGGCGGGACGGGAAGTAATGGATTAATCAGAATTCCAGCTGTTCCATCGAGATCCCCATCGCTGCTGCGATGCGCTCTCTAGTTGCTTTCTTGGGTTTTGCGTCGGGAGCTTCCATTGCGGCATAACTGGGCTGGCGAATCTCCAGGCGCCGCGCCATTTCAGCTTGCGTCAGCCCCAAGTGTTCGCGCCAAGAACGAATCATGCTCCAGCCGTTATTCACGGACAGGCGCATGACTTCATGCGGCGTAGTGCCGTCAGCAGGGATGCGTCCGGAAGGCTGTGCCTTCCCAAGGAGCTTCACGTACTCATCGTAAGGCAGCACAACAAAGGCCGGCTCGCCGTTCGCTTCAAGGATGGTGTGGTTGATGTCCATGGTTGGCGGCCCTTGCTTGCTTAATAGGTTTGCTCATCGCGTTTTCTGACTTGCTGGATTTCGATGATTCTGACCGCAGCGTCGGCATCGAACAGAACACGATAATTACCGACACGCATGCGGTATCCATATTCATGTTTGGTGAGCGCAATCACATTCTTGGCGTTCGGGAAGTTCTCCAGCTCGTCTATAGCATCGATGATCGTTCCTTGTTCCTGGTGGTCGATCTTGCGGAGCTGCTTTTTTGCCTTGCTGGACCAGTTGATCGCGAACATGAGCTTCCCGCTTCGATATAGGTTGATTATAGGTTAAGCTATAAATAGACGCAAGAGAAGCTTCATGGAACATTGCTTGCGTTCCATGACCAACCTCCCATTGGGAATATTGCCGCATACCTGTCAGGAAGGCGACTTAGAGGTGATATATATGCGTCAGCTCAGAGCAGAGCAATCCCAGGCTGGACGCCGGTTTGCTGCTGGATGCGGTTGGCCGCGTTGACGGCTTCCGTTCGGGAGTTGTAGGGGCCCATCAATACGCGATGGACGGCGCCGGCGGGCTGCACGAGCACGGTCTGGCTTTCGGTGGTGGAAATCTGCTGGGTCAGCCGGTTGGCCAGGCCATGGGCGTTTTCCGGCGCGCCGAACGCGCCGAATTGCAGGAAGATGCGGCTGGCGCCGCCAGTTGGGGGTGAGGTCGCCGCGGTCTGCTGCATGGTCGGAGCGGCTGCCTGTTGTGCTTGCGTCGGCGTCGCTATCTCCGACAGCGAAATGGGCATCGGCGTTGCCGCTTCTGTCGCGGTGGCCTGGGCGGCCGCGACCTGGGTCGGGCCGCCGAACAAGCCGGCGCGGATCTGTTCGTGAGTGATGGCTTCCACGACGACGGTTCCGCTGCCCGGGCCGATCAGCCCCAGCTTGGACGCGGCCGCATAGGAAAGATCGATGATGCGGCCGCTGTGGAAGGGACCGCGGTCATTGATGCGCACGATGACCGATTTCCCGGTGGCCTTGCGCGTGACGCGAGCATAGCTGGGCAGCGGCAATGTCGGATGCGCCGCCGACATGGCGTACATATCGTAGGTTTCCCCGTTGGCCGTCCTGTTGCCATGGAACTGGCGGCCGTACCACGAGGCGGTGCCTTCCTGGCGGAAAGAGACGCTTTGCGTGACGGGAACGTACTGTCTGCCGAACACCCGGTAGGGCCGCAGATTGGCCCGGGCGAACGGCTCGATTACGGGTACGGCATCGGGAATGGCGTGCAGGTCGGAAGGAGGGTTCTTACCGGGGCCGTCGTTCTGATAGTAGCCCCCCTTGCGCGGGCCGCTGGAGCAGCCTGCAAGCAGGGCGGCGCAGAGCAGGAAGATGAAAGCAATGAAAGCGAGGCGGCGGAAGTCGTGTCGTGACGTCATGGCTGGGGCGTCGGGGGTTGGTTGCGGTGGCGCACCAGCAGTGGCGCATGATCGGCGAAGCGCTTGGCGAGCTGTTCAGTCACGTAGACAGAACGGTGCTGGCCTCCGGTGCAGCCTATGGCGACCGTCAGGTAGCTGCGCGTGTCCTGCACGTACAGCGGCAGCCAGCGGCGGATGAAGCTGCCGATGTCTTCGATCATGGCTTCGACGCTGCCGAACTGCGAGAGCCATTCCGCAACCGGTTCATCGCGGCCCGTGAGCGGGCGCAGCGTGCGGTCGTAATGCGGGTTGGGCAGGCAGCGCACGTCGAAGACCAGGTCGGCGTCGCCGGGCACGCCTCTCTTATAGGCGAAGGATTCGAATGTCAGCAGCACGGGAGCGCGATCGGCCTGGATCAGGTCGCGCATCCAGGCGCGCAACTGGCCGGGTGTGAGGCCGGAGGTGTCGATGACGTGTTCCTGGTCGCGCAATGGAGCCAGCATGTCGCGTTCGATGTCGATGCATTCCTGCAGGGAAAGCGAACGGCCTTCCTGCTGCAGGCGGTCGGCCAACGGGTGGCGCCGGCGTGATTCGGCATAGCGCTGCAGCAGGGTGTGATCGTTGGCGTCCAGGAAGATGACCTTGAACGAAGTCGTGCCCTGGCTGCGCAGGCTGGTGATCACGCCGGGCAATTCATCCAGGTCGCCGGGAGAGCGGGCATCGATGGCGATGGCGACGCGCTGCAGGTTGTCTTCGCGGGCAGTGCTGATGAAATCGTGGAGGAAGCGCACGGGCAGATTGTCGACACAGATATAGCCGGCGTCTTCCAGCAGCCGCAAGGCCACGGATTTTCCTGAGCCGGAAATGCCTGTGATGAGGACGATCTTGATCATGGAGCAATGTTCCTGCCGGTTGTAGCCGCATCCGGCCGCGGGGCGACCGCGATGCGCGGGTCTCTCTGCAACCCCTATTCTACTGGACATCGGAGGGGCTGCCGCATGCGGGACATGGCGCGCGGGGCTGGCACGGGCGGAAAACGGCCAAAGGGAGCCTTTCACGGCAGCCGTGAAAATCCCTTAAACTACGCATTTAAGGGTTCGTCTTCCATCCATTCGCCATGAACGCCCCAGTTGCCAGCCAGTACCTAGCGGCCGCAGTATCACCGGATGCCGCACCGCGCCTGCGTGAAATTCCCTACAACTATACGTCATATTCCGACCGGGAGATCGTCTGCCGGATCCTTGGGGAGCGGGCCTGGGAGCTGCTGTCGGAGCTGCGCGGGGAGCGGCGCACCGGGCGTTCCGCCCGCATGCTGTTCGAAGTGCTGGGCGATATCTGGGTCGTCAGGCGCAACCCCTACCTGCAGGATGACCTGCTGGAGAACCCCAAGCGCCGCCGCTTGCTGATCGAGGCGCTGAACCACCGCCTGTCGGAAATCGACAAGCGGCGCGATCACGACGATACGCAGCGCGACGCCATGGTGGCGCAGTTGCTGGAGTTGGCGCGCGCCGCCGTCGCCGCATTCCAGGCCGATTTCGAACAGACGCAGGCGCTGCGCAAGCGCGTGATGCGCACATTGAGCCGCATCACGGCCAAAGACAATATCAAGTTCGACGGCCTGTCGCGCGTTTCGCACGTGACCGATGCCACCGACTGGCGCGTGGAGTACCCGTTCGTGGTGCTCACGCCCGATACCGAGGCGGAAATGGCCTCTCTGGTGCGCGCCTGTATCTCGCTGGACATGACCATCATCCCGCGCGGCGGCGGCACAGGCTATACCGGCGGGGCGATTCCGTTGTCGGCGCGTTCCGTGGTCATCAATACCGAAAAGCTCGACGGCATCGGCAAGGCCGAGCTCACCGACCTGCCCGAAGTTTCCGAAAAAGTCCCGGCCATCCTGACGGGCGCGGGCGTGGTTACGCGGCGCGTGGCCGAAGCCGCCGAGGCCGCCGGTTTCGTATTCGCGGTGGATCCTACCTCCATCGACGCCTCCTGCGTGGGGGGCAACGTGTCCATGAACGCGGGCGGCAAGAAGGCCGTGCTGTGGGGGACGGCGCTGGACAACCTGGCCTGGTGGCGCATGGTCGACCCTGAAGGCAACTGGCTGGAGGTCACGCGCCTGGGCCATAACCTGGGCAAGATCCACGATGCGCCGGAAGCCCGCTTCCGGCTCGACTGGTTCGATGGCGCCGATGCGCCGGGCAAGACCCTGCTGCGTTCCGAAACCCTGGTCATCGAAGGCTCGCGCTTTCGCAAGGCGGGTCTGGGCAAAGACGTCACCGACAAATTCCTGGCGGGCTTGCCGGGCGTGCAGAAGGAAGGCTGCGATGGCCTGATCACCTCGGCCCGCTGGATCCTGCACCGCATGCCGTCGCATACGCGCACGGTCTGTATGGAGTTCTTCGGCCATGCGCGCAACGCCGTGCCGTCCATCGTCGAAGTCAAGGGCTACCTGGACAGCGAAGGTCGCGCGCAAGGCGTGCTGCTGGCCGGTCTCGAGCACCTGGACGAGCGCTATCTGCGCGCCGTCGGCTATGCCACGAAGAGCAAGCGCGGCGGGCTGCCCAAGATGGTGCTGATCGGCGATATCGTGGGAGACGACCCGGATGCCGTGGCGCGTGTCGCCAGCGAGGTCGTGCGCATTGCCAATACGCGGCACGGCGAAGGCTTCGTGGCGGTTAGCCCCGAGGCGCGCAAGCGCTTCTGGCTGGACCGCTCCCGCACGGCCGCCATCGCCCGCCATACCAATGCCTTCAAGATCAACGAAGACGTGGTGATTCCCCTGGAGCGCATGGGCGAATACACCGATGCGATCGAGCGGCTGAACATCGAGCTTTCCACACGCAACAAGCTGCGCCTGCTGGATCGGCTGGAGCATTTCCTGTCGGGAGACCTGCCGGTGGTCGACCGCGAAGGCCACGATATTGCCGAAGAAGCGCGCGACGCCACCCTGCCCGAGCTGGTCGGCGATGCGCTGGCAACGCTGCGCGAAGTGCGCGAGCGCTGGTCCTGGCTGCTGGACCATCTGAACGCGCCGCTGGCGGACAGCCTGGACGGACTGCGCGGCATCGGCTTCGGCGATCTGGCGCCGGAGCTGGAAAAACGGATCGAGGCCCAGCCGGGCATCACCGTTGGCGAAATCGTGCAGGACCACACCATCCGCATTTCCTGGAAGACAGAGATCCGGGGGGAACTGGAGCGCTGCTTCGCGGGCGCCGAGTATGCGGCCGTGCTGGCGCAGATCCAGGCCATCCATGACGAGGTCCTGAAGGGGCGGGTGTTCATCGCGCTGCACATGCATGCGGGAGACGGCAACGTCCATACCAATATCCCGGTCAACTCCGACAATTACGAGATGCTGCGCGAGGCCAACGAAACCGTGGCCCGCATCATGAAGATCGCGCGCGATCTGAACGGCGTCATCTCCGGGGAGCACGGCATCGGGCTGACCAAGTACGAGTTCCTCACGCAAGAGGAGCTGCAGCCGTTCCAGGACTACAAGCAGCGCGTCGATCCGCACGGCCGCTTCAATGCGGGCAAGCTCATGCCGGGAGCCGACCTGAGCCAGGCATGGACGCCCAGCTTCAACCTGCTGGGCTACGAGTCCCTGATCATGCAGCGCAGCGAGATCAGCTCGATCTCCAATGCGGTCAAGGATTGCCTGCGCTGCGGCAAGTGCAAGCCGGTCTGCGCCACGCATGTGCCGCGCGCCAACCTGCTTTATTCCCCGCGCAACAAGATCCTGGCCACCTCGCTGCTGGTCGAGGCCTTCCTGTACGAAGAGCAGACCCGCCGCGGCGTCAGCCTCAAGCATTGGGAAGAGTTCGAGGATGTGGCCGACCACTGCACGCTTTGCCACAAGTGCTTCAACCCCTGTCCGGTGGATATCGACTTCGGCGACGTGTCCATGCAGATGCGCGCGCTGCTGCGCCGCATGGGCAAGAAGTCCTTCAATCCCGGCACGGCGGCGTCCATGATGTTCCTCAACGCCAAGGACCCGCGAATCATCAAGGCGGCGCGCAAGGCCATCGTCGACGTAGGCTACAAGGCGCAGCGCGCGGTCAGCGACATGCTGACGGTGCCCGCCAGGCGCCAGGTGGCCAAGCCTCCCGCTTCCGTGGGCAAGCCTCCCATCCGCGAGCAGGTCGTCCACTTCGTCAACAAGAAGATGCCGGGCGGGTTGCCCAAGCAGACGGCCCGCAAGCTGCTGGACATCGAAGATCCCAGCTACGTGCCCATCATCCGCAACCCGGCGGATACGGCGGCGGATACCGAGGCCGTGTTCTATTTCCCCGGCTGCGGGTCGGAGCGCCTGTTCTCCCAGGTGGGACTGGCAACGCAGGCCATGCTGTGGCATGTTGGCGTGCAGACTGTGCTGCCGCCCGGCTACTTGTGCTGCGGCTATCCCCAGCGCGGCAACGGCATGAGCGACAAGGCCGAAAAGATCATCACCGACAACCGCGTCCTGTTCCACCGCACGGCCACCACGCTGAACTACCTGGACATCAAGACGGTGGTGGTCAGCTGCGGCACCTGCTACGACCAGTTGGCCGGCTATGAGTTCGACAAGATATTCCCCGGTTGCCGGCTGATCGACATCCACGAGTACCTGCTGGAAAAAGGGGTGAAGCTCGACGGCGTCCAGGGCGTGCGCTACATGTACCACGATCCCTGCCATACGCCGATGAAGTTGCAGGACCCCATGAAAACCGTCAAGTCCCTGGTGGGCGATACGGCGATCAAGACGGATCGCTGCTGCGGCGAATCCGGCACGCTGGCGGTGTCGCGCCCCGACATCTCCACGCAGATCCGCTACCGCAAGCAGGAAGAGCTGGGCAAGAATGCCGCAGCCATCCGGGCGGACGGCTTCGATGGCGAGGTCAAGATGCTGACTTCCTGTCCGTCCTGTCTGCAGGGACTGACCCGCTACCAGGGCGATACAGGCCTGCAGGCCGACTACATCGTGGTCGAAATGGCGCGCCATCTGCTGGGCGAGACCTGGATGGAAGACTACGTCAAGGCCGCCAACTCGGGCGGTATCGAGAGAGTGCTGGTCTAAGGGCGACGCTGCGCGGCTCCGGAGCATGGGCCGCGTGAGGAACGAACAACGCCCTCCCGCCGTCAAAGCGGGAGGGCGTTGTCGCAACAAGCGCAGGAATGAGTGAGTCGCCCCCGCCTGAAGTCCGGGGCTTGCGCTTGGGCGCGTGCTCAGGCGGAAGCTTTCGGGCGCCGGAACATGGCCCTGGCCAGCGCTGTGAAGACGCCCAGCATGCCGCCGAGCACAATGCCCAGCGCCAGTATCAAGGCCTTCTTGGGCTTGATGGGATCTTCCGGCACAAGGGCGCTGCGGTCGATCGCGGCGACAGCCAGGGATTCGGGATTCAGATCGATGGAAGACAGCAGGGCTTCCTGCTTGAGCAGGTCGGGAAGCTCCTCTATATAAGGATCGTCGCTGTCGCGGGAACGCAGGCGCTCGATCTCGGCGCGGATGGCGCGCGCGCCGCGCAGATAGGTATTGTCGTTCGAGTAGGACGTAATGAGATTGCCGCTTTGCGGAGGATCTTCCAGCTTGATGCTTTCAGCAATCTTCAAGGCATCGTCCAGGCGGGCTTCCCGGGCTTTGCGAGTGGTCGCGGCAACAGTCCGCAGGGCTTTGATCTGCTCCGACGTGACATGCTTGGCGACATCGACTGCGCTGGTCAGGTTGCCGATCAATTCTTCGCGGGCGGCGGTGATGGCCTCCTGCACGTATTGATTGGCCCAATCGGCGACGATCGTGGGGTTCTCGCCTTCCACGGTAAGGGATGCGACATCCATGCCCTGTTTTGGCGGCGTAACCACGATTTCATTCGCCATGCGCCTCCACAAAGCGTCGCGTTGCGCTTCGCTGGCGTCACTGGTGTTGGCTGGCAGGTAGACATCGTCGAAGAACTTCATGCGTATGCTGTCGGAAGACAGGTGGCGGATGAAAGTCTGGTAGGCGATCTGCGGCGTGAGCGCAGGCAGGGGGGAGGCTTTCTGCAACTGGCTGCCTGCGTTGTAGTTTGCCAGGGCGCTGGCAGGCGGCGGCAGTGTCTGCACGCTGCTTTGGTAAATGGCGGGGCTCAGGAATGCGTAGGCCGCGGCTGCGAGCGCGACTGCCAGGGTAACGGCACAAATCAGGAGTCGCGATGCCCACAAGGATAATGCCAGCTCCCGAAGATCGATTTCATCGCTGGCGGGAAGCGGTGCGTGCTGATCGGTAGAGTGGGTGTGATTCGTCATGTACGCTCTTGTGGAAATGTGCTCTGTGATTGTAGGAGGGCGCCGAAAGGGGGTATGTATTTATCGGTAAATAAATGAAAAGTATTGCTAGTGCTGGCTTGATCGCGGTCTTCGGCCCATTGTCTGCATTGCCATGGCTTTGGTTCGGGCTCGAAGGGCGGCTTGCCGCATCTGTGTAAAATTTTGGCTTGTTTTCTTCATCAGGTTGTCCCTGCCCGCCAATGTTCCACGTCATTCTCGTTTCTCCGGAAATCCCGCCCAATACCGGCAATGCCATCCGGCTTGCCGCCAATACAGGCGCGCAGTTGCACCTTGTCAGGCCGCTGGGGTTCGAGCTGGACGATGCGCGTTTACGGCGAGCTGGGCTGGACTACCACGAGTGGGCCCGGGTGCGGGTGCATGAGACGCTGGAGCAGGCCTTTGCGCAGACGGAAGGCGACCCTGCGCGCCGTTTCGCCATGACGACCCGCGCATCGCGGCATATCGGCGCAGTGGATTTCAGGCCGGGGGACGTATTCGTGTTCGGCAGGGAAACCGCGGGGCTCTCCGATGCGCATATGGCGATGTTCCCCGAGGCCCAACGCCTGCGGCTGCCCATGAGGGAGGGACAGCGCAGCCTGAATCTGTCCAATGCCGTTGCGGTGACGGTGTTCGAAGCCTGGCGGCAGTCAGGCTTCGAGGGCGGAGTCTAGTTTGAACAGGCCTTAATCCAGCGAGAGCTGCAGGCGTTCGATCAGGGCTTCCAGCCGCTGGCGCTCGGCGCGTACGGTTCCCCGGAGTTCTTCCGGGGTGGAAGGCGCGGGCGTGAAGTAAAGCGTTGCCATCTTTTGCTGAACGTCTTCTTGCGCCAGGATCTTCACCAGCTTTTCGTTCAGGGTGCGAATGATGTCGTCCGGCGTGCCCGCTGGTGCGAAGATGGCGTCCCAGGAAATGGCTTCGAAGCTGGGGAAGCCCTGCTTGGCGAGCGGTTCGATGCCGGGCAGCAGGCTGCTGGGCTCCAGACTGGTAATGCCCAGCGCGCGGACCTTGCCGGCTCTGACGTGGGGCATGGCGATGCCTGGCACCATGAAGCCGGCATGGATGTCGCCGGCGATGATGGCGGTGATGACCTGGGGAAAGCCTGCGTACGGAACCTGCAGCAGGGAAATGTCTGCGGCGGATTCCAGCATGGCCATGGCCAGGTGCGCGGAGCTGCCGGGGCCGACCGAGCCGTAGTTCAGTTCGCCCGGACGGGCCTTGGCCTGGGCGATGAATTCCTGGAGATTGTTGACGGAGGAGGTCGCGGGCACGACCAGCACGTTCGGGCTGACGCCAACCATGGTAATGGGGGCGAGGTCCGTGGACGGCTCATAGCCGAGCGAAGTCTTGTACAGCGCGGGAGCCGTCACCATGGGGCCATTGATGGTCAGCAGGATGGTGTAGCCGTCCGGCTTGGCCTTGGCGACATGGCGGGTGCCGATGTTGCCGCCCGCACCGGGCTTGTTGTCGACGACCACGGGCTGTCCCAGCTCTTTGGACAGCGGATCGGCCAGGGCGCGGGCCAGCACATCCGGGGACGAGCCCGCCGGGAAAGGGACCACCAGTTGAATGGCGCGATCGGGCCAGGCCGCCGCGGCCGTGCCGGCCGCCAGAGCCAGCATGGAGCCGGCCAGGATGCGGAGCAGGGAGGATGTATTCATGGGTTCGACCTTTCTTGTGAGTACCTTGTGAATATGAAGCAGCGTCGTGGCGATTGCGCGGTTCCTGTCGCGGTTGGCGGGACAGTGATGACTGCGCTATCGGCTGTCGCCGGACTCCGGGCGGGAGTCGCGGGACAGCAATGTCTTGACTGCCTGGGAGGGGGCCAGGCCATGGAACAGTACCTGGCAGACGGCATCGGTCACTGGCAGTTCGACACCCTTGGATCGTCCCAGGGCCAGCGCGGCCCGGGCGCAGCGCACGCCCTCGGCCGTCATGCCGGTTGCGAGGACCTGTTCCAGGGATTGTCCCTGGGCGATGGCCAGCCCGACCTGGCGGTTGCGCGACAAGGCCCCGGTTGCGGTCAGCACTAGGTCTCCCATGCCGGTCAGGCCGGCGAAGGTTTCCTGCTGGCCGCCAAGGGCGAGGCCCAGGCGCTGGATTTCGGCCAGGCCTCGCGTGATCAGCGCGGCGCGGGCGTTGTCGCCCAGGCCGAGGCCGTCGCTGATGCCGCAGGCGATGGCCATGATGTTCTTCATGGCACCGCCGACTTCGACGCCGATGATGTCGGTGCTGCTGTAGATGCGGGCATTGGGGCCATGCAGGGCCGCGGTGCCGGCGGCGGCGACCCAGGCCTGGTCAGATGCCAGCGTCAGGGCGACGGGAAAGCCCCGGGCGACTTCGTTGGCGAACGAGGGGCCGGACAGCACGCCCAGTCCGATGCCGCGCAGGCCCGCCAGGCGCCGGGAAGCGATTTCATGCGGCAACTGGCCGGTGTCCGGCTGGAAGCCCTTGCAGGTCCAGACGACGGCCAGGTCCGTGGCGCGCGGCCTGTCTTGCAGATAGATCTGCAATTTCAGGCAGATATCGTCCAGCCCCGAAACCGGTACGCCCAGGATGACGAGCCCCGGGCAATCCGACGGCGCGCAGACATGGGCCAGCGCGTCGTCCAGGCTGGAGGTGGCTTGCAGGGACGGAGGCAGGTCGATGTCCGTCAGGTGGCGGGGATGCCGGGTGGTGTCGTTGATGGCCTGAACGACCGCGGGATCCCGGGCCCAGAGCAGGGTGTCCGATTGGGCGCAGGCCAGCGCGGCGAGCGCCGTTCCCCAACTGCCGGCTCCGAGAACGGCAACGCGCGGGAATGAAGTGTCCGTGCCCATGGTCGGCCTGCCGTCTTTCTTATTGGCGGGTCGCGCCGGGGGGCAGGATAATGCCCGAGTCCTGTTCTGTCTGCTGTTCGGCGGCCTGGGCCAGGCGCTGCTCGTACAGGCTCTGGAAATTGACTTCCGTCAGGTGCAGCGCGGGCAGGGACGTGCGGTTGATGGCGTCCGCCATGTTGGCGCGCAGGTAAGGGTAGAGCATGGTCGGGCAGACGATGCCCAGCAGCGGGTCGAGCTGTTCCGCGGGGATGTTGGCCGCTTCGAAGATGCCGGCCTGCGTGGCCTCCACCAGGTACAGCACCTTGTCATTGATGCGCGTTGTAATCGTGGCGGTGACGGTGGCTTCGTAGACGGTATCGGCCAGGCGCTGACCGCCGACGGCGATGGAGACTTCCACGGCGGGGGCTTCCTGTTCCAGGAAGATCTGGGGAGCATTGGGCATTTCCAGCGACAGGTCCTTGACGTAGGTGCGTTGCAGGCTGAAGCTGGGGGCCTGCGAGTCTTGCGCCTGTGCGCCCTGGCTGTTCTGATTCTGTTCGGACATTATGGTGTTCCTGGAAGAGAGTGAAGGCGGCAGCCCGGCTGCCGGTTGATGATGCGTTTGTCTTCGTTCAGCTCTGGAGCAGCGGCAGCAGTTCGCCGCTGCGGTCCAGCGCGGTCAGTTCGTCGTAGCCGCCGACATGGCGTTCGCCGATGAAGATCTGGGGAACGGTGCGACGGCCCGTGCGTTCCATCATGGACTGGCGTTGCTCCGGGTCGAGGTCGATGCGGATCTTTTCGATTTGCGTCACGCCGCGCTGCTTCAGCAGCATTTCGGCGCGGACGCAATACGGACAGTAGCCGGTGCTGTACATGATGACGCTCGTCATGTCGCGGCCCTTGTCAGGATTTGCGGCTCAGGGGCATGCCGGCCTGCGCCCAGGCCTGGATGCCGCCGTCCAGCGAGAAAACATTGTCGAAGCCCAGCTTGCGCAGCTTGCTGGCGGCGGCGATGGAATTGCGCCCGCGCTCGCACACAACGATGAGCGGCCGGTCCTTGGGCAGGGAATTATGCCTGGTTGCAATATCGGCGGTTGGCAGGCTGCGCGATTGCGCTATGCTTGCGGCCTTGAACAGGTCGGCTGCGCGCACGTCGACGAACAGCCCGTTTTGCTGGTTGATGAGCTGGACGGCCTGGTTGACGCTGAGGGTCTTCGTCTTGCCCTTCAGGATCGATGGAAGGGCCAGGGCGATGACGGCAGTGACGGCGACTGTGAGGATGAGCAGGTTGTTTTGACTGAGTAGGAAATCCACGGTGTATCCTGATGTTTGTCCTGAAATTAAGGCCGACGCCATGTTGATGTGCTTGGGCTTCGTATTCTAACTGACTAGGAAATGCGCACTGGCTGGAACACGATTATAAAATGGACGGAAAAATTTCAACTTCTAGGTGCTTTTCTTATGTATAAACTCGTGCTGATGCGTCATGGCGAAAGCCAGTGGAACCTTGAGAACCGCTTCACGGGCTGGACGGACGTCGATCTTACCGAAACCGGCCGCGCCCAGGCCAAGGCAGCCGGCGAATTGCTGAAAGCCAATGGATATGAGTTCGACCTGGCTTTCTGCTCGGTGCTCAAGCGCGCCATCCGCACTTTGTGGATCGCGCTGGACGCCATGGATGCCATGCATACGCCCGTCGGCCTGAGCTGGCGCCTGAACGAGCGCCATTATGGCGCATTGCAGGGCCTGAACAAAGCGGAAACGGCGGCCAAGTTCGGCGACGAGCAGGTACTGATCTGGCGCCGCGCCTATGCGATTGCTCCCGATCCCATCGCCGAGGACGACGAGCGCCACCCCAGGTTCGACAAGCGCTATGCCAAGGTGCCGGCGGACCAATTGCCCGCCACCGAGTGCCTGAAGGATACCGTGGCGCGCGTGCTGCCGTTCTGGGAAGACTCCATCGCGCCGGCCATCCGCTCGGGCCGTAAAGTGCTGGTGGCGGCGCACGGCAACAGCCTGCGTGCGCTGATCAAGCACCTGGACAGTATTTCCGACGATGATATCGTGCATCTGAACATCCCCACGGGCCAGCCGCTGGTGTACGAGCTGGACGAGTCTCTCAAGCCGATCCGCCATTACTATCTGGGCGATCCGGCCGAAATCGAGGCGGCGCTGGCCGCCGTGGCCGCGCAGGGCAAGGCGAAGGCTTGATGCCAATGCGCCTGCTGGCCGGCGCCATGGTGGCGGTCCTTCTTGCGTGGCAGCCTGTCGCCGCGCAGGAAGGGGGCACCCTGGCGGAACGCCGGGCGGCCGCGCGCAAGCAGCAGGCGGAACTCCGCGAGCGGATCGCCATACTGCAAAAAGATCTCGAGGCCGGCGATGCCGCGCGGCGCGATGCCGCCAGCGCGCTGAAGGCCTCCGAAAGCGCCATTTCCACGCTCAACCGCGAGCTGTTGGAACTGCAGCAGCAGGAAAAGGACGTGCAGGCCGACCTGCAGGCCATCCAGGCGGATACCGAACGCCAGACGGCCGCGCTGGCGCAGCGCAGGCAGGAGCTGGCCGAGCAACTGCGCGCCCAGTACGCCAGCGGGCTGTCCCCCTGGACGGCGCTGCTGTCCGGGGACGATCCGCAATCCATCGGGCGCGACCTGGGCTATCTGGGCTACGTGTCGCAGGCGCAGGCGCGCATGGTGCGCCAGGTGCAGGAAACCCTGGAGGAATTGAAGCGGCTGGATGCCCGCGCGCAAGCCAGACAGAAAGAACTCGCGCAGGTGGGCAAAGACATGGAAGCTCGCAAGGCGGATCTGCAGAAACAGCAGGCCGAGCGCGAAACCGTATTGCGGCGCATCGAAGCCGATTTGCGGGAGCAGCGCCGACAGGCCGACCGGCTGGCCAAGGATGAATCCCGCCTGGGCGGGCTGGTTTCCCGCCTGGAGCAGGAAATCGCGCGCGAGCAGGAGCGCCGCCGCCAGGAAGCGTTGCGGCGCGAGCAGGAGGCCCGCAGGCTGGCGCAGGAGCGCGAAGCGGCGCGCAAGGCCGAGCAGGCGGCGCGCCAGGCGCAGTTGCAGGCGCAGCGCGAACGCGATCGCGCCGAGGCGGAGCGCGCGCGCCAGCAGGTGGAACAGGCCAGGGCGAGGGCCAGGGAGGCCGAGGCGGCCCAGCGGCAGGCGGAAAGGGAGCAGGCGCCCGCCGCAGTGCGGCCGGGGACATATTCCGGCCTGAGGCAAGGGCTGCCGTATCCCGTCAACGGCGAAACCCAGGGACGCTTCGGCGCCCAGCGTCCGGAAGGCGGGATCTGGCGCGGCGTCGTGATCCGCGCCGCGGAAGGCACGCGGGTGCGCGCCGTCGCCGACGGCGTCGTGGTCTTTGCGGGATGGCTGGGAGGATTCGGCAACCTGATCATCGTCGATCACGGGGAGCAATACCTCAGCGTCTACGCCTACAACCAGAGCCTGCTGCACGAGGTCGGCGATGCCGTGCGCGGCGGGCAGGCCGTGGCTACCGTGGGCTCCACTGGCGGCCAGGTGGAGCCGGGGCTGTATTTCGAGATCCGTCACAAAGGGGTGCCGGTCAATCCGCAGCTGTGGCTTCGGCGCTAGGCGGGATCGGGCGGCGGACATGGGCTCCGCATCGAAATTTCGTGGCGTCGATACCCGTTGGCAGCTTTGGCTGCGCCGGGAATTTCGGTACTATCTGTATTTGGCCAGCCGGCTAGCACGCTGGTGGCTGGAAATTTTTTGCCGTCGGGCCGCCTCTAGGCAAACAGCGCCTCCCCCCGGGGAGCAGCAAGCCGAAGGTGCGGCGTGGGGGTACTTTTTGATTTCGGGAATGTGCATGGGCACTCGCAGGGTTCGCAGTTTGGGTTTGGTGGCGCTGGGCGCGGTGGGGGGCATTTTGCTCAGCCTGGGCATAACGGCGGCTGCGCAGCGTGGAGAACCGCTGCCCTTGAAAGAGCTGCAGCAATTCGCCAATGTGTTCGCCGCCATCAAGAGCAGCTACGTCGAGCCGCTGACCGATGAGAAGCTCATCAACGACGCCATCAAGGGCCTGTTCAGCGACCTGGACCCGCACTCGTCCTACCTGGATGCCGATGCCTTCAAGGAAATGGAAACCCTGACGCAGGGCGGTTTCGGCGGCCTGGGCATCGAACTGGGCACCGAAGACGACATGCCCAAGGTCATCGCGCCCATCGAGGATACGCCGGCGGCCAGGGCCGGCATTCTTGCCGGCGACATCATCACGCATATCGACGACAAGCCTACCAAGGGCATGACGCTCAATGGCGCCATCAAGCTGATGCGCGGCGAGCCCAACACACCCATCGTATTGACCATCCGGCGCCAGACGTCGGACAAGCCGCTTACGTTCCATATCGTGCGCGACATGATCAAGGTGCGCAGCGTGCGCAGCAAGATGCTGTCCGGCGATATCGGCTACGTGCGCATTTCCCAGTTCCAGGATCGCACCGTTTCCGATCTGGCCAAGCACCTGTACGACCTGAATTCGGGCGGCAAGAAGCCCAAGGCGCTCATCCTCGATCTGCGCAATGACCCGGGCGGCCTGTTCGATGGCGCCATCGGCGTATCGTCCATGTTCCTCGAGCCCAAGACGCTGGTGGTCTCCACCAAGGGGCGCGTGCCGTCGGCCAACCGCGAATACATGTCCCGCTCCGTGCGTCCGCTCCACAACGAAGTGGCCTCCACCCAGGCCGTGGCCGAGGTAGTGTCGCGCTGGGCGCGCAGCGTCCCGATGGTGGTGCTGGTCAACGTGGGCTCGGCTTCGTCCTCGGAAATCGTGGCCGGCGCCCTGCAGGATCACAAGCGCGCCACCATTATCGGCAACCGCACGTTCGGCAAGGGCTCGGTGCAAAGCGTACTGCCACTCAGCGAAGACACGGGCATCAAGATCACCACGGCGCGCTACTACACGCCCAACGGCCGTTCCATCCAGGTGACGGGAGTAGAGCCCGATATCGTGGTGGACGATACGGCGAAGGGCAATCTGTTCCGCCTCCCACGCGAAGGCGACCTGACGCGCCACCTGATGAACGGCGCCGAGGACGAAGGCCTGATGGGCGCCGATCCGGAGGAACTGATCGCGGCCGAGTTCGACATGTTCGAGTTCGGAGGCGAGGGCGATTACCAGTTGGAGCAGGCCATCAATCATCTGGAGGGCCGTGCCGTGCTGCGCCGCGATCCCGAGGCTGCCCGCCTGGCGCAGGAAGCTGCGGACAAGGCCAAGCGGGCCGAGGCAGAAAAAAAAAGTCCAGTGAAAAACCCTGAGCAGGAAACGACGCGCTACCGCATCACGCCGGACGGGATCGTGAAGGCGAAATAACGTGGAAGACGCAAGCCTGCTGCGCTATGCGCGGCACATCCTGCTGAACGAATTCGGCATCGAGGGCCAGGAACGCGTGCAGACCGCGCATGTCCTGGTGGTCGGTGCCGGAGGACTGGGGTCTCCGGCTGCGTTCTTCATGGCGTCGTCCGGGGTGGGAAAGCTGACGCTGGTCGATGACGATGTCGTCGATCTCAGCAATCTGCAGCGCCAGATCCTGCATACGACCGAGCGCGTGGGCCAACCCAAGGCGGAGTCCGGCAAACAGGCGCTGCATGCCCTGAATCCCGAGATCGAGATTGACGCCCGCGTGGAGCGCCTGGACGATGCCGCGCTCGATACGCTGGTGGCGAAGGCCGACGTGGTGCTCGACTGCACCGACAATTTCACGACGCGCCATGCCATCAACCGCGCCTGCGTGCGGCATCGCAAGCCCCTGGTGTCCGGCGCCGCGATCCGGTTCGACGGGCAGGTCAGCGTCTTCGATATGCGCGACGATGCCGCGCCCTGCTACCACTGCCTGTTTCCCGAAGCCGAAGACGTCGCGCCCGACAATTGCGCCACGGTCGGCGTATTCGCGCCGCTGGTCGGCATGGTCGGCAGCATGCAGGCGGCAGAGGCGCTGAAGGTCATCACGGGCATCGGGCAGACCATGAAAGGCAGGCTGCTGATGCTGGACTCCCTCAATGCGCGCTGGCGCACGATCGGCATCGTGCGGGATATGCAGTGTCCGGTCTGCGGCGGCAGACCCGCCGCTTGACGGAACCTTCCCGGCACGCCCGGGTCGTATGGATTCCCGGCATTTATTGTGACGATCTGTCGCACGTTCGCACCGCGGCGATTTGACTCTGCCTATAATGGTGCGCTTGTTCCGAACCGTTTTTTGCCATTATCCATGCCACAGTTCCTGAACCGAATTTCCTTTTCCCGTCTTGCCGCCGGCGTCTGCATTGCCGGCGCGCTGGCCCTGCCGTCGCTGTCCGCCCACGCGCAAGCCGCGCCCGAGGCTCCGCCCGCCGCCGCGGCCCGGGGCAACGCGCCGCAGGCGCTGGTGGGGTCGCTGTCCGCCGTTCCCGCGCCCAGCCTGCCGGTCAAGGCCTGGCTGTCGCTGGATGCAAACAGCGGCCAGATCATTGCCGCGGAAAATATCGACGAGCGTATCGAGCCGGCATCGCTGACCAAGCTGATGGCAGCCTATCTGGTCTTCGAGGCGCTGGAAAGCAAGCGTCTCACGCTGGAACAGACCGTCAATGTGTCGGAGCAGGCCTGGCGCATGGAAGGCTCGCGCATGTTCATCAAGCCCAATACGCAGGTCTCTGTCCATGACCTGCTGCAGGGCCTGATCGTGCAGTCCGGCAACGACGCCACGGTGGCGCTGGCCGAGGCCGTGGCAGGCAGCGAGTCCGCCTTCGTCGCACTGATGAACCAGGAGGCGCAGCGCCAGGGGCTGACTTCAACGAATTTCGTCAATTCCCCCGGCATGCCGGATCCCGACCACTTGACCACGGTGCGCGACCTGGGCATCCTGGCGAAGAACCTGGTAATGCGTTTCCCGCAGTACACGCATTACTACAGCCAGAAAGAGTACACCTACAACAACATCAAGCAGAACAACCGCAACCGCCTGCTTTGGCTCGATCCCACCGTGGACGGCCTGAAGACGGGGCACACGCAGTCGGCCGGCTATTGCCTGGTCGCCACGGCCGTGCGCGATGGCCGCCGCGTCATTACCGTCGTCGTGGGCGCCAGCAACGATGCGGCCCGCGCCGAAAGCAGCCTGCGCCTGATGAACTGGAGTTTCCAAAATTTCGATACGCTGTCGCTGTTCGATGCCGAACATCCCGTCGTGCAGGCGCGCGTCTGGCAGGGCCAGGCGGAAACCGTGGGCCTGGGCGCCACGGAGCCCATGTGGGTGACGGTTCCGCGCGGCCAGGCGCAGCAGCTCAAGCCCGAGGCCATGTACGCCCAGCCGCTGGTCGCGCCGCTGCAGAAGGGCGCGCAGGTTGGATCGGTGGCGTTGACGCTCAACGGCCAGGTGCTTCGCAGCGAGCCGCTGTATGTTCTGAACGATGTGGCCGAGGCCGGCTTCTTCGGCCGTCTCTATGACAAGATAAGGTTGATGTTCGAATAATCATGATTGCAGATGTCGATGTCGATAGCCAGGTATGGCTGAATGGCGAATTCGTCCGCTTGGGCGACGCCAAGGTATCCGTGCTGGATCGCGGTTTCGTGTTCGGCGACGGCATCTACGAGGTGGTGCCCGTGTATCGCGGCAAGCCGTTCCGCATGGATGCGCATATTGCGCGCCTGCAGCGCAGCCTGGCCGAGATCCGCATCGAAACAGGCCGCACGGCGGATGACTGGAAGGCGCTGTTCCTGGAGGTGCTGCAGCGTTCCGGCATGGAGGATTGCATCGTCTATCTGCAGGTGACTCGCGGTGTGGCCAAGCGGGATCATCGCTTCCCGGCCGATGCCCGGCCAACGATCTTCTGCATGGCGTCGCCGCGCAAGCCGCCGTCCGCCCAGGCGCGCGAGCAAGGGCTGAGCGCGGTCGCCATGCCGGACCTGCGCTGGCTGAACTGTCACATCAAGTCGGTATCGCTGCTGGGCAATGTGCTGGCCAAGCAGCATGCGGTGGACTCGGGCGTGGACGAAGTCATCCAGTTTCGCGGCGACGCGCTGACCGAAGGCGCGTCCTGCAACATCTGGGTAGTGCGCAACGGCGAACTGCTGGCGCCGCGCCGCAATCACCTGATCCTGGAAGGCATACGCTACGGCCTGCTGGAAGAGCTGGCGCAAAAGGCGGGCATCACGCTGCGCGAATGCATCGTGACGCGCAACGATGTGGATCATGCCGACGAGCTTCTGCTGTCTTCCGCCACGACGGAAGTGCTGCCCATTACCCGTTTCGAAGGGCGTCCGGTGGGCAAGGGCGTGCCCGGGCCGGTCTACCAGGCGCTGCGCGCCCGCTACGACGCCGTCCTGGCCGCCCTGTAATTCCGGTTTCAGATCGAGCGTGAACTCAGGGGCGAAGCCCGCAAAGCGCACGCTCGATATGGAAATGGAATGAGTCCGGAGATGAGACTATGAGAGAGATTTCCCCCGACGAATCCCTGATCGAGTATCCCAGCGATTTTCCCATCAAGGTCATGGGCAAGTCGCATCCCGAGTTCGCGCAGGTCCTGACCGAGCTCGTCCTGCAGTACGATCCCGGGTTCGATGCCGCGACGGTGGAAATGCGGCCAAGCAAGGGCGGCAACTACATCGGGCTGACATTCACCGTGCGCGCGACGTCGCGCCAGCAGCTGGACGACCTGTACCGCGCGCTGCACGGCCATCCCATGGTTTCCATCGTACTGTAGGCATGTCGGATCCCGTTCAGCCCGAGCAGCACTGGCTGCGGTGCCCGGCGCCCTATATGCCGGTGTGGGAGGCCATGCGCGAATTCACCGCGCAGCGCAACGAGGCGACGCCGGACCAGATCTGGCTGGTGGAGCACGATCCCGTCTATACCCTGGGACAGGCGGGCAAGCCCGAGCACATCCTGAACAGCGCAGACATACCAGTCGTGCGCTGCGACCGCGGCGGACAGGTGACTTATCACGGGCCGGGGCAGATCGTTGCCTACAGCCTGATCGATCTGCGCCGGCTGAAGCTGTTCGTGCGCGAGTACGTGGCTGCGCTGGAAGATGCCGCCATCGATACGCTGGCGGACTTCGGCGTGCGGGGCGCATGTCGCAAGCCCGGCGCGCCCGGGGTCTATGTGCCGCAGCCGGAAGGCGATCTTGCCAAGATCGCTGCGCTGGGCATCAAGGTCAGCAACGGCTGCACCTATCACGGCATGGCGCTCAACGTCGACATGGACCTGGCGCCCTTCCTGGGCATCAATCCCTGCGGCTACGAGGGCATGCGCACGGTGGACATGGCGGCCTGCGGCGCGAGGGTGTCGTTGCGGGATGCGGGGGAGGGGTTGGCGAAAAACGTTCGACGGCGACTTTATGCAGATAGCGCCGCATGAGAGCACTCGGCGACTCTCTTTCACGAATGTAAATATATGTTGCCTGCGGTCTGCTGAGCACGGTAGCGGGTGTCGACGGTTTTTCCTTGTTTCGGGATGCGATTTCCCTCCTTGCCGTCATAGTTTTCCATGCTGCATGCATTAGCTCAAACGGGAACTTTCATGTGCTTCAAGTGAGCTGCTTCGGAAAAACCGATGCGCCTGTATCAAAAATGCTTGTTTACGACTGCTGTTCTATTTTGCATCATCACTAGAACTTGTTCATCTGATAGCCGACGATATCTGCTTTTTCTTGCGTTGCTATGGCTGGATTTGGCGTTGTAACTGCATTTACTTGCTCATCTCATGGAAGAACCAGACATGATAAAAACTAATCGCCGACAATTTTTGGCCACTGGCGTCGGCCTTGCTGCTGCCCCCATGTTTACGTACGCACAAACGTGGCCGTCGAAGCCCATCCGCATCGTGGCGGCCTATGCACCCGGTGGTTCGATTGACGCCATGGCTCGCTGGATCGGCAAATATTTTGAAACTGCCTTCAATGCGACGGCTGTGGTCGAGAACCTGAGCGGTGCTGGCGGTCGGATCGGCACACAGAATGTGGCCCGTTCGGCAGGCGATGGATACACGCTGATGGTGACCAGCTCCGCTGCCCATGGTGGCGCACCGGCTGTCTATCCCCGCGAGACGCTAGGCTACGATCCTATTGGGCAATTCACGCACATCGCGCTCATCAGCAGCGCGCCGATCGCACTGATCGTGAGGGCTGACTCGCCCTACAAAACGCTAGCCGACTTGGTCAAGGACAGGAAACAGTCCGGTAAGGCGGTGCTTTATGGATCTGGTGGAATTGGAGGTCTTGGGCACCTGAGCGGAGAGATGATGGGTCAACATCTCGGCTTGCGCATGGAGCATGTGCCGTATCGGGGATCTGTGCCTGCCATGCAAGACTTGCTTGGGAACAGTAATCTGGATGCGATCAGTGATAATTTGTCTTCCCATATGGGGCAAGTTCGCGCTGGCACCGTCCGTATTCTCGCGATGGCTTCGGAGAAACGATTCTCTGAGCTGCCTGATGTTCCGACCTTTGCCGAACAGGGGTATCCGGGCGTCATCGCCACTTCCTGGTATGGATTCAGCGGAAGCGCCGGTATTCCGCCTGAAATCGTGGCTCGCCTCAACCAGGCCGTGAATACGTGGACCCAGCAAGAGGATGTGCGAAAGTTCATCCTGGAAACGGCCATGACGCCTGAAGGCCGGATGTCCTCCGAAGAGTACACAAAGTTTGTTGAAAGCGAGATAGCAAAGTGGACTGCCGTAGTCAAGGAGTCCGGGATTGAGGTGGAGTAGGGTCTGGCAGGTCAGCCAACCCTGGTTCCAGTCCACGGTGCCAGGAAACAGGCGCCGCCCCGTCCTCGTTTGAATTCCTAAGGTCAAGAGTAGTCTTGAGTAAAACGGCATTGGTTCTCGGCGCCGGTATCGTCGGAACTTGTACTGCGATTCATCTGGCGCTTCGAGGGTATTCGGTCACGCTGTTGGACCGCAAGGCTCCGGGAAGCGAGACATCCTATGGGAATTCCGGGATCATCCAGCGCGAGGCTGTTGAACCTTACGGTTTCCCGCAGGATCTTCGGATCCTGCGGGAAGCGGCTTTCAAGATCGGGGCGCGGGTCAATTACCACTTTGATGCATTGCCCGGACTGGCGCCAGATCTCTTGCGCTATTGGTCGAACTCGCGGCCTGGGCGCCATGCAAGGCTCTCGAAGCATCATGCCAAACTGATCGAGTGCTGTCTGGATGAGCACGAGCTGCTCATCGGTATGTCGGGCGCTGGCGACCTGGTGGGCCAGGATGGGTTTCGCTTCGTTTACCGGAGCCAGGCGACAATGGATAGCGCAATTGATCGCGCGCAGCGGCTCGCACGGGAATATGGTGTGTCCTATTCGATTCAAGACCGCCATGCCATTGCGCAGTTGGAGCCAGCCTTGAAGCGAGAAGTCGCAGGCGCGCTCCATTGGCTCGACCCCTGGCGAATCAAGAACCCTGGGGAACTGGTGTCTCGGTATGCGGAGTTGTTTCTCCGGCAAGGGGGCCACATTGTGCAGGGCGATGCGAACACTTTGCATGCCACGAGTATGGGTTGGGGTGTGGCATCGGATGCGGGCAGAGTCGATGCAGAGGCTGCCGTCATTGCTTTAGGGCCTTGGTCGGCTGAACTTGCGAGAAAATTCGGGTACGGCTTCCCCTTGCTGCCCATTCGCGGTTATCACCGTCATTACCTGGGTACGGGGCCGCAATTGCCCATGGTGGATGCAGACGGTGGATATATGATCGCCCCGATGCAGCAAGGCTGGCGCATTACAACCGGCGCCGAGTTCGCCAGGCTCGAAGCGCCTTCGACGCCTGTGCAACTGACGCGCGCGGAAATCCTGGCGCGCGAGTTGTTTGAACTGCCCCAAGCGGTCGAGTCTGAACCCTGGAGAGGTGCACGCCCCTGCATGGTCGATCTGCTTCCGGTTATGGGAGCTGCGACTCGCCATCGTGGTCTTTGGTTCAATTTCGGCCACGCGCATCAGGGTTTTACACTGGGGCCAGTCAGCGGTCGGCTAATCGCTGAACTGATGAGCGGATCGACTCCCTTGCTGGATCCAGCGCCTTACTCGCCGGCACGATTTTCGTAGATAGGGTCGATGTCGTTCCGGTAGATGGTGCTGGATGAGCTGAGTTCAGACAATCTGAGAATCTGTCGCGCCGTGTGCGTACTTCACGAGGCTGGCAAGCATGGCATCGCAGCGCCTGAGTTGCTCCACGGTGATGTACTCATCTGGCTTGTGTCCCTGGTCCATGCTGCCTGGACCGCAGATAACGGCGGGAATGCCTGCCTGGGTGAACAGCCCTCCCTCAGAACCGAAAGCCACGGTGCCAAAGTCGTTCGAGCGGCAGAGCCAGGCCAGCCATTGCGCGGCCTCGCCGTCGGCGAGGGTGGCCAAGGCCGGGTAAGCTGTCAACTGGCTCATGCGAATGCTGGTATCCGTGCTCACCGCTTGCATCTTCGGTTCCAGTTCTGTGGTCGCAAACGTTTGCAGTTCGTCCGCAACGAGCTGTGCATCGAAGTCAGGCAAAGCCCGCACCTCGAAGTCGAACTCGCACTCTGCCGGTACGATGTTGAGCGCGCTTCCACCTCGGATTACGCCGGTCTGCACCGTGGAAAAAGGAGGATCGAATCGTGCGTCGTGCCGGGTCGGATGCGCAAGTCGATCTCCTATCTCATTCAGTCGGCCAATGAGGCGCGCCGCATACTCGATCGCATTGACGCCATTGGGCGCGTAGGCCGAATGACAGGCTGCGCCATGAATCTGGCATCGCATTGCAAGCTTGCCTTTGTGGCCAAGTATGGGCTTCAGTTCGGACGGCTCGCCAATCAGGCACAGACGTGGCCGGTTGGGGCGGCCTGCCAGGGCATTCAGCATAGGACGAACGCCGAGGCAGCCTAGCTCTTCATCGTAGGAGAAGGCCAAATGTACCGGCACGGTCAAGGGCCGGGCCAGCAGGCTGGGGACAATGGCCATGGCAGAGGCAATGAAGCCTTTCATGTCGGCCGTGCCTCGTCCGTAAAGACGACCATCCTTTTCCGTCAGGCAGAACGGATCCACGGTCCAGGCCTGTCCATCCACCGGCACCACATCGGTGTGGCCGGAGAGCACAATTCCGCCGCGGTCGGTCGGGCCGATAGTGGCGAAAAGGCTGGCTTTCGTATGCTCGCTGTTGTAGAACAGTTCGCTCGTGACGCCGTACCCGTGCAGATAGTCCCGGACGAATTCGATGAGTGCGAGATTGGAGTCGCGGCTGACGGTAGGGAAGCGGATGAGTTGCGCGAGCAGGTCTCGGCTTGATCGGTCACTCATCGCCGGGGACTCCATAGCTGGGCGCTGCTGTGGGGTCCAGCGCGCGCGTCAGGTAGTCCTGCATTTGCGGCCGGTAAGCCTCCCATAGTTCGGCAAGCTCCAGAACCGGATCGTGTTCGGTCCAGTCCACCCTCAGGTCGACGATGGGCCACTGCACGTCGCCTGCGATCTTCAGCGCTGCCGAGTGCACAGGGCCTGCCTCGCCGCCGGCCCGCATAGCAGCCATCATGGCAGCCAGCAGGCGGTCTGCGAGCGGGCCTGGGCTTGCTTCGAATGTCGCCACCATGTCCTGAATGACCTGCGGACTTGCAAGGAGATTGCCCGCAGCCACGCACTGATCACCTGCAACGGCGTGATGCTGGCCGAGCGCTTCGCGTCCGGTAAACAGGGCGGTGCGGCCACGGTTGTCGATCACGGTCACCTGGCGGTATTCATGAAATATATCGCTTGCGCAGACGCGTTCCAGTGCGGTGGCTGGGTCGAGTTGCTGCTGCTCCAGCAGATCCAGCGCCAGAAGACCCAGCGAAGGCAAGGTGATGTTCTGGGTCGAGACCGCTCCCACGCGAGAGCGCGCCCACGGGCAACGCGCGCCCACGGCAATACTGGATGAACTGATGGCGATGCCAAGCTGCCCGGTCATGTGGCACCTGCCAACAATGGAAAATGTCACAGTCTCCTCCTTAAGCGTTCGACACAGCCCAGTCGTCAGGCACCACAGCTATGACGTCTATTTCCATCAACCATTGTGGCTGCCCCAACGCTGAGACGACCAGCCCGGTCGAGATCGGAAACACGCCACGCAGCCATTTCCCGACGACTTGGTAGACAGGTTCCCGGTAACGCGGATCAATGATGTAGGTGGTGGTTTTGACTATATGCGAAAGATCGCTGCCTGCTTCTTCCAGAAGCTGCTTTACGTTCTTCATGGCCTGCTCAGCTTGTGCTGCAGGGTCTCCCAGACCAACGAGCTGTCCTTCGAAGTCCGTGCCGACCTGACCGCGCACGTATACGGTATTTCCTGCGCGAACAGCCTGGCACAGATCATTATCCAGACTCTGGTTCGGGTAGGTTGACTTGGTGTTGAACATGCGGATGCGGGTATGCGTCGGCATCGAAAACTCCTGCGGTGGAGGAATATAGAAGACGGGGTCATTGTCCTTGGACAGTTTTCCGATAGGCAAGGTATTTGCGCTGGGTGGCGATGTGGTCGGCGATGTACTTGGCATCGTGCCAAACTCCCCAGATGAATGATGAGCCGCGCCGCGACAGCCATGGCAAGCCAAGAAAGTAGATGCCGGGCTCGGACGAGACTCCTCGCTGGTGCTGAGGTTTTCCCTTGTCGTCAAAGGTGTCGACGTGCAGCCAGCCGTAATCAGTGGCATAGCCTGTGGCCCAGATGATCGTGGAAATGCCGCTTTCCGCTAGGTCCAAGGACAGTATGGGCCGTACGATGCACTCTGGGTCGGGTAGCATCTCCCGGGCAGACGGTTCCTCGGGGAGATCTACGCCAGTGCGCGCCACGTATGCGTCGGCAGCGTCCAGCAGGGCCAGATAAGAGTCGTCGCCGCGCTCGACGTTGGTGGCGAGGTCTTTGTGGAAATGCACACGCCCGTTGTCGAACGACTTTGTGAGACCAACCAGCACGATGCCTTGATGCGCGAGCCGGCGGAAGTCGATCGTTTCACCGCCATGAGCGCCACTGACTGCGATGGTGACATGCTCACGGCCGAGTGGAGGCGCAGCCTTGTCCCACTCGCCCAGCACACCGAGCCACCAGCAGAAATCCCGATCACGGTAACTGCGCGGTGGGCGCTCGTGCGGACCCACCGAAAGGTGAACCTGGCGGCCGGCACGTTGCAGTTCGTCTGCAATTTGCACGCCTGAGGAGCCAGCCCCTATAACCAGCACGCCACCAGGAGGCAATTGCTGCGGGTTGCGGTAATCCGCCGAATGTATCTGTGTGACTCTGGCGTCCTGCGGCACAATGGGCGGTACCACGGGGCGCTGGAACGCTCCTGTGGCGACCACCACTCGCTCCGCCTGTACAAGGCCATTGGAGGTCTGGACAGCAAAGCCTGGTTTGCCTTGGTTGCGCTCTACGCTCAGGACCTCGACCCCGACATGGATCGGCGCTTCGAATGTCTTCGCGTAGTCCTCGAAGTAGTCGGCGACGCGGTCTTTGCAGGCAAAGGTGTTGGGGTCCAGACCGTTAAATTCCAGGTTTGGGAAGCGGTCATGCCAGGCTGGGCCGTTGGCGACCAGGGAGTCCCAGCGTCCGCTGCGCCACCGTTCGGCAATGCGGTCCCGCTCAAGAACAATGTGAGGCACACCCTGTTGGGTAAGATGTTCACTCATGGCGATGCCAGCCTGGCCAGCGCCGACAACTAATGTGTCAATGACAATTTGATCGAGAGACATAAAGACAAAAATGGGAGTAGGTGAAGAAAGGAAGGCCTTGGAGTTGCTGATTCCTTGGCATCTGAAGCCGTGGCTCTGCTCGTATCGGGATCATGTGTCTGTGAACAGCGGGCAGTTTGGTGCAAATTAGACAATGGATTCCAGAAGGGCTGGATCGCTTTTATTGATGGGGTAGTTTGGAAAACGCTAGGCAGCCGACGGGGAGGATGCGACAAAATGCATAGCGGAATCTGCATCAAGACGTAATGTTGCCGTTCGTGAGGTGTCGCCACCTTTGTTCTGAAAGTGGGTTGGGTCGGAAGCGGTTTCACTCCAGAAACAGGGCTTGCACGGATAGGAGGGCGACAGTACCGTCTTGAAATGAAAACCCGGAATGCCGCCCGCCGTTGACAGGTGCAATTGCTTGGCGGGAACTCAACAACCCAGCTTGCCATGTGATCACTGCTGCGCAAACCACTACTGGCAGGCAAAAATTATCTGAAGTTGAATGCGATGAGCTATGAAGACTTGTTGTTCCAAAATCCCGGACCCACGAATATTCCATCCCGGGTTCTGGATGCAATGCGGCGGCCGATCATGGATTACAGGAGCGATGCTTTTCGCGAAATTTTCCTGGATTGCCAGAACGGCATCGCCAAGGTGCTTCGCAGTAGCGGGCCGGTGGTCATTTATCCCACGACGGGGCACGGCGCCTGGGAAGCGGCGCTTGTGAATGTGTTTTCGCCAGGTGACCGGATTCTGGTGCTGGACATGGGTTTCTTCAGCCGGGGGTGGGCGGATTACGCGCGCCGTTTCGGGTTGGACGTGCAAATTCTGCAGGGGAATGGCTCGGAGGGGATCAACTACGACGAATTGTTTCGGCTGATCGATGGCGATACCGGGCCGCGCCGTTTTGCCGGCGTCTTGGTGACCCAATGCGAGACGGCGACCGGAGCGATGGCGGACTGCGCCCGTGTTCGAGAGGTGCTTAACGCCGCCGGGCATCCCGCTCTGTTGCTGGTGGATGTCATCTCGTCGCTGGCTTGCGCAGATTTCAGAATGGACGACTGGCAAGTCGATGTGGCGGCCGGAGCCTCTCAGAAAGGGTTGATGATGGCAACTGGCCTGTGCTTTACGGGGCTTAGCGAAAAAGCCTTGGCGGCATCAGAAAAAGCCACGTTGCCGCGCGCCTTCTGGGATTGGGGGAAGGCGCTCATGGGAGGGCGTATCCAGGTCAATCCTCCTGGGACTGCGCCTGTGCAGATGTTCTATGGTCTGCATGAGTCTCTTGCCATGCTCTTCGAAGAGGGGCTGGACTCAGTGCTCATGCGGCATGAAAGAACGGCTCGCGCCGTGCGAGCAGCCGTGGCTCGGTGGGGAAACGAAGGGGAAGTCGAGCTGTTCGTCGAAGAGTCCATTGCCTCCCCCTCAGTCACCGCAGTGCGGATGAAAAGTGGAAAAGGCGCCGAAGCGATACGCTCAATTGCGCTGCAGGAATATAAGGTTCAGGTGGGTGCAGGACTTGGTGAACTCCATGACAAACAGTTCCGCATTGGCCATATGGGGCGACTCAGCGCGGCGCAGGCCATTGGCGCCTTGGCAGGCCTGGAAATGGCGATGCGCTCTCATGGCTTGAGGCTTGGTGAGGGTGCAATAAACGCTGCCATGTCCGAGCTGCAGCATGCAGCGAACTAACTAACCGTGCGATAGGAGGCATGGTAATGGGTGTCGACATTGAGAAAAAGGCATTTGGCTTTGACGAGCCGCTGGATCGCAGCAGGCTCAATACAGTCAAATGGGAGTTCGAACGGGAAAGGCTCGGCGATGACGGTATTTTGTCCTTTGGAACGGCGGACATGGACTTTCGCTCTCCGCCCAAAGTGCTGGCGGCATTGCAAGGCGTGGTCGCATCCGGTCATCTGGGTTACCCGCATAAATCTGCGTCCTATTATGACGCTATCGTCGGGTTCTACTCTCGCCGGTTCGGCTGGCGTATAGCACCAGAGTGGATCCGCTTCGACGTCGGAGTCTACGCCTCGATGGGCGCGCTGATTGACCAACTGACGGTTCCGGGTGATGAGGTCATCTATCAGACTCCTGTGCACAAGGTTTTCAGGGAGGTCGTTGAATATGCAGGCCGAGTGCCGGTCACAGTGCCGCTTGTTCAGGTGAGTGGCCAGTATCAAATGGATTTCACTGCATTGCGTCGTGCGATCACCGACAAGACGAAAATGCTTCTGCTCTGCAATCCGCATAATCCTGTCGGTCGGTCCTGGACACATGACGAGCTTCGTCAAGTCAGTGAAATATGTTCCGAACGAGGTGTCATTGTGGTGTCGGACGAAGTGTATTGCGGGCTGATATTCCCCGGGAAGACGTTTGTGCCCTTCGGCTCGGTTTCCCCGGAGGCCTCCAGGAATTCCATCACTTTGTTCTCCGCAAGCAAGTCTTTCAATCTTACGGGCTTGAAGCATTCGATCGTAATTACCGAAAACCCGGCTTTCAGGGCAGCGTTTGAACGAGCCCTGAAAAAGGGTGATCTGCAGTATGGCGGATCCGTCTTTGGGCAGGTGGCGAGTGAGGTAGCCCTTCGGGATTGCGATGATTGGTCCAGCGAGCTGATGAAATACGTCGCGGAAAACCTCGTCTACCTTAAGGAGTTCGTCAGTGCATCCATGCCTCTTGTGACCGTCAATTCGCCTGAAGCGACCTATCTGGCATGGCTGGACTTTTCCAACTACAAGATATCTCCTGAACAGCTTCAGTCCTTGATGGAACAGGAGGCTCGAGTGATCTTGACGCACGGCTACACGATGGGTGAAGGTGGAAGCGGACACGTGAGACTGAACCTGGCTACGCAGCGAGTCGTCCTTGAGAGCGGCCTGCGGCGCATCGCGCAGGCTCTCCAGGCTTGGCAACACAATTCGCGCACTAGCGTGGTGAATCCAGACAACTGATCTTCAATGCAGGAAAACAAGATGAAAGCAATCGTCAGCACATCGGCGCCAGGCGCCATCGGGCCCTATTCACAGGCCATCCTATGCGGCGGCTTCCTGTTCGTGTCGGGGCAGTTGCCCATTGACCCACAATCTGGAAACCTTGTGTCATCCGACATTGCTGAGCAGACGGATCAGGTTCTGGCGAACATACGAGCGATCGCTGTTGCGGCCGGGACAGATACTGGAAAAACCGTAAAGACAACAATTTTCCTGACCGATCTTGGCAGCTTTCAGGCTGTCAACGAGCGCTATGCCAAATTCTTTCAGGAACCCTTTCCTGCGCGATCGACGTTCCAGGTCGCTGCATTGCCCAAAGGCGCAAAAATCGAGATAGAGGCCATTATCGGTATGGGCTGAGTCCTGTACGGCTATTGATGCAATGGCCGTATTGCGACCCAACCGGCACGGAATTGATTGGAAGGCAGGAAAGGCATGAGCAATATCGTTGAGCTTCTTTTGAATGATTTTTCACCAACGCAAGTGATCGTTGATCAAGCGGATGTTGCGCCGTTTTGCAGGGATTACAAAGGCTATAACGTCGGGAGCGCCCAGGCGATCATCTTTCCCGGCAGTGTCGAAGACGTGCAACGCCTGGTTTCGATCTGTCGGGCTCACTCCATCAAGATTATTCCGCAGGGCGGCAATACATCGACCAATGGAGGAGCCGTGCCGGATAATGTCGGTGATTCGATCATTGTGAACATGTCCAGGATGAACCGTATTGTGGATCTGGACCTTGGGAACAACTCGGTTACGGTCGAGGCCGGTGTGGTGCTTGGTGACCTGAATCGTTATCTCGCTGAAAGAGGGCGATGGTTTCCTGTCAGTTTTGGCAGCGAAGATAGCTGTCAGATCGGAGGGAACGTTGCGATGAACTCGGGTGGCAACAACGTTCTGCGCTATGGCATGATGCGCGAGAATGTCCTGGGTGTGGAAGCGGTGCTGGGCAATGGCACCGTGATCAGCAACCTTCGTCCTCTTTATAAGAAATGCGTGGGCTATGATCTGGGGCAGCTCATGATCGGATCGGAGGGAACGCTCGGCATCGTGACCAAGGCCGTCTTGAAGCTCCAGTACGCCGCTACGCAGACGGTCACTGCCTGGCTTGCGTGTGCGTCACTGGACGATGCTGTGCAGATTCTGGGTACTGTGCGCGAGCGCTTGTCCGTGCAACTGACCGCATTCGAAGTGATTTCGGCGTTTCAAAGACAGGTTCTTGCCAAGTTCAGTGAAAAACTGAAGGATCCGATTGCCAGCCCCTATGAGTGGGCAGTGCTGGTCGAGTTCCGAGATGCCTCCCCATGCTCACAACTCACGGAAGAAGTGGAAGCGACCCTTGAGGCGGTTCTGGAGCAGGGGCTTGCGTCCGATGCTATTGTCGCGGCCAATCTCGCTCAGCGAGAGCTTTTCTGGCAGCATCGTGAAGCTGTGCTGGATGCCAATAAGGCGTTTGGCTGGACGGTCGGACACGACGCTTCGGTGCCTGTCTCGCGCTTGCCGGAGTTTGCCGCCGAAGTGGGACGCAAGCTGCATGCCGCCTATCCTGATTCCCACTTCATTGCGGCTGGCCATGCGGGTGACGGCAATATCCATCTCGGTGTGCTGTTCGAGAAGTCGGCTTTTGGCTCGACCGCCGAGTTTCGAAAAGCGGCTCTTGAAGTCAACAGCATTGTTTTTGAGATCGCGGATTCGCTTGGAGGACATTTTGCATCGGAGCATGGAATTGGCGTGCTGCACACCGAAGCCTTTTCTCGCTATATTCCTGAGGAAAATGTCGAAGCCATGGTCCAGATCAAAACCGCGCTGGATCCAGACAATGTGATGAATCCGGGGAAAATCTTCGGCATGCCGGTGCCAATGCCTCATGGCGGCAACTGTCCAGCAGGGGACGGCCTGGAAAGCGGTGCTAGAGGGTAATAGGATGATTGCTCAAACAGCGCCTATTGCTGGTGGTTGATTTCTTTTCCATTGCTTGGCGGCCTTTGGGTTTTCAAGCGTGCGTCCAGGCTTGGAGAGTTCATGCCCGGAATATATTCATTGGAAATGAAGTTGCGGCTTCTTTGCATGAATACTTCGACGACTTGACGTGGTTTCTGGGCTTTCAACCTGGCCAGCCCGAGCAGCATAGGCCGATGAGAACCGCTGAGGCGAATGTTTATGATGCGCTTTCCGTCGAGCGCATGAGCCGTACGGGGACGAATGTTGACGATGGAGTAGCCAATATCGTTTGCAACCAGCGTGCGCAGCACTTCGGGACTCGAAGTCCGTGCCGCAATGTTGGGCGACAAGCCCGCTTGCTGAAAGACCGACACAAAATAGTCGCGGCTGTGGGGCAGGTCCAGCAGCACCATGGGAAAAGCAGCCAACTCTGCCAGCGTGACCGCTTTCTGATGTGCTAATGGGTGCTGTTCGCTGACAATGACATAGGGCGGCAAGGATGCCAACGGCTCGAATGCAATGTCCGATTCCGAGATATTCAAATCGTAGGCAATCGCGATGTCGATCTGGGAACATCTCAAGCGTTCGATCAGGCCCTCTTGATGGTCTTCAATCTGAGTCACCTGAACACTTGGGTAGGCGCGTCCGAAGCCTTGGCACAGTTCGGGGGCGATCAGGGCTGCCAGTGTCGTGAAGCACCCAACGCGCAAAGGACCTCGCACATTGCTTTGAGCATTGTTTGCTATGTCATAAAGCGCAAGTGATTGATCCAGCAGGTGGCGTACTTGCTTGAGAACCTCACGGCCCACAGGGGTTACCGAAAGGCCTTGCGCATGGTGGCGGACGAACAGGGAAACCGCTAGCTCGGTCTCGACATGCGCGATGGCTGCCGAAATGGACGAGGGCGAAATGTGTATTTGCTCGGCGGCCTCCGCGATGCTGCCAAATTCTCCGGCCGCTATGCAGTACTCGAGCTGACGAAGTGTGATGCGCGTTTGCATGTTGGCACGAACCCTGTAGTGTAAATGCTCGGAGAGCCACCTCCCCGCCTATGGTTTTGGCGGTTCACGCGGTGTGGGGGGAGTTTGTCCAAATGTCGCATGCCTGGCATTGATTGCCCATCGGCAACGATACCAATTGCATTATAGTGGTCTTTGAGGCTCAAATCGGTGCAATATTGCCGATGATCCTGTCGGAGGGCGTGTACGTGCCGTTTGTAACTTGCAGTCATGTTGCCGGCACGGCCTTCAGGGCGCTTCCACCTGGCGTAGCCGCTGCTGGATCGTATTGGTCCGGGATCTCAGGTACGACGTGTTGCCGTGCCGGTGGTAGTAGGACGGATTGGGCAGCATGGCGGCAAGCCGGGCGGCCTGCGCGGCGCCCAGCGATGAGGCGTCCGTCTTGAAGTAATGCCGCGCGGCGGCCTGTGCGCCGAAGACGTCCATGCCCCATTGCGCCGTATTCAGATATAGCTCGAGAATGCGTTCTTTGCTCATGACCAGTTCGATCATGTAGGCCAGGACCATTTCCTGCCCCTTGCGCCAATAGCTGCGCGATCCCGACAGGAACAGGTTCTTGGCGAGCTGCTGGGTGATGGTCGAGCCGCCGCGCATGCGCTGGCCTCCGCGTTCCGCCTGCTTGCGGTTGTATTCCCAGGCCTTGCGTATGGCTTCCCATTCGACGCCGCCGTGCGAAGCGAAATTGGCGTCTTCGGCGGCTATGACGGCGCGCTTCAGGTTATTGCTGATCTGGTCGTAGTCGACCCAGGCATGCTGCAGCTCGGCATCGGGGTTCTCGGCGCGCAGCGCGGACAGGGTGGAGCGCATGAAGGCGGTGCTCGATGGGTTCTGCACGCTGTACCACAGCACGGCCAGGAACAGTCCGACCTGATAGATGAGCACGGCGGCCAGGGCCAGCAATACCGCCGCAAGCGCCACCCGGCGCTTGCGCAGCCTGGGGCGCCGTTCGCTGTCGTATTCCGCTCTGTATCCTGCCATCGTTACTGGTCCGCCTTTGAAAAACGCATAAGCTCAGCCCTGCTGCCGTATGGCCTGCCGCAGTTCAGCCAGCACAGGAGCGACGTCCGGGCGCACGCCATGCCAAAGCAGGAAGCTTTCCGCCGCCTGGCCAACGAGCATGCCCAGGCCGTCCACGCAATGCGCGGCGCCTTGCCGGGCCGCCTGTTCGAGGAATGGCGTGGCCTGCGCGCTGTACATCAGGTCATAGGCCAGCGCGCCTGGGGCATAGCATCCTGCCGGCAGTTCGGGTGGCACGCCCTGCAGGCTGCTGGCTGAGGCATTGATGACAGCGTCCCAGCCGGTTCCGGCGTCGGACATGCCGCCAGCGGACAGTTGTTGCCCGGGGGCGGCCGTGTCGGTGAATTGCGCGCACAGGGTTTCGGCCCTGGACTGCGTGCGGTTGATGATGTGTATGGCCTGGCAGCCCGCCAGCAGCAGCGGGCCGATGATGCCCTTGGCCGCTCCGCCCGCTCCGATGATCAGCAGGCGCTTTCCGGCCAGGCCGAAGCCCGATTGCGCGATATCGGCGACCAGGCCCACGCCGTCGGTATTGCAGCCGTGGATCTCGTCGTCGCGCACGATCAGCGTATTGACGGCCTGCGCCTGCCGCGCGCGCGCGCTCAGGCGGTCCTGTGCCAGCGCGTAGGCCTGCTCCTTGAACGGCACGGTCACATTCAGCCCTCGGCCGCCTTGCGCGATGAAATGCTCGACGCTTTGCGCGAAGCCGTCGAGGGGGGCTTCCAGGCGCGTGTATTCCAGCGCGATGCCGGTCTGCTCGGCGAAGCGGGCGTGGATCCACGGCGAGCGGCTGTGCTTGACGGGGTTGCCGATGACGGCGTAGCGGGGAATGGAAGAAGTCATTGTGTCGTGTCCAGGCGGTTCTCGACGAAATGCCAGGTGCGGGTGATGGCCAGTATGTCAGTCTGTTCGGCAACGGATGCAGGCAGCGGCGGGAATGGAGCGGCCAGTTGCACGATGCGCTGCGCGGCCAGGTTCAGGATGGCGTGCTCCGAGGGGCGGTCGATTTCCACGCGATCCAGGGCGCCGTCCTTGCGGATGTGCACGGTCAGTTGCAGGCTGCCGTAGATCTGGCCCCTGGCCTGTTCGGGATAATGTTGCGTGCCCAACTGTTCGATGGACTGGCGCCAGTTCTCCACGTACTGGGCATGGTCGGCGCGAGCAGCGGCAGGGCCGGTGAACTGACGGCGGGGCTGCGCGTTGTATTGCTCGATGCGCTCCTTGATCGCGGCGATGCGCGCATTCAGGATCAGGCTTTCCTGGTTCCTGAGGTCGGTTCCGGCATCCCGGGACTGCGAGAACAGGTCGGGCTGCTTGCGTTCCGGACGTACCTGCGCGGCGCTTTCCAGCAGTTGCGTATATAGGCGCGCCTGTTCGGCTTCCAGTTGCTCCTGCCGCCGGCGCATGGCGGCCAGCACCATTTCATCCGGTGTTTGCGTGGCCGTGCGCGGCAGCGGGGTGGCCGCCACGCCGGTGCGGTCCTCGCCTCCGCCGTCGATCTGTTGCTGGGCCAGGACCGTGGGGGAGACGGGCGCGGTTTCCGTATGCGCATTGACCAGTGTGACTTCCAGCGATTCCTGCCTCGCGGGCGCGGGCCGGGAAGGCGCGCCCAGGTGAACCGTCAGCGCCAGCGCGTGCAGCGCCGCCGAGACCAGCAGCGCGATGCGCAGGTAGTCGTTGCGGGGCGTCAGCCAGGCGGATGGCAGCAGCAGGGTGCGCAAGTGGATCATGGGCGGAGCGCTCAAAGGGCTTTGGGATGTCGACTGACCTCAGGTCACGGTTTCACGATAACTGCATTCCAGTTCCAGCGCCAGCTCGTCATAGCCCCGGATATCCAGCGTGACGAGCTGGCCGCGTTCCAGCTCGGGCATGCCGCCCACGCGCACGACCAGCGGCGCGCATTCCAGGCGCACCAGGTCTTCGCGCAGCACGCATGCCTGTACGGTTTGCAGGCCCTGCTGCTGCAGCCAGCGCAGGCACCAGAAGCGTTCGATGGCGGACTGGTACTCGCCGACGGCCGCGTATTGGGCGTCGAAGGCGCCGATGATGGCGTATAGGTCCGCATCCTTGGGCTTGAACGGCGCGACCAGGCGGGCGGAGACGCCATGCTCGGCGGCGGCCAGCAACTGCCATTGATTGACCAAGTCGACATAGCGGCGCAGCGGCGAAGTGGACCAGGCGTAATAGGGCACGCCGATGGCTTCGTGAGGCAGCGCCTGCGTCGACATGCGCACCCGTCCGGCCTGCTGCGAGCGGTAGATGCCCGGCACGCCATGCTGCGCCAGCAGGCCGCCCCACAGGTTGTTGGCCATGATCATGTATTCCGAGACCAGCCTGTCCAGCGGCGCATCGCGGCGCCGGGGGATCAGGCGCACGGGCGTGTCCGGATCATCGGTGGGACCATCCAGCTTGATGCTGTACTCGACGCGGTTGCTGCCTTCGGGCTTGCCGCGCACATCCTCGCGCTGCTTCGACAGGATGCGGGCGTATTTCCACAGGGGGCGCAGCCAGGCCGCGTAGGGAAGGTCGGAGCTGTCGTCTTCCAGAGCGGCCTCGGTGACGGCTTCGTCCAGCAGGTCATGGCGCAGGTTTTCCCGGACGGCGATGCGCTCCAGGCGCGTTTCAGTGGAGAGTTGCTCGCCGGTGGCAAGGTTGGCCGTCACGTAAAGCGACAGGGCGGGACGGGGCTCGCCGGCGACCAGCGTGAACGACTGGATGAGCTCGTCCGGCAGCATGGGGATTTTCTGGCCGGGCAGGTAGATGGTGGTCATGCGCTGGCGGGCGACGGCATCCAGGGCGGACTCACGGTCGATGGCCAGGCCGGGCACGGCAATGTGGACGCCGACCCGTATCGTATCGGCATCGATCTGCGCGACGGAAATGGCGTCGTCGATCTCCGTCGTGGACGAGTCGTCCAGCGAATAGGGCTGTGCATCGGACAAAGGCAGATCGTTCCAGCCGGGGCTGCCGAGCTCGGCAGGCGCATGCTGCGTGCCCTTGGGGAAGTTCTGGCTCAGGAAGCGGTAGTGATGCAGCGCGAGCGGGCCAGGCCATACGCCCAGCTTGAGCAGCAACTGCTCGGGGCTGGTGCCGAGCTGCGCGACGGCGGCATCGAACGCCTTCCATTGCAGCGTGTTCTTGTCCGGCCGGGTCAGGAACGATGGCGCGACGCCGGCGATTTCCTCGGGCAGTTCGCCATTGACCATCTGCTGCGTCCAGGCCTCCTGCTGTTCGGCCTGCCGTTTCTTCTTCTCGATCGCGGCCAGGGCGGCTTCGAGAATATCCGGCGGCGCCGGGCGGTACTTGCCTTTTCCGCGCCGGTGGAAGTAGGCGGGCGCGCCGCCCAGGGCCAGCACCAGCGCGGTCTTTTCCACGGCGGATGGCGTGTGCCCGAAGTATTCTTCGCCGAGTTCGGCGACATCGAATTCTTCCTGCGGAGCGCATTCCCACAGGAAAGGGATGTCCAGCGTTTCGGCCAGCGCGTTCGCCTGTTCCAGCAGTTGCGAGGCTGCGGGCTGTTCGAACCGGAACAGCACGTTGGCCTTCTTGATCTTGCTGCGTTTTCCGGACGCCGATTCGACCTGCAGTGTCGAGTCGCTTTCGGAGAACAGGGTTTCGGCTTTCAGCGTGCCATTGTCTTCGTAAAGAACGTGCATGTTATTCCATCTAGGTGCGCGGCAGGTTGCGCGGAAATCAGGAGGTGGGGCCGGGCGTCAGCGCGAACTCCAGGACCTGCGGCATGTATTGCGCAAAGTCCGAAATCCCGTGGTCGCTGCCTTCCAGCAGCAGGGTATGGCCACCCTCATACCATTGCGTCATTTCACGCCAGTCCAGCACTTCGTCTCCCTTGGAGGCAAGCAGGAAGCAGCGCTGCGGGTCAGAGGGAGGAGGCGGTTGCATGGCGGCCAGCTCGGCTACGTATTCCGGCAGGAAGTGGAAGGGAGCGTCGGAATGGTATTGCGTGTGCGTGCCGACCTGGGTGGCCAGGTCGCGCGCCGCATGGACGGCGGGATTGAGCAGTACGCTGCGGCAGCCGTGGCGCCCGGCCAGCACGGCGGCATAGTAGCCGCCCAGGGAGGAGCCGATGACAACCAGGTCATGGGCCGGACTCAGCCCGCGCACGGTGGTTTCCCGCTGGATGATGTCTTCGGCCAGGGCCATGGCCTGCGCCGGGCTGGCCGGCAATTGCGGGCAGAACCATTCGTGCGCCATGCCGCGGCGCTGCATTTCCTCGGCCAGCAGCCTGGCTTTGAAAGAGTCGGGCGACGATCGGAAACCATGCAGATACAGAATCATGATGGCGTATCCTGCAACTGGTCCAGCAGCTTCTGGTGGATGCCGCCGAAACTGCCGTTGCTCATGACGATGATGGTGTCTCCGCTGCGGGCGCGGCCCGCCACGTCGGCGACCAGCGCCGAAAGCTCATGATGGACATGAGCGCGGCCTCCAAGCGGAGAGAGCACCTCTTCCGGATTCCAGCCCAGCGCATGCTTGCCGCTGGTTTCACCATAGCAGAACACCAGATCCGCCTGTTCCAGCGAGGGCGCCAGGCGGGCCGCCATGGCGCCGAGCTTCATGGTGTTGGAGCGGGGCTCGATGACGGCGATGATGCGGCGCTCGCTTCCCAGCCGTTTGCGCGCGCCTTCCAGCGTGGTGGCGATCGCAGTCGGGTGGTGTGCGAAATCGTCGTAGACGTCGATCTGGCGCACGCTGCCGCGCAATTCCATGCGCCGCTTCACGCCCGAAAACCGGTTCAGCGCAGCGATGGCATCAGCAGGCGTCACGCCCGCGTGGCTGGCTGCGGCGATGGCGGCCAGGGCGTTGTTGCGGTTGTGCTCGCCGGACAGCGGCCATTGCACGATACCGGCGGCCTCTCCCTTGTGCAGGACGCGAAAACGCGAAGCGGACGGCGACTCCTCCAAGGGCTGCGCCGCCCAGTCTCCTGTACTGCCGAAGGTATCCACAGGCGTCCAGCAGCCGCGCTCCAGCACACGGTCCAGCGCATCGCACTGCTGGGGACGGACCAGGCGTCCGGTGGACGGGACGGTGCGCACCAGATGATGGAACTGGGTCTCTATGGCGGCCAGGTCGGGGAATATGTCGGCGTGGTCGTATTCCAGATTGTTCAGGATGGCGGTGCGGGGGCGGTAGTGCACGAATTTCGAACGCTTGTCGAAGAACGCGGTGTCGTATTCATCGGCCTCGATCACGAACAGGCGGCTGTCCGGCGAGTAGCGGGCGGATACCTTCAGGTCGCCGGCAATGCCGCCGACCAGGAAATTGGGAGCGAGACCGGCGGATTCCAGTATCCAGGCCAGCATGGCGCTGGTCGTGGTCTTGCCGTGCGTGCCGGCGACGGCCAGCACATGCTGGTCCTGCAGGATGTTCTGGCCCAGCCACTGCGGCCCGGATATATAGGGCAGGCCCTGGTCCAGGATGGCCTCCATCAGCGGATTGCCGCGCGAGACCACGTTGCCGATGATGAACAGATCGGGCTTCAGGCTGGTCTGGCTGGCGTCGAAGCCTTCGGTCAGGACGATACCCTGTTCTTCGAGCTGCGTGCTCATGGGAGGATAGACGCCGGCGTCGCAGCCGGTGACGGTATGTCCCGCGGATCGGGCGATCAGCGCCAGTCCGCCCATGAAAGTGCCGCAGATGCCGAGAATGTGTACGTGCATGGAATCGCTCCTTGGGGACGACATTGTAGCCAAGCACGGCGGCGGGCTGCGCGGCGCGGCCCGCCGTGGTCTGCGAGGGGATTACCGGTGCAGCTTGCGGATGCCCGCGATGCCATGCGCGCCGTGCGCCATGGCGTCGGCCAGGGTATCGCTGCTTTGCCCGCCCAGCGCGAACACGGGAAGCCCCGCGCCGCGCAGGCATTCGGCGAACGCCTCCCATCCCATGCCTGCCCGTTGCGGATGCGAGGGAGTATCCAGCACATGGCCCAGCACCGCGAAGTCCGCATCCAGCTTGCGCGCCAGGGAGATTTCCTCGGCATCGTGGGTAGAGACGCCGACCATGCCCGCGGGCCGGGGACTGCCCTGGCGCAGCAGGTAGCGCGCATCCTCGGCGCGCAGGTGCACGCCGTCGGCTTCCGCCCACCAGGATTCAGGGTGGATGCTGTTCACCAGGCATTTCGCGCCATGGTCGCGGCAGCGCTGCAGTACTTGCTCGAAGGCATGGCGCAGGTCGCCGTAAGAGTCGAATATTTTTTGCCTGGGCGAGACGGACGCATCATGCTCGCTTCGACCCTGCGTATAGCGCAACTGCCAGGCGGGTTCGCGGAACTGGACCAGGCGCACGCCGTCCGCCAGCGCGGCGTCGAGGCGTTCCAGGAAGGCGGGCAGCCCTTCGGCATTCTCGATGGAACTGAGCAGATAGCGCGTGGGCAGGCGCAGCCAGCGCAGCGGCGGCTCCGTGGCGGGCAGCAACGGGGAAACCGGCAGAGGCTGGTCGGGATGGATCCAGGCCAGCGCCTGGTTCTCCGCGCTTTCCGGCGTGCCTTCCCAGCCTGTGACGCGGCAGAACATCAGGTGCACGATGTTCTTGGGATATTCGTGGGTGTACTCTACCCACGGCGTCGACTGCGTGACCTGTATGTTGAGCTCTTCCTGCAGTTCGCGCGCCAGGGCCTGCAGCACGGTCTCGCCTGGTTCGATCTTGCCGCCGGGCAGCTCCCACCAGCCCTCCCAGGGCTTGCCCTCGGGCCGCTGGCCCAGCAGCAGGGAGCCATCGGGGCGCAGGATCAGTCCCGCGGCGACGTAGATATGCGGCTTGGCGTCAGACATGGCGGGCCGCCCAGTCACGCGCGAACTGGCGTGCGACTCGTCCGGAGCGGGAGCCCCGTTCCAGCGCCCACTGCAGCGCCTCCGTACGCGATTCGGCAATGTTTTCTTCGGAGCAGCCGTGCACGCGCAGCCAGTGCTGCACGATGTGCAGGTAGTCGTCCTGCTTGAAGGGGTAGAACGACAGCCACAGGCCGAAACGCTCGGACAGCGAGATCTTTTCCTCGACGGTTTCCCCGGGATGGATTTCGCCGTCTGCCTGGTGCTTGGCCGCCAGGTTCTCGCTCATGTATTCCGGCATCAGGTGGCGGCGGTTGGAGGTGGCGTAGATCAGCACGTTGTCGCCGGAGGCTGCGATCGAGCCGTCCAGCACCGATTTCAGCGCCTTGTAGCCGGCCTCGCCTTCCTCGAAGGACAGGTCGTCGCAGAAAATCAGGAAGCGTTCCGGGCGGGCGTCCAGCAGCTCCACGATGTCGACGAGATCGACCAGGTCGTTCTTGTCGATCTCCACCAGGCGCAGGCCCTGGTCCGCGTAAGCAGCCAGCATGGCCTTGACCAGCGAGCTTTTGCCGGTGCCCCGGGCGCCGGTCATCAGGACGTTGTTCGCCGGCTTCTTCTGCAGGAAATGGCGCGTATTCCGGTCGATGATTTCCTTCTGGCGCTCGATGTGCTGCAGATCGTCCAGGCTGATGCGCGACACCATCTGCACGGCTTGCAGCCATCCCGTGGCGCCGCGCCTGCGCCAGCGGAAGGCGTGGGCGGACCAGTCGGTGGGAGGCGGGGCGGGGGGAAGCCAGGCTTCAAGCTGGGCCAGCACGCGCTCTGCGCGCGCCATCAATGTCGTCAGGTCCGGGGTACTCACGGAAAACTCTCCAGAAAACCAGGGATGAGCCTTGCGGGGCGGCATCCCAGAAACGCAGAACTTCCGATTATCGCCATTTTTCGCCTCGCATGGGACAAAGTGCAATAATGACGACAGCCTGAAACCGTATAATCCGGGGTGCGATATCAGGACCGCGAAGATGGGCGCGCTGCGTTTCATCCCTTTGCACGGCCGGTGTCGGATGGTCGGGCTGCTGTCCATGGCTCTTTGTTTGTCTCGTGTTCCGCCGGCGTCATGGCCGGCGTGTCTTGAATCCGGATCCTGTCTTGAATCTCCCTGAACTCCTCGCTCCCGTCGCCGATGACATGCATGCCGTCGATACGGTCATCCGTGCCCGCCTTGATTCCGAAGTGGTGCTGATCCGCACGATCGGCGAGTACATCGTCAGCGGCGGAGGCAAGCGCATGCGGCCCGCCCTGGTGCTGATGATCGCCAACGCGCTGGGCTACCAGGGCAGCAAGCACCATCTGCTGGCCGCGGTGGTCGAGTTCATCCATACCGCCACCTTGCTGCACGACGACGTGGTCGACGAGTCCGACATGCGCCGCGGGCGCAGCACGGCCAATGCGGTATTCGGCAACGCCGCCAGCGTGCTGGTGGGAGATTACCTGTATTCGCGTTCGTTCGAGATGATGGTCGAAAGCGACTCCATGCCCGTCATGTCGATCCTGTCCAATGCCACCACGGTCATTGCCGAAGGCGAAGTGCTGCAGTTGCTGAACGTGCACGACCCCGACGTTTCCCTGGAGCGCTACCTGCAGGTCGTGCGCTACAAGACGGCCAAGCTGTTCGAGGCCGCCGCCGAAGTCGGGGCCATCATCGCTGGAGCTACGCCGCAGCAGCAGACACAGGCCGCCGCCTATGGCCGCCATGTCGGCACGGCATTCCAACTGGTGGACGATGTGCTGGACTACACGGGCGATGCCGGAGAGCTGGGCAAGAATGTGGGCGACGACCTGCGCGAGGGCAAGCCGACGATGCCGCTCATCCGCGTCATGGAAACCGGCACGCCGGAGCAGCGCCAGCTCATCCAGGATGCCATCCGCACCGGAGAGGCGGACTTCGCCGCCGTGGCGCAGGCAATCCAGGCGACCGACGCGCTGGAATACACCCGCCAGGCCGCCCGGAACGAGGCCGAGCTGGCGCGCCAGGCGCTGCAGGACTGGCCTGTTTCCGTATATCAGAAAAATTTGATAGAATTCTGCTCTTTCGCGGTCGATAGAAATCACTGACGCCCTGGGGCTTCGGCGGTTTTCCCGGCAAGGCCGCGCCTGCCGCGTTTGCGTGGCAGGCAAGCGAAAAATCGGGGTGTAGCTCAGCCTGGTAGAGTACTACGTTCGGGACGTAGGAGTCGGAGGTTCGAATCCTCTCACCCCGACCAGGTTTTCCAAGCCGGATCAGCCTATGCTTGATCCGGCTTTTTTGCGTTTTGCATGCCGAGGATGCGAGTCTCGGGTTGCAAGGGTATGATGCAAGCGCACATCAGCAGGAGCGAAACCATGTCCCGAAAACATGAATCCTTGGATCCGGACGAAGTCGCCCTGATCCAGTGGTGTACCGAGGTTGAAGAGTTGTTCGTCAAAGCCGGTGCGCCGCGTGGGGAAGCACAGCAATATATCGAAGACGAAGCCGAATGGTTGACCGATATGTTTTACGAGGGGCTGAGCCCGGAGGAAGCGGCCAAGGCGGCATTAAAGTGATGGTGTGTGGCGACTAGTGCCTGGCCGTGGAGCAAGCCACGAGGTTTTTTCCGGTCAGATCGATCCATACCGCTTCAGCAGGAAAAAGCACAAACATGCTGCGCCGGCCAGGATCAGGGTGAGTTCGTTGGCGCACTGGAATTCGCCGTCCAGCACATGGTTGTAGATGGCGAGGGAAACGGTTTCCGTGCGCCCGGAAATATTGCCGCCCAGCATGATGGACATCCCCACCTCTCCCATGCCCCGGCCTCCGGACAGGACGATGCCTGTCACCAGCCCCCGTTTCGCCAGGGGCATGTCGACCCGGAAGAACGTGGCGCCGCGCGACAGCCCCATGGTGGCGGAAGCCTCGCGCAGATTGGCGTCCACTTCCAGCAGCGCGGCCTGGACGCTCTTGGCCATGAGGGGCAGTCCGGCCACGAAAGATGCGATCACCAGACCAGGCAGCGAAAACACGATGGATGGGCGCCATGCCTCGGGCAGCAGCCCGGTCAGCCAGCCGTGGTGCCCCAGAGCCAGCAGCAGGGCGTATCCGAGCACGATGGGCGGGAAGATCAGCGGGAGCGTCACGATGACATCCAGGATGTCGCGGCCCGGCAGGTGCGTGCGCGCCAGTATCCAGGCGATCAGGCAGCCCAGCGTCAATTGCAGCAATAGGCTCCATGCCACGACCTTGACAGTCAGCAGGACGGAGCCGCTCCCGCACTCCATGGTGCGGCGGGTTTATTCGGCGCGCAGGCCGAACTTTTCCAGAATGGCCTGGGCTTCCCGGCTTTGCAGGTACTCTGTCCAGGCCTTGACGGCGGGATTGCCGACATGGTCCGGGCGCACGCCGATGCTGATTTCTATCGGGGTGTGGCAGTCGTCTTCCAGTAGCACATATCCCCCAATGCGGTTTTCCAGCGCCAGGGCTTCGGTCAGGTTGACGAATCCGGCATCCACCTCGCCCGTGGCGACGTAGGTGCCGACCTGTGGCACGGTATCGGCTTCCAGCAGCTTGCCCGCCAGCGCTTCGTCCAGCTTCCAGTGCGTCATGCATTGCGTGGCCGCCTTGCCGTAGACGGCGCGCTTCGTATCCGGCAACGCGATGCGCGCTACCGATTCATGCTGCAGGTCCTGGATGCCTTGCAGGGTGTGTCCGGCCTTGTAGATCAATGCCAGCCGCCCCGCGCCCAGCGGCATGTATTGATCCGCCAGGCCCATGGGTTCCAGGAATGCCCGGTCGCCGAGCAGCAGCATGATGTCCGGCGATTGCCTGGCCTGCGTTTCTATCTGCTTCATGTGTCCGAAGCTGGCTTCCACCTTGATGTTGCTGCGCTGTCTGAAGTCGCTGATCAGGGCCATCAGCGGCTTGCGGTACCCTGCGCCGGCGGCGATGTGCAGCGTTTCGGCTGTCTGGGCTGCTGCAAAGGGAGCCAGCAAGCTGGCCAGTGCAATGGCGATAATTGCGGTCATGGCTTTGCGGACAAAACTGGACATGATGATTCCATCTCGAGATTGCGATCGTTATATATTAACAAATATAACGGTTGGGCAGCCGCTGCGACAGAGAGCCTTTCCGCCCTCCATGTGGTGCCTGCCATGTGCGTTTTGGGCGATTGAAACGGTATGATGGTGGTTCACGATCGCCATTTTCCAGACTCATGACAAGCCCCGCCACCTCCAGACCCAAACGCATCATCGTCGGCATCACCGGCGCGTCCGGCGCCATTTATGGCGTGCGCGCGCTGGAGCTGCTGACGCTTGCCGGCGTGGAAACGCACCTGGTCGTCAGCCGCTCGGCCGCGCTGACGCTCAGCCAGGAGATGGGGCTGCGGCCCGCCGACGTGATGCAAAAGGCCACGGTTGCGCATGCGGTGCAGGATGTGGGGGCGACGATTTCCAGCGGATCGTTTCCCGTCGACGGCATGCTGATCGCGCCATGCTCGATCCGCACGCTGTCCGAGATCGTCACCGGTGTGACGTCCAGCCTGATGTCCAGGGCCGCGGACGTCACCTTGAAAGAGCGCAGGCGCTTGGTGCTGATGGTGCGTGAAACGCCGCTGCACCTGGGGCACTTGCGCAGCATGACGGCGGCGGCGGAAATGGGAGCGATCATCCTGCCCCCCGTTCCCGCCTTCTACAGTCTGCCGCAATCCATCGACGAAATGGTGAACCACACCGTGGGGCGCGCGCTTGACCTGTTCGGCGTGGACAGCGATGTCGTACGCCGCTGGCAGGGGATGGGTTCGGGGGCGACCGAGCCCTGACGGTTTTCGTAGCGCCCGGGCGTCGGTGGCTGCAGTCGGCCGCGTCAGCCCGAATTGCGCAGGCCTGCGGCAATGCCGTTGATCGTCATGTGCAGCGCGCGCTGTTCCCTGCTCTCCGGTCCGGATTTCCTGCTGCGCCGGGCGTGCTCTTCCGAACGATGGCGGCGCAGCAGTTCCACCTGCAGGTAATTCAGGGGATCGATGTAGGCGAAGCGTTCGGCCAGCGCCGCAACCAATTGCGGATCTTTCTCCAGAAGCTCGCGTTGCGCCACCCGGCGGAACATTTCCTGCGTCAGGTGGAATTCGCTTTCGATGCGTCCGAAGATGCTGTCGCGCAGGCGCTTGTCAGGCACCAGGCCGGCGTACTTGCGCGCGATGCTCAGGTCGGTCTTGGCCAGCACCTGCTCCATATTGGACAGCAGCGTGGTGAAGAACGGCCAGTGCCGTTCCATGTCCTGAAGCTGCGACAGCCGCTCCTGCGGCGTTTCCGGGCTGCCCGGGCAGCCGTGGTCGATGTATTGCCGCAAGGCGGTGCCCATGCCGTACCAGCCAGTCAGCAGCAGGCGGCATTGCGCCCATGAAAAGCCCCACGGGATGGCGCGCAGGTCCTCGATGCGCTGCACGGACTTGCGCGACGCGGGCCGCGAGCCGATGTTCAGTTCGGCGATCTCGCGGATGGGCGTGGCGGCGAAGAAGTAGTCGTTGAATCCTTCCGTGCCATACACCAGGCTGCGATAGGCGTCCTGGGCCACGCCCGACATGAAGCGCATGGCGCAACTGTGGCGGGCCATGTTTTCCTCTTCGCGGCGCGCGGCGGCCTGCGCAGGCTTCAGACTGGACTCCAGCGTGGCGGCCACGATCAGTTCGAGGTGCCAGCGGCCCACTTCGGCGTCCTTGTACTTGCTCTGGATGACTTCGCCCTGTTCCGTCAGGCGGATCTGGCCGTTGACGGTGTCGTGCGGCTGGGCCAGGATGGCGTCGTAGGTCGAACCGCCGCCGCGCCCCACCGAGCCGCCGCGCCCATGGAACAGGCGCAGCCGAACCTTGCGTTTCTTGAATACGCGCGCCAGCTCGCGTTCCGCCTGGTACAGCGACCAGTTCGACGTCAGGTAGCCGCCGTCCTTGTTGCTGTCGGAATAGCCCAGCATGACTTCCTGGATGCCTTTCTGCGCGTGTCGGACGCGCTGCGCGACCTCGGGCAGATCCAGCCAGGCCGCCATGATGCCCGGGCCGCGCTCCAGGTCGGGGATGGTCTCGAACAAGGGGACCACCATGGCTCCGGTGCTGGCCTGGGCGCCGTCGCCGTCCGGCGGGGAGATCAGGCCGGTTTCCTGCTGCAGTACCAGCACCTCCAGCAGGTCGCTGAGCGTTTCGGTGTGCGAGATGATGATCTGGGACACGGCCTGCTCGCCGTAGCGTCGGCGGCAGGCGCAGGCCATGCGCAGGATGGCCAGTTCCTTTTCGGTTTCGTCGGAGTAGCGGATCCAGGGGGAAACCAGCGGACGCGCCTGGCGCAGTTCGCTGCGCAGCAGGGCGATGCGCTCGTCCTCCTCCAGAGCGGCATAGTCCACGACGCGTCCGTCGATGCGCACGTCGGCGCGGCGGAACAGCTCTGTCAGCACGCGTTCGTGCACGTCCGAGCTTTGGCGCAGATCCAGGCTGGCCAGGTGGAAACCGAAGATGCGCGTGGCCTGCAGCAGGCTGTTCAGGCGCAACTGCGCAATGGCGGCGCCATGATGGAAACGCAGCGAGTCGGAGATGATCCGCAGGTCGGCCTCGAACTCGGCGGGAGCGCCGTATGCCGCGGCGGGGTAGGTGGGATGGCGGGCCTGGTTGCGGCCAGTCAATGCCTGCGTGGTTGCGGCCAGGCGGGCGTACAGATGGATGCAGGCCCGCCGGTAGGGTTCGTCCAGACGGTGCGGCGAAGTGTCTTCGCTGAGGTCGGACAGGGCGAGCAGTGCTTTGCTGGGCGTCGCCAGCATCTGCGACATGGAAAGCTCCGTACCGAGCTGCTTCACCTCTTCCAGGTAGTACTGCATGGCGCGGGTGGATTGCCGCAGCAGAGCCTGCTCCAGCGTATCGGCATCGACATTGGGGTTGCCGTCGCGGTCGCCGCCGATCCAGCTGCCCATGTGCAGGAAGGGGGCAAGCACGTTGTCGTCGCCTTGCGTGTTCGGACGCGCGTCCTTCAGGTGGCGGGCGACATCCTGGTGCAGGCCGGGAATGGTGCTGAGGAACGTGGTGCCGTAGTAGCTCAGCGCATTGTCGATCTCGTCCAGGACGGTCAGCTTCTGCTGGCGCAGCATGCGGGTCTGCCACAAGGCCGTCACCAGGCCGTGCAGGCGCTCGTGCACGCGTTCGGCCTCGGCGGGCGTCAACTGCGTATCGCATAGCGCCAACTGGCGGGCGATGTCGCGATGCAGGTCCAGCGTGCTCTTGCGCTGGACCTCGGTCGGATGCGCCGTCAGCACGGGCACGATGCTGGTGCTTTCCAGGTATTTGCGGATGCGCCGCTTGCCGACGCCCTGATCGTTCAGATCGGCCAGGGCGGCGGCCAGCACGCCTTTGGCGGCGCGTTCCGACTGCAACTGCTGCTGGCGATGACGGCGGTTCTGGTCCCGGTCTTCGGCAATATTGGACAGATGGAGAAAGTAGCCGAAGGCGCGGGCGACGGGATTGGTCTGGTCGTCCGCCATGCGCCGGATCTGCTGCTCCAGCACCTTGCCGTCCTGGGGATTGCCTTCGCGGCGGAATTTGACGGCTGCCCGACGCAGTTTTTCGATGACGTCGTAGATGGCCTTGCCGTCGCTTTCGCGAATGACATCGCCGAGCGCCTTGCCCAGTGTGCGGATGTCGTTGCGTAGGGGAGTGCGCTCTGCGCCGTGGGCTGTGCGGTGCGGTTCCAAGTTTGTCTTCCTGTCCTCTGGTTGCCGGTAGGGGGAGTTCCGCCTATGGATTTATTGTGAGGCGGGCAAAACCAAAACTATACGACAGAGGACGAAGGAAAGCAGGCGCGGTAATTCCCTTACGGAATGTAGGACATGGCGGGCGAAATTGATATTCGTCATTTTTGCTCCATGGGTACCGGTGAGATCATATGTAAGTATTAATTGTTCGCATTTACATTTCTGTCCTGCTGCCGGCGGGGCATTCCTTCGGAACCCATCATGCACTTCAAACGCAAACAGAGCAGCCTGGCGATCGGCCTGGCATTTGCCGCGCTGTGGCCCGCGCTGTGGCCCGCGCTCGGCCAGGCGCAGGTCACGACCTTGCCATCCATCAGGGTGGCGCCGCAGGAAAGCACGCCCTTGCAGCCGAATACCGCGCAGGAGCGCAAGCGGCTGGACCAGGTGCCCGGCGGCACCAACCTGATCGTCCCCAAGGAGCAGGAGCGCCAAGCCACGCTGCGCGATGTGCTGGACTATCAGCCCGGCATCGTCGTGCAGGAGTTCTTCGGCGGGCTGGACCAGCCCAGGCTGAACATCCGGGGCTCCGGCATCCAGAGCAACCCCGTGAACCGGGGCGTGCTGCTCATGCAGGACGGCCTGCCGTTGAACGAGGCCGACGGCTCGTTCGTCATCAGCCTGCTGGAGTTGCGCAATACCGGCCTGGTAAGTGTCCGGCGCGGGGCGAATGCCATCAATCCGGGCGCGACCACACTGGGCGGCGAGCTGGACTTCCAGTCGCTGACGGGCACCAATCGCGAAGGCATCAAGATCGAAGGCGGCAGTTTCGGGCGCTTCGGCATCAACGCAGCCAAAGGTTTCCAGGGGGAACGCTTCGATGGCCGCATCAGCTTCAGCCACGATAAGAGCGACGGCTACCGCCATCACTCGCAATCGAGGCGCACCAATATGCAGGCCAACTTCGGCGCCAGGTTCGACAACGGCGTGGAAAATCGCACCTATCTGTCGTACACGGACCTGAAGTTCGACATCCCCAACGTCGTTTCCAAGGCGGCCATGGAGGACAATCCGCGCGGCGTCCTGGGCGATGGCAACACGATGCCGGACCAGATGCAGAACGTTTACGATCGCGATCCCAACCGCAAGACGAAGCAGTTCCGCCTGGCCAATCGCACCTACTGGGGCACCGAAGCCCTGAATCATACGGTGGGCGTCTATTGGCAGACCATCGACGATACCTTCACCAATCCGACCACTTCCAGCCCCACCGACGGCCATACCTATGGTGTGCAGTGGCAGATGGCGGGCACGCAGGGCAGCCTGGACTACCGTTTCGGTCTGAACTGGGCGCGCACCGACATGGACCGCGAACTGCACGCAACGCGCCATGGCGAAAACTTCCTGAAATTCGGAGACTACGACCTGCAGGCGGAGAACCGCAATGCCATGCTGGGGCTGGCCTGGCATTTCAACCCGCAATGGCAGGTCGTGGCGGACCTGAAGTACAGCCAGGCCATACGTGATGCGAAAGAACGCCTGTCGGGCAACCGCCTCGACCAGGACTGGAGCTACTTCAGTCCCAAGGTTGGCGTGATCTGGGCGCCGAACGAAAACCAGCGCTGGTTCGCGAACATCAGCCGCAGCAATGAGGCGCCCACCTACTGGGAAATCATCGGCAACAATGTGCCGCCGGCCTTCGGCATGGGCAACAATGTGCCTGTATCGACCAGACTGAACCGCCTGGACATGCAAAAGGCCAATACCTTCGAGATCGGCGGCAACGGCACATGGGGCGCCGGGCGCGATGCGGTGAGCTGGTCGCTGACGCTGTACCGCAGCGAAGTCCGCAACGAGCTGATGGAAATCGCCGATGCCACGGGAGCGGTCAGCGAGGTCATCAACTATCGCGGCAAGACGCGCCACCAGGGCATAGAGCTCGGACTGGGAGGTTCCATCCATGGGCTGGGAGACGGCGCGCTGGATTACCGCCTGGCCTATACCTATAGCGATTTCCGCTTCCGCGACGGCCAATATGCGGGCAACCGCATCGCCGGCGTGCCGGAGCACCTGATAGGCGCCGAGTTGCTGTACCGCCTGGGCGGACTGCGTTTCGGGCCGAACGTGCGCTGGGTCTCCGAGGCGTATACCGACCATGCCAATACGGACGCCGACTACGCCAAGCGCGACGCCTACGCGCTCTGGGGCTTCAAGGTGGACTACCAGCACGACAAGCACTGGAGCGCCTTCATCCAGGCCGACAACATCTTCGACAAGACCTATGCCAGCAGCCACCTGATCCGCGCCAAGTATCCGGCTACGCCCGGCGCGCCCGGGTTCCTGCCGGGAACCGGACGCAGTTTCAGCGCCGGCCTGAGCTATCGCTTCTAATCTCCCTCCGGAAAGGTGAGCCATGAAATCCATCAGCAAACTCCTTGGCATACTGGGCCTGGCGGCCCTCGTGCCGCTTGCCCAGGCCTACGATTCGTCGAAGGGTGATTTCCTGCTGCAGGCGGACCAGTTGCAATGGGAAGCGTCCGCCAAGACGCAGCGCCAACTGGTCCATGAAGATTCCGCATACCGCGTAAAGACCGTGCGCCTGCGTATCCCTCCCAATACCGATCTGCCGCCGCATGGCGTGAAGAACGGCTATTTCATCGCCACGGTCATCAGCGGGACCTTGCAGGTGGGCTTTGGCAAGACGTTCGAGGACGGCGGCCTGAAGACCCTGCCGCCGGGCGGCGTGTTCTCGCATCCCGACAGCCAGGAGCACTACGCGCGCACCGGCGCCGAGCCTGTGGTGCTGCAGGTGACAATCATCGAAGGCGAAAAGCCGGAGCAGCGCCACGCCCACTGATACTGGGTTTCTTATGCCGGCGTCTATCGGGCCGCTCAGACAGCGCCCGCCGATTGCCCCCGCCTTCCCTACGGAAGCCCGCGGCGCTTTCGGACGGCGCGCCCACCCCGCACGGCCCGATAGACGCTCATACTGGGATAGATCGAAACATCATCAAACAGGAAAACCCCCTGTCCTTTAATCGCAACATAGCGCGATCCCCCCGAGTCGCCCACCAGGGGAGCGCGGTTGCGGATGCCTGGCGGGGCATTTGGGATTATGATTAGTCTCTTTGACTCAATATTTGAACCTGACCGGGACTCATCATGCCGCACTACCGTTCACGTACTTCCACGCATGGCCGCAATATGGCGGGCGCCCGCGCCCTGTGGCGCGCCACCGGAATGAAGGATGGCGATTTCGGGAAACCCATCATCGCCGTCGTCAACTCGTTCACGCAGTTCGTGCCGGGGCATGTGCACCTGAAGGACATGGGGCAACTGGTGGCGCGCCAGATCGAGGCCGCCGGCGGCGTGGCCAAGGAATTCAACACCATCGCCATCGATGACGGCATCGCCATGGGCCATGGCGGCATGCTGTACTCCCTGCCGTCGCGCGAGCTGATCGCCGACTCGGTCGAGTACATGGTCAATGGCCATTGCGCCGACGCCATGGTGTGCATCTCCAACTGCGACAAGATCACTCCGGGAATGCTGATGGCCGCCATGCGCCTGAACATTCCCGCCGTATTCGTGTCCGGCGGGCCTATGGAGGCCGGCAAGATCATCGACGACGGCACCGGCCAGGTGCTGGAAAAGCTGGATCTGGTCGATGCCATGATCCGGGCCGCCGACCCCGACGTCACCGATGAAGAGGCCGACGCGGTCGAACGCAGCGCCTGTCCGACCTGCGGATCTTGCTCGGGCATGTTCACGGCCAACTCCATGAACTGCCTGACCGAAGCGCTGGGCCTGTCGCTGCCCGGCAACGGCACTATCGTGGCCACGCATGCAAGTCGCCGAAAGCTGTTCGAAGACGCAGGCAAGCTCGTCGTCGACCTGTGTCGCCGCTATTACGAGCAGGACGATGCCTCGGTGCTGCCGCGCAACATCGCCACGTTCGAGGCGTTTGAAAACGCCATGACGCTGGACGTCGCCATGGGCGGCTCCACCAATACCGTGCTGCACCTGCTGGCCGCGGCCCAGGAGGCCGGCGTGGACTTCACCATGTCGCACATCGACAAGATTTCCCGCCGTGTGCCCTGCCTGTCCAAGGTGGCGCCCGCAACCAACAAGTACCATATCGAAGACGTGCACCGCGCCGGCGGCATCCTGGGCATCCTGGCCGAACTGGCGCGCGCCAACCTGCTGCACCTGGACGTTGGTAACGTCCATAGCGGCACGCTGGGCCAGGCCATCGCCAAGTGGGACATCGCCCAGGAAAACCCGCCGCAGGAAGCGCTGCAGATGTACAAGGCGGCGCCTGGCGGCATTCCCACGCAGGTGGCTTTCAGTCAGGAACGCTACTACGCCGAACTGGATCTGGACCGCGTCGGCGGCTGCGTCCGCGACAAGGCCAACGCCTATTCCCAGGACGGCGGCCTGGCCGTGCTGTACGGCAACCTGGCGCCCAACGGCTGTATCGTCAAGACGGCTGGCGTGGATGAAAGCATTCTGGTGTTCACCGGCAAGGCCATTGTGTACGAAAGCCAGGAAGATGCCGTCGACGGCATCCTGGGCGGCAAGGTCAAGGCCGGCCACGTCGTCGTCATCCGCTACGAAGGTCCCAAGGGCGGCCCCGGCATGCAGGAAATGCTCTATCCCACGTCCTACTTGAAGTCCAAGGGCCTGGGCGCCAGTTCGGCCTTGCTGACCGACGGCCGGTTCTCGGGCGGTTCGTCCGGCCTGGTCATCGGCCATGCTTCGCCGGAAGCGGCCGAGGGCGGCAACATCGGCCTGGTCAACGACGGCGATACGATCGAAATCGACATTCCCAACCGCAAAATCCACCTGGCCATCAGCGATGAGGAACTGGCGCGTCGTCGCGCGCAGATGGAGTCCCTGGGCGAGCAGGCCTGGAAGCCGGTGCTGCGCAATCGCGTCGTATCGCAGGCGTTGCAGGCCTATGCCGCGCTGGCCACATCGGCGGACCGCGGCGCCGTCAGGGATGTGTCCCAGCTCAAGCGCTGAGCGCTTTCTCCTGGCGCGAAGGGTACTGTCCGCCCAGCAAGGCCGTGGCCTGCGCTGCGGCGGACAGGCACAAGTCCGACATGGTCTCTATGGCTGCCGGGGTGAAGCGTTCACGCGGCCCCGACAGTGAAATCACGCCCAGCAATTCATTTCCGATGCCGAACACCGCGCTTGCGACGGCGGCGCAGTCAGGGTCCCGTTCGCCCATCGACAAGGCCGATACATTGGACAGGCTGGGTCGTGCGCCTTGCCTATGGAAGGTCTGTATGAGCCTGCCGGCGGCGCCTCGATCCAGCGGCAGCAGGTCGCCCGTGGAAATGCGGTCCAGGATGGAGTGGCGCGAATCGACGCGCAGCAGGCACTGGCGAAAGCGGCTGTTGTGGTACACGTGGAGCGAAGCGCTTTCCGTGCCCCGGTCGACCAGGTCGAGCAGGATGGGGCGGACGGTTTCCACCAGGTGATGCGTGGCCTCGTAGGCGCGGCCCAGCTGGTGGGCGTAGGGACCGAGGCAGTAGCGGCCGTCATTTCGTCTCGCGATGAACGCGGCTTTTTCCAGTGAAGCCATCAGGCGCAATATGGTGCTTTTGTAGAAGCCGGTTGCGCGGGCGAGATCGGCCAGGCTCATCGGTTCGGCGTGGAGGGCGACTGTCCGTACGATGTCCAGCGCCCTGTCGACCGCCGCCACGCCGCCTTCGCTTGTCTGGCTGCTATTCATGCGATATCGATGGTGCGATGGCGTTGCGGGCGTCGAAAGCCCGTTGCGCATGGGGAGTTTGTTCCGCCTCGATCAAGAGCGCCCTGCGCGTCGATTGCCGTGGTTTTCGCATGGCGTGTATGTCTCCATTCATATTTTCATTCTTTCTGTCAGATCGATCATTCTGTTTTTATTGTCTTACCGGCGGCTTTGGACTGTCAATAGTTGCGCCATGCGGCAGGCCGGCCGCATGGCGGTTGCAAGGCGCTGGCGCCTAAGCCGGCTAACTGTGCAGCAGCAACATATCGATTCTCTTCTCTGTTTCACGCCGATGCGGCGGATTGGCTGGTTGTTTGCCGGCAGGGGTGAGTACCATGGCGCTCAGCTCGGGGGCGCAATAGGATCGGCGCATGGTTGCTTCCGGTACCGGTCCGTAGAGTGTGCTGCGCTGCAGGGGAAGACGCCCTATGGAACGGATCAGCGCATCCATTTGCGCGGGGCCCATTTCCTGCCCGTGTTCCGTCCCGGCGGCGTTGGAAATGCTTTCGTTCATCAGGGTGCCTCCCAGGTCGTTGGCCCCCGCCTGCAGGCAGGCCTTTGCGCCGTCCGCGCCCAGCTTTACCCACGATACCTGGATGTTCGGGATCAGAGGATGCAGCACCAGCCGGGCCAATGCATGGACGAGCAGCGTTTCACGGAAGGTCGGTCCTTTGCGCGCGAGACCACGGTAGTACAAGGGAGCTTCCATGTGAACAAAGGGCAGGGGCACGAACTCGGTAATGCCGCCGGTGCGCTGCTGCAGTTCCCTCAATGACAGCAGGTGCCTGGCCCAATGTTCGGGCCCATCGACATGGCCGAACATCATGGTGGAAGTCGTGCGTAGTCCATTGCGGTGGGCAGCTTCGACAGTGTCCAGCCATTGCCGGCTGTTCAGCTTGTCCGGGCAGATGATTGCGCGTACGCCGTCGTGGAGTATTTCCGCCGCGGTGCCAGGCAGCGATCCCAGGCCGGCTTGGCGCAGTTCGGCCAGGAACTGGCTGACTGACAGGCCCAGCGTCTGCGCTCCGTGATTGATCTCCAGCGGGGAGAACGCGTGGATATGCAGATCCGGCTCGACGGATTTGAGTGTGCGCACCAGTTCGAGATAGGTTTCTCCCGTGTAGCCGGGGTGTATGCCTCCTTGCAGGCAGAGCTCCGTGGCGCCGCGCATCTTTGCCTCGTGGGCGCGGCGTATGATTTCTTCCATGGAAAGATCGTAGGCCGGACCGCGCAGATTGGCGGAATGCCGGCCCTTGGAAAAAGCGCAGAACGCGCATTTGTATTTGCAGACATTGGTGTAGTTGATGTTTCGCGTAACGACATAGCGCACGGTTTCGCCGACAGTGGCTTGGCGCAGCGAGTCGGCGGCGGCGCAGATCGCGTCCGCCTCGTGGCCCCGGGACCTGAAAAGCCGCGCGACCGTATCTTCGGAAAGAGCGCGGCCATCGCTGGCGCGCGACAGTGCGTCTCGTACGTCGGGAGAAATCGCGGGCAGGCGCAGTGGAACACTGCGGGAGACGGGAGCAGGGATCGATGCGCTTCCCAATCCAGGAGACCATGCCGACATCCGGGGGAAGCCTTCCGCATCGCTTCCACGCAATACGGCCTGCCGCAGGGAGGGGTCCAGCCATTTCGACGGGGCGCGCGCATAGGATGGATAGATCGCCATGCGCTCGACCAGTTCCTTGCCGGCCTTTTCCGTGTTTTCGCGCAGTGTTGCGATATGGGGCCAGGGGGCTTCCGGATTCACATGATCGGGAGTGACCGGAGAGACGCCGCCCCAGTCGTTGATGCCGGCTCCGATCAGGAGGGAGTAATCGTCGGGCGTGAGATTGGGAGGGGCCTGGATGTTCATTTCAGGACCGAATATGAGACGGGCGGCGGCGATCGTCCATCTCAGCTCGCCCATGTCGGGCTCTTCGCGGCCGGCGCATTTGGTTGCGGGCTTCGCGCGGAAATTCTGGATGATGATTTCCTGGATATGGCCGAATTCCTCATGCAGGCTGCGCAGGGCGTAAAGCGACTCAAGTCTTTCCGCGCGCGTTTCGCCGATGCCGATCAGGATGCCTGTGGTGAACGGCACCTGCAGCTTCCCGGCGGCGCGGATCGTGGCCAGCCTTGCCGCAGGCAGCTTGTCCGGCGATCCGTAGTGAACGCCTCCTTTTTCGCAAAGGCGTTCCGAAATGCTTTCCAGCATGATGCCTTGGGAAACCGAAACCTGCCGCAGCAAGGCGATTTCCTCGGTGCTCATGACGCCGGGATTGACGTGAGGCAGCAGGGAGGTTTCTTTCAGGACAAGGCGGCACATCGCCGCGAGATACTCGATGGTGCTTGCATGGCCGAGCGCTTCCAGCGCTGCGCGCGCGCTTGCATAACGCAGCTCGGGCTTGTCGCCGAGCGTGAAAAGGACTTCGGTGCAGCCTGCGCGCTCGCCTGCTCTGGCAATGGAGAGAACCTCGTCCGCCGATAGATACGGCGCTTCGTTTTTCCTGGGAGTCTGCGCAAAAGTGCAGTAGTGGCAGACGTCCCTGCACAGGCGCGTCAGCGGTATGAAAACCTTGCGCGAGTACGTTATGATCTGCCCGTGTCCCTGGTCGCGCAGTGCCGCGGCCTGCGGTAAAAGCTCGGCGAGCCGCTGATTGGCGAGGTCCTCGAAGGCTGGCGTCGCAACGCTTTTTTGCATGATTGAGTCTCCTTTTTTCGTTTCCATTTGATGCGTTCATAGCCGATCGCCGGCCGCTTGGCGGGGGCGTATCGAAACTTTCCTGTATCCCTTTCGAGGCGCGCCATGTCTTCCGTTCGTTCGTTGAATCTCTTCGCTCCGAACTCGCTGCCCATGGTCCAGCCCGGCGATGATCTCAGCGGCCTCGTTGCGGATGCGCTGCGTCGCGAGGACTTGTCCCTGCAGGACGGCGATGTCCTCGTCGTCGCGCAAAAAATCGTGTCGAAGTCCGAAGGACGGCTGGTGCGCCTGGCGGATGTCCGGCCGACGGATCGCGCCCTGGATCTGGCCGGCAAAGTCAATAAAGATCCCAGGCTGGTTCAGCTCATACTCGATGAGTCGAATGAGGTCGTGCGCTTTCGCAAGGATGTTCTCATCGTGGAGCACCGGCTGGGCTTCGTCATGGCGAATGCGGGGATCGACATGTCCAACGTGCTGCAGGAAGACAGCGACGATACGGCGCTGCTGCTGCCGCTGGATCCGGATCGCTCGGCCCGGAATTTGCGGCGAGGCCTGGGCGAGGCTTTCGGCGTGGATGTCGGCGTGGTGATCAACGACAGCCATGGCCGCGCCTGGCGCAACGGCACCGTGGGCGTGGCCATCGGCGTCGCTGGAATCGCATCGCTGTGGGATCTGCGCGGTGCGCCGGATATGTTCGGGCGGCACTTGCAGTCGACCGAAGTCGGTACGGCGGATGAGTTGGCCGCTGCCGGTTCCCTTTTGATGGGGCAGTCCTCCGAGGCGACGCCTGTTGTCGTGATACGCGGGTTTTCCTGGCGACCGCAAGAGGATGCGACTGCCCATGGACTGGTGCGCGCCAGGCAGTACGACCTTTTCCGGTAGATGCATTCGCTTCATATCAATTCCCATCTGTCTCCAGAACCTGCACGGACGTGCAGGTTTTTTTTTGCCAAGAGGGTATGCAAAAACTTTCAACGCCATGCTATGATACTTTAACAGCAACTCGGTTGCTATATCAGCAACAACATTTTTTACGGCTTTTCCATGATCAAGAAAAAGGCAATCGCGTCGGAGGACGCAGCGGTTTCCACCTCGAGAAAAACGGTAGACAAGGCCATGCAGCTGCTGCATGCCTTCTCCAATGACGAGGCGGAACTGTCGCTGACGGTGCTGAGCGAGCGGCTCGGAATGCACAAGAGCGTCGTCTCCCGGCTGGTTTCGTGCCTGTGCGAATGGCGCATGCTGGACCGCGATCCGGTCACAAAGCGCATCCGGCTGGGCATGGGCGTGCTGCAGCTCGGGCTGCAGGTCGCCAACCAGAATGTGCTGTACAGGCACTCCCTGAACGTGCTGGGGAAACTGGTCGAGCGGACTCGGCACACGGCCCATGTCTCGGTGCTGGACGACATCAGCATGCTGGTGATAGCCACGGTGCAGAGTCCGGATGCACTGCGCGTCAATCTGCGGCAGGGCGACCGCCGGCCGTTGCATGCAACCGCGGCGGGAAAGATCATGCTTGCCTACATGTCGGAGCACAACTTCCGGGCTGTCGTCGAGGACAGCGGGCTGCCGCGGCTCACGAATTCCACCATCACTGACGTCAGGGAACTCGAGCAGCATCTGCAGGAAGTGCGCCGCTCAGGCATGGCATGGAACGAAGGCGAGAGCTTCGTCGGGGTAGGGTCGTGCGCGGCCGGCGTGTTCGATGCAACCGGGACATTCGTTGGCGCGATCACCAGCGTGTTCCCGCTAAACATCGTGCCCCAGGAGCAGCGTAAAACGATTGAAGAAGAAGTCTGCCGGTCCGCCCGCGAGCTTTCCGCGGCGCTTGGCTGGAATCACTAATTAAAAAAACCGATCAAAGGGGGTAGACAGTGAAGATCTATACGGAACTCAATCTGGGCAAGACGGATCCCGGCCTGCGCGAGCCCGACGAGCCATTCGATATTACTAAAGCTTGCGAAACAGCGAAGCTGGTTGAGTCGCTCGGGTTCGATGGCATGGTTTCCACCGAAACGAAAGATGACTCCTTCATCATGACGGCCCTTGCAGCCCATGGCACCAGCACCTTGGAGATTGCTACATCGGTGGCCATTGCATTTGCGCGCACGCCCTATGTGACGGCCATGGCGGCCTGGCGTCTGCAGGCATTGTCCAGGGGGCGATTTACGCTTGGCCTGGGACCGCAGGTAAAGGCGCATCTGGTGCGCCGCTTCGGGCTCGACTACACGCCGGCCGGCTCCTGGATGCGCGACTACGTTGGCGCGGTGCGCGCCTTCTGGGACTGCTGGCAGAACGGCACCAAGCTGAACTACGTCAGCGATCGCTACAAGCTGGATCTCATGGTGCCGTTGTTCAATCCGGGACCCATGCCGTTTTCCCCGCCGCCGATCCATGTCGCTGCCTTGAATACGGTCATGTGCCAGGTGGCGGGCGAGGTTGCCGACGGGTTCCGTCCGCACCCTGTTTGCACGCCCCGCTATATCAAGGAAGTACTGAAGCCGGCTTTCGCCAGGGGAGTGGCCAAGAGCGGACGCAATGTCCAGGACATGTCGGTCGCCATGAAGCCGCTGGTGGCCGCGGCCGCAACGGAGGAAGAGCTCGAAAAGAAAATACGGGACGTGCGCGCCCGCGTCGCTTTCTATGCTTCGACGCCGGCCTATCGGCCTGCCTTCGAAATCTGGGGCCTGGGCGACCTGGCGGACCGGCTCAGCGTCCTGTCGCGAGAACAGCGCTGGGAGGAGATGCCGGCCTATGTCGATGATGAAATGCTCAATACTTATGCGGTCGTGGGCCTGTACGACGAGATCGCCGACAAGATCGTCGAAAGATTTTCGGACACGCTGACGCATGTGGGCTTCAGCATTGCAGTCAATAGCGACGACGATGCCGACAAGCTGCGCAAAATGGTACGGCGCGTGCAGGAAAGCAACTGGACGCCGGAGCAGGCATGAAAGGGGCGTTGTCGCACATCAAGGTCCTGGACTTGGCCCGCATCCTGGCTGGCCCTTGGTGTACGCAGAACCTGGCAGACATGGGCGCCGACGTCATCAAGGTGGAGCGTCCCGGCTGCGGCGACGATACGCGCAGCTGGGGGCCGCCCTGGGTCAAGGATGCGCAGGGACGGGATACGAGGGATTCCGGCTACTACGCCAGCGCAAATCGCAACAAGCGCTCGGTGACTGTCGATCTTGCCTCCGCCGAGGGCCAGGCGATCGTGCGGGAACTGGCGGCCAGGTCCGATGTATTCATCGAGAACTACAAGCTTGGCGACATGAAGCGCTATGGGCTCGACTACGAGTCCATACGCACCATCAATCCCGGCATCGTCTATTGCTCTATCACCGGATTTGGGCAAGAGGGGCCTTACGCCAGCAAGCCCGGCTACGACTTCATCTTCCAGGGCCTGGGCGGCATCATGAGCCTGACTGGCGAGCGGGACGAGCTACCCGGAGGCGGGCCTCAAAAAGTCGGTATCGCCCTGTCGGACATCATGACGGGCATGTATGCGTCGATCGCCATTCTTTCAGCGCTGGCCTATCGCAGCGTCAGCGGACAAGGGCAGTATATAGATATGGCGCTGCTGGACTGCACGGTGGCGGTAGGCAGCAACCAGGCCATGGCTTATCTGCTCAACGGCGAGATCCCCAAGCGCTATGGCAATGCCCATGCCGCGGTCGTGCCCTATCAGGCGTTCGAGACTTCCGATGGCCACGTCATCGTTACCGTGGGCAACGACGCCCAGTGGCGGCGCTATTGCGAAGTCATGGGGCGGCCCGATCTTGCGCAGGACGGCCGATTCGCGACCACCAGTTCCCGCATCATCAATCGCGATGCGCTGGTGCCGGAAATCGCTCGCACGATGCGGGAGCGCAGTTGCGGGGAATGGCTGGCCAGCCTCGAGGAGGCGGGTGTGCCATGCGGCCCCATCAATAACTACAAGCAGGTGTTCGAGGACCCGCAGGTCCGGTATCGCCGGCTGCATGAGCAGGTGCGGCGCAGCGATGGCGGAACCGTTCCCGTGCTGGCCAGTCCGTTGAGGCTGGTCGGAACGCCGCCTGCGTACCGCAGGGCGCCGCCCTCTTTGGGGGAGCATACCGATGAAGTGTTGTCCACAGAGCTTGGAAGATCGAAGAGCGAGATAGAGGCGTTGCGTTGCCGGGGGGTCATTTGATGCAGAAGATATCCATGGACTCACAGCCCGCGGCTGGATTGCTGACGATAGCCATCCTCGGAGGCACGGGCGATCTAGGGTCCGGCCTGGCCAAGGCCTGGGCCAGGGCCGGTCACCGTATTGTCATTGGCTCCCGCTCTCCCGAGCGCGCGGCCGATCTGGCGGCGGAACTGGGCAATGCTTGCGCCGCGCCATACACACAGGCGGTGGAGTTGGCTGATGTGGTGGTGATTGCAGTGCCTTTTTCCAGCCATGAAGCGGTCTTGAGCGAGATCCGGGCTGCGGCGCAGGGAAAGATCGTCGTCGATGCCGTCGTTCCACTGGTGCCGCCCCGGGTGTCTACCGTGCAACTGCCCGCCGAGGGCTCTGCCGCGCAGATCGCCCAGGCGACTCTCGGTCCGGGCGTGCGTGTGGTGTCCGCGTTTCACAATGTCGGCGCCGCCAAGCTGCATTTGGGCGAGCGGGTCGACTGCGATGTTCTCGTGTTTGGCGACGATCAGACGGCGCGGGAACTCGTGACAGGGCTGGCGCGGCAGGTTGCCTTGCGCGGTATCGATGCCGGAGCCCTGGCCAATTCGGCCGCCGCCGAGGCCCTGACTTCCGTGCTGATCGGCTTGAATCGCCGCTACAAGGTCAAGGGCGCCGGCATACGGATCACAGGTCTGGAAGAGGCCGATCCGGCAGGAGCGGGTCAATGAAAACAGGCGGCCGGGTCGTGGCCCTCAGCGGCGGCGTCGGGGGCGCCAAGCTGGCGAGCGGCCTTGCCGGCCTGCTGGGGGCGCGGCTGACGGTCATCGTCAATACCGGCGATGATTTCGAGCATCTGGGCCTGTCGATCTCGCCGGATATCGACAGCGTGCTCTATGCCTTGGCCGGACTGAATGACGAGCAGCGCGGCTGGGGCAGGAGAGGAGAGACCTGGTCATGCATGGAAGAGCTGGCACGCCTCGGAGAGGAGGACTGGTTTCAGCTGGGAGACCGCGATCTGGCGATGCATGTCGCGCGCAGCCATGGCCTGGCTTCGGGCCGCACGCTGAGCGCCGTCACTGCCGGCCATGCCCGGCGCCTGGGTATCGAGGCAAGCATCCTGCCGATGAGCGATGATCCGGTGCGGACAACCGTGCATACCGATGTCGGTCCGCTGAGCTTCCAGCACTATTTCGTCAAGCATCAGTGCCGTCCCGTCGTCAGGGGAATGCACTTCGAGGGGGCGGAGGATGCGGCAGTCTCCGGGGCGGCGCTTGCCGCGTTGCGAGAGGAAGGCCTGGAAACGATCGTTTTGTGCCCTTCCAATCCTTACCTGAGCATCGATCCCATCCTGGCTTTGCCAGGCATGCGCGACGCGCTCGCGGCCGCCGGCGTTCCTATCGTGGCGGTGTCGCCACTTGTGGGAGGCAGGGCCTTGAAAGGGCCCGCAGCCAAGCTGCTGGATGAACTGGGCGGCTTGCATGGAAATGCAGGCGTCGTGCGCAAGTACGACGGCTTGATCGATGGCCTCGTCATCGATGTGGAGGACGAGGCGGAGGCGAGCGAGCTGGGGGTGCCTGTGCTTGTTACGCATACTGTGATGAACAGTGAGGCCAGCCGACGGGCGCTTGCGCAGGATTGTCTGTCGTTTTCTCGCAGCCTCCGAGGAAAGCGGCCATGAAAGCCAGCGGGCATTACGGTACCGGATCGATCTGGGCCGTCGTGCCTGTGAAGCGGCTGGCTCATGCGAAGCGGCGGCTCTCGCCTGTCCTGAGCGATGCGCAGCGCGCTTGTCTTGCTCTCGCGATGTTTCGCGATCTGCTGCAAACCTTGACTGAATTGCGGGAATTGGCCGGCATCGTTGTCATCAGCAGCGATCCTTTGGTGCGATCTCTGGCACGGGGCAGCGCGCTGCTGCTGGAGGACGCGCAGGAAGCGGGAACGAACGCCGCGGTTGGACAGGCGATTCGGTTTCTTGCTGCGCGCGGGCACTACGACGTAATGGTGATGCCCAGCGATATTCCCTTTGCCAGGGCCGCCGATCTGCGCATGGCTCTGGCTGCGCAGCAGGATCGCGCAGTGGTAGTGGCGTCGGACAGGCGCGGCATAGGCACCAATCTGCTTGCCGGACATGGTCTGCACGTCATGGGAACCTGCTTTGGCGACGATAGCTTTCGCTTGCACATGGATCGCATCTGCTCGGCGGGCCTGCAACCGAACATCCTGCAGTCGCCTGGACTGCGCTGGGATATCGATACGCCGGATGACCTGCGGATCGACCCTCGACTTATCTGCTCGCCTGCAGGGCGACGCACGCTTTCCCTGCTGGAGCGTTTTTCTGCGAGCGGATATGTGCCGACGCCCGGTCCGGAGCTTCTGGCACCGATGCCGCCGGCGTGGTGATGTTCGCATCACCGACTCTCATATCAATAACAGGAGGAGATTCATCATGATGAAAAAGCATTGGAGGTATTGGTTGGCGGCCCTGGCATTGCCGATGGCGATGGCCCAGGCGCAGGAGCCTGCGTTTCCGCCGTCTCAAATCAGGGTCATCGTGCCCTTCCCGCCGGGAGGACCCACGGATGCCATTGGCCGCCTTGTTGCGAAAGGCCTGCAGGACAAGCTGGGTGTGAATGTGGTCGTGGAGAATCGCGGTGGAGCCAGCGCGGTCATCGGGTCGGAGGCAGTCGTCAAGTCGGCTCCCGATGGGGCGACTTTGCTGTTCAATGCCACGCATCACGTGACCAATCCCGTGTTTCTCAAGACTCTTCCTTACGACACCAAGAAAGACTTCACCCCCATCGCCCTGGTGGCGGGCATGGCCAGCGCTCTGGTAGTGAATCCCAAGGTGCCGGCACGCTCGGTGAATGAGCTGATCGAGCTGGCAAAGAAATCTCCGGATCAATTGAGCATGGCGACTTTCGGCGGGGCGAATCAGCTCTCCAGCGCGCTGTTCAAGTCCATGGCGGGCATCAGGATGGTCGAGGTCGGCTATAAGGGCGCGGCGCCCGCCCTGAATGATGTCATCGCCGGACATGTGCCTCTCATGTTCAACTCTCTCGTCACGGTGGCTCCGCACGTGCAAGCCGGAAAAGTGGTGGCGCTGGGGGTGACGGACTCCAAGCGTTCCGCGCTGATGCCGGATATCCCGACCATCTCGGAAGCGGCCTTGCCCGGCTACGAGGCGGTCGCGTGGTTCGGCCTGTTCATGCCGCGCGCCGACAACGAGGTTCCTGGGAAGCTGTCCGCAGTGATGAAGGAGGTCCTGGCGGATCCCGGGCTTCGTGAAACGCTGAGCCACATGGGGGCCGAGCCCGGGACTTTGGTAGGAGATGATTTCCGCCAGTTTGTCGATGCGGAGCTGGACAAGTGGGCCAAGGTCGGAGAGCAGTCCGGCGTCCAGAAACAATAGCGCGAATGCCGTGCGGGGGAACCATGGAGCGTATTTTCGAGTTTTGCAAGGTCGAGACCATCGGACATGTCTGTCTTCTGACGATAGATCGCCCGCAGGTGAGAAATGCGCTGCACCCGCCCGCATCGGCTGAGCTCGATGCGGCGCTGGATGCCTTCATGCAGGATCCTTCCCTGCGGGTTGCAGTGCTGATGGGCAGTGGTTCGACGTTCTGCGCCGGCAATGACCTGAAGCATCAGGCGGCAGGAGGCGCGCAGGCGCTGCCGCCGCACGGTTTTGGAGGCATGACGGCGCGGTTCGATTCGCCCAAGCCCGTGATCGCCGCGGTCAACGGCGCCGCGCATGGCGGAGGATTCGAATTGGCGCTGGCATGCGATCTGATCATCGCCGCCGACACTGCGACGTTTGCATTGCCGGAACCGCGCGTGGGCGTGGTGGCGACTGCGGGGGGCCTGCTGCGTTTGCCGCGCCAGCTCCCATTGAAGACAGCGATGGGCCTCATACTGACTGGACGCAAGCTGTCTGCCCGGGAGGCCCATGCGCAGGGATTGGTCAACGAGGTGACGGCGCCGGACCAGTTGCGTCAGGTTGCGCTGGCATGGGCCGATGAAATTGCCGAGGCATCGCCCGCCGCCATACGGGCGGCCAGGGAAATCGTCCGCCATGGCATGGATGAGCCGGCCATCGAACGCGTGTTCTTCCGGCAAAAAAAATTGCCGGCCGTTGTCAGCTTGTATGCCAGCAAGGATTTCGTCGAAGGACCGAAAGCGTTCGTCGAAAAACGAAAGCCCTCCTGGGAAACCTAGGGACCGTCCAGGTCCCGATATCCGATGTTCGCAGCCCGCCGGGAGGGCCTGGGCGCGATGGCTCAATGGCGATTGGAGGACATCATGTAGGGACTCTACTAGGATTGACATCGCTCGTCTTCTTGTAAATAATAGAATGAATATTCTGCTAAGCAGAACTTAACGACGACGACAAGGAGACGAAGTCTATGGGCATCATGGCAAAAATCGCCGTATCCGCGGCACTCATGGCTGTGGCGGCGCCCGCCGCAATGGCGGACAATTACCCCTCCCAGCCCGTTCGGCTGGTCGTGGGCTTCAGCCCCGGCAGCTCGATCGACCTGGTGGCCCGCATCATCGGCGATGGCCTGTCCAAGCGCATGGGCACCTCGTTCATCATCGAGAACAAGACGGGGGCCAATGGCATGATCGCGGCGCGCACGGTGCAGCAGGCCAAGCCCGATGGCTATACATTGCTGGTCAGCAATTCCAGCTCGATCACGGTCAATCCGCTGCTGTTCAGCGATCTCGGATATGAGCCGCTGAAGGACTTCGCGCCCATCAGCACGGTCGTTTCCGTGCCTTTCGTGCTGACGGTCAATCCGGCAAACCCCAACACCAAGGACATTTCCAATGTGGCGGATCTGATCGCCAAGGCAAAGGCGGATCCGGGAGGGGTCACGTACGGCTCGGCAGGAAACGGCAATCTGATGCACCTCGCCGGCGCTCAACTGGCGGCCATGTCGGGCACGCAAATGACGCACGTACCGTATCGCGGCGCGGCCAGCATGGAAGCCGGTCTGCTGGCGAACGAAATCTACTTCGGTTTCGATACATTGTCCGGCGTGCCTCTGATGAAGTCGGGCAAGCTCAAGCCCCTGGCCATGTCCAGCAAGGAACGCTGGCGCGATCTGCCGGACGTGCCGGCGCTGGATGAAGTCGGCTATCCCGGATTCGACATCTCCTTCTGGGTAGGGACGTTCGCTCCCGCGGGTACGCCCGATGCGGTCGTCGAGCGCCTGAACAAGGAAATCGCAGCCGTGGTGCAAGAGCCGGAAGTGCGCGAGCGCCTGATGCAGCAGGGCAATATCCTGACGCAAAGCCCGGCGGACTTCATCAAGAAGATCGAGACCGAGCTCGGACAGAACGGCGATCTGATCAAGCGCGCCAATATCACGGCGCAATAAGGCTCGCCTGCGGCGGGATGAATCAACTGTGCAGTTGGAGGGATTGTTGAATGGCATGGGATGAAGAACTGGCGGACCTGTCCAGGCGTAGAGAGCTGGCCCGGGAGATGGGCGGCGCGGAGAAGGTGGCGCGTCACCGGGAAAAGGGACGTTTGCCTGTCAGGGAAAGAATCGAGAAGCTGGTGGACAAGGATTCTTTCATCGAGGTGGGCGACTTGGCGGGATCCGCCCAGTACGATGCCGCCGGCAAGCTCGTGGAGTTCATGCCCTCCAATTTCCTGACGGGAAGAGCGCGCATCGATGGCCGGCCGGTCGTGCTGGCCGCCGATGACTTCACCGTGCGGGGCGGGTCCAATGAGGGCGCGGTCGGCGACAAGCTGATGGCGTCCGAACTCATGGCCCGGGACCTGAAGCTGCCGCTGATCCGTCTGGTGGACGGCACGGGCGGCGGCGGCTCGGTCAGGAATATCGAACTCAAGGGCCACACCCTGCTGCCCAAGCTGAGAATGTGGCCCGCCATGACGCAGAACCTGGCGAACGTGCCTGTGGTGTCGATGGCGCTGGGCTCCGTGGCCGGACTGGGGGCGGCGCGCGTAACGGCCAGCCATTATTCCGTCATGGTCAAGGAAACTTCCCAGATGTTCATTGCCGGCCCTCCCGTGGTTGCGAGGATCGGCCAGAACCTGGACAAGAACGAACTGGGCGGCAGCGCCATCCATACGCGCAATGGCGTGTGCGACGACGAGGTCGGCAGCGAGGAGCAGGCGTTCGAGAGGGTAAGGCGCTTCCTTTCCTATCTGCCGCGTTCCGTCAACGAGCTGCCCCCGAAGGCGGAGCCAGTGCCGCCGCAGTCCATGGATTTCGCCTGGCTGCGGGACGTCATTCCCGAAGACAATCGTTCGGTCTACAAGATGCGGAACATCGTCAATGCGCTGGTCGACCAGGGCTCGTTCATGGAAATCGGGTCGAAGTGGGGCCGGCCCCTGATCACTGGCCTTGCCCGCATCAAGGGCCATGCCGTGGTGCTGTTCGCCAGCGACCCCTATCATTACGGCGGCGCCTGGGAAAAGCAGGCCTGCGAGAAATTCGTCCGCATGCTCGATCTGGCCGAGATGTTCCATCTGCCCGTCGTGAATTTCGTGGACATCCCCGGCTTCCAGATCGGTCTGGAGGCGGAGAAATCGGGCGCCATGCGGTATGGCGTCAGGGCATTGACCGCCGTCGCGCAGTCGACGGTGCCATGGTGCACGTTCATCATCCGCAAGGCCTTCGGCGTTGCGGCGGGCGGACACCAGAGCGATGGCCGCTTCAATTTCCGCTATGCGTGGCCGTCCGCGCAATGGGGCTCCCTGCCGATCGAAGGCGGGCTGGAAGTCGCGTACAAGGCTGAGATCGCCGCGTCCGACGATCCGGAGGCAAAGCTGAAGGAAATCGAGGCGCGGGTCCGCTCGCTGACTTCGCCGTTCCGCAGCGCGGAAGCCTTCGTTGTCGAAAACATCGTCGATCCCGTGCAGACACGCGATCTGCTCGAAGAGTTCGTCGACGTCGCCGCGCCGCTGATGCAGCCGGGTCCGCGCGCTTTCAGCTATCGGCCATGAGCATGCGAAAGGGGGAGGCGATGTTCAAGAAGGTGCTGGTTGCCAACCGCGCCGCTGTCGCGCAGCGCGTCATTCGCGCATTGCGCCAGCTAGGCATCAAGTCGGTTGCGGTTTACTCGGAGGCGGACAAGGATCTGCCGTACTGGAAGGATGCGGACGAGGCGTATTGCATCGGCCCGGCCGCGGCGCTGCAAAGCTATCTGAACCAGGAAGTCCTGCTCGATGTCGGACGGCGCAGCGGCGCGGACGCCCTGCATCCCGGCTACGGCTTTCTGTCGGAAAACGCCGATTTCGCGCAGGCGGTCGAAGACACGGGCATCCGCTTCATCGGCCCCTCGCCCGCGCTGATCCGCGCGCTGGGGCACAAGACGCAGGCGCGGGATCTGATGCAGCAGTACGGCATGCCGATGACGCGGAGCAGCGGCGTATTGACGGGTTCGCTCGACGAGGTGCGCGCGGCTGCGGAGCAACTGGGCTACCCTTTGCTGATCAAGCCGGCCTCGGGCGGCGGCGGCATCGGCATGCTGCCTTTGAACGGGCCTGGCGACATCGAGGAAACCTGGCTCCGGGCGCAGCAGATCGCCTCGCGCAGCTTCGGCAGCGCCGAGCTGTATCTGGAGCAGTTGATCCGCATGCCGCGCCATATCGAGTTCCAGTTCCTGGCTGACCGCTACGGCAACGTGCGCTGCCTGTTCGAGCGGGATTGCTCGATCCAGCGCCGTCACCAGAAAGTGCTGGAAGAGTCGCCCGCTCCCTTGCTGGGCAGGGAGCGGATCGCCGCCATGGCGAAGACGCTGGAAGACATCCTGTCGCGCCTGAAGTACGACGTGATCGGCACGGTGGAGATGCTCTATACCCCGGAGCGCGGATTCGCTTTCCTGGAAGTGAACACCCGCCTGCAGGTGGAGCACGCGGTGACGGAGGAAGTCACCGGCGTCGACCTGGTGCAGGCGCAGATCCGGCTGGCCGCGGGAGAAACGCTGGACTCGGTGCTGCCCGGCCCCGTGGAAGTCTCCGGGCATGCCATCGAGGCCAGGGTGTATGCGGAAGACCCCGTGCGGTTCATTCCGTCGCCTGGCATGCTCAAGACCTTCGAGCCGCCCTCGGGCGGCGATGTGAGGATCGAAACCGGCTATTGCAGCGGCGTGAGGGTTTCCAGCCACTACGACCCCATGCTGGCCAAGGTGATCGTCAAGGCGCCGACGCGCGATGCCGCCCTGGACCGGCTTTCCAGGGCGCTGGAGGATTTCCGCATCGAAGGCGTCAAGAACAACATACCGTTCATACAGAGAGTGCTCGCCGATGCCGGGTTCCGGCAGGGCGGCATCACGACCGGGCTGGCCGACCGCCTGCTCAGCGAAGGGAAAAACGGCTAGCATCGATGGATGCGCCCCGACGGGCCGCGATCCAAATGCGGGCAAGCCACGAGATATGTTCAACAGAATGCAAACAGGAGAAATACATGGGAATCATTGAATCGACGGTCACAGGGCGGGTGCTCGGCATTTCCGTTGCCGTGGGCGATGCGCTGAACGAGGGCGATGAAGTCGCGAAGGTCGAATCCATGAAGATGGAGCTGCCGGTCGAGTCCGAGGTGTCTGGCACCGTGACCAGGATCCTGGTGGCCGAGGGCGACGAAGTTGAGGAAGGCCAGGCCCTGGTGGAGGTGTCGCCTTGACCACGCAGCAAAGTGCAAGTCTCGGCCTTCAGGCCGAGACCAAGCGAAGCAGTGTCAATACGGCGCCGGAGGCGCCCCCGTATTGTGGCGGAGATACTCCGGCCCGCAGGCCGGAGTTCTTCACCACGGTCAGCTCCCTGTTGAAAGACGCGGACGGCGTCACGGTTGCGGTACTGCGCATCGACAGTCCGCCCGTGAACAGCCTGGGCAGCCAGGTGCGCGTCGCGCTGGGGCGCGAGCTGGATGCCGCATTGTCCGACGACAAGGTCAAGGCCATCGTCCTTACCGGCACGGGACGGTTCTTTTCGGGCGGCGCCGACGTGCGCGAGTTCAATACGTCCAAGACCAAGGTCGAACCCTTGCTGCGGACATTGATCGCCCGGCTGGAACAGTCGGAAAAGCCTGTGGTGGCGGCATTGAACGGCACGACGCTGGGCGGTGGGCTGGAGCTTGCGCTGGGATGCCATGACCGGGTCGCCTCGCCCGAGGCCGTGCTCGGCCTGCCGGAAGTGAAGCTGGGCGTGCTGCCGGGAGCGGGCGGGACGCAGCGCCTGCCGCGCATCGTTGGCGTGGCGGCGGCCCTGGACATCATCGTTTCCGGCGATTCCATGAGCGCGGAAAAGGCGCTTCGCTATGGACTGGTCAGTGAGATCGTCCAGGGCGATCTGGTGGACGGCGCCTGCCGAGCAGCCGCCGGCATGGCAAAGGGCGTAGTGCAATACCGGCGCCTGTCGCACAAACCGCTGGGCGCCGACGCGGCATCCGGGCAACTGTTCGACGATGCGCGCAAGATGGCGGCCCGCAAATACCGCGGCGGCATTGCGCCCATGCATTGCATCGCCTGCATCGAAAAGGCGCTGAGCTGCGATCTCGATGAAGGGCTGGCATTCGAGGCGGAAAAATTCCAGGAGCTGGTCAATGGCGACCAGTCCAAGGCCTTGCGCCATGTCTTCTTTGCCGAGCGCCAGGCGGCGAAGATCGAGGGCGTGTCCCGGGAAGAGACACCACGCATCGACAAGGTCGGCGTCGTAGGCGCCGGGACGATGGGAGGGGGCATCGCCATGAGCTTCGCCAACGCCGGCGTTCCGGTGGTCCTGCTCGACAGCACGGACGAAGCCTTGCAGCGGGGCCTGGGCATCATCCGCCGCAACTACGAAGCCACCCTGAAGAAGGGCAGGCTCACCCAGGCGCAACTGGAGCAGCGCCTGGCGCTGATCACGCCCAGCCTGGACTACCGGGACCTGTCCGGCGTGGACATGGTGGTCGAGGCGGCATTCGAGGACATGGGCGTGAAGAAGAGCATCTTCACTACGCTCGATGCCGTATGCGGACCTCAGGCCATACTGGCGACCAATACATCGCGCCTGGACATCAACGAGATCGCTGCGGTGACCAAGCGCCCCGGCCGCGTGCTGGGAACCCATTTCTTCAGTCCCGCCAATGTCATGCGGTTGCTCGAAGTGGTCAAGGGGGATGCAACCGAAGCCGCCGTCATGGCGGGCATCTTCCAACTGGCAAAGCGCCTGGGCAAGATCCCGGTGCAGGTCGGCGTATGCGACGGCTTCGTCGGCAACCGCATGATCAGCCACTACACGCGCGAGGCCTATTTCCTGCTGGAGGAGGGCGCGACGCCTGCGCAGGTCGATGGCGCGCTGAGAAGGTTCGGCATGGCGATGGGGCCCCTGCAGATGCAGGACATGGCGGGGCTGGACATCAGCTGGGCCGCGCGCAAGCGCCAGGCGGCGACGCGTCCGGCGCATTTGCGCTATTCCCGCGTCGCGGACCGCATCTGCGAATCAGGCCGTTATGGACAGAAGACCGGCGCGGGGTTCTACCGCTACGAACCGGGCAGCCGCGAGCCCATTCCGGATCCGGAAATCGAAGCCCTGATCCGCGAGTGCGCTGAAGAGGCGGGCATCAGGCAGCGCCCGATCAGCGATGAGGAAATCGTGCAGCGCGCCATCTACGCCCTGGTGAACGAGGGCGCCCGGATCGTGGAGGACGGCATGGCGCAGCGCGCATCGGACATCGATGTCGTGTATGTGCATGGCTATGGATTCCCAGCTTTCCGCGGCGGTCCGATGTTCTATGCGGATACGCAGGGGCTGGACAAGGTGCTGGCCACGATACGCGGGTTCCATGCCGAGCATGGCGAACTGTGGGAGCCGGCGCCCTTGCTGGTGCGGCTGGCGGAACAAGGAGGGCGCTTCTCGGAGTGATCCTGCCCGAGGGCGGGGCCATGACGGGAGCGCGTGCAAACGATGCGGGTATTCATGAAAAGGAGAGGCAATGGAACAGCTTGCCAATGAGACTCAGGTCGGGCCGGAGGCGCACTACTTCGCCCGGCTCGGTCAGGGAGTCTTCGAAATCCAGCAGTGCCGGGGTTGCGGCCGCCACCAGTTCTTCCCCAGGGTCCTGTGCCAGTCCTGCGGAAGCGAGGCGCTGGACTGGGTCCGGCCGGCGGGCGATGGAACCATCTACTCGTACAGCATCATCCGGCGCAAGCCCGAGCATGGCGGGGACTACAACGTGGTTCTGGTCGACCTCGATGAAGGCGTGCGCATGATGAGCCGCGTCGAAGGCACGCCCGGCGACGATCTGCGCATCGGCATGCGAGTCGCCGCTCGGGTCGCCGTGCAGGAGGGCGTCGGGAAGGTAGTCTTTGCCGTGCAGGAGGGCGATCATGCTTGAGTCATTGCGAGGACAGACCGCGATCGTCGGCGTCGGCCAGGCGGGCCTGGGCGAAGCGAACGGGTTTTCCGAAATCGAAATCCTGGCGCAGGCCGCATCGCGCGCCGTCAGGGATGCCGGATTGAAGATGTCGGATATCGACGGGATTGCCACGAGCAGCTCGTCGGCGACGATGTGGGCCATGCCGGTTGTCGAGTACCTGGGCATCCGTCCCAAGTTCATCGAAAGCACCATGCTGGGCGGCTCGAGCTTCCTGGCGCATCTGCTGCCGGCCATGCAGGCGCTGGCCAGCGGGCAGTGCAATGCGGTGCTGGTGTGCTACGGCAGCACGCAGCGCACGGCCAAGTTCGGCCGCAAGGAAGGCGTGCGCGCACGCGCGCTGCTGGATCCCCAGCCCTACGAATATCCGTACGAGCCTTTGTCTCCCATTACTTCGTACGCGCTGGCGGCGCAGCGCCACATGCACATGTACGGCACGAAGCGCCGCCATCTGGCCGAAGTCGCCGTGGCCGCCCGCAAGTGGGCGCAGCTGAATCCGGAAGCGCAGAAGCGCGATCCGCTGAGCATCGACGACGTGCTCGCCGCCCGCATGATTTCCGATCCGCTGTCGCTGCTGGATTGCTGCCTGGTGACGGACGGAGCCGGAGCCTATGTCCTGGTCCGTTCGGACCGGGCCAGGGACCTGCCGAACAAGCCTGTCTATGTGCTTGGGTCCGCGACGGCGGTGTGGAACCGGCAGATTTCCTCCATGCACGACCTGACGGTCACTGCGGCTTCGGAATCCGGTCCGCGCGCCATGGCGATGGCCGGCGTCACGCACAAGGACATTGATGTGCTGGAGCTGTACGACGCGTTCACCATCAACACGCTGCTGTTCCTGGAAGACCTGGGCTTCTGCAAGAAGGGCGAAGGCGGCAGCTTCGTGGAAAACGGCGGCATCGCCCCGGGCGGGCGTCTGCCTGTGAATACGAACGGGGGCGGTTTGTCCTGCGTCCATCCGGGCATGTACGGGATCTTCATCCTGATCGAGGCCGTCAGGCAGCTGCGCGGCGGCTGCGGAGAGCGTCAGGTGCCTGACGCCGACATTGCGCTGGTGCATGGCAACGGCGGGACCTTGTCCAGCCAGTCCACGGCGATCCTGGGCAATCAGTGTCCATAGAACAAGTCGAAAGAGGTGGAGAAGAGAAATGCTTGACAAGACTTGCGCCTCGCTTGAAGAGGCGGTGGCGGGCGTGCAGGATGGCGCGACTGTGCTGATCGGCGGCTTCGGCGCATCCGGAGTTCCGACGGAGCTGTTGTGCGCCTTGCTGGATCAGGGCGCCAGGGAACTGACGATCGTCAACAACAATGCGGGCAACGGGCCGATCGGGCTGAGCCAGCTCGTCGAGGCGGGCAGGGTGCGCAAGATGATCTGCTCTTTCGCCCGTTCCTCGAACAAGCTGCAGCCGAACGCGGTGGCGTTCGCGGAAGCCTATCGCAAGGGAACCGTGGAACTGGAGTGCGTGCCGCAGGGTACGATGGCCGAGCGCATGCGGGCGGCCGGTTCGGGGCTGGGGCCGTTCTTCACGCCCACTTCCTACGGCACGGCGCTGGCAGAAGGCAAGCAGACCATGGTCATCGACGGCAAGGGATATGTGATGGAGTGGCCGCTCAAGGGCGACTTCGCTTTCATCAAGGCGCAATTCGCCGATCGCTGGGGGAACCTGACGTACCGGTATGCGGGCCGCAACTTCGCTCCTGTGATGGCGATGGCGGCGGATGTCACCGTCGCCCAGGTCGACCGTATCGTGCCGCTGGGGGATATTCCCGCCGAGCATGTGATAACGCCGGGGATCTTCGTCAAGCGCGTCGTGCAGGTTGGAGGGGCGGAGCATGTATAAGAAACTGTCCAGACAGGAAATAGCGCGCAAGGTCGCAAGCAATATCCCGGAAGGCTACTACGTGAACCTCGGCATCGGCATCCCGACGCTGGCGGCGCGCTATCTGCCCGAAGACCGGGAGGTGATCCTGCATACCGAGAACGGCATCGTCGGTATGGGGCCGGGGGATCCCGACCAGCCGCTGGACCTGGATCTGATCAATGCCAGCAAGGAACCGGTGACGCTGATACCGGGTTCCGCGCTGACGGACCATGTGGTGTCGTTTGCCATGATGCGTGGCGGCCACATCGACCTGACCATACTCGGCGCGTTCCAGGTGTCCGAGCAGGGAGACCTGGCCAATTGGGACAACGGGCGCCCCGACGATATTCCTGCCGTCGGCGGTGCGATGGACCTGGCGGTGGGCGCACGGCAGGTCTATGTCACCATGGAGCACGTCACGCGCGACGGGCAGCCGAAGATTGTTGAACGCTGCACCTATCCCCTGACAGGGGAAGGCGTGGTGGATCGCATCTATACGGACCTGGCGGTCATCGACGTGACCGGCAAGGGGCTGGTGGTCACCAGCATGGTGGAAGGGCTGACATTCGATGAGCTGCAGTCCATGACCGGCGCGCCCCTGGCGCTGGCGGAAACGGTGACCGTCCTCAGCTGAGTGCGCCGGGGCGCAAGGCTCGGCCGGCAGGCCGGAGCTTCTGCATCGGGTCCCCATCTCTACTCCCGCATGCCGGCCGGTTTTCCCTTTACCGGAAAGATTGGCCGGCAGTGTCTCGCTCTCTTCCGGGCCGGAAGGCCGGCCGCGTCCCACCGGTTGAGATAAAACCCGCCGGGCAAGGCCCGCACATGCTCCGCGATCGTTGAAGCGCATCCCTTGTTTTCCTAGAATGAACCCGTGTCCATTCTGGATGGGCATGACCACGCGCCAAAGCGCAAGTCTCGGCCTTCAGGCCGAGGCCGAGGCCGAGCGAGGCAGTACCTATGCGGCGCCGAAGGCGCCCCCCGTATTGGGCCGGAGTTCTTCACCGGATACGTTGATGGAGAGACCATGTATATCAGTGAGCAGTTGCTGAATCCCGATGAGCGCCGGCTGCGTTTGTCGGCCCAGTTGGGCGTGCATCATGTCGTGCTGGACAACCGGGGAACCGAACTTGTTTCCGCCGATGGCGGCGTCAGTCAGTGGGACAGCCGCAAGCTGAACGACTACCGCAAATGGGTGGAAAGCTTCGACATGAAGCTCGATGTGTTCGCGCTGGACGTCGGTTCGATCCTGCTGGATTCGCTGGTCGATATCGAAGGCGCCAGGAGGCAGCGCCGCATGCTGGCGGACAATATCCAGAAAGCCGCCGACGCCGGCATCACGTGCCTGAAATACAACGTCCAGATGGTGGGAATCACGCGCACCGGCCTGAGGCCGGGCCGTGGAGGCGCCAGGAACTCCGGCTTCGTCCATGCCGAGTACTCTCCCGAAGACGACCGCAAGCACTCCTATTGGGGCGTGGGATATCCCAGCAACCAGGAGGAAGGCGGTTCCGCTTCGGCCATGCTGTGCGGGCAGAAAATGGCGCGCGAAGTGCCGCCTGTCAGCGAAAAGGCCGGCTGGGACGCCATCGAGTTTCTGGTGGAAGGCCTGGTGCCGGCTGCGGACAAGGCAGGCGTGCGCCTGGCATGCCATCCGCACGATCCCGCCTATCCGGTGGGAGGACTGAATGGCATCGAACATGTCATGGGTTCGGCGGACGGCATGCGCAAGTTTCTCTCGCTGTCGTCGAGCAGGAACCATGGCCTGAATTTCTGCCAGGGCACGGTCGCCGAAATGTTCCGGGAGCCGGGCAGGCACATGATTCCCGTGATCGAGGAATTCGCCGCGACGGGACGGATCTTCATGGTGCATTTCCGCAATATCCGGGGCGGCTATCTCGATTTCGAGGAGGTGTTCCCGGACGAAGGGGACGTCGATATGTTCCAGGCCATCAAGGCCTACCAGCGCGGCGGGTACGCGGGCCCGCTTTGCCCCGACCATGTTCCGGTATCCGACCTGGACGAAGGCCGGGAACGGTTCATGGCCTTCGCCCTGGGCTATACGCGCGGCCTGCTGCAGGCCGCGGGCGTCTGGTCCACGCCTTCGCGCTGAGCCGCGGCGCCACGGGCACTTTCCACCGAACCACGATGTGAGCCTTACATGACAGAACAGAAGACATTGCGCAGCCAGCGCTGGCTTGCGCGCGAGGATTTCCGCACCTTCAATCATCGCAGCCGTTTCATGCAGATGGGCTACGACAGGAAAGACTGGGAGGGCAAGCCGATTGTCGCGATCCTGAACAGCTGGTCCGAATTCAATCCATGCCACATGCATTTCAGGCAGCGGGTCGATGACGTCAAGCGCGGGGTGCTGCAGTCGGGCGGCTTCCCGCTCGAGCTTCCGGTGCTGTCGCTGAACGACGCGTTGATCAAGCCCTCGGCGCTGCTCTACCGCAATATGCTGGCGATGGAGGTCGAGGAGATGATCCGCTGCCATCCGGTGGATGCGGCGGTGCTGATGGGGGGATGCGACAAGACCACGCCGGCCATGCTGCTGGGCGCCATCAGTTCCGATATTCCGACGGTGTTCCTGCCCGCGGGTCCCATGCTGCGCGGCAACTCGCGCGGAAAGACACTGGGCTCGGGTTCCGACGCGTTCAAGTTCTGGGACGAGCGCCGCGCAGGCACGATTTCGGAGGCGGAATGGGAAGGCGTCATCAGCGGCATCGCGCGCAGCCCCGGCACGTGTATGACGATGGGAACCGCCAGCACCATGACGGCCATCGCGGAAGCGCTGGGCATGGCGCTGCCGGGCGCGTCGAGCATACCAGCGGTGGATGCGGCGCATCAGCGCATGTCCGTACAGGCGGGCAGGCGCATCGTGGAAATGGTGCACGAGGATTTGCGCCCCACGCAGATACTGAGCCGCGAAGCCTTCCTGAACGCCATTGCCGTGGCCATGGCGATGGGCTGTTCCACCAATGCCATCATCCATATCATTGCGCTGGCGCGCCGCGCGGGCCGCATGGACGTGGGCCTGGACGACTTCGACCGGCTCAGCCGCCAGGTGCCGGTCCTGGCCAATATACGTCCCAACGGAACCAGCCAGTACCTGATGGAGGATTTCTATTACGCCGGCGGTCTGCCCGCGCTGATGAACCGGCTGTCGTCCTTCCTGCACCTGGACGAGAAAACGGTCAGCGGCGGGAGCGTCGGCAGCAATATCGAAGATGCGCAGGTCTACAACGACGATGTGATCCGTTCGGTAGAGACCGCGGTCTATGCGGAGGGATCGCTGGCCGTGCTCAAGGGGAATCTTGCGCCGGACGGCTGCGTGATCAAGCCGAGCGCGATGAGTGCGAAGTTCCTGCGGCATAGCGGGACCGCGGTGGTGTTCGACGACTATCCCAGCCTCAAGGCGATGCTGGACGATCCAGATGCGGACATCACCGAGGATGACGTGATCGTGCTGCGCAATGCGGGACCCAAGGGAGGACCGGGCATGCCCGAGTGGGGCATGATTCCCGTCCCGCTGAAGCTGGTGCGGCAGGGCGTCCGGGACATGCTGCGGATCAGCGATGCGCGCATGAGCGGCACCAGCTACGGCGCCTGTGTGCTGCACGTGGCGCCGGAAGCCTATATCGGCGGCAATCTTGCCCTGGTGCGCACCGGCGACACCATCACGATCGACGTGCCGGCGCGCAGCATTCACCTGGACGTGGGCGACGAGGAACTCGCCCGCCGCAGAGCGCAGTGGCAGGCCCCGCCGCCGCGTTTCGAGCGCGGCTACGGCAAGATGTTCATCGAGCACATCCTGCAGGCCGACCAGGGCTGCGACATGGATTTCCTGACGACGCAGGCGGGTGCAAGCGCCGGGGATCCCGATATCTTCTGATTCAGGCGCTCTCCCTGACGACCAGGGAGAAGCCCATGTCGTGGATGCGTTGCGCATCGGCCTGGCCGTGCCGGAGGCGCTGCACCAGCAGGTCGCCGATGCGTTCTCCCAGGCTGCGCGAATACACGCGCACCGTCGTCAGCGCGGGTACACTGGCCGCGGCGACCGGCAGGTCGGAAAAGCCCGCTACGGCGATGCGGCCGGGAACGCTCCAGCCGTTGTTCCTGCAGGCCTGCAGGACGCCCAGCGCCAGCGTATCGTTGCTGCAGAAGACGCCGTCGATGTCCGGCTGGATGCGCACCAGCGCTTCCAGCGCCAGCCTGCCGTCATCGATGCCCGAAGGCGGATGCACTGTCTGTACCCTGACATCGTCAAGGCCCGCTGACCTGGCTGCCGCACGAAATCCCTGCAGCCGCTTCCTGGTGCGGTCCTCGTCGGCGCCGATGAAGCCGAGCCGCCTGCAGCCCCTGGAAACCAGGTGCCTGGCCACGGTTTCTCCGGCCGCCGTGTTGGAAAAACCCACGACGAAATCGATGGGATCGTCGCTCAGATCCCAGCATTCGGCGATGGGAATGCCGGACTGCCGCAGCTTGCGGCGCAGGCCGTCGGGATGGCTGGTCCCGGTCAGCACGATGGCGTCGACGCGCCTGCCGATGAAGGCATTGACGAGTTTTTCTTCTTCCTCGGGATCGTAGCGCGTCTGGCCCAGCATCAGCTGGTAGCCGGCGGCCGACAGCGTGCCCGCGAGACCGTCCATGGTGTCGGCGAACCACGCGTTCGACAGGGTGGGCACCAGGGCCGCGACGATATGCGAGCGCCGCGAGGCCAGCGTGCCGGCATTCAGGTTGGGGATGAAGCCCAGTCTGGCAATGGCGGCTTCGACGGCGGCACGGGTCTTGGGGGCGACCGAGTCTGGCGCGCTGATGACGCGCGATACCGTTACCCGCGCCACCCCGGCTTCGCGCGCGACGTCGCTCATGCGCACCCTGTGCAATGGCTTGCTCATGTGCTGCTCCGCTGCATAATTCTGAAGCCGATGTTCTGCCGTGGCCGGGCGATGCTCTTTCCCGACAGCCGGGACAGCAGCAGCTTGCCCGCGCGCTTGCCAAGCTCGGTATGGTGGATGCGGATGGTGGACAGGCCGGGCGAAGTGGCGCGGGAGAGGGGCAGGTCTCCGAAGCCCATGACGGCCATCCGGTCAGGCACGGGCCAGCCGTTCTTCAGGCAGGTGAACAGCAGGCCGGTCGCCAGCAGGTCATTGTTGCAGAAGACCGCGGAAACGCCGGTGTTCCGCGCCAGAATGCCTTCCAGTATCCTGCCCGCGTCATTGACGGAGACGGGCGGGGGAATCAGCGAGACTTCCACGGCCTGTGCGTCTTGCTCCCTGGCCTCTGCCTCGAAGCCCGAGAGCCTCAGTCTGGAGCGCTCCTCGTCCGAGCCGATGAAGGCCAGACGTGCGTGCCCCCGCGACAGCAGGTGCCGAGCGGCCGCACGGCCCACCTCGATATTGGAAAAGCCCACCAGCATGTCGATGGGATCATTCTGGTTAGGGGACGATGGAAAATCCCAGGTCTGCACGACCGGGATGCCGGAGCGTCGCAGCTTGGCGCGCAGGGCGGCGGACTGCGACAGGCCGGTCAGCACCAGCCCGTCGACCCTGCGGCCCAGGAATGCGTCGACCAACGCGGCTTCCTCGTCGGCGGAGTAGGCGCTTTGTCCCAGAAGCAGCTGGTAGCCGCTGTGGGCCAGGGTGGCGGCCAGGGCGTCGACAGTTTCGGAAAAGACCAGGTTCGACAGGGTGGGAACGATGGCCGCCACGATGTTGGACCGGCTGGAAGCCAGGCTGCCCGCCGTGAGATTCGGAACATAACCCAGGTGCCGGATGGCCTGCCGCACGCGTTGCAGGGTTTCCGGAGACACCTTGTCCGGCGTGTTGATGGCGCGGGAAACCGTGACCAGGGAGACGCCGGCCGTGTGCGCCACGTCGCTCATGCGCGCGTTTCTCGGCGCGGCTGTGTTTGTCTGTGCGGGCGGGGTTTGTCTGGGCATGATGGGCACAGTGTAGGCAGGTTCGATGGGTGGATGGCTGCCCTGTTACAGGCGTATCGCGCTAAAAATTTCCAGACTATGGGACTTTTAGGCCAAGGGTGTCGCGAACACGGATTGCCAAATTCCATGGGAAGCCGAAAATGAAAGCGCTTCCATGATTCTATCTAATATACGTGGGAATTTTTTACCGCCGGGCTGCCCCCTAGGTAAAAAGCGCCCCCCCTTGGGGGGCAGCAAGCCGAAGGCGCAGCGTGGGGGTATTTTTCATTTCTTAAGGAGACCACCAATGAGGCTCAAGACTTTCTTCGTCGCCCTGGCCGTGATGGCCAGCCATGCGGGATTCGCGGGCGTGGCGCACGCGCAGGCCAGTAATTATCCCGATCATGCCGTGAGGATCATCGTGCCGTTTCCCGCGGGCGGCACCAGCGACCTGATGGGCCGCATGATGGGAGAAGTCCTCTCCAAGCAACTGAACCAGCCTTTCGTCGTGGAGAACAAGGGCGGCGCGGGCGGAGCCATCGGATCCGAGCAGGCCGCCAGGGCCGCCGCCGACGGCTACACGCTGCTGCTGTCGGGCATCGGCAGCAATGCGATCATTCACGGCCTGGAGCCCAAGCCTTCGTACGACTCGAACACCGATTTCGTGCACGTGACGCAGCTGGCAGCAGGCCCCAACATGCTGGTGGTGCATCCGTCGTTCCCCGCGAAGAACTTCAAGGAATTCATCGCGTGGGTCAAGGCCAACCCGGGCAAGTTCGATTTCGGCCAGGTCACGGCGTCTTCCGGGCACCTGACGACGGAATACCTGAAGCAGGTGGCCGACCTGAACATGGTGGGCATTCCCTACCGCGGCGGCGCCTTGGCCCTGAATGACGTGCTGGCCGGCCAGATCCACGGCATGTTCACCAACCTGGATGCCGCGCTGCCGCACGTGCAGGCCGGCAAAGTGCGCGCCCTGGCGGTCACCAGCCTGGAGCGCAACCCGCTGATGCCGGACGTCCCCACGATTGCCGAGTCCGGCTATGAAGGGTTCAGCGCAGTTTCCTGGACCGGCCTGTCCGCTCCGAAGGGAACGCCTCCCGAGATCGTCGAAAAGCTGCATCAGGCCATGGTCAAAGGCTTTGCCGATCCCGAGACGCGCAAGAGGCTCGAGGCCATCGGCCTGGTCGTAGTCACCTCCAGCCCCGAGGAGTTCACGAAATTCGTCGCGGGTGAAATCGACCGCTGGTCGGAAGTGGTGAAAAAAGGCAATCTGAAGTTCGAGTAAGCTGGAAAAAGCAGTATCTTTTTATCCCATGAGCCCGGCGCAGGACAGTCCACTGCGGACTGCCCTGCGCCGGGCGAATCCAAGTGGCCTGCAAGCCGCGCGGTGGAGCGCAAGCCGAAGGCGCAGCGTGGAGGCATTTTCTCTTTGGAGTCAGTCGAGATGAAAGCGGTTGAGTCAAATGTTGTTTCCTATTCAAAAGTGGATGCCAATGCCCGTACGGCGGCCGAAAGCGGGGACCGTATCGAGTGGATCAAGGTCTCCCTCGTCTACCTGCCGCTGGCCACGCCGGTCAGCGACGCCAAGGTGCTCACCGGCCGCCAGAAGCCGCTGACCGAGATTGCATTCATCTTCGCCGAAATCCGTACGCGGGACGGTTTCGATGGCATCGGGTTCGGCTATTCCAAGCGGGCCGGCGGCCCCGGCATGTATGAGCATGCCAAGGAGATCGCGCCCAATCTGCTGGGAGAAGACCCCAGCGATATCTCTCGCCTGTTCACCAAGCTGCTGTGGGCGGGCGCGTCCATGGGCCGCAGCGGCCTGACGACCCAGGCCATCGCACCGTTCGATATCGCCCTGTGGGACCTCAAGGCCAAGCGCGCGGGTCTGCCGCTGGCCAAGCTGCTCGGGGCGCATCGCGATTCGGTGCAGTGCTACAACACCTCCGGCGGCTATCTGCATACGCCGCTGGACCAGGTGCTCAAGAACGTCCGGATCTCGCAGGAAAGCGGCATCGGCGGCATCAAGCTCAAGGTGGGACAGCCGGATCTCTCGATCGATATCCAGCGCGTGAGCGAAGTACGGAAAATCCTGGGCGACGACTTCCCGCTCATGGTCGACGCCAACCAGCAATGGGACAGGCAGAAGGCGACGCGGGCCTGCCGCGCGTTCGAGCAGTTCGACCTGACCTGGATCGAAGAGCCGCTGGATGCCTACGATTTCGAAGGGCATGCGCAGTTGTCGGCGCGTTTCGATACGGCCATCGCGACCGGGGAAATGCTGACCAGCGCGGGCGAGCATGCACAGCTAATCATGACGGAAGGCAGCGATTTCATCCAGCCGGATGCGCCGCGCGTGGGCGGCATCACGCCTTTCCTGGAGATCATGGCGCTGGGCGCGTTCAAGGGGCGCAAGCTGGCGCCGCACTTCGCCATGGAAATCCACCTGCACTTGGCTGCAGCCTATCCCATTGAGCCGTGGCTGGAGCATTTCGAATGGCTGGGCCCGATGTTCAATGAGCAGATGCAGCTGAAGGATGGCCGCATGTACGTATCCGACAGGCCTGGCTTGGGCTTCACCCTGAGCGAGCAGGCGCTTGTCTGGCGAGCGGATGCCACGGAGTTCGGCAAGCTGCCGTAAGCGTTGTGGAATGCGACGGCCTGCGCGGAAACAATATCCGCGCAGGCCGTTTTGCCGATTACGCCTTGATCGTGTAGTCGACCGCCGCCCACTCGAAGTAGGGCTTCAGGTCTGCGATGAGCGCCTGGTGCAGGGGGTGCATGAGATAGGTGTTGAGCGCTTCGGCATCGGCGACTTCAGATTCCAGCACGTAGTCCCAGCAGATCGGACGGTCCATCTCGTTGGCGCCGATGCGCCAGTCGAGGATGCAGGGAATCCGGGAACCCAGGGTTTCCATGCGTTCGACCAGCGCCTGTTCCAGCGCCGGGTTCCTGGGGACGTCCGCCTTGCGGCGGAACAATACAATATGTCGCATGCTCATGGTGTGGTCTTTCCTGTGCGGCTTGTCCCTGGCGTTTCGGAGCCGCGGCGAGCGCGTTGGTTCCGGAACGCCAGGGACGCTGTTCTCCGGGCTCAGGCCGGCTTGGTCGGGCTTTCCAGATGGTAGCCGCGGCCTTTGTAGTCGAAGTCTACCAGTTCGTTGATTCTGACTTCCTTGTCCGCGGGCGCGGCGTAGTAGGCGCGGATCTCCTTGATCTTGCCCGTCTCCGGATCGAAGTCGTACCATTCCGCGCCACGCAGCGCCGTGCCGCTCTTGGTCTTCCAGTGCGTCCATTCGATCACGGCCTCGGGCGAGTCGTGGCTGACGATCAGCTTGTCGATGGTCCATTGGGAGCCTAGCGTTGCAACGCACCATTGCCATTTCCGGGCGATGGTATCGGCGGAGCGCCATGGCACTTCCGGCAGTCCGGCAGGGAAGTAGTGGACGGCATCGGGCGTGAAGCAGTCGACGAGCTCATCGTAGTCGGCCGCGTTGCACGCCGCGAAATAGCGGCGGATCAGGGCGGCGTAGTGATCGGGAGTGAATTTCGCAGTTGTCATGAATGGCGCCTGTCAGTCAAAGAGTTGGGGATCAGCGGCTGCCTGCCGGCTTGGCGGGCGGAATCGCGGGACGGCCGTCGGCGACCCATTGCTTGTATTGCTCCCGGGTGGCATCGCTGGGCGGATAGAGTCCCCACAGCGCTTCTCCGGCCTGCACGCGCAGGGCGAGATAGGCCTCGATGTCGTCGCGTTTTTCGCACAGATCGGCTATTTCCTCGGCCAGGTGGGCGGGGACCACCGTGATGTTGTCTCCATCGCCGTGGATCACGTCGCCGGGATAGATGGCGACGCCGGCGCAGCCGATGGGCACTTGCAGGTCGGCGACATGGTGGTAGCTCAAGCGCGTGGTCGCCGTAACGCCGGTGCTCCAGACGGGAAATTCCATTTGGCTCAGCTCGGTGCCGTCGCGGAAGGAGCCGTCGGTGATGACCGCCCTGGCGCCGCGCATCATCATGCGCGTGACCAGCATATTGCCCATGGAAGCGGCGCGGCCGTCCTTGTTGCTGTCGATGACCAGCACATGGCCGGGCTCGATCTGCTCCACGCCGACCCATTGCAGGTTGTCGGCGGAGGGAGACGTCGTCAGGTTGTCGTAGCGATCGACGTCTTCCCGCGCCGGAATGAAGCGCATGGTGTAGGCGCGCCCGGCAAACGGCTTGATCTTCTTGTTCAGCGGGACCAGCCCATGCAGGACAGGCTGCCGGAAGCCCTTGATGTACAGCTGTGTGGTAAGCGAGCCACTGGTGACTTTGGCAAGGCGATCCAGCACTTCATCGGGAACAAAGGGAGCGGGCGCGCGCTGGGGAATGGTGGTCAGGGGAGGAGGAAGTGTCATTGCATTTGTCTCACACTGTGGGAATCTAGAATATTCAACCCGATCAAGGGTGTAAAGCTATATCCTAGTGAGCTTGGCGTTGAAATAGAATCTCCCAAATCACGATTCCGATTGCATACGACAGGCTAAATGCCACTATTTGGGACAAAACATGGCTACCACTTCCGGAGAGGGTACCGGCGCCCTCGAAAAGGCGCTGGATGTGCTGGATGCCATCGGCGCATCGCCCGATGGGCTGGGGCAGAGCGAGCTGGCGGCGCAGCTGGCATTGCCCCGAACCACAGTCTACCGCCTGCTGGCGACATTGGTGACGCGCGGCTTCGTGCGGCGCGATCCCCTGCGCAAGGTCTATTGCCTGGGTTTTCGCTGCTTCGAGATGGCGCGCCAGTCCTATGCACAGCCAGACCTGGTGGCGGCCGCGCTGATGGAGCTGCGCCTGCTGCGCGACCTGACCGGCGAGACGTCCTATCTGGCCGTGCTGGATGGACGCGAAGTGATCTCGCTGGAGCGCTGCGACGGAGCGCACAGCCTGCGATCCGCGGCAGCCATGGGCGAACGCAAGCCCGTCTACTGCACGAGCCAGGGAAAAGCCATTCTTTCCGCCATGCCGGATGCGGTGCGCGAAGAATTGGTGCGCGACATCGTGCTCAAGCCCTTGACGGAGCATACGATCGTCGACCGGCGACGGTTGAACGCGGAACTGCGCATCACCCGCTCTCGCGGATATGCCATCGATGACGAGGAGATCGTCCTCGGCGTGCGCTGTGTGGGCGCGCCTGTGGTGGATAGCGCGGGACAGGTCCGCGGCGCCATCAGCGTTGCGGGACCGGCCTACCGGCTGACGCGCGAGCGCCTGGAATTGCTGGGGCCCGAAGTGGCGGAAGCCGCGCGCAGGGTCGGCGCGCAGTTGCCGCCGGTGGGCGGAGAGCTGTCCACGAGCACCGAGGCCGCTATCGCCGCCGTGCCGGGGAACTGGGCGTTCCATGGCGCCTATCCGACATGGACACCGGCCGGGGACAAGTTGTGGTGGGCCGATGCGCTGGCGCCTTCCGTGCGCATGTTCGAAAACGGCCAGGACCGGGAAGTCGCAAGACTGGAGTCTCCTGTCCTGGGGCTGGTGCGCGATGGCGACGACGTAATCGCCGTGCATGCCGAGGGTGCGCTCCGTATCGGCGAGGATGGCTCCGCGCAGACGCTGGATCCCTGGCGCATCAGAAATGTGCTGGCGGTATGCAATGGGGACGCGGATGCCGTCTGGATCGCGGCAGAGCTGCCCGAGTCGGGGACTGCGATCGGAATGTTGCGCGAGGATGGCTCACTGGATGTGCGATGGCGGATCGGCGAGCTCGTGCAAAGCCTGGGATGGCATGCGCAGGGCCAGAAGCTCTATGCCACCGTGCCTGAATCGGGCTCGGTGCTGATCCTGCAGCCGGGTCAGTCCGCCGTGCGCCGACTGGTGACCTTGCCCTTGGGTTCGGGGCGGGTCAGCGGACTGGCGTTCGATGCGCAAGGTGGTGTCTGGACGACGCTGTGCGATGGCTGGGCCGTCGTGCGCATCGGTGTCGACGGCCAGGTGGACCGGCTGGTGGGGCTGCCCGTGCCGTGCGCGACGGACCTGGCGTTCCGGGCGGAGGGCGGCGCATCGGGGATGGGACAACTGGCCATCACGACGGGACGCCACAGCGTTTCGCTGGATGCCTTGTCCAGCGCGCCTTTGTCGGGGCGCTTGCTGCTGCTGGATCTGTAGGCTGGGCGGGATCGGCAGTGCGCAAGCGCGCCGCCGAGGGTCGCCGTTTATCGTTCTACAGCACGTAGCGCGCCAGGTCCTGGCTGCTTGCCGTTTCCTGCAGCTTGTCGTTGACGTAGCCCGCATCAATGATCACGGTCCTGCCGCCGTGCGCCGTGGCGTCGAACGACAGTTCTTCCAGCAGTTTCTCCATGACCGTGTAGAGACGGCGCGCGCCGATGTTTTCCGTGCGTTCGTTTACCTCGAAGGCCAGTTCGGCCAGCCGCTGGATGCCGTCGTCGGTGAAATCCAGATGGACGTCTTCAGTGGCCAGCAGTGCATGGTACTGCTTGGTCAGCGAAGCGTCGGTCTGGGACAGGATGCGGACGAAATCCTTGGCCGTCAGGGAGTCCAGCTCGACCCGGATCGGAAAGCGGCCCTGCAGCTCGGGGATCAGGTCCGATGGGCGCGACAGGTGGAATGCGCCCGAGGCAATGAACAGGATGTGGTCCGTGCGCACGACGCCGTACTTGGTGTTGACCGAGGTCCCTTCGACCAGCGGCAGCAGGTCGCGCTGCACTCCCTGGCGGGACACGTCGCTGCCGCCGTGCTCCTGGCGCGTGGCGATCTTGTCGATCTCATCCAGGAACACGATGCCGTTCTGTTCGGCATTGGCGACCGCCGCGGTGCGCAGTTCGTCTTCGTTGACGCGCTTGGCGGCTTCTTCTTCCACCAGTTGCTTGAAAGCGTCCTTGACGCGCACCTTGCGCGGCTTGGTCTTTTCACGGCCGAGGCCGGCGAACATGCCTTTGAGCTGCTCGGTCATTTCCTCCATGCCTGGAGGCGCCATGATTTCCATCTGAGGGATGGGCTGGGCGAGCTCGATCTCGATTTCCATATCGTCGATCTTGCCTTCGCGCAGGCGCTTGCGGAACACCTGGCGGGCGGAGTTGTCGGTGCGGTCGGGCTCGCCGCTGGCGTTGCGCGCCGGCGGGACCAGCACGTCGAGGATGCGGTCTTCGGCGGCGTCCTCGGCCTGCGTGCGCACGCGGCGCATTTCCTGGTCGCGCGTCTGCTTGACCGAGACCTCCACCAGGTCGCGGACGATGGTGTCGACATCCCGGCCGACATAGCCGACCTCGGTGAACTTGGTGGCTTCCACTTTGATGAACGGGGCGTTGGCCAGCCTGGCCAGGCGGCGGGCGATTTCGGTCTTCCCCACGCCTGTGGGGCCGATCATGAGGATGTTCTTGGGGACGATCTCATTGCGCAGGGGCTCCGCCACCTGCTGGCGGCGCCAGCGATTGCGCAGGGCCACGGCCACGGAACGCTTGGCGCGGTCCTGGCCGACGATGTGCTTGTCGAGTTCGGAGACGATTTCCCCTGGGGTCATGTTGGCTGCGGACATGGAGTGCACCTGCGGTCAGAGTGTTTCAACGATGTGGTTCTGGTTTGTGTAGATGCACAGGTCGCCTGCGATCTCCAGCGATTTCTTGATGATGTCGGCAGGCGCCATGTCGGTGTTCTGCAGCAGTGCCAGCGCCGCTGCCTGCGCATAGGCGCCGCCGGAACCGATGGCGGCAAGGCCGTGCTCGGGTTCCAGCACATCGCCGTTGCCGGTCAGCACCAGCGTGTGCTCCTGGTCGGCGACGATCAGCATGGCTTCCAGGCGGCGCAGCACGCGGTCGGTGCGCCAGTCGCGGGTCAGCTCGACGGCGGCGCGCATCAGGTGGCCCTGGTATTTTTCCAGCTTGGCCTCGAAGCGTTCCTGCAGGGTGAAGGCATCGGCGGTGGCGCCGGCGAATCCGGCAAGCACCTTGTCGTTGTAGAGGCGGCGGATCTTGCGTGCGGTGCCCTTGATGACAATATTGCCCAGGGTGACCTGCCCGTCGCCGCCCAGGGCGACCTGGTCGCCGCGGCGTACGCAGACAATGGTGGTGGCGTGAAATTGTTCCATGAGTCCTTCCTTGTGAAAGGACTATCTGGGGGTTCCCGGGAGTATTTTCAAGGGTGGGGAGGGAAGTTATCCGAACTCTTGCTGGCTGTGCGGCGCCTGGGGGCAGCGAGGCATCTGTGCGAGATCGCTGCCCACCATAATGAAGTCCGCATCAGTATGTTGGGTGGGTCGGCATGAATGAAAATTGCCCGCACGTGGCGGGCAATGTCTGGTGGGGTCAGTCGCCGTACAGCTTCTGGCGCATTTCGCGGCGTTCCTGGGCTTCCAGCGACAGCGTGGCTGTTGGACGGGCCAGCAGGCGCGGGATGCCGATGGGTTCGCCGGTTTCTTCGCACCAGCCGTATTCGCCGGCATCGATGCGGGCGATGGACTGCTGCACTTTCTTCAACAGCTTGCGTTCGCGGTCGCGTGTGCGCAGCTCCAGTGCGTGTTCTTCCTCGATGGTGGCGCGGTCGGCCGGATCGGGAACGAACTGTGTTTCACGCAGGTTTTCCGTTGTGGCGCCTGCATTGTTCAGGATTTCCGTTTCCAGCTCTTTCAGGCGGTTGCGGAAGAAGGCCAGTTGCGCTTCGTTCATGTAGTCGGATTCGGGCATGGCCAGAATCTGCTTTTCCGTCAGCAGGGCGGGTGTTGAACTCTTGGCGGCGCTTGATTTGCTTGCCATGATGCGTCCTCTTCAATCTTGTTGGTATTCATCGTTCCGTTACATGCGGCGTGGGTTGCGTGCAGTGACGGTCCGGTTCAGACCAGGCATTGTTCCAGGCCCCGGGTGAATATTTCCTGGGGAAGTTTACGACCAATGAATATCAGCTTTGTATTGGGTTTTTCACTGGATTTCCACGGTGCGCCGGCTTCGGCGCCCATCATCATGTGCACGCCCTGGAAAATCAGGCGCCGGTTGCTGCCCTTGATGTAGAGAATGCCTTTGTAGCGCAGGAGGTCCGGGCCGTAGACCTGCACGATGCCGCCCAGGAAGTCTTCCAGGCGTTCGGGGTCGAACGGTTTGTTGGCGCGGAACACGAATGCGCTGATTTCATCGTCATGGGCATGATGATGGTGGTGATCGTGGTGGTGGCAGCCGGGACCGCAGCCGTCGTGATGGCCATCGTCATCGTCGTCGTGATGATGGTGCTCGTGGCTGTGGTCGTGCGCATGTGCTGCGTCGGCGTGCTCATCGGCCAGGAATTCCGGGTCGATGTCCAGAATGGTGTTCAGGTTGAAGCCGCTGATGTCCAGGATGGCCTTCAGGTCGGTCTCGCCGAAATTGACCGGCGTGACGTGCGCGCGGGGATTGATCCGCACCAGGCGGTGGCGCAGGGCTTCGTAGTCGGCTTCGTTGACCAGGTCGCGCTTGGAAATGAGCAGGCGGTCGGCGAATCCGACCTGCTTCTGCGATTCCGGCTGGCGGTCCAGGGTTTCCATGCCGTGCTTGGCGTCGACGATGGTGATGACGGCATCCAGCCGGTAGTACTCGGCGATGTCGTCGTCCATGAAGAAAGTCTGGCAGACAGGTCCGGGGTTGGCCATGCCGGTTGTTTCGATGATGACGCGGTCGAATTTCAGCTCGCCCTGCTGGCGGCGCTTGCGCAGGTCGTTGAGCGTGTCCATCAGGTCGCCGCGCACGGTGCAGCAGACGCAGCCGTTGTTCAGCTCGATGATCTGTTCGCTGGTTTCCTGGACGAGCAGGTCGTTGTCAATGCTTTCCGGCCCGAACTCGTTCTCGATGACGGCGATGCGCTGACCGTGGTTCTCGGTAAGGATGCGCTTGAGCAGCGTAGTCTTGCCTGCGCCGAGAAACCCGGTGAGTACCGTGACGGGAACCATCTTGTCGAGTTTGGAACTGACTTGCATCGTAACCTCGTATTGCGCGGCCTGGCGGAAAACCCGTTTGAATGCCGGAATTCCGTTCTATAACAGGCTACGCAAAAAAATTCAATCTGCGATTACATCACAGTGCTTCGCTTAGGGCAAACGATGCGAGGATATTCGATCGGCAAGATGCAAAAGCGCGAGCCTTTCCACCCCGCGAGCGGTGAGGTTCAATGCCCGTGCCCGTGCGTATGGCCGTGGTCCGCTTCTCCCTGGCTGGCGTGGCAGGCCTGGCACAGGGCGCGCAGTTCCGTTTCCAGATTGGTCAGGATGAAGCCCGAATCGGTGACTTTCTGCGTCAGCTGGGCGCTGAGCGCCGGGTCGCTGAGCTCCGCCACCCTGCCGCAACTCGTGCAGACGATAAGCAGGTCGTGGGGTTCGCCGGCGGCGTCGTGGCAAGCAGTCCAGGCGTTGACGGCGTCCAGGCGGTGGATGAGTCCTTGCTCCACCAGGAAGTCCAGGGCGCGGTAGACCGTGGGGGGCGTGGCGTTGGACTGCACCTGCTTGATTTCGTCCAGCAGTTCGTAGGCCTTCAGGCTGCGGCCGTGCGACAGCAGGATTTCCAGCACCTTGCGGCGGATCGGCGTCAGACGGGAGCCGCGTTGTTCGCACAGCGACTCGGCGGTGCGCAGACGCGCTTCCAGCGAGGATGGGCGGGGGGAACGGGTTCTGGCAGTCATGGCAGGCGGTTCGTCACATTGATTTGTCGAGCCATTCGGCTGGGATTGTCGGGTTGGGCGTGAATATATGTTATAACGTATCGATTACGCATCTTTCCCGCTTTTGCCGAGAAAGGCGCGGCAACAACGCTACGCTACCATGCCCATCCCCGATTCTACTTCGTCTGCGCAACGATCGCGTCCTTATCGCGGTTCGGCCATGCTGCGCTCCAGCCTGGGGCGGGTGCTGCGCATGCTGCCCGTGGCCGCCTTCCTCTGGGGAATGACGGCCTGGGCCATGGGGTGGCTGTAGGCATGACGCACGCAGTCATCGAGCTGGATCAGGTCAGCCTGGGCTGGAGGGGCCGTGTCGCCGTGCGGGATGTCTCCGGGCGTTTCGCTCCAGGTTCGCTGACCGCCATCGTCGGCCCCAACGGCGCGGGGAAATCCACGCTCATCAAGGGCGTGATGGGGCTGATTGCGCCCTTGCGCGGCTATATCCGCCTGGCGCCGCACTTGCGCAACAGCGTGGCCTGTCTGCCTCAGGTGGGCGACCTGGATCGCAGCTTCCCCATCAGCGTCTATGACCTGGTCGGCATGGGCGGCTGGTCGCGCACGGGAGCCTGGCGTGGCCTGGACGACAGCGAGCATGCGCGCATAGAACAGGCGCTGGAAGCCGTGGGGCTGGCGGATTTCAGCCGCCGCGGCATCGGCACGCTGTCCGGCGGCCAGTTGCAGCGGGCGCTGTTCGCCAGGCTGCTCATGTCGGATGCGGACATCCTGCTGCTGGACGAACCCTTTGCCGCCGTCGACCAGGCGACGACCGAAGAGCTGATGCAGCTGCTGTGCCGCCTGAACGAACAGGGAAGGACGATTGCCGTGGTGCTGCACGACCTTGAACTGGCCCGCCAGTATTTCCCCCAGACCTTGCTGCTGGCCGGCCAGGCGGTGGCATGGGGCGAGACTGCAAATGTGCTGACGCCCGAGAACCTGCATCTGGCGCGGCATCTCTGTGCGGGGGATTTCCTGTGAGCTGGCTGATCGAGATTCTGTTCGACCCATTCATCCAGTACGGCTTCATGCGCCGTGCGCTGGCGGGGTCGTGGGCGCTGGCCTTCGTGGCCGGCCCGCTGGGCGTGTTTCTCGTCCTGCGCCGCATGAGCCTGGTCGGCGATGCCATGGCGCATGCCATTCTTCCCGGCGTGGCCGTGGGCTTCCTGACGGCGGGGCTGTCGCTCGGGGCGATGACGGTGGGAGGCATTCTCACCGGGCTGCTGGTGGCCATGCTGGCGGGGCTGGTGGCCCGCCATACGCCGTTGCGCGAGGATGCCAGCTTTGCGTCGTTCTACCTGATTTCGCTGGGCCTGGGCGTGCTGCTGGTATCGCTGCGCGGGTCCAATATGGATCTGATCCATGTGCTGTTCGGCACCGTGCTCGGGCTGAACGATGCGGCGCTGCTGCTGGTGACGGCGGTATCCAGCGTGGTTCTGCTGGTGCTGGCGGCGGTTTATCGGCTTCTGGTGGCGGAGTGCCTGGATCCCGCTTTCCTGCGCTCCGTGCGCGGCGGGGGCGCGCTGACGCACATGCTGTTCCTGCTGATGCTGGTGCTGACCCTGGTGGCTGGATTCCAGGTGCTGGGCACGCTGATGGTGGTCGGCATCATGATGCTGCCCGCCACTTCCGCCAGGTTCTGGACGGCTTCGGGCGGCGGGCAGATGATTCTTGCCGCCTGCATGGGCGCGGTGGCTTCGTATGCAGGCCTGCTGCTGTCATTCCATCTGAATCTTCCGGCATCGCCCGCCATCATCCTTTCGGCAGGCTGCCTTTATCTGGTTTCCGTTGCGCTGGGGCCGCTGGGCGGCCTCCTGCAGGCCATGCGCCAGGCAAGGGCGACACGCCTGCGCCTGGCTTCCATCCAGGAGCATACCCATGAGTAGAAACGTATCCCGCAGGGTTTTCCAGAAAACGCTTTTCTCCGTCGCGTGCGTGCTGGCAATGGGCGGGACGCACGCCGCGGCGCAGGCGGCGGACGGCAAGCTGGATGTCGTCGCCAGCTTTTCCATCCTGGCGGACATGGTCGCTACAGTCGGCGGAGATAGCGTCGATGTATCCGTCATCGTGGGCCGCGACGCGGACGCGCATGGCTTCGAGCCCACGCCGCGGGATGCGCGCAAGCTTGCCGGCGCGGACCTTCTGTTCGTCAATGGGCTGGAGTTCGAAGCCTGGCTGCCCCGCCTTGTCGAGGCGTCCGGCTTCAAGGGAAAGCAGATCGTCGTCAGCCAGGGTGTGAAGCCGCTGGCGTTTGATGGACACGGCCACGACGACGATGGCGGGCACGATCATGGCCACGAGCACGAACATGGGCATGCGGAGGGAAGCAGCCCGGATCATCATGCCCATGAGGCCAGCCACGAGCACGAACACGAACATGGCCATGACCACGAGCATGCGCACGGGCACGATCAGGAAAGCCACGGCCATGCCCAGGATGAAGGCAAAACGCATGAAGCAGCACACGCGCATGAGCACAGCCATGCGCATGGCAGCGAAGATCCGCATGCCTGGCAGGATCCGGCCAATGCCGTCATCTATGTGCAGAACATCGCGCAAGGCCTGGCCGAGGCGGATCCGGCCAATGCTGCCGGCTACCGCTCCCGTGCAGAGACCTATATCGGCGAGATCCGCCGGCTCGATGCGGAGATCCGCCAGGCGCTGAAGGCTGTTCCCGAGGCGGACAGGACGGTGGTCACGTCGCACGAGGCTTTCGGCTATTTCTCCAAGGCTTACGGCATCCGTTTCCTGTCGGCGGTCGGCGTGTCCAGCCAGGCCGAGGCATCTGCGCGCGATGTGGCCAGCCTTATAGACCAGGTGCGCAAGGAAAACATCAAGGCCGTATTCGTCGAGAACATCACGAACCCCAGGCTGGTAGAACAGATAGCTCGCGAGACTGGAGCCCGCATGGGCGGGACCCTGTACTCCGACGCGCTGGCTCCCGCAGGGCAACCGGCCGGCACTTACCTGGGCATGCTGCGCTGGAATGCGGATCAGGTACTGAAGGCGCTGAAAGGGGGTTGAAGGGCTCTCACCGCCGGGGCCGCGCCGTGTATAGTAAGAGCTCCGAATATGTCTATGCCTAATATGGATTTGAGAGGGAGCCGCCGGTGAACAGCATCCGTATCGATGATGAAGTCTTCGCATACGATTTGTCGGGCGATGATGACGCGAAGACGCTCATGTTTTCGAATTCGCTCGGGACTTCGGCCGCATTGTGGGATGGCCAGGAGCGTTTCTTCCGTACGCGTTGCCGCGTGCTCCGCTACGACACGCGGGGCCATGGCGGTTCGGTCGCAGGGTCCGGGCCCTACACGATCGCGCAGCTTGGCGCCGACGTTCTTCGTCTGCTGGATGCGCTGTCCATCGAGAAGGTGTCTTTCTGCGGCATTTCCATGGGGGGCTTGATCGGACAATGGCTCGGCATTCATGCCGCGGACCGTATCGATAAACTTGTGTTGTGCAATACCGCCGCCCGCATCGGTGAATTGCAGGGGTGGATGGAACGCGCGAGCCTGGTGCGCGAACAGGGCATGGAGCCGGTCGCCGAGAGCGCGTTGGTAAGATGGTTTACCGAGGCTTACCGCGAAGAGAAAGGCCAGGAAGCGCAGAGGGTCCTGGATATGCTGCGCCGGACGGATCCGGAAGGGTATGCGTCATGCTGCGAAGCGATCGGCCATGCCGATTTTCGCGGCATGCTGGACAGGATCAAGGCGCCGACCCTCGTCATGGCCGGAGTGTACGACCCTGTGACGACGGTCGCCGATGCCGATGAAATGGCGCGCCATATTCCCGATTGCGCCAGGGTCGATCTGGATGCCGCGCACATTTCCAATGTGGAAGCCGAGCAGCGGTTCAACGAGGCGCTGGCGGCGCATCTGGAAAGATAGCCATAGCCGACGCGCTTCGTCGTTCCGTCAAAGCGCGTGCAGTATTCTTTGCGCCAGGCGGAACGCCGTGTTGGCAGCGGGCACGCCAGCATAGATGGCGTTTTGCAGCAGGACTTCTTTCAGCTCTTCCTGCGTCAGCCGCGTATCGTCCTCCGCCTGCAGGGCGGCGCGCACGTGCATCTCGAACTCCTCCCAGTGGCCGAGCGACATCATGACGCTGATGACCATGATGCGGCGTGTCTTGTGCGCCAGGCCGGGGCGGTTCCAGATGTCGTTCCAGGCATGGCGCGTGATCATTTCCTGGAAGTCTTCCGTGAACGCCGTTTTATTGGCCAGCGACTTGTCCACCCATGCGTCGCCCAGGATGGCGCGTCGTGTCGACAGGCCTTGTTCGTAGTCGGTGCGGTCGGTGCTCATGGCTTGGCTCTCTTCAGGGTTTGCGAAATGGAAAAGAAAGCCCGCGGGGCGCTTGTTCGCATCCCGCGGGTTTCCGGCAGGGCATGGGGTACGGACCCGCTTAGTCCAGTGTAATGTTGTTGGCCTGGACGACTTCCTTCCAGCGGCCTTCCTCGTCCTTCAGGAACTGTCCGAATTCGGAAGGGTTGCTGCCGACCGGCGTCAGTCCCAGGCCCTTGAGCTTCTCGATGACATCCGGGCGCGCCAATGTCTCTTCGATGATCCCGTGCAGCTTCTGTATGACTTCAGCCGGGGTGCCGCCGGGAACGAACAGGCCGTTCCATTCGTACACGCTGAAACCCTCGATGCCGGATTCGGCAACGGTGGGCACATCGGGAAGTTCGGGCATGCGCTTTTCCGATGTGACGGCGAGCGCGCGCAGGCGGCCGTTGGAAACGTAGTTCAGGCTGGAGGCGGCATTGGCGAAATAGGAGCCGACATGGCCGGCCATGACGTCGACCATGGCCGGCGCTCCGCCTTTGTACGGCACGTGGACCATCTCGATGCCGGCGTCCTTTTTCAGCAGCTCCGCCGCCATCTGCGCCAGGCTGCCCGGTCCGTAGGAGGCATAGGTGTATTCGCCGGGTTTTTCCTTCGCCGCCTGGATCAGGTCGCCTAGCGTCTGGAAGGGGGATTCGGGCGCAACGACCAGGATGTTGGGGACGACGACGGCCTGCGACACCGGGATGAAATCCTTGGCGGGATCGTACGGCAGTTTGCGCAGCACGGGGTTCAGGGCGAAGGAAGAGGCGTCGTACAGGACGGTATAGCCATCGGGTTTTGCGCGCGCGACATAGCCCGCGCCGATCGAGCCGTTGGCGCCGGCCTTGTTTTCCACGACGACAGGCTGCCCGGATACGGCTTCCATGCCCTGGGCGAGGATGCGCGCGGCATTGTCGGCGCCTCCGCCCGCGGAGAACGGGACGACCAGCGTGATGGCCTGGTTCGGGTAGTCTGCGGCTTGCGCCGGCGCCGCGATGATTGCGCATGCCGCCGCGATGGCGGCCAGCGAGTGTGTTTTCATGGACATTGTTGCCTCCGTAATGATTTCTATGGTCGATTCGTATCGATCAATGGTCGTGAAACCCGTAAAGCCGGGCAGGATTCGTTGTCAGGATTTGCTGCCTGACGGCGGGGTCGCAGCACCAGCGGGACAGGAGCTCGAGCAGTTCCGCGTCGTCCGGTTTGTGCACGGGCTCGGTGACGTGCGGCCAGTCGCTGCCCCATACCAGTTGCTCGGGAGCGGCTTCGATCCAGGCCCTGGCGATGGCGTCGGTGTCCGGATAACCGCCATGGACGCCGAACGCCGTATTCAGGTAGGGGCCGCTCAGCTTGAGCCAGGCGCGGCCGCTTGCCAGCAGGCTGCGCACGATCCCGAATGCGGGGTGCGAGAGGCCCGTGCCGGGAGGCAGCCTGGCCATGTGGTCGAAAACGATGGGAACCGGCAATTGCCGCAGCAGGGATTCCTGCTGGGCGATCTGGTCGGCCGTCCAGTGCAGTTGCACGTGCCAGCCAAGCGCGGCGATTCGCTGCGCCAGGCGGGCTACGGTCTCGAAGTCTCCGGCATCCTTGTTCGGCGAGTGAAAGCTGAAGCGTATGCCGCGTATGCCGCCTTCATGCAGGGCGGCAAGCCGCGCATCGTCGATATCGCGGTCGACGACCGCTATGCCCCTGGCGTTGGCCAGTCCGAGATCGGCAATGGCCTGCAGTGTGGCGCTGTTGTCGGTGCCGTAGACGCGCGGCTGCACGACGACGGCGCGCTTCAGGCCCAGGCGCGCCTGGAGCGCGCGATATTGCGGCACGCCCGCGTTTTCTTCAATAGGGGCCTGCGCCGCGAACCTGGGGTCGTAGATATGGATGTGCGCGTCGCAGGCCGCCGTTTCAGTCTTCATGGCGCAAACGATCCGCGTCAGCCTTGACGAGAGCGCCATGCTGGTCGAGCGCCGGCGCGGCGAACGGATCCGGTCCGGGCGTGCGGGAGAATGTCATGGCGTGCTTGAAACCGCGATACGCTCCCACGACCGGGTGGGTGTATTCGGCGATCATGTCTTCCGCCTGCACCTGGGGGAAATCGAACATGTCCTCCACCGACCTGGCGGCCGCGCAGGGCACTTCCTCGCCGAAGATGGACTCCCACTCCAGGGCGCTGTGCCGCTGCAGCGCCTGCCGCAGCAGGGGGACGATTTCGTCGCGGTGTTGCGCGCGCTTGCGCACGGTGTCGTACCTGTCGGTCTGCAGCAGTTCGTCCAGGCCTGTTTTTGTGCACAGGGCGGTCCAGAAATGCGCCGTGTTCGCGGAGATGTAAAGATAGCCCTCGCGTGTCGGGTGAAGGCCGGTGATGCCGCCCGAGCGCATGTCGCGTCCGATATTGCTGGGTTCGCCTTCCGCCCAGACGAGACGGGCGGACTGCATGGCCAATGCGGATCTCAGCAATGAAATCCCCACAGACTGGCCTTTGCCGCTGCGCTCGCGTTCGAACAGCGCCGATGAAACCGCGCCCGACAGCAAGGCGGCGGCATAATAGTCGACCACGGATCCGTACAGGATCTCCGGCGGCCCGTCCTGCTTGCCCTGCAGCGTGCACATGCCGGTGAGCGTCTGCAGCACCTGGTCGTAGCCCGCCTTGTCTTTCAGGGGCCCCTTGTCGCCGTAGCCGGTCACGGCGCAGTAGATCAGCCGGGGGTTGATCGATGCGAGGCGCTCGTAATCGATGCCCAGGCGCGCCGGGACGCTGGGGCGGAAATTATGGACGAGTACGTCGGCGCTGCGCACCAGCGCGTACAGGCGCTCCAGGTCTTCCGACTGCTTGAGGTCCAGGACTACGCCGAGCTTGCTGCGGTTGACGCCAAGGAACGCTCGGCTTTCTGTTGCCAGTGTGGAGGGATACTTGCGCAGGTTGTCGCCCGCGGGCGGCTCCACTTTGATGACTTCGGCGCCCTGGTCGGCAAGCAGGGAGCAGCCATAAGGGCCGGCGATGTACGCGCTAAGGTCGAGGACGCGTATGCCAGCCAATGGCCCGACTCCGCCCGTTCCGGGTTGAGGATTGGAGGCGGGCGATGCGTGGGTGGGTACGGTGTTCATTATTGGTCCTCTTTGGCTTCATCCAATAAACCGGCCTTGCCCAGCAGGTCCAGCGCGCGCGCGACGATGGGCGCATCGATGAATTTTCCCTCGAGCTCGAACGCGCCGATGCCTTGCGCCGCATGCACCTCATTGGCGGCGACGATCTTGCGCGCCCATGCGATTTCTTCCTGCGACGGCGCAAAGACTTCGTTGAGGATGGGTACGATCGAAGGGTGAATGCAGCTTGCACCGTCGAAGCCGTGCTCCCTGGCTTCCAGCGCGGCCGCGCGCACGCCGTCCGGATCACGGAAATCGACGGTGGAGCGGAACAGGCCGAAGGAGAGCACGCCGGCGGCCTTGGCCGCATAGTGGACCATCAGCTTGGGGATGCGCAGGACCTCGGCGGTCGGCCGGGCGCCGAGCGACGTGGCCAGGTCTTCCCCGCCCGCAACCAGCGCGATGACGCGCGGCGCCCTGGCTATGGCCGATGCTTCGAGCAGGCCCGCAGAGCTTTCGATCAGAGGCACGAAGCCGATCTTCCCGGATGCAAAGCCGTGTTCTTCCAGCAGCTTGTCCAGTACGGCGAGTTCTCCGGCGGTTTCCACCTTGGGTATGTAGAGCGCATCCGCTCCCGCCTCGGCGGCGGCCAGGGCGTCGTCCGCCAGGCGATCAGGACGGTTGTTCACGCGGACGTAGACCCGCGTGGCCGGGCTGCGGACGGCGGGAACAGCCTGCGCGAGCATGCTGCGCGCATGGTCTTTCCGGTCTTCGGGAACGGCGTCCTCCAGATCGAGAATGACGGCGCCGGCGCCGCATTGGGCGGCCTTGGGGAAAAAGCGTTCCTGGTTGGCGGGGACGTACAGCAATGAATGGATCATGATTCAGCCTTGTTTTCCGTGCGGTTCAAGCTTTGTTGCCAGGCTCGATGAAGATCGTCGTGGCCTCCGCGGGAAGGCGGACCTTCACGGGGCCTTCGTCGATTTCCCGAGGCAGCTGCATGCGGAACGAGGCCGGGCCGGCGCTCATTTCGTATTGCCAGATGGAGCCGAGATAGATTTTCTGCTTCACCACAGCGTCCATGACGTTTTCCCCCGATTCCGAAGCCAGTTCGATGCGTTCCGGACGGATGGCCACTGTCGGGGTTCCGTCCTGTCCGCTCTTGACGGGCGTCGTGCGCAGGCGGGTGCCGTTGCGCAGTTCGACGACGGCGTGGTCCTCGTGCGATTCGATCATCCCGGCCTCGAAGAAATTCGACGAGCCGATGAAGTCCGCGACGAAGGCGTCCGCCGGCCGCTCGTAGATTTCCTTCGGCGGGGCGAGCTGGCGCATCAGCCCCATGCTCATGACGCCGATGCGATCCGATACCGCGAGCGCCTCGGACTGGTCGTGGGTCACATAGATTGTCGTGACGTTCAGGCGCTCCTGCAGTTCGCGCAGCCATACGCGGGCGCGCTCCCTGAGCTTGGCGTCGAGGTTGGACAGCGGCTCGTCGAGCAGCAGCAGCGGCGGTCGATAGACCAGCGCGCGGGCCAGGGCCACGCGCTGTTGCTGGCCGCCCGACAGCTCGAACGGATAGCGGTCGGCATAGGGAAGCATTTCCACCAGGCCGAGGGACTCCTTGATGAGGCTGTCGCGCTCCGATCTGCCGATCTTGCGCAGTTGCAGCGGGAAAGCCAGGTTTTCAGCCACGGTCTTGTGGGGCCAGAGCGCATAGGACTGGAATACCAGACCGATGTTGCGTTTTTCCGGAGGCAGCGTTGCCCTCGGGTTCTTGCCATCGAACAGTATCTTGTCGCCGAGCCGGATGACCCCCGACGTGGCGTGGTTGAGTCCGGCGATGGCGAACAGCGTTGTCGATTTGCCGCAACCCGATGGGCCGAGCAGGGTAAGAAACTCGCCCGAGGAAACGGTGAGGCTCAGGTTTTCGACGGCGGTGACATCGCCGTATCGGATCGTCAGGTTTTCCAGGACGAGATCAGCCATAGATTTTTACTCCCAGCAGGCGGCGGACGAGAATCACGAAGGCGGCGGTAATGACGACCTGGATGGTCGCCAGCGCGGAGACGGGGCCGTTGTCGCCCTGGGCGACCAGTTGCAGCATCGTCGTGCCGATGATTTCGGAACCCGGTTGGTACAGGAATGCGGCGGTCACGTATTCCTTGAGGAAATGGATGAAGAGCAGGGCGTAGGCCGAAAACAAAGCCGGCTTCAGTATTGGCAGGATGATGCGGGTCACGGTCGTCCACCAGTCGGCTCCCGATATGCGCGCGCCGCGATCGAGCTCTTCCGATATCTGCGAGAGGGCCGGCGAGATGGCTGCGAAACCGATGGGGATGTACCGGACGATGAAGACCAGGATGAGCACAACGATCGTGCCGCGGATGACATCCATCCCGGGGACCCAGATGAGGGCGTAGAAGAAGCCCAGGCCGGCGATGATGCCTGGCAGGGAGCGAGGGAACAGGGCGATGTACTCCAGCGCACGTCCGTGCCTGAATTCCGAGCGCCGCGAGATCAGGGTGATGACGGCGATGAATACCGTGCCTATCGCCGCGCCGACGACCGATACGACGACGGAGTTGCTGATCGAGCGCATGTAGCTGCTGGAGTTCCAGATCAGCTCGTAGTGATTGAGCGTGAATACTTTCCAGACGGGGATCAGCGGCGTCAGGAAGGTGACCGCCGAGCGCAGGAAGATTCCTCCGAAGATGCTGATGATGGTCAGGAAGGAGAACGAGAAGACGAAGGCGAAAGCCACCCAGCGCCACGCTCCAAGGTCGAGGATGTTGGGGCGACTGGCCTTCCCGCGGACTGTCACGAAGCGGCCGCTGGCCTGCATCAGGCGGCCCTGCAGCCAGACGAGAAAGGCGACGATGCCGAGCAGGGCGATGGCGACGGCGCCGACGATTCCGTATTCCGGACGCACGGATGCGTTGATGCCGTTGTTGTAGAGGAAGGTGGTTGCCGTCTGCACATTGCTGGGCCCGCCGAACAGCAGCGGTATCGCCAGCATTTCGATGCCGATCACGAAATTGAGCGACGCCGAATAGATCAGCGCGGGCCGGATCATCGGCAGCGTGATGGAGAACAGGGCGCGAAACGGGCCGGCGCCTGCCGAGCGCGCGGCGTCTTCGAGCAGCGGGTCGGCCTTGTTGACCGCGGCCAGACACATCAGGTAGGTCAGGGGAGCCTGGCTCAGGCCGGCCACGATGCCCATGCCCGTGACCGAATAGAGATTCCAGGGAGCGTCGCCGACCAGCGTCCTGGCCAGCAGCGTCATATAGCCGGAAGGGCCGTACATGGTGATCCAGCCGAAGGCGAGGATCAGATTGGAGACGAACAGCGGCCAGATGAATATTTCGCCGAGCCAGCGGCGCCCGGGAAGATTGGTGCGTCCGACCAGGACAGCCATGATGGCGCCGAAGACCTGCGCGACCACCATGGTCAGCGCGCCGAAATAGAACGTGTTCAGGAAGATCCGGCCGATACCGGCTTCCGTGAGCAGCCGTATGAAATTGGCGGTGGTGAAGCTGGCGCTGGTGTCGTAGAGCGGCCGGTCGAGGAACGCCTGGATGAAGATGGGTACCAGCGGCCCCAGGACCAGGACGGTCGTGATGATGGAAATGCCCCAGAAGATGAGCCTGGAATGATCCTTGGCATCGGGCGGGGCGATCGTGGCTGTAGTGGCAGTCATCGTTTTCCTTTTTGCCGTCGGGCCGTCATGGGTGGCTGGCCTTTGCCGGACGGATCCGGGAGGCGCGCCGGCTGCGAAGAGGGTGATCCTCGGCAGCAAGGCGGCAAGCCGAAGGCGCGGTGCAGGAAGAGGTTTTCATGAGGCGCGGCAGCGGTTTTACCGCTGCCGCGCCCGAAGCTCGGCGATTACTTGCCCTGCAGGGCGTTGTTCCATTTCTTGACGAATTCGTCGGCTTCGGTCAGCAGGCCTTCGTCGTAGCCGACGATGACCATGTTGTCGGCGCCGACCTGATCGGCAATGCCCTGGTAGGTGTAGCGGACTTCGCTTTCATCGACGTCCTCGCGGTAGGGAACGAGGCCGCCCTTGCCGATGAGGGTTTGCCCCTCCTTGGACAGGGCGTAATCCAGGAACAGCTTGGCCGAGTTCATGTTGGCCGCGCCTTTGGGAATGCCCATGCCGCGCAGCATGACCGGAGTGCCGTCCTCGGGGAACAGCACGCCCAGCAGCTCGCCGCCCGGCTGCTCCAGGCGCGGGAAGATGGTGATGCCGGACACGGCAATGCCGTAGACATATTCGCCTGTCGATATTTTTTCGTTCATCGGTCCGCCGGACGTTTCGCCGCGGATCATCGGTCCGATGGCGCGGAGATTGTTCCAGCCGTCTTCGCCTTTTTGCTTCAGGTAGGCGTACCAGGCGGCAAGCCCGAAGGAGTTGCGTCCGGCGTCGTAGGTGGTGATGCGTCCGTTGAAGGTCGACTTGTCGGCCGGCGCTACGCGGGCCAGCTCGGCGAAACCCTTGGGCGCCTTGTCCTCGCTCAGCAGCGCTTTGTTGTAGGTGATGACGAGAGGATCGGAGGAAAGAACGGCGACGCCGGGGAACGGATGTCCGAAATCAGGGAGCTTGGAAAATTCGGGGCTTTCATAGGGTTCCATGACGCCGTCCTTGCCGTAGGCCGCCCAACGGTCGTTGGCTCCGGAAACCAGGAGGTCCGCGGAGCGCACGTTGGAGCCTTTCTCGGCTTCCCAGCGAGTGTGCACGGTACCTGATCCCAGGTCGACCGTTTCCACCTTGAGCCATGGGTATTTTGCCTGGAAGCCCTTGATGACCGGCGCCCAGTTGTTGTCCGCCATGTTCGAATAGATCATGACGCCTTTTTCTTTCTTGGAGGCTTCGATGATGTCCGGATAGTTGTCCGGATAGTAATCGGGCGCTTCCTGCGCGGCTGCGGATGCGGCGATCGCCATCATCGACGCGAATACGAGTTTCTTGAGGCCCATCTGTTGTCTCCTTCTGTTCTGGTTGATTTAGCGTTTCAGTTTACTGAGCGCGAAAAAGTAAAAACAGTATCTTTATCGACATTTATCATTTAAATTTTTTATTGTTTATGGTTGAGAGGCGGAGAGGATGGAGACGGATTTTCTGAAGACGCTGGCGCTGGTCGCGGAAGTCGGCTCGATGGCCGAGGCGTCCCGCAGGCTGTCGATCACGCCGGCGGCGGTCGCGCATCAGATACGCACGATCGAACAGGATCTCGGCATGGCATTGATCGTCCGTGCCGGGCGTTCCGTCGTGCTGACAGGGGCGGGGCACCTGGTATTGAAGCAATCGCAGACTTTGCTGGCGGATCTGGCCAGATTGCGCGCTTCAGTGCAGCAGTCCTCGGCTGGAGGCGAATTGCGCATGGGGGTGATCAATTCGGCGCTGCATACCTTTCTGCCGGATATGCTTGGCTTGTATCAGGCGCATCATCCCGAGGTGCGCTTGCATGTGCATGCCGGGGTTTCCCACCAGATTTTTCACCAGTTGCAGGAGGATGAGATCGATATCGCCATTTGCCTGCATCCGCCGTTCGCCTTGCCCAAGATGTTCGGCTGGATGCCGATGCGCGAGGAGCCTCTGGTGGTGCTGGCTCACAAATCACTGGCGGATCAGCCGGCGCTGGATCTGCTGCGGACGCAGCCTTTCATCCGCTATGACCGTCATCTGGGAGGGGGGAAGCAAGCCGCCGCCTATCTCCGGCGCCATGAAATCGTGCCGAATGAAAATTTCGAGCTGGATTCCCTGGTGGCTATTGCGTTGATGGTGGACAGGCGGCTCGGAGTGTCTCTGGTGCCGCAGTTCAGCTCGCCCCTGACCGCTCCGTTGGACATCGCGGTTGTGCCCGTGCCCGATGCGAGCAGCCGCGTATTTGGAATACTCTGGAAACGGGCGTCGGCGCGCTCGGCATTGATACAGGACCTGCTGGCGCAGGCGAGAGGCCTGAGATAGTCGCGCGGGTAGGGTAGCCGGGATGTCGCGGATCAGGGGGGCGGAATGGAGCCTCACCGTCAATCATTGCGGTTATCCTTGACGTGTGTGCAACGAGCGGAAGGGTGGCTGAGACATGAACTTGAACCAGGAAAACACGACCGTAGGTTTCATCGGACTGGGCGCCATGGGCGCCGGCATGGCGGGCTGCCTGCTGCGCAAGGGCTGGCGGGTGCACGTCTATATGCGCCGACCGGAAGTACAGGCCGCCTTCATCTATGCGGGTGCGCATGCGCATGATAGCGCGGCGGATCTTGGGCGGGCTTGCGATGCCGTCGTGCTGAGCCTGCCGAATGCCGACGCGGTGGAGACCGTGCTGTTCGGTGAGAAGGGCCTGGCGCAGGAGCTGAAGCCCGGGACTTATGTCATCGATACCAGCACGATTGCCGCAGCCTCGGCGCAGGAGTTCGGCAAGCGCCTGGCCGCGCGGGATGTCTCGTTTCTGGATGCCCCCGTCAGCGGCGGGCAGGAGGGCGCCGCGGCGGGCACGCTGGCCTGCATGGTGGGCGGGGATGCAGTGCAGGTCGAGGCTTGCCGAGGCCTGCTGTCGGCGTTCAGCCAGAATATCTTCCATGTCGGCCCGTCCGGTGCGGGGCAGACCGTCAAGGCCTGCAATCAGGTTGCCGTGGCGGGCGCCATGCTGGGCGTCGCCGACGCGCTGGCTCTGGCCAGGGCGCAGGGCGTGGATCCGGATGTGATGCGGGACGTGCTGCTGCAGGGTACCGCACGCAGCGTCCCGCTGGAAAAGCATGCGCCGCGCATCATCCAGGAAAATTTCGAGCCGGGTTTTCGCGCAAGACTGATGCGCAAGGATCTGCGGCTGGCGCTGGATGCGGCGCGTGCGGCAGACACCAGCCTGGCGGCTGCGCCGGTCGCCGAGCGGCTGCTGGATGCCATGTGCGAGCAGGATCGCGGCGACTGGGATTGGTGCGGGCTGGCGCTGGAGGTCGGAAAGCCAGGGGATGGCGCGCGCGAGTCCTGATGGATGCGTGCGCCGCTCCGCCAGTCCCCGGCGGAAAAGGATCGGCGGGCTTTACCCGCGCCGCTAATGGCGGCCCAGATAAAGCTGGGCCATGCGGGAGTCGGAGAGCAGTCCTTCGCTGGTGCCCGAAAGCACTACCGACCCCTGGTCCAGGATATAGCCGCGATGGCTGATGCTCAGAGCCTGGCGGGCGCGCTGTTCGACCATCAGGACCGCCACGCCTTGCTCCGGCAGGCGGGCGACCAGCCGGAAGACCTGTTCGACCAGGGATGGCGACAAGGCCGCGGTGGGCTCGTCCAGGATGACCAGCGTGGGATCGGACATCAACGCACGCGCGACGGCAAGCATTTGCCGCTCGCCTCCCGACAGGGTCTGCGCCGGCAGCTTCAGTTTCGCGCCGAGCGGCGGAAACAGCGCGATCATCTCCTGGATTTTGCGGGGCTTGTCTTTGACATTGCGGACGACCTTCAGGTTGTCGAGCACGTTCAGTGAGCCGAATACATTGGAGACCTGGGGCACATAGCCCAAGCCGAGGGCGCTGCGGTTTTCAGGAGAAACCTTGAGCAGGTCCCGGCCGTTAAGGAGAATGGAGCCGCTGACCTTGGGCACCAGGCCGACAATGGACTTGGACAGCGTGGACTTCCCGGCGCCGTTCGTGCCGGCGATAGTCACGATTTCGCCTTGTCGGACTTCGATAGAGATGCCTTTGATGATATCGGCGCCGCCGTATCCCGCGGTCAGCGATGAGACTTGCAGCAGCATCAGACGATACCTCCCATGTAGGCTTCCTGGACGGCTGGGTTGTCCAGGACGGCGCTGGGGTCGCCATGGGCGATCACCCTGCCCTGGTCCATGATGTAGAGATCGTTGCTGAGCGTCCGGAGGGCTTCCAGGTGATGCTCGATGATCATGAATGCGATATTCCGCTCTTTGTTCAGCTGAAGGATTCTCTCCGACAACTGCTCGATCAGAACGGGATTGACCCCGGCGAAAGGCTCGTCGAGAAGGATGCAGGAGGGGGACAGCAACAATGCCCGTCCCAGCTCAAGCAGCTTCTTCTGCCCTCCCGACAGTCCGGCCGCAAGCTTGCCGGCGACATGGGCGAGGTTCAGGAATTCCAGCACTTCTTCCGCCCGCTCGCGGATCTGTCTTTCCTCCCGCCTGATCGCCCTGGGATGGAAATACACCGAATACAGCGATTCTCCCGTTGCGCGAGGGCTGGCGACCAGCAGGTTTTCGAGTACGGTCAGGCTTCCGAACTCTTTGGGTATCTGGAAGGTGCGGCCCAGTCCCTTCATTGCCCTTTTCCTGGGGGGGAGCTGCGTGATGTCTTCCCCGAGGAAATGCACTGTGCCGGCGCCTGGGGCGATCTGGCCGCAGGCGACGGCGAACATGGTGCTTTTCCCGGCGCCGTTCGTGCCCGCCACGCCGACCAGTCCGCCGGGGGGAATATGGATGGAGACATCATCCAGCACGTGGAAACCGCCGAACGACTTATGGATATGGTTCAAGGCTAGCATGGCGTCAGGTCCGTTTTTTGCCCATGATCCCGTCGGGGAAGTAAATGGTGCATAGAATGAGGGCCAATCCGATCAGCCCCAGCCGCACGCTGGCCATTTCGACTTCGGCGACCCCGGGCAGGATGTCCCTGGCGAAACGCGAGCCTTCCAGGAAGGCGATCAGCAACAGCGAGCCGATCATTGCGCCCGACATTCTGCCCACGCCGCCGATGATGACTGCAACCCATACATAGAATGTCACCAGGGGAACGAATTGCTCGGCGGACAGGTAGGACATGAAGTGGGCATAGAACCCTCCGGCAATGCCTGCCAGTGCCGCACCGAGCATGAACACCTGGATCTTCAGCCACGAGGTATTCTTGCCAAGGGACTGGACTGCCGCTTCGTTGTCCCGGATGGCCTGGATGAGCCTGCCGTAGGGGCTGCGGGTCAGGTGGCGGATGGCGTAATAGACGCAGGCGACGCATGCCGATATGGCAATCAGCGTCATCAGTCCCGTGGGGCCGAAAGACATCGAGCTGAACAGTGACGGGATGCCGGGAAGGCCCTGTATGCCGCCGGTCAGCCAGTTTTCTTCCTGTATGACGATCCGGATGGTTTCCGAAAAGCCCAGCGTCACGATGGCCAGGTAGTCGTCCGACAGCCTGGCCGACAGCATGCTCAGGGGGAGGGCCGACAACGCTGCAAGAACCGCGCCCGCCAGCATGCCGATGAAGATGGGGACGCCTTCGATGGAGAGCAGGGCGGATGTGTACGCGCCGATTGCGAAGAAGGCGACATGGCCGAAATTCACCATGCCGATGAAGCCGTACTGGAGATTCAGGCCGATTGCCAGCAGGGCATAGATCAATGCTACCGTGCCGATGGCGATCAAATAGCTTTCCATTGCTTACCTCGTTGAGACGGATACGCCGAACAGACCCCTGGGCCGGAACAGCAGCACAATCAAGAGAACCAGGAAAGACATGGCGATCTTGTAGGAAGGGCCGACAAACGGCACGGAAAGCTCCTGTATGACGCCCAGAAGCACGCCTGCCAGCACTGCGCCGACGGGGTTTCCTACACCTCCGGCAACCATGGCGGCAAATGCGGGGATCAGGAGTTCCCAGCCCAGTTCGGGTACGACGACGGCCTTGGCGCCGTATAGTACGCCGCCGAATGCGCAGAGAACGCCCACGATCACCCACAAAGTGATCCAGACCCTGTTCGCCCTGATGCCGCTGGCCCGCGCCAGGTCGGGGTTGTCGGCGACTGCGCGCATTTCCCGGCCCAGCGGGGTCAGGTACAGGATCCCGAAGACAAGCGCCATGGCCAGCAGTGCAATCGCAGCGACGGCGATGTCCGTGGGAAGAATGCGTATGCCCCAGTAGTTCCAGGCGCGCATCAGCGGGATCTCGATGGTCTGCGGGTCGTGGCCGACGAAGTAGGTCAATACCGAGCGCGTCAGCAGCGCTACGCCGATCGAAGCAACGAGGCTGGTGACGAAGGGCCTGCCCCGCAACAGCCGGAAGACCAGCCATCCCGCCAGAACGGAAACCGCGATGCCGATGGCCAGCGCGCCGAGCATTGCCGCCGAGGCGGAGGCGGCGATCGCTTTCTGGGCGGCAACGGCGCCGTAGGCGGAGACTGTCATATAGTCTCCGGTGGCGGCGTTGGCGAAGCGCGCCACGCCCATGACCAAAGTCAGCGCCAGCGCCGGCAATGCGATCAGCAGGCCTTCCACCAGACCGTTCAGTGAATAATTCAGAAGCGAGATGAATGTCACGTTGGTCCCAGCTGTGATGAGTTGAAGGGTGGCCGGCATGGCGCCGGCCACAGCGTCACTGCAATGCCTTCCTATACCTGGACTCTGCTTTGGCGCTCGATGACGCCGTTCTTGATGATGTTGATGCTGAAGTCGGGGGATGCGTCTCCGCGCTTGTCGAAATTGAGCTTCGACGAGGCGCCCTGGTAGCTGATCTTTCCGGATTTCAACTTTTCCCGGCCTTCTTCGAAGGAGTGGACGACGGTGCCGTCCGCGCCGGCGACTTCCGGGATCTTCGCATTGATTTCCACGGAGCTTGCATTGGGACCGGCAGCCTCCATGGCGAGCGCCAGGACGACGACCATGTCATAGCACATCGAGGCGTACGAATTGGTGGATCCGGGATTTCCCGTCAGTTTCTGGTACAGGGTGTTGAAATCTTCGAGTGCGGGCGAGCCTTCGTTGGAGATCGTGCCGACGGTCAGCACGCCTTCGCAGACATCCTTGCCCAGCGCCTTGATCAGCGCTTCATTTCCTGCCCAGTTGGGCATGATCCAGCGCAGGTCATAGCCGGACTGGTACCACTCGCGCAGGATGATCGTGGTGTCCTGCAGGTACGAGCCCATGACGACCACGTCGGGCTTCGCCTCGATGATTTTCTGGACTTCGCTCCGGTAGCTGGGACGGTTGGGTTCGTAGACGACCGATTGCACGACCTTGCCGCCAGCGGCTTCCCACGCTTCCTTGAAGCCCTGGGTGTTGCTCAGCCCGGATGCATTGTTGAAGGCCATGGTGGCAGGCCGCTCGAACCCGTTGTTCTTGGCTGCCTGGGCGAATGCGCGGCCGTACCGGTCGTTCGTGGCCTCGAACCTCCAGGAAAAACCCTTGGTGTTGCGCTCGGAGATCGAGGGCGCGCCCGATGTGTTCATCAGGATGGCGTCCGCTGCATCGGTCAGCGGCATGACGGCCAGGGTCACGCCCGAAGAAAATGTGCCGAGGATCGCGCCGACCTTGTTGACGTCCAGAAGCTTCTTTGCCGCGAGCACGCCGGCTTCCGGCTTGGTCTGGTCATCCTCCGCAAACACTTCCAGCTTGCGTCCACCCGCGCCGCCGAGAGCATTGATGCGTTCGGCCATCGCGATGATGATTTTCTGCATGCCCACGCCATAGCTCGATCCCGAGCCGGTGATGGAGTTCAGGGCGCCGATGCGGAAGGTGCCGGAGGAAGCCTGGGCGTTGACTATCGATGGGAAAAAAGAGCTTCCCAGTAAAGCGGTTCCCGCAATGCATAAACGACGGCGTTCGGTATTGAATTCACGGTTATTCATCATACTCTCCCTATCTGGATGCTGCTGGCTGGCTTTACTGAGAAGCCGGCCGGATCAGGCTTTCTGGTTCTTGATGTAGTTGATTACTTCATCCGCGGTCGAAATGTCCGCATAGCGGCGGCCGACGTCGCGCAGGTTGTCGCGGTGCGGGCCTTCCTCGATATCGCCGACGCAGTCTTCGGGGACGATCGTCCTGAAGCCCCATTGGAAGCTGTCGATCGTCGAGGCGCGGATGCATCCGCTGGTGTTGCAGCCGGTGATGATGACGGTCTCAACCCCTTCCTTGATGAAGTAGGGAACAACCGACGTCTGGAAGAAGATCGATGGACCCGTCTTGCAGACTACGACATCGTAGCTGCTGTCGTAGATTTTCGGGTCCAGCGCCGAGCTGGGGTGATCCAGGCGGAATTGTTCGCGCACGGCGGTGATTTTCCAGTGAGGCATGTCGCGTTCGGACTTGTAGGCGGTGAAGCACGAAGCGATCGGGATGTTGTGCTCGCGCGCGACCTTCAGCAGGCGCGACGTGTTCTCCAGGCCGCGCATGACGAGCGGGGCTCCGCCAAGCGGATACTGCGTGTCGGTGAATGCAAGCTGGTAGTCAATGACGACGATACCGACTTTGCCTTTCATGCCGATAGGAACTGCGCCATACGACCGGTTCTTGTAGTCATCCATGGGTTTCTCCATTAACGTGGGTAAAATGCTTATATACGTAAGAGTGTAGGTATTCAAAATACCTACCTCAATACGTATCAACCACGTAGGTAGTTCTCCTAGTGTGAGAGGGAGATGGATCTGGATGGGCTATCTTGCGGTTGACGATCGGGCATGCGGCATGCGCATTGCCTCAAAGTGATATGGGAGCATTTATGCCGAAACCGGATTTGAACTATGAATACCTGTTCCAGAATATGCCGGTCGCGCAGATGGTGACGAGACATCGGGTCATCGTCGATTGCAGTGAAGCATTTGCGAGGATGTTCCGGCTTCAGCGGTCCGAACTGTTGCAGCACAATGTTCGTTTCTTGTATCCCACGCAGACCGATTTTGAAATGTCGGGGGAGCGGGTGCAGCGTATTCTTGCCGCGCAAGGGCAGTTCATGGATTCAAGGATGATGCGGCGTGCCAGCGGCGAGCTTTTCTGGGTGGAAGTCGAAGGCTATACCGAGAATCGGACCGATCCATATGCGGAAGCGTTCTGGGTGTTCCACGAGGCGAGAACGCAGGAGTCTGCGGAAGCGCCCAGTCGCGTGCTTGCGACACCCAGTGGTGTGGCAAGGGGGGCGATGACCGCACGGGAACGCGATGTGGCTGCGTTGCTGATACAGAACCTGACAGCCAAGGAAATCGGAAAAGCGCTCGGGATCAGTCATCGGACTGTGGAAATACATCGCAGCCGCCTGTTGAAAAAATTCAATGCGGACAACACACGAGCTTTGATCGGGAATCTGCTGCTCTGAGTGCTCCGGCGAAAGCCGCCGCGAACCAGATTGCCGTGATATTCTGACGCGGATTCCGTCGCGGCTGCATTGTGAGCCAGTTGCGACGGCAGCCTCGGCTTTCCTTGCCCGGCGATGCTTCTTGCATCGCCGCCGGCATTTCCCTTGACCTCAATGGCGGGCAGGCAATGGCCTGAACGTTGCGATACATGCATTCTTCACCTTCTTCACTGACTGGCCGTGACTTCGCCGCTGCGCTTTGCGTTGTGGTGATCTGGGGACTGAACTTCGTTGCCATGAAGCTGGCGTTGCGTGATTTCACGCCGTTCCAGCTGGGGGCGATACGCTACGTCTTTGCTTCGTTGCCGCTGGTGCTGTTCGTGCGGTTTCCGCGCGGCGGCATCAAGTGGCTGGTCGCCTACGGGCTGTGCCAGGGAGTCGGCCAGTTCGGCCTGCTGTTCGTGGCCTTGCAGGTCGGCATGACGGCGGCGCTGGCATCGGTGCTGATGCAGATCCAGGTGTTCTTCACCGCGCTGTTCGGTTATTTTGTGCTGCGCGAAACACTGACGCCGGCATTGCGTGTGGGCCTGGTGTGCGCGGCCGTCGGCCTGGGCTGTTTCGCCATGAATTATGCCGGAGGCGGGGAGCAGGGCGCGATGGTCGCCGGCACGACGGTGCTGGGCTTTGTGCTGAACGTGGGTTCCGCTGCGATGTGGGCCGCGTCCAATATCGTTGCACGGCGGGCCCACCAGAGCATGAAGAAGTTCGATGCGCTGGGCTTTGTCGTCTGGTCCAGCCTGGTGCCGATCCTGCCGTTTACCGTCGCCAGCTTGCTGGTGGATCCCACTGCCTTGCGCTGGCGGTGGCTGGAGGCCGATTGGGGCAGCTGGCTGTCGGTCGCTTACCTGGGCTGGTTCGCGACGATCCTGGCGTATGCCTTGTGGACGTGGCTGCTGCGCCGCCATCCGGCCAACAAGGTCGCGCCATTCAGCCTGGCGGTGCCGCTGATAGGCCTGACGGCGGGCGTCGTGGCGCTTGGGGAAAGCATATCTCCATGGCAGTGGGGCGGCATTGCATTCATCGTGCTGGCCCTGGGCATCGTCATGCTGTGGCCCTTGCTGGCGGCACGCAGGGCGGCCGCGGCCGCCGGATGATGGCAATGCCTGCGGAGATCGCCATCCGGCGGCTTGCCGCCCCGGTGTAGACGGCCGTTTTACCGCCGTCGCGGAGGCTGGCAGCGTGTGCGGGTTTCAGGCTGCTTTCGATGGCCTGCCGCGGGTGGCCAGCCAGCATAGTATCGAGCCGGCGCACACCATGGCGGCGCCTTGCCAGAAAGGCGGCGACAGCGGAGTGCGCAGGATTGCGGCGGCCAACGCGGCGGAGAAGACAGGGATGAAATACGAAGCGCCGGCAAGAATGGTGACGTTGCCGTGCAGGATGCCCACGTTCCATGCGCCGTAGCCGAATCCCATGACGGCGCCGGCCAGGGCCAGGTAAATGACTGCGCTCAGATCGAACCGCATGGCCGGGGCTCCCGTTGCCAAGTACTGGACCCACAGTACGCAGGCTGTCAGCATGAAGAAGAGCGTGATGCCGTTCTTCCCGTCGGAGATCATGGCCGTGATGGTGCAGTACGTCGCCCAGATCAGCGCGCCGACGAACGCCAGTCCATAGCTGAGGGGGGTGTCCTGGATATTGGCCAGCATGCCCGCGAAGTCCAGCCCCTCGTCCCCACCCAGCACCCAGCAGACACCCGTGATTGCGATTGCGAATCCCGGAACGATCAGCAGACTGGATTTCTGGTTGTTGAAGGCAATGGCAAAGACCATGGTCAGCGCCGGCCACAGGTAATTCACCATGCCGACTTCGATGGCCTGGCGGTTGCTGCGGGCGTAGCCGATGGACAGGGAGAGGCATAGCTCGTAGGCCACGAACAGGATGCTGCCCCAGATCAGATAGCGACGAGGAAACTCGTGCAGCTTGGGAAAGCCCGCCGTGAACAGCAGCAGGACGGAAGCCACGGTATAGATCATGGCGGCGCCGCCTACGGCGCCCAGGCTTTCGGTGACGCCCCGGATGAGTCCGACGATGGCGCTCCAGAAGAAGATGGCGAGCAGCCCGACCAGGGTTGCGTTTTTTCTGCTGATCATGATGTCCGGCAGGCCCTGGTTGCAGGGGCTGCAAAGATTGGCGTGTCAGGGATTGGGTGCTTCAGGGAAGGCCGCGCAATTTTAACGCCCTGCGTTTTTTGTAAACGGGGCGGGAGATTTGGTATCGAAATCCGTCGATCCGGTCGGCTTGCCGGGTTGCGGCATACCAACCGGAACCCGATGTTACATCCGTTGATCTTTCCTGCTGCGGCGTCTTGCTAAGGTGAACCTTGTTTCAACCGCACGAGGAGAACTTATGCAACTCACGTACGCTGGACGTTTCGGGATGGCGGCAGTGTCTTTCGCGGCCCTTGCGGCGCTTGCGGCATGCTCGTCGCCCTCCCAGATCAATACGCGCGACGGCCAGTCGGTCTCGACGGCCGACCGCCCGGAAGTCGACAAGGACAAGGATTTCATCACCTACGAGAAGGACGGCCGCGAAGTGCAGGTGAACAAGGCGGACGTTCACTCCATCGAGGAAATCAAGTAGCGGTCGATGTGGCAGGCCCTGCGAGGGCCCCCATGAGGCGCGGCCCTGTTGCGTAGATCAGGGCCGGACGCCGCGTCAGGCGAAGCAGAGCAGGCAAGGCGCCGCATCATCGGATGCGGCGCCTTGTTCTTTTCCGGGAGTCGCGGCTTCAGCCGGTGATGCCGGAGATGTCTATCACGTACATCTGCCGCGCGGTCTTCTCGTGCACCGAGTCAATGCAGATCTTCGTGCCGGCCCGGTTCCAGCGTGGATGCAGATCGCAGCGGTTTTCCTTCTTCAGGCCGGGGTCGGCGTAGAACCTGCCCAGGGGCACGGTGGTTTTCCTGTCCATGTCATACAGGAACAGTACCCGCTCATGCGTTTGCGGATCAGGGTAGGTATCGCTGAGCAGCCAGCGTGGATTGACCGGCGAGAACGTCATGTGGCCGTTTTCGGTCAGGATGCCGTCGCCCACGACCTGGACGTCTCCATCGTCCGCATCGTGGTAGAGATGGTAGTGTATGCTGCCCGCGTGCGGCCCCCAGACGATGATGTATTCATTGTCGCGCCAGAGCGGGTGGGAGATCTGGTATTCGGACTTTTCATAGTCGAACGTCCCGACCGCCGCGGGATCGAAGTTCTCGGCCAGTTGCGGGAGCGGGTGATCCGAGCATTCGAGCAGGCGCATGTTGCCGCCATCGGGGTCCATGGTGATCAGCCGGTGCAGGAAGCAGGTCTCGTCCTCGACCCGCTCGGTCCAGCGATGCAGGAACAGGATGCGGTTCGACGCGGGGTTGATTTCTACGTGGCTGACCCAGTGGATGGCCTTGTCCATCGATGGACGGGGGTGAAAGCTGCTCAGATCCGCGTAGCTGACCAGCAGATGCGACTCGCCAGTGGCCAGGTCCATCCGGCGGATGCCGTCGTCCCCTGGAGCCAGCGGCACCGTGAACGGGCCGCCGTGCTCGCTGTAGCCAATGGTTTCGTGCGTGATGTAGAGGCGGCGATAGTCCAGGCAAAGCGCGTAGCTGCTGTTCGGAGCGACCACATAGATGGGCAGGGGCAGGATGCGCGTCCGCCCGCTTGCAATATCGTGGATCGCCGAGCGCAGCCCGGGGTAGATGCCAGTGCCGTCGCCGCTGCGGCAGTTATAGATGAGCTGCGGGCCGGGGGCGTCGTCCAGCCATTGCAGTTGGCAGCCCATCTGCCAGTTCCATGCCGTGGTGGTGCCGACGGCGTGGTAGCGGTCGCTGTCCTGCGTATCGAAATATCCGACCTCGGAAACGAGTTCCGGCGTCAAGCGCGCGTCCATCATGGACACGCGATTGGCGAGTATGTAGCGGTCGCTGCGGTCCCAGGTGCTTTTGTTGTAGTAGCCGAAAAAATGATGCTGCTTGCCATCGCCGAGGCGATGGCAGGAAGGAAAGGAGACCATGTAGCGTTCTCGTTGATCAGGTGTGGGCGATCAGCCGGCGGTGATGTTGCGGGCCTTGATGACTTCATTCCAGCGGGCGCGCTCCTTCTCGACAAAAGCGTTGGCCTCGCCGGGCGTATTGCCGACCGGCGTCATCCCCAGTTTTTCCAGCCCCTGGCGGAAAGAGGGATCGGCGTAGACGCGGCGCACGTCGGCGTTGATCTTCTCGATCAGCGCATCCGGCACGTTCTTGCCGGCGGCCAGTGTCGTCCATGACGTGACAGTCAGGCCAGGCAGGCCGGCTTCGGCAGCGGTGGGCACATCGGGCAGGGCGGGAGAGCGCTGCGCGCCCGTGGTCGCCAGCGCCTTGAGCTTGCCGGTCTGGATGTAGCCGATGGTGGTGGGCACGTTTTCGAACAGCAACTGGATCTGGCCGCCCAGCAGGTCGTTGATGGCGGCCGAGCTGCCCTTGTAGGGGATGTGCATGAGCGGCGCGTCCGATGCCATTTTGTAGAGCTCGCCCACCATGTGAACGGACGAGCCGATGCCGGCCGAACCGAATGTCACCTCATCGGGCTTGGATTTGGCCAGTTCGGTCAGCTCGCCCAGCGAGTTGGCGGACAGCGATGGGTTGGCCACCACGGCATGCGGCATTTCGGCGACGATGGTGATCAGCTTCAGATCGGTGGCGGGCGAGTAGCTCAGTGTTTTGTAGATGCCGTAGGTGGCGTGCAGGCCGATCGAGCCCAGCAGCAGCGTGTAGCCTCCGGCGTCGGAGTCCGCGACCAGGCGTCCCCCAATATGGCCACCCGCGCCGGGCTTGTTTTCGACGACCACAGGCTGCTTGTAGAGTTTGCCCAGGTGCTCGGCCAGCAGCCGGCCCTGGATGTCGGAGCTGCCGCCCGCGGTAAAGGGCACGACGATGGTGATCGGGCGATCGGGATAATTGGCCTGGGCGTGCGCGGCCATGGGCAGGGCGAATCCCGCGATCGCCAGGCAGGCGCCCGGAAGATGCTTGGTCCAGTTGGTCATCAGGTTCATGGTGTCCCCTCGGTTGTCTTTATGGCGTTGGAAGCGGTCCGGCCGGGCGGCGGCTCCGCAGTAGTAGTGTGCTGGAACATGCGGCAGGCATGTCGCGCCAGTGTAGGGAGCATTATTGATTTGAAAAAATTCTTTTTTATCGGCAAGCTATGCATATTTGATATACATAGGCTTTCTTTCCTCTCATGAGCCGTCCGTTGAATTTCCGACAAATCGAGGCTTTCCGCGCCGTCATGCTTGCGGGCACGACGACAGGCGCGGCCGAGCTGCTGCACACGACCCAGCCATCGATCAGCCGGCTGCTTGCCCAGGTGCAGCAGGCGACGGGACTGAAGCTGTTCGATATGGAAAGAGGGCGCTTGCGGCCGACCCGCGAAGCCAGGGAGCTGTTCGACACCGTGCAGCGGCATTTCACGGGACTCGAAAGCATAGAGAACCGTGTCGCCGCCATGCGGCGTTCCGGCACGGGCATGCTGCGGGTCGCTTGTACCCCGGCGCTGGCGCTGGGCGTGCTGCCCGAAGCGATCGAACGCTTTGCCGCAGAGTTTCCGGGGGTGCACATCAATCTGCAGACCGTGGGCAGCCATTATCTGCGCGACGGCCTGATGCATGGACTATATGATCTGGCGCTGACGACGGCGCCGCTGGCGTCCTTGCAATCCGAGGTTCGCATCCTGCACCGGACGTCCGCCGTGTGCGTCATGAATGCGCGCCACGAGCTGGCCGGACGCAGTGCTATCGATGTCGGTGATCTGGCGGACCGAAGGCTGCTGGTGCTCAATGCGACTGACGACGTCTACCAGCAGTTGAGGGCGGTCATGCTGAGCCATGGCGTCGAGGCCGCATCCGAGACGGAAACCACGTACTCGTTCAATATCTGCGCACTGGCTGCGGCCGGGTCGGGCCTGGGAGTGGTCAATCCCTATATCGCTTCGGTGTTCAGCGACCGGCTGGCCATTCTTCCCTTTACGCCCAGCCTGCCGGTCGAAGTCAGCCTGGCCTGGCCGGCGCAATTCGCGCCTTCGGACATGACCGACAGGTTCGTGCGGATACTGGAGACACAGTTTCGCGGACTGCCGGCGTGAGCCGTGGCGCGGGACTCAGGGTCTTCCCGGCTCATGCAGAGTGAACACAGGATCTGTCTCCGTGTCTTGCAGGCTCCACGGATTGATGACGGTAACGCCTGTTGGTTTGAAGTCGGCCTCATTGCGGGTCACCACGGCCATGCCATGAACGAGAGCCGTTGCTGCAATGAGCGCATCGCGCTCGCCGCGCTTGTCGGGTACATGCAGCCGGGCGCAGCGTTGCGCCACGGCGGTATCGATGGGCAAGGTGCGGGTGGAAAACTCGGGAAGTACGTGCTGTTCCAGCCATGAGCGAAGCATGGCTCCCTGGGCCGCGTCCTTGCGTTCGATCGACAGAACGCCCTGCTCCAGTTCCATGACGGTGATGTCCGATATGAAGAGGTCGGCGGCATCGACGCATTCCGCCCAGGTCGTTACGTTTGCATCGGCCTTGTGCCGCCCCTTGCGCAGCTCGGAAACCACGTTGGTGTCGAGAACGTACATCATGAGAAATCGACCGGCCTGGTGCCGAGGGTGACGCGTGGCGGCTCGAAGTCGATATCGGCGAGCCCGGGCATTGCCAGCACGTCGGCAATATTGCGCCGCTGCCTCGTGAGCCGCTGATAGTCTTCGAAGCTCAAAAGCACATGGGAGGGCTTGCCGCGATCCGTGATGATCACAGGCCCGTTCCTGGCTGCCTTCTTCGCGCGAGTGACGTCCTGGTTCAGTTCCCGGCTGGATAGGGTGGTGATGGCCATGTTCGTGTTCCCATAATCATTTATGTAGGTATGTTACTACAAAACGGAAGTGAAAGCTTATTTATCCCGTAATCACATGTGCAATTCCTCAGCCGACTGAATCCTAATTCCGCCGTGTTATGAGCATTGATCAATCTGTAGTCAATAATGGGCGACAATGGAGCGCGTTGCCGTCGGTTTTTATTGATCAATAATGTAAGGAGACCCTATGTCTGACGCTTGGAAGTTCGAAACCAAATCCGTGCACAGCGGCTATGAGCCCGATCCCACCACCAAGGCGGTGTCCGTGCCCATTTACCAGACCGTGGCCTACGCTTTCGACAGCGCGCAGCACGGCGCGGATCTGTTCGACCTGAAGGTGCCGGGCAATATTTACACCCGCATCATGAATCCCACGACGGACGTGCTGGAAAAGCGCGTGGCGGCGCTGGAAGGCGGCATAGGCGCACTGGCGCTGGCCTCGGGCATGGCGGCCATCACCTGCGCCATCCAGACCATCACCATCGCGGGCGAAAACATCGTGGCCGCCAGCAAACTCTATGGCGGCACCTATAACCTGTTCGCCCATACGTTTCCGCAGCAGGGCATCGAGGTGCGCTTTGGCGACGCGGCCGATCCGGAAAGCCTGGGCAAGCTGATTGACGAGAAGACCAAGGCCGTCTTCATCGAGTCCGTCGGCAACCCGGCGGGCAATGTGACCGACATCGCGGCCATCGCCGAAGTGGCGCATCGCCATGGCGTGCCTCTGATCGTCGACAACACCGTGCCCAGCCCTTATCTGCTGCGCCCCTTCGAGCACGGCGCCGACATTGTGGTGCACGCGCTCACCAAGTACATGGGCGGGCACGGCAACAGCCTTGGCGGTATTGTGGTCGACAGCGGAAAATTCCCCTGGGCGGAGCACAAGGCGCGCTTCAGGCGCCTGAACGAGCCTGATGAGAGCTATCACGGTGTTGTCTATACCGAAGCCCTGGGCCCGGCGGCCTACATCGGCCGCGCGCGCGTGGTACCGCTGCGCAACATGGGCGCCGCGCTTTCGCCTTTCAATGCCTGGCAGATCATCCAGGGCATGGAGACGCTGGCGCTGCGCATGGACCGTATTTGCGACAACACGCTAAAGGCTGCGCAGTTCCTGCAGAAGCATCCCAAAGTCGCCTGGGTCAGCTATGCGGGCCTGCCCGATCACCCGGACCATGCGCTGGCGCAAAAATACATGGGCGGCCGTGCCTCGGGCTTGTTCACCTTCGGCGTGAAGTCGGCGGAAGGCGGTCGCGAGGCCGGCGCGCGCTTTCTGGACGCGCTGCAGCTCTTCACTCGCCTGGTCAACATCGGCGACACGCGTTCGCTGGCCACGCACCCGGCCAGCACCACGCACCGCCAGCTTTCGCCCGAGGAACTGGAGAAGGCCGGGGTGAAGGAAGAGACCGTGCGCCTGTGCATCGGCATCGAGCATATCGATGACTTGCTGGCGGATCTGGAGCAGGCGCTGGAGAAGGTGTGATTGTGTCGGCTGCAGCATAAAAACGGCGACCAGCGCAATGGGCTGGTCGCCGTTTTGCCGAGTGAATCAATTTCAGGAACGTCCGCTGGATCGAACAAGCGCTTGGTCACGCTGACCGCGCAACTGCGTAGCGTCAGTAGATCGGGCACGGACTGGCCGCAGGGCATGCTCCCGGGGACCATGCCCAACGATGCAGAACTGGTCGAGCTGCTGGCGCGCAGGCTGTCGATGCCCGAGTTGCGCGAGCAGGCGCTGGTGCGCAATCCCGTGGCGTTGTACGACTTTGGCTCTCCCGCATGAAACGGAGGGGGGAGCCATGATTCCGCACCGGTCTGGATTGGCTTGGAGAAAGGAAGGAACTATGATCGCCAAGTATGACCATGTATAAGCGTTTCACTATGGCCCCCTCTTTCAATATCGACAGTGCGTTGAGCGATCGCGTTCGGCATCTTGCCAGCCAGCGCCGCCGCTTGCCGGTCTGCGCATTGATCCGGCATCAGGCAATAGAACAAGTATGTCGCTACTGATCTATGAGGTTTCAGCGGCGGATGTTCCATTGGAGTTGCTGCTGCTCGCGGACCCTTCCGAAGACAAAGTTCGTTCCTACCTCTTCACGTCAAAGTGCTTTGTAGCTTCGAGAGGAGGGTACGTGGTTGGCGCATGCGTAGTTCGGCCGCTTGGCGAAGGCGCGCACGAGTTGATGAGCATCGCCGTCCAGCCAGCTCATCAGAAAACCGGATGTGGCACAGCGCTTCTGCAGTGGGTCATTGCTTTCTTTCACAAGTCCGGCGCAAGCCGGATAGAGGTGGGCACTGGCACATTTGGCTACCAGCTTGCCTTCTACCAGCGGCATGGATTTCGGGTGACGGGTATTGACCGTGATTTTTTCGTCAATCATTACCCTGAGCCGATATTCGAGGATGGCATCCAGCTTTTTGACATGCTGCGTCTCAAGCTGGAGTACCCGGGCAGCGCTGCCTGATGCGCCATAGCTTGAGGGCTTCATCCACTCCTTGTCACACCTGCCATGGGAAAATCTGCCCTGAAATGCAAAACAAGGCACTACATTTAGCGATGTAGTGCCTTGTTTTCACTGGGAATTTTGGTGGAGCGGAGGAGGATCGAACTCCCGACCTTCGCATTGCGAACGCGACGCTCTCCCAGCTGAGCTACCGCCCCGAAGGCCACAATCTTAGCACTTTGCCCGCATCCATAGGTACTCGTAGGAGGAAGAACGGCCGCTTCGTTTGCCAAATTGCAACACCTCTTGCGGCTACCCCTTCTTCTGCGCCCGGGGATGCGCCTTGTCGTATACCTGCGCCAGATGCTGGAAATCCAGTCGCGTGTAGATCTGCGTGGTCGATATGTTGGCGTGGCCCAGCATTTCCTGCACGGCGCGCAGGTCCTGCGCGGACTGCAGCATGTGACTCGCAAAGCTGTGGCGCAGGCTGTGCGGATGCACGCCCAGCGGCAGGCCGGCCAGCGTGGCCAGGCGGTTCAATTGCAGTTGCACGACGCGCGGAGAAATGCGCTTGCCGCGCGCTCCCAGGAACAGCGCCGCCTGGCTGTCCTCGTCGCCGGAGACCGCCGTCAGCAGCGATGGACGCAGTTCCAGCCATTCCTTCAGCGCAACGATGGCCTGCGAACCCAGCGGCAGCGTGCGCGTTTTGCTGCCTTTGCCCATGACGGTGGCTTCGCACTCTTCCAGCTGTATCCAGCTGCGCGAAGTATAGGTGGGCGAGTGCGTGTAGCGCCAGTCCAGGCTGACCAGCTCGGCCAGGCGCAGGCCGCTGGAATACAGCACCTCGAACATGGCCTGGTCGCGCCATTCCACGGCGCTGGAGGGGCGCGGCAGATTGGGCCGGTCGAGCAGGGACTGCGCCTGCTCCACCGACAAGGCCTTGGGCAGGGAGCGCGGCGCCTTGGGGGCGCGTACGCCCGTGGTGGGGTTGCGCTCCAACCTGGCCTGCGGCGCCCACCATTGGTAGAAGCCACGCCAGGCGGCCAGCGCGCGCGCCAGGCTGCGCGGCTTGAGGCCGTCGCGGTGCAGGTGGGCGATGGCCTGCCGGATGTGGCTTTCGGTGAGAGATGCGGGCGGCGTGTCCGGGTACAGGTCCACCAGCAGGCGCAGGTCGCGCCGGTAGCCGTCCAGCGTGTGGCTGGAATACCGGCGGTGGGTTTCCAGATGATGCAGCCAGTCCCGCATGGGCTGGGGCAGGCTGGCGGACGGCATGGCTTCAGGGTTCCGTTCAGGCGGCCGCGGGGGAGAAGCCCAGACGGCTGAGGGCGGCGCTGCTCAGTTCGCCGATGGTGACCAGGAATGCGGTCCCCATGTCGCTGGTGAAGCGCTCGGCATCGTCCGAGCCCAGCACCAGCAGGCCGAAGGGCGGCTGGCCTGCGGTGGACAGGGGGATGATGGCGAGCGATGCCGGCGCAGCCGACAGCCAGCCGGCGGCTTCATGGTCTTTCAGCGGGCCGCAATAGGGGGAGGACAGGCTGGCGGCGTAGGTGCGAGTGCTGTCGGTGATATCCGCCGTCCAGGTATCGTCGGGCAGGCTTGCCGTGTCCCATACGCGCAGGGCGACGTCGGGCAGCTCGAACAACTGGCGCAGGCTGTCGACGATCTGCTGAGGCAGTCGTGTGGCGTCGGTCTCGGCCAGCATGCGCGCGCACCATGCCGTCAGCGTGTGATTGATCTTTTCGTTGCCTTTGGCATTGTGGACCAGGCCGGCCAGCCGCCACTCCAGCTCCTTGGCGCGCGAGCGCAGCGTCATGATTTGGCGCTCGCCCAGGGAGATGGCACGGGTTTCGTTCGGATGCGGCACGCGCAGATTGGCGAACACATCGGCATGCTGCTGGAAGAACTCGGGGTTCTGCGTCAGGAACAGGGCGACGTCATCGGCGGTGAGTTGTTGCGGTTCGGTGCTCATGCGGCGATATCCTTGAATTCGGTTGGGCGGACCAGAGCGTGCGGGTCGATCCAGCCCTGGAATACGGTAGTGGCGGGCCCGCTCATGCGCAGGCCGGTTTCATTCCATGCGATGGTAAGGCATCCTCCGCGGGTTTGCACCTTGACCGGGCTGTCCAGCAGGCCCATGCGGATGCCTGTGATGGCGGCGGCGCATGCGCCGGTGCCGCAGGCAAGGGTTTCTCCCGCGCCGCGCTCGTACACGCGCAGGCGGGCGTTGTGGCGGTCCACCACTTGCAGGAAGCCTGTGTTCACCTCGTTGGCGAAGCGCGGATGGTGCGTGATGGCCGGGCCAAGCGTGCCGACGGGCGCCGTGGCTACGTCATCCACGATGAGCACCGCGTGCGGATTGGAGATTGCCAGCGCGGCGAACTCCACGGTGGGCAGGCCGTCGAGCGGCAGTTGCCAGATCGTGGCGTCGCCCTGCCGGCGCGAGGCCAGGCCGTCGGGGTCGAACGGCAGGCTGCCGGGCTCGAACGAGACCTGGCCCATGTCGACGCTGACTTCGCCGGAGTCCTCCAGTGTCAGCGTGAGCAGGCCTGTGCAGATTTCAGCGCGCAGCGGATTGCGGCGTGACAGACCCTGCTCGCGGACGAAGCGGGCGAAGCAGCGCGCGCCGTTGCCGCAGTGCTCGACCTCGCCGCCGTCCGCATTGAAGATGCGGTAGCGGAAGTCGGCCTCGGGGTGCATCGGATTCTCGACGATGAGGATCTGGTCGGCGCCGATGCCGAAGTGGCGGTCGGCCAGCCGCCGCGCCAGTTCCGGCGTCAGTTCGATGGGCTGGCTGACTGCGTCCAGGACGACGAAGTCGTTGCCTGCGCCGTGCATCTTGGCAAAGCGCCAGGCGCCCGGGGGCGGAGAGGAGAGCGTATGCATGCGGTGTGTCCGGGACTCAGTAAACGCCGGGTTCGCCGGCGGGACGCGTCTTGAAGCGGCGATGCACCCAATAGTATTGGGCGGGATCGGGCCTGACGTGGTCTTCGATCAATCGGTTGACGCGATGCGTGGCGGCTTCGTTGTCGTCGTTGCCGGGGAAGTTTTCCATGGGAGGCAGTACCGAGACATGGTACTTGCCGGTCTCCAGGTCCAGCCGGCTGACGATGGGCACGACGGCGGCATCCCGGGCGCGCGCGATCTGCGCCGTGGTCAGCAGCGTGGCCGCGGGAACGCCGAAGAAAGGCACGTAGGCCGCGCCTTTTTCGCCGAAATCCATGTCGGGCAGGTAATACGTGGGGATGCCTGCGCGCAGGTGGCGGATCAGGCCGCGCACGCCATCGTGCCGGCTGACCAGGTGCACGGTGTTGAAGCGCCCGCGCCCCTCGCGCACCAGTCGGTCCACATCGGGATTGCGCTGGCGCGTGTACAGCGTGGCCGATTCGCGCAGGTGCAGTGTCAGGCGGGTGGCGGAGGCATCCAGTCCGATGAAATGGGGGGCCAGCATCAGGATGGGGCGCTGCTCCGCCATCAGGCGGTCCAGGTGTTCCAATCCTTCGATTTGCACTGTGTCCATGATGCGTTCGCGCGTCCCGAACCAGCATAGCCCGCGATCGACCACCGACTGTCCCAGCAGGCGGAAGTGGCGGCGGAACTGGTGTTCGCGCTGCTCCGGCGTAAGCTCGGGGAAGCACAGGCCGAGATTGGTGCGCACGATGTGGGCGCGGGAGCGCATCAGGCGAGGGGCCAGCCAGCCGAGTGCGGCGCCCCAGCGCAGCCGCGCGGGAGTGGAGATGCGTCCGAAGTGGCCGAAGACGGCGCGCAGCAGCGACAGGGTCTTGCTCACTGCGCGTCCTCCGGGCGAGGAGGGGCGTCGTCGCGCGACTTGTAGCGGTTGTAGCCCCATAGGTACTGTTCGGGAAATCTGCGGATCATGGTTTCCATGGACTGATTGATCAGTGTGGCCATTTCAACGGGGTTTTCAGGCAGCGGGTCGGGCACACGGTTGATGTGTATGCGCCAGCCCTGGCCCTTGGGCAACCGTTCGCTCGCCATGATGATGAGGACGGCGTTGGTTTGCCGCGCCAGTTTGCCCGCAAGCGTCATGGTCAGGGCGTGGCGGCCGAACATGGGGGCCCATACGCCATCGCCTTCGCCCGGGACCTGGTCCGGCAGCATGCCGATGGCCTCGCCGCGCTTGAGGGCGCGGACGAACTCGCGCACGCCTTGCATGTTGGTGGGCACGGTCCGCAGGCCAGGCATCTTGCGCGAGCTTGTGATGAGGGGTTCCAGGATGGCCTTGCGGGGAGGGCGGAACATGACGGTGATGGGCCCGTACCGCAGCAGATACCGAGGAGTGATTTCAAAGCCGCCCAGGTGCGGAGTCAGGTAGATGACGCCCCTGCCTTCGGCCAGTGCTTGAGGTATCACCTCCGTATCGCCGCTGACGACGGTCTTGGACAGGACGTCTTCCGTGCGCATCCAGATCTTGGGTATTTCGCTCATCATTGCGCCGGCCTCGGCGGCAGCCCTGCGCATCAGGGCCGTGTCGGTATAGCCAGCCTGGCGCATATTGGCCTGCAGCCGGTTGCGGTACTTGCCTGGAAAACGGTAGACGATCCGCCCGATCAGGCGTCCGGCGTTTTGCAGGAAAGACAGCGGAAGCGCAGCCAGCAGACGGGAAACGGCCAGCAACATGACGATATGAATACCCTTCGATGAAAGTGGAGTTGGATGCGAGTCAGGACACAAGGCCGTATTTTCGCCTAAAATGGCGTTCATCGCTGAGTTAACCGACAACTTGCGGAGCGATGGGCATTCCCCTTGGGGGGGGTACCGAAAAAAACCGCTAAAGCGTCGCGCCCAGATTGACCACATAGCTGTGACTGTCCGAGGTGCAACGCGTTCCGTTCAACCTCGACGCCGGTAGCACCGGCTGTTCATAGGACGTACCGCTGTGGCAAACAACGATTTTCTCTTTACCTCGGAATCCGTTTCCGAAGGCCATCCCGACAAAGTCGCGGACCAGATTTCCGACGCTGTCCTCGACGCCATCTTTACCCAGGATCCCAACGCGCGCGTCGCAGCCGAAACGCTGTGCAATACCGGCTTGGTCGTGCTCGCCGGTGAAATCTCCACCACGGCCAACGTGGACTACATCCAGGTGGCGCGCGACACCATCCGCCGCATCGGATACGACAATACCGAATACGGCATCGACTACAAGGGCTGCGCGGTGCTGGTCGCCTACGACAAGCAGTCTCCCGACATCGCCCAGGGCGTGGACCGCTCGCCCGAGGAAATCCTAAACCAGGGCGCCGGCGACCAGGGCCTGATGTTCGGCTATGCCTGCGACGAAACCCCCGACCTCATGCCTGCCCCCATCTGGTACGCGCACCGCCTGGTGCAGCGCCAGAGCGAGCTGCGCAAGGACGGCCGCTTGCCCTGGCTGCGTCCCGATGCCAAGTCCCAGGTCACCTTCCGCTATGTCGACGGCAAGCCGGTCGAAGTGGACACCGTCGTGTTGTCCACCCAGCATGCGCCCGATGTGTCGCAGGACGATATCCATGAAGCCGTTGTGTCCGAGATCATCAAGCCCAGCTTCCCGGAAGGCCTGCTGACCGCCAAGACGCGCTATCTGGTCAACCCCACCGGCAAGTTCATCATCGGCGGCCCGCAGGGCGATTGCGGCCTGACCGGGCGCAAGATCATCGTCGATACCTACGGCGGCGCATGCCCGCACGGCGGCGGCGCTTTCTCGGGCAAGGATCCGTCCAAGGTAGACCGCTCGGCCGCCTATGCCGCGCGCTATGTCGCCAAGAACATTGTGGCCGCGGGCCTGGCGCGCCAATGCCAGGTGCAGGTCAGCTACGCCATCGGCGTGGCCGAGCCCATCAACATCACGGTGTACACGGAAGGCACTGGCGTCATTCCCGACGAGCAGATCGCCGCGCTGGTGCATGAGCACTTCGACCTGCGTCCCAAGGGCATCATCAACATGCTCGACCTGCTGCGCCCGATCTATGAGAAGACGGCAGCCTACGGCCACTTCGGCCGTCCCGAGCCCGAGTTCACCTGGGAAGCGACGGACAAGGCGGCTGCGCTCAAGGCTGCGGTATGACGCCAGGCCTTTGAGGCCCGATAGAAAAACGCCGATCTCATAAGGATCGGCGTTTTTCTTTGGCCGCTTTGTTCAGACTGGGGTGCTGGCATTTTTCATATATTGCAGGAAATGATCCACGGCCGTGACCTGCGGTTCCCCCTGCCGCCGAACGGCATAGACATCGCCGTTGGGGATGCGGCCTTTCAGCTTGCGGACGACAAATCCTTCCGGCTGCTGGCAAGTGGATTCCGGTACCAGCGCCACGCCCAGCCCGGCGGCAACCAGGCTCAGTTGAGCGGGAACTTCGGCGATGTGCTGAGAGACATTCGGCGCGAATCCCGCGCTCAGGCAGGCACTGTATAGCCGCTGCGCAAAGCCTGAGGTTTCCGGCTTCAGCATGACAAAAGCCGCGTTCCGCAGGTCGTCCAGCACCAGCGGTTTTTTATCGGATAAAGGATGTCCGTGTGGAAGCGCCGCCACGACCGGGTCTCTCCAGAGCAGTGTGCTGAACAGCGTGTCGTCGTTGACCTCTGTGCGGGATATGCTGACGTCCAGGCGGCCTCTTCTCAGTGCTTCCAGTTGTTGTGCGGGCTGCATCTCGTGCAGGGCAATGGCGATATCGGGCGATCGCCGGAGATATTGATGGATCAGGCCGGGCAGGGGACTGAGAAAATGCGAGCCGGACAATCCGATATCGATATGGCCCGCGATGCCCTGCTCGACCTCCTGCGTACGAATGATGGCATCGTGCAAATGACCGAAGACATTGGCAATGGTGCGCTGGAAAGTGCGTCCGGCTTCTGTTAGTTCGACCTTCCGGCTGGAGCGTGTGAACAACTGCACCTGCAGCTCGTCTTCCAGTTGGGAAATCTGCACGCTCAGCGGCGGCTGGGAGATATTCAGGCGTTCGGCGGCCCGGGTGAAATTGAGCTCTTCAGCCAGGACGGAGAAATAACGCAGTTGACGCAGTTCCATGATGCCTGATCCTGTTGTGAATGTATTCGTAAAAGATATTGATCAAGATTAATTCAATATTGGAACATATTGCTACGGCCATCAATAATGTCCTTGTTGCAGGAGATTCACCACCATCCGCCACAGGAGACATAAGTAATGCGCAAACATCTGAAATTCCTTTTGCTGTCCACACTGGTCTCCAGTGCTGTTCATGCAAGCAGTTTTCCCTCGCAGCCTGTATCCATGGTCGTGCCCAATCCACCCGGCGGCTTGGTGGATACTTCGGCGAGGCTGGTCAGCGATCTGTTCGGCAAGGCGCTGGGCGGCACCGTAGTCGTGGAGAACAAGGATGGCGGCAGCGGCAACATTGCTTACCGTCATGTCGCCAAGGCGCGGCCCGACGGCCATACCCTGCTGGTTTCCTATTCCGCCTATCATGTCGGCAATCCCGCCCTGACCAAGAACCTGCCATGGGCGCCGGCCGATTTTGTGCCGGTGGGGCTGGTAACGGTTTCTACCAATGTCGTTGCCGTGCACCCCTCCATTCCCGGGGATACGCTGCAGGATCTGATCAAGTATCTGAAGGAAGGTTCTGCCGAAGTGAACTACGCGTCGCAAGGTGTCGGCTCCCTGTCCCATATCGGTACGGAAATCTTCAAGCAGCAGACGGGAACGAACATCACCCATATCCCGTATCGCGGATCCGGCGCGGCCATCCAGGATGTCGTGGCGGGCAATGTGCAGATATTCATTACGACACCGCCGTCCGTCATGGGCTATGTCCAGGGCGGCCAGCTCAAGGGGCTGGCGGTGGCGAGCGACAAGCGCCATCCCATGCTGCCGGAGGTTCCCACGACGGCGGAAGCTGGTCTGCCTGAGTTCTCCCTGAACGCCTGGGTCGGCATTTTTGCTCCGCGAGATACGCCTGCGGATGTGTTGCGGCAGTTGTCGGCCGCCCTGGAAACCGCGGTGAATGATCCCGCAGTACAGGAGCGGGCTGCAGGCGCTGGTATTGAAGCGCGTTTTGAAGCGACGGATGTGCTGCAGGCGCGTGTCGACGAAGAACTGGCATATTGGGCCAAGACAATCGAGGCGGCAGGCATTCAGGCAGAGTGAATTGTTTTCAGGAGTAGATATGGATATGAATACCCAGGCAGATCAGGCATTCCGTATTGGACAGATCGTACCCAGTTCCAACACGACGATGGAAACGGAAATCCCCGCCATGCTGTTGGCGCGCCAAACGCAGTTTCCCCGTGAGCGCTTCACCTTTCATTCCAGCCGCATGAGGATGAAGAAGGTCACGGCGGAGGAGTTGGCGGCCATGGATCGGGATTCGGATCGTTGTGCGCTGGAGCTGTCGGATGCCCGCGTGGATGTGTTGGGATACGCCTGCCTGGTAGCCATTATGAGCCAGGGACTGGGCTATCACTGCGTGTCCGAAACCAGGCTGCATGAGGTCACCCGGTCCAATGGCGCGCCGGCGCCAGTGGTGTCCAGCGCAGGCGCCCTGGTTCGCGGGCTGGAGCGTCTGGGCGCGAAAAAGGTTTCCATCCTGACGCCATACATGAAGCCATTGACGCAACGTGTGGTCGATTACATCGAGCATGAAGGCATTGCCGTACATGACAGCCTTTCTCTGGAGATTGCCGACAACCTGGAGGTGGGGCGGCAGGATCCGATGGCGCCGGCGCGGCATGTGGACAGGCTGGATACGACGGGCGTGGACGCCATTGTCCTGTCTGCTTGCGTGCAGATGCCGTCGCTGGCATCGGTGCAGGCGGTGGAGGATCGCTACGGTATTCCGGTCCTCACGGCTGCCATTGCAACGGTTTATTCCATGCTCGAGGCGCTTGGGCTGGAGCGCCGGGTGCCGGATGCGGGGGCTTTGCTGTCCGGACGCTATTGAGGGCCTTATCCGCCTGGAAAGCCACGGTCCAGGCGGCGATGATGCCAGGCCTTTGGGGCAAGAGAAGACGCCAAAATGCCAACCTGCGACGGGTTGGCGTTTTACTTTGGCGAACTGTAGCCTGGTGCTGCGCCGCCGCAGGCGGGACCTACAAAATCTGATCCGCGATATACGCAGCAATAGGCAGGCCGCAGGTTGCCGCGGGCGACGGGGCATTAAGGATGGCGGTGATGCCGTCCTTGGACTTGATCAGGAAGTCGTCGACCAGCGTGCCGTCCGGACGCACGGCCTGCGCGCGGTTGGCGCTGCGGTAGATGCTCAGGTCGGGCAGCTGGATCTGCGGGCAATACTTGCGCACGGCTTCCAGGTAGATGCGCTTGGAAAGCGAGCCCTTCAGCTCGCTCCAGGTGGCGCCCGGATGGCGCGCCAGCATTTTCCAGAGGCCGGGATAAGTCAGCGTATCGATGGCGTCGCGCGGGTCGACGCTGAAGCGCGTGTATTTCTCGCGCGCGAGCGCCAGGACGGCGTTGGGGCCGACCGTGATGGTGCCGTCGATCATCGGCGTCAGGTGCACGCCGAGGAAGGGCAGTTTCGGATCAGGCACGGGATAGATCAGGTGGCTGACGACCTGGTTCAGCGCGGCGGGCAGCACGAAGTACTCTCCGCGAAACGGCAGGATGCGTATCTCCGGATCGATGCCCATCATTTTGGCCACGCGGTCCGACGCCAGCCCTGTGCAGGCGATGACGCGGCCCGCCTCGACGGTTTCGCCGCCCACCGTGACGCGATAGGAAGAACCGGACTGCGCGATATGCGTTACGGGCGCGTTCATGCGCACAGTGCCGCCGGCGTTTTCCACATCGCTCAGCAGGGCGTTTGTGACGCCGGTGTAGTCGATGATGGCTGTCTCGGGAATGCGCAGCGCGGCCTGGCCCGTGATGGCGGGTTCGAGCTTGCGCAAGGCGCCCAGGTCCAGGCGCTCGGCATGGACGCCGTTCTGCGCGGCGCGCTCTTCCAGCCCCGCCAGCCGGGATTCTTCCAGATCGTTGGTGGCGACCAGCAGCTTGCCACGGGTTTCGTAGCCGATGCCGCGCGCTTCGCACATGGCTTTCAGGCGCCCCAGGCCTTCGCGGCAGAAGCGCGTCTTGAGGCTGCCAGGCGTGTAATAGACGCCCGAGTGCACCACGCCGCTGTTGCGGCCCGTCTGGTGGAAGGCGGCGCGGGATTCTTTTTCCGCCACCAGCACGCGCGCGCCGGGCTTGCGCTGGACGATTTCAGCGGCCAGGCCGGCGCCGACGATGCCCGCGCCGATGATCAGATAGTCGTAGGTAGTGTTTGCCATGATGGAAGTGTTCAGGTTGGTCAGGCGGCGCCGTGCAGGGATTCCCAGCGTAGGCGGGTAGGTTGCATGTGTTGCACGACCAGGTCTGCCAGGGTCGCGCGGTTCTGGGTTTCCATGGCGTCGAGCATGGCGGCGTGTTCGCCGATTGCCTGGGTCAGCCATGCTTTGTCGGTGATGCCGTAGGAGCGGATGGGATTCGTGGCTTCAGTGTAGAAGGAGATCGCCTTGCACAAGGTCTCGTTGCCGCACAGGGCGAACAACTGCTGGTGAAAGCGGTCGTTCAGTTGATGGATCTGCAAGGGATCCGCACCGCCCAGCGCGGCTTCGGCATATTCCTCATGCAGTGCCCGCAGGGCCTGCAATGCCGCACCGTCGACGGGAAACGGCATGAGATTGACGGCTTCGCGCTGCAGCAGTGCGCGCATGGCGTACAGCTCGTCCACTTCGCGCGGCGTGAAATCCTTCACGCGGGCGGAGCGCGCCCGCGGCTTGATGACGATATGGCGGTCCACCAGCGCCTGGATGGCGGAGCGTACTACGTGCCGCTTGGCATCGAATCGCGCCATGAGCGTGTCTTCGACCAGTTCCTGATGCGGGCGCAGGCGCCCGAAAATAATGTCGGCTTCCAGGCTGCCGACGATCGAGGCCAGCGTGGCATGATTTCCGCTGTCGTGCTTCATGGTGTGCCGGTTCTCTATGTGCGCGGTCTGGCGTGTGCAGTGTTGTGTATTGGGTGGGTTTTATTAATAATATCATTAATAATTGCTTCGTGTGCGGATTTTTCCTTATTTGGAAAAATCCGCACATATTTACTTATCAGCGATAGCCATATTCGCGCATACCCTAATAACAAGACGCAGGCCGGGACATCGGGCATGGCCCGGCAAAGGAGCAGCGGCCATGACACATGCGAAGAAAATACTGATCGGATTTGCAGGCGTCCTTATTCTGGTGTTGGCGGTCATGGTGGCGGTGATTGCGCTATTCGACTGGAATCGGCTCAAGCCCACCATCAATGAGCGTGTCTCGGCCGCCATCGGCCGGCCGTTCGCCATCAATGGCGATCTGACCGTGCGGTGGCGGCGTCCGGCGGATGAATCCGGCTGGCGCGGCTGGGTGCCCTGGCCGCGCATTGGCATGGAGGGCGTGACCATCGGCAATCCCGAGTGGGCCGAAGCGCCTCAGATGGCCACGCTCGAGCGGGCCGAATTCAGCCTGTCGCCCTTGCCTCTGCTGGATCAGCATGTGGTCATCCGCGAGATTCAACTGACCGGCCCCGCCGCCAATCTGCAGCGCCTCAAAGACGGGCGCGCCAACTGGGTGTTCACGCTGCCCGAAAGCGGCGAGCCTTCACCCTGGGAGGTGAGCATCGACCAGATCGGCTTCGATCAGGGACAGGTGAAATTCCGTGACGAAACATTGCATGCCGACATCGAGGCGCAAATCGATTCGCTGGGCAAGCCTGTACCCTTTGCCGAGATCGCCGGCCAGCCGGACGGCCAGGAACCGTCTCCGACAGAAAAGCCAGTAGCCGACAAGCCGGCTCCCGACGACAAACCAGTCGGTGCTTCGCCGGCTCCTGGCTCGGGTGCGCGGCAGGCACAGGCATCTCAGCCGGACAAGATGGGCGCATCTCCTCCCGACTATGTATTCGGCTGGAATGTAAAAGGACGCTACAAGAACTTGTCGCTGCGCGGCGAGGGCAAGATCGGCGGCATGCTGGCAATTCGCGACCCCGGGCAGCCGTTTCCCCTGCAGGCCGATGTTGCGATAGGCAATACGCGCATCGCCGTGGCCGGGACGCTGACCGATCCCGCCAATCTGGGGGCGCTGGACTTGCGGCTGGAACTGTCGGGAGCCACCATGTCCGACCTGTATCCCCTGATCGGGGTCACTCTGCCCGACACGCCTCGTTATGCTACCGACGGCCGTCTTGTCGCCCGTCTGCAGGAGCCCGGCGGCGCCGAGTTCCACTATCGCGATTTCAACGGCAAAGTCGGGGCCAGCGACCTGCATGGCGACCTGACCTTCACTGCGGAAGAGCCGCGTCCCAGGCTCGCCGGCAATCTCGATTCCCGATTGCTGCGCATGCGCGACCTGGGCCCGCTGGTCGGCGTTCAGCCCGGAAGCAAGGCCAAGGGCGAATCCGGCGGCAACGACGCAAAACGGCCGGCCGGCGGCAAGGTGCTGCCCACGCAGGAATTCCGCACTGATCGCTGGCGCGCCATGGATGCCGACGTGACGCTCACCGCCGATCGCATCATTTATGACGAGGCCTTGCCCATTTCCAGGCTGAATGTCCATTTGGTCATGGACGACGGCCTGCTGACGCTCGACCCGCTGCGTTTCGGCATGGCGGGCGGAACGATCGATGCCACACTGAGGCTCGATGGCGGCAGCACGCCCATGGCCGGCAAAGCGCAGATCGCGGCGCGCGGCCTGCGCCTGAAGCAGTTGTTTCCCAAGGTGGAGTCGATGCAGCAGGCCCTTGGCCAGTTGAACGGCGATACGGCGCTCACCGGCACGGGCAATTCCGTGGCTGCGTTGCTGGGCGGCGCCAGCGGCGATACCAAGCTGCTGGTCAACGACGGCATGATCAGCCGCGCCCTGATGGAGATCGCCGGACTGAATGTGGGCAACTACGTGGTCGGCAAGCTGTTCGGAGATGAAGAGGTCAAGATCAACTGCGGCGCGGCCGATCTGAAGATGCAGCGCGGCGTGATGACCCCGAGGGTCTTCGTGCTGGATACCGAGAATGCGCTGGTGCTGGTCGACGGCGCCGTCAATTTCAAGGACGAAAAACTGGATCTGGATATCACGCCTGAAAGCAAGGGTGTACGGATATTTTCCTTGCGCTCGCCGCTGTACGTGCGTGGTACCTTCGGCGACCCGCAGGCCGGCGTGCATGCATTGCCGCTGGCCGTGCGCGGGGCGGGCGCCGTGGCGCTGGGTGTGTTGCTGACCCCGGCGGCCGGCCTGCTGGCGCTGGTGGCGCCCAGCACGGGGGAAGAAGACAACCAGTGCGCCACGCTGCTGCAACAGGCGCGCCAACAGCCCAAGGCGCCGCCGGCCAAGGGACGCGCCGATGGCAACTAGCCGGGGGAGAACTCTTCACGCGACTGACGCGTTATTGGTACAATCCCTCCCGTTCCAGCGAATCCGAGGAGCGTTGCGACGGGCGCAGACAGCGTCCGCCAGGCTCGGATTCCGTTTCCGGCGGAGCATGTCCGCCGGCAGCAACGACGCTCACCTCTTTTGCTGTTCATGCAGGTCGAGGTGAGGCGTATTGCTCGGTCGCTCGATTTGCGTGTTCCCGTCCGGAGAAAGACACGATGACCGCAGTGACCCGACCCATTTCCGCATCCACAGACAACACAGACTACAAGATCGCCGATATTGCGCTCGCCGGCTGGGGCCGTCGCGAGATCGCCATCGCCGAAACCGAAATGCCCGGCCTGATGGCCACGCGCGAAGAGTATGCCGCGGCGCAGCCCCTGAAGGGCGCGCGCATCGCGGGCAGCCTGCACATGACCATCCAGACTGCCGTGCTGATCGAAACGCTCAAGGCGCTGGGCGCCGAGGTCCGCTGGGCCTCGTGCAACATTTTCTCCACGCAGGACCACGCCGCGGCCGCCATCGCCGCCAGCGGCACGCCCGTGTTCGCCATCAAGGGCGAAACGCTGGAAGACTACTGGAAGTACACGCACGAGATCTTCAACTGGCCCAACGGCCAGCATGCCAACATGATCCTGGACGACGGCGGCGATGCCACGCTGCTGCTGCACCTGGGCGCAAAGGCGGAAAAGGACGCCTCCGTGCTGGACAAGCCGGGCAGCGAGGAAGAGCGCGTGCTGTTCGCCGCCATCCGCGAGCGTCTCGCGGCGGATCCGCACTGGTACTCCGTGCGCCTGCAGGCCGTCAAGGGCGTGACCGAAGAAACCACGACCGGCGTGCACCGTCTGTATCAGATGTCGCAGAAGGGCGAGCTGGCATTCCCGGCCATCAACGTCAACGACTCCGTCACCAAGTCCAAGTTCGACAACCTGTATGGTTGTCGCGAGTCCCTGGTGGACGGCATCAAGCGCGCCACCGACGTCATGGTGGCGGGCAAGATTGCCGTGGTCTGCGGTTTCGGCGATGTGGGCAAGGGTTGCGCGCAGGCGCTGGCCGCGCTGCGCGCCCAGGTGTGGGTCACGGAAATCGATCCTATCTGCGCATTGCAGGCTTCCATGGAAGGCTACAAGGTCGTGACCATGGAAGAGGCCGCCGACAAGGGCGACATCTTCGTGACGGCAACCGGCAACTACAACGTCATTACGCGCGCCCACATGGACCGCATGAAGGACCAGGCCATCGTCTGCAACATCGGTCACTTCGACAACGAAATCGACGTCGCCGGCCTGGAAGGCCTGCAGTGGGAAGAGATCAAGCCCCAGGTCGATCACGTGATCTTCCCGGATGGCAAGCGCATCATCCTGCTGGCCAAGGGCCGCCTCGTGAACCTGGGCTGCGCCACGGGCCACCCTTCGTTTGTCATGTCGGCTTCTTTCACCAACCAGACGATTGCGCAGATCGAGCTGTTCACGCGCGGCGACGCCTATGAAACGGGCAAGGTCTACGTGCTGCCCAAGCACCTGGACGAGAAAGTGGCGCGCCTGCACCTGAAAAAGCTGGGCGTGAGCCTGACCGAGCTGTCGGCGGAGCAGGCGGCCTATATCGGCGTTCCGGCGGCCGGGCCCTACAAGCCTGACCACTATCGCTATTGATTGATGCAGTACCCCCGGCGATTGCGGCGGCCGCATGGGCCGCTGTATGCTGGAGTGCCAATTCCGGCAACAACAAGGGAGCATAGTCATGGAACTACTTCTCGTCTGGATTCTGAATGCGGTGGCGCTGCTGATCGTGGCCTATCTGCTGCCCGGCATCAACGTGGCATCGTTCGGATCTGCGCTTATCGCGGCTCTGGTGCTCGGCCTGCTGAATACGCTGGTCAAGCCCCTGCTGGTCCTGCTGACCCTGCCCATCACCATCGTGACGCTGGGTCTGTTCCTGCTGGTGCTCAACGCGCTGGTGTTCTGGTTTGCCGGTTCCATCCTGAAGGGATTCCAGGTGAACGGGTTCTGGTGGGCTTTGCTGGGCGCGTTCGTCTACAGCATCGTCGCCGGGCTTTTGTCGAGGTTGATCGCTTGATATGAGTAGTAGTGGCAAGAAGTTCAGTCTGGAGTTTTTCCCGCCGCGGGACATCGCCGCGCAGGAGAAGCTGGTGCGCAGCGCAAAGCAGATGCAGGCGCTGCATCCGGATTACGTCAGCGTGACCTTTGGCGCCGGCGGCTCCACGCGCAGCGGCACGGTGGAAACGGTGCGCATGATGCAGAACCTGGGGTTCGACACCGCGCCGCACCTTTCGTGCATCGGCGCGGCCAAGGCCGAACTGGCCGAGCTCCTGGACGGCTACCGGGCCCAGGGCGTGCGCCGCATCGTGGCGCTGCGCGGCGACCTGCCTTCGGGCATGGGCGGCGACAGTGGCGAGATGCGTCATGCCCGCGACCTCGTGGCCTTCATCCGGGAGCACAGCGGCGACCACTTCCACATCGAGGTGGCGGCGTATCCGGAAATGCATCCGCAGTCGCTCAGCGCAAGGGAAGACCTGGCGCATTTCGTCGACAAGGTGAAGGCGGGAGCGGACAGCGCCATTACGCAATACTTCTTCAATGCGGACGCCTACTTCGATTTCGTCGACCGCCTGCAAGCCCAGGGGGTGGATATTCCGGTGATTCCGGGCATCATGCCCATCACGAACAATGCGCAGCTGGCACGCTTTTCGAACATGTGCGGCGCCGAGATCCCGCGCTGGATCCGCCTGCGGCTGGCGGACTTCGGCGACGATCGCGCATCCATCCGCGCCTTCGGCCTGGATGTCGTGTCGCAACTGTGCGGGAGGCTGCTGGAACGCGGCGCTCCCGGACTGCATTTCTACACGCTGAACAATGCCGAGGTGACAACGGCGCTGTGGGGGCGTGTCGTTCCGCGATAATGCGCGACGCCTGTCGTATGAAAGGCCAGCTGGAAATGCTTCCCGCTGGCTTTTGTCTTTCGGTACGCCCTCCGGAGAGGGGGGCGGTTCAATAACCCAGTTTGCGATCCACGAGGCCGTGAGGTACCAGGCCGTCGCGAATGCGGGCGATATTGACGGCGATGTGCTCAACAGCAGTGGCTGGCGAGGTCATGCTGGCGATGTGCGGTGTGACGAGGATGGCCGGATGCGTCCAGAAGGGATGGCCGTCGGGAAGCGGCTCCGTGCGGAACACGTCAAGCGCGGCGCCGGACATCTGGCCTGCATCGATAGCGGCGATGAGATCCTCCTCCACAAGCAGTTCACCGCGGCCGGCGTTGATCAGGTAGGCGCCACGCGGCAGTTGGGAGAAAGTCTGTTGGTTCAGGATGTTCTCCAGTTCCGGCGTGCAGGGCAGCAGACTGATCAGGATGTCGGTACGCGCCAGGAAGGCAGTCAGGCCGTCCGCGCCGTAGAAGGAGGCGATGTCCTTGTGCTGCCTGGGACGGCGGCTCCAGCCTGCGACGTCATAGCCCAGCGCGGCCAGAGATCGTGCGCAAGCGCTGCCCAGTTCCCCCATGCCCATGATGCCGATCCGGCGCGGACCGGGTTGCGGCCGGATCCAGCGGCCGGCACGTTGCTGGCTTTGCATGAAAGCCAGGCTGCGTTGGTACTGCAGGACCATCAACGTAACGTACTGGACCATACCTTGCGTAAGCGAGGGGTCGATCATCCTGATGACGGGCAGGTGCGCAGGGACGGTGGGGTCGTTCAGCACATGGTCCACTCCGGCTCCCAGCGAGAAAATGGCCTTGAGATTAGGGAAGCCGGCGATGACGCCCGGATCCGCGGCCCAGGTCAGCACGAATTCGACCTGTTCGCGGGGGCCGGTATCCGGCCAGACGTGCACGGATAGATCCGGGCAGCGGGCATGCAGGGCAGCCAGCCAGGCATCGGTGGGGGCGGTCTTGCGTATCAGTACCAGGCTCATGATTTTGCGTTCGTAGCGGCCGTAGTATGGCGGCCAGGAGAGAAAGCGGCATCGAGAAGAGGAGCGCTGCCGTGTGCCAGCAATTGCGCGACGGCTTCTCCTGCCGCGGGAGAAATCTGGAATCCGGCTCCGGAAAATCCGAAGGCATGGATCAGGCCGGAATGCTTCGTGCTGGGCCCCAGGTATGGCTGCTTGTCGGGGGTGTAGCCTTCCACGCCGGACCAGAAACGGATGAGATGGGCATGGCGCAGGGCGGGCAGGATCTCGCCGGCCTGCTCGGCAATGCGTTGCATGGGAGCCCGCCCGGGGCGGGCCCGCAAGTCGTGATCGACGGACTCGCCGAAGCCTCCGCCCATCACGACATTGCCGCGTTCGACCTGCCGGGCGTAGAAGCCGCCGCCCTCGACGCCCAGGCTGACGCCCAGCAGGCAGGGCAGGGGCTCGGTCACCGCCATGGTCGGGTAGCCTGGAGTCTGAGGCAGGTCTTCGTCGAACAGGCGGGCGATGTCATGCCCCCAGGCGCCCGCGGCATTCACGACGAAGTCGGCATGGATGCATGTGCCTTGTTCGGTGCGCAATGCGAAGCCGCCCGCGCGCGGTGCGGCTTCCATGATCCGGGTGTGCGCCAACAGGCGTGCGCCTAGTGACTGCGCGGCGCGGGCGAATGCCGGCGCCACCAGCCTGGGGTTGGCCTGCCCGTCTTCCGGACAGAGCGAGCCCCCGATGACTCCGGGGCCGAATTCCGGGTAGCGGCGCCGGAAGGCTGCGCCTTCCAGTATTTGCAGCCCGAGATCGAAATCGCTGACGCGGTCGCGATAGTCGGCCAGCGCCTGCAGGTCGGATAGGCTGCGCGCCAGTTTGAGATGTCCGGATCGCATGTATTCGCCGTCCGTTCCTATCCAGGCCGGCAGTTCGCTCCATATCTCATGGGCACGCATGGCCAGCGGCAATTGCGCGCGAGCGCGGCCTTGCCGGCGCACGCCGCCGAAATTGACGCCGCTGGCACAGGCGCCGCAGTTGCCACGCTCGATGATGAGCGTCTCGATACCCATGCGGCGCAGGAACAGGGCGCTGGCGCAGCCGATCAGGCCTCCGCCGATGATGGCCGCTGTGGTAGAGATCCTGTTCATGCAGAGGGATCGGCGCCCAGCGCCGTCAGTGGAATGGGTTTGACGGGCGCCTGGGAGCGCAGGCGCCCAACGCTGGACGTATCGATATCGCCCTGCGCCGCCAGCAGTTCGGCCGCGGCCGAACTGCACATGCGGCCCTGGCAGCGGCCCATGCCGACGCGACAAAGCGCCTTGATACGGTTGAGCTCGGGCTGGCCGTCCATCTGCAGGGCCGCGACGGCCTGGGCGCAGGTGACTTCCTCGCAGCGACAGAGCAAGGTATGTCCGGGACGTGGCCATGCCTGCCAGTCGGGAAACGGAAAGGCGCGTTCGAGCGCATGGCGGAAGGCGCGCCAGCGATTGATACGCCGTTCCAGGGAACGCGCCTGCCGTAGAGGGACAAGTCGGCCGATATCGGCCAGCAGCGCCAGCGCCGCCCGGGCGCCGGCAATCTCAGCCATGTCGGCGCCGCCAATGCCCGCACCGTCGCCAGCCAGATAGATACCGGCGACGGAGCTGCGGCCCGCTGGATCGAGGCGGGGCAGCCAGGCGCGGTGCAGCGGGCTGTAGTCGAACTCGCATTCGAGCAGGTCCGGCAGTTGAGTTTCCGAGCGCAGGCCGTAGCCGGTGGCTACGGCGTCGCACGCCACCGTCCATTCTCGCGACCCTTGGCGCACGCGCAATCCTTGCACATGTTCGCTGCCTTCGACACGGACCGGAGTGCAAGATGTATGGATGGGAATGCCACGGGCACGCAGCCAGGCCAGGTAATAAAGCCCTTTGGCAAGCACGGCCGGTTTACGGCACATGCCTGGCAAAGCGCGCAACTGGGCGGAAAAGGGGGCGCTGTCAAAGACGCCGGCGACATGGGCGCCCTGCCTGGCGTATTGATAAGCGACCAGGTAGAGCAGTGGTCCGGTGCCGACGAATGCGACGCGGTTGCCAACCAGGCAGTCCTGATGCTTCAGCGAAACCTGGGCGCCGCCCAGCGAGTAGACGCCGGGAATGGTCCAGCCTTCGAAGGGCAGGATTCGGTCGGTGGCGCCTGTCGCGAGGATGAGATGGGTATATGCCTGACGGGCCATGCCCTGCGGACCATGCAAATCCAGCATGCCGGGGGCGGCATTCCAGACCAGGGTTTCCGGGTGATAGTCGATGTGAGGCAGCAGGGTCTGCGCAGTCTCGTGCAGACGCCTGGCCTTGCCGGCCTCGAAACCGTACAGCGCCCGCGCGGGCCGCTCGCGGCCCTGGGGCGGCTGGCGATAGATTTGTCCGCCAGGGCGAGGCGACTCGTCGATGAGCGTTGGCTGCAGTCCATGGGAGACCAGAATCTCGCAGGCCCGTATGCCGGCGGGGCCTCCCCCGATGACGATGATCCTCGGATTCATTGTGCGCTTCACCGGAGACTGCGCGGCATCCTGCTGCGGGAAGCATGGTTTGTCGCCGAGGGGGTGAGGCGGTGTGCAGCCGCCTGTTTCTTCCATGCCGGGTACGGGCGTGTCGCCCTTGGCAGGACAGGAAAACGCGGCGGGCGGCAGGCACAGCGACATGCCCGGCTCGATCAAGGTCGTGCAGGAGCGCACGCGGCGTCCATCAGAGCATGAGACCCAGCAGTCCTGGCAAGCGCCCATCAGGCAAAATCCGGCGCGAGGCCTGGCCAGGAATTCGCTGGTGCGCAGGTGCCCGGCCTGGGTGAGCAGCGCTGTCAATACCGTGTCGCCTTTGCGCGCATGGACCTGCAGGCCGTTCAACAGGAACGGAATGGTTGCCGTCGACGGTGGGCGGGCCCGTACGAGTTGTGGGCGGGCGCGGGCGGGCGTTGCTTCCGTCATGCGGATCCCCTAGCTGCGTACGCCGTACAGGCATCGCGTGCGAGCCTCGTAGCGTGCCACTTCCTCTGCTTGCCGGGCGGCGTCCCAGCCGCAGGATTGCGCCGCTACGGCGGCGATCCCGGCAGCCTGGTCCAGACCGTGGCCTGCATCCCAGGCCAGGCCCAGCCTGCGGGTCATGAGGTCATCCAGCAACACCACGTCCTCCTTGGCAAGGATCTGCGCGAGGTCGGGAATGGGCGAGGCGGGTGCCGGGCCGGCCTGGGGCGGATCCGACGGTGCGACACGTTGGCGCAGGGCCTGGACGAGGTCCTTGCCTGTCTGCCGGTGCGCGCCGAGCGATCCGTTGCTCAGCGAGAACATATCGGGCATGCCTTCGTCGGACTGATCGTAGATGCGCCGCGAGCGATGTCCCATGGGAAGGGCAGGATCGTAGGTCAGCGGCCGTACGCCGGCCCAGGTCGAGACGATGTCGGAACGTTCGAGGCCGAGCGAAGGAAACAAGCTGTTGGCTTCGCGTAAGAGGAAATCGACGTCCTGGGTATCGGCATGGGCCTTGTCGGGATCGCCCTCGTACAGCGTTTCGGTAGGGCCGAAGAAATGCAGGTCGCGCCAGGGCATGCAATAGAATGGGCGCCCGACGGACGACACAGATGCCAGGCCTTGTCCGCGGCAGGCCGACGGCAGGCGGAACATGATGTGCGCGCCCTTGGTGCCGGTGATCTTGCGGCCCACGGGAACATCGGCGCAGGCGTTGACGGCATCGACCTGAGTGCCGGCAATATTCAGAATCGCGCGCGCATGCAGCGTGGCCGTTTGCGCAGTAATGCTGTCGGATACGTCGACCAGCCAGCCATCTTGCTGGCGGCGCATTGCGGTAACGCGAGTGTAGTTGCGCACGGCCGCGCCTAATTGCCTGGCGGCCAGCGCCAAGTCGAGTACGACGCGTTCGGGCCAGTCGAATTGATATTCCGTATAGGATGCGATGGCGGCCAGCTTGTCCTTGTTGCCCAGCCAGGGCGCGAAGGGGTTCCCCGCCAGCGCCTCGCGGGCAGGCGTGCGCTTGTAGTCGAGGGCGACCTTGCGGTCGCTGAGCGCGCCGAGCAGGCCGAAGGCGACATCGACCAGCCAGGGAGCATAGGGACCGTCGCGGTAGACAGGATAGTGCATGCGGATGGGACGGGCCCGTTCCGGCTGTTCGAGCACGAAGGCGCTGCGTACCGCCATGGATCGCCTGACTGTGCGCAGCACGTCCAGGAAGCGGCCGGGGTGCCGGACGAACGTGGTCAGCGGCCCGCCCGGCATCAGGTAGCGCAGGCCGCAATGCAGCAGGCGGCTCGATCGGCTGCTGGCGCCCGAACCGTAATCTGCGGCGTCCAGCAAGGCGACGCGATATCCTTGCTGGACGGCCGCATGCGCCGCTGCAGCGCCATTGATGCCGGCTCCGACGATGAGGACGTCGTAGGTTTGCTGGGCAAGGCTTTGCAGCGAGGGGCGCACGGTTCTTCTCCGGATGAACTTATTTCTTCAGGGTCGTTTGTTCGGTGATCAGCGGGCCGTAGGACAGCGAACCTTCGAGCTGGTAGCCGTAGTCGAGCGTATCGCGACGCGCCCAGACGAGCTTCTGTTCGAACAATGGAACGCTGCAGACGTGCTCGATGATCTTTGCCTGGGCTTCCTTCCACAGCGCCAGGCGCTTGGCCGGATCGAGTTCCTTAGCTGCTGCGTCGATCTGCGCGTCCGCGACATCGCAGTGCGAGAAGTTCGTCACGGCTGTCGGCTTTCCGACAGCGCTGCGCGAGTGGAAGAACTCCTTGAGATAGTTGTCCGCGATCGGGAAGCGCGAGGCGCCGTAGACGACAATGTCGCTCAGATTCTGCCGGATCTGCTGGTGGTAGGTCGCATGTTCGACCACATCCATGTCCAGTGTGATGCCGACTTTCTTGAGCTGGGCCTGGACGATCTGTGCTGGCCCCAGGCTGGTGATATTCTGGCTCTGGATGGCCTTGATGGTCAGGCCGTTGCCGAAGCCGGCTTCCTTGAGCAGTTCCTTGGCCTTCTCGGGATCATATTGCGGCAGCTTGGCCTCGAGGTCGGCGCCCAGGGTGGCCATGGGGAAAATGGTGGTGGGTGCGAAAGCGACCTTTTCTCCCTTGAAGGCGACGACCTGGCGTGTGTCGATGGCATGGGAGATGGCCTGGCGAACGCGGATGTCGTCCAGCGGTTTGTGGGAGATGTTCAGATAGGCTGAACCCTGGTAGGCCGGCTCGATGATGTCGAGTACGGTGTCATTGCGCTTGTCCATGCGGTTCGCCCATTGCTGGTCCTGGCGGCCATAGACCAGGTCAAGCTCGCCCGATTCATAGGCCAGGTCGCGGCTGGCGTCGGAGCGGATGTAGCGGTAGACGATACGGTCGATTTTCGGCGTGCCGCGGAAATAGGCCGTGTGCGCCTTCAGGTTCACGGACTGGCTGGCCTGGTAGGTATCGAAGGCAAAAGGTCCGGTGCCCACAGGGTTGACGCGGAAATCGTCGCCGAACTGCTCTACGGCCTTCTTGCTGACGATAAAACCGCCCTGATAGCCTACCAGGACATAAGGCAGATCATTGGAAGCTTCCTTGAGCGTGATGCGTACGGTCAGAGGATCGATTGCCTCTATCTTGTCGATGTTGGCAAAGTCCGAGGAGAATGAGGAGCGGGCGGGATCGGCAGCACGTTGCAGCGAAAATACGACGTCCTCTGAAGTCACTTTTCCGAAGTCCCCGTGGAACTGCACGTCATCGCGCAGCTTGAAGGTCCAGGTCTTCTTGTCTTCGCTGCTTTCCCAGGATTGAGCCAGGTCGCCTTCAATGGTCGACAGGTCGGTGGAGCCGGGGGCGAAGCGCGTCAGGCCGTTGTAAATCCAGGCCAGCACGATTTTTTCCTGGGTCGCTGCACCCCGGTGGGGGTCGAGTGTTCCGAGATCGGAAGCGGCCATGCCTACGCTCAAAACTACCGGTGCGGCCTGGGCGGCGCCGTAGGCCAGCGGCATGGCGCTGATCATGGCGGTGAACAAAACGTTTCTGCAGAGCTTGGACGGCTTCATGGCTGTACCCCTGTTCATGCTGTTGGAATGCGGGCCTGGTTCAGCGGCATGGCCGCCACGACCCAGATGACTTCAGTGCGTGTGTTGCCTGGATTGCGCCAGCGGTGAGGCGTCTGGCTGTGGTAGCGAAAACTGTCGCCGGGATTGAGGGTGAAGCTCTTGTCTTCGACCCAAAGCTCGAGTTGTCCGGACAGGACCAGGCCGACCTGTTCGCCGCGCTCGATGGTGAATAGCTCCTCGCCGGTTGAACCGCCGGGCTCGATGAAGGCGCGATAGACGTTGATGCCCGCGGAAGGCTGCGGGGTGACGATGACTTTCTCGATGCCCTTTTCCGGTGCGTTCAGCGCGGGGTGGCTGTTGGCGCGCGAAATGATGCCTTTCTCGTCGGAGGCGGGCGCGTCGCCGAACTTCAGCAGTTTCGAACTGCTGATGTCCAGGGCATCGGACAGCAGGCGCAGCATGCGCACCGAAGGTGAGCTGATGCCCCGTTCAATCTGGCTGATCAGTCCGACCGACATGCCGCATTGTTTGGCCAGTTCCGAAATGGACAGGCCGCGTTTTTTTCGGATCTGGCGGATTTGCTGGCCTAGCCATAAATCAGCGACGCTGCGTGCTTCAGTGCGTGTGGTCATTCATGAATTCCGTAAGCGAACTGCCCGTGGGGCAAGGTTGCGACAATTGTTCCATTAATGATTTGATCATGCAAGTGAAAATTTCATATTGACGATGCATTCATTTATCTGGCAGTATTCATGGCATGTTGCGATAACCCGGTTCATGAATGGCCTGCGCCTTCATGGCCATCAGCAAGCCCAATGCCACAGGAGAAAACGCAAATGGAGCGAGTGACGAGTGCCCATCATGGGCATGCCTTGGGCAGGAGCGGCCCCGGACCATCCGGGCCCTGTACGCCGGGCGGGGTGTGACGATGTTTCTCTACACCTTGAAGCGGCTGCTTGTGGCGGTGCCTACTTTGCTGGGGGTGCTGACCATCGTCTTTTTCATCGTGCGCGTCGCGCCCGGCGATCCGGCCATCGTGATCCTTGGCGAAAACGCCACGCAGCAGGCGATCGAGCAACTGCGTGCCCAACTGGGTCTGGATCGTCCTCTGATTGGGCAATACCTGTCTTTTGTCGGCGATATTCTGCAAGGCGATTTCGGCCGCTCGATGATCAGTAATCAGCCGGTGCTGAAGGAAGTCTGGCGCGTGCTGCCCTATACGCTCGAGCTGACCGCCGCTGCGCTGGCGATCGGTATCGCGCTGGGCTTGCCGCTGGGCGTCATTGCTGCGCGGTATCGCAATACGTCGGTGGATTTCTCGATTCGCTTCTTTTCCCTGCTGGGGCTTTCATTCCCTGCGTTCATCTCGGCGATCCTGCTGTTGCTGGCTTTTTCCATCGAACTGCCCTGGTTTCCGGTCATCAGCGAGGCCAGCTATACGGATCCGGCCCAGAGATTGCGGGCGCTGGTCCTGCCGGCCCTGAACCTGGGCCTGATCATGGTGGCCTACATCACGCGCGTGACGCGCTCCAGCATGCTGACGGTCATCAGCGAAGATTACATCCGGACGGCGCGAGCCAAGGGAGTGCCGGCCCGCATGGTGATCTGGCGCCACACGCTGCGCAATGCCTTGATTCCCATCGTGACGGTCATCGGCCTTTATCTGGGTGTGCTGATCGGCAATTCGGTGCTGACCGAAATCGTGTTCAACCGGCCCGGACTGGGCAAGCTGATCGTCATTGCGCTCAATTCGCGCGACTACACGACCTTGCAGGCGATGCTTGTCATCTACGCCTTCTTCATTGTTCTGGCGAACCTGCTGACGGATCTGTTGTACGGGATCATCGATCCCAAAGTGAGGAACCAATGAGCGCGATGACCATGAGAGGATATATGCGCAACTTCGGGCGGCTGGCCTGGCGCCGCAAAGCCGCGTTCGCAGGCGGCTTCGTCGCATTGCTGATGCTGCTGGCCGCCATTCTGGCTCCCTGGCTGGCGCCCTACGACCCTAACGAGCAGGATATTCTGCTGAGAATGGCCGGGCCCTCCGAAGAACATTGGCTGGGCAACGATACCTATGGCCGGGACATACTGTCGCGCATCATCTGGGGCGGGCGCGTATCGCTGTTCGTCGGCGTAACGTCAATTGGACTGGCCATGCTGATCGGAGGGCTGCTGGGTATTCTGGCCGGCTATTTCGGCGGACGCACCGATCGCATCATCATGTCCATCATGGATATGCTGTTGTCTTTTCCCAGCCTGGTAATGGGTCTGCTGGTCGTGGCGGTTCTAGGCCCCACGACCGGAAACCTGATCATCGCCATCGCCTTCACGGCCATTGCGCCGTTCGCGCGCATCGCCAGAGCGCCGACCCTGGCGATCAAACAGCGCGATTTCATTGAGGCGGGCCGGGCGCTGGGCTATTCGGATCTGCGCATCATGGTGGTCCACGTGCTGCCCAATATTCTCGACGAAATCCTGGTGCTGGCCTCGCTGTGGCTGGCCACCGCTATCCGGACCGAGGCTTCGCTGAGCTTCATCGGGCTGGGCGTGCGTCCGCCCACTGCTACGTGGGGTGGCATGATCCGCGACGGCTTCGAGAATATGCTGGACGCTCCCGGTCTCGTGATCTATCCGAGCATCGCCATATTGATCATCATGATCGCCCTGAACCTCCTGGGGGATGGCCTGCGCGATGCCACCGACCCGAAACTGCGCCATGAGTGAAGCCATGAACAAAGAACCAGTATTGAAGGTCTCGGGCTTGACGACCGAGTTCCGGATCAAAGGGGATTGGTATCCCGCCATCCGCGACTTGAGTTTTGAGGTGAACGCCAATGAAACGCTAGCCATCGTCGGCGAATCCGGCTGCGGGAAGAGCATTACGGCCCTGTCCGTCATGGGGCTGATCTCCAAGTCGCAGGGACGCGTGGCCAGCGGCAGCATCAACCTGCTTGGGCGCGAATTGCTCGGACTCAAGGAAAAGGAGATGGAGTCCATCAGGGGTAACACGATGGCGATGGTGTTCCAGGAGCCGATGACCTCGCTCAACCCTGTCATGACGATTGGCTCGCAGATTGCCGAAGCCTTGCGCTACCACCGGAAACTGTCGCGCAGGCAGGCCGGAGAGCAGGCTCTGGAGCTGCTCGACCTGGTCAAGATCCCGTCGGCGGCAAAGCGCTTCTCCGACTATCCGCATCAATTCAGCGGCGGCATGCGCCAGCGCGTGATGATAGCGATGGCGCTTGCCTGCGAGCCTAGACTGTTGCTGGCCGACGAACCGACGACGGCACTGGATGTGACCATCCAGGTCCAGATTCTGGCGCTGCTGGCCGAAAGCAAGGCGCGTTCTGGCATGGGTATGGTGTTCATCACGCATAACCTTGGCGTGGTGGCGTCCATCGCCGATCGCGTGGCGGTGATGTACGGCGGTCGGATCATCGAGCAGGCTTCCGTCGACGAGCTGTTTGATCGGCCGACGCATCCCTATACCGAGGCTTTGCTGCGATCGATGCCGCGCGTCGATCGCGATCGCTCCGATCTGTTCCCCATTCCCGGCCAAGTGCCGCCGATCACCGAAGAGACGCCTGGGTGCCGCTATGCCGACCGCTGCACGATGAACAAGGAAGCCCGCTGTACCCGAGAGGTGCCGCCCCTGGCGCCGGTAGGCGGTTCGTCCACCCATCTCGCGCGCTGCTGGGTCAGGGCCGAACCGATCACGAGGGAGGCGTTGCAATGATGCCGCTGCTGCAAGTCAAGGGATTGTCCAAAACGTTCTATGTGCGGCAAGGGTTCATGGGGTCGCAGAAAGCAGAGCTGCACGCGCTGAGAGATGTCTCCTTCGAAGTGACAGAAGGCGAGTCCTTTGGAATTGTGGGCGAGTCCGGCTGCGGAAAGTCCACGGCGGGCCGCGCGATCCTGCGCCTGGTCGAGCCGTCCGCTGGCGAGGTGCGCTATCAGGGCGAGGACATCGCCAAGGCGGACCGGCGCCGGCTGCGTGAGCTGCGACGCGAGATCCAGATCGTGTTTCAGGATCCGTATGCATCGCTCAATCCCCGGATAACGATTGGCCGCGCGCTGGCCGAGCCCATGTTGCTGCATGGCGTGGCGACACGCGCCGACGTAAAAGAGAAAGTGGCGCAGGCTTTGATGGAAGTGGGCCTGCCGGCTCAGGCCATGCAGAAGTATCCCCACGAGTTTTCCGGCGGGCAGCGCCAGCGCATCGGCATTGCCCGCGCGCTGGCGCTGGCGCCGCGGCTGATTGTTGCCGACGAACCCGTTTCGGCGCTGGATGTGTCGATCCAGGCGCAGGTACTGCTGTTGATGGAAGACCTGCAGCGGCGCCGCGGCCTGAGCTTTGTATTCATCTCCCACGACTTGGGCGTGGTGCGGCATTTCTGCCGGCGCGTGGCCGTGATGTACCTGGGGCGCGTGGTGGAGCAGGGGCCGGTGGATGCTTTGTTTGACGAGCCGTTGCATCCCTATACAAAGGCCCTGCGCCAGGCCTCGCCGGTGCCCGACCCCAAGACCAAGATTACGGTGGCCAAGATCGAGGGGGACGTGGCTTCTGCGTTGTCTCCGCCTTCGGGCTGCCATTTCCACCCGCGCTGTCCCCAGGCCATGCCGGAGTGCCGGACGCGCTATCCGGAATGGCGCGATATGGGCGGCGGCCGCGGCGTGGCCTGCCATCTGCACTCCGTGGAAAAGATCGTTCCCAGAAAGGCCGAGCATGTCGGATAAGGCGCCGTTGACTCTTTCCCTGCAGTTGGCCAGGCAGGTGGCGGGACTGGACCTGGCGCTGATTCCGGAGCAGGTGCGCCAGCGCGCAGCCTATCTGATGCTGGACGGAATCGGCGCTGCTTGTGCGGCCCAGCGGCGGAAGATCGCCGGGCGACTGGAGCAGGCGTTCGATGCCTGGGATGGGAAGGAAAGCGGGAGGCATGCGGTCATCGCCAGCCCGCGATTGCGGCGCGCCCGCGATGCCGCATTCCTGAATGGGCAGTTGATTCATGGACTGGAGTTCGACGACGTCCATATGGCTGCGGTATTGCATCCGACCTGCGTACTGTTTCCGGCGGCCCTGGCCACGGCGGAATGGGCCGATGCTCCGGGACACCTGTTGTTGCTGGCCTATATCGCCGGAGTGGAGGTCGCAGCCCGCCTGGGCATGGTTTCCACCGGCGGCTTCCAGCGCCGGGGCTTTCATCCCACCGGTGTCGTGGGTACGCTCGCGGCTGCGGTAGCCGCAGGATGCCTGCTGGAGCTGGACGAGGTGGCCATGGTGAGTGCGCAGGGGCTGGCGTTGTCGATGGCCAGCGGTTCCATGCAGTTTCTCGAAGACGGTGGCGATACCAAGCGCCTGCATGCAGGTTGGGCCGCCCAGGCTGGAATGCAGGCCGCCATGCTTGCGCGCCAAGGGTTGTGCGGGCCACAGCGAGCCTACGAGGGTCGCCATGGCATGCTTGCCACGCATGTGGACCAGCCAGCGGACCTGGAAAGCGTGCATCGTACCGTTGCGACGATAGGCACGCACTGGGAGCTGGAAAACATCGCGGTCAAACCGTTTCCCGCCGCCTATTATGCGCATGCCTGCATCGAAGCGGCGATGGAACTGGCGCTTTACGACAATCTGGACACGGCGAACATCACGGCCATCGTGGCCTGGGTGCCGGAGCAGGTCATGCCCAAGATCGCTGAGCCGCTGCCGGCCAAGCGTCGTCCGCAGACCGCGGGCCAGGCCCAGTTCTCGCTGCCGTTCCTGGTGGCCGCCGGGTTGCTGCGCCGCCGCTTCACGCTGGATGAGCTTGAAGCCGGCGTATTGCATGATCCGCAAGTGCTGGCGATGGCCGATCGAGTGACCTGCCGGGGCGAGGTTGATACGGCCTTTCCCGCTGTCTATCCGGGGCGGCTGGAGATCCGGCTGGCGAACGGGCATACCCTGAGCAAATCCATCGATGTCAACCTGGGAGCTCAGGCACGGCCCGTGGCCAACTCGTTCATCCTGAACAAGTTCCGCCAGAACGTTCCCAGCCAGCAAGGCCGAGGGGTCGTCGATCGCGTCATCGGAATCGAAGATTTCCGCAGCGTGCGCGAATTCGGCCGTCTGTTGGCAGCAATGCCGATAGAGTAGGTTGGGTGTCGGCGGTCCGGCTCACAACACGGGCGCGGGCACGGCCCAGCCCTTGTCGGTCAGTATGCTGTCCAGCCGGTAGTCGTGCGGCGCCGGCGTGTAGGGTTGGCCGGACAAGTCTCCGCATGCCCAGGCGATGCCGATGGTCGTGAACTTGTGGCCCCGCGCCTTCAGTGCGGCCAGGGTGCGGTCGTAATAACCCTTGCCATAGCCCACGCGGTCGCCCTGGCGGGTGAATCCCAGCGTGGGCACCAGTACGACGTCCGGCAGCGGCGCGTCCGTATCGCCTGCGGGCTCTTCTATGCCGTAGGCGCCAGTCTGCATGGATTGATCCGGACTCCATGCGCGGAAGGCCAGCGGCGTGTCGGGGCCGGTAACAACCGGCAGGGTGACAGTCAGGCCGTGCTCTTCCACCCATTGATGCAGCAGCGGCTGCAGCGGCGGTTCGCCCGGCGTCGACCAGAAGGCGGCAATGGTGGAGGGCGCCGCGCGGCCTTCCTCGGCCAGGCGGGTGCGGGTGGTGGCCAGCCAGGTGAACAGCCGGCCGCGTATCAGCAGGCCGCCGCGATTGCGATCGACGGGATCCTGGTCGTCGCGTAGCTGTTTCAGTCGCGTTCGCAGTGCGACTGCGTTATCCTGTGCAATGTTTGTCATGATGCGTGTGGAAGGAGTCTGCCGGATGTCATTTACATACCGCCAACGGTATCAGAAAAACGCCAGCGTGTCTGGCGTGGTGCCACGCGTGCGCCGCCCGTGGCTGGGCGCCGCCATCGTCGTGTTCGCCCTGGGCCAGCCTGCCGCACAGGCGAATGTGCGGGTGACGGTGACCGAAGTCGTATCCGACGCGAGGCAAAGCCTCATCGACGCCAGGGACGCCGTCGAAAAGAAACAATGGACGCGCCTGGCGACGCTGGCTCCGGCGGCAAGCCAGGATCCCATGCTGGGCGACTATGCCACCTACTGGATGCTGCGCCGCAAGACGCAGGATCAGACGCAGCCCGTGCCGGTGGCCGAGATCGAACGCTTCATCGCCAACAGCAAGAATCCGCAATTGGTCGAACGCTTGAAGGGAGAGTGGATCATTGCCGCGGCGCGCTCGGGCGATTTTTCCACCGCCGCGCGCCTGGGTCCCAATCCTTCGGGCAATGCGCAGGTGCAGTGCGCGCTGCTGCTGGCGCAGCACATGACAGGGCAGGCGGTCAGCGCCGAGCAGGCGCTGTCGACATTCCAGGCAGGCCAGTCCTGCTGGATGATGATGGACCAATTGCAAAGCAGCAAGGTCGTGGGCTGGAATGACCTGGTGCCGCAGGTGCGCGCCATGCTCGAGGCGAATCGAACAGGCAATGCGCAGCGCATGGCCGCCATCATATTCAGCGCTTCCGACATGGTGCAGTATGCCGCGCTGGTCAAGGACCCGAAGAAATGGCTGGCCGGGCGCAAGGCGCCCTCCACGCGCACCGATACCGAGCTGGTGACGCTGGCCCTGGGCAGGCTGGCGCGCGACAAGGATCGCGCCGCCAACGCCAACATGATCCAGACCCGCTGGGAGAAGGCGTTGCCGGCGGAAAGCCTGCAATGGGTATGGAGCCAGTTCGGGCTGACATCGGCATTGAACGTCGAGCCTGGCGCCTATCAGTGGTACCGCAAGTCCGGAGATGGCAGGCTGACCGACTACAACCATGCCTGGCAAGTGCGCGCCGAACTGCGCCGCGCCGATATCGACTGGACCTGGGTGGAAAGGGCCGTGCGCCGCATGTCGCCTGAGCAGCAGTCGGAGACGGCGTGGGCCTACTGGCTGGGCCGCGCACTGGCGGCGCAGGGCAAAGCGGACGACGCACGCCAGCAGTACGAATCGATCCGCCATGTCATGGATTTCTACGGGCAACTGGCCAGCGAGGAACTGGGCGTGATACAGGCCATTCCTCCGTTGCCGGAGCCGGTCTCCGAGCAGGATGTCGCCCAGGTCCGGGAGTTGCCGGGGCTGCAGCGCGCGGTGGCGCTGTTCGACCTGGACTGGCGCACCGAGGCTGTGCAGGAATGGGTCTACGCCCTGCGCGGCATGAGCGACCGCCAGTTGCGCGCGGCCGCCGAATACGCGCGCCAGGAACAGATTTTCGACCGTGTCATCAATACCTCGTTGCTCACCCGCGACGAAGTCGACGTATCGCAGCGCTTCATCGCGCCGTTCGAGGGCAGGGTTTCGGAAAAAGCCAAGGAAATCGGCCTGGACGCCGCCTGGGTGTACGGCCTGATCCGGCAGGAATCGCGCTTCATCACCAATGCGCGTTCGCGCGTGGGCGCGTCCGGCCTGATGCAACTGATGCCGGCCACGGCCAAGTGGGTCGCGGGCAAGATCGGCATGAAAGACTTCAAGCCATCGTCGGTCAATGACTTCGACACCAATACCATTCTGGGGACGCGCTATCTGGATATGGTGCTGCGCGACCTGGGGGGCTCCCAGGTACTGGCCAGCGCCGGCTACAACGCTGGCCCTGGCAGGCCTGTGCGCTGGCGCGCCACCTTGCCGGGTCCGGTCGAGGGAGCGATCTTCGCCGAGACCATCCCCTTCACGGAAACCCGCCTGTACGTGAAGCATGTGCTGTCGAACGCCGTGTATTACGCCACGCTGTTCACCGGCGAGCCGCATTCGCTGAAGGAGCGCCTGGGAACAATCTCGCCGGCACCGCAGCGCAAGGTCGCCCTGCCGTGATTCCGCTGCTCGCCGTGCCTGGCGACCCCGCCACGCAGGGGCTGGATGTCTATGTCGTGGGCGGCGCCGTGCGCGATGCGTTGATGGGGCAGCCGGCGGGCGACCGCGACTGGGTCGTGGTGGGCGCGTCTCCGGAGATCATGGCGGAGCGTGGCTTCATCCCCGTGGGCGGCGATTTCCCGGTCTTCCTGCATCCACGGACCAAAGAGGAATACGCCCTGGCCCGCACCGAGCGCAAGTCGGGGCGCGGCTACCACGGGTTTACTTTCTACGCGGGGCAGGATGTTTCGCTGGAGGACGACCTGAAGCGGCGCGACCTGACCATGAATGCCATGGCTCAGGGGCCGGACGGCAGAATCGTGGATCCGTTCCATGGCCAAAGCGACATTGAACACAAGGTATTGCGACACGTGGGAGAAGCCTTTTGCGAGGATCCCGTGCGTCTGTTGCGGCTGGCACGGTTCGCAGCCCGGTTCCCGCAGTTTTCCATCGCTCCGGAAACCCTGGATCTGGCGCGCCGGCTGGTTGGCGATGGGGAGGTCGATGCGCTGGTGCCGGAAAGGGTCTGGCGCGAGCTGGAAAAAAGCCTGAAGACGTTCCGTCCGGATCGCTTCCTGTTTGTGATGCAAGAGGTGGGGGCGATGTCGCGCGTGCTGCCGGGGCTTGTGGTCGATGCAGCCGTGGACAAGGCTCTGGTCGGGGCCGCGGCGCAAGGCCTTCCCTTGCCGGGCAGGTTTGCATTGCTGTGCCACCGTTCCGAAGATCCGGCCGCCATTGCCGCGCATATCCGGGCTCCCGGAGAATGCCGGGACCAGGCCGTGCTGCTGTCGGTCGTGCTGGACAGTCTGCCCGCCGCCCTGCCGCAGGACTGGCTGGACCTGATCGAGCGTTGCGACGGCCTGCGCAAGCCGCAGCGGTTTCTCGACGTGCTGCAGGCCGCGGCCTGCGTTGCGACAGTCGACCTGGATGCATGGAAGCGGCGGCTCGATGCCGTGCGCGGCATCGATGCGGGCGCCGTGGCCCGCACCGCGTCCGGCGGGGATGCCATCCGTCGGGCCTTGCGGGACGCCCGGCTGGACGTGTTGCGGACGCTGTAGCCCAAGCAATTCAAGTGGCTTGTACGTGCCGCAGAGGCGGCTGCGCCGGCTGTGTTCGGGCGGCGGCTAATGCTTTCCTGTTTCCGGCCGTTCATTGAACTGTGGCTTTCTTGTCCTGGGGTGTGGTTTTTCTCCGCCAGAACGACACAAACAGAGGATAAATAGGCGTCCCTTTGTTCTGGGACATAGAGCCTGGTGAATCTTGTTTGTATCATCCACGTTCAAATGTAATTTTATGTTGCGTCCGGTGTCGATGCCGCATAGTCACGGAAGAAAAAATGAAATCGCTGCTCTCCAAGTGGACTTTGGGAAAAAAGATCGCATTTCTGGGTGTGCTGAGCCTGGTTATGTTCGCCGTTCCGGCAGTACTCTATATACAAAGCGTCAATGCCGTCATTGAGCACAAAAGGCTGGAGGTGGCGGGCGTCGAACCGGCCAGCCTGCTGCTGCAGGTAGTCAGGCAGGTACAGCAGCATCGAGGACTGTCCAACATGGTGCTTAGCGGAAATGCGGCAATGCAGGATCAGCGGCGCCAGGTCGGGCAAAAGACACATGCATCATTCCAGGCACTGGATGCCAGTCTTGCGCGGACAGGGGCGGATACCGCCGGCATACGGCGCGATATCGAAGCCATTCGCAAGGATTGGGAGTCGCTGCAGGCAGGAGTGGATGGCTCGCGTCTTGCCGCGGAACAGAGCTTCCAGTCGCATGTCGGCCTGGTGGCGCGCCTGTTACTGGCCGAGGACGCCATCCTGGACGCCTATCGCCTCTCGCTTGACCAGAACCGGGACACCAATGCGCTAGTGCAGGGCGTCTTCGGCTCCTTGCCGCTGCTGACGGAAGAACTCGGGCAACTGAGGGCACTGGGAGCCGCGGCGCTGACCCGGCGCAGCCTGACGTCCGACCAGCGCCTGGCGATCATCGGCAACCTGCAGCGCGCCGAAGAGTTCCGGTTGCGTACAGCGCGCATGTTCGACAAGGCATATCAGAGCAATCCCATGCTCAGGGAGCGCCTGGCTGGCGTTACCGCCGAAGCCGACCGCCAGGCCCAGGCCGTGCTGCGCATGGCGCAGGATCAGGTGATCCAGGCGACCGGTCTGAATGCCTCGGGAGAGCAGTACTTCGGCACCATGACGGCGGCGATCGACGGCCAGTTCAACGTCGTCGACGATGTCATCGGAGCCACGGGCGATGTGCTGCAGGCCCAGGTTTCCGATATGCGCAACACCGAGATGCTGCTGCTGGGCGGAGCCATTGCCATGAGCCTGCTGCTGGCGGGCGCCAGCCTGATGATATCGCGCGCCATCACCCGCCCCATTGCCGTATCGGTGGACATGGCCAGGAAGGTGGCGGATCGCGACCTGACCGGGCGCGTCGCCGTCGTGGGCCGCGATGAGTCCGCGCAATTGCTGCAGGCGCTGAACACCATGAGCGAGAGCCTGGCGCAAACCGTCAATGGTGTTCGCTCCAGCATCGGCAGCATCAACCTGGCGTCGCATGAAATCGCCGCCGGCAACCGCGACCTCTCGCAGCGCACGGAGACTCAGGCGGCCAACCTTGAGCAGACGGCGGCCGCCATGCAGCAATTGACGGCGACCGTGCAGCAGAACGACAGCCATGCAAGGCAGGCGAACAGCCTCGTGAATTCCACCACGACGCTGGCGGAACAGGGCGGTCAGGTCATGCAGCAGGTGGTCGAGTCCATGGGAACGATTTCATCCAGCTCGCAACGCATGGCGGAAATCATCAGCGTCATCGAAGGCATCGCTTTCCAGACCAATATCCTTGCGCTGAATGCCGCTGTCGAAGCGGCGCGGGCCGGTGAGCAGGGACGCGGTTTCGCCGTGGTGGCCAGCGAGGTCCGCAGCCTGGCGCAGCGCTCGGCCAATGCCGCCAAGGAGATCAAGGACCTGATCGATCATTCGGTCGAGCAAGTCACGAAGGGCAGCGGACATGTGGGCCATGCCGGCCAGACCATGCTGCAGATCGTCGACGCAGTGAAGAAGGTGGAGGATCTCATGGGAGAAATCCATGTAGCCAGCGCCGAGCAGACGTCAGGGATCGAGCAGGTAAATCAGGCCATCCTGCAGATCGAGGACATCACGCGCAGGAATGCGGAGCTGGTGGAAGAGGTGACCGCCGCCGCGGAAAGCCTGCGGGAGCAGACCGACGGGCTGGCACAGGCGGTGGAAACCTTCCGTTTGCCGGACCAGAGGCCGATGCTGGCTGGATCCGCGCCGCTGCAATTGGCTTGATGCAGCCAAGAGCTGCGGCCAGCTTTCAGTCCTGGCGGTTGCCATCCGGCAGCCTCGCGGCTTGCGTCCGGTCCAAGTGCGCCTTGCCTGGGTCCTGGGCGCGCTACAGCCGGTGCCGTCGGTCTCCCTGCTGGAATCCCAGCAGGGGCGCCTCGACGCCCCTGGCAATCGCCAGCACTTTGAACAGTTCTCCCATTTCTGCTTCCGACAGCAGCTTCTGCACGGCCGCCAGGGCCATCGCCTGTTCCATGCCGTCCGCAGCGCCGTTCAGGGGCAGGTGTGCCATCAGGCCGCAGTTCAATAGAAAACGGGCCTGGCTGGTGTAGCCCATCACATCCAGGCCGGCTTCCAGCGCCGTGTCCGCCATGGCAGTGAAGTCCACGTGCGCCGTGATGTCCTGCAGGCCGGGGTAGGCCAGCGGATCGCTGTGCGCATGATGGCGGAAATGACACATCAGCGTGCCTTCGGCGCGCTGCGGATGGTAATACTCGTGGCGGGGAAAGCCATAGTCGATCAGCAGCGCCGCGCCGCGCCGCAGCCAGTCGCCCATGCCGCGTATCCATGCCTCGGCCTGCAGGTTGATTTCCGACCGGTAGCCCGGATAGGCGGGCATGCGCTGTTCCAGCGCCCGTGCCAACTGAGGGGGCGCTTCGCGCTGAGCCATGGCGAAGGCATCGTCTTCGCATACGATGCCAAGCTCATGCAGCGCGCCGTCTTCCTGCCAGCGAAACAGGTGCACGGGCATGGCGTCCATGACCTCATTGGCGATGACGCAGCCTTCGAAGCCGTCCGGCAGGGCATCCAGCCAGCGCACATCCGCCTGCAGTGGCGCCAGCCGGTCGAACTGGCGTTCCTTCAGGTCCGCCGACACTTCCATGATCCGGTACTTCGGCTCGATGCCCAGGTCGCGCAGCGCGGGGATCAGGCTGGCGGCCAGCGCACCGGAGCCTGCGCCGAACTCCAGGACGGAGTCCGAGCCGCTGGCGCGCAGCACCTGCGCAACCTGGGCCGCCAGCGTCCTGCCGAACAAGGGTGTCAGCTCGGGAGCGGTGGTGAAATCGCCGCCCAGAGTCGCGCCGCCGAACTTCGTGGAGCCCGCCGCGTAGTAGCCGAGGCTGGGGGCGTACAGTGTGTGATGCATCCATTGATCGAATGGAAGGAAGCCGCCGGGCGCTTGCCGGATTTGTTCCGCAAGGTATCGGGCGACAGCGGCCTGGTGCTCGCGGGCCTCCGGCTCCAGGGGAGGGAGCCCCGAGGGCAGGTTGCGGCTGGTTTGCGGGTCTGTCATGGCTCGTTCCGGTGTCTGGTGTCCTGATGTTCCGGATCATCGCGCTCATCCGGCGACTGGCGCTTGAGCACGAGCAGGCTGTGGCACATGGCGATCAGGAAAGAGATCAGCAAGGCCACGATCAGCGCGACAATGAAGTTGTCGAGTATGAACCAGAGCGGAATGCTCAATAGCAGCGACAATAGTGCCGGGGCGCGGACCAGGTCTTTCATAAAGGCGTGCCGGGGGCGATGGAAACGGAAACAGGCATTTTAGCCGGATAGAAAATATCCCCGGTGGGCGTATCCGGGCGAAACCCTACGGAACTCTTTTCCTGGGAGCGATATGAGGAGAAGGCCTGGAGAGGCGTCGCCCGCTCCAGGCCTTCTCGTTTCTGCGATCCGGGAACGATCAGCGCACGATGAAGCCGGCGCCGACGGGATCGTTGCGGTCGATGTTCCAGCGCGCCGTTCCCAGGATGCTGGCTGTCCCCTTGACAGTGGGGCGCACGCCGCGCTTGCCGTTCAGGTCCACCTCGCCCAGCAGGCAGCCTTCGAAAGTGCCGCTGCCCAACAGGCCTTCGGACTTGATGGGCTGGTTGAAGCCCAGCTTGCCGCGCGCCTCGAACATGGCCATCATCGCGCTGGTGCCGGTCCCGCCGGGCGAACGGTCGAGCTGGCCGCCGCTGAATACGTGCACGTTCTTGTAGAAAGCCCCTTCGATTGTCGGCTGATGCCAGAAAGTGATGAAGTTCAGGTCGTTGATGTGCGCCTGGGTGGGATGCTGGATCTTGTACTGGGCATTGATCTGCTCGCGCGCGGCCAGCCCCATCTGGATCAGGGTCTTGCCGTTTTCGGGCGCGATGCGCAGAGCCGTCTGCGACAGGTCGATAATGCCGAAGTAGTTGCCGCCCCATACGATGTCGGCCTTGACCTCGCCGTAGCCGGGCAGCACCACGGGCAGGTCCTGCGCTTCGACATAGGCTGGCACGTTCTCGAACTGCGTCGTCAGCACCTCATCCTGCGTGGCGTCGACTTCCGCCACCACCAGGCCCGCCGTGGTCTCGAAGCGGATCGTGGTCTTGCCGTCCGGATTGCGGGGCACCATGCCCATGGCCACCATCACCATGGCCACCGCGATCGTGCCATGGCCGCACATGTGAGAATACGTGTGTCCATCGATATAGATCAGGCCGGCATCGTAGTCGGCGCTGGAGGGAGGCGTCAGGAACACGCCGAACATATCGTTATGGCCGCGCGGCTCGCGCATCAGCGCCTTGCGCAGCCAGTCGTAGTGCTCCACCAGGAAGGCGCGCTTCTCGACCACGGTGGAATTCACCGGGTACGGCACGCCGCTGTGGATGATGCAAAGGGGCTCGCCCTCGGTGTGGGTATAGATTACGTCAAAGACGTCCTGCTTCTGCATGAAGTGCTCCTATGTTTCCTGCCGGCCTGATTTCCCGTCGGAAAGCAGGTCCAGGCCAATGGTCATATCCAGTACTGTGATAACGATGATGGCAATCAGGATCGTCACGGCAGAGATGGCTGCGATCGTGGGATCCACGGAATACTGCACATAATTGAAGAGCTGAACCGGGATAGTGTTCAGCGCGCCCGTCGTGTTGAACATCGACAGCTCGACGTTGATCCACGAGGTGATGAATCCGAAAATCGCGCCTGTGATCAGGCCCGGGCGCAGCAATGGCAAGGTGATCCGCGCAAAGGTCTGCCAGGGCGATGCGCCCAGGTCCGCCGAGGCCTGCTCCAGCGCCAGGTGATCCGGGGTGATGAGGCTGGACACCGACTTTATGATGAAGGGCGTGACGATCACCACGTGCCCGACCAGCAGGGCCAGAAACGTCTGGGAAAAGCCGAAGTAACCGGTGAACTGCAGCAGCGCCGAGCCCAGAACCAGATAAGGGAGAACCAGCGGCGAGGCGAACATGGCAGCCAGGAACTGGCGACCCGGGAAGGCATAGCGGGCCAGCGCCAGGGAACTGGGAATGGCGATCGCGATGCCCGCCAGCGTGGCGGCGGCGGCCAGCAGCGTGCTCATCAGAAAGGACTGGACATAGGTCGGGTCGGCCAGGATGGCGCCATACCACTTGAGGGTCAGGCCTTCGGGCGGAAAGCTCAGATAACGCGTCTCGGTCAGGGATGCCCCGATGATGATGACCAGTGGCATTACCAGAAACGCCATGGCGGCCCAGGAAATTGCGGTTACGAGTATGCGCACGAACATGATGATCAGCCTCCCCGGACATGGCCGGCCCGATTGGCAAGGGCGACCAGCGCCAGTGTCAATACCAGCAAGACGATGCTCAGCGCGCCGCCGTAATTGAAGTTGAAGACTGTGCTGTATTGTTGGTAGATCAGCATGGACAGCACTGTCACGCGCCCGCCGGACAACAAGGCTGGAGTTACATAGGCGCTGACCGCAAGAGCGAACACCATGATCGCGCCCGATGCCAGGCCCGGCAGCGACAAAGGCAGCGTGACGTGCAGGAAAGTCCTGAACGGACTCGCGCCCAGGTCGGACGAAGCGTATTCGAGCCCTCGGTTCATCTGTGACAGGGATGTGCCAACCGCCAGCACCACGAAAGGGAGCAGGATATAGACCATGCCGATCAGGATGCCCGTCTCGGTTCCGATGAAGCGTATCGGCGTGTCAATCAGTCCCAGGGCGCGCAAGGTATCGTTGACCTGGCCGTTCCGGCCCAGCATGATCATCCATCCGAACGAGCGCACGATATTGCTGGTGAACAAAGGCACGACCAGGGCGATCACGAAGATCCGGCGCCACAGGCTGGAACGCAGGACACGCACCAGGAACCAGGCCAGGGGATAGCCCAGCAGCAGGCAGATCAAGGTAGTGAATAATGCAATCCTGAACGTCACCAGGATCACATCCCAGTGATACTGATCCAGCAGGATGCGGGCATAGTGCTGAAGGCTTGCGCCTTGCCAGCCCTCCGCCATCAGGCTCGACAGCAGCACGACACCCAGCGGCACCAGGAAAAACGCCAGGAAGATCAGGCATGGCAGCGCCAGCAGCAGCATCGCTTTGTGCAGATCCGATCGCATGCTCAGGCCTCGACGAAATGGACTTTCTGCACAGGGAAGTCCAGATGGGCCGTATCTCCCTTCAACAAACCCAGATCATTGGCGCCGATGCGTCGTACTTCGATGGGGGTGTCGTTCAACGAGAGGTAATACGTGGTGTAGCTGCCGATATTGACGATACTCTCCACCTGGGCAGGATGGCCCGTGCCGGGTTGTCGCGACAGCCCGATGTCCTCGGGGCGGAGCATCGCCATCACCGAGGTTGAGTCCCCGGCATGCAGGGGCTTGAGGGCAGTGCCGCAGCAGGCCAGGCGCAGTTCGCCTTGCACGGCTTCGCAGGCCAGCAGGTTGGCGTCTCCGATGAAGTTGGCGACGAAGCGGCTGGCGGGGCGCTGATAAATTTCGTCCCCAGTGCCGATCTGCTCGATGCGGCCCTGGTTCATGACCACGATGCGGTCCGCCATGGCCATGGCTTCTTCCTGGTCGTGCGTCACGAAGATAAAAGAGATGCCCAGTTTTTCCTGCAGCGCCTTGAGCTCGCGCTGCATGTGTTTGCGCAGCTTCATGTCCAGGGCCGACAGAGGTTCGTCCAGCAGCAGCAGTTTTGGTCGGTTGACGATGGCGCGCGCCAGGGCCACGCGCTGGCGCTGGCCGCCAGACATATCGGCGGGATAGCGTTCGGCCAAGGACTCCAGGCCCACCATCTCCAGCGCCCGCAGGGCGCGCTCACGCGCTTCGGAACGCCTGGACCCCGCGCGCAACGGGCCATACGACACATTCGCCAATACCGTCATGTGAGGAAACAGCGCATAGTTCTGGAATACGGTGTTCAGGGGCCGGCGATGCGGCGGCAGCGCTGTGATGTCCTGCCCTTCGATCAGCAGGCGTCCCTGGTCCGGCGCGATGAAGCCCGCCAGGGTCGCCAATAGTGTGGTCTTGCCGCAGCCGCTGGGCCCGAGCAGGGCAATGAACTCACCCTGGTCGACCGACAGGCTGACATCGCTAAGAACCTGCACTTTCTTGTTGTAGGACTTGCTGAGATGATCGACGGTTAGCAAAGCTGCCATGAAAAATCCATGTTCTGGTTGCGGGCGGTCAGCGCCATGCCGGCGTGACGGCCCAGATTCATCGTCAGACTGCGAGCGTGCATCGGGCTATGCCGCAGCCGCCCCGCATTACTGGCGGGCCACCTCGCGGTTCCAGGCATCCGTGATCGAAGCGCGCAGCGAATTGACCTCGGTCCAGTCCAGCAGGTTCAGATTGGCGATGCTGCCGGTTGGCCCCCAGGGCATCTTGGCCGCCACCGCTTCGGGCACTACTGCATCCTTGACGGCCGGCCCCAGATACAGACGCTCCGCCAGGCAGCTTGCAGCTTCGGGAGTCAACGCCTGGTTGATGAATTGTTTGCCATTCTCCGATTGGGGCGCATCCTTGACCAGATGCAGTCGCGCGTCGGTTGCCCAGACCCCTTCCTTGGGGACTGTGAAGCCTATCGGCAGCCCCTTGTCCGCTAGGTCCCAGGCGCCCACGTTGAAGTGCGCTCCGATCACGGCCTCGCCCGACTGGAAGGCGTTGCTGGCGGCGCCCGAGCTGTCAAAATAGGTGGTCACGTCCAGGCGGCGCAGTTTTTGGTAGACGGGGCTGAGATCCGTCAGCGGTGTTTGACTGATACTGGCCAGAAACACTACGAAAGGAACGCCGGCCGAGTTCGCCGGAGACGGTACGATGACGGCGCCAGCATAGGCAGGATCCCATAAGGCTTCCCAGCTTTCAGGCGCCTTGGTGATCTCGCTGGTGTTGTACGTCAACCCCAGTGAGTAATAGCCTGCTCCCACTGCAAAGGCCTGCTGCCGACCGTCGCGATAGATGGCCTCGGGATGCAACAGCGCCATGTTGGTCACAGCTGCCGGGTCGAGTTCGGCAAGCAAGCCGTCAGCCTGGGCTATCTCACTGATGCCGCCGTCCAGAAAAGCCACATCGATGGTGGGGCGGGCCTGCTGCTGGCGCAGCTTGGCCAGGGTCGTGTTCGATGTGCCGATTTCGGGAATCACCCTGATGCCGGTACGCGCTGTGAACGGATCTGCGATGCAGGTCTTGAAGGCTTCGCCCCAGTTCCCGCCATACCAGGCCACACGAACCTCGCTGGCTTGCGCCATTGAGGATGCGGCGGCGCTCGCAGCGGCCAATACCAGGGCGGCGGTGAGCCGTGTCTGCAATCCTGTCTTCATCATGTCGTCTCCATGTTTTTCTAATGAGTCCTGCGTGAGCAGAGGAGTGTCCGGGGCATGTGCGGCAATATCCATGGACATACATATCTTGACGGCATTATTTGTCTGTAAATTGTAGGATAACGACAAAAAAATGTATTATTACGACATAGCCCTGAGCCAGGAACAGATGCCGATATGCTGCCGATCAATCACGATCATGCTCCTGCCGCCGCGTTGGATATGACCGGGCGTCCCTTGCCGTTGCGGTTCGGCATCGTGCTGCTGCATCAATTCACAATGACTGCCTTTGCCGGTTTCCTGGACGTGCTGCGCCTGGCTTCGGACTATGGCGGCAATAGCCGACAGATCCTGATCCAGTGGAGCGTCATGAGCGTGGACGGGGCTCCCAGGCGCTCAAGCGCAGGCACGCTGCATACTGAACTGACAGACCTGCAGGACATCGATAACTTCGACTACATTGCAATTTGCGGCGGCAACAGCTACACCAATCGCAATCCGCCGGAAAAACTGTCGAATTGGCTGCGCCAGGCCTATGCGCGCGATATTGTGCTTCTGGGGTTGTGCACCGGCACTTTCGCCTTGGCGCAGGCGGGCCTGGCCGATGCGCATCCGGTCTGCGTGCACTGGAATGTCATCGACGAGTTCAAGCAGCAGTTCCCTGGCATTCGGTGCAATGTGGATCATCTCTTCATCGATGCGGGGAGGCTGATCACCTGCGCGGGTTCGACCGCAGCCATTGATCTTGCACTTTACCTACTGACGCGGCACCTGGGCAGGGAAAAAGCGCAGCAAGCATTGCGGCATATGATGCTGCACAGCATCCGCCCTGCGCGTCTTCCCCAGGCGCATTTCTACGTGGACCTTGAGAATGTCAAGGATCCGAGGGTGCACAAGGCCATTCATTATATTGAGCAACGCATCGACGATCTGCCGGCCGTCGCCAGCATTGCGGAGCATGTCGGCATGAGCGCCCGTCAGCTCGAGCGAGTTTTCAAGACATCGCTTGGCATGACGCCTGCGGCGCTGCACCGGGCGATGCGCCTGCAGTATGGCAAATGGCAGCTCACCAATACGCGCAACAGTATTACCGACATTGCGCTTAGTTGCGGCTTTGCCGACAGTGCTCACTTCAGCAAGGCGTTCCGACAGCATTTTGGCCAGACGCCGCGCAGCATGCGCGAAGTCGCCTGAGACAGGTCGAAGCACCAGCATTGTTTCCGGTTTCTCGTCCACAATAAAAACACCCCAAAGCCTGGATCGAAGTCCAGTCTTTGGGGTATGGGGCAGAGCCTGCGGGAATCCGACGCTTAATGTGGTGTTTAGCGCGCGCGGGCCTCGAAGCTGCGACTGGAGGGCTTGCCACGGCGCTGCTCGGTCCTGCCTTCAGGGCGGGTGCTCGGACGCGGTGCGCCGCGCTTGGCGGGACGGCCATCCTGGCGAGGATGACCAGCGGCGCTGCGCGGAGCACCGTCGGGCCGCGGGCTGAAACGAGGAGCAGGACGTGTATCCGCTTCATCGCGCGCAGGCGCATAGCCTTCCTGACGCTTGCGTGCAAAGCCGCCTTCGGCAGGGCGGGGACGGTTGCTGTTGAAGCGCTTCTTGCCCGAGGGAGCCGAGGGGCGGGCTTGCTTGCGCGGCTCCAGCCCTTCGATTTCGGAGGCCGGAATCGGCTGGCCGATGAACTGCTCGATGCGGCGCACCTTGTGGCGTTCGGCATGCACGGCAAGCGTGTAGGCCTGGCCGTGGCGTCCGGCGCGGCCGGTGCGGCCGATGCGGTGCACGTAGTCTTCGGCCTGCATGGGCAGGTCGTAGTTCACGGCGTGGCTGATGGTCTGGACGTCGATGCCGCGCGCGGCGACGTCGGTCGCCACCAGGATGCGCAGGCTGCCGCGTTGCAGCAGGCCCAGCGTGCGCGTGCGCTGGCGCTGGTTCATGTCGCCGTGCAGGGCGGCGGCGGCGAAGCCCTGGTCGTTCAGGCGGTCGGCCAGGTCGTCCGCGCCGCGCTTGGTGGCGGTAAAGACGATGGCCTGGTCCACGGAAGCGTCGCGCAGCACGTGATCCAGCAGGCGCATCTTGTGGCTGTTGTCGTCCGCGTACAGCAGGTTCTGCGTGATGTTGGTGTGCTTCTGCTTGTGGGAGGTGATTTCGATGCGCTGCGGTTCGCGCAGCATGTCGGCCGCCAGGCGTGCGACCGTACCGTCCAGCGTCGCCGAGAACAGCAGGGTCTGGCGCGAGGCGGGGGTGCGGGCGACGATGGTTTCGATATCTTCGATGAAGCCCATGTCCAGCATGCGGTCGGCTTCGTCCAGCACCAGCGTATGCAGGCTGGACAGGTTCACGCGCTTGGCCTGCAGGTGATCGATCAGGCGGCCGGGAGTTGCGACCAGTACGTCCACGCGGCGCGACAGCGCCTTCAGTTGCGCGCCGTAGGGCATGCCGCCGACGACGACTGCCGTGCGCAGGCCGGCCAGGTCGGCGCCATAGGCGCGCGTGGCGTCGGCGACTTGCATGGCCAGTTCGCGGGTGGGGGTCAGCACCAGCACCTGGACGCCGGAGCCTTTGTTCATGGAGGGCTGCTGGGCGATGCGATGCAGCGCGGGCAGCATGAAGGCGGCGGTCTTGCCGCTGCCGGTTTGCGAAGACACCATCAGGTCATGGCCTGCCAGCGCCCGGGGGATGGCGGCGGCCTGTACGGAGGTGGGTTCGGTGAAGCCGGTTTTTTGAATGGCCGACAGCAGGGAAGGGGCAAGCCCCAGGTTTTCGAAAGACATGCAGATCCTTTGCCGCAATAGCGGCATGCACAAAGCGCGGGCACGGGAATAGAGATGGCCGGAAGCGCAGGTTGATTGGAGCATCGTGCCGACCGAATCAACCCGAAGCGAACGCGAAACCCATGAGAGGGAGCGTTGCGGACAGAGCCAGGAGGTCAGGAAGCGATGGTGCGCGGCATGGGTGCTGAAGGGTCAGTCAACTGCTATGACACAGCGCTGGGCTGTATGAAAATGCCGCCACATAAAATGCAGTGCGCGAATTATAGCGCGTAATCGGGGTTTTCCCGAATCGTACTGTTGTTGCTGTGCGACATAAGGCCGCGCCGCTGGTGAAAAGAAGGCCGGAAGCGCGGGCGCTCAGCTCCCCGACTGCTGCTCCAGCGCGTGCTGTTGCGCGGGCGTCAGGTTGGCCAGCCAGTCGATGCCGGTTTCGCCGCGTTCCTGCAGCCATTGATTGGCGGCAAGGAAATGGCCGCAGCCCATGAAGGGGCGCGGGGGGCGCATGGCAGAGAGCGGAGATGGGTGGTTGGCCTTCAGCACCAGCACGGGACCTGCTGGAGGGTTCAGCTTCAGCAGGGCTTCCTTGGACTGCGCATGGGACCCCCACAGCAGGAATACCTTGGGGCGGGGCGCCTGCAGCACTTTGGCCAGGATGGCGTCGGTGATGGCTTCCCAGCCGCGCTTGGCGTGAGAGGCCGGCTTGTGGGCCTCCACCGTCAGCGAGGTGTTCAGCAGCAGCACGCCGCGCTTCGCCCAGCGGATCAGGCTGTTGCGCTGGCGCACAAAGGTGTCGGGGTATTCGCGCGAAAGCTCCGCGAACATATTGCGCAGGCTGGGAGGCGTCTGGCAGTCGTCGGGCACCGAGAACGCCAGGCCCTGAGCCTGGTTCGGGCCGTGGTAGGGATCCTGGCCCAGGAGGACGACCTGCACGTCTTCGGGGCTGATTTCCAGCAGGGCGCGGAACGGCCGCTTGGGGAAAATGGTGGCGCCTTCGGCCAGCCGGGACGCCAGGAACTGATCCAGCTCTTGCAGCGTGGCCTGGGAACGCTCATCGGCCAGGGCCTGCTGCCAGGATGGCGACAGGGCTTGCAGGTGGGCGAACAGGTCGCCCTGGAATGCGTTCAGGATCTCAGGCGTGGCGGCTGGTTCGGTCATATCGGTGGCGTCGTGCTTGAAGGTGGATCAGAAGAACAGTTCGCGCAGCGCGACTCCCGGCTCCTCGGCCCGCATGAAGGTTTCGCCGACCAGGAAGGCATGCACATTATGGCTGCGCATGCGTTCGACGTCTTCGCGGGTAAAGATGCCGCTTTCCGTGATGACGCGCTTGCCTTCGGGGATGTCGGCCAGCAGGCCGATCGTGGTGTCGAGCGTGGTTTCGAAAGTGCGCAGGTTGCGGTTGTTGATGCCGAGCAGCGGCGTCTTCAGCTGCAGGGCGGTTTCCAGTTCGTCGCGGTCATGGACTTCGACCAGGACGTCCATGCCGAGCTCCATGGCTGTGCTTTCGAATTCCAGCAACTGCTGCTTGCCGAGCGCGGCCACGATCAGCAGGATGCAGTCCGCGCCCAGGGCGCGGGCATGCGCGATCTGGTAGCAGTCGATCATGAAGTCCTTGCGCAGCACCGGCAGCGTGCAAGTGGCGCGCGCCTGGCGCAATGCATCGTAGGAGCCCTGGAAGAACTGCACGTCGGTCAGCACAGACAGGCATGCCGCGCCGTGCGCGGCATAGGAGGCGGCGATGGCCGTCGGGTTGAAGTTTTCGCGGATGACGCCCTTGGACGGGGACGCCTTCTTGATCTCGGCGATGACGGCTGGTTTTCCCTGGCTGATCTTGTCTTCGATGGCGCTCGCGAAGCCGCGCACATCCTTGCGGCTTTGGGCTTCGCGCAGCACATCGGCTTCGCTGCGCATCTGTCTGGCGGTGGCGACCTCGGCCTTCTTGGTTTCCAGGATTTTTGCAAGAATATCGTTCATGGCTAAAGCTCGTGTTCAGGAGGACAGTGTCTTCGTGTAAGTGCAGAAGGCCTCCAGCTTGGCGCGCGCCGCGCCGCTGGCGATGGTGTCGAATGCCTGCTTCAGGCCGTCGGCGATGGAGCTGGCGCGGTTGCCGGCATAGATGGCCAGCCCTGCATTGAATCCGACGATATCGCGCGCCGGGCCGGGGATGTTGTCCAGCGCCTCGCGCACCATGGCGGCGGATTCGTCGCGGTTGGAGACCTTGATCGAGCGATTCGACACCATGGACATGCCGAAATCCTCGGGGTGGATTTCATATTCGCGGATTTCGCCGTCCACCAGTTCGCCCACCATGGTGGAAGCGCCCAGCGAGGCTTCGTCCATGCCGTCCTTGCCATGCACCAGCAGCACGTGGCGCGAGCCCAGGCGCTGCAGAACGCGCACCAGGATGCCGACCAGGTCGGGGTGGAACACGCCCATGAGCTGATTGGCGGCGCTGGCGGGGTTGGTCAGGGGGCCCAGGATATTGAAGATCGTGCGCACGCCCAGTTCCTTGCGGATGGCGGCGACGTTCTTCATGGCGCCGTGGTGCGACGGCGCGAACATGAAGCCGATCCCCTGGGTGGCAATGGACTCGGCGACCTGCTCGGGGGAGAGCATGACGTTGGCGCCCAGGGCCTCAAGCACATCCGCGCTGCCGGACGAGGAAGAAGCGCTGCGGTTGCCGTGCTTGGCTATCTTGACGCCCGCCGCGGCGGCCACGAACATGGCGGCGGTGGAAATATTGAAAGTATGGGAGCCGTCGCCGCCCGTGCCGCACATGTCCAGCAGGTTTTCGGGATCGGGCGTGGGCACCGGCAGCGCGAATTCGCGCATGACCTGCGCCGCTGCGGTGATTTCACCGACGGTTTCCTTTTTGACGCGCAGGCCCATCAGCAAGGCTGCGGCAATCTGCGGGGATAGCTCGCCGCGCATCAGCATGCGCATCAGGTCGAGCATTTCGTCGTGGAAGATTTCTCGATGCTCGATGCAGCGAGCCAGAGCTTCGGTAGGGGTGATTTTCATTGTTTGCATGGTTGTCTGTCCGGGGCCGCGCCTCAAAGTTCCAGGAAGTTGCGCAGCAGCGTGTGGCCGTGCTCCGTCAGGATGGATTCCGGATGGAACTGTACGCCATAAATGGGCAGGGTTTTATGACGCAGGCCCATGATCTCGCCGTCGTCGGTCTCGGCGGTGACTTCCAGCTCGGCGGGCAGGGTCTCGCGCTTGACGGCCAGGGAATGGTAGCGCGTGACGGTGTACGGCGAGGGGATGTTCCTGAAGACGTCGGTGCCCCGGTGGGTGACGGCGGAAGTCTTGCCGTGCATGACTTCCTTGGCGCGGATGATATCGCCGCCGAATGCCGCGGCAATGGCCTGATGGCCCAGGCAGACGCCCAGGATGGGCTTCTTGCCGGCGAAGTGCCGGATCAGCTCCACGGAAATGCCGGCTTCGGCCGGGGAGCAGGGGCCGGGCGATACGCATATGCGGTCGGGGTTCAGCGCCTCGATTTCCTGGACTGTGATCTGGTCGTTGCGGTGCACCAGCACGTCTTCGCCAAGCTCGCCGAAATACTGGACGATGTTGTAGGTAAAGGAGTCATAATTGTCCAACATTAGCAGCTTATTCATTGCAACCACCTGATTTATTGATGTTTTTGGCCATGCTGGCTTCAGCGTGCGCATCGCCATGCATATTTGTACCGGATTTCAGAGGAGCCGGGGGCATGCGCAGCCCGATGCCGCACGGCCGAGGCGCGCGGACGGTATCTGTGGAAGGGGGTTCTGAAAGCAATCTGCGTCTCCTGGGTCTTGGAGCCGCCGTGCCGGAGAGCGCTGAACCTTGCTGGCCGTTACGGCGGCAAGGTGCGGTGTATGGCCGCAACGACGTGCCGCTTCCTATTGGAAGCGCCACCACTGAGCAATGCTGGTCGAAGCGGTACGGGTCATGACAGACCAAAAATCCTTGGATTCGGGGAGCCGAAAATGCCCCGTCTGGCGAAGAATTCTAGCATGTAATCCGGCTGCATGGCGCCATGCAGCCGGAGGATTTACTGGCATCGCCGCCCTTATGCAAGCCCCTGGCGGCTCTTGAAGTACTTGCCGGTGTACTGCGCCAGCAGCACCAGCGCCGTGGAGATCAGGATCATGATGATGCCGAGCGCGGACAGCTTGCCCCACAGGCCGTCTTCGGCATAGCTGAGAATCTGCACCGCCAGCACTTCGGTTCCCGGACGCGAAAGCACCACCGAGACGGTGAGTTCGCGTATGAACATCGTCGCCATCAATATCCAGGCCGACACCACGCCGGGGATCAGCAGCGGCACGATGATGCGCCGCATGGTGGTCAGCGAACTGGCTCCGCAAACCTGGGAGGACTCCTCCAGGTGGGCGTGCACCTGCACGAACGCGCTGGACAGCGGGCGCACGCCATAGGGCAGGTAGGCGGCGATATAGGCCAGCAGCAGCGCCGTCAGCGTGGCATACAGCGGAGTCTGCACGAAGAACCACATGAAGCCGATGCCGATGACGATGCCCGGGAAGGAGAACGACAGGAACGTCAGCGAGTCGAGCAGGCCGGCGGCGCGGGTGCGCAGCTTGACGACGACATAGGCGATGAACAGCGACAGCAGCACGCCCAGCGTCGCGCCCACCACGGCCAGGAACAGGCTGTTCTTCAGGGCCAGCAGCGATAGCGGATCCTGCAGCACGTCGATCCAGTTCTGCCAGCTCATCAGGGCGAACGCCCTGGCGCTGGGCACCATGGAGTACGGAATCATCGAGGTGTACAGCAGTACCGCCACAGGCAGCACGATCATCAGCAGGCACAGCAGGGCAACGATGATGAACAGCGGCGTCTTGGAGCGTTTCAGCTCGATCATGGTGGGCTTGAAGCCGCGGCTGGAGATGGTGACGTACTTGCCGCTTTCGGCGGTGAGGTAGCGATAGAGCACGATCAGGCCGATCGAGGCCGACAGCACGCTCATGCCCAGCGCGGCGGCTTTGCCGTAGTCGGGCGCGAAGCCGGTGGAGATCATCTCGAACAGGTAGGTCGCCAGCACGTCGACTCGGCCGGGCGTGCCCAGCACGCGCGGCACGGCATAGGACGCCAGGCTGCGCACGATGGCCAGGATGAAGGCGGCCAGGATGGCGGGCCGCAGCACTGGCAGCGTGACGCGCACAAGCGTGCGCCAGACGCTGGCGCCCGAGACGCGTGACGATTCTTCGAGCGATACGTCGAACGATGCCATGGCGGGCGCGATGATCAGGTAGGCGATGGGCATGTTCAGCAGCCCTTCCACCAGTATCATGCCCCACAGTGAGTAGATATTCAGCGGCGCCTCTTCCAGCCCGAACGCGCCCTGCAGGATCATGTTCAGCAAGCCGTTGGAGGGGTTGAGCAGCAAGGCCCAACTGACCGAGAACAGCAGGTGGGGGATCATCATCGGAACGATGGCCAGCACGGCGAACGCGCCTTTCATGGGCATGTTCGTGCGCGTGTTCAGGTAGGCCAGGAACAGCGCCAGCAGTGTGGAGAACACCGACGAGCCGATCACGAAGACGATGGTGTTGACCGTGACGTCCCACAGGAACGGATCGGTATAGGCCGCTACGTACTTGGCCGTGGTGAAGCTGCCGAAAGCGGTCAGCCCCTGCGAAAAGCTGCCCAGGAGCAGCATCAGCACAGGACAAAGCGTCAGGAAGCCGACGATGGCGATAAGCGACCAGGTAAGCGGGGCGCGCGTCTGATTCATGGTGTGCGCCCTTTATGCCGACAGCAGCAGGCAGTGTGCCGGGTCGAGGCTGATGCTGACCGTATCGCCTTCGGTGACCTGCACATCGGGATCGATGCGCGCAAGCAGGCGCTCGCGTCCGGTGAGGATTTCGGCCTCGTAGACTTCGCCGACGAACTCGAGCGAAGCGATGGTGCCCCGGAAGATATTCTGCCCGGCCTCGGGAGCATGGCTGGTGACCCGGACGAACTCGGGACGTATGCACAAGGTCGCCTCGGCGCCAGGCTCCAGGTCGCGCGACTGGCACTGTATGGAGCCCAGGCCGCAGTCGACGACGGTCAGGCCGTTTTCCTGCCTGGCGATTTTTGCCGAGATCTGGTTGGCGCGGCCGATGAAGTCCGCGACGAAGCGGTGATCCGCATTGAAATAGATTTTCTGCGGCGAGCCGATTTCGATGATGTGTCCGGAGCGCATCACGGCGATCGAGTCCGACAGCGCCAGGGCTTCGACGCGGTCGTGGGTAACGTAAATCGCGGTGATGTTGAGCTCGTTCAGGAACTGGCGCAGCTCTTTGCGGGTTTCTTCGCGCAGCTTGGCGTCGAGATTGCTCAGGGGTTCGTCGAAGAGGATGACCTTGGGTTCTGCCACCAGCGCGCGCGCCAGAGCCACGCGCTGCTGCTGGCCGCCGGAGAGCTTGGTGGCGGAGCGATGCTCCACGCCTTCCAGTTGCACGAACTTGAGCGTGCGCGCCACTTTCTCGCGGATGACGTCCTTGCGTTCGCCGCGCACCTGCAGCGGATATGCGATGTTGTCGAACACCGTCATGTGCGGCCAGATGGCATATGTCTGGAAAACCATGCCCAGCCCCCGTTTTTCGGGCGGCACGGCGATGCCCTTCGCTTTCGACCAGACGACTTCGCCGCCGATGCGGATTTCGCCTTCATCGGGGGTTTCGAGCCCCACAATGCAGCGCAGCAATGTCGTCTTGCCGCAGCCGCTGGGGCCGAGCAGCGTAAAGAACTGGTTGGCGGGTATCGTCAGGTTGATATTGTCCAGTGCCCTGAAGGATTTCCCATCGGAGACATAGTTCTTGCAGAGACCCTCGATCTCGATTTCCATTGTTCTTTTACGACCTCATTGAGGCATGCGAGGCGCCTGGGCGCCTCGCATGCTGGTATGTTGGATGGGTGCGGATATTTACCTGACGGCAAAGATCTTGCTGAATTCGCGGCCCCATTTTACAAGCTCTTCGTCGTTCAGGTCGCGTACGGGCTGCACGTCGGCGCTGTCCATGCCCTCGACGGGCGATTTCACGCCGGGCGCCAGCGTGTATTCGCCGACCTTGTTGGCAAGAATGCCCATGGCGTCCTTGCCCAGCCAGTAGTCCAGGAACACTTTGGCGGCTTCGGGGTGCGGCGCCTTGGACGTCAGGGCGATGGCGCGCGGCGAGCCCAGCAGCGGCTGGCCCGAGCGCGGGCCCCAGGCCAGCGGCGCGGGCGCCTTGGTGACGATGTACTTGGGCATCGAGATGGCGACCAGCTTTTCGCCGCTTTCGATCGGCGCCGGCGTGGGGCCGAAGGAAGCCACGAACATGGGCTTGTTGGCCGCCAGGCCTTTCAGGAACTGCATCCAGTCGTCTTCGCTCTTGAATACTTTTTCCTTGAGTCCCACCAGCCAGCCTATCGTCGAGGGGTGGTTCGACGGGTTCGCCATGACGATCTTGTCCTTCCACTTGGGGTCGGCGAGGTCTTCGTAGCGCGCGGGGGCGTCCGCGGGCTTGACGTGATCGGTGTTGTACAGATACGAGACATACTCTACGCCGAACTGGATGATGCTGTCGTCCTCGACGGCCCAGGCGGGGTAGCCTTCGAGCGAGGGGGAGCGGTAGGGCGCCAGCACGCCCTGTTCCTTGAGCATCTGCAGCATGGGCAGCGGCGCCTGCACGACGTCCGCGAGCAGCTTGCCGGCGTTGAATTCAGTCAGGATGGTGGGGATGAACTTGGAGCTGGAAATGCGGGTGTACTGGCCTTTGACGCCCGTGGCCTCTTCGAGGGCCTTCATGATGGGCTCGACGGCCGTGATGTTGGCGTAGAACACTGCTTGTCCTTGCGCTTTCGCCTTTTCCAGCAGTGCGCTTTCCGCGGCGCGGGCCAGCGGCAGACCGCCGGCCAGGCTCGTCATGCCTGCGGCGCCGGCCAGTTTCAGAAAGTTGCGGCGGTCGAAATGATCCATGGCTTTCTCGCTCCTTTGATTTTGAAAGCTTTGTTTTATTCAGTGAAAGGCGGTTGCGCTTGCATATGGAACCGCCGCCCTCGGATGGTAATCGCTCGTTACCCGCTTGCGCAACAAGAATAAGCCCTTGCGAGGCGGCCAGAGCCGCGTCCGCGGTGCATGTCCGATCATGCAGTTTGCTTTGATTGTTTTTGAGGATTTACGAGGGATGATGAGGGTGGTTGAGTATGAGTCTTATTAGTGTATGCATAAAAATGCATATGATGAATAAAAGTGGCCAAAAGTTGCTATATGACGTGCATATATTGAGGAACGTAGAGGGTTAACCAGCAATTGTCCCCTGCTGCGCCAGGGCTATAATTCATTTGTACAAGATAGGGATGTTGTCATCATTTATCACTATCGCCACAGGAGATTAAATCCAATGAGCGCAAATCTTACGCGTCGCGGCTTCTTGAAGCTGGCGGGGGCGGGGATGGCGGCCACGTCGCTCGGAGCCATGGGCTTCGGCGCGGCGGAAGCGGCAGAGGCGGCGCATGTGCGCGCCTTCAAGCTGGCGGCTACGACCGAAACCCGCAACATCTGTACATACTGTTCGGTCGCCTGCGGAATCATCATGTATTCCAAGGGCGACCTCGCTGCTGGTGAGAAGGCCGAGTTGATCCACATCGAGGGCGACGCCGATCACCCCGTCAATCGTGGCACGCTCTGTCCCAAGGGCTCGGCGCTGAAGGACTATGTCAAGGCTGAAACCCGCCTGACCAAGCCTCGGTACCGCGCCCCTGGCAGCGACAAGTTCCAGGAAATCTCCTGGGACGAAGCGCTCGACAAGATCGCTCGCGCCATCAAGGACGACCGCGACGCCAATCTCATCGAGAAGAACGCCGCGGGCCTTACCGTCAATCGTTGGACGACCGCCGGCTTTCTCGCCGCTTCGGCCACCACCAACGAAACGGCCTGGGCGACATGGAAAGTCGTTCGTTCGCTGGGTATAGTCGGATTCGATAACCAGGCGCGCGTCTGACACGGCCCCACGGTGTCCAGTTTGGGCCCGACATTTGGCCGTGGAGCGATGACGAACTCCTGGACCGACATCAAGAATACCGACCTCGTTGTCATCATGGGCGGCAACGCCGCTGAAGCGCACCCGTGCGGCTTCAAATGGGTGACAGAGGCCAAGCATCATCGTGGTGCAAAGCTGATCGTAGTGGATCCGCGCTTCAACCGTTCGGCAAGCGTGGCGGATTACTATGCCCCGATCCGTCCCGGCTCGGACATCGCCTTCCTGATGGGCGTGATCCGCTGGTGTATCGAGAATGACAAGGTGCAGTGGGATTACGTCCGCAACTACACCAACGTGTCCTATCTCGTGCGCGAGGACTTCGGCTGGCAGGACGGCATGTTCACCGGCTACGACGAGGCAAAGCGCGAGTACGACCAGACCAGTTGGGAATACCAGATTGGCGAGGACGGCTATGTGCTTACCGACGAAACGCTGCAGAACCCGCGCACCGTCTGGCAACTGCTGAAAAAGCACGTCGAGATCTATACGCCGGAGTTCGTGGAAAATGTCTGCGGCACGCCGAAAGACCGTTTCCTGAAAATCTGCGAAATGATCGGGGAATGCTCGTCGCCGACGAAGACCATGACCTCGATGTACGCGCTCGGCTGGACGCAGCATTCCAAGGGTTCGCAGAACATCCGCGGCATGGCCATGCTGCAGCTTCTGCTGGGCAATATCGGCGTGCCGGGCGGCGGCATGAACGCGCTGCGCGGCCACTCCAACATCCAGGGTCTGACCGACGTGGGCCTGATGTCCAACCTGATCCCCGGCTATCTGGCGATGCCGAAGGATTCGGAACCCGACTTCGAGACCTACATGTCGACGCGCGCCAACAAGCCCCTGCGTCCCAACCAGATGAGCTACTGGCAGAACTACCGCAAGTTCTTCGTCAGCTTCCTCAAGACGCTCTGGGGCGACAAGGCCACGGCAACGAACGGCTGGGGCTACGACTGGCTGCCCAAGCTCGATATCCGGGAGTACGACGGCCTGCGCATGTTCGACATGATGTCCAAGGGCGAGGTGAATCTCTATTTCTGTCAGGGGTTCAATCCGATCCTGGCCTTCCCGAACCGGGGCAAGCTGACCGAGGCCTTCTCCAAGCTGAAGATGCTCGTGGTCATGGACCCGCTGCAGACGGAAACCGCCTCGTTCTGGGAAAACCACGGCATCTACAACGATGTGGACACCGCATCGATCAAGACCGAAGTCCTGGAACTGCCGACCACCTGTTTCGCCGAGGATGAAGGCGCTACGGTGAGTTCGGGCCGCTGGCTGCAGTGGCACTGGGCGGGGGTTACCCCTCCGGGCGAGGCACAGACCGATACCTGGATCATGGCCAATATCTATCTCAGGGTGAAGGCGCTCTACGAGAAAGAAGGCGGCAAGGCTCCCGAGCCCATCATGAATCTCAGCTGGGACTACAAAGAGGCTCACGAGCCTACGGCTGCCGAGCTTGCCCAGGAGCTGAACGGTCGCGCGCTCGAAACGGTCTACGATCCGGCAGACCCCAGCAAAAAGCTGCAGGAAAAGGGCAAGCTGCTGTCCGGTTTCGGTCAGCTCAGGGACGACGGTACGACCACGAGCGCCTGCTGGATCTATACCGGCTGCTTCACCGAGGCCGGCAACAACATGGCGCGTCGCGACAACAGCGATCCGTCGGGCATGGGCGTTTACCAGAACTGGTCCTTCTCCTGGCCAGCGAACCGTCGGATACTGTACAACCGCGCTTCGTGCGACCTGGATGGCAAGCCTTGGGATCCTGCCCGCTCGATCGTCCATTGGGATGGCTCGAAATGGACGGGAGCGGACGTTCCGGATATTGCCCTGACCGCCAAGCCGCGTGAAGTCGGTCCGTTCATCATGAACCCCGAAGGCACCAGCCGCTTCTTCAGCCGCAAGCTGATGCGCGACGGTCCCTTCCCGACCCACATGGAGCCTTTCGAGAGCCCGGTCGCCAACCCGCTGAACCCGTCGATGCGCGGCAATCCCGCAGCGCGCATATTCGAGGGCGACGTGGCGCAGCTGGGCGACAGCAAGGAATTCCCCTTCGTGGCGACTTCCTACCGTCTGACCGAGCACTTCCACTACTGGACCAAGCACAACCGCGTGAATGCCGTGAACCAGCCCGAATTCTTCGTCGAGATCAGCGAAGAACTGGCGGCCGAACGCGGTATCATCAAGGGCAGCCGGGTCCGTGTCTGGAGCAAGCGCGGCCAGGTATGGGCGAAGGCGGTGGTGACCAAGCGGATCCGTCCGCTGGTCTGCGACGGCAAGACAGTGCATGTCATCGGCATCCCGCTGCACTGGGGTTTCAAGGGCGCGGCGCGCAAGGGCTTCGGCCCGAACACGCTGGGGCCGTTCGTTGGCGACGCCAATATCGATACGCCGGAGTTCAAGGCCTATCTCGTCAATATTGAACCTGCTTCGGAGGGCACAGCATGACCGAGCGCGCACCCCAACCCACCACGGCGGCAGCCAATCCGCCGGTCCAGCCGCAGGCATCCAACCTGTTGCCCAGCGATGTCGTGCTCGCTTCGGCCACGCCGAATCTTCCGAAGCCCGAGCGGCAGCTGACGCAGGTGGCCAAGCTGATCGATGTGTCCAAGTGCATCGGCTGCAAGGCCTGCCAGACGGCCTGTATCGAGTGGAACGACACGCATCCCGACATCGAGGAGAACGTGGGGGTCTATGAGAACCCCCACGACCTCACGCCGGAGATGTACACGCTCATGCGTTTCACCGAATACGTGAATCCCGCGACGAACGACCTCGAGTGGCTGATCCGCAAGGACGGCTGCATGCACTGCGAGGATCCGGGCTGTCTCAAAGCTTGTCCGGCGCCCGGGGCGATCGTGAAGTACTCCAACGGCATCGTGGATTTCATCGAGGAAAACTGCATCGGCTGCGGCTACTGCGTTGCCGGCTGTCCATTCGATATTCCGCGCATCTCCAAGACCACGCACAAGAGCAAGAAGTGCACGCTCTGTTCGGATCGCGTGGCTGTGGGGCAGGGGCCCGCATGCGCCAAGGCCTGTCCGACGCAGGCCATCGTCTTCGGCACCAAGGACGACATGATCGCCCACGCCGAGGAACGCATCGAGGACCTGAAGTCCCGGGGCTACGAGAATGCGGGTCTCTACGATCCGCAGGGCGTGGGCGGCACGCACGTGATGTATGTTCTGCATCACGCGGACAAGCCCTCTCTGTACGCCGATCTGCCGGAAGATCCCAAGATCTCGCCGGTGGTCGAAGGCTGGAAGGGCGGGGCCAAGGACGCCGGCCTTGCCGTCGCCGGCCTGGCGGTCACGGGGGCCGTGCTGCATGGCATCTTCGCGCGCGCCAATCGTGTGACGGAGCACGAGGAGCAGGAGGCTCGCGCACTGGTCGACGCGACAGGTCGCACTGACAGCGACAAGGAGGCATGATGGCTAGCAAATCTGTCTATTCCGCAAAGGGCGACAAGATCGTTTCCACGAAGCCTTTGGAAATCAGCCGGTATCGCGCCTTCACGCGCGCCAACCACTGGTTCACGGCGATCTGCACGATCCTGCTGATGCTGTCCGGTTTTGCATTCTTCCATCCTTCGCTGTACGGGCTGACCAGCCTGTTCGGCGGCGGGGAGATTGCGCGCTGGCTGCATCCCATCCTGGGGGTCGTGCTGTTCGTCAGCTTCCTGCTGATGTTCATCCAGATGTGGCGCTTGAACGTGGTGCGCCGCGAGGATATCGAATGGATGAGCAAAAGCGTCGACGTGATCCGTCAGAACGAGGAAAAACTGCCCGAGCTCGGCAAGTACAACGCGGGCCAGAAGATCATGTTCTGGGCGATGACCTGGCTGATCCTGATCCTGATCGTCACCGGCGTCATCATGTGGGAAGAGTTCTTCGCCGGATTCTTTTCCATTCCCGCCCGGCGCATCGCCCTGGCGCTGCATGCGCTGGCGGCGCTTGCCATGCTGCTCGTGTTCGTGATCCACGTTTATGCGGCCATCTGGACGCGCGGCACGATCCGGGCCATGACCCGCGGCACGGTCACGGGCGGCTGGGCGTATCGCCACCACCGCAAGTGGCTGCGCGAGCTGGCTGGACGTCGCAGCCAGGGTTCGGCAAAATAGTAGTATTCAGGTGCGCCGGGCAACCCGGCGCACCTGCCCTGAACGTAAAGAGACCGGCAGGTCCGGAGCATACATGTCGAATACCTTGCAACCCGACCCATCTTTAATCGGCGGCGTCCCAGAGGCGCCGCTGGCTTTTTTGCCGGATCCCGTCCGCCTGTTCCAGACGCGAGCGAAGCGTTTCTCCTTCCTGGCGGAAAGCAGCAATCTTTCTCCCTACCTGAGGCTGCTGGCTGAAATTTCCTCTCTCCAGGCACGCCTGTCGGTGATCCTGCCTGCGGTGGAACCCGTCGGCGAAAAGCGGCGCAAGGAAGCGGCCACGGCAGCCATGCCTCCCATCGACCGCATGGCGCTGGCGGATGATCCGCAACTGATCGCAACGCTTGCAGCCTTTTGCGACGAAGCCGCCGGGTTCGAAATGCCTGAACAGGCACGCGATGCTCTGGCCGCGGTGCAAGAGGCCGATGATGAAGATCGGCGCTGGCTGCTGTCCAACGTTCTGTCCGACAACATTCCCGAAGACAGCGCGGCGCCTCACCTGTTCGCGTCCGCCGCTGTGCAGATCCATATGGCGCGCCTGGCGGCCACGCTGGATGCAGGCGCCCTGGTGCGTATCAGTACGGGCGTGTGCCCCTCTTGCGGCGGCCGCCCCGTCAGCTCCTCGGTGATGGGCACCCCCGGGATCGAAAATGTACGCTATGCTACCTGTTCCTGCTGCGCCACGCAGTGGAACGAGGTACGGGTCAAGTGCCTGTGCTGCGGGTCAACCAAAGGCATCAGCTACCGCTCGGTCGAAACGCACGAAGCCACCGTCAAGGCGGAGACATGCGCGGAATGCAATTCCTGGGTCAAGATCTTCTACCAGGTCAAGAACGCCAGTCTGGATCCGGTGGCCGATGATGTCGGCAGTATCGGTCTGGACATGCTCATGAAAGACAGCGGAAAACGCAAGTACGGCCTTAACCCTTTCATCGCGGGGTATTGATGTCGGGATTTCGCGCATTGCCATCGGTGGATCAGTTCCTGCTCTCCGATACCGGGAAGGCGCTTGTTGATCAGCACGGGCGGGCCAGGGTGCTGGCCGTCGCCAGGCAGCGGCTGGATGCCGCCCGGGAAGCCATCCGCGCCGGAGACGACGGCGCCGCGCTGGCCCAGGCGCTGCCGCGCCAGGTGGCCGAGACGCTGGCGCTGGAAGCCCGCTCCAGGCTGTGTCCGGTCCTGAACCTGACCGGCACCGTGCTGCACACCAATCTTGGGCGCGCCATCCTGGCGCAGGAGGCCATGCAGGCGGCCGTGAACGCCATGGCCAATCCGCTGGCGCTGGAGTTCGACCTGGACGGCGGCGGACGCGGACAGCGCGACGATCATCTGCGCGGACTTCTCTGCGAGCTGACGGGGGCCGAAGACGCCACCATCGTCAACAATAATGCCGCTGCCGTGCTCATCGCGCTCAATACGCTGGGCCAGGGGCGCGAAGCCATCGTCTCGCGCGGCGAACTGATCGAGATTGGCGGCGCATTCCGCATGCCCGACATCATGGCGCGCGCAGGCGCGCGCCTGGTCGAGGTCGGCACGACGAACCGCACCCACCCGCGCGATTACGAAAGCGCGATCACGCCGGATACCGGCGTGATCCTGAAGGTGCATACGTCCAACTACCGTATCGAAGGCTTCACCGCCGAGGTGCAGGCGCCGCAGTTGTCCGCCATCGCGCGCCAGGCTGGCGTGCCGCTGCTCAACGACCTGGGCTCGGGCTCGCTTGTCGATTTGTCGGCCTATGGATTGCGGCGCGAGCCCACGGTGGCGGAGGCCGTCGCCGAGGGTGCGGACCTGGTGACGTTCTCCGGCGACAAGCTGCTGGGCGGACCGCAGGCAGGCTTCATCGTGGGGCGCCGCGACTTGATCGCAGCCATCAACAAAAATCCGCTCAAGCGCGCCCTGCGCCTGGACAAGATCCGTATCAGCGCGCTGGAAGCCACGCTGCGCCTGTATCTCGATCCGGACCGGCTGATTGAACGTTTGCCTACGCTGCGCATGTTGACGCGCGTGAAGGCCGATATCGCGGCCCAGGCGGCGCGCCTGCAGCCGCGGGTGCAGGCCTTGCTGGAGCCGCTGGGCTACGCCGCGTCGGTCGCCGACTGCGAAAGCCAGATCGGCTCCGGCGCATTGCCGGTCGATACCATCCCCAGTGCCGGCCTGCGGCTGACGGGACCGGGGGGAGATGCGCCGGACAGGCTGTCTGCGCGGCTGCGCGCTTTGCCCATGCCGGTGATCGGCCATATCCGCGATGGCGCGCTTGTCCTCGACCTGCGCTGCCTGGGGGATGATGCGCAACTGATAGAGGCGCTGGAGGCGCTGGAAGCACCATGATCGTCGGCACCGCTGGACACATCGACCACGGAAAGACAGCGCTCGTCAGGGCGCTGACGGGCGTCGATGGCGACCGGCTGGCCGAGGAAAAGGCGCGCGGCATCACCATAGAACTGGGTTTCGCCTATGCTGACCTGGGCGGAGGCGGCATTACCGGCTTCGTCGACGTCCCGGGGCACGAGCGCCTCATTCATACCATGCTGGCGGGCGCCGGCGGGATCGACATGGCGCTGCTGGTGGTAGCCGCGGACGATGGCATCATGCCGCAGACCCGCGAACACCTGGCGATCCTGGATCTGCTCGGCATCCGGCGGGCGATCGTGGCCCTGACCAAGGCGGACCTGGCGGGTCCCGAGCGCAGGGCGGAAGTCGTCGAGGAAATCAGGGATGCCCTGGCAGGCACCAATCTGGGCGATGCGCCCGTCATGGCGGTCTCTTCCGTAACCGGCGAAGGGATCGATGACCTGAGGGCGGCGCTGGCGGCCTGCGAAGCCGAAGCAGCAGCCAGGGATGCCTCGGGCCTGTTTCGCTTTGCGGTGGACCGTAGTTTCGTCCTGCAAGGCGTCGGCACCGTCGTCACCGGTACCGTGCTTGCGGGGCGTGTCGGCCTGGATGACAGCGTGATGATCAGCCCGATGGGGCTGTCGGCGCGCGTGCGCGGCATCCATGCCCAGAACCGCAAGGCCGCCGAAGGCGTGGCGGGGCAGCGATGCGCCCTGAACCTGGCCGGCGATGGCGTGACGAAAGAGGCGATCCATCGCGGCGACCTGTTGCTGGCTCCGGCGCTGCATGCGCCGACGGCGCGGATCGACGCCGAGCTGACGCTGCTGGCCAGCGAGCCGAAGCCGCTCGGCATCTGGTTCCCGGCCCGCCTGTACAGCCACGCCTTCGAAACGGGCGTGCGCATCGTGCCGTTGCAAGGGCCCTTGAGCCCGGGCGGGCGCGGCCTGGTGCAGCTTGTGCTGGAGCATCCCGTCGCGGCCACTGTTGGAGATACCTTCATTCTGCGGGATACGTCCGCCAGCCGCACGATCGGCGGCGGCCGCTTCCTCGATCTGCGCCCGCCCGCCCGCAAGCGCAGCACTCCGGAGCGTCTGGCCTGGCTGGAGGCTTCGCGCATCGAGGGGCCGGAGGCCGCGCTGTCCGCGCTCGTTGCCGATCCAGCCGGAGGCATGGATGGACGGGACGAGATGCCTGCGGCCGTCACGGTCGATCTGCCGGCGTTCCTGCGAGATCGCGGCCTGCCGTATCGCAGTCTGTCGCAAATGCCGGCCTGCATCGGCGTGGCGGCAATCGGAGACCTGGTACTGTCGTCTTCCGCATTGGACAGGCTGCGCGCGGACCTGCTGGCGCAGTTGCAGACCTTTCACGAAGAGAACCCGGACCTTTCCGGGATCGGCCGGGAGAAGCTGCGCCTGTCGCTGACACCCCGGCTTCCAAAGGACAGTTTCCTGCGTTTTCTCGGCGAAGAAGCGGGTGCGGGCCGGGTGGCGCTCGATGGCGCATTCGTGCGGCTGCCGGGCCACATGGTAAAGTTGTCCCCGGAAGACGAGGCGCTGTTTTCCCGGATTCATCCGCAACTGCTGGGCGAGGGCCGTTTCCGGCCTCCGAGGGTGCGTGATTTCGCCAATGCGTTCGAAATCGACGAACGCGAAATCCGCCGCATGATGCGGCTGACCCAGAAGCTGGGCTGGACCGATCAGATCGCGCACGACCATTTCTTCGCACGCGAAGTCACGCGGGAAATGGTGGCGATCATTCTCGATGTGGCTGAGCAAAGCGAGGATGGCTGGTTCACGGCGCCTGCATTCCGCGATCGCGTGCAGAACGGCCGCAAGGTCGCTATCGAGATCCTGGACTTCTTCGACCGTCTCGGCCTGACCTTGCGCCGGGGCGATTTACGGCGTATAAACCCGCATCGCGTCGACCTTTTCGGCGATTGAAGCAACAAAGGAAGGACATCGTCCCCGGTGGGGCGGCCGGACTTCAAATCCGGTTGGGGCAGCGAGCCTGTCCCGGGTGGGTTCGACTCCCATGTCCTTCCGCCAAGTCAATGTGACTTTTGCAATTCTTGCTGGCTCTTTTTGCACTGAGTACGTCATTAAAGAGGCTGCCAAGGGAGTGCAGTGACTTTCCCCTGGGACGTGCGGAGTCATCGAAAAATCAGGTGCTTGCGGGGGAAGGATTTATAATATAAGTCTTCCACACACAGCTTCGCCAGCGCCGCAGACAGGCCTGAATGAGAGGAAAGGATGTCTACGATAAGCAGAAAAAACCAGCAACGCATCAGTAATGTCGTTGGGTCGTGGCGTCTTGAGGGCCTGACCGTTGAAACGCAGGTATTGGCTGATTCGCAGCGTATCGTGCGAGGCGAAATGACGATCGATGCTGCTGTCCAGAACGCACTCGCAAGGATAAAACTACGCAGCGGGAAGTCTTCATACGATGAAGTACAGTGATGCTGACGCCTACATAGACCCGGAAACAGGGGTTTTAAAGAACAAGCTTGGATTGACGACTGATACCAGTCTTGAAGAGGCTGAGGCATCTGTGGCATTCCTGCGGGCGCTTGAGCTTGAGCAACATCCCATCAAAGGCAATTTTGACCTGACGCACTTGCAAGCGATCCACAAAAAGCTCTTTGGCGACATCTATGAGTGGGCCGGGCAAATTCGCACGGTTGACATATCCAAAGGCAATACCAGGTTCGCCAACATTACCTATATCCAGTCCGAGGCCAAACGACTCACCGATCAGCTTCGGAATGAACAATACCTGGAAGGCTTGTCCACCGAGCAATTCAGTCAACGCGCCGCCCACTATCTGGGAGAGCTCAACGTCCTTCACCCGTTCAGAGATGGAAATGGACGCACGCTGCGCGTTTTCATGGGACAACTGGCACAAAATGCCGGATACGAGATTCGATGGGAGAATATCGAACGCGACGACATGATCAAAGCCTCGATCGAAGCCTATGAGTCAAGCCCTGTATTTATGACAAAGCTAATCAAGGACAACCTTGTTGATCTTGACCGGGAATAAGACTCCTGGGGACATGTGCTGTCTAAGTTCCGTCAGTCTTGGCCTAGCCTCGAATCAGAGGGAACCCGGCGAGTGAAAAAAGCCCTTTCTTTGCTAATGTAGTGGGGAAAGCTACTACCCTACATTTCTATGGATGCCAGGTGGAAACTGTTCTGGGCGTATTGGCCGTTGCCGCGCCCGCCAGGGCATACGACAGTTGGTTGGCGGCCTGCACGACGATTTTCGCGTAGCCTTCAAGCCGTTTCTTGGGCAGCCGCTCGGCAGGCCCCGAAATACATACCGATCCCAGCAGCTTCCAGTTCAGGCTGAATACGGGGGCGGATATGGTTGCGACCCCTTTTTCCCTTTCGCCGATCGATAGGTGATAGCCGCGCTGGCGGATGGTTTCGTACAGTTTTCCTGGCTTGCCGGAAAAGGCCAGAATCACGCGTCCCGGCGAGCCCTTGTCCAGTGGCAGCAGGGCTCCCATGCGTGGATGATGGCGAATGGGCTGAGGCCCTTCCACACGCATGATGCACATGCGCATTTCTCCTTCGCGCACATAGAAAGCGGTGCTTTCCCCCGTCTTTTGAGACAGATCGAGCAGCATGGGTTCGACCACGTTGTGGACATCGAATCCGGCTTGGTAGCGTGCGCCAAGCCAGCCTGCGGACGGGCCGAGGCGCCAGCCGCCTTCTTCTTTCGGGACCAGATAGCCGGACAGGGCAAGCGTCCTGGCCAGCCTTAGCGTGGTCGACTTGTTGAGGCCGGCGCGGCGGCTGAGTTCGGCCAGCGAAAGCCAGGTCTCTCCCATATCGAAAGCTTCCAGGATTCTAAGGGCGCGCGTAACTGCAATGACGCCGCCAGGCGAGTCCATCGTTCGTGTTTGGCTGTCCTTATTCATTATATTTCACTTGGTGGTATGCATTTTGTCTAGAGAAACAGCATTGTAGATGATGAAACGCTAATTCAAAATGTAGCCCAGCTCATATGCATCTTTGAGCCATATATCCGGAAGGTTTCGGTTTTTGTTCTTCGTATAAAACAAAAGGAGACAAGTCATGTATTGCATGCACCGTATTACTGGCGCGCTGCTGGCCACGGCAACGCTTTTCATTGCGGGAATCCAGCCTGCCGCAGCCCAGTCCTATCCCGACAGGCCTATTCGGCTGATCGTGCCGTTTCCTCCCGGTGGCGGCACCGATTCCATTGCGCGAGAAGCGGCGAACAAGGTTGCCAGCACCAATGGCTGGAACATCGTGACGGAAAACCGCCCCGGCGCAGGCGGAAACCTTGGCATCGATGCCGTCGCAAAGGCGCCGGCGGATGGCTATACCATCGGTTTGGGACAGACCAGCAACCTGGCGATCAATCCGACGCTGTATTCGTCGCTGCCATACGATCCGGAAACGGATCTGGTTCCCATCGGGCAAGTCGCGTCCGCGCCTTTGGTATTGGTCGTTTCGACGGAATCTCCTTACAAGACGATTGAAGAAATTCTGGCGTTCGCGCGCAAGAATCCAACGGAACTCGATTACGCCACATCCGGCAATGGGACGGTTGCGCATCTGACTGTGGAGCAACTGCAGAAGCTTGCAGGCATCCAGTTCACGCACATTCCCTACAAAGGCGCGGCGCAGGGCGCGAACGATCTGATCGGCGGGCAGGTGGATATGTACATGTCTTCCGTGCCGACACTGATTGGCCATATTCGCAATGGGAAAATGCGCGCGATTGCGGTGACATCCCTGAACCGTACCGATGATTTGCCCGATGTTCCGACACTGGCTGAATCTGGTTTCCCTGGTTTCGAAGCCGTCACCTGGTTTGGCCTGGTCGGCCCCAAGGGCATGCCGCAAGAGGCGGTTCAAAAACTGAATGCGGCTTTCAATGCAGCCCTGCAGGCGGAGGACGTACGCGTCAAATATGCGACCCAGGGTGCGGAAGCCAGCCCTGGTACAGCGGAAGCCTTTGGCGAGTTGATCCGTGCGGAAAAGGCGCGCTGGGGGCAGATCGTCACGGACGCAGGAGCCCGCGTCGATTGATGCACCGATGCCCGCCCGGATGAAAGCCATGCCCATGCCGAATGTCCCTCTGGCCTATACGGTCGGCAGCGCGGCGCCGACCGTTGGTATCCCGGCGGATGCGTGCGATTGCCACTTGCATGTATACGACGGCCGCTTCGATGGCTTGACGTTGCTGGGTACGTCGATCGGTCCTCAGGCAATCGCGCCTCACCTCGTGAAATTGCCGTATGACGCGGTAGAGGCATTTGCTCCTGTCTCGGCCGCGTTGCCGCATGTCCAGTCCGGCCGCCTGCGTGTATTGGCAACGACCTCATCCGCCCGCCTGCCGGCATTGCCAACCGAGCCGCAGGCGCCCGACATTATTTGGTAATTTTATTTTCAAAAAAGGATTTCCATTATGAACATGCCTGAAATCATCAAAGAGTTTCCTCGGGTTCCTGCGGATATCGTCAGGCAGGCAAGTGAGTTCCAGCCTGCCATCCTGGCGGATGTCGCCGGCAGGCGCGGCGCTTTGCATGGACGCATTCGCGCCTTGCATCCGAGCATGCGGCTGTCGGGAACGGCCTTTACCGTAGAAGTCAGGCCTGGCGATAACCTCATGATCCATGCCGCCATCGCATTGGCCAAGCCGGGCGATGTGCTGGTCATCGATGGCAAGGCGGATCTCAGCTCGGCATTGATGGGCACGATCATGATGACGGCGTGCCGCAAGCTGGGCCTGGCCGGCATCGTCATGGACGGTGCCGCGCGCGACAGTCTTGAAATCATTGAAATGGGCTATCCGGTATTTGCGGCGGGCACGAATCCGAATGGTCCCACCAAGAACATCGGCGGCCGTATTGGTCATCCGGTCAGTGTTGGAGGTGTGACTGTTTACCCCGGTGACTTCATTACCGGGGATAACGATGGCGTCGTCGTGGTCGAGCGCGGCAAGATCGAATCCCTGCTTCCCCTGGCGGCCAAAAAGGTCAAGGACGAGGCTGCGCGTATCGCTGCTATCGAAGGCGGCGATACGACAGCAAAATGGCTGGACGGCGCGTTGCGCAAAGCTGGCGTTCTGAAGGAAGGAGAAACACTGTGAGCGTAGAAGGGAAACCTGCCTTTCTCGTCACGGCTGCCGACCTGGCTCCGGAAGCGCTTGCGCTTCTGGGCGATTACGAAATCGTCTATGCGGGCCGGACCCCGTCCGAGCAGGATATCGTCGATTTGTGCGCCAGGCATAATCCGGTCGCCATCATTGTCCGCTACAGCAAAGTCGGCGCGGCCGCCATGGACGCCGCGCCCGCCTTGCGAGTGATCTCCAAGCATGGCAGCGGAACGGATACGATCGACAAGGCCGCGGCCAAGAATCGAGACATCGAAGTCGTCGCCGCGGTCGGCGCCAATGCGCAGGCAGTCGCCGAACAGGCGCTGACGCTGATCCTGGCCTGCGCGAAGTCCGTGACCGAGCTTAACGAGAGAATGCATTCGGGTCATTGGGACAAGGCGACGCACAAGAGCCTGGAGCTTGGCGGAAAGACGCTTGGCCTGGTCGGCCTTGGCGCTATCGGCCGGAAAACCGCGCTGATGGCTTCGGCCATCGGAATGCGGGTCATCGGCTTTGATCCTTATGCGAGCGACCTGCCCGGGCACATCCAGCCTGTCGATCTCGACACGCTCTGGCGCGAGTCGGACGTGATTTCACTGCACTGCCCGCTGACGGCAGACAACGCAAAAATCATCAACGAAAAAACACTGGCGGCTTGCCGGCCGGGAGTGATCGTAGTGAACACGGCGCGCGGCGGATTGATCGATGAGGTTGCGTTGCTGAAGGCGGTGAGCTCCGGCCATGTGCGTTCCGCCGGACTGGACTCCTTTTCACAGGAGCCGATGGCGCAAGGACATCCCTTCCAGGGGCGGAAGGGTTTCATTCTCAGTCCGCATGTAGGGGGAGTCACCAGCGCTGCGTACGTCAGCATGGGAGTGGCCGCGGCGCGCAATGCATTGAATGTACTGGCAAGGCATTCCTGATTTTGCATGAAGCTGGCTTGCAGGCCGCACACGCAGCTACGCCACAGCGTTGCCGGTTTCATATCTCGAAAAAAATTGGATGAGGAGAGTTGATGATGGATGGGTTTTTTAACGTTTCACGTTTGCCCGGCTTGCGCCGCATGCTGGCCTGCGGCGTGCTGGCTGTTTGCAGCAGCGGCGCTTCTGCCGCATGGCCCGACAAGCCTATCAAGCTGGTTGTTCCGTATCCCGCAGGCGGAAATGCCGACGTCACGGCGCGTCTGCTTGCAACGCATATGGGGAATATTCTTGATCAAACGATCGTTGTGGACAATCGGCCCGGCGGCTCGGGAAGCATCGGCGCCGCTGCCGTAGCCAAGGCGCCGGCGGATGGCTATACCCTGCTGCTCGACGCGACATCGTTTGCGGTCAATCCAAGCCTGTTGCCCGGCCTGTCTTATGACGCAGCGCGCGACTTCACGCCCGTATCGCTGATTACCCGCGTTCCATTGCTGGTCGTGGCGCCGGCGCAGTCGGAGTTCAAGTCGCTGCAGGATGTCGTGAAAATTGCCGCCGCCAAGCCGGGCGCGATCAATTACGCCTCGGCAGGGAACGGCAGCGCCCAGCATCTGGCTGGAGAATTGTTTTCCATGGGAACCAAGATCTCCATGACGCATATTCCCTATCGCGGAGGCGCTCCGGCCTTGACGGACCTGGCAGGCGGGCAGATCGATCTCATGTTCAGCGCGACTTCTGCAAGCGGGCCGCTGGTCAAGGCGGGCAAGCTGCGTGCGCTGGCCATTACCGCGGCAGAGCCTGTCGCAGATTGGGACCTGCCGACGGTTTCGGCGTCTGTCCTGCCTGATTTCCAGGTCTACGAATGGAACGGTCTGTTCGTCCCGTCCGGCACGCCGGCGGATATTGTCGCCAAGCTGGGGCAGGCGGTCCAAAAGGCGCTGGCAGCGCCAGAAGTCATTCAACGATTCTCTGAGCTGGGAGTACAGGCGGTCGGTTCCAGCGCTGAAGAATTTTCCGCTTTTGTCAGCACGGAAACGGCGCGTTGGGCCGAAGTCATCCGTTCGGCAAATATCAGCACGCAGTAAAGACTATTGCCATCCTCATGGTGAATATTCAGATATCACGCAGGTGGATGAGGATGGCGGGTTTTCCTATCCGACTATAAAAATCAGGAGATACGTTAATGAATAACACGCTTTCTTTTTTCAAGATACCTGTGCGCGCATTTTCGCTGGCCTGCGTGGCGTTGCTGGTTTCGGGAATAGGCCCCGCCCATGCGGAAGATTCCTGGCCAAGCAGGGCAGTGCGCATCATTGTTCCTTATGGTCCAGGCGGCGCCGTGGATGTCGCCACAAGGAAAATGGCGCAAAAGCTGTCGGAGCAAACCGGGCAAAGCTTTGTCGTCGAGAACAAGCCGGGTGCAACAGGCACCATTGGCTTGACCCAAGTGGCGCGCTCTGCGCCGGACGGCTATACGCTTGTCGCCAATGACACGACGCTCTCCCTGTTGCCGCATATTTTCAAGACACTGCCGTTCGATCACGCTCAGGATCTCGTGCCGGTGACGGCCTACCTGTTTGCGCCGATGACATTGGCCGTCAATGCGAACAGTCCTTACAAGACGCTGGATGATCTGCTTCAGCAGGCCAGAAAAGAGCCGGACACCATTACTTATGGTTCTGGCGGTCCCGGCACCATTCCGCATTTTGCCGCCGAATCCCTTGGGCTGACGGCCGGTGTCAAATTCATGCACGTTCCTTTCAAGGGAGCGGCAGAGGCGACGCAGGCCATCCTGGCGCAGACGATCGATATGCAGTTTGCCTCCACGACTGGCGTAATAGGAAATGTGCAGGGCGGCAAGCTGCGTTTGCTCGCCATCAGCGGCGATCAGCGTACGGCTGCGCTGCCGGACGTTCCGACGTTTACGGAATCCGGGCTGCAGGGTTTTGGCGTAATCAACTGGACAGGCATCTGGGCTCCCAAGGGTACGCCGGACTCCGTATTGCAACGCCTGCAGAAAGAAGTCGCAACAGCAATGGCTGATCCCGACATGCAGGAGTTCGCCCAGAAAATGGGAGCTCAGCCCAGGCATGTGGATACCGCCGATTTCACGCAGATGTTGAAGGGCAGCAGTGAAATGTGGGGCGTTGTCGCTTCCAAAACAGGTTTTGAAAGTCGTTGATCGAGTTAAGGCGCCAGTCCGATGGCATGGGGCTGGCGCATACCGATATGCGCAGTTGCCGCCAGCATGAACCACATCCCGTACAAAGGGGCATCGCAGGCGGTCACCGATCTGATGGGCGGCCAGGTGGATTCATCGTTCGCCACGCTGGCATCAGTGTGATTTCAGACATGGGTTGTGACGGATATACTTGAATCCGCAGGATTCGATAAATTCCGTCACACGCGTAAAGCCTATGCCCGATCGAGACACGCTGAATCCCTCCCCTCCTTCACCTGAAACGCCCTGGCATGCCGCCGATGCGGAGCAGGTCCTGAACCAGCTATCCTCCAATAGCCAGGGCCTGGAAAATACCGAGGCCGAGCGCCGGCTTGGCCTGTACGGTCCGAATGCCCTTCCTGCGCCGCGTCCCACGCCCGTCTGGCTGCGCTTCCTGCGCCATTTCAATAATTCCCTGATCCTGTTCCTGCTGTCGGCAGCGGTCGTCGCCGGGCTGCTCGGCCACTATGTTGACGCCTCGGTGATTGTGGTGGTGGTGACCGTCAACGCCATCGTCGGCTTCATTCAGGAGGGCAAGGCCGAGCAGGCGCTTTCCGCCTTGCGTTCCATGCTGGCTCCGACGGCGCGGGTATTGCGTGCAGGAGAACGCATCGCTGTCGATGTCGAGACACTGGTGCCCGGGGATATCCTGCTGCTGGAGGCGGGGGACCGCGTGCCTGCCGACGCGCGCTTGCTGCGCGCCCGAGGTTTGCGCGCTGACGAATCGATCCTGACGGGAGAGTCGGTTCCCGTTGAAAAGTCGGCCGATCCCGTGTCGGGGGAAGCGGACCTGGGCGGGCGGACGTCTATGCTTTATTCGGGCACGCTGATCGCATCCGGGCAGGCGACGGCGGTGGTCGTGGAGACGGGTGCGCGTACCCAGATCGGGCATATCGGAGCCTTGCTGGGCAAGGTCGAAAGCCTGGAGACGCCGCTGCTGCAGCAGATCGGCCGTTTCGGGCGCGGCTTCACCTTCGTGGCGCTGGCAGCGGCGGCAGTGCTGTTCGTGTTCGCGGTGCTGGTGCGCGACTATGCCTGGGTGGATGCCCTGATGATCGTGGTCGCGCTGGCCGTGGGCGTCGTGCCGGAAGGGTTGCCCGCGGTCATCACCATCACGCTGGCGATAGGCGTGCGGCGCATGGCTGCGCGCAATGCCATCGTGCGCCGCCTGCCCGCAGTGGAAACGCTGGGCGCGACGACCGTCATCTGCTCGGACAAGACGGGCACGCTGACCAGAAACGAAATGACGGTGCGCAGCGTGACCTCCAGGGCGGGAATGGTCACAGTCTCGGGCGGCGGCTACGCGCCGTCCGGCACGCTGAGCGCGCCGGAGGATGACGGGAGTGCGCTGGCCGCGGCCAGGCGCATCGCGCGTATCGGCCTGCTGTGCAACGACGCAAAATTGACGGAGTCCGATGGGCAGTGGCGGGTCGATGGCGACCCCATGGAAGGCGCCCTGCTAGCATTCGCCGGCAAGGCGGGATTCGATGAACGGACGTTACTGGCGGACTTGCCGCGCCGGGACGAAGTGCCGTTCGATGCCGCCCACCGTTTCATGGCTACGCTGCATGCCGACGAAAAGGAAGGCGGGGCGCTGGTGTGCGTCAAGGGTGCGCCGGAGCAAATGCTCGCGCTGTGTGCCGTGCAGGCGTCGGCGGACGGCGGGCCGGAGCCGCTGGACCACGATTTCTGGCGGAGCGCCATCGATGCGGCGGCGGCCGACGGCCAGCGTGTCCTTGGCTTTGCGTGGCGCAGGCATGCCGAGATGCCGCAGCGGTTCGCGCTCGAGGACGTGGGCGACCTAGTGTTCGCGGGCATCGTCGGTTTCATCGATCCGCCCCGCGAGGAGGCCATCCGGGCGGTGGCGGACTGTCGCGCGGCGGGCATTCAGGTCAAGATGATCACCGGCGATCATGCCGCCACCGCGGCCGCCATCGCCGCGCAGCTGCATCTCGCCGACGATATACGCGTGGTGACCGGGCAGGAGCTGGATCATGTGTCCGATGACGAGCTGCAGACGCTGGCCCTCTCCGCCAGCGTGTTCGCCCGCACCACGCCCGAGCACAAGCTGCGCATCGTGCGCGCCCTGCAGTCGTGCAGCCATGTCGTGGCCATGACAGGGGACGGCGTCAACGATGCGCCTTCGCTGAAGCAGGCGGATATCGGCATCGCCATGGGGAACAAGGGTACCGAAGCGGCCAAGGAGGCCAGCGAAATGGTGCTGGCGGATGATAACTTTGCTTCCATCGATGCCGCGGTGTACGAGGGGCGCGCCGTCTACGACAACATCCGCAAAGTGGTCGGCTGGACAGTTCCCACCAATGGCGGCGAAGCGCTTGCCATCGTGCTGGCGCTGCTTGCCGGCTGGGTACTGCCGATGACGGCGCCGCAGATCCTGTGGATCAATATGGTGTTGACGGTGACGCTGGGCCTGGCCCTGGCCTTCGAGCCGCCGGAGCCGGGCATCATGCGCCGGCCGCCGCGCCGCAGCGATGCGCCGCTGGTGTCGCCGTTCATGCTGTGGCGCATCCTGCTGGTGTCGGTTCTGTTCAGCGTGGGGGCGTTCGGTATTTTCAGCTGGGGGCAGGGTCTGGGCCACGATGTCGAGACGTCGCGCACCATGGTGGTCAACATGTTCTGCGTCATGGAGATCTTCTATCTCTTCAGCGTGCGCTATATGCATGGCAGCTCGTTCACGCTGGAAGGCCTGAAGGGAACGCCGGCCGTGCTGCTGGCGATCCTGGCTGTGGTGCTGGCGCAACTGGCCTTCACCTACCTGCCGTGGATGCATGCCGTATTCGACAGTCGTCCGGTTCCTTTGTTCGAGGGGACGGTGATCGTGCTCTCCGGCCTGGCCATGATGGTTTTCCTGGAAGTGGAAAAGTGGGTGCTCAGGCGGCTGGGCGTCTTCGATGAGCTGAGGCTGGCGTCGGACAGGGCCGAGGAGCACTGACGCCGCTCGCTCCGGCATGCGGTCAGCGCAGCGTGGAGACGATCCCTTCCAGTATCTTGCGGACCGGGGCGGGAAGGGCGGCCTGGTCCAGCGCATCCAGCGGGGTCCAGCGCTTTCCCGCCGGTGCTTCTTGCAAGACGGGGACTGTCGCCTGCAGCAGCCATGGATCGATATGCAGGCGGAAGTGCGTGAAAACATGCAGCAGGCCCGCCATGCGCTGCGCGTTCGCGGCAGGCAGGCCCTGCGCCTCGCACGCGCTTGCCAGGGCCTCGGCATCGTCGAACTGAGGCAGGCTCCAGAGGCCTCCCCATATGCCGGGAGACGGGCGTTGCTCCAGCAGTACCTGCCCTTCGCGGACCAGCACCAGCATGGAGCAATGACGCTCGGGTACAGCCTTTTTCTGGCGCGGTACGGGCAGTTCGGTCTGGCGGCCGGTCTGCCGTGCGATGCAGTGGGTGTTCACGGGGCATGCCGCGCAATCCGGCATGCCGCGCGTACAGACCGTGGCGCCGAGATCCATCAGTCCCTGGGTATAGGCCGCCATGTCCAGCGATGCGGGAGCCGCTGCCACGATGCGTTCCGCCGTTTCCCATAGCTCGGCTTCGGTACTGGTCTTGCCGGTAGGGCCGTCGATGCCGAAGTAGCGGCAGAATACCCGCCTGACGTTGCCGTCCATGATGGGACTGCGCTCGCCGTAGGCGAAGGCGGCGATGGCGGCCGCCGTGGAGCGCCCGATGCCGGGCAGGGTGGATATCTGTTCGGCCGTCGGGGGAAAGCTGCCGTTCCAGTGCGCGATGATCTCCTGCGCGCAACGATGCAGGTTGCGGGCGCGCGCGTAGTAGCCCAGCCCCGCCCAGTAAGGCATGACTTCGTCCTGGCTTGCCGCCGCCAGGGACCGGATGTCGGGAAAGCGCTCCAGGAAACGCTGGTAATAGCCAATGACCGCCGAAACCTGGGTCTGCTGCAGCATGATTTCCGAGAGCCAGATGCGGTAGGGATCGCGCGTGCCTTGCCAGGGAAGGTGGTGGCGGCCGGCCCGTTTCTGCCATTGCATGACGATAGGCGCGAATGGCTCCAGCGGCGGCACCTGGATGTCGCCGACAGCCACGCCGTCCTCGGGGAACAAGGTCTGCTGGGGGGGCGGAGGATGTCGGACGCTGCCGCCGTCACGGCCGGCGGCATGCTTGTTTTTTGCCGCGGCCATGTCAGAAACGGGTGTTGCGCGTGACGGACCAGCGTGCAGCGGCCGCCCCGAGGATGGCGACGGCAACGGTCGCCAGCAGCAGGCTGGAGGCGTCGGGCAGTTGCAGCGCGAACTGAGCTCCGTAGCTGGCGGCCAGGTGGCCCAGGGCTTCGTTGAGCGGGACCAGTGCGAGCGCGGCAACGCCGATGGCGATCAGGCTGGCGGCGATGCCGGTCATGGCGCCGAGATACAGGAATGGCCTGCGCACAAAGGTTTCCGTGGCGCCGACGAGGCGGGCTACAGCGATTTCCTCGCGCTGCGTCAGGGCCTGCATGCGTACGGTATTGAACACCGTGGCCAGCACGACGAGAATCACGCCCAGGCCGAGCAGGCCCAGGCCGATGCGGGCTGTGTGCATGATGGCCTGCAGGCGGCGTACCCATTCGCTGTCCAGTTGCACGGTGTCCACGCCGTCCAGGTCGGCAAGGTCGGCGGCCAGCCGGTCGGCTTCTTCCGCCTGGTTTTCGCTATCCCGCAGCGACACCACCAGCGCGTCTGGCAGAGGGTTGCCCGGCAATACGGAGAGGGCGCTGGACCAGCCCGGATTGCTCTTCAGGTTGTTGAGGGCCTGGGCCTTGGGGATGGACTGCACCGAGGAGATGACGTCGCCGTGGTCGCGCTGCAGCTGTTGCGCCAGCGCGCGATTCTGCTCGGCGGTGACGTTCTGCTCCAGGAACAACGTCAGTTGCGGCGATACGGAAACCTCGCGCAGCACGGGCTGCGCCGAAAGCAGAATGGATGCGCCCACGATGGGAAGGGTCAGCGACAGGGCGATGACCAGCACGTTTGCGATCGACGAGAACGGCTGCTTGGCCAGCCTGCGCAGCGAAACCATCAGCGCATAATGGTGTTGCCTCAGCCAGCGCCTCATGCCCGCACCCCCGCGATATCGGTGAAGCGGCCGGGCTCGACCAGAAGCGTGCGCGTGGCATAGCCGGCCATCAGGGCTCGGTCGTGCGAGGCGATCAGTGTCGTGACGCCGACGCGGTTGAAGTCGCGGAATACGTCCATGATGCGGCGCGCGCTTTCCTGGTCGAGGTTGGCCGTGGGTTCGTCGGCGATGAGAATGGCGGGACGGTTGACGATGGCGCGGGCGATGGCCAGGCGCTGCTGTTCGCCGCCCGACAGTTCCACGGGATAGAAGTCTTCCTTGCCCGACAATCCTACCTTTTCCATGGCCGCGCGCGCCCGATTGGCCGCCTGGGCGCTGTTCAGCCCCATGACGGCCAGGGGCAGCATGACGTTGTGGAAAGCGTTGCGGTCGTACAGCAGGTGCGTGTCCTGCAGGATGACGCCGACCGCCCGGCGCAGATAGGGCAGCGCCCTGGCGGACAGGCGGTCGGTACGCTGGCCCTTGATGGTGACCGAGCCCCGGCTGGGCGGCTCCAGCGCGCCGATCAGTTTCAGCAGGGTGGATTTTCCCGCGCCGGACGGGCCGGAGACGAACAGGAACTCGCCTACGTCGATGCGGAAATTGATGTCGGCAAGGATGTTTTTGCCTTGTCCGTAGGATTTGAATACGTGCTGGAATTCGATCATGGCGGTCACGGCGAATAATGCTTCACATCATACCGTGTTTGCCCTGTTGCGATGTGTCTGCAATCTACCCCCGCCGAGGCGGCCCAGGACAGTATTCTGGTGATTGCCCATAGGAAGAAAACCGGTTTTTGAGGTATGCTTGCGCACTGCTGTTACTGCATGGGGTGGGAGAGAGTCGGCTTTGCCGGCCGCCGAAGGCGCAATTTGCCCAGAATCGCTCAGGTATCACGTACCACTCTTGCAATGCTCTGTTGCACATGCAACAGGCAGGGCGGCAATCTGGAGAGACTCGCGCGCGCCTTTCGGGCAGCGTGGCGGGCGCCGAAGGTGCATGCTTGCCGTCATGGCGGGCCAACTCTCAGGCAAAAGGACAGAAGGGCGATGCAACCCAACGGCCGGTCATGACCGGCGTTAGCCTGTTCATCGTATCCTGGAGCCCTACATGTCGTCCGAGTCCAAACACACTCCCTTGCATTCCATCCACGTCGAAGCCGGCGCGCGCATGGTCGATTTCGGCGGCTGGGACATGCCGCTGGCCTATGGCTCCCAATTGGAAGAGCACCACGCCGTGCGCCAGGATGCCGGCATGTTCGATGTGTCGCACATGCTCAATATCGATATCACCGGGCCGGATGCCACGGCTTACCTGCGCTACCTGCTGGCCAACGACGTTGCCAGGATCGACGTGCCGGGCAAGGCGCTGTATTCCTGCATGCTCAATCCCCAGGGCGGCGTCATCGACGATCTGATCGTGTATTTTTTTGCCAATGACAGCTGGCGCGCCGTGGTCAATGCCGGCACCGCCGACAAGGATCTGGCCTGGATGCGGCGCGTGGCGAGCGCGCGCGGCTTCGATGTAACGCTGACGCCCCGCCGCGACCTGGCCATGATCGCCGTGCAGGGGCCCAATGCCCGCGCCCGCGTCTGGGCCGCACGCCCCGCCTGGGAAGCGGCATCCGCGTCGCTGGCGCCCTTCAACGGCGCGTTCGTGGCGGACAACACGCTGGTGGCGCGCACAGGCTACACCGGGGAAGACGGCTTCGAAATCGTGCTGCCCGCCGATCAGGCGGCAGCGCTGTGGGCCGACCTGGCCGCCCAGGGCGTACGCCCGGCAGGCCTGGGCGCGCGCGATACGCTGCGCCTGGAAGCCGGCATGAACCTCTATGGTCAGGACATGGACGAACTGACGCAGCCTGCCGAGTCCGGCCTGAGCTGGACGGTATGGCTGAAGGATGCCGAGCGCCGCTTCATCGGCCGGGACGCCATTGAGCAATTCAAGACGGACAAAGTGCTGGTCGGCCTGAAGCTGAACGAGCGCGGGATCGTGCGCGCGCACATGAAGACGCGCACCGCGCAGGGCGAGGGCGAAATCACCAGCGGCACCATGGCTCCCACGCTCGGTTTTTCCATCGGCCTGGCGCGTGTGCCGGCCGGAGCGCAACCGGGCGACGCCATCGAAGTCGAAATCCGCGGCAAGTGGCTGCCGGGCACCGTCGTCAAGCCGCCCTTCGTGCGCAATGGCAAGGCTGTCGGTTGATCCAGTCTTCAGTCTTCTTTACGGGGGAAAACCCTGTCATGCCATGGCAAGGAGTGATGCGGTATCTTTCCGGGTACCGGTCATTCCGTTTCCAGGTTTCCGAATCCACGCAATCCATCCATATATAAGCAACGCAAACATTTCTACAGGATCATCATGAGCTTACCCACCGATCGCAAGTACACATCCTCCCACGAATGGGTCAAGGCCGATGGCGACGTCTTCCTGGTCGGCATTACCGACAACGCGCAGGACCAACTGGGCGACCTGGTATTCGTCGGCGACGTCACTCCCGGCGCCAGCCTGAAGGCGGGCGATACGGCCGCAGTGGTCGAGTCCGTAAAGGCGGCTTCCGACATTTATGCGCCCGTCGACGGCGAAATCGTCGAATTCAACGAGGCGCTGGACGCTCAACCCGACCTGATCAACCAGGCGGCGTTCGATACCTGGATCTTCAAGATCCGCCCGTCGAACCCGGCGGACGTCGACGGCCTGCTGGACGCCGACGGCTACGCGGCGCTCGATTGAGGCCCGGCCGGGAGCGCGGCCGCGCCCCCGTCAGCATCACCGGAAACACCACAGGCGGGGCGCCTGCAATGCAGGCTCCCCGGAATTGACCGTTTATCTTTACCAGGTTGCGCACATGCAGCAAGCACTCGATTCGTCCAGGGATTTCATTTCGCGCCACGTAGGCCCTTCCGAGGAAGACCAGGCGCACATGCTGAAGGCCATCGGCCTTTCCGATATGCAGACGCTGATCAGGCAGGTAGTGCCGCAGGGCATCGCCCGCCATGAGCTGCTGGCGCTGGGAGCGCCGCGCAGCGAGGCCGATGTGCTGGCCGAACTGAAAACCATCGCGGGCCGCAATCGCGTGCTGCGCAGCTTCATCGGCCAGGGCTACTATGGCACGCACACGCCCAACGTGATCCTGCGCAACATCCTGGAGAATCCCGCCTGGTACACGGCTTATACGCCCTACCAGCCCGAGATCTCGCAGGGCCGCCTCGAAGCGCTGCTGAACTACCAGACCATGGTGTCCGACCTGACCGGCATGGACATCGCCAATTCCTCGCTGCTGGACGAGGGCACCGCCGCCGCCGAAGCCATGACGCTGGCGCGCCGCGGCTCGCGGTCCAAGAGCAATGTGTTCTTCGTGTCCGAGCATGTCCATCCGCAAAGCATCGAAGTGATCCGCACCCGCGCGGACGGCCTGGATATCGAAGTCGTCGTCGGCGACGAGGCGCAGGGGCTGCCGGAGTGCTTCGGCCTGCTGCTGCAATACCCCCACAGCCTTGGCGGCGTCGCCGACTACCGCGACCTGGTGGCGCAGGCGCACGGGAAAGGCGCCGTCGTCGCCGTGGCGACCGACCTGCTGGCGCTGGCATTGCTGACGCCTCCGGGCGAGTGGGGCGCGGACATCGCCGTGGGCTCGGCGCAACGCTTCGGCGTGCCGATGGGCTACGGCGGCCCGCATGCGGGCTTCATGGCCTGCCGCGACGCTTTCAAGCGCAACATGCCCGGCCGCCTGGTCGGCGTGTCCAAGGACGCGCAGGGCGCGCCGGCGCTGCGCCTGGCGCTGCAGACGCGCGAGCAGCACATCCGCCGCGAAAAAGCCACGTCCAACATTTGCACGGCGCAGGTATTGCTGGCCGTCATGGCAGGCATGTACGCCGTGTGGCACGGTCCGCAAGGCATCCGCCGCATCGCGCAGCGCGTCGCGCAGCAAGCTGCGCAATTGCGCCAGGCGCTGGCCGGCCTGGGGCTGAAGGTCGTCAACGAAACGCATTTCGACACGCTGCTGGTGGATACCGGCAATGCGACCCAGGCAGTAGTAAGGGCCGCTCTGGATGCCGGCATCAATGTGCGTCTGGTCGGCGACGGCCGGGTGGCGGTCTCGCTGGACGAGACCGTGACGCAGGAAGACCTGCTGGCGCTGCTGGGCGCATTCGCCCAGGCGCTGGGCAAGCCCGCGCCCGCGCTGCCCGAGGCCGCGCAGTCCGGCGTGCCGCAGGCGCTGGCCCGGCAGTCCGCCATTCTGTCGCATCCCGTGTTCTCGCGCATTCGCTCGGAAACCGACATGCTGCGCTACCTGCGCACGCTGGCGGACAAGGATCTGGCGCTGGACCGCACCATGATCCCGCTGGGCTCCTGCACTATGAAGCTCAATGCCACGGCCGAGATGATCCCCGTGACATGGCCCGAGTTCGCCAACCTGCATCCGTACGCGCCTCGCGACCAGGCGCAAGGCTACCAGGAACTGATAGCCCGCCTGTCCTCCGCATTGGCGGAAATCACCGGCTACGATTCCGTCAGTCTGCAGCCCAACTCTGGCGCGCAGGGCGAGTATGCAGGCCTGCTGGCGATTCGCGCCTATCATCGCGCCAACGGCCAGGCCCAGCGCAACATCTGCCTGATTCCCGCTTCGGCGCACGGCACCAATCCTGCCTCGGCCAATCTGGTCGGCATGGACGTGGTCGTGGTGGCTTCGGATGATGATGGCAGCATCGATGTCGAAGACCTGAAGGCCAAGATCGCGCAAGTCGGCGACAAGCTGGCCGCGCTGATGATCACTTATCCGTCCACGCACGGCGTGTTCGAACCCACGGTCGTGGAAATCTGCGATCTGGTTCACCAGGCCGGCGGCCAGGTTTACCTGGACGGCGCCAACATGAACGCCATGGTCGGCCTTGCCCAGCCTGGCCTGTTCGGCTCGGACGTGTCCCACCTGAACCTGCACAAGACATTCTGCATCCCGCACGGCGGCGGCGGCCCCGGCGTCGGTCCGATTGGCGTGCGTTCGCACCTGGCGCCGTACATGCCGGGCGAGCTGGAACCGTCGGGCAAGCTGCCCGCGGACGCGGCTGTCGGCCCGGTGTCGGCCGCGCCTTTCGGCTCGGCCAGCATCCTGCCGATTTCCTACGTCTACATCACGCTGATGGGGGCGGAGGGCCTGCGCCGCGCGACCGAAGTCGCAATCCTGAACGCGAACTACATCGCCGAGCGTCTGCGTCCCTACTATCCCGTGCTGTATGCCGGAGAAAACGGCCGCGTGGCGCACGAGTGCATTCTGGACATCCGCCCCATCAAGGACAGCAGCGGCATTTCCGCCGAGGACATCGCCAAGCGTTTGATGGACTATGGTTTCCATGCGCCCACCATGAGCTTCCCGGTCGCCGGCACGCTGATGGTCGAGCCGACGGAATCCGAAGGCCTGGCGGAACTGGACCGCTTCATCGACGCCATGATCGCCATCCGCAAGGAAATCGAGCAGGTGGAGAACGGCCAGGCCGATGCCGAGGACAACGTGCTGAAGAACGCGCCGCATCCGGCGCATGTCCTGCTGGCCGACCAGTGGGAGCACGGCTACAGCCGCGAGCAGGCGGCCTATCCCGTAGCCACGCTGCGCGCCAACAAATACTGGCCGCCAGTGGCGCGTGTGGACAACGCCTGGGGCGACCGCAACCTGACCTGCGCTTGCCCGCCGATCGAGGCGTATACTCAGGACTGATCGTCTCCGAAAGGCGCTCCGGCCCAGAGGCCGGAGCGCCTTTCGGCGGCGTGGCAATACCTTACCCCTGGAGATTCTCATGCAAGTCCATGGAAGCTGTTATTGCGGTCAGATCAAGTATGAAGCCACGGTGGATCCGGAGCAGACGTCGATCTGTCACTGCACCGACTGCCAGAAACTGTCCGGCACGGCCTACCGTGCGTCCGTGCGCACGATCGAAGGCACGTTCCGCCTGCTGGCTGGCCAGCCGTCCGTATTCGTGAAGCTCGCGGACAGCGGCGCAAGGCGCGCCCAGGTCTTTTGCCCGAACTGCGGCTCGTCGCTCTACGTCCATGATGCGGATAATCCGACGGTCTACAATCTGCGGCTGGGCAGCGTCGATGAGCGCGCGGCCTTCGTCCCCAAGAAACAGATCTGGTGCCGCTCGGCACTGGGCTGGGCGCAGAATCTGGAAGGCGTGGAGAGGCGGGAAACCGTTTGATCACGCGCCCAAGCGCAAGCCTTGTCGTTCACGACGAGATCAAGCGAGGCAGTGTTCATACGGCGCCGTAGGCGCCCCCATATGGTGGTGAGAAAGCTCCCGACTTCAGGCGGGAGTGGCCTGCTAGAGCCCGCCTGCCACAGGCAGGATCGCGCCTGTCACATACGAAGCCTTGTCCGAGATCAGCCACAGCATGGCTTCGGCGATTTCATCGGGCTGGCCTGGGCGCCGCATGGGGATGTTCTTGGCGACGCGGGCGGGGCGGTCGGGCTCGCCCATCGTGGCATGGATGTCTGTCAAGGTTGTCGCGGGCGCGACGGCGTTGACCCGGATACCGTCGGCCGCCAGTTCTTTCGCGAGCCCGACGGTGAAGCTCTCCAGTGCGCCTTTCGCGGCGGCATAATGCACGTACTCCCCGGGAGAGCCCAGCCTGGCCGCGGTCGATGATACGTTCAGGATGCAGCCCTCGCGGTCTTCCGATTTCCATGCATTGGCAGCCTGCTGGCTGAGCAGCATGGGGCCGAGCACATTGACATTGAGCACGCTGCGCATGACGTCTTCCGTCACTCCCGGGAAAGGCCCCAGCGGCCCGGTGATGCCGGCGTTGTTGATCAGTACGCCGATAGGGCCGATCTGCTGCTCGGCCTTGCGGAACAGCCCGCTGATGGATGCCGCATCGCCGGTGTCCGCCTGAATGCAGGCGATGCGCGCGCCCAGGGAAGTCAGCTCGTCGACCAGGGCTTGCGCCTTCTCTTCATGCGCGATGTAGGTGAAGCAGATGGGATGCCCCTGCGCGGCGGCCAGCCGTACAAAGGCGGCTCCTATGCCGCGGCTGCCGCCGGTGATCAGGATGCCGGGGAGGTCGTTGCCGGGAGATTGTTCTTTTTGCTCGCCGTTGTTTTGCATGGCTTGTCTCCTTGAGATTGGGCTGCATCTTGAGCGTGTATGGCAGGTTCAGGCAAGAGTGCGGCGCAGTGATTGGAGCGTACCATGCCGGGCCGCGCGATGGCGGCGCCGGTTGCCGAGATCCGGTTGACTGCTTCAACCGGATTTATGCGGGAGTCACAGCCTCGCCAAGATTCAGCATCAGCCGGTTGGCCCAGGCGAACAGGGCGCTGGCATTGATGGCGTCCAGGATTTCGAGCGAGCTGAAGCCTGCGGCCGACATGGAAGACAGCGTGTCCAGTGTGATGCCGGAGGGGGCGGACGTGATGGCCGAGGCCAGATGTACGATAGCGCGCTCACGCTGATTGGTGCCTGCTGTGTCCGGATCCTGAAACAATTGCGCTATCACGTCATTTCGCTTTGCCAGTTGCTCGAAGCGTTGCGCATGCACCGACAGGCAATAGACGCACCGATTGATGCGGGAAACGACAGCGGTGGCAAGTTCGCGCTCCGCGCGCGGCAAGCCTCCCGGCGCATACATGATGGTGTTGAAGACAGTGGATCTCTCATGCAGGATATCGGGCTGCAGCGCGAGCAGCAGATAGAAGTCCGACGTGCGCGCCTTTGGATGGCTGGCTTGCAGCACGGCTTCCTGCTGTGCGGTGGCCTGCTCCGGATCCAGCACAGGCAGCCAGGCTTTCCAGTCCAGAGTCTCGCTGGTGAATCCATTGATGCGAAGCGCCTGGCCGGGAGGAGGCAGATTGGCGGGGTGGACGAATGACGTATTGTCCTGCGCAGGTTGCGGTGCCGCGGAGGCATCCAGTGTGCGCCAGGCCTGCCAGCCGGCCAGCAGCCGTACCTGAAAGCTGACGAATCCCACCAACTGGGCCAGCAGCACGATTGCGGGAGTGGACAGCCCCGCCTGTTGCAGTACCTGCAGCGCCAGTGGATCGGCGCTGGCCGGATCGGCGGCGACGCTGAGCACGAAGCTTTCTATGGCAGCCGCGCGCGGCGGGACATCGGCAGGCAGTGATTCCTGCCGTGCCAATTGTTGCCATGGACCGGCGTCCGGCAGGGACAGCAACTGGTCGGCATAGTACTGCGCCAGCGCCGTGATCCCGGCCTGGCGACAGACCAGCAGCGCAGCGCCGATACGCTCCGGAGCATCCAGGCCGTCGCCGATATCCTGAGAGAAGAACAGCTCATGGCAGTTCTGTATGCTGTCGACGATCTTGTGCCGCTGCGCGAGGCTTTGTCCGGCCGCGCTGGCGGGGGTGATGCCGGCCAGGCGGCTCAGCAGATCTTGGGAGGCGGTGTCGGTCATGAGCTTGATATCCGGGATTGCAGTGTGCGCAGGCGTTGCGCGGAATCGGCGGGCGTCCATTCAGATCCATCCAGCTCGGGTTCGGCATACTGTTGCAGCGCAGCCCAGTGATCGTCGAGATCCTCGCGGTAGAGCAGGCTGGCCAGCCGCGTGCTCAACAGGCGGGCGCCATCGCTGATGGCCGGGATGTCGCCGGATATCGTGCCGAATGACAGCGAAGCGGGGTAGCAGAAAGCATGGATGCGCGACAGGCCGGGGCAGCAGCCGGGGGTGCGCTCCTGGAAGCCAAAGGCGTCGTCCAGGTCGGGAGAGTTTTCCAGTTCGGTGTCCGTCTCTTGCTCTCCGGGCTGGAACCGCTCCGCCCATAAGCGCACATGCGGAGCAAATGTGGCGAACTCTGGGCGCTGCGACCAGTCCGGCAGGAAACCGGTGGCGACCACCAGGAAGTCCAGCGGAAAATCGCCCAGGCTGGTGCGCACCTGCAGAGGAGCCTGCTTCTGCCCGGTAGGCTGTACGCTGATGACCGCGCAGCCGGTATGGAAGTACGCATTGGCGTGGCGGGAAACGCGCAGCGTACTGCCTTGCGGCGGCGGCACCTGCAGTGTGTTGATGTAGTGGCGGATGCGCCACTTCCAGTCGTCGGGCAAGTCGACGTGGGCATGCGTAAGGCCCAGGACTCCCGCGCCCTTGGCTTTGTTGATGCGTGGAATGTCCTGGCGGCGGATCAGCAGATCGACGCTGGCCGCGCCCAGTTCGATCGCGGTGGCTGCGCTGTCCATGGCCGAAGCCCCTGCGCCGATGACGCCCACGTGCTTGCCCTTCAGTTGCGTGTAGTCGAACTCATCGGATGAATGCGCCCACCAGCGGCGGTCGACGCCTTGCATGAAGGAGGGAATCGCGGGGCCGCCCAGGCCGTCGCGCCCCGTGGCCAGAATGACGCGGCGAGCCACGACGCGTTCATCATGTCCTTCTGCCCCGGCTGGCGCGCCGGTGGCGGGGGCGACGGTCAGTTCAACGCGATCCGCATGCGGGATTATGTCCGTTACGCAAGCGTGATTGCGGATGCGCGGTCGCGTTACCTTGCGGTACCAGCGCAGGTAATCTATCCATTCCAGGCGTGAAATCTTGTCCAGGAGCGCCCAGCCGTCCGGGCCGTGCTGGGCTTCGTACCATGCGCGGAAAGTCAGGTTGGCGATACCCATGGCAGGGCCCGTCAGTTCCTTGGGCGAACGCAGGGTTTCCATGCGCGCCGTGGTGGCCCAGGGACCCTCGAAGCCCGGGGCGGACCGGTCCAGCAGCAAGGCATGGATGCCTTGCTGGGCCAGTCCGAATGCCAGCGCCAGGCCGGCCTGTCCCGCGCCGATGATGACGACGTCTTCAATAGCCTGCCCGTCATGATGGCGGCGGGGGACCCACGGCTTGGCGGGCCAGTTCAGGCAGGCCAGGTCGTGGTCGAGACGGGATTCCAGTTCAGGCAGGCCGATGGGATCAGCAGAGGGGTGAGGCATGTGGTGTATCTTGCAAAAGGCAGCGCGGCGCTGCCATGTATATTGCTCCGGCTTTTATTCCAGCCGGATGTCCGCTTCGCGGATGACAGTATCCCATTTTTGCCGATTGTCGTGTACCGTGCGGCGGAACTGAAGGGGAGACTCCAGGCGCACCTGGTTGCCCTGGCTCTCGAAGCGGGCGCGGATCGCCGGATCCTGCAGGGTCTCCTGCACCGCCTTGTTGATCGTTTCGACAATGGCGGCATCCGTGCCCTTCGGTGCGAAGATTCCGAACCAGATGGTGCTGTTGAAGTTCTCGGTGCCGGGTACGCCGCTGGACGCGATGGTCGGCACATCAGGCACGGCGGCTACGGGAGACGCGGTGGTCACGCCCAGCAGCCTGACCTTGCCCGCCTGATAATGAGAGAGCACGGTTTGCACCTGGTTCATGATGCAGCAGGTTTCCCCGCGCAATACGGACGTGATGGCTTCGGGGCCGCCTTTGTATGGCACATGCAGCAGCTGCAGGCCCAGGCGCGAGTTGAACTCGGCGAACGCCATGTGGGTTCCTGCGCCGTTGCCGGTCGAGGCAAAGGCGTACTTGCCCGGGTTGGCGCGCACGATGCTCACGAATTCTTCCAGGTTCTTGGCATCAATGACGTCAGGGTTGACGGTCAGCGCGTTCGATACGTCGAGCACGGGGGCGACGGCGACGAAGTCCTCTTCGACGTCGAAGGGCAGGTCCTTGTACAGCGAGGCGTTGCTGCCGTGGGTGGCCGCAGTGCCGAACAAGAGCGTGTAGCCGTCTGCCGGCGCGCGTGCCACATACTCGCTGGCAATGTTGCCGGCCGCGCCGGGCTTGTACTGTATGACGACCGTCTGGCCCAGCTTTGCGCTCAGGGGTTCCTGGATCAGCCGGGCCACGACGTCGACGCCGGATCCCGCGGGAAACCCCATGATCAGATTGATGGGACGGTCCGGCCACGTGGCGGCTCCGGCAAAGGGGGCCGTGGCAAGCGCGAGGCCGGTGATCAGGGTCTGCAGTAGCCGCGACAGCGAGACGGGAAATGACATGAGTGTTCCGTGTGAGTGAATTGATTTTCGACACGGGGATGATACATATGCCGTTATTACTATTTTGAATGAATATATCCGAGGGAGGGGAGGCCGCCGTACAGGATCGGGCCAGGCCTGGAGTCGCAATTCCGGAGGAAATTTTGCTGCAAAGCAATAAAATTTTCCCGCCTGATGGTGGCGTGTTTCTTAATAAGAAATATATTATATAACTATATGATTTAATTAAGAAAAATATTTATTTTCTATTGAGGGAAAACTATTGATCAGGAATATATCAAGCCTTAGACTTGTCTCCAGGCGCAAATATTTTTGCGCTGCAACGTAGATAGCTTTCAACAGGAGACTAGACATGCCCCAATCCCTCAACCAACAACTCAGTCGCGATCAGCAGATTCAGGCCCTGGAAAATGACTGGGCCCACAACCCACGCTGGAAAGGCATAAAGCGAGGCTATTCCGCGGAAGATGTCGTGCGTCTGCGCGGCAGCCTGCAGCCCGAATACACGCTGGCGCACCGAGGCTCGGAAAAGCTTTGGGAAAAGATCAATGGCGGCGCCAAAAAGGGCTACGTGAATGCCTTCGGAGCGATCACGGCCGGGCAGGCTATGCAGCAGGCCAAGGCCGGCCTGGAAGCCGTGTACCTGTCCGGCTGGCAGGTGGCCGCGGATGGCAACACTTCGGAAACCATGTATCCGGACCAGTCCCTGTATGCGTATGACTCGGTTCCCGCCATGGTCCGGCGCATCAACAATACATTCAAGCGAGCCGATGAAATCCAGTGGGCGCGCGGCATTAATCCGGGGGATGAAGGGTTCATCGACTATTTCCTGCCTATCGTGGCCGATGCGGAGGCTGGCTTTGGCGGCGTGCTCAATGCCTTCGAACTGATGAAGAACATGATCGCGGCCGGCGCGGCCGGAGTGCACTTCGAGGACCAACTGGCAGCGGTGAAGAAGTGCGGCCATATGGGAGGCAAGGTGCTGGTGCCCACGCAGGAAGCATGCGAAAAACTGATTTCGGCCCGTCTTGCCGCGGACGTAATGGGCGTGTCCACGCTCGTGCTGGCGCGCACCGATGCCGAGGCGGCCAATCTGGTCACCAGTGATCACGATGCCAACGATATCCCCTTCCTGACGGGTGAGCGCACCCAGGAAGGCTTTTATCGCGTCCGGAACGGACTGGAGCAGGCCATCAGCCGAGGCGTGGCCTATGCGCCGTACGCGGATCTGGTCTGGTGCGAGACCGGCACGCCGGACCTGGGCTTTGCGCGCGAGTTTGCGCAGGCCGTGCATGCGGAGCATCCGGGTAAGCTGCTGGCGTACAACTGCTCGCCTTCCTTCAACTGGAAGAAGAACCTGGACGATGCCGTGATCGCCAGGTTCCAGGACGAGTTGTCGGACCTGGGCTACAAGTACCAGTTCATCACCCTGGCCGGCATCCACAGCAACTGGTACAACACATTCAAGTTCGCCCATGCCTATGCGCGCGGCGAAGGCATGCGGCACTATGTGGAAATGATCCAGGAACCCGAATTCGCCGCGCGCGAGCTGGGTTATACCTTCGTCTCGCATCAGCAGGAAGTGGGGGCGGGGTATTTCGATGACGTCACCACAGTGATCCAGGGAGGTACCTCCAGCGTGAAGGCTCTGGCGGGCTCCACCGAGGAAGCGCAGTTCCATTAAGCCACTGTATTCCTTCGGTGTCGAGGCAAAGCGCGGACCTGGCCCGCGCTTTGCATTTGCGTGTCAGGCCGGATTTGCGGGAAAGAGCGGCGCGAACGCGCTTGCCTTGCCGGCAGGGTAAAATGCCCGGTTATGCAATCTTTTGGACCAGGACTCTCATGGCTTTGCAATGCGGTATCGTTGGCTTGCCCAACGTCGGAAAATCCACTCTCTTCAACGCCTTGACCAAGGCCGGCATCGCCGCTGAAAACTACCCCTTCTGCACGATCGAGCCCAACGTCGGCGTAGTGGAAGTGCCTGATCCCCGCCTTGCTGAACTTGCGAAGATCGTCAAGCCGGAGCGCGTTCTGCCAGCCGTCGTGGAGTTCGTGGACATTGCCGGCCTGGTGGCGGGCGCGTCCAAGGGCGAAGGCCTGGGCAACCAGTTCCTGGCCAATATTCGCGAAACCGACGCAATCGTTCACGTGGTGCGCTGCTTCGAAGACGAGAACGTGATCCACGTGGCTGGCCGCATCGATCCTATTTCCGACATCGAAGTCATCAATACCGAACTGGCGCTGGCCGATCTCGGCTCCGCCGAAAAGGCGCTGAACCGCCACCAGAAAACCGCGCGTGCCGGCGACAAGGAAGCGATCAAGATGGTCGCCCTGCTGGAAAAAATCATGCCGGCGCTCAACGAAGCCAAGCCTATCCGCTCACTGAAGCTGGACGAGGACGACCTGGCGCTGATCAAGCCCTTCTGCTTCATCACGGCCAAGCCCTGCATGTACGTGGCCAACGTCAAGGAAGACGGCTTTGAGAACAACCCGCACCTGAAGGCCGTGCAGGATTACGCCGCTGCGGAAAACGCGCCCGTAGTGGCGGTATGTGCCGCCGTCGAAGCGGAAATCGCCGAGCTGGACGACGAGGACAAGTCCGTGTTCCTGGCCGACATGGGCATGGACGAGCCCGGTCTGGATCGCGTCATCCGCGCGGGCTTCCGTTTGCTGGGTCTGCAGACATACTTCACCGCCGGCGTGAAGGAAGTGCGCGCCTGGACGATCCGTGTCGGTGATACCGCGCCCAAGGCTGCGGGAGTGATCCATACGGACTTCGAGCGCGGCTTCATTCGCGCGCAGACGATTGCGTATGAGGATTTCATTGCTTGCAAAGGCGAGCAGGGCGCCAAGGAAGCCGGGAAGATGCGGGCGGAAGGGAAGGAGTACGTGGTGCAGGACGGGGATGTGCTGAATTTCTTGTTTAACGTCTGACCTAACTTCTTCGGATCTCGGTGATATCGGACAGTCTCTGTCTTCCGACCTTGAAAGATAGTGATGCGTTATATCGATACCAGGCGAATTTCCAGTTGCTGAAGTAGTGCGGTAACAAGGTCAAAACAGGGTAACCAAACAGAATAAATGGGGTAATTTCGCGGAATTACCCCATTTCAATCCATCGACTGATCCGCAGTCAGAAAACTTAGTCGCAGCAACGTATCACGCGCAATATCCACAATGGAATCGATGCGCGAATTGTGCGTTGCCGTCATGTAGGAAATATAGAAACCAGCTGGCTCAATGGGCGGATCGCATGGCAGTGTGCGCACGATGCCTGTTGCCAGCATTTCTCGCAACAGTGGCAACGGCAGGATGGAAATGGCGTGGCCTGCCGCAGTCAATCTGGCAATCAGGGCCAGGGAATTGCTGGTGCTGAGCGATTGAATTTCCGTCCCTCCTGTGCTCAGCCAGCTTTCTACGACTGCATGCAGGGTCGATGGCGCCGAGTGCGTGGCGATATTCATGCCGCGAGCGTCCTGCGGACGGAACGGATCTGCATGAATGGGCAGGGAGGGCGAAGCCACCCAGGCAAACGGCATCCAGCCGATGAAGCTGTCCGTAATCTCGGGCGCTGTCGAGGGATTGGTCAGAAACGCGATGTCCAGCTCTTTGGCATTGAGCTTGCGGTTCAGCACGGATCCTACATCCACCGTGATTTCCAGATCGAGCGAGGGAAAGTGCTCCTTGATTTGCGTAATGACCGCGGTTAGCCCCACAGTGGCCGAACATTCGTCGGCGCCGAGGCGCAGTTTGCCAATTAGGTCACGGCTTTTGCGGAAGTGTTCCAGTTGGCGGCTGCTGTGCAGCGCCTGCTCTGCATGACGTAGTGCCGCCAGTCCGGTTTCCGTCAGCGTAACGCGTTGGCGAGAGCGTTCGAACAGTTCCGCTTCCAGTGTGTTTTCCAGTTCTCTGATACGGGAAGAAACGGCCGGCTGCGTCAGGTGCAGATGCCGCGCGGCCGCATGAATACTGCCCAGATGAGCGGCCCAGTAAAAAGCTTCCAACTGACTTAGGGTTATCCGCATGATAAGAAAATTCTCTCAAGTTGGCGGAGATTATTGATTATTCAGGGAAATTTGTGCGTGATATTCTGCCCTGGACTTGGCTCCGCTATCTCTTTGCTTTCATTATAGTGACACATTCGGCATGTATCTGATTCACGCATTACCTGAGCCCATTCCACCGCATGACCTGGCTTTGCTGGTACGAGCCGAGCCCGCCACAGTTGGGCATTTCCGCACAATGGGCTTCATGGATTCGGGGATCCGGTCCCACAGCCAGGACATCCGAGTGGCGGGTACGGCGATTACCGTACGCATGCCAGGCACGGACGGCGGCATCCTGCACCACGCTATGGGCTGCGTCCGGCCTGGCGATATCCTGGTGGTCGATCGTTGCGGTGAGGCCGTGACGGCGGCATTCGGCGGAGCCATGGCGTATGCGGCGCTGCAGGCAGGAGTAGCGGCGCTGATCGTGGACGGTCTGGTGACGGACCTGGGAGAGCTGCGCCAGTATGGCATACCGGTGTGGTCGCGTGGCCCTTCGGCAGTGACGACCCGTGTGCTTGGGCTCGATGGCGAGTTCTGCGGCATGGTCAGCTGTGGCGGCGTATCGGTGTGTCCTGGCGATGCCATCCTGGCCGATGAGAACGGCGTGCTGGTGCTGCCACGCGAGCAGATCACGACGGTGGCGGAACAGGCCATCGACTTCCAGGAGCGGGAAAAGCTGACATTGGCCCGCTTGCGCGCCGGCGAGAAATTTCCTGACATCGTAGGGTCGCGCGCGCTCATCGAGAGCAATCGCGCAGCGGGTGTCGCGTAAGGAAGAAAAGCCGGTTTCCTTGTTGTTTGTGTTCAACATTCTGCCGGTTGGCAGGAAGGGGGGTATTCATGAAAAAAATCGTAGGAGCGATATTGCTGGCGGCTGCTCACGCCGGCGCGATGGCGGCGGACCTGCCCAAGACTCACTTCAAAGTCGTAGGGGGCGGCAGCCACAACTATACGTTTGGTGCCGTGGAAAAGCCATTCTGGGAAACCATGCTGCCGGAAGCATCCGGCGGGCAGGTGACTGCAGATCTGGCTGGATTGGCGGAAAGCGGGCTGAAAGGGCCAGAAGTGGTGCGGCTGATGCGTGCAGGAGCCGTCGACATCGGCATGGGCGTTTTCGCTTATGTCAGCAGCGATGATGCAATGTTCGAAGGGATCGACTTGCCCGGCATGGCGACTGACATTGATACTGCTCGCAAGGTCGCGCAGGCCTATCGTCCCGTGCTGGACCGGCGCATGAGCGAGCGACATGGCATCAAACTATTGGCCACGGTGGCCTATACGGCCCAGGTGTTCTTCTGCCGTGAGCCCGTGGCGCAATTGGCTGATCTGAAGGGGCGCAAGATCCGAACTCGTGGTCGCAATATGGCGGATTATGTCAGCGCCCTGGGGGGCAATCCTGTCACGCTCCCGTTTGCCGAAGTCGTGACGGCGTTGCAGACGGGCGTGATCGATTGTGCTGTGACCGGCATCGGTTCGGGCAATGCCGCCAAGTGGTTCGAAGTGGCCAACAATCTGTACAACCTGCCCATCGATTGGTCGGTCGGGTTCTACGGCATCGGCCTGAAACGCTGGCAGCGTCTTGATCCCTCGGTGCAGGCCTTGCTGGAACAGCAGTCCCAGGTCCTGGAAAACCGCCTGTGGGATGAAACGAAGCGGGAAAACGATTTTGCGTTGGCCTGCAATACAGGGGAAGGAGATTGCCAGATTCATGAAAAAGCCAACATGAAGGCAGCTGCTCCTACCGCACAGGATCAGGCAGTCTTGCGCAGCATTGCACTGAATATCGCTCAGCAGTGGGGCAAGCGCTGCGGGACGGATTGCGTACGAGAGTGGAATGAAACAGCAGGCGCCGCCGTCGGTGTCACCATCGACTGACCATGCGCCAAAGCGCGGGCCTCGCCGATCACGGAGAAGTTAAGCGAGGCCGCTCTTTTTCTTATTTAAAGCCGCTGGCTCTTCCATCATATTGCGACGGAGAGTCTCCGGCAGACGGGTCTGTCTTCCTCAACAGGAAGGCAGAAGCACAAAGGGGAAGCGTTGTGGAGCGACAGGCATTGGCACCAGTACGCATACTGGGCAAAGTGGCTGGATTCGGCATCTGGATAGGCGGCATCTGCCTGCTGGTGTCGTCCACCCTGATCGTGGTGGATCTGATACTGCGAAAATTTTTTGGCTGGTCCCTGGGGGGCGCAGATGAGATCTCGGGCTATGTACTGGCAATCGTCAGCGCCTGGGCATTTCCCATCACGTTGCTGCGCCGTTCGCATATCCGCGTGGACGTGGTCTACACACACATGCCGCGCCGCATACGCATCGTGCTGGATTTGTTCGCCATGACCTGCATGGGAGTCTTTATTGGCGTGCTGACCTACCATGCATGGCAAGTTCTGATGGATTCCATTGCGTTCAATGCCATTTCGAATACGCCGCTGCAGGTACCGCAGTGGATTCCCCAATCCTTATGGTTTGCAGGGTACCTGTTTTTCCTTGTGACGATCGTGGTGCTGCTGGCTTGCTCTTTGTGGCTGCTGGCCAGGCGCAGGCCACGTGAAGTGGGTGGCTTGATCGGCATCCATTCTGTCGAGGAAGAAATCCACGAAGAAGTGCATCCGGAAAGCATGGCGGCAGTTTCGCCAGGGCATCAGACCATGCAGGAGAAATAATTATGTTGTCCACGACCGTCATTCTCTTGCTGAGCTTGCTGGCTCTGAGCGTTGCGGCCGCCGCCAGCGTGGGAATCCTGGGGCTGGCTCTGTCCGAACTGTTCTCGCCGCTGCCCCTGGCCAACGCCATTGGCGAACTGGCCTGGGGGACCAGTGCCGAGTTTCTGCTGGTAGCCATTCCCCTGTATGTGCTGATGGGAGAGCTGCTGGTCAGTTCTGGCGTAGCAGGGCGCATGTACGGCGCCGTGTCCAAATGGGTCTCCTGGTTGCCAGGAGGTTTGATGAACGCCAACATCGGTGCTTCCGCACTGTTCTCCGCAACCAGCGGCTCCAGCGTGGCAACGGCCGCCACGATCTCCACTCTCGCATTGCCGGAGCAACGAAAGGCGGGCTACAACGCGCCGCTGTTTCTTGGCTCCATCGCCGCAGGCGGTACGCTGGGCATCCTGATCCCGCCGTCGATCAATATGATCGTTTTCGCGCTGATCGCCAATGTCTCCGTACCAAAACTGTACTTGGCGGCGACGTTGCCTGCAGTCGTGCTGATGAGTCTGTTCATGCTGGCGATCATCGGAGCTTGCATGGTGCGGCCTGGCCTGGCGGGGGAGCGTCCTGTCGTGACATGGCGTGAACGAATCGAAAGCTTGCCGCACCTGGTGCCGCCATTGGCTATCTTCGTCCTGGTAATCGGCGTCATCTATGGCGGCATTGCCACCGCCAGCGAATCGGCGGCGCTTGGTGTGATCGCCGCACTGCTGCTGGCCTGGTACAAGAAGGCGCTGACCATTGCCACGCTGCGCCGCGCTTTCGAATCGACCATGCGCACGACCGGGATGATCATCCTGATCACGCTGTCGGCGTTCTTCCTGAATTTTGTGCTGTCGTCCATTGGCCTGACCACCATGCTGGTGGAGTTTGTCACCAGCATGGAGCTGTCGGCGCTGGGGACAATGCTGGCCATTATCCTGTTCTATATCCTGCTGGGCTGCTTCATGGATACGCTGGCCATGTTGGTGACCACGGCTCCGCTGACAGTACCCATCGTCGTTGCGCTGGGGTTTGATCCGATCTGGTTCGGCGTAATGCTGATCCTGCTGTGCGAGATGGGGCAACTGACGCCGCCCTTCGGCATGAACCTGTTCGTGGTGCACAGTATTCGCGGCGAGGGAAAGTTCATTGATGTGATCTATGGCGCATTGCCGTTTTGCCTGATTCTGCTGTTGATGCTGGGTATTCTGCTGGCATTTCCGCAGCTGGCATTGTGGCTGCCGTTGCAGATGTCATCGGTTTCATAAGACGGTTCAGGCACGGCGCTTGCGTGACCGGCCCAAGCATGCATGACGTGTTCCAACAATGGGCAAGGAAGAGGGGCAGTATGAAAACACTGGCACTAAGGATTGAGCGCGCGGAAGACGCGGAGTTCGCTCCGTATGGACAGATCATCCGGCGTCCGCAGGACACCGCGGCAAACCTGGCTTCCGGGGCGGTCGAGTCCTGGCGTCTGCCGTTCGAGTCCGGCACTGCGCCTCTGGTCATGTTCAATCGTTATCATGACAAGGGCCGTTCGTTCTCGGTAATGGAAAAGCATCTGAAGGTGACGCAGTGCTTTTTCCCGCTGGGCGGTACGTCATTCATCATGGTGGTCGGGTTGGGTGGCAATGGAGACGGCGGTATCACGCCCCAGGACGTGCGGGCGTTCCATATCGACGGCAATCATGGCGTGCTGTTGTGGCGCAATGTATGGCATTCGCTTGCGCGTTTTCCTGTGGATGCCGACTATATCGATCTGGCATTCCTGACCGACGAGGAAACGCAGCGCGAGATAGAGGGCCACTTGGCCGGCGGTCCCAAGCCGACACACACCGCTTTCATCGATTTCGCCCAGACGCACCAGACTGAGATTATCGTGGGAGAGGCGGCGAAGGCTTAGCCAATGCCAGGGGATAGGGTATTTGCCCGAGAGTGTTTGAAAATGAAAAATGGCCGGCGCCAGAAGCTATTCTGGCGCCGGCCATTTTTCTTATCCCGCTTGCTAATTGGCTTGCGTCTCCAGGACCTGCATTTGCTGCAGGTGTTGTTGGCGTATGCGCTCGTGCCAGTCAGTCTGGGCTTGCCATTGCGAGGCTGCATGCAGAATGACGGCATCCTGACCGTAGGCGCCGACAAACTGCATTGAAGTCGGCCGCCCATCCTGGCTGAGGCCGTTTGGCACAGCGATGGCACAGCCCTGGATGAGATTGACGAAGCGGGTATAGATGCCCAGCGTGCGCTTGGGATCGAAAGCGGACAGCTGCATCGCAGGAGTGCTGGTCGTGGGCACTACCAGAAGATAGCCCGGCGTAAGCAGGCGCTCCATCTTCTCGCGGCACAGACTGGCGCGATTGAGCAGGGCGAAGTAGTTGTCCAGGTCGATGCGCTTGCCTTGCAGCAGATTGTGGCGTGCGCCATCTTCGAGCGGAGCCGAAAGGTCATCGGCCCAGACTCTATTGTTCAGGTAGCCTTCCAGCGCCGAGATATCCGCCCAGATGCCGGCCATTTCGGCGAAATCGCAGGGAATGGCCTGGCGCTTTGTGGGAAATCCTTGCCGTGTGCAATGCGTCTGGGCGGCGCGATAGGCCGCCAGCACCTCGGTATCCAGTTGCCCCAGGCTGTCGTCGTCCAGGAAGATCAGGGTAGGCAGCGGTCCCTTTGCAGCGTTTTCCAGGCCGGCTTCCAATGCAGCGCGGCGTGACGTCGGCAGCATGGCGCGGTATAGCGTCCTGACGTCTGCCACTGTGCGGGCCATGGGACCTACGACATCGAAGCGCTGGCTCAGTGCGGCCACGCCCTGAGTGCTGACCCAGCCGGGGGATCCCTTCAGGCCGGCGATGCCGCACCATGAGGAGGGAATCCGCACCGAGCCTCCTGTGTCGGTGCCCAGGGCGGCGGGAGCCAGGCCGGAGGCAACGGCTGCGCCGGAACCATTGCTGGAACCACCGGTAAAAAATAGATCCCGGGCATCGATGGGATTCAGTGGGCGTCCAAGAGGGCTGATGCCCCAGCCGCTCATGGCGAATTCCGTGGTGTGGCTCTTGCCTGCGATCATGGCGCCTTCCCGGAGCAGTGCGGTTACGACTTCGGCATGCGCGATGGCTGTATTGGAAATGGCGCGGCTGCCAAGACAAGTCGGCATGTCGGAGACATCGATGAGATCCTTGACGACGATGGGTATGCCCGCCAGCAAGGCGGAGGCGCTGGCTTGTGCGGCCGCATCCTGCACGGGTGCATCAGCAACGTGAACCAGTGCGCGGACGATTGTGTTGCAAGTGCGGATGTTCTGCAGGATTGCATCAGCGTCGGTTGTTGGTGAGGTGCCCTGCGCCGGCCGGCGGCACGTATCCAATGCATCCAGGAAAAAAACCATCGGAAGACTCCTTGTCTTGTGTCATGTCGATCCGTTGTGATCGCTTTGCTGGCGTTGCGCCATGCCAGCGGCGACACCAGCAGGCGCAGTAGTCAGAGTACAAGGAAATCTCTATCTCGAAGGAAAAAAATTCTGATCAAATCAGTGGTGTTTCCTTATCATCGATGATCGGTCCATATGTGGGAAAGTGGGCTTCCAATGCGATTTGGCCTTTTTTCTCTGCGGTTCCACTGTGACGCATAGGAGTCAGTCGGAAATCTACAGTAGCCCGCTCCCGAACTCCCGCACCACGCCATCATCATGCAGCAATTGAGCGCCAACAATACGCGCTCCAGCTACGTTCGAATCGAACTGCACGACCAACTCGGCATTCGATAGCGCCACGCTGTACCCCTTATCCTGAACAGACACCGCCCCGCCGGTCAGCACAGCCAATGTTTGCGCTACTTGTTCAGCGTCGGCCGCAGCGATATGTATCCGATGCAGCGACCGCGCTCCATTGGGATGCTGTTGCAGCGCTTCCTCCCAGACATATTGCGGAGTGAGATGCTGGCAGAAGTAGACGCGAAGTCCGGCGATGGGCTGGGTGGCGAAGCGCACGGTGTCGAAACGGACTGTTTGCGTCTGTCCATGAAAATCTATCGGACGTTCCAGATGACTGACAGGATCTGCGTCGAATCCTGCATCGCGCAACCGCTGCTGGTCCCGGGCAGCGTTCTCGCTGCGGAATACCAGCGCATCCAGGCCCAGCGGCTGGTCGGCGATTTCCTTGCGTCGCGGTGGTTCGCCGGCCGGCCAGCCCAGCAGCTCGATATAAGAGGAATCCAGGACGATCAGCCGGTTGATGGAGCCCAGATTGTGGACGCCGCGCGCGCCGAGCCGGTAGCCGGCGGCCTCGAAACCGGGAGTGCGGGCATCAATTTCGTCGCGCAGTATGACGACCAGGTGGTCAAAGGCTGTGCATGTGGGAGCAGGGTTTGCGTTCAAGGTATCTCTCGCTGGTTTCGGTAATTTCAAACGCCACGGCTGACGCCGCCGTCGACGCGGATGTTCTGGCCGGTGATGTAGCCGGCTCCACCCGCAGTGACAAGAGCGACTTTTTCTATGGACATTGGAATCTCCTGATGCTTGGTTAAGGGGATTATTCCATGTCTGGTATGAAGTTTCGCGCTATAAAAATAAAGTTCGTCCTGATAATACCGATACAGGCCCAGCGTCCCTGAACGGGTGTGGCGGCGGGTGGACGATCAGCTACGTGATAATTCATGCGGATGGATCAAGGTGGAAATGGAGAGAAATCCCATGGAAGGATGTGAGCAGGTTCAAGCAGCGGTGATGGCCTTGCAGGAGATTCTTGGGGATGCGCTCCTGGCCGTGTCCCTTCATGGCTCGGCAGTATCGGAAGGGCTCCGGCCCTACAGCGATATCGACCTGCTCGCGATTGTCGACTGCAGCATGACCGACGGCCAGCGGCGCGATCTGCTGGCGGCCTTGTTGATGCTTTCCGGACGCTACCCGGCGACACCTGGATCCCCGCGTTGTCTTGAACTCATCGTATTTCGCCGAGCCGATCTGTTTAGCGCTTCATATCCGGCGCGTGCCGAGTTTGTCTATGGCGAATGGCTGCGGGACGCATTCGAGGCGGGAGAGCTGCCTGCTCCTGCTTGTGATCCTGAGTACACCCTGCTGCTCGCGCAGGCGCGTCAGCAAGCCGTTTCCCTGTTTGGGCCAAGTCTTTCTGTGTTTTTACCTGAAGTGCCGTTCAAGCATGTCCTGCGTGCCATGGGGGATGCGATTCCGATGTTGATGGACGGGCTTCGAGGTGATGAGCGCAATGTGCTGCTCACTCTTGCCAGAATGTGGTGCACAGCCAGTACAGGAGAATTCGTTACGAAGGATGCCGCGGCGGCCTGGGCGATATCCAAGGTTCCTGAGATGGATGCCGCCATGCTGGATTACGCATGCAGAGCCTATTTGGGAGGAGTCGCCGACGAATGGGAGGGTCGGTTCGGCGAGGTGCAGCGGCTGGCAGAGTCTTTGCGTGCCCGCATCATCGCGCTTTTGTGATCGGGGCTTGCTTCCGGCACCCGACAACTGGCTGCGCTGCGAAGTCTCGGTCCGGGCCGGCGAACAGGTCGTTACACAAAGACCATTTACATCGAAACGGCATTTCCCATAATCTTTGCTTGCTGCATGTGGCACCTTTGAACAGGGGCGGCGGCGTTGCCACTCCCCCTTGCTCACTCCTTCAGGCGCCTGCCTGGGGCCAATCCCCGATTTGGCAACACGGAAAAGGAAAGTCGCAATGCCCAGAATGATCTATGTGAATCTGCCGGCCGCGGATATCGCGGTTTCGACCCGTTTCTACGAAGCCATCGGGTGCCGGAAAAACGAACAATTCAGCGACAATCAGGCATCCAGCATGGTGTGGTCCGACACCATTACATTCCAGCTGCTGTCCAACGATTATTTCTCCACGTTCACGCCGAAGGCGGTTGCCGATGCGCGCGCGGTGACCGAGGTGCTGCTTGCCTTGCCGCTCGACAGCCGCGAAGAGGTGGACGATATTGTCGAGACGGCAGTCGCGGCGGGCGGCAAGGCGGATATCCGCGAGCCCATGGACATGGGCTGGATGTACAACCGGACTTTCGAGGATCCGGACGGCCATGTGTTCGAGGTGCTGTGGATGGACATGGAGGCGATGCTGGCGGCGTGATCCGCGTGCGCGTATTCGCGCCGATCAGCGATTTCCAGATGCCGGGCGCCTTGGCTCCCGGCCCGGTACATTGCCCTGCGGGAGGTCGTCATGCGTATCTTGCTGACAGGAGGCACAGGCCTGATAGGCCGCGCACTATGCAAGGACTGGCATGCTCAAGGACATGCATTGACTGTCTGGAGCCGCCGTCCGCAACAGGTTCCCGCGCTTTGCAGCGGCGCTCGCGGCATCGCGTCCCTGGAGGAGCTGAGTGGCGATGAGCTTCCGGATGCGGTGGTCAACCTGGCTGGTGCGCCGATTGCCGATCGGCCCTGGACCGCGCGGCGGCGCAAGCTGCTGTGGGACAGCCGCGTAACGCTTACGCGCACGCTGGTGGATTGGATCGGAAAGCAGCAAAAGAAACCGGACGTGCTTATCTCGGGATCCGCGGTGGGCTGGTATGGCGATGGCGGCGATCGCCCGCTGGACGAATCCAGTCCTCAGGTCAAGGAGGATTTCGGCAGCCGCCTGTGCCTGGCATGGGAGCAGGAGGCAGGGCGCGCCGGGGAGCATGGCGTGCGCGTTGCGTTGTTGCGCACCGCGCCGGTATTGTCTTCCGAGGGCGGCATGCTGGCGAGGCTGCAACGGCCTTTCCGGCTGGGGCTGGGCGGACGCCTTGGCAATGGCCGGCAGTGGATGCCGTGGATCCATATCGCGGATGAAGTGGGCTTGATCGATCATTTGCTGCGCAGTCCGGCCTGCAGCGGTCCGTTCAATGCCTGCGCGCCGCAGCCGGTACGCAATGCCGACTTCACCAGGGAGCTGGCGCGCGTATTGCGCAGGCCTGCGATCCTGCCCGCGCCCGCCTGGGTATTGCGGATGGGCCTGGGCGAAATGTCCGTGCTGCTGTTGGGCGGCCAGAGGCTGGCGCCGCGCCGCACGCTGGAGTCCGGCTATGTGTTCCGGCATGAGAATCTGGGCCGGGCCCTGGACGATATCTATCAGCATGGCGGCGGTGGCGAGGTCTGAATGGACGCCGTCTGCCGGGCACAACAAGATGCGCAAGGCTGCAGCTTCGCCATTTGACCAATGTCAACGGAAGCCCGGATTGCGTATTTCCCGCGTTTTTCCATCCCCACTCTAAAAACCCTTGCGAAACAAGGGTTTTGCGGTTTGCCCGGCCGCGCTATAGGTAAAACCATCTATTCCCCTTCCATGCGCTGCCAATAGTGCAGCCTTGGCGCGGCCCATATCCTGACCTTATCCATTGTGGTCAGGAGAATCCAGATGTCATTCCCATGCCGTCCCTCTGTGCGCTCTCGCGAGGACAGGCCCGATGCGGGCCGGCGCATGTTCCTGCGGGGTATTCCCGTCGTCACGGCCGCCGCCGCGGCCATGCCTGCGCCAGCCATTGCCGGTAATGGCGGAAAGCACCGCTGGGCCATGTTGGTCGACATACGCAAGTGCATAGGCTGCCAGGCCTGTACGGTTGCCTGCATCCAGGAAAATGCTGTTCCCGAAGGCAGCTTCCGCACGGTGGTTTCCACTTACAGCGTCAGTGTGACGGACTCTGGCCAGCCGGCTGGCACTTACGTGCTGCCGCGCCTTTGCAATCATTGCGACAATCCGCCGTGCGTGCCGGTCTGTCCTGTGGGGGCGACGTTCAAGCAGGACGACGGCATTGTCGTGGTGGACGGCGATCGCTGCGTCGGCTGCGCCTATTGCGTGCAGGCCTGTCCCTATGATGCGCGTTTCATCAACCACGAGACCGGAAAGGCGGACAAATGCACGTTCTGCGCGCATCGGCTGGAGGTCGGCCTGCTGCCGGCATGCGTGGAAACCTGCGTGGGTGGCGCGCGCATCTTCGGAGATTTGAACGATCCGGACGGCGAGCTGAATCGCCTGCTGGCGGAGAACCGCGAGCACCTGAAGGTCCTGAAGCCGGAAGCGGGCACCAGCCCTCAAGTGTTCTACATCGGACTGGACGAATCGTTCCAGGGCAAGGTCGTGGGCGAAGCCGCCCTGTGGAAGCCGCGGCATGCCGCTGTCTGAGATTGGAGGATGACATGAATCCGCAAATCGTCGAAACCGTCAATGTCGCGCGCGAGGTAGCGTGGCTGCCATGGGCGGTCCAGTATTTTTTCCTGATCGGAATTTCCTACGGCGCTTTTCTGCTGTCCTTGCCCGGTCTGGTATGGCGCAAGCCGCAGTGGAAGAGTATTTCCCACCTGGCGCTGGCCGTTGCGCTGATTTGCGGCCTGAGCGCTCCCGTGGCCTTGCTGGCCGACCTGCATCAGCCGGGGCGGTTCCTGAACTTCTATCTGCATTTCAATCCGTCTTCCTGGATGGCTTGGGGAGCATGGTTCATTCCCATCTATGTCGGCGGCCTGCTGTTGTACAGCTGGCTGGCGTGGCGGCCCATGCTGGCGCAGCACGGCAGGGATGGGGGGCGCTATGCGCGGCTGGCGGGCCTGCTGGCCTATGGCGGGCATGAAAGCCCCTCGGCGCTGAAGATGGCTGCGCTGATCACGGCGGTGGGCGCGGTGCTGGTGGCGCTCTATACCGGAGCCGAGGTCATGGTGGTGGCTGCGCGTCCCTTGTGGAATACCCCGTGGCTGCCTGTGCAGTTCGTCGTGACGGCGCTTGCGGGTGCGTTGGGAATGGTGCTGCTTTTCAACCGCATGCTGTCCTCGCCGGATCGTCGGACGGTGCGGACGGTGTCCCGTCTGCTGGCATGGACGCAGTTGCTGGCGCTATTCGTAGGCGCTTCCTGGCTGCTGCTTGGATTAAGCGGATGGTCCGAGGTCCACAGCATGGCGCTCGCGCAGGTTGCGCCGGCGGACAACTGGCGCCTGCTCGCTGTCTGGGCGGTGCTGGCAACCGTCGTCACATTCCTGCTGGCATGGAAGCGTCCGGGTTCGGGCCTGCTGATCGGCCTGCTGGCGCTGCATTCGACCTGGATGATGCGCTGGAGCATTTTCATGGGTGGACAGGAAGTGCCCAAGACCGGCGCGGGCTATTACAGCTACCAGTTGCCGATGGGGCCGGAAGGCTTGCTGGGGATCATCGGCACGCTGGGGCTGTGGATCTTCCTGTTCATCGCATTGACCTCGCTGCTGCCGCTGAATCGCCTGGCCGGTTCCGAGAGCCACTGAATTCTGCTGGAGAAACCATATGAAAATCGAACGAAGGGAATTGATTGCGGCGGGCGGCCTGGCGGCATTCGCCGCGGGCTTTTCGCAGACGCTGGGTCGCATGGCCGACAGCGTGGTCGGCAAGTCCACGGGAGAAAAACGCCTGCACGGCCATTCGGCGGAGCCGGAGTACCAGGTGGACGTGGCCACGGGCGAAGTGCGGCTCAATCCCAACCAGCAGGTCAGCTATACGGGTTGCCTGGGCTGTACGACGCTGTGCGGGGTACGGGTGCGCATCGACAAGAGGACGGGCAATGTGATCCGGGTGACGGGCAATCCCTACAATCCGCTGTCGACCGAACCGCACTTGCCCATGAACGTCAGCTTCAAGGAGAGTCTGGCGGCCTTGTCGCGTTATCAGGACAAGGGACTGGCGGGACGCTCGACCGCCTGCGGCCGGGGCAATGCCGCGCTCGATCAGATCAATTCGCCGTTCCGCGTGCTGACGCCGCTCAAGCGCGTCGGTCCGCGCAACAGCGGCAAGTGGGAGCCTATCAGTTTCGAGCAGTTGATCGAGGAAGTGGTCGAAGGAGGCGATCTGTTCGGCGAGGGGTATGTGGACGGGCTGCGCGCCCTGCGCGATCTGGAAACGCCGATCGATCCCGGCAATCCCGCGCTGGGGCCCAAGGTCAACCAGGTCGGGCATATCGTCAGCGTGAACGACGGGCGCGATCTGCTGGGGCGGCGCTTCTGGCAGAACGCCTACGGCACCTTGAATTATGTCGGGCACGGTTCGTACTGCGGCGGTTCCTGGCGCTCGGGATCCGGAGCGCTGTTCGGCGATCACCGCGGCATGCCGCACGGCAAGCCGGACCTGGCCAATGCCGAGTTCGTGCTGTTCATCGGCACGGCGCCCGGTAATGCGGGCAACCCGTTCAAGCGGACCGGGGCCATGCTGGCGCAAGGGCGTGCCGATGGCCGACTGGAATATGTGGTCATCGATCCGGCCCTGACCAATGCGGACAATCGGGCCGCCGGGGAGCAGGGCCGCTGGGTGCCTATCCGCCCGGGTACGGACGGCGCGCTGCTGCTGGGTATGATGCGCTGGCTGCTGGAAAACGATCGCGTCAACCGCGCCTATCTGTCGTATCCGACGCTCAAGGCGGCCCAGGCCCACGGCGAGCCTTCGTTCACGACGGCCAGCTGGCTGGTGGTGACGGAGCCGGGCCATCCGCGCTACGGCCGCTATTTGCGCGGCTCGATGATGGGCCTGGATATCGGCGATGCCGAGGCGTTCGGCGACAAGGACCCTTATCTGGCCGTGGACGCGCAAGGCAATATACAGCCTGTCGATGCGATACAGGGCGAAGCCCGGTTGCAGGTGGACATGCAGGTCGACGTCAAGGGGCAGGCGCTGCGCGTGCGCACGGGCTTCGAGCTGTTGACGGACAGCATACGATCAAAGACGATCGCCGAGTATGCGGATGAATGTGGTATTCCCGTGGAAGTCGTGGAAGGCCTGGCGGACAAGTTCTCCAGCCACGGCCGCAAGGCATGCGCCGTCGCGCACGGCGGCATGATGTCCGGCTCGGGCTTCTACAACGCCTATTCGGTGGTGACGCTCAATGCGCTCATCGGCAACCTGAACTGGAAGGGCGGCTTCGTGATGAACGGCGGAGGCTTCCGCGATGCCTCGCCCGGGCCGCGCTATGACCTGGTCAATTTCCCGGGCAAGATCCAGCCCAAGGGCATACCATTGGGCCGCAACGTACCTTACGAGCGCACGAATGAGTTTCGCAAGAAGAAGGAGCAGGGGCAGGCGTATCCCGCGCAGGACGGCTGGTTCCCCGGTGCGCCCGGGCTGGCCACGGAGTGGTTTGCCAGCACGTTCCACGGTTATCCGTACAGTCTGAAGGCGCTCATCCTGTGGATGGCGAATCCACTCTACGGAATTCCGGGATTGCGCGAGCGCTTTGGCAAGGACCTGGCGGATCCATCCAAGCTACCGCTCATCATCTCGATCGATCCGCTGATCAATGAAAGCAATGCGTTCGCCGACTATATCGTGCCGGATTCCTTGATGTACGAGGGCTGGGGCTGGACCTCCGCCTGGAACGGCGTGCCGACCAAATCCATGACGGCGCGCTGGCCGGTGATCGAGCCCAGGCAGGCCAAGACTGCTGACGGCCAGCCCGTCAGCATGGAAAGCTTCGTGTTCGCGCTGGCCAAGGCCATGGATCTGCCAGGCTTCGGCAAGGAAGGCTTGCGTGATGCCGATGGCCGGCCCGTGCCTCTGGAAAAGGCGGAGGACTGGTACTTCCGCGGCGGCGCGAATATCGCCTATCTGGGCGCCAAGCCGGTGGGGGATGCGACGGACGAGGACATCGCCATGTCCGGCGTGGACAAGCTGCTGCCTGGCTTGAAAGCTGCGCTGAAGGAAGACGAGTGGCGCAAGGTGGCCATGCTGTACAGCCGCGGCGGCCGCTACGAGCAGCCTTCGGGAGCGCAGGATGCGGAAAATCCGCAATGGCAGAACCACCGCTTCAAGGCGTCTCTGTGGGTCTGGAGCGAGCACATCGGCGGAGCGCGCAATGCCGTGACGGGCAAGCATTATCCGGGCTGCGCATCCTGGAGCCGGCCGGCGTTCCTGGACGGCACGCCGATGCGGGAAGTCTACCCGGAACAGGACTGGCCGTTCCTGCTGATCAGCTTCAAGTCGGCGCTGCAGAATTCGTACAGTATTGCGACGCGTATCACCGGCCTGCATCCGGAAAACCCGGTGATCGTACATCCGGAGGATGCCGCGCCGCTGGGCCTGAAAAATGGAAGCAAGGCCCGGTTGCAGACGCCGAACGGCATGATGGAATGTACGGTGTTGGTGCACGCCGGCGTCATGCGCGGCGTCATCGCGGTCGAGCATGGGTACGGCCATCGCGAGCTTGGCGCGCGCAGTCATGTAATGGGAGACAAGACGCAGCCGGATCGCAGTGATCTGAAGGCGGGGGTCAATTTGAACGACCTGGGTATCGTGGACCCGACACGCAGCAGCCGCTCCCCCTGGGTGGACGCCGTCTCCGGCGCGGCGGTGCGCCAGGGCTTGCCGGGACGATTGATGGCCGCGTAGTTCCGTGGTGAGTTGCGGGGCGCTGGCTTCCCCCCCGAGCGCTCCGCACTGCCTTTCCCGCCGGGCAGGTTTGGCCCGGCGGTTTTTTTTCCGGGGAGGGCCTGGCGGGAAAAGACGGCAAGGCCGGTCTTAGCCGCCGCGCACCATCTGCAGGACCTTGCCGGTATTCAGGCCCTGGGCCATCTGCTGCATCTGCGGCAGGTACTGTGCCTGCAACTGCCGGCCGTCGGCCATGACGTGCTGGTAGGCGTCGCGCAGCATCTGCGTGCTCAGCGTACGTTCGCCGGCGTAGTACTGGTTGGCGACATGGCCGAGCGCATAGGTGGAAGCGAAGCTCATGCCGCTGCTGACCGCCTGGCGGCCCAGTCCGCCGAGGAGACCTTTCCCCGCTTTGCCCAGCAGGCCGCTGAGCAGCTTGCGGCCCGCCTGTTCCAGGTACTGCGAGGTCAGGCCCACGCCCAGGGTGGCCAGCAGATCCTTGATATGTCCTCTGTCCAGTTCATAGCCGTAGCTCTGGCCGATCTGGTAGACCAGCCGCATCTGCAGCGGGATGATGGCCAGCGTGGACAGGTTCTCGGGCAGCAGTTCGATGGCGCCGTTGACGATCGATGCATTGAGGATCTTGCTATCCATGTCCGCGGTGGAAAGCGCGCCAGGCCGGCGCTGCGCGGCAGTGCCCGGGAGCGTATCGACCGAAGCGGGATGCGGCGCGGGCTGGCCGGCGACACCCGTCTCCGGCAGTGCCGTGTGCGCGGCTTGCAACGGCGCGGCCGCCAGCGCATCGGCCTGTTCCGTAAATGAAGTCGGCGCTTGGCCCAGCGCCTCGCGCAACTGGTCCAGGAAAGCCCGCTCCTGCGCGCTGGTCTGGCCGTCGGCCTCGCATACGCATACGGCCATCTCATAGGCCAGCTGGCGCGCTTCGGCGCTGGCCAGCTTCGGCAGCACGTCGGCCAACTGCACCCGGCGCATCAGCACTTCCTGGTACAGGCCTGGCAGGTTGATCTGCTGGTCTTGCGCCAGGCCCTGGGCTACCTGGCGGATCTGTTCGCGTTCGCGATCATGCTTGTCGCCGTCGGCGTACGAGGCCAGCAGGCAGATGGTGAGAATGGCGCGGATTTCTTCAGTGTTCATCAGGGTCCTTGTCGGATGGTGTTGCCGGCCCATGCCGGCCGCTTCATTCTGTTGGAGGAGACAGGCCGGGCCGGCTTTTTCCGGCCCGGGACTGATGCCGCTTGCGCCGTGATCAGGGCAGCACGGTTACGCGGTCCACTTCGAATTCGGTCTTGCGCAGGCCTTTGTCGAATTCGCCCAGCAGCTCCACTGTCTGTTCCGCGCTGATGGTCTGGCCGGCGGGAAAGTCTTCGTTGTCGATCTCCACGGTGATGCGGCCGGTCGCGTCCTCGAATGTGTAGCGCTCGTCGCCATCGAAGGAAACGAGACGGCCCTGCAGTCGCGCCGCCTGGTCGTCGCGGCCCGTGTCGAGCAGTTGCTTGACTGTCATCAGCGGCACGGTGCTGGGACCGGAATAGGAACCCTGGGCGGCAGGCTTGGGCGCATTGTTGGGGCCGGTGTAGCCCGAAGGCTGGGCGAAGGCCAAGGTGGAGGCTCCCAGGGCAAGAACGGCGGCGGCAGTCAATGTGGATACGGTATGGCGCATGATTCAACTCCTTGTCGATTCGAAAATAAACTCCGCTGATTGCGGAACACTTGCATTGGAGCGCTCGAACCTGAAGGCAATCTTATGAGCCCCGGTCCGGAGGGAAATCCAGCACCACGCTCAGTCCCTGGCCGTCCAGTCCGTCCTCGAAATGCATGGAGGCGTCGTGCAGCGCCGCGATGCGCGCGACGATGGACAGGCCCAGGCCATTGCCGGTTTGTCCGGTGCCCAGCACGCGAAAGAACCGTTCTCCCAGTCGCGCCCGCTGCTCGGCGGGCACGCCCATGCCGTTGTCGCGCACAGCCAGGCGCGTGCCGCCTTGAGGCAGTTGCATGGATTCGATGCGTACCCGGCCGCCCGCACGTCCGTAGCGCACGGCATTGTCGACCAGGTTGCGCAGCGCGCTGGCCAGCAGCGCGGGCGCGGCATGCAGGTGCGTGACGGCCAGGGCGCGCTCCATACGAAGGCCCGCGTCCTGCGCATCCAGGTGCAGGCTGTCGAGCAGGAGGTCCAGATCCACGTTTTCTCGTACAAGGGGTTCGGCCTGGGGCTCCAGTCGGGCCAGGGCCAGCAGGCTTTCCACCAGCGCGGTGCAGCGATCCAGGTCGGCGCGCAATTGCCGCAGGTGGGCGTCGGGCAGCTTCAGCTCGCGCTCGATGAGCTGCACGCGCATGCGCAGCGCGGCCAATGGCGTGCGCAGTTCATGCGCCGCATCGGCCGTGAAACGGCGCTCGCTGTCCAGCGCCGTGGCCAGGCGCGTCAGCAGCGCGTTGAGCGCATCCAGGATGGGCTGCATTTCGCGCGGCGGGTTCTGCGCCTGGACGGGCGTCAGGTCGTGCGGCGACTTGGCGTTGATGCGCATGGCGGTATCTTCCAGCGGCCGCAGCAGCCGCCGGATCAGGAACCAGCTTAGCAGGCCGAGCATTGCGAGCATCCCAAGCGCGGGCCATGCCAGGTTCTCCGCCATTTCCTCCAGCAGCTCCAGGCGCTCTTCCATAGGCTGGGCCACCTGGGCGGTGATGCCTCCGGGGCCGGGACGGACGTGCACGCGCCAGAGCTCGCCGTCGACCCATACCGAGGCCTTGCCTTCTCGCCGCGCCTCGGGGAGGAAGGCGGCTTTTGGCGTGTCTTCGCCGCGCAGGAGCACGCGGCCATCGGGCGACACGAGCTGGTAATACATGCGCAGCTTCAGTGTATCTCCGCGGCCCGTGCGCGGGCCCCGTGCCGCATCGGCGGGCGCATCGCTCAGGGGAGCCAGCTGCAGCACCAGGCGCGAGCCTTCCTCCAGCGCATCGTCGAAGACGTCGCTGGTGGCGAACCAGGCCACGCCGACGACGATGGAAAGGCTGACCAGCCACAGGCCGATGCTGGTTCCCATCACTGCCAGCAGCAGGCGCCGCCGCAACGACCAGCCGCTGTGCGAGGTTGCGGAACTCACGTTGTCCGAGCGGCGCCGGGTGAATGGCGATTGCGGGAGTTTCATGCCGGCGCCAGCCTGTAGCCCTGGTTGCGCACTGTGACGATGAAACGGTTGCCCAGCTTTTTGCGCAGATTGTAGATATGGACTTCGATGGCATTGCTTTCCACCTCCTGGCCCCAGCCGTACAAGGCTTCTTCCAGCTGGGTGCGGCTCAGGATATGGGTAGGACGGCGCATCAGGGCCTGCAGGATGGCGAACTCGCGCGCGGTAAGCGTGAGCGGCTCGCCTTCCAGGGTTACGTGTTTGGCGGCCGGGTCCAGGACCACTGCGCCATGGCGCAGTTCGGGCGTGTATTGTTCCACGCTGCGGCGCAGGACGGCGCGTACGCGGGCGGACAGCTCTTCCAGGTCGAAAGGCTTGACCAGGTAGTCGTCCGCGCCCAGGTCCAGCCCCTGCACGCGATCGGCCAGAGTGTCGCGCGCCGTGATCACGATGACAGGCAGGCGCGCCTGGGAGGAGTGGGCTGTGCGCAGCGCTTGCAGCACGGCGTCTCCGTCGAGGCCGGGCAGGCCCCGGTCCAGCAGTACGCACTGGTATGCGTGTGTGGCCAGTGCGACGGCGGCCTGGTCGCCGCGCTGCAGCCAGTCCACTGCATAGCCGTCCATCTGCAGCCATGATTGCAGTGAGCTGCCCAGAGAGGGGTCGTCTTCGATCAATAGGATGCGCATGCGGAAAGCCTATGGCATGAAGATGAAGCGAAACTGATGTGTCCATGCGCCAGATGGATCGCCGGCCTCCATTATGGCCGACGACCGGATGCGCCACGGGCTGGCATCCACAGTAGCATATAGGCGGCTGGGCGGGCTTGGGGGCTTCGCCCTAACGTATAATCGACTGACGACGAGCCGCACAAAATAAATAACTGAGCGGGTGGCCATATTCGAGTCCAGCGGCATGGCCTGACTTTCCTGATGGACCGCCGAGCATCGATCCCATTCCTGCAAAAATGAAAGCATCTCCCTCGAACCTATTTGAACAGCCGCGGCGGTCGCGTTCGCTGGCGCATGAAGTCGTGCTCGATATCGGAGAAAAAATCCGCAGCGGCGTCTACCAGCCCGGCAGCAAGCTGCCGACCGAGGTCGAGATCATGCGGCATTATGGCGTCAGCCGCACCGTCGTCAGGGAGGCGATCTCCCGGCTGCAGGCCGCCGGCATCGCGCAGACTCGCCACGGCGTGGGGACTTTCATCGTGGGAAACCGCGAGAGCATCGGCTTCAAGGTGGATCCGGATGCGCTGGTGATGATACGCGAACTCATGGCCGTGCTGGAAATGCGCGCCAGCCTGGAAACGGAGGCGGCCGGGCTTGCGGCGATGCGCCGCTCCGAGCAGGATCTCGAGGCCATGCGCCAGACGCTGGACCAGTTCTGGGCAAGCATCGAACAAGGCGGCGATACCGTGGAGCTGGATGTCCAGTTCCACAAGCAGATCGCCATGGCGTCGGCCAACCATTATTTCAGCGATGTGCTGGATCACCTTGGCAATATGGTGATGCCGCGCGCGCGGGTCGGCAGCGGCAAGCTGATTCGCGATACCTCGGCGGAATATCTGCGCAAGATCTGCGGCGAACACGAAACCATCTATAGCGCCATCCTGCGCAAGGATTCGCGCATGGCGCGCGCCGCCATGCACCTGCATCTGGGAAACAGCCGCGAGCGCCTGCGCAATGCGCATAATCTCGCGGGGTCTCATGATGACGACCCGATGCTTCCGTAAGGCCCCTGGCGCCGCTCCGTTCAGAAATAGGTCGTAACGGCTCCGGTGACGTTGTATTCGTCGTCCACCAGGCAGATGGCCCGCCATTTGTCGAATGTCAGGCAGGGATGCGAGATGCCGAATTGCACCATGTCCCCGACTTTCAGCGGCGAGTCTTCGGGGACGTTCAGGTAGGCATGCTGGTCGTCCAGGCGCACGACCTGGTGATCGCCAGACAGCTTTGCCGGGCCCGGCGATCCAGGCCCGGCAGGCCGATGCCATTGCTGGGCGACAGGCAGGTCGTCGTATGAAATATCCCGCTTGCCCATCCCGATGATGACCCGGCCGGGCTCCGGCCTGGAGTGAACGTAAGCCCATACTTCAAGTGCCGCCCTGGGGCCTTCCTGCCCGGGTGTGCGCTGGCCGATCCGGGCGGCGAGATGATGATGGGCCGCATCGTATTTCTTGACGTCGTGGGCGAGGTAGCAGCCGCTGCGGGTGAGTACCGCATTGTCCCGGGCAAGCCTGGCGCGGCCCAGCTCTTCGAGAACGATGTCGTAGAAAGCCGATCCCCCGGCGCTCAGCAGCACCGTTCCGTCTCCGTAGAGATCTTCGGCGTCGCATTGCTCCGCCACTTCCCTCATGCTGGACAGGAAGGCCTTTACCCGCTGCGCGAGTTCGCCGGGGTCGGAATGGGAAAGAATGCCTTCGAACCCCTCCACGCCGCGCAGGCTCAGCAGAGGGGAGTGCTCATGTATGGCTCGGGCGACGGCAAGGGCGGATTCGGTATCGCGGCAGCCGGAGCGCGCGCCGGGGATGCCGATCTCCACCAGGACCTGGAGCGGGCGGCCCGCATCGATGCGCGAAGCGGCATCCGCCAGCATCCGGACGTGCTCGACGGAGTCCGCCACGCAATAGAAATCGAAATCCGGATCATCGCGCAGCGTGCCCAGGATGTACTCGATGGCCTGGCGCCCGACCAACTGGTTGGCAAGGAAGATGCGCCGGATGCCGAAATGGCGCGCGACCTGTACCTGATGGACATTGGCAAGGGTGATGGCCCATGCGCCGTCGTTCAGTTGGCGCGCGAAAAGCTCCGGGCTCATCGTGGTCTTGCCGTGCGGGGAGAACCGGCCATTGTGCAATGCGATGAAGGCCTGCATCCAGCGGGAGTTGTGCTCCAGCGCGCTCTGCCGCAGCACGGCGGCCGGGAGGTTCAGGTCTTCCCGCAACAGGTTCCAGCCCAGGGAGCCGATCTCTGCGGGAGAAAGGGGCGCCAGGCTGCCGGGCATCCCTTTCGTCAGTGCATCCAGCATGGCAACGGGTTGCGTCGGTGCGAAGTCAGTCATCGATAGGTCTCACTGGAAACGGTTCAGGTCGAATGGCGCAAGATCAATGTCGGGCGTTTCCCCCGCCAGCAGCTTGCCCATCAGGCGCGCGCATGTGGCGGCTTGCGTCATGCCCTGGTAGTGATTGCCGAAGCAATAGTACAGTCCTTCATGTCCGCGCGCCTGGCCCAGCGCCGGCCTGGCGTCGGGCAGTGCGGGGCGCACGCCCATCCATGGGACCGCACCGGAGGCATCGAGCTCCGGCAGATGCTGGCGGGCCTGTTCATAGAGGATCCAGGCGCGCTTCGCATCCATGGGCGCATCGGCGTCGGCGAATTCCGCCGTACCGGCCAGCCGCATGCCGCGCCGCATGGTGGTGGCGGTAAAGAATCCATCGGCGAAGATGATGGGGCGATTCAGCGATACGCCCGGCGTCGGCAGCATAAGATGGTATCCCCGCTCGGAAGCCAGGGGGACTCGATAGCCGAGCGGCGTCAGCAGGCGGTCGGACCAGCGCCCGGCCGCCACGATGACGCGCCTGGCCCGCCAGGTCCGCTCCGTGCTGTCCACCAGCCACCCGCCTTCTGGAGCCGGCCGCAGGCGGGTGGCGGCATGGCGCACCAGTTGCCCCCCTCCTTTGGTGACGCAAGCGGCAAGGCGGACGCCCAGCTCTCCCGGGTCGACGCAGCGCGCGGCATCGGCAAAATAGATGCCGCCTGCAAACGTGTCGCCCAATACAGGCTCGAGCTCCCTGGCCCGGTCGGGGGAGACGGTCTCGCAGGCGAAGCCGTGGGCCTGCTGCTCCCCGGCTTTTTTACGGTATGTCTCCAGCATGGCTGGCGAAGCGCAGATGGCCAATGCGCCTTGAGCGTCGATAAATTCCTCCGCCTCTGCCGCACGCAGCAGAGGCGCATAGTCGGCGACGACATTGCGGTGCAGGGCCGCCACGGCTTTCGCGCCGGCTTGCCGCTGGTGCGGCTGGTTGGCCCGAAGCATACGCAATAGCCAGGGCAGCAGGCTGGGCAGGTGGCCGGGCCGGATGACCAGAGGGCCGGACGGCTGCACCAGCATGCGCAGCAGCCCTGTGGCGCTGACATAGGATGCGGGCGGGAATATGCTGGCGGGACTGAGGTAGCCGGCATTGCCGTAGGAGGCGCGGCTCGAGGGACCGTCGGGGTCCAGCAGGACCACTGTCTGCCCTCGCAGGTGCTGATCGACGGCGATCGTCAGGCCGATGATGCCGGCGCCGATGATCAGCGTCTGTGTGTCGAAAGACGTATCCATGGCATGGGCCCTGTGCGAACGGATCTTGGCGGCGAGATCAGAGTGCGGCGGTCGCGATGATCTCCACCAGTACAGCGGGATCGGCCAGCCTGCACTCGCCCGCCGCGCGCGTGGGGGCTGCGTCCTTCGGCGTCCATTGGTCCCACACTTCGTTCATGCCCTTGAAGTCGCGGTCGATATCCCGCAACCAGATCTGGGCCGATACCAGCCGGGTTTTGTCGGTGCCGTTCAGGCGGAGGAATTCATCCAGTTTTTCCAGGACCTTGCGGGTCTGGCCCTGGATGTCGGAGCCGCCGTCTGCGGCTGTGATGCCGCTCAGGTACAGCATGTCGCCGTGACGGATGGTGCGGCTGAGACGGACGGAGGTCTGCTGGCGGATGAGAGGCTCGTTGGGCATGGGAATGATCTCCTCGATAGGGGTGGCAAATGGCGGAACGGCCCGCTTCGGCGGATGCGCTGCATCCTTGATTGAAGAGATGCGCACATCTCCATAACATCATGTCATACGACAACATGAACTCATAGTTTTATCTGTATTTTTAAGGGAAAACCCCAGATTTATACAAATTATTTAGAGGTTTTGAGATCCTATGATAGGATGACATCATAAAAAATAAAGTTGAAATCATGCGGGTGTGTAAACACTTCGTATCGCGTTCTTTCCAGGAGGAGACATCCATGAAGACCATAAAAACGTTGTTTGCCGTCGCGTCGCTGTCACTTGCGGCGCTACCCTTGCAGGCTGTGCACGCGCAGTCCAAGTCCACCCAGAACCACAGCCTGAAGAGTCCGATCCACCTGATCCATGGCCAGGCGCCCGGAGGCACGACGGATGCGATGGCGCGATTGCTGGCCCAGGAATTGACCAAGCGCCTGAATGTCGATGTGGTCGTCGAGACCAGGCCGGGAGCTGGCACCACGCTTGCCGCGGCCGCAGTGGCGCGCGCGCCGGCCGACGGCCAGACCGTGCTGTTCACGGGAAGCGGGCATTCCGTCAATGCATCGCTCATTCCCAACCTGACGTTCGATACCGCAAAGGATTTCAAGGCGATCGGAATGGTGGCCGCCACGCCGTACCTGCTGCTGACGACGCCTTCCATGCCGGTATCCAACGTGAAGGAACTGGTCTCCTATCTGAAGCAGAATCCCGATAAGGCCACGGTTGCCGTGACCAGCATCGGCTCGAGCCCCCACATTGCCGGCGCATTGTTCCGCCAGAAATCGGGGGTCGAGATGGAACTCGTTCCATACAAGGGCAGCTCCGCCCAGGTGGCCGATGTGATTTCCGGCAGGGTTCCCGTCGCCTTCGACAATATCGCGCTGATGGGACCCCATCTCGAGGCCAAGACGCTCAAGCCTCTGGCCGTCACTTCCCAGAAGCGTTCGCCCATGTATCCGGATATCCCCACCATGGAAGAGAGCGGATTCCCTGATTTCGACATCGTGGGCTGGTTCGGCGCCCTTGTCCCGACCAAGACGCCGGATGACGTGGTGGCGGTGTTCAACCAGGTGGTCCTCGAAATGAAGAAGGATCCCGCCTTCATTGCGCAGGTGCAGAAGCTGGGCGCCACCATCATGCCCGGAGGCTCGGCCGAGGCCGAGGAGTTCGTCCAGAACGACATCAAGAAAATGACTGCCATGGTGAAGGAGCTAGGCATCACGCTGAAGTGAAAATGGCTCATTGAATGCACGCCCGCTTGCCATGCACGGGAAGGGGCGTGCATTTTTCATACCCTTTGTCCGGAGGTACTGAATGACTGCTTTGAAACTGCCGCCGCGCAGCGAGCTCAATATCTGTTTCGCCCACCCATCCTATCGCTTGCTGGAACGCTTTTCGCTGCGCGACACAGGCCTGCATGCCGTCGAGGCGCGTACCCACGACGAGCTGCAGGCGTGCGTGAGCAAGGCGGATGTACTGCTCGTTTCCGGCATGCTCTGGCGCCAGGAGTATCTGGCCCAGGCCGGGCGCCTGATGTTCCTGCAATCGATAAGCGCCGGCATGGATCAATACGACAAGGCGGCGTTCAAGGCGCGCGGCATAGCCCTGACCAGCGCCCAGGGCACCAATGCGAACTCCGTGGCCGAGCACGCGCTGGCGCTCATGCTGGCAATGAACCGCAAGATTCATCTCTCGCGGGATAACCAGCGTGCCCGCCTGTGGCGGGATCCCATCTCCGACCTTGCTCTGCGCGAAAACGAGCTGTCCGGGAAGACGGTGATGATCGTCGGCTTCGGACGTATCGGCCAGCGCGTGGCCGCGCTGGCAAAGGCGTTCGACATGTCGGTGATTGCCGTGAAGCGCGACCTGACACAGGGCACCCAACTTGCCGATGAGGCGGTGACGCAGGACAAGGTGGCGGATATGGCCTCCAGGGCCGACTTCATTGTCCTGACTTGTCCGTTGAACCCGGAGACCGAAAACCTGATCGATGCGCGTGTGCTGGGCGCCATGCGCAGCACGGCCGTCCTGGTGAATGTTGCGCGCGGAAGGGTGGTGCACGAGCCGGCGCTGCTGGAGGCCTTGAGCAAGGGATGTCTTGCCGGGGCGGCGCTGGATTGCGTATGGGACGAGCCATTGCCGCCGGACAGCCCGCTTTGGGAGATGGACAATGTCCTGATCACGCCGCATGTGGGAGGAGAGACGGCGCGATTCGAGGATGTCCTGCTGGACCTGTTCATGGAGAACCTGGACAGGCTGTATCAAGGGCGGGGAGATCTCATCAACCAGGTTGTCTGAGGCCTGATGGCGGCCTGGGGCAATGGCTGCCGCCAGGTCCTTGTCAGTCCAGCAGTTCGGGCTCGGCCAGCAACAGCAGCCGGGCCAGTTCCGTTGCGTTCGCGCAGGCGGTTTTTTCCATGACGCGCTGGCGGTGGATATGCACGGTCTTTTCGCTGATGCCGAGCGTTTGCGCGACGTTCTTGTTGGCGCGGCCGCGCGCCAGCAGCCGGGCGACTTCCGCTTCGCGCGGCGACAGGCCCTCCAGCATGGCGATGGCATGCCTGCGCCGCTCCGTATCGCGCCGTTGCTGTACGCCGCGCTGGACCGCCAGCGCGACGGCATCCAGCAGGGCCTGATCGCGGAAGGGCTTTTCCAGGAAATCGCTGGCGCCTGCTTTCATTGCCTGCACCGCCAGTTCGACGTCGCCATGCCCCGTGATGAATACGATGGGAATATGCCAGCCTTGAGCATTGAGCCGCTGCTGCAAATGCATGCCGCTGATCATGGGCATGCGGATGTCCAGCAGCAGGCAGCCGAGATCGTCGGGCGCCGAGGCATGGGCATCGAGGAAAGCCTGTGCGCTGTCGTAGTCGCGTACGGGCCAGCCGACCGACTCCAGCAGGAAGATCAGCGAACGCCGGAAGGCGTCGTCGTCATCGATCAGGTAGATGGTGGTGCAGGGTTCAGCATTCATGAGCGGGTAGCGCCAGTGTGAAAATCATGCCGGGGCCGTCGGAAGCCATGCTTGCGTCGAGCCGCCCCTCATGGACTTCCGCAATGCCTTCGCAGATCGACAGGCCGAGGCCCAGGCCGTCTTCTTTGGTAGTGCGGAAAGGTTCGAACAGTTGTTTCGGGGCGATGCCGTCCAGCCCGTGTCCATAGTCGCGGATGGCGATCAGGATCAGGCCGTTTTCCAGGGACAGGCCGACATGCATGCGCCTGTCCTGCTCGGGCAACTGCTGCATGGCGTCCAGGCCGTTCTTCAGGAGGTTCAGCAGGATCTGCTGTATCTGCAGCGCATCGGCATGGATGCAGGCCGAGTCAGGCAGCCGATTGTCCAGCACGATGTCCGGCGGAGAGGAAAGCATGCTGCGAAACAGGGCGAGCGTATCCCCGACCACGGCATGCGCCTTGTGCATTTCCCGTTGCGGGGGGCGCTTGCGGGCAAAGCTCCGGATACGCTGCAGGATGCCGGCGGCCGTCCCCGCCTGGGCGACGATTTCCGTCGAGGCCTGCTGCACGGCGGCATCCGTCAGGGCGCCCCGCTCCATCCTGCGCAGCAGGCTTTGTCCATAATTCGCGATACCCGCCAGTGGCTGGTTCAGCTCATGCGCGAGCGTGGCGGACAGCTCTCCCAGGATGGACAGACGCGACAGATGGTGCGTCTGTTCCTGGTGCGCGCGCATGCGTTCGCGCATGGCATTGCCTTCTTTCAGGGCGGCCTGGAGTGCGGCGGTGCGCTTGTGCACCAGGTGCTCGACGCGCACGGTGTAGAAGATGCCGCAAAGCAGCAACAGCAGGGCGATGGCCAGGAAAGGCCAGTATTCCCGAGCCAGGGCGCGCAGCGAGGGCTCGCGCAGATAGGCATAGGGGCCGATCTGCAGGTCGCGGAAAAGTTCGTGCACGGACTGGTAGTCCGCAGGAACGGACCAGGAAATCCCTTCCCGGTCCGGCAGCATCTGCAGCAAGGCGACGATGACGGCGCGCGAGAGGGCCGGATCGGTATGGCGCAGGGAGGCGATGGGCCAGTCGGGATAAAGCCGGGTGGAAACGGCGCAGGCCAGATTGCCGTCCGTTCGCGGAGACAGCACGCGGAAATGCGCCTGCCAATCGGGGATGGATTCCAGCACGCAGGCGCGCACGATGCCGGCGTCGGCCTTGCCGTCGCGTATGGCCTGCAGCACGTTTTCCATCGGCAGCCCGGTGTACACCAGGCCTTCCAGGTGTTTTTCCGGATCGATGCCCAGCTCTTTCAGTTCGCGCCATACGATCTGGTAGCCGCCGAATCCTTCCGGCGTGGTCGCGGCCAGCCGCTTGCGGCGCAGGTCGGACAACTGCTGCAGGTCCGTGCGGTTGCTGCGAGCGATGACGGCGGCGCCCAGTGCATAGTCGGCTGTCGGGCTGCGTTCATGATGCAGCGTGGCGATGCGGCTGGCGCCAAGACTGGTTTCCAGCTCGACGTAGTGGCCGGGATTCGTCAGGACGAAGTCGATCGTCCCTTCACGGACAGCTTGTTGCAGCGTTGCATGATCCGCCTGCAGCAACTCGAAGACGCGAGGCGACAGCGTATGGTTCAGGTGCGCCAGCATGGGTTGCCAGGTCGCCTGGATGAATTCGGCATTGCGGTAGGCCAGGACGCCGATGCGTATCGGCGCTTCGGCGCCGGCTGCGGGCGCAGGCACGGATGCGCCGGCCGGGCGGCTGGCCGCCAGGCAAACAGAGATCAGCAGGACGGGAATCCACGTCTGGAGTATGCGCATAGATGCATGATATCCAAGCATGGGCGGAAATATATTGCCTGCCATTTCGCAAGCTTGATTAGCATCAATAGACGGTAAAATCCCGTCATTCCTTCATAGCCGCACGCATATCGGAGATCAAACGATGAGTCAGTCAACGGAATTTGCCGCCATGCCCGATGAGCATGGGTTCTTCGGCAGTTATGGAGGGCAGTTCGTGCCGCCGCACCTGAAGCAGGTAATGGATGACATCAACGCGGCCTATGACGAAATCCGCCGGCGCGCGGATTTCCAGCAGGAGCTGGCCGGCCTGTTTGCCGATTACGTGGGGCGTCCCAGTCCGGTGTTCCATGCGCGCAGGTTGTCCGATCAACTGGGCGGAGCGCAGATCCACCTGAAGCGCGAAGACCTGAACCATACCGGGGCGCACAAGATCAATCACTGCCTGGGCGAAGCCTTGCTGGCGAAATTCATGGGCAAGCGGCGCGTCATCGCCGAAACCGGGGCGGGGCAGCATGGGGTGGCCCTGGCGACTGCGTGCGCGCTGGTCGGCATTCCCTGCGAAATCCACATGGGGCAGGTGGATATCGAAAAAGAGCATCCCAACGTCATCAAGATGAAAATCCTGGGCTGCAAGCTGGTGGCCGTGACCCGAGGGGCGGCCACGTTGAAGGAAGCCGTGGACAGCGCATTCGAAGAGTACCTGAAGGATCCCGAGGGTACTTTGTATGCCATCGGGTCCGTGGTCGGCCCGCACCCGTTCCCCAAGATGGTGCGCGATTTCCAGTCCATCGTCGGGCGCGAGGCGCGCGAACAGTTCCTGGCGCGCCACGGCCGCCTGCCGGATTACGTCAGCGCCTGCGTGGGCGGAGGCTCCAATGCCATCGGCATGTTCACGGCATTTCTGCCGGATGCCGATGTCAGCCTGGTGGGTGTCGAACCGGCAGGCGAAGGACTGGATCGTCCCGGAAGGCATTCCGCAACGCTGACCAAGGGACGGCCCGGGCAATTGCATGGCATGGCCTGCTATGTGCTGGAAGACGGGCAAGGGAATCCCGCGGCGGTCCATTCCATTGCTTCCGGGCTGGATTACCCCGGCGTTGGCCCGCAGCATAGCTATCTCAAGGAGATAGGGCGCGTCGTCTACGATGTAGCCTCTGATGCGGAGACTCTGGATGCGTTCATGACGCTGTCGCGCGTGGAGGGCATCATTCCCGCGCTGGAAAGCGCGCATGCAGTGGCGTGGGCCATGCGTACCGCGCCTTCATTGCGCGCAGACCAGCATATCCTGGTGAATCTGTCGGGCCGTGGCGATAAGGATGCCGACTATGTCGCGCAGAAGCTGGGGCTTTGAGGCTCATCAGGCCGGGGAGGACTAGCGCAGCCTGGCTTCCATGAGGTCGATTTCGTGCACCAAGGTGCGCGAGGCTTCGTCCGACAACTGGTCGGTGCGGGCCAGGCGGAAAATGGTGTCGCGTTCCGCGCGCAGGCCCACCACGCGGAAGTATCGCTCCAGTTCAGCGCTGGCCCGCAGGTTCTCCGCCTCTTCGTCGGCCAGGCTGCCGTTGTCGATGCGCTGCCGGTAGACGTCCATGGCGCGCGTTGCCGCCTCCGCATACATTTGCGGATTTTCCTGCGCGGGTTCCAGCAGGTGGCGCGCCTTTTCGATGGCCTGCAGGGCGGACATGGCGGCTTCCTTGCGCGCCTCCTCTTCCTCGGCCTGGCGCGCGGACGCCGGCGGAAGCTCCAGGCCTGCCAGCAGCCGGGGCAGGCAGGCGCTGGCGATGACGAGCGACAGGATGATGACGATGGAGGCGAGGAAGATGGCCAGGTCGCGCGCGGGGAAGGCCGCGCCGCTGGGCAGCAGCAGCGGCAGGGTCAGTACGCCGGCCATGGTGATGGCGCCCCTGACGCCGGCCAGGGACACCGCCAGCGTCAGCCGCAGGTCGATGCGGTCGGCCTGCCCGCCGCGCTTGCGGGCGATGAAGCCGTTGACCTGCATGCACAGCCATACCCAGCCGAAACGGATCAGCGTCAGCCCCGCATGGATGGCCAGGGCGTAGACGACCAGCCACCAGGGGTTGTGGTGCCCGGTCTCTTGCACAATCTGCACCGCGCCCCGGAGAATGCCCGGCAATTGTTCGCCCAGCAGCACGAACATGATGCCATTCAGGGAGAACTGGATCATGTCCCATACGGATTTGCGCTGGATGCGCGTGACGGCCAGTGCGCGGCCCGTCAGCTCGACCCGGCTCATGGCGATGCCAGCGCCGACGGCGGCAAGAATGCCGGAAGCGCCCAGGTGTTCCGCGATGAGGTAGGCGCCGAAAGGGATGAGCACGCTGATCAGGATCTGCGCGCCCGGCTCTTCGCCGAAGTGGCGCCCCAGCCAGGTCTGGGCGAAGGCGACGGCATAGGTGAATGCGGCGCCGATCAGCAGGCCGCCGGTGGCCACCCACAGGAAGGTCAGCGATGCGGAGGACAAGGAAAAGACGCCGGTCATGGCGGCCGCGACCGCAAAGCGGAAGCACACCAGGCCGGATGCGTCGTTCAGCAGCGATTCTCCTTCCAGGATGTGCATGATGCGTTTGGGGATGGGCACGCGCGCAGAGATGGCGGATACCGCAACGGGATCGGTCGGGGATACGATGGCGGCCAGCGCGAATGCCACAGGCAAGGGCATGGCGGGAATGAGCCAGTGCAGGAAAAAGCCCATGCCCACGACGGTGACGACGACCAGGCCCAGCGCCAGCTGCACGATCATGACCCTGTCCTGTTTCAGAACGCGCTTGGGGATGCGCCAGCCGTCCAGGAACAGCAGCGGAGGCAGGAACAGCAGGAAGAAAATGTGCGGGTCCAGCGCCATGCTGTGCGAGGTGGCGCTGGAAATCAGCGCGCCCAAGGCGATCTGGATGAGAGGCAGCGGGATCGGGATGGGAATGGCGCGGGTCAGCCAGCCGCTGACGACGACCGCCAGGAGCATGATGAGAATGACGCTGATCGTTTCCAAGATTCGGGCTGTATGGCTGGAAAATGAGGGAGCGCGAAACGGGGTGGCCTCGCGGGCATGATGGGGAAAGTTTGCAGGATTTCCCTGATCAGGGCAAGCCGCCTTTCCATCATTGGGGCTAGCTATAATTGCCGGATGAGCAAAAAGATCCTGATCGTTCGTACCTCGTCGCTGGGCGACCTGGTACATATGTTGCCTGCCATTTCGGATATCGCCCGGCATGTGCCGCAGGCAGAGATCGATTGGGTGGTCGAAGAAAATTTCGCGGAGATTCCCGCGTGGCACCCCGCCGTGCACGAAGTCATCCGCGTGGCGCACCGGCGCTGGCGCAAGTCCTGGCGTGCCTCGCTTCCGGAGCGCCGCGCCTTGCGCGAGACCCTGGCCTCCCGGCAATACGATGTCATCCTCGACATGCAGGCGCTGATGAAATCGGTCTGGATCGTGCGCCAGGCCAAGGGCACGCGGCATGGCCTGAACTGGCGTTCGGCGCGGGAGCCGCTGGCATCGCTGTTCTACGACGTCAGGCACAAGGTCGAGTTCTGGCAGCCGGCGGTAACGCGGCAACGCCAACTGGCGGCGTCTGTTTTTGGCTACCAGTACGAAGGCGAGCCGGATTACGGACTGCAGGGCCTGACCGACGGCATCGAGATCGGCCAATACGCCATGATCATGCCGTCCGCCAGCCGCGACGACAAGCTCTGGCCGGAAAGCGACTGGCATGCGGTGTTCAATCGCCTGCAGGAGCATGGGCTGCAACTGAAGCTGTTGTCGGGCAACGAGCAGGAAACGCAGCGCGCCAGGGCTTTGGTTGCCGACCGCGAGACGGCCGAGGTCCTGCCCCGCATGGGGCTGACGGATGTGGCCCGTATCATGGCCGGCGCGCGTGTCATGGTCGGGCTGGACAGCGGCCTGACGCATTTGTCGGCGGGCCTGGGTCGGCCGACCATCGGCATCTACAAGGCGTCCACGCCTGTGCGCACCCCGCTGGTGAGCGCCGCCTACACGGCAAGCCTGGGAGAGCGGGGCAATGCACCCTCGGCCGAGACCGTGCTCAGCGCGCTGGAGCAGGCGCTGGCCTCGGGAGCGCAGGGCAGGGAACTGGCGTGAACCGTACGATCTACACACTGCTGCTGCGCTGCCTGTCGCCCGTACTCTTGTCCTGGATGTGGCTGCGGGCGCGCAAGGCGGGCGGGCAGTGGGGCGTGTTTTCCGGGCGCCGGTTCGGTTTCTATCCCGGCAAGGCCGTTGAGCACGGACAGGCCGATATCTGGGTGCATGCAGTCAGCCTTGGGGAAACGCGCGCGGCCCAGCCTTTGGTCAGGGAGCTGCTGGCGGGAGGCCGCCGGATCTTGCTGACGCACATGACTGCAACGGGGCGCGAGGAAGGAGGACGATTGTTCGCTGAAGCCATTGCGGACGGCCGCCTGGTCCAGGAATGGCTGCCCTACGATTTTCCCGGAAGCATGCGCCGATTCCTTGGCCACTACCGGCCCAAGGTCGGCGTGCTGATGGAACGCGAAGTCTGGCCCAACCTGATGGCTTCGGCGCAGATGCTGGCGATTCCCATGGTGCTGGCCAGCGCCCGCATGTCGGAGAATTCCGCGCGGCGCACGGCGAAGGCGGGCGGCATCATGCGCGGCGCCTACGACGGGATACGCATGGCCTATGCGCAGACCGAAACGGATGCCGAGCGCCTGCGCCGCGCCGGTGTGAAGCACGTGCGCGTCTACGGGAATTTCAAGTTCGACATGACATTGCCGGAAGAACAGATCCGGGCCGGTCGTGAATTCGCTGGTCGGCTGCCTATGCCGATCATCTCCATCGCCAGTACGCGCGAAGGGGAAGATGCGCTGTTCGTGCAGGCCATCCGGCAGCAGCGTACCGATGCCGTGCTGCAGAAGGGCGGCGATCTGCTCGGGCGCGTGCTGTTCATGCTGATTCCCCGCCATCCGCAGCGGTTTGCCGAAGTGGAGGGCATGCTTGAGGATTCGGGCTTGCCGTTCCTGCGCTGGTCCGATATTTCCGCGCAGGAAGATCCGGCGTCCTCCTGTCGCGATGTGCTGGTGGTGCTGGGCGATACGATAGGCGACATGGCACGCCATTACTCGGCATCGGCGGTCTCCATCGTGGCGGGCAGCTTTGCGCCGCTGGGCGGGCAGAACCTGATCGAGGCCTGTGCCGCGGGCGCGCCGGTCATCGTGGGACCGCATACCTGGAATTTTGCCCAGGCGGCCGAGGACGCCATTGGCATCGGCGCCGCGCAACGCGCCGAGAATCCCGAGCAGGCGCTGGTCCTCGCCATGCAATGGCTGGAGGACGAAGCGCTGCGCGCCTCCATGTCGCAGCGCGGACGGGAATGGGTGCAGGCGCATGCGGGCGCCGCGCAGCGCGTGGCATCGCAGATCATGGCGATCTAGGTCAAATCAAAGTTCCACGGGTGCCGCTACACTAGGAGAAGGATCCCGTTGCCGAGGCGATGGCGCCGCATGGCATACGGTAGACGAGGAAGCACATGAGCAAGGATGACATTCAGTTGCTGAGCGCGCTGGCGTTGGCGCTGACCCGCTATCCGCGATCGACATTGCAGCAATTGGCGACCCATGCGGGCATCAGCAAGGCGACGCTGTACCGCATGGCGCGCACGCGCGAAGAAGTGGTGGAGCGCATCGTCGCCCACGCGTCGGGCGCGCTGGCGGACGCCTTCGACAATGCCGGCCTGGAAGACCAGCCGCCGCTGCAGGCGCTGCACAAACTGACGACGGCCCTGCTGGACATACGGCAGTTCTTCTCCTTCCTGCTGATGAATCACTGGCTCACGCATATGGACCGCGGACAGGATCCGCACGAAACGGAAGAATGCCAGCATTACATCCGCCGCGTGCACGCCTTTTTCCAGCGGGGGCAGGAGGAAGGCGTGTTCCGCGCCGACGTGCCGTCGCTGTGGCTGGCGCGTTCCTACGATTTCCTGCTGTTCAGCATGATGGAGTCGGAGCAGCGCGGCGACATCGAACCCGACGCCATGGTCGGGCTGGTGGAGCAACTGTTCCTGGGAGGAGCGCTGGCCAAGCAGGCCTAAGGGCCGCCTGCCGGCGGCCCCTGGCATCACCTGCGGCTACAGGCCGTGGTACTTGCGGCCGATTTCCACGGTTGCCTGGAAAAAGCCCGCCTTGGAGCCGCAGTCGTAGCGGGTGCCTTCGTACTGGTGGCCGAAGACGGACTGGGCCTGCAGCAGGCTGGCAATGCCGTCCGTCAGCTGGATTTCTCCGCCCACGCCTGCCTGTGTCTGGCGCAGGTGCTCGAAGATTTCCGGTTCCAGGATATAGCGTCCGACCACGGCCAGGGTCGAAGGGGCGTTTTCGGGGGCCGGTTTTTCGACGATGCCTTCCACCCGCAGCGTATTGCCGCCGACCGTCGAGCCAGAAATGATGCCGTACTGGTTGGTGCGCTCGCGAGGCACGTCCTGGATGGCAAGCACGCTGCCGTTGTGCTGGTGCGCGGCATCGATCAACTGGCGCGTCACCGAGGTGGGGGCGTCGAGCAGGTCGTCGGCCAGTATGACGGCGAACGGCTCGTTGTTCACGATGGGCTCGGCGCAGAGCACGGCATGCCCCAGCCCCAGAGGGGCCGGTTGGCGCGTATAGATACAGTTGACGTAGGAAGGGATCACGTTGCGTACCGTTTCCAGCAGCGCCAGCTTGTTCTTGGCTTCCAGGTCGGCTTCGAGCTCGGGCACTCGGTCGAAGTGGTCCTCGATGGCGCGCTTGTTGCGGCCGGTGACGAAGATCAGGTCTGTGATGCCGGCCGCGATGGCTTCCTCCACGGCGTACTGGATCAGCGGCTTGTCGACGATGGGCAGCATCTCCTTGGGCATGGCTTTGGTGGCCGGAAGGAAACGCGTGCCCAGCCCGGCAACGGGGAAAACGGCTTTGCGGATAGGTTTCATGTTGGTTGGCGTGAGGAATCGGAAGAGGGGGCGGCTGCCGCGGACGCTTCGTGAGCAGGTTCGCCCAGCTTCAGGGCCTGGGCGTTGCGCTCGAACACAGGGCGTCCGCTGCGTCCTTCATCGGACGGCGACTGGCCGAACAGCCCTTGTCCGAATGCGAACAGGGCCAGGTTCAGGGCGACAATCAGCAGAAACAGAAAACGCACGTCGGTATCATACGGTGGCTGTAGTGAATGCAAGTGTAAGACGAAACGGCGGGTCGTGTCCTGACTGGCTGTAAGGGGGACGGTCAGGATGCGTCCGAACCTTGCGCCAGTCGCGCCAGGCCGTCCAGCACCAGCGAGGGCAGCCAGCGGATGGCGGAGGCGGTATGGCCTTGGTCCGCGCAGGCCTGGGAGAACAGCCGGTCGACCTCTTCCCGTATTTCGAACCATGCTCCGCCGGAAACAAATATTTGCGGAGGCGCGGCGCAGGTTTCCCTGACGATGTGCCATTGCCGCAACAGTGCGCCGGCCTGCGCGGCGGCGATGCCGCTGGCAATGGCCTGTTCCGTGTGGTCGGGGTGATGGGCGACGGTACCTTGCGCCATGGGCAGGTTGGCTGTGCCGCTGGCCAGCGAGGCATGCATCAGCCGCACGCCCGGCAGGATGAGCCCCCCATGGAAGCGGCGAGCGCCTGCCTCGGCCCGGCTGTCGGAGCAGGTCTGGACGGGGCCGAGGGAGTCGATCGTCGTCGCCGTGCCGAAACTGGCGAGCAGCAGGGGGCTTTCGGCCAAATGGCGGGCGTGCGCTGCCAGGCCGATCAAGGCCAGCCAGCGATCGGCGCCCAGCTGGGATGGGTCCCGGTAGCCGTTGATGACGCCGGCCGCCGCGGGCGTGCCCCGAACCCAGTCGATGCGGCATGTCCAGGGCTCCAGCAGGGCCTGTATCCTGGCGGCCATGCCGTTGCCCGCCACATTGACGCCAATGGCCTTCCGGGGCGGAGCGGGAAGCCGGGCCAGCCATTGCGGCAGTTGCGCCTCCAGATCCGCATGCGCCAGGGCCAGGGGTTCCCGCTCGCGCCGCTCGGCGGCATCCGCAAGCGGGCCCGGCGCTTGCAGCCAGCCGAATTTGATGCGGGTATTGCCGGCGTCTATCAGCAGGATCATTGCGCGCGCACCGAGATTTCGCCGACGGATACCGAGGCTTCCTGCATGCCCGTGCGCACCAGCAACTGGCCGTCGCCGTCGATGCCGGCGGCAATGCCGGAACGGATGATCTTGCCATTGTCGATGATGTCGACTCCCTTGCCGGAAAGCGCGTCCACCAGGGCGTGGCGCGCGGGCAGGCCGTCGAAACCGTGGGCCGTGACGTGGTTCAGGCTGCGTTCCAGGTTGCCGACCATGGCGGCAACCAATTGCGCCATGCCGGCGGTGCGCGCGGCCGGATCCTCGGCGGCGATTTCGGACCAGTCCGCCACCTTCCGGTCCAGGGCCTGACTGAGGGCGCGCGCGTCGTCCAGGTTGAGCCCGATGCCGATGATGACGACGTGATGGTCGGGCGCCAGGGTGGCGGTGCCCGAGCGTGTCGCCTCGACCAGGATGCCGGCCAGCTTGGCGAAATCCCACTGGAGATCGTTGGGCCATTTCATGGTGAGGCGGTGGCGGTGCTCCGGCGACAGGAACCCGCGCAGCGCCTCGCAGGCGGCGATACCCGCCAGGGGCGACAGGGCGGGCAGCCTGCGCGCCGGCAGGAAAACGTCGAAGGCGCAGGAAAACATCAGGTTTGCGCCGGGGCGGTTTTGCCATGTCCTGCCGGCTCGGCCTCGGCCCCGTTCCTGCAGGTGCACGCCGAGCAGCCAGGGCCGGGCCAGCCCGGGGGAGCCCGTCCGGGCGTTTTCCATCAGGTCGGCGTTGGTGGAGGCCGTTTTTTCCAGCCAGTCCACCCGGCGGAACTGCGGCAGCAGCTGCCGCAGTTCACGGGCCATGGCATCCGGCGGGGGCAATGCGGGAAGAGAATATGTCATGTCATGAAGCGTCGTTGCATTCGCACAATGGTGCGCCGACCGTTATATTACGGGTTTCGTTGTCTGTATGCCGAGAGGATTCTGATCAATGGCTGTTCGTACGGAGCAGATGGTTTTCCAGGGACTGGCGGGGGATATTTCCTGCGCGATCGATTGGCCCGATGGCGAGCCCCGGGGGTGGGCGCTGGTGTTGCATCCCCATCCGCTGCAAGGGGGCGCGCGCGACAACAAGGTCGTCACCACGATTGCGCGCTCCTGCGTGCAAAGCGGCATGGCGGCGGTGAGGCCCAATTTTCGCGGGGTGGGAGGTTCCGCTGGCGAGTTCGACAATGCCGTGGGCGAAACGGCGGATATGCTTGAGTTGATTCGCCAGTTCCGCGAGCAATACCCGGAACTCGTCGCCGGCAAGTGGCTGATGGGCGGGTTTTCGTTCGGCACCTCCGTTGCCGCGCAAGTGTATTCCACGCTTGCCCAGGAAGGCCGGCCCGTGCCCGGCGCCCTGGTGCTGGCCGGTTCCGCCGTGGCGCGCTTCCGTTTCCGCGATGTCCATGTGCCCGCCGATACGCTGCTGCTGCACGGAGAGGACGACGATGTGGTGCCGTTGGAGGAAGCCATGGTGTTCGCCCGCGAAAAAGGTCTGCCCATGGTAGTGGTGCCGGAGGCGGGCCATTTTTTCCATCGCAAGCTGACCATCGTCAAGCAATTCGTCCTGCAGCGCCTGGCGCTGCTGTAGTACAGTGTTTCATTAGGGCAGGCCCGGAGGGCTTGCCTATCTCGCCGGCCGGTATTAGTATTTATATAGTGTACTATTTAATAGTTCGATATTTTTTTACTCAAAGGAGAGTGCCATGTCAGTCGAAAAAGTCCTCTACCGCGCCACCGCCACTTCCACCGGAGGCCGTGACGGCGCCAGCCGCAGCAGCGACGGCGCCCTGGAAGTCAAACTGTCCACCCCTGCGGAACTGGGCGGCAAGGGCGGCGACGGCACCAATCCCGAGCAGTTGTTCGCCGCGGGCTATTCCGCCTGCTTCCTGGGCGCGCTGAAGCTGGTGGCCGGCCGCGAGAAAGTGGCATTGCCCGATGCGTCCTCAGTGCAGGCGGAGGTCGGCATCGGCCCGATTCCCAATGGCTTCGGCATCGAGGTGGCGCTGACTGTATCGCTGCCCGGCATCGACCGCGCCGTTGGCCAGGATCTGCTGGAAAAGGCGCACGTGGTCTGCCCGTACTCCAATGCGACGCGGGGTAATGTGGATGTAACGCTGAAGCTGGCCTGATCAGGAGTCGCCGCGCGCCTGCTTGCTGCTTTCCATGATGGCAAGCGCCTGGCGCTCGATGAAGTCGCCCATGGTATCGATGCCGCGCAGCGACAGGATGGTATTGCGCACGGCGGCCTCGACCAGGACGGCGAGGTTGCGCCCGGCGGCCACCTGCAGGGTGACCTGCCGGATGGGAACGCCCAGGATCTCCTGGGTCTGTTCCTGCATGGGCAGGCGCTCGAATACAGTGTCGCTGGTCTTGCGTATCAGGTGCACGACCAGCTTAAGGTTCATCTTCCTGCGTACCGAGGTTTCGCCGAAGATGGTGCGGATGTCCAGCAGGCCTATCCCCCGGACTTCCAGCAGGTTCTGCAGCAGCGCGGGGCATTGTCCTTCGATGACGTGCGGGGATGTGCGCGACAGTTCCACGGCATCGTCGGCTACCAGGCCATGCCCGCGCGAGACCAGCTCCAGGGCCAGTTCGCTCTTGCCCAGTCCCGATTCGCCGGTCAGCAGCACGCCCAGTCCCAGGACGTCCATGAAGACGCCATGCAGGGTGGTCTTGGGCGCCAGCCTCTTGCCCAGGTAAATGCGCAGGATATCGATGGCCTGGGCCGCATCGATGGAGGACGCCAGCAGGGGCACGCCGTTGGCGTCGCAGAACTGGCACAGATCGCTGGGGGCGGGGGCGTCCCCGGCAAGCACGATGGCGGGCACGCCGCCGGCCAGCAGGTCCTCCAGGAGATGCTGGCGCCGGCTCGTATCGAAATTCGTGTAGAAGCTGACTTCTTCCGGCCCGAGCACCTGCACCCGGGACGGGTGGATGAGATTCAGGTGGCCGACCAGGTCGGAGGCCGACAGGCCGTTGTCCGGGATGGGGCGATGCGCCGAGGATTCGCCGGCAACCCAGGACAAAGGTATCTTCTCGCTGTTGTCTTCGACAAGATGCTGTACGGTCAACATGGTCGGCATCGTCGTCCCGGGGCTTTCGCCCTAGCTGGAAAGGCTGGAGGTCAGCAACTGGTGCAGCTGCTGCGGATCCTGTTCGGTGGCAAGGGCCTGGCGCACGGTTGCATCGGACATCAGGCGGGCGATTTCCGACAGCAGGTCGAGGTGCAGCTGGGTGGCGGTTTCGGGCACCAGCAGGAAGAACAGCAGGCTTGCCGTACGGCCGTCGCTGACATCGAAATGCACTGGCTCGGCAAGGCGCAGGAACGCGGCGCAGGGCTCTTTCAGGTCCTTGATACGGCCGTGCGGCACGGCGACGGAGTGTCCCAGGGCGGTAGAGCCCAGGCGCTCGCGGGCCATCAGGCTCTGGAAAACGGTTGTGCGGGCCACACCGTGATGATTTTCAAAGAGAAGAGCGGCTTGTTCGAAGGCTCTTTTCTTGCTGGTTACCGGCAGGTCCAGAACGATGTTTTCTGGAGGCAGGATACGCGACATGAGGTTCATAGATCGGGATTATATGGGCATTGTGCCGACGGATGGAACCATTGTTGGAAATGCGCTAAAAACATCCGCGCGCCATGCCTTCGGAGGGCACACCGCGGTGTCTGTCGGCCGGAGGATCCGCCGGGGATGCCGGGACTGGCGATAAATGCCGCCGTTGTAGCGAGAAAGGGGGGCATGCGGGGGAGAGGTGCTTTGTCGATGCAGCGCTGCCAGTGGGTGGCCGCGCTGCAAACGACTGCCTGTTTCCTGCGGGGTTCCGTGCCGGGAGGGCTGGAGACCCGGTCTCATCCGGAAGGACGAGGCCTTTGCCGATCAGGAATCAGTCGCTGGCTTCGAGCTGCTGCCGTTTGGCTGGCTCGTGCGCATGGCTCTGCGCTTTGGTCTTGTACTTGATGACCTGGCGGTCGATCTTGTCAGCCAGAAGATCGATGGCGGCGTAGAGGTTTTCATCGGTTGCTTCGCAATGGATGTCCTTGCCGCGCAGGCGCATGGTGACTTCTGCCGTATGTTCGAGTTTTTCCACCGATAGCACGACTTGAGTGTCTATGACATTGTCGAAGTGCCGGGAAACCCGAGCCATCTTGTTCATGACATATTCGCGGATGGCTGGCGTTATTTCGAGGTGGCGACCACTGATATTCAAACTCATATACGTGTACTCCCTGGTGCTTGATCGTTTGGGATACGGCTGTGCGCACAGGCGCATTGTTGACTGTCGTGTGTTGGGACTCCTTCATCGATAAGACACAGCTTCAGTGTATAGCGTATACAAACTAAATCAAGTGGGGGAAATCAAGGAAACTTCGCTTTACATACGGAAATTCTTGCCCAGGTACACCTGGCGCACGGCCTCGTTGTCGATGATTTCCGAGGGTTTGCCGTTGGTCAGCACGGTGCCTTCGCTGATGATGTAGGCGCGGTCGCAGATGCCCAGGGTCTCGCGCACGTTGTGGTCGGTGATCAGCACGCCGATGCCGCGGCTTTTCAAAAATTGCACGATACGCTGGATTTCGATGACGGCGATGGGGTCGATGCCGGCAAACGGCTCGTCCAGCAGGATGAAGCGCGGCTGCGTGGCCAGGGCGCGGGCGATCTCGACGCGGCGGCGCTCGCCGCCCGACAGCGAGACCGCCATGTTGCGCCGGATGTGTCCGATCTGCAGTTCGTCGATCAGGGATTCCAGCAGTTCGCCGATCCGTGCGCGGCCCATGGGCGAGCCATCGGGGTTGCGCTGCAGTTCGAGCACGGCCTGGATGTTCTGCTCGACGGTCAGGCGGCGGAATACGGAAGCGTCCTGCGGCAGGTAGGATAGCCCCAGCTGCGCGCGCTTGTGCATGGGCAGGGTGGTGATGGGCGTCCCGTTGATCTCGATGCGGCCCGCATCGGTAGGCACGATGCCCACGATCATGTAGAAACTGGTGGTTTTCCCGGCGCCGTTGGGGCCGAGCAGGCCTACGACCTCGCCGCCCGCCACGGACAGCGAGACATCGCGCACGACGGTGCGCTTGCCATAGGTCTTGCGCAGGCCGGTGGCCTGCAGGATGCCATGGTCGGCGGTCGGCGATGCTGTTTCTGGCGACGGATTGATTGCTGTGTCGGGCATTGTCTGTGTTTCTGTGGTCAGCGGGAAGAGGCCTTGCGGCATTGCTCGATGGCGGCGTCGATCTTCGCCCTGGGCTGGGCGACCGAACGCACCCTGCCTCCCGCCGCGGCGGATTCCTTGCCGCCGTAGGCTTCGTAGGTATCGCTCTTCTGCTTGTAGATGACGCGCGCACCGCTGATGGTGTCGAACGGCTTGCCGCAGATGAAGCGCGTGACGGTCGCCTGGCCGATCATTTCGATGGTCTCGTCCTTGCCGTTGTATTCACCCCGGCGTCCCTTGGCCTCGATGACCTCGAATCGCTCCGGATCCTCCTGGCGGACATGGACCAGCTTGTTGCCGCCGACGGTGGCCGTGCCGTACTGGAAACCCTGCGCATCTTCGCGCACGACGAGCTTGTCGGAGTGCAGCGTCATGGCGCCGCGCGTCATGATGACATTGCCCGTGAAGGTGCTGACCTTGGCGGAGTCATCGTAGTTCAGGCTGTCGGACAGGATCAGGGTGTCGGGTTCTTCTTGCTGTGCCGTCTGTGCGGATGCGGGGCCGCCTGCCGCGGCAAGCAGGGCCGCGCAGGCGGCAAGCAGGGAAAAGACGGTGGCGTGTTTTTTCATTGGGCTTTGTCCGCGTCGGCGGAATTGTTGTTGGATGGTGCGCGCCGGTCGCGCCCGGAAATCTTGACGTCGCTGGCGGAGTGTACTTGCAACTGGCGGGTCTTGTTATCGTAGCGCATTCCATTGCCTTTCATGACCGAGTTGCCGTGCAGCACGACGGCGGGCTCGTCGGTCAGGACGACGTCTTCGTCGGTCAGCAGCGTCAGGGTTTCGCTGGTGACCTCCAGCGGCATGCGCTCCTCGTCGCCCTGGCGGTTGACGCGCGCGTTGCCGCGCATGACGATGCGGGCGCCGTCCTGGTCCATGACAGCCATGTCGGCGGTGCCTGTCGTGACCGGGGCACCGTCCTGCTGGCCGGCTGCGCGCGGCTGCGTGATCTCGTAGGAGTCGTCGTCGGGATAGTGCACCATGTAGTCGCCTTCCAGGCGGTTGATGGCGCGGCCGTTGGGGTCGGAGCGCAGCATGACGAATTCGCGCGCCCACGAGTCGGGCTCATGCGTGACGCGGCGTGGCGGATCCTGCAGGATCGAGCGATGAGTGTAGTCGGCCGCCCACCAGGTGCCCGCCACCAGCAACAGCAGCAGGACGAGGGCGATGAGTCCGGGAAGTCGATCTCGCATGGGCTTTACTGGATCGCCCCGGTCAGCCGGCTGACGCCAGCGTTCAGGCAGGCGCCGAGCTTGCCCTGGGCGGCCAGCAGCAGGTCGCAGCACTCGCGCGCGGCACCGCCGCCGCCGGGCGCCGTGGAGACCCAATGGGCGATATGCGCGACATAGCTGGGGGCCCCGGGCACGCTCGCGGCAAAGCCGACGCGCTGCATGGCCTGCATGTCGATGATGTCGTCGCCCATGAAGCCGATCTGGTCGAGCTCCAGGTTTTCCGCCTGGGCCAGTTCGGAGAGCACGGCCGCCTTGTCGCGGGCGTTCTGGTAGACCAGGGAAATGCCCAGTTCCGCGGCGCGGCGGGGAACGATGACTCCCTGGCGGCCGGTGACCAGGGCCACGGCGATGCCGTTTTCACGCAGCAGCCGCAGGCCGTGTCCGTCGAGCACATGGAACGACTTCACGGCCTCGCCCTGCTCGGAATACCAGAGGCGGCCGTCGGTCAGCACGCCGTCGACGTCGAAGGCCATCAGGCGGACGCGCCGAGCGCGTTCGATCGCGGCCGGGTTGGTCCGGGCGAGAATCAGGGCTTCGGCGGGGTGGGGAATCAGATTGGCGGCGTTCATGCGTTGTATATGTCTCTGTCTATATGACTTTCGCGGCCAGCAGGTCGTGCATGTGCAGGGCGCCTGTCAGCAGGCCCGACTCGTCGACGACCAGGAGCTGGTTCAGTTTATGGGTGTCCATCAGGGCTGCGGCCTCGACGGCCAGCGCGTCGGCAGCGATCGTGCGCGGATTGGGCGTCATGCCGGTGGCGACGTCCAGGAAGCGGATGTCGCCCTCGCGCAGGATCAGCCGGCGCAGGTCGCCGTCCGTGAAGATGCCGACCGGGCGCTTGTCCGGCGTGACGACGATTGTCATGCCCATGCCCTTGGACGACATCTGCGCCAGGGCTTCCGGAATCGGCATGTCCGCGTGCACGAGCGGCAGGGCGTCGCCCTGGCGCATAACGTCGCGCACCAGCGTCAGCAGGCGCCTGCCAAGCGCGCCGCCGGGGTGCGAGCGCGCGAAATCGTCGGAATTGAAGCGGCGGGCTTCCAGGCAGGCCACGGCCAGGGCGTCGCCCAGCACCAGCGTGGCCGTCGTGCTGGCCGTGGGCGCCAGGTTCAGCGGGCAGGCTTCTCGTTCGACGGCGCAATCCAGATGCAGGTCGGCGTTGCGCGCCAGGTCGGACTCGGGATTGCCTGTCATGGCGATGAGGCTTGCTCCCATCCGCTTGACCACGCCGAGCACGGTCAGCAACTCGGGCGCCGAGCCGGAGTACGAGATGGCGATGACGATGTCCTGCGGCGTGATCATGCCCAGGTCGCCGTGGATGGCCTCCGCCCCGTGCATGAAGAAGGCCGGTGTTCCCGTGGAGGACAGGGTAGCCGCTATTTTGCGCGCGATATGTCCGGACTTGCCGAGGCCGGACACGATGACCCTGCCCTTGCAGGCCAGCAAGCGATCGACCGCCAGGGCGAAAGGCTCGCCGAGGCGTTCCTGCAGCGCCTGCAAGGCGGCGATTTCCGTCGTGAATGTGCGTCGCGCAGAGGCCAGGGCCTCGGCGTACGGCAGTCGTGGCTGATCGTTCATGGACTGATTTTAATCATTATGCGCGGCAAGCGTGGGCGGCGGATCGATCGGCCCGGAACGCCATGGCCGGGGAGGCGCGTTTTCGACGGGACCATGCGCGGCGCCGACCGGCCGCGTATCCCGGATTCAGTTTGTATTGAGTGTTTCTTTTCAAGAAAAATCTTTCCTGTCAATGGATTTTGACGTATATTCTTGATTTATCGCAATTACAGTAATTTCTGAAATTACGGAAATCATGGAACTTGGGCAGCAGGCAGAGAAATTCGTCCTTCATTTCGGGGAAATGGGAGGGCGCTGGGGGGTCAACCGGACGGTCGGACAGATCTATGCGCTGTTGTTTCTTTCGCCCAAGGCGCTGAATGCGGACGAAATTTCGCAGACGCTGGGATTTTCCCGCTCCAATGTCAGCATGGGCATCAAGGAGCTGCAGTCCTGGCGGCTGGTCAATATGGTGCACAAGGTGGGCGACCGGCGCGAATACTTCCAGTCGCTCGACGATGTCTGGGATATCTTCCGCGTGCTGGTCGAGGAAAAGCGCAAGCGCGAAATCGATCCGACGATGACGCTGCTGCGCAACACGCTGCTGGAAGAACCCGCGACGGAAGACGAGGTCTACGGCCAGCAGCGCATCCGGGAAATGCTCGAACTCGTCGAGATGGCGACGGTGTGGTTCGACGAAGTGCGCAAGCTGCCTCCCGAAACGCTGCAGGGTCTGATGCGCCTGGGCGGAAAGGTTCAAAAATTGCTCGGTCTCGCACACAAGCTGCGGGGATGAGCCCGGACACAGGACAGTCCCTGCGGACTGTGCTGTGCCTGGCGAATCCGAGCGGCATGCAGGCCGCGAGGTGGACCGCGAAGCGGACGTGAGCCTGCGCAGCGTGGGGGCATTTTTTTGAGTTTTTTTGATTTGAGTGAGTCATGCCATGTTTGACTTGAATGTCGTCGACCTGTCGCGCCTGCAATTCGCAGCCACCGTGATGTTTCATTTCCTGTTCGTGCCGATCACGCTGGGACTGTCGTTCCTGCTGGCCATCATGGAAAGCGTGTACGTGATGACCGGGCGCGAGATATGGCGGCGCATGACCAAGTTCTGGGGCGTGCTGTTCGGCATCAATTTCGCCCTGGGCGTGGCGACGGGGATCGTCATGGAATTCCAGTTCGGCATGAACTGGGCTTATTACAGCCATTACGTAGGGGATATCTTCGGCGCGCCGCTGGCGCTGGAAGGCCTGATGGCGTTCTTCCTGGAGGCGACCTTCGTCGGCCTGTTCTTCTTCGGCTGGGACCGCCTGTCCAAGGTGGGGCACCTGGTCGTCACCTGGCTGGTGGCGCTGGGTACCAACTTCTCCGCGCTGTGGATCCTGATCGCCAACGGCTGGATGCAGAATCCGGTCGGCGCCGTCTTCAATCCGCATACCATGCGCATGGAAATGACGGATTTCTTCGAGGTCATCTTCAACCCCGTGGCGCAGGCCAAGTTCGTGCATACGGTCAGCGCCGGCTATGTCATGGGAGCGGCGTTCGTCATGGGGATCAGCGCATGGTATCTGCTGCGCGGCAGGCATCTCGATCTTGCCAAGCGCTCCATGGCGGTGGCCGCCAGCTTCGGGCTGGCTGGCGCGCTGTCCGCTGTGGTGCTGGGCGATGAAAGCGGCTACCTGACGACCGAGCACCAGAAGATGAAGATCGCCGCAATGGAAGCCATGTGGGAAACCGAGCCCGCGCCCGCCGGCTTCAATCTGCTGGCCTGGCCGGATCAGGAGGCGCAGAAGAACAGTTTCAGCATCCATATTCCCTATGTCATGGGCATTATCGGCACCCGCTCGCTGTCCACGCCGATGGAGGGCATCAAGGACCTGATCGCCAGCGCCGAAGGGCGCATCCGCAACGGCGTCATCGCCTACGAGGCCATGAAGAAAGTCCGTGCCGATCCGGATGACGCGCAGGCCCGCAGCGTATTCGATGCGCATTGGCGCGACATGGGCTATGCGTTGCTTCTCAAGCAATACGTCAGCGACCCCGTGCAGGCGACGCCCGAGCAGATTGCACAGGCCGCCAAGGATACCGTGCCCGGCGTCGCGCCGCTGTTCGTGGCGTTCCGCCTGATGGTCGCGCTGGGCTTCTATTTCATCCTGTTCTTCGCCGTGGCATTCTGGCTGGTGACTCGCGGCAAGCTGGAAAGTTCGCCGCGCTTTCTCAAGCTGGCCGTGTTCACGCTGCCGTTGCCGTGGATCGCCATCGAAAGCGGCTGGTTCGTGGCGGAATATGGCCGTCAGCCCTGGGTGATCGAAGGTGTGCTGCCTACCTACTATGCCGCATCGGGCCTGAGCATCACCGATCTGGTGATCAGCCTGGGCATTTTCCTTGTGCTTTACAGCGTGCTGGCGGTGGTGGGGGTGAAGGTCATGCTCAAGGCCATCCGCAAGGGGCCGGATCCGGCGCCGCGCCCGTCGCCCGAAGCAAGGGTGCAAGCCCTGGATACCGCTGCCGCATAAGGGGGAAATCATGGAATCCTACATTCTTCTCGACTATTCCACCCTGCGCGTGGTCTGGTGGGCGCTGCTGGGCTTTCTGCTGGTCGGGTTCGCCGTCATGGACGGATTCGACCTGGGCATTGCCAGTGCATTGCACCTGGTGGCGCGCACGGACGCGGAGCGGCGCGTTGTGATCAACGTGATGGCGCCCGTATGGGAAGGCAACCAGGTCTGGCTGATCACCGGGGGCGGTGCGATCTTCGCCGCATGGCCGCTGTTGTACGCCATGGCGTTTTCCGGCTTCTACCTGGCCATGATGCTGTTGCTGGTCGCCCTGATCCTGCGCCCCGTCGGCTTCAAGTACCGCAGCAAGATCGAGGATCCGGGCTGGCGCGCCTCCTGGGACGCGGTCCTGGCCGGATCCGGCATTGTGGCTGCGCTGGTGTTTGGCGTAGCGGTCGGCAATGTCATCCAGGGAGTTCCGTTCCGCTTCGATGCCGATACGCTGCGTCCGGTGTACGAGGGCGGCTTCTTCGGGCTGTTCACGCCGTTTCCGTTGCTGTGCGGGGTACTGTCCGTCATCCTGCTGGTCATGCATGGCTGCGTGTTCCTGCGCATGAAGACGGAAGGCGCGGTCTCCGCCCGGGCGAAATCTCTGGCGCAGCTGTGCGCGATCGCAGTGATCTTATTGTTTGCGGCCGCGGGCGTCTGGGTATTCCATGGCCTGGACGGCTATGCCATCGTCGGGGAGGCGGCGCGCTCCGCCGCCTCCAACCCCCTGGGCAAGGAAGTGGCGGTCGAGGCGGGCGCATGGGCGTGGAACTTCAATCAGTGGCCGGCCATGTGGCTGGCTCCCGCCCTTGGGCTGGGCGGCGCCTTGCTGGTGCTCGCGCTTGGGTTCGGGCCGTGGATGCGGCTGGCGTTCCTGGCTTCCGTCTGCAGCGTGGCGGGCGTGGTGCTGACCTTCGGCTTCGCCCTGTTCCCGTTCCTGCTGCCTTCGTCGCTGATGCCTGGCGCCAGCCTGACGATATGGGACGCATCCGCCAGCCACATGTCCCTGTGGGTCATGCTGATCGCGGTGCTCATCTTCATGCCCGTCGTCATGATGTATACCGCCTGGGTCTATCGCGTCATGAGCGGCAGGGTGACCGAGCGCTCCGTGCGGGAGACGCCGAATGCCTATTGAGAGGAGTCTCTGATGTGGTACTTTTCCTGGATACTTGGCCTGGGCCTGGCATGCGCGTTCTCCATCCTGAACGCCATGTGGTTCGAATTGCGTGACGACGCGGAAGCCCGCGGCGCAGGCGACGCTGGCGGCTGATGTCTGATCCGGCCGTTACGGACGATTCGCCGCAGGAGCGCATCGAAGCCAGGCGGCGCATGCGCTGGCTGGCGGACTGGCGCTGCCAGGCCAGGTTCAGCCTTGGGCTGGCGGTAGCGCTGCCCCTGGTCGGCGGCGCGCTGCTGCTGGCGCAGGCCTGGTGCCTGGCGCATTTGCTGGGCGGCGTCATTGCCGGCGACATGACGGCGGAGCAGGCGCAGCCCTGGATACTGGCCGTCGTTGCATTGCTGCTGGTGCGCGCCGCGCTGGCGTGGGCGGGCGATCGCGCGGCCAGCCTGGCGGCGGCGCGGATCAAGCAAAGGCTGCGCCTGGCGCTGTTCGACCAGCTCATGGAGCGCGGGCCGCAATGGACGCGCGCTCAGGCATCGGGGCAGTTGTCGTCCGCCCTGCTGGACATGGTCGACGGCCTGGAAGGCTTCTTTTCCCGCTATATCCCTTCGATAGTGGCCGCGATCGTGCTGCCGCCGGCGTTCGGCTTGGCGGTGCTGCCGGTCGAATGGATCGCCGGGCTGTTGCTGCTGTTGACCGCGCCCCTGGTCCCCCTGTTCATGGTGCTGGTGGGGTGGGGGGCGGAAGCCGCCAGCCGCCAGCACCAGCGCGCCATGGCGCGCCTGTCCGGCCTGTTCGCCGACAGGCTGCGCGGTATCTTCACCTTGCGCCTGTTCGGCCGCGCCGAGGCGGAGGTCCGCACAGTCCGGACCGCCAGCCGGGATCTGCGCTACAAGACAATGGCCGTACTGCGTATCGCCTTCCTGTCTTCCGCCGTGCTGGAGTTTTTCGCCGCTCTGGGCGTGGCGGGCGTGGCCGTCTATATCGGGCTGGGCTATCTGGGATTCCTGGGCGAGGCGGCGGCCAGCCTCAGTCTGACGGCGGGCATGTTCTGCCTCTTCATGGCGCCCGAGGTTTATCTGCCTTTGCGACAGATGGCCGCCAATTATCATGACCGCGCCAATGCGCGCGCCGCTGTCGCGGAACTGGAGTCCCTGTTCGGAGAATTGCCCGCGGCCGCCGATGCCGATACGCCGCAGGACGGCGGGGCGGCGCAGGCGCAGGAGACGTCCCGCGCCCAGTCGCTGGCCTGGCGGGACGCGACGATCCAGGTCGCGCAGCGCTCCCGGCCGGTCATCGACGGCTTTTGCCTGGACATTCCCGCGGGACGGCATGTGGCGCTCATGGGCCGCAGCGGCGCGGGCAAGACGACGCTGGTCGAGGCTGCGCTGGGCTTGCGGCGGCTGACGCGAGGCAAGGCGCTGGTCGACGGGGTCGAGGTGTCGCCGGACAATCCGCTGGGCGTGCGCCACGGGGTCGTACTGATCGGCCAGAAGCCTTTCTTCTTTGCCGGAACAATTGCCGAGAACCTGCGCATGGGCAGGGCGGACGCTGCCGAAGCGCAATTATGGGAGGCCTTGCGGCAGGCGCAGGCGGATGGCTTCGTCGGCGCGATGCCGCAGGGGCTGGACACGGAGATGGCGGCGGGCGGGCATGGTTTTTCCGGCGGGCAATTGCACAGGCTGGCCTTGTCGCGCCTGTTTCTTTCCGATCCCGGCCTGATCTTGCTGGATGAGCCGACTGCGCACCTGGACGCCGGGACCAGGGATAGGGTCATGCAGGCGGTCGTGCGGTTTGCTCAGGGACGCACGCTGGTCGTCGTGACGCATGATGTGGACGTGGCCGCCTGGTGCGGGCAAACTGTGGTGCTGCCGGATGCATCGGAGCGGATGGCATGAGCAGGCTGCCCGATGGTCGCGGATCAGGGAGCAGTCCCCTTCCTCCCGGACGGACGGGGGCGGGGCCGCGTTTGCCCGAAGATGAAGGGCGGCGCGGTGTCATGGCGCTGCTGCGGCCTTTCATGGCGGGGCGCTGGCCGTCGCTCTTGCTGGCCGCCGGCCTGTCATGCATTACCGTGATTGCCGGAGTTGCGCTGCTGTCGGTCGCCGGCTGGTTTCTGACAGGCGCTTTTCTTGCCACGGCGGCCAGCGCGTTCAATCTTTTCGTGCCGTCCGCGCTTGTGCGGGCGCTGGCGTTCCTGCGCATCGGCGCACGCTATCTGGAGCGTCTTACGGGGCATGCGGCCACGCTGGCTTTTCTGGCGGACGTCAGGGTGGCGCTATTTGCCAGTCTGGCCCGCCTGCAGCCGGCGCAACTGGCGCGCTATCGCGACGGTGACCTCGTGGCGCGGCTGGTGGGAGATATCGATGCGCTGGATGCGGTATTCCTGTCTTTTCTGCTGCCCTGGATCAGCGTCCTGCTAGCGGGCTTGGCCTTCGGTCTATGGGCCGTCTGGCTGTTGCCCACGGCCTACGCTTGGTGGCTATTGTGCGTCCTGATTCTGATGACGGCTGTTCTGCCCGCCTGGGTGGTGCGGCGTTCGCTGGAGGATGGAGAGCGTTTGCGGCGGCAGTCCTCCCTGACCAGGTCGCAATTGCACGATATCGTGTCCAGGCACGCGGATGTGGTGGTGTTCGCGATGCAGCCGGCGGCGCGCAACCACTTCCGCAAGGCGGGAGATGTGCTCGAGTCCTCGCGGGACCGCCTGGCCGCGCACGGAAGCTTTGGCGCCTTGTTGCAGCAATGCAGCGCCGCCTTGCTGCTGGGCGCTTTGCTATGGGGCGGCATGGAGGTTTATCTGCGCGAAAGCATTTCCGCGCCGCTCTGGGTGGCGCTGATCCTGGGGGCGCTGGGACTGTTTGAGGCCGGCGCCATGCTGGTGCGTGGTGTTTCGCGCCTTGGCGCCGGCGCGGCCGCGGCGAGCCGGGTGGGTGCGGTGCTTCGGCAGGCGCCCGATGCGGAGCAAGCGCCACAGCCGCGCGCGCTGCCCATGCAAGGGGAACTGGCGCTGTCCGGCGTCTGCCTGAGGTATGACCGGCCGGCGTTGGAGATCTCTGGCGGCGATGACCCCTGGCCCGCCGCTGTGGCAGCGGAGGATGAGGCGGAGGCACGGGAGTCTCCGCCGGTGCTGCGGGATGTGTCGCTGCATGTCGGCCAGGGCGAGCGCATTGCGCTGGTCGGCGACAGCGGCTCCGGGAAGTCCAGCCTCCTGGCGGTCATCATGCGCATCGTCGCTCCGCAGGCCGGAAATGTCCGCTATGGCGGCATCGATCTGGCGGAGGTCGACCCGGCTGTGCTGTATCAGCGCTTTGCCCTGCTGTCGCAGGATTCTCCGGTTTTTCTCGGCACCATCCGGCAGAATCTGAAGATAGGAGGACCTCATGCCAGCGATGCGCAGTTGTGGGATGCGCTGGAGCAGGCGGGCCTGGATGCATTCGTTCAATCTCTGGACGATGGCCTGGACGCCTGGGTGGGAGAAGCGGGGCGCACGCTTTCCGTGGGCCAGGCCAGGCGCCTGTGCCTGGCGCGCCTGCTGCTGACGGATGCGCAGGTATGGCTGCTGGACGAGCCGACCGCGGGCCTGGACCGCGAAGCGCAACTGGCGTTTTTCCGCGACCTTGCCCGGGTGGCGGGAAAGCGCACCGTGATCCTCGCCACGCATGCGGACGTGCCCGAAGGCGTGGTTTCCCGGACGGTCCGGATCGGCCTCGATGGGCGTCTGGGCGATGCCTGAAGGCCGGCCTTCCCCTCGTGGGGGCCGGATGCCAAACCTCCGCGGTTTTCCAGTACACTGACGCGGTATGCGGGAAGGCGAGGCCTCCCGTTTTCCCTTTTCCGCCTTCCGGTTGAGCCATGCACACTGATCCCGCCCAGTATGTCCGATCCGCCATTCGCAGTGTGCCGGACTGGCCCAAGCCCGGCGTCACTTTTCGCGATATCACTCCCGTGCTGCAGGATCCGCGCTCTTTCCGGGTGCTGGTCGATCTGTTCGTCTATCGCTACATGCAGCAGAAGCTCGATCTGGTGGCGGGCGTGGACGCGCGCGGCTTCATCCTGGGCTCCGTGCTGGCCTATGAGCTGAACCTGGGCTTCGTGCCGGTGCGCAAGAAAGGCAAGCTGCCCTTTCGCACGGTGGCGGAGGAGTATTCGCTGGAATACGGTAATTCTTCCGTCGAGATGCATGCCGACTCTGTGCGTCCGGGCCAGCGCGTGCTGCTCATCGACGACCTGATCGCCACGGGCGGCACCATGATGGCCGCATCCAAGCTGCTGCAGCGCCTCGGAGCCAATGTCATCGAAGCCGCCGCCATCATCGATCTCCCTGACCTGGGCGGAGCCCAGGCCATTCGCGATTCGGGCCTGCCGGTCTACACCGTCTGCCAGTTTACCAACCTGCCTGACCCCGCTTAATCCGGGCCCGAATCAAATGTCCACCGATACCTATCTGCCTTTTTTGCCCGCGACACGTGTGCCTCGCAGGCCACTGCCTTCCGGCGCCTGCGATTGCCATTTCCATGTATTCGAAGATGTGAGGCGCTATCCCCTGGGCACCGTGCGTGGTTATACGCCTACGCCCGCGCCTTTGGCCGAGTATCGCAAGATGCTGAATGTGCTCGGGGTGGAGCGCGCCATCTTGGTGCATCCCAGCGTCTACGGCAGGGATCACAGTACATTCGAAGATACCCTGAGGGCCTGCGCAGGCTGGATGCGCGGCGTGGCCGTGGTTTATGAAGATACGCCACAGGAAGACATCGCGCGCTGGCACGACCTGGGAGCCAGAGGCGCACGTTGCAATGCCTTGTTTTCCGGAGGCGCGAGCCTGTCGCAGATGGGCGCGATCGCGGATAGGGTCAGGGATCTCGGCTGGCACCTGCAACTGCTGGTCGACGTGGGTGCGGATCCGGATATCGTCAGCAAAATTGCGGATTTCGGCCTGCCCGTTGTCGTGGATCATTTCGGCCACTTGCCGGCGGGCGGCGCCCTGCAAAGCAAGGGTTTCCAGAATCTTTTGTCCCTGGTGCGCGAAGGCCGCGCCTGGGTAAAGATGTCCGGCGCCTATCGAGTGTCGGAACAGAGAAGCCGCTACACCGATGTTGCGCCCTTGGCAGAGGCGCTGCTGAAGGCCAATGGGTCGCAACTGGTGTGGGGATCGGATTGGCCTCATCCGTCGATTGCGGCCCCTATGGCGGACGATACCGATATTCTCGATGCCTTGGCCGATTGGCTTTCCCCCGAACAATGGGTCAATGTGCTGGCAGACAACCCCCGGCGCCTCTACTGGGCCGACAGCGCCGCTGCCTGAAGAGCCGTCGCCGGCGCGGGAAAGGCAATCAAAGAAACAGCGAATAGGCCGGGTTGCTGGTTTCGTTCCAGTAGGGATAGCCCAGTGAATCCAGCACGGTTTTCAGGTCTTTTTTGGCGCCGTGCGGTACCTGCAGGCCGACCAGGATGCGGCCGTAGTCGTCGCCCTGGTTGCGGTAGTGGAACATGCTGATGTTCCAGTCGGAGTGCAGCGCGCCCAGGAAGCGCATCAACGCGCCGGGACGCTCCGGGAATTCGAAGCGATACAGAAGTTCGTCCTTCGCCAGGGGAGAGCGCCCGCCGACCATGTAGCGCAGGTGCGTCTTGGCCATTTCGTTGTCGGTCAGGTCCAGCGTGGGGAAGCCCTTCTTGCGGAAGTTGTTGGCCAGCTTTTCGGGTTCCGCAGGCGAATTGATCTGCAGGCCAACGAACACATGCGCCTGCTCGGCATCCGAAATGCGGTAGTTGAATTCCGTGACCTGGCGATCGCCCACGGCCTGGCACAGCTGCAGGAAGCTGCCGCGCTTTTCCGGCAGCGTCAGGGCGAACAGGGCCTCGCGGGCTTCGCCTACATCGGCGCGTTCGGCGACGAAGCGCAGGCGGTCGAAATTCATGTTCGCGCCGCTGGTGATGGTGACCAGTGTCTTGTCCTTCCACTTGTTCATGGCGGCGTAGCGCTTGGCGCCGGCCAGGCCCAGGGCGCCGGAAGGCTCGACCACGCTGCGCGTGTCCTGGAAAATGTCGCGGATGCTGGCGCAGATGGCGTCTGTGTCGACCAGCACGAAATCGTCCACATATTCACGCACGAGGCGGAAGGTCTCCGAACCGACCTGCTTGACGGCGGTGCCGTCGGCGAACAGGCCGACATCGTGCAGCGGAATGCGGCGCCCGGCCTTGACGCTGCGCATCATGGCATCGGCGTCGAATGTCTCCACGCCGATGATCTTGATCTCGGGGCGCAGCTGCTTGACGTAGGTGGCGATGCCCGCAATCAGCCCGCCGCCGCCCACCGGCACGAAGATGGCGTCGATGGGATCCGGATGATGGCGCAGGATCTCCATGGCGATCGTACCCTGGCCTGCGATGACATCGGGATCGTCGAAGGGGTGCACGAATGTGAGCTTTTCGGTTTTCTGCAGTTTCTGCGAATACTCGAAGGCGTCGGTGAAGCTGTCGCCTTCCAGCACGACCTCGCCGCCCAGGTTGCGCACGGCATTGACCTTGACGCTGGGCGTGGTGGTGGGCATGACGATGACGGCGCGGCATCCGAGCTTGCGGGCGGAGTACGCCACGCCTTGCGCGTGGTTGCCGGCGGAGGCGGCAATGACGCCGCGCTTGAGTTCGGCCGGCGGCAGATTGGCCATGCGGTTATAGGCGCCGCGCAGCTTGAAGCTGAATACCGGCTGTTCGTCTTCCCGCTTGAGCATGACCTTGTTCTGAATTCGTGCCGAGATCAGCGGAGCATGTTGCAGTGAAGTCTCGATGGCAGCGTCATACACCCTGGCGGTCAGGATGCGTTTCAGATAGTCGGTCGGCATGATGAGTTGACGGGAAAAAGTAACAAAAGCAAATCGGCAGGATACCATATGCACCAATTCCGGCCGCGCAAATCTCGTGGGGCCGGGCCGGTTTCGGATACACTTGGCGATCTTTGTTCCGGCTCGTCGTGCGGGCCCGTATCAGGCATGGAAGCGTGGCTTGAATCCTCTCTGCATTGGTTGCTGGCCGAACTGGCGTTGCCGGAAGTCGGCCTGAGCGCCATTTTCCTGGTCAGCCTGGTTTCCGCCACCTTGCTGCCCATGGGGTCGGAGCCCGCCGTGTTCGGCTATGTGAAGCTGGCGCCCCATATGTTCTGGCCTGCGATACTGGTCGCCACGCTGGGCAATACCATCGGCGGCGCCATCAGCTATGCGATGGGCGCGGGAGCGCACAAGGCTTATCTGCGCTGGAAGGAAAAGCACCCGGACGGCGACGACGCCAGGGCCAAGGCCGGCGGACGCTGGCACGACAAGATCCAGCCCTGGCTGCAGGACCGGGGGCCCGTCATGCTGCTGTTTTCGTGGCTGCCGGTGGTGGGCGATCCGCTTTGCGCCGTGGCCGGCTGGCTGCGGCTGTCGTTCTGGCCCAGCGTTGTCTTCATGGCCATCGGCAAGTTCCTGCGCTATCTCCTGATGACGGGAGCGCTGTTGTGGGCGTTTCCCGGCGTGGCGTGAAAATACGGCGTGCTAGCTTCGCGATCCACCTCGCGGCCTGCATGCCGCTCGGATTCGCCAGGCATATAACAGTCCGTAGTGGACTGTTATATGTCCGGGCTCATCCACCACTGATGGAAATGATGCACGGGGCCATGGCCCTTGCCTACCTGCAGCTCGCCTGAACGTGCGATGGCGGCCACCAGGTATGCCTTGGCGCGTTCGGCGGCTTCCGGCACGCTGCCGCAGACGGGCAGCAGCGCGGCCAGCGCGGCGGATAGCGTGCAGCCGGTGCCGTGCGTGTTGGGCGTGTGGATGCGGCGTCCGGGAAGCTCGATCATGCGGTCGCCGTCGTGCAGCAGGTCGATCGTGTCGTCGCCGGGCAAGTGGCCGCTTTTCAGGAACACCCAGCGCTCGCCGTCGTCGCCCAGCAGACGGCGCAGCTTTTCCGCTGCCTGACGCATTTCCTTCAGCGTCTCGGCGGGCCGGGCGTCCAGCAGCACGCCGGCTTCCGGCAGATTGGGCGTGATCATCGAGGCGATCGGCACCAGCTCTTCGCGCAGGGCGGATACGGCTTCGCGCTCCAGCAGGCTGGCGCCTCCCTTGGCGATCATGACCGGGTCCAGCACCAGATGCTTGGGTTTCCAGCGCAGCATGCGCTCGGACACGACTCGCGTCACGCCTTTCTGGCCCAGCATGCCGATCTTGACGGCATCGATGGGCACGTCGGCGAACAGCGTATCGATCTGCTGCGCCACGAACTCCGGCGGAACCGGAGAGATCCCCGTGACGCCCAGTGTATTCTGCGCCGTCAGTGCGGCGATGACGGCCGTGCCATAGGCGCCCAGCGCGCTCATTGCCTTGATGTCGGCCAGCACGCCGGCGCCGCCGGAGGGATCGACGCCCGCGATGGTCAGCGCGTGAGGGATCTTGCGGGTCATTATTTTTTACCCACCGGTGAGAGCAGCCCTTCTTCGGGCGAGCTGGGATCGGCGCTGTAGTATTTGCGCGGGATGCGTCCGGCGCGCCAGGCCAGGCGGCCAGCCTCGACCGCATGCTTCATGGCCGAGGCCATCATGACGGGGTTCCTGGCGCCGGCGATGGCCGTGTTCATCAGCACGCCGTCGCAGCCCAGCTCCATGGCGATGGAGGCATCGGAAGCGGTGCCGACGCCCGCGTCGACCAGCACGGGAACGCTGGACTGGTCGATGATCAGGCGCAGATTCCAGGGATTGATGATGCCCATGCCCGAGCCGATGAGCGAGGCCAGCGGCATGATGGCGATGCAGCCGATGTCTTCCAGCATGCGGCACTGGATAGGGTCGTCGGTGCAATACACCATGACCTGGAAGCCTTCGCTGACCAGCGTCCTGGCGGCGGCCAGGGTTTCCGGCATGTTGGGGAACAGGTTGTCCTTGCTGCCCAGCACCTCCAGCTTCACCAGCGCGTGGCCATCCAGCAGCTCGCGGGCCAGGCGCAGCGTGCGCACGGCGTCCTCGGCGGTGAAGCATCCCGCGGTATTGGGCAGGATGGTGAATTTTTCCGGCGGCACGGCGTCCAGCAGGCTGGGAGAATTCGGATCCTGACCGATGTTGGTGCGGCGGATGGCGACCGTGACGATCTCGGCGCCGCTGGCGTCGATGGCCTGGCGCGTTTCGTCGAAGTCCTTGTATTTGCCTGTGCCAACCAGCAGGCGCGAGGAGTAGGCGCGGCCTGCCAGGGTGAAGGTATCGTCGGTCATGATGTTGTGCAGTGAAGTTGTGCGGCAGGGCGGACCTGCGCGGATTTCGGAAAGGGCGAATCTGAAAGCATACGGCATTTTGCCGCGCCATTGAAACCCGGGGCGGCGGTGGGTGGGGTCATGTCGGGCCGTGAACGGGCATGTCGCCGGCCGCCGGCCATGCTCAGCGGCCCGGGCGCGCCTCGTCCAGGTCGCGGCACAGTGCTTCCGCCGCATCGACCAGCCTGGGCCCCGGCCTGAACAACTGATCGGGATGGGAGGCATAGGCTTTGTCCCGCAGGGCGGCCTGCAGGTTCGCGGACTTCCAGAACTTCAGCCGGCTCTCGGTGTGAGCCGGCGATGGGGACGCAATGATGATGGCGTCCGGCTGCTGCAGCAGGACGTGCTCCAGGGAAACCAGCGGGGCTGCCATGGCGGCGCTGGCGTAGACATTGACACCGCGGCAGATGGACAGCACATTGTTCAACAGGGGATCATTGCCCAGCGTGTAGAGAGGATCCGAGCCAAGGTCGATATACACGCGCAGCAGCGAGCGGGAGGCGTATTGTTCCCGCAATGCATCGATGCGACGCTGCAACGCGCGGGCATTGGGTTCGGCCTCGGGACTGCGGAACAGTTCGCCGAAGCGCAGGATTTCGAGCGGGATGTCGTTCAGCGTGCGGGGCGCGGAAAACAGCAATTGGATGCCTGCGGCATTCAGTGCCGGGCGCAGCGCTTGCACGGCCTGCGTGCCCTGCCATGCAATGACGATCTCCGGCCGTATGGAAAGCAGCGTCTCGGCATTGATATGCACGCCGTCGCCGACGCGTGGAATGCTCCTGGCATTGGCCGGATAGTCGCTGCTTTGCACTGTCGCCTTGATCTGCTTGCCTGCGCCTGCGGCAAAGATCAGTTCCGTCGCATGCGGCGCCAGCGTGACGACTGTTGGAACGGCCGCCCGAGCAGCGCCAACCAGCGCGAGCCACGACAGGCATGCCGGGATCAGAAGGCGCAGAAAATACGGGAGGCGGGGTTCTTGCATGCGGCATCGTATCCCAAATGCGGCTGGCCAGCCAGGCGGCGCGCCGCCTGGCGAATCCGGGCGGCATGCGGGCCGCGGACGCAAGCGGGCGTCAGCCTGCGCAGCGTGGGGGCATTTTTGCCGCCGGGCCGTCCCTAGGCAAAAGCGCCCCCTCGGGGGGGCAGCAAGCCAAAGGCGCAGCGTGGGGGCATTTTTTGTGCTTACAGCTTCCAGGTCAGGTCGATGAAGACGTTGGAGCCGGGAGAACGGTAGCCGTAGACTGTGGAGTACTTCTTGCCGAAGACGTTGTTCCAGCGTGCCTGCACGCGAACCTTGTCGGAGAAGTCGTAGGCCGCCGTCAGGTTGAACAGGCCATAGCCGCCCAGGCGGACTTCGTTTTCCTTGTCGTCGTAGCGCTTGCCGACAAACATGTATTCCGCGCCGGCGGACAATTGGCCGAAGCGGTGGTCGATGCCTGCGCGGTAGACCGTGCGGGTGCGATGCGCAAGCAGATTGCCCGTGTCGTCGTCCTTGGGGCTGAGGAAGTCAGCGCTGGCGTGGATGCCCGTATTCCCGAACTCGTGCCGGCCCGCCAGCGTAATGCCGCGGACCGTGGCACTGTCCACGTTGTAGGCAGCCCAGTTGCGGGCGGGGTCCAGGCCGATCATGTCGCGGACCTTGTTCTGGTAGGCAATGAGCTCGAGGCTGCTGCTCTCGTCCTGGTAGCGGATATTCAACTCTATATTGCGCGACTTCTCCGGCTGCAGGTCCGGGTTGGGCGCCCAGGGGTTGTACAGATCCACGAATGTCGGCAGGCGGAATCCCGTATTGCCCGCCACTCCGGCGCTCCAGTTCGATGCAATGTCCACCTGATAGGCGAGACTGCCAGTCGTCCGGTTGCCGAAGCCCGAGAAGCGGTCATGGCGCACACTGGCCTGGATATGGTGAATATCGCCCAGCGTGCCTCGGTAGATCAGCGCGCCGGCATTGGTGTTGCGCCGCGTGACCTCGAAGTCCTGATTGGTGCCGCCTTGCCAGGGACGCTCTTCGATCCGCTCCAGGATGGCGGACAGATGATGATCCCGGGACAGCTGGAAGTTGTTCTGCCAGGAGTAAGTGCGCTGCAGGGAGCCGTACTCGGACTCATAAGCGCGGTCCTCGTAGGCGTCCTTGGCAATGCCGAAGCGCAGCACGCTCTGCCACTGCTCCGTAATGGCGTTCGTGCTTGTGATCGTATAGGCCTGCTGACGCGTCAGTCCGTGGGCGCGTGGGAAAAAGGCGCCCGCGTCGAAGTCGCCGTCGACCAGCGAGTTGTAGGCGGTAATGCCGATATGCTGGCCCTCCTTCCAGGAGTAGCCCAGCGTGCCCGACAGGGTATTGCGCGTATAGCCATCGTCATCCGGGTCGTGAATGCCGAATGGCGCATTGGGATAAGTCGCATCGAACCCGTCCGACGTGGCGTAGCCCGTCGTCAGGCTGTAGTCCCAGCCCTGGCTCGCACCCGAAAGTCCCAGGGAACCGCGCACTGTGTCGTAGGATCCGATCCCCATATTGATCCATGCTTCCAGCGGCCGGTCCTGCTTTCCCTTTCGGGTAATGATGTTGACAACCCCGCCGATGGCATCGGAACCATACAGGCTGCTGGCGGCTCCGCGCAGGATCTCGATGCGCTCGATGGCGTCCGGGTTGATGGAGTTCCAGTGAGTGCCGGCCTGCGCGGAGCTGTTGATGCGTACTCCATCGACCAGCACCAGGGTGTGATTGCTGATATTGCCGCGAATGCCGACGCCGGTCGGCGTCTGCGGGCCGCCATTGGAATCGAATTGGATGCCGGGCTGACGCGACAGAATCTCGGCGACGCTGCTCTGGCCCGCGCGGCGAAGGTCCTCGGAGCCGATGACCGTGACATCGCCGATCACATCCTTTTCCAGCAGCGGCGTGCGGCTGGAAGTGACGACGATATCGTCCAGTTTGGCGACGGAGCTCTGAGCGCTGGCGTTGAGAACGGGGAAAAGCAGGGCGACTGCCAGTGCGGCAGGATGGATGCGGAACGGTGTGTGCATGTCGAAAGGACCAGTGGAACGTGCGTCCCCGCACGTTGCTTTAAAACGACATTCCGCGCGCCAGCGACATGGCGTCAGCCGGAATGAACCTGGGTGGTCACCGGGCCGGTGTCGGGCTGGCATGCATGGCATGCGTACCGTTGCGGGGGCAGCACAGCTTGGATGTCATGGCGGCAGGGCAGCCATGGATATCGTCTGTTTCCCGTTTAACTCTCGCAGAACCGGCGGATTGCGCAGCATGCGCGGCAAGGTGGAAGGGCACGGGCCCGACCGGCGGATTTGCCGTCGACATGTGCGTGCCGGTACCGAAAGCACCTGGATCGCCGAGGGAATGTAGCATGACTGTCACACGACTGTCTTTGTTTCTCACGCACCTAATGTGCTGATGTCGTGCTGAATAGATAAGTATGGCAGCGCGGGCGTACTCACTCTCACATTCGGGCGAGTCTTCTGGGGTAAAGGTCGTTTCTGCCAGGGCTCGAAACGCACAGTTCCCGGCTTGGCCGGGAACTGTGCGGGGTCAGATCGCCCCCCTTTGTATGGTGCCTCGTATACGGCTGCGCATGGCTCAGCCAGAGACGATCGGGGCCGCTGTGTCGGCGATCAACCATTTAACAACCAGGAAAGCTTACTTCTTGGAGTCGTGTTCTTCCTGCGTATCCTTGTTATCGGTGTGATCGGTTTCCTGGGCAGTTGAACTCGGGGCTTTCCAATTGAGAGGCGCGGCTGCAATGTCCTTGAAGGCGATCCGTTTAGGTGTTGTCATGGCTTTACTCCCAAAGCAAATGCGGCAGTGCACCGTGCGCTGCTGCTATCACCATGAATAATAACAGTTTTTTATATTATGTCAAGTCTTTGCTGGGTTAGCGCTTGTGTTGTGTCAGCATCTCGCACATTACTTCTTTCTTGGCAGGGAGCCCGGCGGCAGCCCGCAGCGGGAGATTGTGAAGCCAAGCGTTGCTCAGTCCTTGCCCGTTTCGCGTTGAACTTGGACATTGCAGCGCTACAATCCTTCCCCATGGCCTACCCAACACTCCCCTACCCGATTTCCGCCTATACGCAAGGCGCCGAATTCGCCCGCCTGCTGAGCGAGCGCGAACGCATCCTCATCCTGGATGGTGCCATGGGCACCATGATCCAGCAGTACAAGCTCACCGAACAGGACTTCCGCGGACAGCGATTCGCCGACCACCGCAAAGACGTCAAAGGCAACAACGAACTCCTGTCCCTCGTCAGGCCCGACATCATCGATGCCATCCACCGCGCCTACCTCGAGGCCGGCGCCGACGTCATCGAAACCAACACCTTCGGCGCCACCTCCATCGCCCAGGGCGACTACGGCTTGCCCGAACTGGCCTACGAGCTCAACCTCGAGTCCGCCAGGCTCGCCCGCATCGCCTGTGACGCCTATAGCACCACCGAAAAACCAAGATTCGTCGCGGGCGCCCTGGGACCCCAGCCCAAGACAGCCTCCATCTCGCCCGACGTCAACGACCCCGCCGCCCGCAACGTCACATTCGAAGAGCTGCGCCAAGCCTATACCGAACAGCTCAACGGCCTGCTCGACGGCGGCATCGACATTGTCCTGATCGAAACCATCTTCGACACCCTGAACGCAAAGGCCGCCATCTTCGCCGTCGAAACCGTCTTCGAAGAACGCGGCGTGCGCCTGCCCGTCATGATCTCGGGCACCGTCACCGACGCTTCCGGCCGCATCCTGTCCGGCCAGACCGTTGAAGCCTTCTGGAACTCCGTGCGCCACGCGCGCCCTCTCACCATCGGCCTGAACTGCGCCCTCGGCGCCGCGCTCATGCGCCCCTATGTCGCGGAGCTAGCCAAGATCTGCGACACCTACCTGTGCGTCTACCCCAATGCCGGCCTGCCCAACCCCATGGCCGAGACCGGGTTCGATGAAACCCCCGCGGACACCTCTGCGCTGTTGCAGGAGTTCGCCCAGGCCGGCCTCGTCAATATGGCGGGCGGCTGCTGCGGCACCACGCCGGACCACATCCGAGCCATTGCCGAAAAAGTCCAGGGCCTGATCCCGCGCGAAGTTCCCCAACTACCGGTCAAGACCAGGCTCTCCGGTCTCGAAGCACTCAACATCGACAGCGAATCCCTGTACGTCAACGTCGGCGAACGCGCCAACGTCACCGGCAGCAAGATGTTCCTGCGCCTGATCCGCGAGGAAAAATACGACGAGGCGCTGACCGTCGCGCGCCAGCAGGTGGAAAACGGCGCCCAGATCATCGACATCAACATGGACGAAGCCATGCTGGACTCGGTGGCCTGCATGCGGCGCTTCCTGAACATGGTGGCGTCCGAGCCCGACATCGCCCGCGTGCCCATCATGATCGACAGCTCCAAGTGGGAAGTCATCGAAGCGGGCCTGCAATGCGTGCAGGGCAAGGCGGTGGTCAACTCCATCTCCATGAAAGAGGGCATCGAGCCCTTCCTGGAGCATGCGCGCCTGTGCCGCAAGTATGGAGCGGCCGCCGTCGTCATGGCCTTTGACGAACGGGGCCAGGCCGACAACCTGCAGCGCCGCATCGACATCTGCAAGCGCGCCTACGACCTGCTGGTCGACGAAGTGGGCTTCCCGCCGGAAGATATCATCTTCGATCCCAACGTGTTCGCCATCGCCACCGGCATCGAAGAGCACAACAACTACGCCGTGGACTTCATCGAAGGCACGCGCTGGATCACGGAAAACCTGCCGCATGCCCGGATCTCCGGGGGCGTATCGAACGTCAGCTTCTCGTTCCGCGGCAACGAGCCCATGCGCGAGGCCATCCACGCTGTATTCCTGTACTATGCCATCCGCGCCGGCATGACCATGGGCATCGTCAACGCCGGACAGCTGGGCGTGTACGACGATATCGACAAGCACCTGCGCGACTGCATCGAAGACGTCGTGCTGAACCGCGACCCGCCGGTCGGCAGGACCGATCCGGCCGACGAACGCACGCCGACCGAGCGCCTGGTGGAGCTGGCCGAGTCCGTGCGCGGCTCCGGCGCCAAGAAAGAAGAAGACCTGGCCTGGCGCGACCAGCCCGTCGAAAAGCGGCTGTCGCACGCCCTGGTGCACGGCATCACCACCTTCATCGTCGAAGATACCGAAGAAGTCCGCCAGAAGATCGCCGAGGCCGGCGGACGGCCCATCCAGGTCATCGAAGGGCCGCTGATGGACGGCATGAACGTCGTCGGCGACCTGTTCGGCGCGGGCAAGATGTTCCTGCCGCAGGTGGTGAAATCCGCGCGCGTCATGAAGCAGGCCGTCGCCCATCTGATCCCCTTCATCGAAGAGGAAAAGCGCCAGATCGAGGCCGCTGGCGGCGACGTGCGCGCCAAGGGCAAGATCGTCATCGCCACCGTCAAGGGCGACGTGCACGACATCGGCAAGAACATTGTGTCCGTCGTGCTCCAGTGCAACAACTTCGAAGTCGTGAACATGGGCGTCATGGTGCCGTGCGCGGAAATCCTGGCCAAGGCCAAGGAAGAAAACTGCGACATGGTGGGCTTGTCGGGCCTGATCACGCCCAGCCTCGAGGAGATGGCCTATGTTGCGTCCGAAATGCAGCGCGACGAATATTTCCGCTCGCGCCGCATGCCGCTGCTGATCGGCGGGGCCACCACCAGCCGTGTGCATACGGCCGTCAAGATCGCGCCCAACTACGAAGGCCCGGTCATCTACGTGCCGGACGCCAGCCGTTCCGTCGGCGTGGCCACCAGCCTGGTATCCGACCAGGCGCAAGAATACCTCGACGGCATCGCCCAGGAATACGAGCAGGTGCGCACGCGCCATGCCAACCGCAAGGCCACGCCGCTGGTCAGCCTCGCGGAGGCGCGCGCCGGCAAGCCGGCCATCGACTGGAGCAGCTACACGCCGCCGCGCCCCAAGTTTCTCGGGCGCCGCACCTTCAAGAACTATGATCTGGCCGATATCGCCACGTTCATGGACTGGACGCCGTTCTTCCAGACATGGAGCCTGTTCGGCCAGTTTCCCGCCATCCTCGACGACAAGGTGGTGGGCGAGCAGGCCCGCGAGCTGTATGCCGAGGGCCAGGCCATGCTGAAGAAGATCATCGAAGGACGCTGGCTGACAGCCAATGGCGTCGTCGCCTTCTACCCGGCCAATACCGTCAACGACGACGATATCGAGGTCTATCGCGACGAAACCCGCTCCGAAGTCCTGTTCACCTGGCGGGGCGTGCGCCAGCAGGGCGTCAAGCGCGAGGGTGTCGACAACAAATGCCTGTCGGACTTTATCGCGCCGCGCGATTCCGGCGTCATGGACTACATCGGCATGTTCGCGGTCACGGGCGGCCTGGGCATAGAAAAGCATATCGAGCGCTTCGAGGCCGCCGGCGACGACTACTCCAGCCTCATGCTGAAGGCCCTGGCCGACCGCTTCGCCGAAGGTTTCGCCGAGTGCCTGCATGCTCGCGTGCGCCGCGACCTGTGGGGCTACGTGCCGGACGAGGCGCTGGACAACGAGGCCCTGATCGCCGAAAAATACCAGGGCATACGCCCCGCGCCCGGCTATCCCGCCTGCCCCGAACACGTCGTCAAGCAAGACATGTTCCGCATTATGGAGTGCGAGGAGATCGGCATGGAGCTGACCGAGGGCTATGCCATGTATCCGGCCTCCAGCGTCTCGGGCTTCTATTTCAGCCACCCCGGCTCGCAGTATTTCAATGTAGGCAATATCGGCGCAGACCAGTTGGCCGACTATGTGCAGCGCAGCGGCCGCGACGAAAGCGATGTGCGGCGCACGCTCGTCGGCGTGCTGGGTTAGTGCTAACCGGCCCTGAGCGCCTGCCGGCGGCCGACGGAGAGTGGAAAAGGTGAACCCGCATGCCCCAGGGATCCAGCGACACTAGCGGCACCGCCCGGCGCAAGGCGCTGGGCGAGTTCCTGCGCACCGCCAGGGCGCGGATATCCCCGCTGGATGTCGGCCTTCCTGCAGGCGTGCGCCGCCGCACGCCGGGACTGCGCCGCGAAGAGCTGGCGCAGCTGTGCGACATCAGCGCCACCTGGTACACCTGGATCGAGCAGGGGCGGGACATTTCCGTATCGCCGGCCGTGTGGGCGCGGCTTGCCGATATCTTGCGGCTGTCGCGCGCCGAGCGCCACTACCTGTTCGATCTGGCGGAGACCGCGGACCCCGACGCCATGCGCGTGGCGGTCGACCCTCTGCCGGAGGGGCTGGCTGACTGCGTGCATGCCATCGCCACGCCCGCCTATATCTTGGACCGCTGCTGGAACGTCATGGCCTGCAACCAGGCATTCGTGACCTTGTTTCGCGGCTGGCCCCGGCGCTCCGACACGAAGACCGCGCACGAGACGGCTCATGCCGGGCCGCTCGCGCTATCCGCCGCCGTGGCCGAAAACGATGGGGGGCAGGAAGCCCCATTGCCGAACTTGCTGCGCTACATATTCCTGGATCCGGTGGCGCGCGATCTCGTCGTCGACTGGGAGGCCAGGGCCAGCCGCGTCACGGCGGAATTCCGCGCGGATGCGGGACCGCACATCGACGAGCCCGACGTCAGGTCCGTGCTGGATGCGCTACTGCAGGAAAGCCAGGTGTTCGCCTACTGGTGGACGCGGCAGGCCGTGGTGGAGCGCGAAGGCGGCGAGCGCCGGTTCCGCAGCCGGGACGGCGGTTCGCTGCTGACGTATCAGCAGTTCACCTTCCGCCTGTCCACGCGCCCCGACTGCAAGTTGGTCATGCTGCTGCCGGATGCTTTGCAGGCCTACGCGTCATAAGATCCGCAGCGTATTGATGATGGTTTGTACGGGTTTTCACCCGCGCCCGGCCGAGTGCAGGGGTGGTAAAAGAAAACGTGATGTACCTAGTTTTCAAAAACCATGGGGGAAGCCAGCATGAAAATCAGCCGACATTATTGCGCAGTCGCCAGTTCCATCCTGTTCTCGGCCGCTGTGCCGCAGGCATGGGCGCAGACCACGCTGCAACTGATCAACGAATACCCCGCCACCTCGATTACCGCGGCGGCCGATCTGCAATTCGCGGAAGAAGTGCGGGCTCAGTCGGGTGGCGATCTCAAGATAGAAACCCTGCAGGAAAAAGCCAATCCCTACAAGGGAGGAGACCAGATCGACGCCATCAGCCAGGACAAGACCCAGATGGGCACACTGTTTGGCGGCGTGCTGGGAAACAAGGATTCGCTGTTCCTGCTGTCGTCGCTGCCGTTCGCCGCCAAGGATTTTGCGCAGGCCAGGGCGCTGTATGAGTGCGCCAGGCCGGCGCTGGAAGAGCGTGTGAAGGCGCTGGATGCGCGCCTGCTCTATGTCACGCCCTGGCCGCCTTCGGGAATCTGGTCGGTCAAGCCCCTGGCCGCCGAAGCCGATGTCAAGGCCTTGAAGATCCGGACCTACGATGCAACCAGCAAATCGGTATTCGAGCGGCTGGGCGCACAAAGCGTGCAACTGCCGTATTCCGCCCTGGCGGAAAAGCTTGCCGCCGACGAAGTGAACGCGGTGCTGACCTCCGGTGACGGGGGGGCGGGCCGCAGTCTGTGGGATCATCTGCCCAACTTTACGGCGGTCAGCTATTCGATTCCGCTCAGCTACACCATCATCAACAACAAAGCCTGGGATGGCCTGAGCCAGGAGCAGCAGTCTGTTTTGGCGAGCGCTGCCAAAAAGGTCTCCGAGGCCTCGTGGGCGGGCGTCGAGCAGCGCATCGAAGCCAATTACGAGCGCATGCGTGCCAACAAGATGACCCTCAATACAACGCCGTCCCCCGAGATCATGGCCGCGCTGAAGAAAGCGGGCGCCGATGAAACCAAGGCATGGATGGAAGAGAACAAGCTGACAGACCAGGATGCCGCCTGCTTGTTGAAGACGGGCAGTTGAGTGCTGAAGCGCTGCTGCCTAGGGCCTTGATAATCTTCCGTATGCCCGCACTTGAGCGCAGTCTCAAGCGTGGGCAGAAAGGCCCGAGGCAAAGGAGTTACTGCGTTTCGTAGTGTGGTGAACGCGGCCCGTACAGAATTCCACCCGGCTGGCCGGCACCAAGCAGCATCTGGGTCGTCACGCCTGCGACCTGGTAGCTGCGGTCCGATAGGGTGTTGACGACCTGGTCGACTACAGCCTGAACCAGCATGCCAAGCAGGCTGCCTCCGCCACTGGACTGTGCCACTTTTTTCTGGCCGGACCACAGGGTGGTTCCAGTACGCAGATCGATCAGAGAGGCGTCAGCTGCGACGGTAATCGTGCTGGCCAGCACGGCGTACTGGGAGCCGTATTCGGTCACTGTAATGTACAGCGCGCTGTCGGCGCCGAAGATCTCCCTGAGCTTGTTGAGTGGCAACTGGTGTATGTCTTCGGGTTCTGTCAGTCCGTTTTGCCTGAAGGTTTCGTCCATCAGGGCCACTGGGACGACGTAATAGCCTGATTCAGCCAGCGGCAGCGTGGATTGCGCTAGCACGGCGGTTGTAGCCTCGACTTCTATGGAGGAATTCAGTGGCGGCAGAACCAAGATCGAAGCAGGCTTGCTTTCGCGGAACGCTGTGTAGTCCAGATTTGCGTCGGTTGTGACGCAGCCCGTCAGCCAGACCAATAGAGTCAGGCTGCCGATGTAAGAAAGAATGCGTTGCATATTTATCCCTTCTGGTCCTCATCCGTTGATTGTTGTGCCTGAGTCTGGCCATCACTGATATGGCGCATCAGGAAGTTCATGAATGATCCCGACTCGGGGAATGCAAGTTTCTCTCCTTGCCACATTTCGGCGGCCTTGGCGCCTTCGCCTGTTTTCAGATACAGCAGTCCCAGGTGCGCCCGGAACCCCGGAGGCAAGGTCTTGCTCGACGCACGGGCAGCTTCCAGGTTTTCTTCCATGGCCTGTGCCTGCGCCGCATAGTCTGCGCCCTCATCCTTGAGATAGGAATAAACCATGGGCTGATAGCTACCCCACGCGTACAGGGTCTGGTTTTGTGCGCAGGCGCTGAGCCCGCCTGCCAGGGCCAATATGCCCAGCACTCGGCTGGAATGGGCGAAGGTGTGCCGCAAGGCGGCGAAGCATGATTGTGTTGACATTGCCATGCCCTCCGACTTACTTGGAAGGCTTCCAGGCGCCTTTTTCTATGCCCGCAACCAAATTGTCGACAGCCTCGCGGATCGCAAGATCCAACACTTTGCCGTTGAGCGTAGAGTCGTAGCCCGATGTTCCGCCAAAGCCCACGATTTCGCGATTGGACAATGCGTATTCGCCCGCGCCTGCGGCGGAATAGACGACTTCAGATGTGGCGACATCGACGACATTCAGATCTACTTTTGCATAAGCGACCTGTTCCTTGCCACGGCCCAGAATACCGAACAACTGGCGATCTCCAGTCACCTTGCGGCCGAACGCCGTAACGTCGCCGGTAACGACATAGCGCGCGCCCTTGATCTGGCTGGCCTGCTTGTTGAACTGGGCTTCCTGGGCGATTTCGGTCAGGTTGTCACGATCCATGACGGAGAAGCGCCCAGTCTGTTGCAAATGGCTGATCAGAATGGTCTTGGCTTGTCCGCCCAGGCGGTCGACACCGTCGGAAAAGACACCGCGCAGGTAATTGGTGCGGTTATCGAATTTTCCGACCGAGATCGGGCTGCGCTCACCCTGATAGGCCGTACGCGCTGCCGCTGTAGTGGGTACTTCGACTGTTCGTACGCTTTCGGTCGCGCATCCTGCGACAATGGCGCAGATACCCAGAATGACAGTGGTTTTGACCACACTACGATGCATTTTTCTCTCCCAATGGCTTATGGCCATACAGCGCGGTTTCGATAGATTCAACTAGAATTAGTGATTTATTGTATCAAGTATTCATATTTTGAAATACGAAGATCCAATAGTGACTCAAGGCCGTCGCTGACATGGTTAGGAGTGAATGTTGCATGCCGGTTCGACGGAGCTGGCTGCAGAGGGGAATTCCCCCAATTTGGAAAAGGATAACTCTCTCTACGGTCAGAAAAATACTGAAGAGTGGAGAAGAGAGCCAGCCCTCAGGCGTCCACCTGGACCACGGCGCGGTCGTGCAGGCGGACGGCCGTCAGCTTCCTGCCCCAGACGCAGCCGGTATCCAGGGCGATCAGGTTGGGGCGCAGCATCAGGCCCAGCGTCGACCAATGGCCGAAGACGATGGTGACGCCCGTCGCCTTGCGGCCGGGTACCTCGAACCAGGGCACCAATTCGCCGGGGTCGTCCGTGGGGCTGCCCTTGTGGGAAAAATTCAGCGTGCCGTCGGGACGGCACATGCGCATGCGGGTCATGGCATTGATGGAGAAGCGGCGCCTGTCGTCGCCCTTCAGGTCAGGAGACCAGCGCGCCGGCTCATTGCCGAACAGGCGCGACAGCGACTCACGCCAGTCCGGCGCGCGCAGCATGGATTCCAGCTCCCGGGCCTGGGCCATGGCAAGCGGGACGTCCCACTGGGGGGCCAGTCCGGCATGAACCAGCAGGTGCCCATGCTCCAGATGCGCCATCGGCTGGCGGCGCAGCCAGTCGAGCAACTCGGCCGCGTCCGGCGCATCCAGGATATCGTCCAGCGTATCGGATTTGGATTTCTTGCGCACGCCCGTGGATACGCCCAGCAGGTGAAGGTCGTGGTTGCCCAGGATGGTGACGGCGCGGTCTCCCAGCGACATGACCTGGCGCAGGGCGCCCAGCGAATCGGGGCCGCGGTTGATGATGTCGCCCGCGAACCAGAACCGGGCGTCGCGATCCTTGCGGATTTCTGTATGCGACAGCAGGCGGCGCAGGGCGTCGCTGCAGCCCTGGACGTCGCCAATGGCCCAGATGGGAGGGGAAGTCTTGTCAGTCATGTGCAGAACTCTGGCTCAGGTCCCCGATCGTTGCCACACGGCATGGGAAAGCAGGAATCGGCGCACGCGGTGCTGGTTTTCCATCAGCAGCAGGGCGGTCAGCGCCAGGGCAAGGGCGCCCAGGCTGGGCGCCAGCGCGGTGAACCAGGGCGCCCACTTGCCCAGCATGCCGATGTTCAGGGCCAACTGGTTCAGCATGAACGAGCCCACGCCCAGCAGTATCCCTATGAATACCTTGCTGCCGACGCCGCCGCGCCGCGTCTGCATGAAGGAAATGGGGGCGGCGATGGTCATCATGACCAGCAGCGTGAACGGGTAGGCGATCTTGCGCCACAGCGCCACCATCTGCAGGTCCGTCTGCAGATGGTTGCTCTTCAGATAGCCGATATAGTCCAGCAAATCCGGTATGGCCATGAGTTCGGGATTCAGCACCCTGGCGATCAGGCGCTCGGGCGTCAGCGTGGTGTTCAGCGAGCGCTGCGGCATGCTGTGCAGCTTCGTCAGCGGCTCGTCGGGGGAGCGCGCCTGGGACAGGTCGGAGCCGGGCCGGATCGTGATGCGGGTTTCGGCCACTTCCTCGAGGATCAGCTTGCCGTCGGTGAAGCGCCCCTGGCGTGCGGTGGAAAACGAATGCATTTCCTGGCCTTCGCCGAACTCGTACAGCGTAATGCCGCTGACCCCTCCGCTGGATTGCAGGCTGGAGATGTTGATGATCCGGGTATTGCCGTTGCCGTCGTTTTCCTTGAACCAATAGCCGCTGTTCAGCCTGCCGCCGCCGGCGCGGCCCAGGAGCTGCAGGCTGGCCTCGCTGGCGCGCAGCTCCGCCGCGGGCGTCACGACTTCGGACAGCACGTAGGCGAACAGCATCATGGGGATGGTGATCACCCAGAGCGTGAGCAGCAGCCGGATGCCGCTGACGCCGGACACCCGCAGGATGACCAGCTCATGCCGCTGGGCAAGGCCGGCCAGGGCCAGAATGGTGCCGATCAGCATGCCGATGGGCAGCAGTTCGTAGAGGCGCGTGGGCAGGGACAGCAACTGCAGGTACAACAGGTTCAGCAGGGAGAGCTGCGAGCCGACATTGTCCAGCTCTTCTATCAGGGTGAAGAAGGTGAACAGACCGAGCAGCGCGATCAGGACGATGGCGCTGGAGCGGTAGATTTCCTTGGCAAGATAGCGGCGAGCGGTACGCATAGGGATTCTGTAATAGGGACCGGCAAGCCGGTGCGCGGTTGGCGCGAAAGGACAAGCATAACAAAACTGAGACGCAGGCCTGCGGGAACCGCCTGGAGGAAGTGTGGCGGTAAAGCCCCTGCGGCGGTGCGGCCATTAGACGGCTGTGGACGGGCCGCGCTAGAATGGACCTTTCGCCCGCTATGTTGCGGGCATGGACTTATTTCAGCAGCCCGCCCTGACTCCCGCGGGCCAGGAAACCGCATGACGAGCCCTGTCGACCAGCAAACCCCCGTGCGCAAGCCCACGGTGCGGCCCGCTCCCTATGATCCCACCCAGAAGCAGAAGGCCGAGGCCAAGACGGCGCGCATTCCCGTCAAGGTCATCCAGGCCGAGCGCCTGAAAAAGCCCGAGTGGATCCGCGTCAAGGCGGCGGCGCCCAATTCGCGCTTCACCGAAATCAAGCAGATCCTGCGTGAGCACAAGCTGCACACGGTCTGTGAAGAAGCTTCGTGCCCGAACATCGGCGAATGCTTCGGCCGCGGCACGGCAACGTTCATGATCATGGGCGACAAATGCACGCGCCGCTGCCCGTTCTGTGATGTCGGCCACGGCCGGCCCGATCCCCTCGACGTAGACGAACCCGTCAACCTGGCGCGCACCATCGCCGCCATGAAGCTGCGCTATGTCGTCATCACTTCGGTGGATCGCGACGACCTGCGCGACGGCGGCGCGGGCCACTTCGTGGAGTGCATCCGCCAGGTGCGCGAACTGTCCCCGTCCACCCAGATCGAAGTCCTGGTGCCCGATTTCCGCGGCCGCCTGGATCGCGCCCTGAGCATTTTCGACGGCGGCCCTCCCGACGTCATGAACCACAACCTGGAAACCGTGCCCCGCCTGTACAAGCAGGCGCGTCCGGGATCCGATTACGGGCATTCCCTCAGGCTGCTGTCCGAGTTCAAGGCCAAGCACCCGCAGGTGCCGACCAAATCCGGACTCATGCTGGGCCTGGGCGAGACTGACGAGGAGATCCTGCAGGTCATGCGCGACCTGCGCGAGCACAAGGTTGACATGCTGACCATCGGGCAGTACCTGCAGCCGTCCGAGCACCACCTGCCGGTGCTGCGCTATGCGCATCCTGACGTCTTCGCCATGCTTGAGCGCGAGGCCTATGCCATGGGCTTCAGCCATGCGGCGGTCGGCGCCATGGTCAGGTCCTCCTACCATGCGGACCAGCAGGCTCACTCCGCCGGGCTGGCGGAAAGCGCCTGATTCACCCCAGGGCCGAGCCGGCGATCTTCATCGCCTCCCGCACGAATGCCTGAATGGCCGGATGATGCTGCCCTCCCTTGCGGTAGGCAAGCATGATCCTGCGCCGGACTTCGGGCTCCAGCCGCACGGCGACCACGCCAGGCACTCGCCTGCCCGCCAGGCGCAGGCCGGAAACGACCGAAATCGAGCAGCCGGAGGCCACCATGGCCGCCACCATCTCGAAGCCGGCGCAGTGGGCATTGATATAGGGGGTGAAGCCCGCGCGCTGGCACAGTGTCGTGATGAAGTGTCCGAATGAGCTGGAAGTCGAGTCCAGCGCCCACTGTTCGTTGCGCAGGTCTGCAAGCGCCAGGGATGCGCGGCCAGCCAGAGCATGGTTTTCGGGCAGGAGGACATGCAGCGCGTCCACGGCCAGCGGCAGCAGGTCGTAGCGGGCTTTGGCATCGTCCAGCGCTACGGCCAGGTCGTCGATCAGGGCGATATCGATCAGCCACGCATTCAGCGCCGTCAGGCTTTCCTGCGGCTCTTTTTCCTCGATGACGACCTGCAGCCGGGGAAATGCCGCGCGCAGCGCGCGCACCGTGTCCGGCAGCAGGCTGACGGCGACCGAGGAAAACGCCGCCACACGCACCTCGCCCGCGATGTCGTTGCGCAATTGCGCCAGGTCTGACTTGGCGTCTTCCAGCACGTGCATGATGCGCTCGGTATGCGCGACCAGCATATTGCCGGCTGGCGTCAGCGTGACGCCCCGGCCGCGCCGCTCCGTCAATGCCATGCCGGCTTCGCGTTCCAACTGGGACAACTGCTGCGAAACGGCGGAAGGCGTCAGGTGCAATGTCTCGGCCGCGGCGGCCATCGTGCCGCTGTGCGCCAGGGCGCGCAGCGTCATCAGCCGAGTGATGTCCAGCACAGGCTTCGAGGGCATCGCCAGATCCTGAATCGTAAAATATTCTAATGAATAAGTTAATTAAATGTCAGTAGACATAATGATACGGCATTCCTAATATGAATGAATACGGACACGAGACAGTCCGCAATTCTTACAAGCGCGCCAGCGGCCCATCATGGCCCGGCCGCCCGGATGACGGCAGGAGGATAATCCATGGCGATCAGTGTGTTCGATCTATTCAAGGTGGGCATTGGTCCGTCCAGTTCGCATACCGTCGGTCCCATGCGTGCGGCGCGGCGTTTTGCACGGGTATTGCACAATCATGGCTTCCTGCCCGAGGTCTGTCGGGTGCAAGTGGATCTGCACGGCTCCCTGGGGGCGACGGGCAAGGGCCACGGCAGCGACAAGGCGGTATTGCTGGGCCTGTGCGGCCATGCGCCCGATACGGTGGATGTGGACCAGGTGCCTGCCATACTGGCCGATATCCGCGAAAACCGCAGCCTGCTCCTGCATGGCATCAAGCGGATTCCCTTCGATGAAACCAAGGATGTCCGCTTCTTCCGCAGGGCGCTGCCGTTTCATGCCAATGGCATGCGCTGCCAGGCGTTCAATGAGGCCGGCGATCTGGTGCACGAAGTTACCTACTACTCGGTCGGGGGCGGGTTCATCGTCACAGAGGAAGTGGCCGCGGACGGCTCCAGGCAGAAAGTCATTGCGCCGGATCCCACGATCCTGCCGCATACATTCCATAACGGGGAGCAATTGCTGCAGTTGACGCGCGAGCACGGCATGAGCATTGCCGATGTGATGCGGGTCAATGAGCGGCATTGGCGTACGGACGAGGAAATCGACAGCGGCCTGCTGGCCATCTGGGACGTGATGCAGGCCTGCGTGGCGCGCGGCTGCCGTACCGAAGGCGTCCTGCCGGGCGGATTCAAGGTGCGCCGCCGGGCGGCGGAGCTGGCGCGCCGGCTGGGAACGTTCGAACGCCATCCGTCGGATCCGCTGCACGTGCTGGACTGGGTGAACCTGTGGGCCCTGGCCGTCAACGAGGAGAATGCGGCGGGCGGGCGCGTGGTGACGGCGCCCACCAACGGCGCGGCGGGCATCATCCCGGCCGTGCTGCATTACTACACCCATGCCATTGCGGACGCTAATCGCAAGGGTGTAGTGGACTTCCTGCTGACGGCGGGCGCCATCGGTATCCTCTACAAGAAAAACGCTTCCATCAGCGGCGCCGAGGTCGGCTGCCAGGGAGAGGTGGGCGTTGCCTGTTCCATGGCGGCGGGCGCATTGTGCGCCGTGCTGGGCGGGACGCCCGAACAAGTGGAAAACGCAGCGGAAATCGGCATGGAGCATCATTTGGGCCTGACCTGCGATCCGGTCGGCGGACTGGTGCAGATCCCCTGTATCGAGCGCAATGCCATCGCTTCGGTCAAGGCCATCAACGCGGCGCGCATGGCCCTGTATGGCGACGGCACGCATCATGTCAGCCTGGACAAGGTGATCAAGACCATGCGGGAGACCGGCGCCGACATGATGACGAAGTACAAGGAAACCGCGCGCGGCGGCCTGGCGGTGAACATCGTGGAGTGCTGACGCTCTCCGCTGCCCGGAGGCGGAAGGAATAATAATGCAGTTTGCGTTGGCGCAAAGACGTATATCTCCTTCCGGAGTGAAATGGCAATAAGAAGAAAAGGCACAGGCCGCCGCCCATGGCTGCCGTGTGCCGCCTCCTTTGCCACAGGATATCGCCATGCGCCGCCACATACGTTGTCTGCTTGTTTCGCTCGCCGCCGTCGGCCTGCTGGCGGGCTGCTCCAATGAGAAGCAAGAGGTCGCCGCGACCGCGCAGGACGACCGCCTTGCCAGCATCCCGGCGGGAGAACGCAGCATCCGCATGTCCGGCCAGTTCCTGATAGGCCAGATGGTCGTGGCGGCCCCGATGGAAAATGCCCGCGTGGAAAGAGAATTTTCCATCATGCGCCGCCAGGTGAGCCAGGCGGAATACGCCGAATGCGTGGCAGATGGCGGCTGCAAGGCGCTGGACAAGGATTATCGCGACAATACCGATCCGGACAAGCCCGTGGTGGGCGTCAGTTGGGTCGACGCCACCGCCTATGCCAAGTGGTATTCGGGCAAGACGGGCCGGCACTACCGTCTTCCCACCTACGTCGAGTGGGCGCATGCCGCGGGAGCCGCGTTCGAGGACATCAGCGTCATCGATATCGCCGACGCCAGCAACCCCGCCCTGCGCTGGATCGCGGAATACGAGATCGAATCGGCCCGCGCGTCCACGGACAGCACGCCCAAGCCGTTCGGGACCTTTGGCGTCACCTCGACCGGCCTGCAGGACATTGGCGGCAACGTCTGGGACTGGACAGACACATGCTTCACGACATATGCCGTGGGTGAAGAGGGCGTGGCTCCCGTCATGACAAGCGAAAACTGCGGCATACGCGTGCTGGCCGGCAAGCATATCGGATACATCATCGACTTCATCCGCGATCCGACCAGCGGCGCGTGCTCGGTCGGCATTCCTCCCAATAATCTGGGCATACGGCTGGTCCTGGATGAGTCCGGCCAGTCCAGGGCGCCGCAGGCGGGGGGCAACCTGTTCCAGCGCCTGGGCCTGTCGTAGCCAGGGCCTCCCAAAGCAAAGAGCGCAGCGGTGAACCGCTGCGCTCTCGTCGATTCCGGCCTCTTGCCGGGCTGCGCCGGGTCAGGCCTTGAGGTTTTCCTTGGCCGCGCCGGCGGTCGCCGGCGCGCCCGAGCTTTTTTCCGCCAGGCGGATCAGTTCATCCACCGAGCAGACCACGATGCGCTTGCGCTGGCTCTGCACCAGGCCGCGGTCCTTCCAGTTGCTGAGCAGCCGGCTGACAGTATGCAGGGTCGTGCCGGTCATCTCGGCAATGTCCTGGCGCGTGATGGGGAAGTCGATGACCACTCCCTCGGGAGTTTTGCTGCCCGACTGGTCGATCAGGCGCAGCAGGGCGCGCGCTATGCGCTGTTCGACCTCTTCGGTGGACAATTCCTGGATGCGAGTGTGCGCGTCCTGCAGGCGCTGGCCGACGGTTTGCAGCGTATTCGCGGCGAACGCGGGGTTGCTGCCCAGCAGCCGCTCCCATTCCGAGGAGGGCCAGCTCAGGGCGATGCTTTCCTTGACGGCATATACGGACGCGGGGTAGTCTGGGCGGCGCATGGCCTTGGCAATGCCGAAGATATCGCCCGGATTCACGTAGCGGACGATGATTTGCTCGCCATCAGGGGTGTTCTGCACGACCTTCAGGTGGCCGTGCAGCAGCACGAAGAAGCGGGAGGCGGACTCGCCTTGCTTGAATGCGTGATCCCCGGGCAGGAGCCGGTGCGTCTGCGCATGTTCAAGGGCCTGGTCCAGTTCGGCGTCCGACAGCGAGCGGAACAGATCAAGAGGCTTGAGCAGCGAGTGATGCAGTGTCTTGGCAGGCATTGCAGATCCGTAAGGACAGGTTTCCGCCGAGTTTACCATGCGAGCGTCATGGGATAGGTTCTGCGGCGAGCAGGCGGAAAAGTGCATCCGGTACGTAGAATCCCCTACTTATTGCATGCAAGTTTGTTCTGCAGCAAAGAGGCATCGCTTGTTTCGAGGTCCAATAGAGCCATGAAGAACTCTTGAGGAAATCCGGACAGCAAAGTCACCGGGCGTCCGCAGGAGGAAAAGCATTCATTACCCCACAATAAAACGGAGCCTCATCATGGAACGTCGTTCATTTTTGAAAACTGCAGGTATTGGCGCTGTATCAGGTTCGCTGGCAGTGGCGGCGGCTCCGGCTGCAGCCAAGGGCACATCCTCGTCCGGCCTGACGCCTCCTCCCACCACTTCCTACACTCCCGAGCAGATCGACAAGCTGCCGCGCGTCAAGGTCGATCTGGTGGCGCCTCCTTTCGTGCACGAGCATGAGCAGATTTCCAAGGGCGGCCCCAAAGTCGTCGAGTTCCGCATGGTCATCGAAGAAAAGGAAATGGTCATCGACGGCGAAGGCACTACGCTCTGGGCCATGACGTTCAATGGCTCGATGCCCGGCCCGACCATGGTCGTCAATCAGAACGACTATGTCGAGCTGACGCTGGTCAATCCGGCCAGCAACGTTATGCCGCACAACGTCGACTTCCACGGTTCCACGGGCGCGCTGGGCGGTGCCAAGCTGACCAACGTCAACCCGGGCGAACAGGTAACGCTGCGTTTCAAGGCCGATCGCGCCGGCGCCTTCATCTATCACTGCGCGCCGGAAGGCATGGTGCCCTGGCACGTCGTCACAGGTATGAACGGCACGCTGCTGGTCCTGCCGGAAGGCGGCCTGAAAGACGCCTACGGCAATGTACTGCACTATGATCGCATTTACACGATCGGCGAGCATGACCTGTACATTCCCAAGGATGAAAACGGCAAGTACAAGAAGTACGGCAGCCTGGCCGAAAGCTACGGCGATACCCGCGAAGCCATGCGCGGCCTGATTCCCTCGCATGTGGTGTTCAACGGCAAGGTCGGCGCGCTGACCGGCGAAGGCGCCCTGAAGGCCAAGGTTGGCGAAACCGTGCTGTTCGTTCATGGACAGTGCAACCGCGATACGCGTCCGCACCTGATCGGCGGCCACGCAGACTGGTTCTGGCCCTTGGGCAAGTTCTCGAACACGCCGCTGCGCGATATCGAAACCTGGTTCATCCCGGGCGGAGCATCGGCTGCTGCCATCTACACCTTCAAGCAGCCTGGCGTGTACGCCTACGTCAACCACAACCTGATCGAGGCATTCGAACTGGGTGCGGCCGGCCACGTAGTCGTCGAAGGCGACTGGGACCACGACCTGATGACACAGGTTTCCGCTCCGGGCCCGATCAAGGGCTGATAACTGGGCAGATAGCGGCACAAGCGGCATAGGAAGGGCCGGCAACCTCAGGGTTGCCGGCCTTCTCTTTTCGCCATTGTTTTCCCGCATGCCGATGCGGCGCGGGCGGCGTGGTCCGGCTCTGGCGCACCATTACGGTGCATTGTCCCGTCGTGGACGCCCATCCCGGTGCGCCGTCTTGTGTGGCATAGGGGAATACCCTTGGTTTTGGCCTGGCATGCGCTTTGCTTTATCCATGAATGAGAGAGGAGCCATGGCGGCGGCGCCTCACCCATCGGAAAGGCAGGATCATGGAACAGGCAGGCGGTACGACGAGCATTCCCGTCACATTGGTTGTGACGCGCAAGGTGGCGCCGGAGCGCCATGCGGAGTTTCAGGCCTGGATGCGCAAAGGCGTGCTCCTGGTCGCAGGGTTTCCGGGGTTCCTGGGAGCGGGCGTGCTGGCGCCTTCGGCGCAGGGACGCACGTTCCAGATCGTGTTGCGATTCGCGGACGAGGACAGCATGGGGCGTTGGGAGCGGTCCCTGTCCCGGCGCATGTGGCTGGAGCATGGCGAAATGCTGGTGCAGGAAAGCGAAAGCCGGCACTTGACAGGCATGGAACTGATCTTCGGCAGGCAGGATGCCGTGGCCCTGCCGCCGCGGTGGAAACGCTCCGTATCGATCTGGACGTTCGTCTATCCGGCATCCCTGTGCCTGAACACGGCGACGCTGGCCATGTTTCCTTCCCTGCCTCTGCCGTTCCGGGTCATGATGGTGACCATGGTGCAGGTTCCGCTGATGATCTACGTGGGAGCCCCTTTCGTGAACAGACTGTTGCGCAAATGGCTGTATCCGCCCGCCGCCAGACGGAGCTGAGTCCGTGCGCCGGTCGTCCGCGCCGGCTCCCCGGTGGATATTCCGGCTTCCGGGTTGGGAAACACCAAATTTTTTCGAGTGAAGAAAAAATTATTTTCCCCTCCGGGAATTCATGTTTGCCATGATGAGCCTCTCGTTTAAGTTGTGCTCGGGAAAGCCCCCCGCGCCGCGACGCTGGCCTGCGCGCCATCTCGCGGCCTGGCGGCAAAAACAAATTATTCAAGGGACAAAACCATGGCAAACAGACAATCTCAATCCTGCATGCGGCGCGCCACAGGCGCTTTTCTCGGTAAATTCGCCAGGAGGGGCACCGGGCTGGTCCTGGCTGCCGCCGCCGCTTGTGCAGGGTTCATGCCGGCCGCCCATGCGGCCTATCCCGACAAGCCCATCCGCCTGATCATTCCTTATCCTCCCGGCGGCGCGACCGATGTGATCGGGCGTATCGTGGGGCAGGAGCTTGGCGAAGCCATCGGCCAGACCATCGTCATCGAGAACCGCGGCGGCGCCGGCGGCAATATCGGCGCGGCTGAAGTCGCCAGGGCGCAGCCGGACGGCTATACCTTGCTGATGGGCGCATTGACGTCCCACTCCGTCATGGCGACCCTGGAAAAGGGCAAGCTGAACTACAGCCTGGAAAATGATCTGACGCCGGTAGGCATCGTCGGCTCCGTGCCGCTGGTGGCCGTTGTCAATCCCAAGCTGGATGTGCATTCTCTCGACGATCTCGTGAAATACGCCAAGGCCAATCCCGGCAAGCTGAACTTCGCCTCTTCGGGGCCAGGAGCGCCGCAGCGCATGGCAATGGAGCTGTTCAAGCAGATCGCCGGCGTGGATATCGTGCATGTGGCGTACCGCGGCAGCGGCCCCGCCATGACGGACCTGGTTGGCGGCCAGATCGAACTCATGACGGAAACCCTGCCGGCTTCCATCGGCTTCATCAAGTCCGGACAGTTGCGTCCGCTGGCGGTGCTGACGGATGAGCGGGTTTCGCAGATTCCCGACGTGCCGACGGCCAAAGAGCAAGGCCTGACCGGATTCAACGTCAGTTCGCTGTTCGGCGTGATGGCTCCGGCAGGCACGCCGCCGGAAATCGTGCAGCAGCTCAATGCGGCGCTGGTCAAGGCCATGACGCCGCAGGCAGTGAAGGACCGCATGCTGGAGCAGGGCGTTTATGCCAATCCGCTGGATGTGCCGGGCTCCAAGCAGCGTCTAACGGAAGAAATCCGCCTCTGGGAAAAAGTTATCCAGGACGGCAACATCAGCGTCAATTAATATCTCCCATTTGCTGGAATATCACCAATGTCCAAGAAAGATGCTTCTCATGACCACGCGCCGACGCGCAAGCCTCGGTCCTCTGACCGAGGTCAAGCGGGGCAGTCGTCATACGGCACCGAAGGTGCCCCCGTATTGTGGCGAGGAAGCTCCCGACTTCAGGCGGGAGCGACTCACAATGCCGGGAGCGGTCTGCGCAAAGGGCTGACCAATTATGGCGACAATGACTTTTCGCTGTTCCTGCGCAAGGCCTTCATCAAGGGCGCCGGGTATACCGATGATGCGCTGGACCGGCCCGTCATCGGTATCGCGAACACTGGCAGCGCCTACAACCCCTGCCATGGCAACATGGAGCCGCTGATAGAGGCGGTCAAGAGAGGTATCCTTCTGGCGGGCGGCCTGCCCATGCCGTTCCCGACGATATCCATCCACGAGAGCTTCGCGCATCCGACCAGCATGTACTTGCGCAATCTCATGTCGATGGATACCGAGGAAATGCTGCGTGCGGCGCCCATGGATGCGGTGGTGCTGATCGGCGGGTGCGACAAGACCGTACCCGCGCAATTGATGGGCGCGGCTTCGGCCGGCATTCCCGCCATCCAGTTGGTGACCGGCTCCATGCTGACGGGCGCCTATCGCGGGACGAGGGTTGGCGCCTGTACGGATTGCCGCCGCTACTGGGGCATGTACCGCGCTGAGACTCTGGACGATGAAGAGATCTCCGATGTGAACAACCAGCTGGTCGCCAGCGTCGGCACTTGCGCCGTCATGGGAACCGCCAGCACTATGGCATGCCTGGCGGAGGCGCTGGGCATCAGCCTGCCGGGATCCGCCACGCCGCCGGCCGTCACGGCCGACCGTATGCGGATCGCCGAGGCCACCGGGGCCCAGGCCGTGCGCCTGGCCCGGGAGGGCCTGACCATTGATCGTATCCTGACGCCGGAAGCCTTCGAAAACGCCATGCGCGTGCTGCTGGCCATCGGCGGCTCCACGAACGGCATCGTCCACCTGGCCGCGATGGCTGGGCGTCTCGGCATGAATGTCGACCTGAAGGCGCTGGATCGTCTGGGCCGGGATACGCCCGTGCTGCTGGACCTCAAGCCTTCGGGCCAGCACTACATGGAAGACTTTCATCGGGCGGGCGGCATGGCCACGCTGCTCAGGGAACTCAAGCCCTTGCTCAATCTCGATGCGCTGACCGTGACGGGCAGGACGCTGGGCGAGGAAATCGAACGCTCCGGCCCGGGATTCGAGCAGGATGTCGTCCGCACCAGGGACAACCCCATCTATCCGCAGGGCGGCATCGCGGTGCTCGAAGGCAATCTTGCGCCTGGCGGCGCCATCATCAAGCAGGCTTCGGCCGATCAAGCGTTGATGGAGCACGAAGGCAGGGCCGTGGTGTTCGAGAACCTGGAGGACATGGCGGCGCGCATCGACGACGAATCGCTGGACGTGAATGCCGATGACGTGCTGGTGCTGAAGAATATCGGCCCCAAGGGCGCGCCCGGCATGCCCGAGGCCGGATATATTCCCATCCCCAAGAAACTGGCGGTGCGGGGCGTCAAGGACATGGTCCGGATTTCGGATGGCCGCATGAGCGGCACGGCATTCGGCACCATCATTTTGCATGTGACGCCCGAAGCGGCGATCGGCGGGCCGCTGGCGTATGTGCGCAACGGCGACCGCATCCGCCTGAGCGTCGGCGAGCGCAGCATTTCTCTGCTGGTTTCCGACGAGGAACTGGAGGCGCGCAGGCAATCGCAGGAACTGCCTTCCTGCAGCGCAGAGCGGGGTTATGCCAAGCTGTTCATGGATACCGTCACGCAGGCCGACAAGGGAGTCGACTTCGATTTCCTGCGGTCGGTGGAGCAGAAAGGACAGGTCCCCAGGTAGGCTGGTCAGGATCAGCTGCGCAGGAAGATCTGCGCAGCCTGTTCGTGAATACAGGAGGCCATGTTGGCGTGATGTCCCTGCGTGTTCCAGATCAGGCCGCTGCGTCGTACGGGGGCATGCGAGGGCAGCGCGATGCGCAGGACCGGCATGGGCTTGAGCAGCGAAGACCAGTCCGGCAGCAGGGATACGCCCAGGCCTTCGGCGACGAGGGACACGATGGAGGAAAGGCTGTCGATCTCGAGGCGCTGGGTGGGGAAGATCTGGTGATCGCGCAGGTAGCGGTCGGCCAGTTGGCCGCCGAGAATGTTGCGGTCGTAGCGAATGAATGGCTGGGTGCGCAGCAGGTGGTGCGCATCCTGTTCCTTGTGTTCGACGTGGGCGACCACGACGAGCGGCTCTTCGATGAAGGGCTGCCAGGTACAGGTTTTCGGCATGGGAAACTGCGGTTCGACCACAATGGCGGCGTCCAGCTCCCCGTCGGCGACCTTGCGGCAGAGTTCGACGGACGCGCCGGGGACGACGAACAGCGAGGCGGCGGGGTAGCGTGCGTAGACCTGTTTCAGCAATGGAGGAAGAATGTTGGTCAGTGCGGACATGAAGCATCCGATGCGGAATTCTCCTCCCAGGGACGAGTCCTGCGCCAGCGCGCGCAGGTCGCGGATATTTCGTAGCGCGGCACGGGTGCTGTCCAGTATATTCAGGGCGTGCTGTGTCGGCCTGACGAAGCGTCCGGAGCGCTGTACGAGCGGAACGCCGATATCGTCTTCCAGCGCCTTGATGCGGGCGGCGATGGCGGCCGCGGTCAGGTCCAGCCTGCGCGCGGCTTCAGCGTAAGAGCCTGCTTCGATGACAGCAACGAAGCTTTCCATGTACTTTGTGTCCATGGCCGGATTTTGTGTCTCGTGGATAACGGCGACAGCCGTATTTTTTTATCAAATCTCCAAAGGAGGATAGCATGTCTGGAAGCAAGCTGCGCGGGGTCCTTTCCCCCGTGCTCACACCGTTCAACGCCGACTATTCCGTTTCGGAAACGCGATTCCTGAAGCATTGCAAATCGCTGCTGGAGCAGAATGTCGGGCTGGCGGTATTCGGCACGAATTCGGAGGCCAACTCCCTGTCGGTCGAGGAGAAGATCCGGCTGCTGGATCTCCTGATCGATGCTGGCGTGCCGGGGGACCGGCTCATGCCGGGGACCGGCTGCTGCGCGCTGACGGACTCCATCGCGTTGACGCGCCATGCCGTGCAGCGGGGGTGCGCGGGCGTCCTGATGCTGCCGCCGTTCTACTACAAGGGCGTATCGGACGAAGGACTGTTCCGGAACTATGCGGCGATCATCGATGCAGTGGCTGATGAGCGCCTGAGGATCTATCTGTACCACATTCCTCCGGTATCGCAGGTGGGAATCAGTCTGGCGTTGATCGAACGCCTGCTGAAGGCCTATCCCGGCACGATCGCCGGCGTCAAGGACAGTTCCGGCGACTGGTCCAACACCAAGGCAATGCTCGATACCTTCCAGCCGGAAGGCTTCGATGTGTTCGCGGGCAGCGAAACCTTCCTGCTGCAGACGCTGCGCAACGGCGGGGCGGGCTGCATTACCGCAACGGGGAACGTGAACCCTGCCGCGATTTCGCAACTGTATGCGACCTGGCAGCAGGACGACGCCGACGCGCAGCAGGCGCAGCTGGATGCTGTGCGCAAGGCGTTCCAGGCGCATCCCATGATCGCGGCCATGAAGCATGCGATCGCATGGCAGTCCGGCGACGAGTCCTGGAAGACCATGCGTCCGCCCCTGCAGGAGTTGTCGCAGGAACAGGCTGGCAAGCTGGAGTCGGACCTGAGCGCGCTGAGCTTCAAGATCCGGAACGCCGCGGCTCTGTCCGGGCTGTAATCAGCGTTCAGCCCAGCAGCTTTTCCAGAATGCGCCAGGCGGCCGGGTTTTCGGCCAGGGCGACGGAAAACCGGATATGGCTGCTGGGCGCTTGCGTCGGCGAAAACAAGGATCCCGGCGCAAGCAGCATGCCTTCGCCGGCCGCGCTGCGCGCCAACTGATCGCTGTCGCGGTGGCAATCTCCCCACACGAACATGCCGCCAGCGGGATCGTGATGGATGCTCACGTCCAGGTCCGACAGTCGTTTCATTGTTTCCACCCGTGCTACATCGACGCGGTTGCGCAGGCGGTCCAGGTGCCTGCGGAATTGACCCGAAGACATGGCGCGCTGCAATACGCGCTCATTGAGTTCGGGCGTGGTCAAGCCCGATAGCAGCTTCAGGTCGGTAAGTGTGTTGATCAGCCCGGGCGCGGCGGCCAGGAAAGCGCAGCGCAGGCCCGCGGCCAGTGTTTTGGAAAATCCGTTGGCATAGAGCACGCGCTGCAGTCCGTCCAGCGCCGCCAGCCGGATGGCGCCGCCGGCGTGCAGATCGCCGTAGGTATCGTCCTCGAAAATATGGAAATCGTGTTGTTGCGCGAGCTTCAGCACCTGGAAGGCGTTGCTGGCCTGCAGGCTGTAGCCGGTGGGGTTGTGCACGGCGCTGTTGACGATGAACAGCTTCGGGCGATGCGCCTGGGCCATCTGCGCCAACACGTCGATGTCCGGGCCTTGCGGCGTACGCGGAACGCCAAGCACCTGCACGCCGGCGGCGGCCAGGCGGCCGAACACCAGGAACCAGGCGGGATCCTCGACCAGCACGGTGTCTCCGGGTTTGGTCAGGGCGCGCAGCACCAGATCCACGGCGTGCGTGACGCCGGCGGTCAGCAGCAGGTTGCTGTCGGGATTGGCGGGGATGTCGAGCGCCTGCAGGCGCGAGGCCAGTGTCTGGCGCAAAGGGAGGTAGCCCCGGGGATGGCCGTATCCCAGAATAAGATGTCCAGGTGCGCGGCCGACAGAGCGCGTGGCTGATGCCAGCAACTCACTGTCCATCCATTTGGCCGGCAGCAGGGCGGCGGAGCCTGGAATGGCGGGATCGGATACGTCGCGCAGCAGGCCGTGCAGCAGCCAGGAAACATCCAGGGTGCGGTGGCTGGGCGTTTGCTCGATGGCATCGGAGCCCAGGCGCATGCCGCCGTCATCGCGCGGGGGCGACTGCCGGGCCTGCACGAAATAGCCTGCTCCCTGCCGGGGGTGGATCCAGCCTTCGTCCGACAGCCGGTTGTACACCGCTACGATAGTGAAACGGCTGACGCCCAGGTGCTGGGCGAGCGCGCGCACGGATGGCAGGCGGCTCCCCGGCCGGATGCCGAGCTGCGTGATCTTCGTCACCAGCATGGTGCTGATCTGCTCGGTCAGCGTGATATCGCTGTCGAGCTGCGGCGGGTCGAACAGGGAGAGGGCGGGACTGTTCATGTGGGTTGTCCGATACAGTCAGATAGTTAATAGATAAAGTGTACAGGTACTGTACCGGTGATGGTCATTATAGTGGGAACTGTGCGGCGTGTGCCTCGCGCGCGTGTTTCGTCGATATCGGATCGTTCCCATGACTGCCCAGACCCAGATGCTTGTTTTACCGTTGATACTGTTTGCATTCGCCTCTTCCGTCACTCCGGGGCCGAACAACATCATGCTGGCCAGCTCGGGGTTGACGCACGGCTTCCGGCGCAGCATTCCGCATATGCTGGGCATCAGTATCGGCTTCATGGCCATGCTGGTGCTGGTCGGTCTGGGCCTGGGCACGCTGTTCCGCAACTGGCCGGGCCTGCATGATGTGCTGCAGGTCGCCTGCGCTGTCTATCTGTTGTACCTGGCGTGGCGCATTGCGACCGCCGTCCCTCCGAGCGCCTCCGGCCAGGCGGAGGGCAGGCCGTTCAGCTTCCTGCAGGCGGCGGCGTTCCAGTGGGTCAACCCCAAGGCATGGACCATGGCCCTGGGAGTGATCGCGGTGTACGTGCCGCCTGCAGGGCTGTTGACCGACTTGCTGTTCGCCGCGCTGCTGTGCGGCCTGGTGAACCTGCCCAGCATATCGGTATGGACGCTGTTCGGCATGGCCTTGCGGCGGCTGCTGCACAGGCCGGCGGCGATCCGCATGTTCAACTGGGCGATGGCGCTGTTGCTGGTGGCATCGCTGTACCCCATGGCCGCCGAGTGGCTCGGATGATGCGGCGCGCCAGGCGGGCCGCTAAGTTATCAGGATAGCCGTTTCAGGCGGCGATGGAGCGTGCTGCGATGAATGCCGAGCAGCCGTGCCGTTTCCGATATGTTGCCGTTGCTGCGATGCAGCGTCCGGCGTATATGCTGCTCATCTATGTCGCGCAGGGATGTATGGCTGCCGCGCATGGCTGGCGTTTCGCCAGTCGCGCCGGACGCATGCGGCGCCTGCAGGTGTTCGGGCAGATCCGATACTTGCAGCAGGCTGCCTGCGGCGGAGTGGATGACCAGCGCCCGCAATACGGATTGGAGTTCGCGGTAGTTGCCGGGCCATGCATAGGCCGCCAATGAGCGGCAGGCATCGTCGCTCAGCGTCAGGCTTTTTTCCAGGGCGCCCAGGCGGTTGAATTCCGTGCACAGGAACCCTGGCAGATCCTGGCGCATGGCAAGGGGTTGAAGCTGCACGCGCTGGTCCTGCAGGCGGTAGAACAGGTCCGACCGGAACTGGCCTTGCCGCAGCAGCGAATCCAGGTCCTGGTTGGTGGCGCTGATCAGCAGGAAATCGACGGCGACGGCCTTGTCGGAACCCAGCGGACGGATTTCGCGTTCCTGCAGGACGCGCAGCAGTCGTGTCTGCAGTGGCAGTGGCATGTCGCCGATCTCGTCCAGGAACAGGACCCCGCCATGAGCTTCGCGCAGTCGTCCGAGGCTGCCGTGGCGGTTGGCGCCGGTATAGGCGCCGGGAGCATAGCCGAACAGTTCGGCTTCGATCAGGGACTCGGGCAGGGCGCCGCAATTGATGGCGACGAATGGTTTCCCGGACCGCGCGCAGCGCGCATGCAGCCTGCGGGCATAGACTTCTTTGCCGCTGCCGGTCGGCCCTTGTATCAGCACAGCCAGTCCGCCGTCGAAGGCCTTGAGCGTGCGCTCGAACTCGCCCCGCAGTTCAGGCGCCGGTTCCGGCAGCATGGCAGGCGCCTGAGCGTCTGGCCCGTGTGTCGCCGGGGGCGTATGGAGCGCGTCCGCTCTTTTGCCAGAGGCCTCGCTCGCATCTGGCCGGGCCGGCGCCGCGATGGATGGAGCGCTTTTCCGGTGCAGGCGGGCGACGACAGCCGCACCGGTGGAAGTATCGATGGAAACGGGCAGGTTGCCAGCCTGTCGCCAGTCGGCGTGCATCCAGGCGTCTAGCGGCTGGTTCAGGAGATGTTGCCATGTAGCCCCCAGCATGGCGATCGCTGCGTCGTTGGCGCCGACGATGTGGCCATCGTTCAGCAGCAACTGCGCGCGTTCGATGGAGTCGAGCGATGAGGCCTGGCGATGGAATACCAGCGTATCGTATCCGCGGCCCGCTTGGTCGAGCATGCGGTTGGTGATCTGGCGCGCGAACATGGCGGCCAGCTTCAGCGCATAGGCATGCAGCTTGCCGGCATCGCAGGATATGTCCAGCACGCCGAGGATGTCGCCCTGGGGCGAGCGGACGGGAGCGCCATGGCAACTGAGGATGCGATTGCGCTGCAGGAAATGCTCGCCGCCGTGCACGCGCACGGAAGTTCCTTCGATCAGCGCCGTGCCGATGGCGTTCGTTCCGCGATGGTCTTCCGCCCAACTGACGCCCGGACGCAGCGCGACCTGCTCGGCGCGCTGAAGAAATCCGGTATCCCCCAGCGATTGAAGAATGACGCCGTTGTCATCGGTCAGAAGGACGATGCCGTCCGTACTTGCCACCATGCCCGCCAGGATTTCGATCTCCGGCCTGGCCGCCTGCAGCAGGGCGGTATGGCGAACCAGGCGTTCCTTGAGGTCGCCGCCGGAAAGCATGATGGGATCTGTGTGCAGGTCGCCGCTTTGCCTGGCGCAGCGTTCCCAGGAACGCTGGATCAAATAAGGGGCATGGATAGCGTTAGGGTCGCCGGAGATACGTTGTGATTGAACACTTTCCATTCTTGGCTCCTGATGTGATGCAGTCTGCAACAGTGATGTGTTGCGCGCGACAGGGTGTGTCGCATATTGCCGCATGCCTTTGGTCCACAGTTGTGCTGTATGTCTGGATTATGCACCGGATTGCGGCTTTTGTATGGCATGTCCCTGTCAGGCACGGTTATTGCTAATGAAAAGTTTACGGGTGTGTTTTCCGCACCTGCGGGAAACATGGTTTTCAAGACTGCAAGATGGCGCATGAGGCGCTGTTGCGCGGCATTTTTATGCATACGTCAAAAGGAGACATGAGTCATGAATCTGTCAGATCTGAAGTCGCTCGGTATCGATATCCCTTTCCCGTTCAAGTCGAAATACGAAAACTATATCGGCGGCAAGTGGGTGCCGCCTGTCTCGGGAAATTACTTCGAGAACCTGTCGCCGATCACTGGCCAGGTGTTCACCCAGATTCCGCGTTCCGACGCTGCCGACATTGACCTGGCGCTCGACGCCGCTCATGCCGCGCGCCGGGGCTGGGCCAATACGCCGCCGGCCGAACGTTCCAACGTACTGCTGCGCATCGCGGACCGCATCGAGCAGAACCTGCGCCTGCTTGCTGTGGCCGAAACCATCGACAATGGCAAGCCGCTGCGTGAAACCACGGCGGCCGACCTGCCGCTGGCCGTTGACCACTTCCGCTACTTCGCGGGCTGCCTGCGCGCGGAAGAAGGCGCGATTTCCGAAATCGACCAGACCACTGTCGCCTACCACTTCCAGGAACCCGTCGGCGTCGTCGGTCAGATCATTCCCTGGAACTTCCCGCTGCTGATGGCTGCATGGAAACTGGCGCCCGCGCTGGCCGCCGGCTGCCCCGTGGTGCTCAAGCCGGCCGAGCAGACCCCGGCGTCCATCCTGATCCTGGTCGAGATCATCGGCGATCTGCTGCCCCCCGGCGTGCTGAACATCGTCAACGGTTTCGGTAAGGAAGCGGGCGAAGCCCTGATCACCAGCAAGCGCATTGCCAAGGTCGCCTTCACCGGATCGACGCCGGTCGGCAAGCGTGTGCTGCACGCTGCCGCCGACAACCTCATTCCCGCCACGGTCGAGCTCGGCGGCAAGAGCCCCAACATCTTCTTCGAAAGCGTGTTGGCGCAAGACGACGCCTTCCTGGACAAGGCGCTGGAAGGGCTGACGCTGTTCGCGCTGAACCAGGGCGAGATCTGCACATGCCCCTCGCGCGTGCTGATCCAGGAATCCATCTACGAGCGTTTCATCGAAAAGGTGCTGGCGCGCGTAAAGGCCATCAAGACCGGCAACCCGCTCGACCAGCAGACCATGGTCGGGGCGCAGGCCTCGAAGGCGCAACTGGACAAGATACTGTCCTATATCGACATCGGCCGCGAGGAAGGCGCGGAATGCCTGATCGGCGGTGGGCGCAATGCGCTGGGTGGCGGGCTGGAAGAGGGCTACTACGTCAGCCCGACGCTGCTGCTGGGCAAGAACAACATGCGCATCTTCCAGGAAGAAATCTTTGGTCCGGTGGCTGCTGTCACCACCTTCAAAGATGAAGATGAAGCCCTCGCCATCGCCAACGACTCGACCTTCGGGTTGGGCGCGGGCGTCTGGACGCGTGACGGCTCGCAGGCTTATCGCGCAGGTCGCGGCATCCATGCCGGCCGGGTCTGGACCAACTGCTATCACTTGTATCCCGCCCATGCCGCCTTCGGCGGGTTCAAGGAGTCCGGCATCGGCCGCGAGACCCACAAGGTGGCGCTGTCGAACTACCAGCAGACCAAATGCCTGCTGGTCAGCTACAGCCCGAACGCCCTGGGTTTCTTCTAATTGTTGTTCACACGCCGGCTTTGCCGGTGTTTCTTTGCCTCCGGCCGCCCCAAGGCAAAAGCTCCCTTTGAGGGGAGCAAGCCGAAGGTGCGGCGTGGGGGCTTCTCAGGAGTGATCATATGCAATCCACCATGAAAGCTGCCGTGGTACGCGCGTTCGGCCAGCCGCTGCAGATCGAGGAAGTACCGGTGCCGCGTCCCGGGCCGGGCGACATTCTGGTCAAGATCGAAGCCTGCGGGGTTTGCCACACCGACCTGCACGCTGCGGAAGGCGACTGGCCGGTCAAGCCAAATCCGCCGTTCATCCCCGGGCACGAAGGCGTGGGATACGTCGTGGCCGTTGGCGCTGGAGTCAATCATGTCAAGGAAGGCGACCGGGTCGGCATTCCCTGGCTGTATTCCGCTTGCGGTCATTGCGTGCATTGCCTGGGCGGTTGGGAAACGTTGTGCGAAAGCCAGCAGAATGCCGGCTATTCGGTCAATGGCGGCTTCGCGCAGTACGCGCTGGCCAATGCCGACTATGTCGGCCATTTGCCCGACAGCGTGGGCTTCATCGATATTGCGCCCATCCTGTGCGCGGGTGTCACGGTCTACAAGGGTCTGAAAATGACCGAAGCCAAGGCCGGGCATTGGGTGGCCATTTCCGGCATCGGGGGACTGGGCCATGTCGCTGTTCAGTACGCGCGCGCCATGGGCTTTAATGTAGCCGCCGTCGATGTGGACGACAGCAAGCTGGATCTGGCCAGGTCGCTGGGCGCCGAGATTACTGTCAACGCCCGCAAAACCGACCCAGCCGCCTTCCTCAAGAAGGAAATCGGAGGTGTGCATGGCGCGTTGGTCACGGCCGTTTCTCCCATCGCTTTCCAGCAGGCCATGGGCATGACGCGCCGGGGGGGCACCATAGCCTTGAACGGTCTGCCGCCGGGAGAGTTTTCGCTGTCGATCTTCGATATGGTGCTCAACGGCACCACGGTGCGAGGCTCCATCGTGGGCACGCGGCTCGACCTGCAGGAAGCGCTGGATTTCGCCGGCGAGGGCAAGGTCAGGGCCACGGTGGCCAGCGACAGGCTGGAAAACATCAATGATATTTTCCACCGCATGCATGAAGGCAAGATCAATGGCCGCGTGGTGCTCGATCTGAACGCCTGATGCCGTCCGCCCGCCTCCGCCGTATGGCCGGCGGGCAAGCTTTTCCCAGGCCCCGCCGTGGCGACAGGCGGGGCTTTCTTGTCGAGGGCGGTTGCGCGCAGCCGAGCGGGATAAGGCTTCAGGTAGCCGCTCGCATCCTCGCATTGAACTCAGGCGCAGCCAGGCGCGGCAGGGCGGTTCCGGCGACTTCGCCGAAGCGTTGGCCCGCGTTCCAGTCCTCGGTTGCCTGGCTGATTTCATCCGCCGTGCGCGCCACGAAATTCCACCACATGAGCACAGGCTCTTCGAACGGCGTGCCGCCGATCAGCAGCAGATGGCCGCCGGCCTCGAACTGGATGTCGATGCGGTCCCTTCCGTCGCCCAGGTAGAACAGCTCGCCGGGGACGATGCGCTCGCCTTCGATGACGGCGGATTCTTCCAGGCAGAGAATGGCATGCTCGAAGCCGGGTTCGAGGGGAATGCGCGCCGTGGTGGCAGCGGGGGCGGAAAGGTCGGCGCCCACCAGCTCGCTGAATACCTGCACCGGCGACTGCAGGCCGAAAGACTGCCCGGCCAGCAGCGTGACCTCCACTCCCTGGATGTTCGTCTGCGGCAGAATTGGATGATGGGCAAACGCGGGTTCGCAATGGCGATGGGATTCCGGCAGGGCGATCCATAGCTGGGATGCATGCATGGTGCCCGCGCCCAGGCTTTCCTCGGAGTGCGCGATGCCGCGTCCCGCCGTCATCAGATTGACCTGCCCGGGACGGATGACCTGCGCATAACCCAGGCTGTCGTGGTGCATGACTTCGCCTGTCAGCATCCAGGTGAAGGTCTGCAGGCCGATGTGCGGATGAGGGCCGACATTCATGCCTGTTTCGGGCGTCAGGATCGACGGGCCCAGGTGATCCAGGAAGCACCATGCGCCCACGGTGCGCCTGGCCTTCGTGGGAATGGCGCGCCGGACGGGGACGCCGCCGACATCGGCGTTTTTCGTGGGGATGCGCTCCAGGACCGGACCGTGCTTGCGCTGTTGCGTGCTTGCTGTGGATGGTGTGTTCACTGCATGCTCCTTTGCTGGGGTGGGCTGTGACGGGTGTGCGGATGGGGAAGAGAAGCCTCGTCCCTCCGGGACGAGGCTTTCGGCTCGAATCGCCGCCGGCCTCAATGCGTTGCGGCTGCCGGCATCCGGCCGAAACCGCCGTTGTTGAAGTCGTCGATGGCCTGCCGGATTTCCGCTTCGCTGTTCATCACGAAGGGACCATATCCCACGATGGGTTCGTCGATGGGCTCTCCCGACAGGATCAGGAAGGACGCATCGCTGTTGGCCTCGACGTGAACGGAGCCTCCGTCGCGGTCCAGCACCGCCAACTGCGCTTCGCGCGCAATGCCATTGTCGTTGAGCTGCACGGTGCCGCGCAACATGACCACGGCTGCCGTATGGCCCTCGGGGATGGCGAAGCTGGCGCTCTTGCCCTGGGCGAGGCGCACATCCCAGACATTCACGGGGGTGAATGTGCGGGCCGGACCCTTGCCGTCCCCGAACTCCCCGGCGATGACGCGCACCTGGCCCGCGTCATCGGGCAGCGCCACCACTGGGATGTCCCGGTTCAACAGCGTCTGGTACGAAGCCGGGGCGGACTTGTCCGCGGCGGGAAGGTTCACCCAGAGCTGGACAACTTCGAACACACCGCCGCTGCGGGTGAAGTTATCGGAATGGAACTCCTCGTGGAGAATGCCTGCTCCCGCCGTCATCCATTGCACGTCGCCCGGGCCGATCTTGCCGCCCGCACCCGTGGAATCCTTGTGCTCCACCTCGCCCTGGTAGACGATGGTGACGGTTTCGAATCCGCGATGCGGGTGCTGGCCGACGCCGCGGGGCGCCGGGGCCGGGGCGAAGGTGTGCGGGCCGGCATAGTCCAGCAGCAGGAAGGGGCTGAGGTGCCGCCCATGGCTATGGTATGAGAACAGCGAACGTACGGGGAAGCCGTCGCCGACCCAGTGGCCGCGAGGGGCGCTATAGATGCCGAGAATCTTTTTCATGGAAATCTCCTGTGATCCTGACGGTGCAATACCGAGATGAATCCATCATAAAAGCGTGGAGAAAATCGCGCTAGACCGATAAAATCATACGCATTGTTCTATATATGGAACGATAGGAGCACGCAATGAGCCAGGAACTGAAGTGCGATCTGAATGATCTTTTCTATTATGTGAAGGTGGTCGAGCACCAGGGCTTCGCGTCGGCTGGCCGCGAACTGGGCATACCGAAATCCCGTCTCAGCCGCAGGATCGCGCAGTTGGAGAACCGCCTCGGGGTGCGGTTGATCCAGCGGTCCACGCGCAGATTCTCGGTCACGGAAATAGGCCATACCTACTACATGCACTGCAAGGCCATGCTGGTCGAGGCCGAGGCCGCCGAAGAAGCCGTCGCCATGACGCGCTCCGAGCCGCGAGGCGTCGTGCGCATGAGCTGCCCGATCGCCATGCTCGATGCCCGGGTGGGAGACATGGTGGCGGACTTCATGGCGATGTATCCGCACGTTATCGTGCACCTGGAAGCCACCAACCGGCAGGTGGACGTGGTGGCGGAGGGCTTCGATATCGCCATCCGGGTCAGGCCGCCTCCGCTGCAGGACAGCGATCTGCACATGCGGGTCCTGGGGGATCGCGGGCAATGCCTGGTGGCAAGCCCGTCATTGCTGGAAGTACATGGCACGCCTGTCGTGCCCGCGGATCTTCCCGGGCTGCCGAGCCTGGCGCTGGGCCTGCCCCAGAGCGAGCACGCATGGACGCTGTACGGCCCCGACGGGGCCTTGGCGCAGATTCCGCACCAGCCCAGGCTGGTGACGCGCGGCATGCGCGTGTTGTGCGCGGCGGCGCTGGCCGGTGTGGGCGTAGTGCAGTTGCCGCGCATGATGATTCTTGACCACCTGAAGAACGGACGGCTGGTCCCGGTGTTGCCGCAGTGGCAGCCCAGGCGTGAAATCATCTATGCGGTATTTGCCTCCCGCCGGGGCCTGCTGCCATCCGTTCGGGCCCTGATCGACCATCTGGCGGAACGGTTCGAGGCGCTGGACGAAGATTGATGATGGCTGTTCGGCCATGCTCCGTTCAAGGAGCCGGGCCGTCCATGGCTCAGTTGTTGATGACGGCGTAGTCCCACCAGCCCGCGTCCAGTTCCTGCAGCAGCAGCAGCTTGCGCAGGATGACCTCCACCCGCCGGGCGGTGCGGGTCAGGGGGCGGTCCGAGGCATAGGCCAAGCAGATGCGGCGTTCGACGCAGGGATCGACGATATGGGCCGTGAACAGATCCTCCTTGGGGATGCGCAGATTGCGCAGCGCGGCCAGCGAGAGAATCGTGGCTTCGTCGGAACGCAGCACCCATTCGAGCAGCAGTTCATGCGCATCCAGTTCCGTGCGCACGTGCAGGCGCGCATTGACGCTGGAGGCCACTTCCTCCGTCAGCGCGCGCAGGCCGTGTTCCCGGCTGGGCATGACGAGCGGGATGTCGCGCAGGTCCGGCAGCCGGATGTTGCCGTCGTGGCAGAGCCCGCTCAGCATGTCCGCATTCTTGCGGTGGGAGGCAAGGAACAGGTGCTCCTTGAGCAGCAGTTCCAGGTCCAGGCCCGCGATGGGTGAGGGGCTGTAGACCAGGCCGAAGTCGATCGTATCGTCCAGTATCCAGCGGGCCAGATGGCCCGACAGTCCCGATACGATTTTCAGGCGGATGTTGGGGCAGTCCCTGCGTACGGTTTCGAGAAGCCGCAGGCTGAGCATGGGACTGAGCGAGCCGGGTATGCCGACAGTCACCGCGCCGACTTCGGTAACCTGGTGCGCGCGCAGGCTGGCCTTGGCCGCGCCCAGCGTGTCCAGCGCGACACGGGCGTAGCCCAGGAACTCCCTGCCTTCGGGAGTGAGTTCACTCAAGACGCAGGAAGCCCAACTGGCTGCGGCATTGCGTGCGCGCAAAGTCAGCAAGAGCCAGCATGATCAGCTCAAGCGTGAACTCGACAGCTTGAAGGCCGGCACGCAGCAGGCCGATCTCGATAACCAGGGAAGCGCTTTTTCCAAAAAAGGGGTAGACCCGCAAAAAGAGGCGCAACTGAAAGCGCTGGAAAGAAGGAAAAAAGAGCTTGAAGACACGCTGGCCAAACTGGCCGGGGTTTAAAGGACCGGTTTTGGTCCGCAGCGCGGCTGCTGCGATGTTGCATCGGCAGACAGCCGCGGTGGACAGGTCTTTCGCTACTGGGGGTTGTTGCGCACCTGCGCGATCAGCACATCCAGCTTGACGGCATCCGCCACGAAGGCGCGTATGCCTTCCGCCAGTTTCTCCGTGGCCATGGCGTCTTCGTTCAGCTCGGTGCGGAAGGCGATTTCGTTGCTTGCCATCCATTCGGGGGCGTTGGCCTTGGCGGCCTGGGGCTGCAGCCGCACAGGCGCGGGATCCTTGCCCTGCGCCAGCTCGCCCAGCAGTTCCGGACTGATGGTCAACAGGTCGCAGCCGGCCAGCGCGAGGATCTGTCCGGTGTTGCGGAAGCTGGCGCCCATGATTTCCGTGGGGATGTCGTAGGCCTTGTAGTAGTTGTAGATGCGCGTGACCGACTGCACGCCCGGATCATTGACGCCGCTGCGGGCCTGCTCGTCCCATTGCGCGCCGGCAGCTTTTTTGTGCCAGTCGTAGATGCGACCGACGAACGGGGAGATCAGCGTCGCTTTGGCCTGGGCGCAGGCCAGGGCCTGGGGCAGCGAGAACAGCAGGGTCAGGTTGCAGTTGATGCCTTCGGCCTGCAGGACGCGCGCGGCCTGTATGCCCTCCCAGGTGGAGGCGATCTTGATCAGGATGCGTTCGCGGGCGATGCCTGCCTGCTCGTACAGGCCGATGATCTGCCGGGCGCGCTCCAGCGTGGCCTGCGTGTCGAACGACAGGCGGGCGTCCACTTCCGTCGAGACGCGTCCCGGGACGATGTCCAGGATTTCCTTGCCGAAGGCGACCAGCAGGCGATCCGCCAGCTCCGTCGTCGCGGCATTGCCGTGGTCGCGGGCCACGCGCTCCAGCAGGGGGCGGTAGGCATCCTTTTGCACGGCTTTCAGGATCAGGGACGGATTGGTGGTCGCGTCGGTCGGCCGGAACTGGCGCATGGCCTCGAAATCGCCCGTATCTGCAACGACTGTAGTGTTTTCTCGCAGAAGATCAAGGGTGCTGGACATCATCGTTAGCGTCTCAAGGTGTATAATTGGAAGGTTTAATTACTGACATCACAATCGGGGTTCATTTTGCTGCCGTCACTTTTTTCCGAGGCGTCCAAGGCGCCCGCCGCTGCAATCCTTGCTCTGGCTGACGGTACCCTGTTTCATGGCGTCTCCATCGGCGCCGACGGTCACAGCGTTGCTGAGATCGTCTTCAACACCTCCATGACCGGCTATCAGGAAATCCTGACCGATCCCAGCTACAACGGGCAGATCGTCTCCCTGACTTACCCGCATATTGGCAATACCGGCATCAATGCCGAGGATGTTGAGTCAAACAAGGTACATGTTTCCGGCCTGGTCGTGCGCGACTGCTCGCTGCGCGTTTCCAATTTCCGTGCCACACAATCACTGCCCGAATACCTGAAGGCTCAAGGTATTGTAGCTATTTCCGGCATCGATACCCGCAAGCTCACGCGCATCCTGCGCGAAAAAGGCGCACAGGGCGCCTGCATCTTGGTGGGCGCCGACGCCGAGCGCGCCGTCGAGCTCGCCCGCGGCTTCCCTGGCCTGGCCGGCAAGGACCTGGCCAAGACGGTTTCCATCCCCAAGGCGCAGGCCTGGACGGAAAGCACCTGGACCCTGGGCCAGGGCTACGGCAGCCTCGAGAATCCGCGCCACCATGTCGTGGCCTACGACTTCGGCGTCAAGTACAACATCCTGCGCCTGCTGGTCGAGCGCGGCTGCAAGGTCACGCTGGTGCCCGCGCAAACGCCGCTGGAAGACGTGCTGGCGTTGTCGCCGGACGGCATTTTCCTGTCCAACGGCCCGGGAGATCCCGCGCCCTGCGATTACGCCATCGAGACGGCGCGCGGCGCCATCGAGCGCAAGATCCCGCTGTTCGGCATCTGCCTGGGACAGCAGATCATGGCGCTGGCCCTGGGCGCGCGCACCGTCAAGATGTCCACCGGCCACCACGGCGGCAACCATCCGGTGCAGGACCTCTCCACGAAGCGCGTCTACATCACCAGCCAGAATCACGAATACACGGTAGACATCGACAGTCTGCCGGCCAATGCGCGCCTGACGCACGTGTCGCTTTTCGACGGCTCGGCCCAGGGCTTCGAGCTGACCGATGCTCCCGCTTTCTGCTTCCAGGGCCACCCGGAAGCCAGTCCCGGCCCGCACGATATCGTGGTCCTCTTCGACAAATTCATCAGCCTGATGGCCGGATAAAAAATGCCCCCACGCCGCACCTTCGGCTTGCTGCCCCCCGAGGGGGCGCTTTTGCCTAGGGGCGGCCCGGCGGCAAAAGAGATTAAATATGCCTAAGCGTACAGACCTAAAAAGCATCCTCATCATTGGCGCGGGTCCGATCATCATCGGGCAGGCGTGCGAGTTCGACTACTCCGGCGCACAGGCCTGCAAGGCGCTGAAGGCCGAAGGCTATCGCACCATCCTGGTCAACAGCAACCCCGCCACCATCATGACCGATCCGGAAACGGCCGATGTCACCTACATCGAGCCCATTACCTGGAAGGCGGTCGAAAAAATCATCGAACGCGAGCGTCCCGATGCGTTGCTGCCCACCATGGGCGGCCAGACGGCGCTGAACTGCGCTCTTGACCTGGCCCGCAACGGCGTGCTCGAAAAATACGGCGTCGAAATGATCGGCGCCAATGCCCAGGCCATCGACAAGGCTGAAGACCGCCAGAAGTTCAAGCTGGCCATGGATTCCATCGGCCTCGAATCCGCCAAGTCGGGCGTGGCGCACTCCATGGACGAAGCCTGGGCCGTGCAGCGCCGCATCGCCGAGGAAATCGGCACGTCGGGCTTCCCCGTCGTCATCCGCCCCAGCTTCACGCTGGGCGGCACGGGCGGCGGCATCGCCTATAACAGCGAAGAATTCGAAACCATCTGCCGCCGCGGCCTGGAAGCCTCGCCGACCAACGAACTGCTCATCGAAGAGTCGCTGCTGGGCTGGAAGGAGTTCGAGATGGAGGTCGTACGCGACAGCGTCGATAACTGCATCATCATCTGCTCCATCGAAAACCTGGATCCGATGGGCGTGCACACAGGCGACTCCATCACGGTCGCGCCCGCCCAGACGCTGACCGACAAGGAATACCAGATCATGCGCAACGCATCCATTGCGGTGCTGCGCGAGATCGGCGTCGACACCGGCGGCTCCAACGTGCAGTTCGCGCTGAACCCCCAGAACGGCCGCATGATCGTCATTGAGATGAACCCGCGCGTGTCACGTTCGTCGGCGCTGGCCTCCAAGGCAACGGGTTTCCCCATCGCCAAGGTGGCCGCACGCCTGGCCGTCGGCTATACGCTGGACGAGCTGCGCAACGAAATCACGGGCGGCGCTACGCCGGCATCGTTCGAGCCTGCCATCGACTATGTCGTCACCAAGGTGCCGCGCTTCGCGTTCGAGAAGTTCCCGCAGGCCGATTCCCGCCTGACCACGCAGATGAAGTCCGTGGGCGAAGTCATGGCCATCGGCCGCACTTTCCAGGAATCCTTCCAGAAGGCCCTGCGCGGCCTGGAAGTGGGCGTGGACGGCCTGAACCAGAAGACCACCGACCGCGAGAAGCTGCAGGTCGAGCTGGGCGAGCCCGGTCCCGAGCGCATCTGGTACGTGGGCGATGCCTTCGCCCAGGGTTTCACCCTGGAAGAAGTCCACTCCCTGACCAGCATCGATCCCTGGTTCCTGGCGCAGATCAAGGAAATCGTCGACATCGAGCTGGCGCTCGAGCAAAAGACGCTGGCCGATCTGGATGCCGTCACGCTGCGCGAGCTGAAGCGCCGCGGCTTCTCCGATCGCCGCCTGGCATTCCTGCTGGATACGTCCGAAGGCGAAGTCCGCCGCCTGCGCCACCAGCTTGGCGTGCGTCCGGTGTACAAGCGCGTCGATACCTGCGCGGCCGAATTCCACACGGATACGGCCTATATGTACTCCACCTACGAAGACGAATGCGAAGCCCGCCCGACGGATCGCAAGAAGATCATCGTGCTGGGCGGCGGTCCCAACCGCATCGGCCAGGGCATCGAGTTCGACTACTGCTGCGTGCATGCGTCGCTGGCGTTGCGTGAAGATGGCTACGAAACCATCATGATCAACTGCAACCCGGAAACCGTTTCCACCGACTTCGATACGTCCGACCGCCTGTACTTCGAGCCGCTGACGCTGGAAGACGTACTTGAAATCGTGCACAAGGAAAACCCGGTCGGCATCATCGTGCAGTACGGCGGCCAGACGCCGCTGAAGCTGGCCCGCGCGCTGGAAGCCAATGCGGCCCCCATCATTGGCACCAGCCCCGAATCCATCGATATCGCAGAAGACCGCGAGCGCTTCCAGAAGCTGCTGAACAAGCTCGGCCTGCGCCAGCCGCCCAACCGCACCGCGCGCACCGAAGGCGAGGCCATCGCCCTGGCCTCGGAAATCGGCTACCCCCTGGTCGTGCGCCCCAGCTATGTGCTGGGCGGCCGCGCCATGGAAATCGTGCATGAGCAGAGCGACCTGGAGCGCTACATGCGCGAAGCGGTCAAGGTCAGCAACGACTCCCCGGTCCTGCTGGATCACTTCCTGAACAACGCCACCGAAGTCGACGTCGACTGCCTGTGCGACGGCGAGCGCGTCTTCATCGGCGGCGTCATGGAGCACATCGAGCAGGCCGGCGTGCACTCCGGAGACTCGGCATGCAGCCTGCCGCCGTACTCGCTGTCGGCGGACACCATTGCCGAGATCAAGCGCCAGACTGCCCTGATGGCGCGCGCGCTGAACGTGAAGGGTCTCATGAACGTCCAGTTCGCCATCCAGGATGGCGATGTGTACGTGCTGGAAGTCAACCCGCGCGCGTCGCGTACCGTACCCTACGTTTCCAAGGCGACCGGTCTGCAGCTGGCCAAGATCGCGGCCCGCGCCATGGCCGGCTCGACGCTGGACGCGCAGAAGATCGGCGACGAAGTCGTGCCCGAGTATTTCTGCGTCAAGGAAGCAGTCTTCCCGTTTGTCAAGTTCCCAGGCGTCGACACCATTCTCGGACCGGAAATGAAGTCCACCGGCGAAGTCATGGGCGTGGGCTACAGCTTCGGCGAGGCCTTCGTGAAGTCGCAACTGGCGGCCGGCGTGCAGTTGCCTGAGTCCGGCGTGGCCTTCATCAGCGTGAAGGAGCAGGACAAGCCCCGCGCCGTCGGCGTGGCGCGCGGCCTGGTCGAGCTGGGCTTCCGTATCGTCGCGACGCGCGGCACGGCCGCCGCCATCGAAGCGGCCGGCCTGCCGGTGCAGGTGGTCAACAAGGTCACGGAAGGCCGTCCGCACATCGTCGACATGCTCAAGAATGGTGAAATCTCGCTGGTCATCAATACGGTCGAAGAGCGCCGCAACGCCATCGCCGATTCCCGCCTGATCCGCACGCACGCCCTGGCGTCGCGCGTGACGTTCTTCACGACCATCGCCGGCGCGATCGCCGCCGTTGAAGGCCTGCAGTACCTGCGCAACGGCGAGGGCTCCGGCCTGACCGTGTACTCCCTGCAGGACCTGCACGCTTCGCTGAGCGCGGCCTGATGATTCCGCCGGCAGCCGCAGCGCTGTCGGCCGAGTCTGCGTCGTGATCCATGCAAAAACCCTGACACTGCTATCGCAGCGTCAGGGTTTTTGTTTTGTGCCGCAGGCGCAAGCCGGGTGGAGCGGATGCATGCGGAGCGGGAGGGGCAGCAGGCGCTTCGTCGAGCCGTCAGCTGCGCCCGCGCGCGTCGATTGGCCAGATGTCCGTCAGCGTCTCGCCCCTGACGACGTAAAGGTGGTCGAAGTGATGGACGGTCGGGTCGCAGTGCGATACCTGGAACTCCAACCCCGTGCCTATCCGGGGCGGGGCGCTGCCGGGGGCGAGGATCAGATGGGCGTGTTCGTCGCCCATGAAGCGGAAGGATGCATTCTCCCAGGGCGCTGTCAGGCAGACGGGGGCCGGGCCGTTGAGGGCGAAGGATTTTGTTCCGCTGTCCAGGATAACGAAGCGCTCGTCGCCGTCCAGGTCGTCGCAGTTGACGCTGACGACGCTGGCGCGCAGGCGCAGCGACGTTTCGAATGGCGGTTCTCCCAGATCGATGCGCGCGTAGTCGGCATCCATGAAGACGTACGATCCCGCCTGGAGTTCCGTGAAAATACCTTGCTGCGCATCCAGCGCATGGGTGCCTGTGCCGCCGCCGGAGCAGATGGGCAGTTGTCCTGTGCTGGCCTGGATGTGGGCCAGCAGCCTGGACAGCGCGCTCATTTGTTCCGTCAGGACTGCCTTGCGCTGATCCAGGCCGGCGATATGCTGTATGGCGCCGCTGTAGGCCTGCACGCCGAGCAGCTTCAGCGCGGGAGAGTCCTGTATGGCGCGCACGACGGCGCCCGCCTGTTCTTCCGTGCGCACGCCGCTGCGATGGTAGCCGATGTCCAGGTCGATCAGTACGCCCGCCTGCAGGCCCGCCGCTTGCGCAAGCGTGCTCAGGCGCGACACGGGCTCGGGGTGGTCCAACACCAGCAGCGTGTCCGGGGCCTGCCGCAGCAGGCGCAGGTAGCGCTCCAGCTTGTCCTGCGTGACGATGGTGGACGTCAGCAGGATGCCTGTGATGCCGGCGTCGGCCATGGCTTCGGCTTCGTCCAGGGTGGCGCACGAGATGCCGACGGCGCCGGCGGCAAGCTGCAGGCGCGCGATCTGACTGCACTTATGGGTCTTGATGTGCGGCCTCAGCTTCAGGCCGGCCTGCCGGGTGAATTGCGCCATGCGCGCGATATTGCGGCCCAGCGCCTCTTCGTCGACCAGCAGCGAGGGCGTGGGCAATTGTTCGCGGCTGTCCGCGTCGCCCAGCAGGTGCGTGTAGGGCAACTGCAGGCCGGCGCTGTAGCGGCGTTTCCTGGCTGTCGTGTTGGCTGTGCTGGCTTGTGTCATGCGGACTCCGACTTCAATACATGCAGCAGTGCGGCGACGGTTGCCGCGTAGTCATCCATTTCCATGCTTTCATCCGGGTTGTGGCTGCCGTTGGCATTGCGGATGAAGAACATGGCGGCGGGAATCCCGGCGGCGACGAAATCCTGGGCGTCGTGGCCTGCTCCGCTTGCCAGCTCCTGGAAGGGCGTGCCGCAGACCTGCAGGGCATCGCGCTGGCTCTGGATCAGGTGGGCGTCCATTTCGGCGGGCTGGCCCCGGGTCCACTTGGGAAATGAGAACGTCACGCCGCAGGCATCGGAAATCTCCTGCGCCAGCCGCAGCATGCGTTCCTGCACGAGATCCAGCGTGGAGACGCTGTGGCTGCGCGCCTCGAACGAAAAATCGACCCGGCCCGAGATGGTCGTGACGGCATGCGCCGCGGGATCGGTGTGCAGCTTGCCGAATGTCAGCACCAGGTCGTGCCCCTGCGCTTCCAGCTCTTCCCAGAAGGACTGCATCTGCGTTACCAGGCGGCAGCTTGCCGCGACGGCATCGCGGCGCAGGGCGAGCGGAACGACGCCCGCGTGCCCGTATTCGCCATGGCATGATGCCTGCGGGCATCGGACGTTGCCCCGTATGCCAGAGACGATGCCGACGGGAATGCCGGCTTGCAGCAGCACCGGCCCTTGTTCGATGTGGGCCTCCACATAGCATTTGACGTTGCCGGGCGTCAGGAACGGATCGCCCGATGTCAGCCGGACGGGATCGACGCCCTGGCTGCGCATGCAGTCGTCCAGGCGCATGCCGTCATGGCTGCGATGCGCGGAAGTCAGCGCGTCGGGGGAAATCAGGCCAAGCGCCGCGCGGCTGCCCAGGTGCTGGGCGCCGAACCAGGCGTTTTCCTCTCCCCGGAACGCTACGACAGCCAGGTCGCGCGAAGGTCGGAAGCCCTCGGCCGCCAGGCTTTCCAGCACGGCCATGCCGGCAAGAATGCCTGCCAGGCCGTCGTAGTTTCCGCCTTGCGGCACGGAGTCCGCGTGCGAACCGGTCAGGACGATAGGCAGGCTGCGGTCCGCGCCCGGCAGCGTCATGTACAGATTGCCGGCCGGATCCGAGCCAGTTTGCAGGCCGATCTCCCCGGCGTGCTCTTCCAGCAGGGCCAGCATCCGGGTTTCGGAGTCGCCGTAGGCCATGCGGGTGACGCCGCGCGCGTCGGCGCTTTGCTGCGCGGCCTGCGCGAAGATGCGTTCGCTGCGCGCGATGGCCGCCGTCAGCGAGGCGGGGGGCGTGAATGTCATGAGGCGAACTCCGGCGGCGTGGATTGCTGCGAGAACCAGTCGGCGATCTGGCTGCCGGCCATGAAGATCGTGTCGTCACGGGCGAGCAGCGTGTCGATGATCGCCTCCAGGAACGGCACCCTGTGCGGTACGCCGCTCAGGTGCGGATGCATGGCCAGCGTGAGCACCTTGGGCTGGCCGGTGGAGGCGATTTCTCGTTCGAAGCACTGGATGGTCTGCTGCACGCGCAACGACATTTCCGCGGAGGAGTGCTTCTCTATGGCATAGACCACGCTGTCGTTCAGGTCCAGGCCGTAGGGCAGGGAAATCATGGGGCCGTGCTTCGTGCGCAGCCAGCTGGGGATGTCGTCCACGACCCACTGCGTCACATAGCGGATGCCGTTTTCCCTCAGGTGATCCAGCGTGTCGTAGGTTTCCGACCAGCCGGGACTCATCCAGCCTTGCGGTGCGACACCCGTGAATTCCCGCAGCTTGTCCAGGGCGCCGCGAATCTGGGTGGACTCGTCGCTGCTAGTCTCCCCCTGGGACTTCTGGTGGATGCCGTGACCGATGAATTCCCAGCCAGCGTCGCGCACGCTGGCCGCGAGCGAGGGATAGACATCGATCACGCTGGCATTGATGCTGGCGCTGACGGGCAGCCTGCGGCTGCCGAACAGTTCGAGCAGACGCGGCATGCCGCAACGGTTGCCGTACTCCGACCAGCAGAAATTGGGCAGGTCGGGGACGTGGTATTTCCCGTGGGGAGGGATGACGATGCTGCGCGGCGTGGGCTGGTCGTAGGGCCAGTATTCGATGTTCACGACGATGTGCACGATCAGCGGCTTGCCCTGCGGCGCGGAAAGCCGTTCGCGTTCCGTCGACATCTGGTACGGCAGGCGGGGGTTGGAAGTCAGTTTCATGCGCGGCTCCGATAATGTTGGCAGAGGTGTTCCACTGTTTCCCTGGCTTTTTCGCGGCGCAGCTGGTCGACCTGCGTGCGCGCGGCTTCAGCGCAGGCGACGGCGGCGGCTCGGGCCTGGTCGATGTCCGCATCGGTGTGCCTGCCCTGCAGGTAGCGTATGCGTCCGTCGACCATGGTCATGCGCACATCGTCTCCCCGGCTGCGCGACAGCATGGCTCGCAGCAAGGGCATGTCGTCGTCCAGCATGGGGGTGCGGGCGCGAGTCAGGTCGATGGCCACCAGGTCGGCGGCCAGGCCCGGTGAGATACGGCCTGTGTCGCCGCCCCATTGGGCGGCGTGCGCGCCATTGCTCGTCAGCATGGCCAGCAACTGTTCCACGCTAGCCGGCGGGGCGCCCTGCCAGTCGGGTTCCCGCGCCAGCTGGTCGGCCAGGCGGAGTTCGCTGAGCAGGTCTTCGTCGTCCTGCAGGGTGACGTTGTCGCTGCCGATGGCGACGGTCAGCCCGTGCTTCAGGAATCGCGCCAGCGGAGCGATGCCGTTGTGCATGCGCAGATTGCAGCCCGGATTGCGCACGATGCTCACGCCCCGTTCCGCCAGCAGCGGCATGTCCTTTTCTTCGATCCAGACGCCGTGAGCGAGTATCGTGCGCGGGCCGAGCGCGCCGAGCGCGTCCAGGTGCTGGAATACCCCGCCGGGGTACAGATCCCGCGCCGCGCGGACCTGGGCCGGCGATTCCAGCGCATGCGTGTGGATGGCCAATGCGTGCTCGTTCGCGTCCCGGGCCAGCTGACGCCAGGCGTCATCGGAAACCCATTGCGGCCCGCCTGGGCCGTAGCACAGGCGGATGCGCGGATGATCGGCATAGTCGGCCAGCAGCCGATGCATCAGTGCGATGGTGTCCTGCACGCTGCCCGCATAAGGCTTGGCGCCGGGGCGGCTGAGCCAGTCGCGCAGCGCCTGTGGCAGGCCGTGCAGGTGGCAGGCCTCGTGCGGCGGATAGACCAGGGCGCCCTGGTCCTGGTAGCCGACGCACATGGTCACGCGCAACCCCGCATCGTCGTAGGCCCTGAGCTGTTCCCGGACTTCGTGTTCGTAGTCTCCGGTACCGTAGGTGTAGTTCGCGTGAATGGCGCAGGTGACGCCGTTCGCCAGCATCTCGAGCGCGGCGAGATGGGTGATGGCATAGGGATCGAGAATACCTTTTCCCCGGCGGGATGCGATCCACGCTTCCAGGAAGGTATCGTGATAGCCAAGCTGGATCTGGCTCAGGCCGCGGCCGTGCTGGTGGGCGTTGACCATGCCGGCCATCAGCAGGCAGTCGGGCAGGTAGATGCGCTGTGCTTCGGGATGATCGTTCAGCAGTTGGGGAAGGGGGGCGATGGCCGCGATCCGGTCCCGCCTGACCAGGACGCCATGCGCCTTTCGCGGTGTTCCGGCATCGGGTCCGGTCAGCAGCCATTCCGGGGCAAGCAGCAGCGAAGATGTGTTCGTCATGGTTGGTCTTCCCGTAGGGCGGATAGGGGAGGCAGGCACGCGGACTGCTGCTCGTACAGCACCAGGATCACCTGCCTGATATGCGCGACGTGCTGCTCCACCAGCCGTACCGCCTGGCTGGCGTCGCGCCGGCGGCAGGCGGCCACGATGGCGCGATGCTCTTCGTTGGCGCTGTTGTTGTGTCCGGACAGGGAAAGCTGCATGAAGGACATGCGCTGTATGTGTCCCTGCAGCATGGCGAGGATCTGCATCGACAGCGCCCTTCCCGATGGAGCGTACAGCGTCTGGTGGAAGATGGCGTTCAGTTCGCTGAAGCGCCAGGCATTGGTTTCACCGTCCATCTGCGCGACCAGCGCTTCCAGCTTGTCCAGCGTGGCGTCGTCCATATGGGCGGTCGCGTCGCGCATCAGGTCCGGCTCCAGCATTTCGCGCAGGTAGAACGCTTCGCGCAGCTGCGCCAGCGTCAGTTCTTTCACGATGGCGCCGCGATGCTGGTGCAGTTCCACGAAGCCATTGGCTTGCAGCGTGCGCAAGGCCTCGCGAATGGGGATCTTGCTGATCCCCATCGCGTGGGCCAGATCGTCCTGGCGCAATGCGCGTCCCGGAGCGTAGATGCCCCGGATGATAGCCTCCTGCAGGATGGAGACTACATCGTCGACGGACAGCTTGCCGTTGGCCTGCTGCAGGCGGCTGTCGACGAGCTGCGCGATCGGGGATGGCGCGGTTTCAGGCAGCGGGGGTATGAGTCGCATGGGATGCATGGATCTTCTCCCGGATGAAGGCGCAGATCTCGTTGAACAGCGGCTCCTCCTGTATGCCCGCGTGCCTGGGGCGCGGATAGGGAACCCGTATGTCGCAAATGATCTGCGAGGGGCGGGCGGTCATCACCAGTACGCGATCCGAAAGAAACACCGCTTCACGGATACTGTGCGTGATGAAGATGGCGGTCTTGCGCACCTCGTCCCAGAGCCTTGCCAGCGCAAGGTTCATGTCGTCGCGTGTGATGGCGTCCAGGGCCGAGAACGGCTCGTCCATCATCAGCAGTTGCGGATCGTTGATCAGTCCGCGGCAGATCGCGACGCGCTGGCGCATGCCGCCGGACAGTTCGGCCGGCCGCTTGTCGCGGAAGTCGTACAGGCCTGTAAGTTTCAGCAGCCGCTCCGCTTCCGGCAGGTATTGCTTCACATCGCGCTTCTGCGTATGGATAGGGAACAGCACGTTTTCCATGACCGTTTTCCAGGGCAGCAGCGTGGCGTCCTGGAAAACGTAGCCGAAGTCGCGGTGCGGCGCCTCGATGACTTTGCCGTTCAGCAGGATGTTGCCGGTGCTGGGTGTGTCCAGGCCACCGATCATCGACATGAGCGTGCTTTTCCCGCAGCCGCTGGGGCCAACCAGGGTGACGAAGTCTCCTTCGTCGATATCGAAGTCGGCGTGCTCGACGGCGTGCACGTCGCCGTTCCGGGTCTGGTAGATCTTGCGCACGGACTGCACCGAAAGATAGCTGCCGGTGCGGTTTTCAGAGGTGCTGCGGGTCTGCAGCCATGGATGGTCTGTCATAGGTTGCCTAATTTCTTTTGCGGGTGCGTTGAGTCTTCAGGCGCCGAACTTGGCGCGCGCCACTTTTTCCAGGATGACGACCAGGCCGTAGAAGGCCAGGCCGAAAATGCAGAGCACGGTGATCGAAGCCAGGATCAGCGCGGTATCCGCCTGCGCTGATGCGAACAGGATCAGGTAGCCCAGCCCTTCCTGGGAGGTAATGAATTCGCCGACGATCACGCCGATGATGGCGAAGGTCGTGGCGATCTTCATGCCGCTGAAGATGTACGGGATGGCATGCGGAAAGCGTACGGACACGAAGGTCTGCCACGAGGATGCCGTCAGCGCGCGGCACAGGCGCAGCAGCGACTTGTCTACGTTGTCCAGGCCCGCGAGCGCCGCGATTACGATGGGGAAGAAGCTGATGAATACCGAGAAGGTCAGGCGGGACTCATAGCCGATGCCGAGCCACACGATGAACAGCGGCGCGAGCGCGATCTTGGGGATCAGCTGGAAGAAGACGACGTTCGGATACAGCATGCTGCGCATCAGGCGCGATGCGCTGAGCAGGGCCGCCAATGCCACGCCGAGGAAGGTCGCGATGATGAATCCGACCACGCTTTCCCATACGGTGGGGTAGGCGTGGTGCAGCAGCAGCGGCATGGTTTCCATCATCCTGTCCCATACCGCGCTGGGCGCCGGCAGCAGGACGGGCGATATCTGGAAATAGCGCGTGACGCCTTCCCATATCAGCAGGCACAGCAGGGCGAATGCCACCGGCAGAACGATGTCTCCCGACATGAGCTGGCGCAGCCGCTGGCCGAGCACCGGCAGCAGCAGGGACATCGGGTTCAGCGCGGGCGCATCCGGGATGGCCGCGGCGGATGCGGGGGCGGCTGTTCCGGCGCCTTCGGATGCCTCATGCTTCGGCTCGAGCGCCGCCTGCAGGCGGCTGGCGAATACGCCGGTCAGCTGCGCGGCGATGTCCTGCACGATCTGCCCTTTCGAGAACTGGGCCAGCATGCCGCTCAATGCGATCTGGGCGTTGATGATCATGCGCGATCCCTCGCTTTCCGGGACGACGCGGTACTGCATCTTCATCTGCGCGCGCGAGCTGCTTTTGGGGTCCACTCCCTTGCCGTCCAGGCTGGCCTGCATGGACTCGTCGTCGCGGGTGATGGTTGCCTGACCGTCGAAGCCGACGGAGATGGGGCCCAGGCGCATGGACAACCTTCCCTTGGCGGAAGTGCCGTCCTCGTTCGTTTCCAGTACCTCCGCGCCGGGCAGGCAGCTGGCGACCAGTCGGATGTCTTTCAATGCCGTCCAGACGTCGGCGGGCTTGGCAGTCAGAGAGAATTCTTGACTAATTTCCATGGGGTGTTTCCTGGGCTGAAATTGTAGATTCGGAAGCGAGTGTGTCGGCTGCCTTGCAGACGGCGCGCACGATGCCGGCATATCCGGTGCAGCGGCAAATGTTGGAGGAGAATGCGTGCCGTATGCCTTCCGGCGTGATGTCGGCCTTGCGGCGCAGGTGGTCGTGCGCGGTGATCAGCATGCCGGGAGTACAGTAGCCGCACTGCAGGCCGTGCTCGGTGTGGAAGCCCCGGCACAGCGCATCCATGACAGGATCGTCCCGCAGGCCTTCCAGCGTCGTGATCTGAGCGCCGTCGCATTCCACGGCCAGCGCGATGCAGGCGCGCGCCGTCTGCCCGTTGAGCAGAATGGTGCAGGCGCCGCAGACGCCGTGTTCGCAGCCCAGGTGCACGCTTTTGGCGCCGATGCGCTCGCGCAGGAAGTCGGCCAGCAGCATGCGCGGTTCCACGGATGCCGTGATCTGCCGGCCGTTGATGGTGAGGGTGATCTCGTTCATGAGGATTGCTCCAGAGTGGATGCCTTGCCGGCCAGCGCCTGCCGGGCCGCGCGCAGCACGCAATTCGTCCAGCTGTGCTGCTCCCACGGTTCGCCCGCGCGGGACGCCTGCGCCAGGTCGGATGCAATGGCTTGCGACAGCTCGGCTTTCAACTGGTCCGTCCAGCCGCCGGCCCGCGCCAGGATGCCGGCCGTGGTTTCGAGCAATACCGGCGCGCGGTTGCCGCCGCCGAGGACGGCGCGGCTGACATTGCGCTCCGTATCCCGCAATACGCCCGCCAGGCTGCTGGCGTATTCACCGGGCTTCTGCATGATCTTGTAGTAGCCCCAGTCGCACGAGGAAGAAACGCGCGGCACCTCGACCGCCACCAGCAGTTCATTCTCCGGGTTCAGCGCGGTCTGGTAGGGGCTCTGCACGAAGTCGCGCATCGGAATGCGGCGTGAGCCGTCCGGCCCCTGCGCGATGATGGTGGCGCCGGCCGTCAGCATGGCCGTGACCCAGTCGGTCGAAGCATCCGCCAGGGACAGGGCGCCGCCCACGGTGCCGCGATTGCGCACGGCGCGGTAGGCGATGCCGGAGGCGACATGGCGCAGCAGTCCGCCGCAGGCGTCCGGCACGGCTCCGTCCTCGAACTGGGCGTGCGTGAGCGCCGCGCCGTAGCGTATGTGGTCAGGGCTTTCCTCCACGCGATGCAGGCTGTCTATCTTCTTGATGTCCACCAGGTGGCTGACAGGCATGATCCTCAGATTCAGCATCGGAACCAGGGACTGGCCTCCGGCCAGCAGCCGCGCGCCGGGGAAGGCGACCATCGTGTTGATCGCGTCTTCGATGGACTCGGCGCGATAGTATTCGACGGGCATCGGCTTCATGGCTGCTCCTTGTCTTCTGCGGCCAGGATGGCGGATAGGATGCGCCGTGGCGTCATGGGCGTTTCGTTGATTACCGCGCCCAGCGGCCGCAATGCATCGTTGACGGCGTTGGCGATGGCCGCCGGCGCGCCGATGGCGCCGCCTTCGCCCATGCCCTTGATGCCGTATTGCGTGTAGGGGCTGGGATTGACCAGGTGTTCCACCCGCACGTCCGGCACCTCCGTAGGGCCTGGCAGGACGTAGTCCATGAAGGTCGAGGCCAGGGGCTGCCCGTAGTCGTCGAACGGCATTTCCTCCAGCAGGGCGGTGCCGATTCCCTGCGCGACCCCGCCGACGATCTGCCCTTCGACGATCATGGGATTCACGATCGTGCCGCAGTCATGCACCACGACATAGTCGAGCAGGGAGACCAGCCCGGTTTCGGCGTCCACCTCCACTTTCACGGCGTGCGAGGCATAGGAGAATGCGCCGGTGGAGATCTCGGGCTGGTAAGTGCCGGAGATTTCCAGGCCCGGGTCCTCGCCGGGAGGCAGTTCCTCGGGGTGTTGCAGCGCTGCGCGGGCGATGCGGTCCAGTCCTACGCTGCGTTCGCCGCACCATGCGGCGTTGTCGCGCAGCTGCACGTCATCTTGGGCGCATTGCAGCATGTGGGCGGCGATGCGCTTGACCTTCTCCGCCATGCGCTTGGCCACGACGCCGACCGCGCCGCCGGCCATCACCATGCTGCGCGAGGCGAACGTGCCCATGCCGTAGGGAGAGACCGCGGTGTCGCCGTGCCGCACCACGACTTTCCTGGGGTCGACGCCCAGCTCGGATGCGGCGACCTGCGCCAGCGACGTTTCCAGGCCCTGCCCGTGGTTCTGTACGGCCGAGGCGATGACCAGTCCGCCGTCGGGCATGAACTTCAGCGTGGCGGCCTCGTATCCGTAGACCTCCGTCAGCTTGCGCGTCAGCCATTCCTGCGTGCCGTGCGCCGTCTGCTCCACATAGGTGGCGAAGCCGAGGCCGATGTATTTTCCGTCGCCGCGGGGTTGTTCCTGCTCCTTGCGGATGGCGTCCTTGCCGATGAGCTCGGCCGCGCGCTTCAGGCTTTCCGGATAGTCTCCGCTGTCGTACAGGCGGCCGACGATGGTCTGGAACGGCATCTGCGTGGACTGGACCAGGTTTTCCATGCGCACGTCGTAGGGATCGCGGCCGACGGCGCGGGCGATCTCATCGATGGTGCGCTCGATGGCGAAACAGGCGCCGGGCCGGCCGACGCCGCGGTAGGGGCCCAGCGGCGGCTTGTTGCTGGCGCTCGACAGCCCTATGCCTTCGTAGGCAGGCACGTTGTAGGGGCCGGGCACCATGCCGTTGGCCATATTGCCTTCCATGGCGGCGGACCAGGGCCAGATGGAGTAGGCGCCGGCATCCACGACGACGCGGGACTCGATGCCGAGAATGCGTCCCCGCTCGTCCGCATAGGCGCGGATTTCGTAGTCGTGTTCGCGGGCCTGGGGCGAGGAGATCAGGTGTTCGCGGCGGTCTTCGATCCATCGGACGGGATGGCCCGTCCTCAGCGCCAGGGCGGCGATGGCGACCTCCTCCTGCTGCAGGTTGTTCTTGACGCCGAAGCCGCCGCCGACGTCGACGGCGACGACGCGCAGCTGGCGCTCCTCCAGGCCCAGCAAATCCGCCAGAATCGTGCGGATCACGTGTGGGAATTGCGTGGAGCTGTAGACCACGAGTTCGTTGAGCCGGTGGTCCCAGTAGGCCATGACGGCGCGTCCTTCCAGGGACACGACGGACTGCCGGTTCATGCGGCAATGCATGTCCACGGTGACGTGCGCGCTGTCCCTGGCGGCCTGCAGGTCGCCGCCTTTCAGGTGATGCGTGTAGTAAAGATTGTCCGGCCATTCGGGCCGCACGCGCGGCGCATCGGACCGCAGCGCCGAGAGCATGTCGACGACGGGCGGAGACTCTTCGAAATCGATGAAAATGGACTGCGCGATATCCTCGGCATCGGCGCGAGTCTCGCCGATGCACATGGCGATGGGCTCCCCGACGAAGCGGACATGTTCGTCCGCCAGAACCGGATAGTCCGACTGCCGGAAGGCGTCGTCGCGCAGGATGGCGCGCACCGGTTTGACCTGCCCGAGGTCGGACAGCAGGAATACCTTATCGCGACAGGACTCGTCGATATCGATCGATGTCATTCTTGCGTTGGCCGTCGGGGAACGCAGGAAGGCGACATCCTTCACGCCGTTGATTTCCAGATCGGCCAGATATTGGCCGCGTCCCTGCAGGAAGCGTTGGTCTTCGTTGCGCAGCACCGACGCGCCGATGCCGGCATGGGTGGAAGAGGATGGCGTACTCATAGTCCCTCCAGCAGCGCGACGATCTCTTCCGTCGTGGTGGTCCACCCGAAGAATGTGCGAATGTTGAACACGGATGCGTCGTAGATGGACTGGCCGCCGGCTTGCGCGGTGGCGTCCTCGACCATGACGGCGAAGAACTCACGGTGGAATGCGTCGCGGACCGCGGTTTCCACGCAGACATTGGTATTGACGCCGACGAAGATCACTGTGTGGATGCCATGCGCGTGCAGCATCATTTCCAGGTTGGTTCCCGCGAACGCGCTGTAGCGCGGCTTCTCGACGATGGGCTCGCCGGGCAGGGGAGCCAGCGGCTCGACGATGGCATGGTCCCAGGTGCCGCGGATCAGCAACTGGGCGCCTGGATGCTTGCGCATGTATTTCAGCGGATTGGACTTGTGCCACATGGGCGAACAGGTCGTTCCGGCCTCGGCCAGCCCGGGGTTCCAGCCGTTCCTGACATGGATGACCATCATGCCGGCGGCGCGTGCCGCGCTGACGACGCGCGAGGCGCGCTGGATGACGGCTTCGCTTTGGGAAATGTCGAATCCCATCAGGTCCAGGTAGCCGCCTTTGGACAAGTAGCCGTTCTGCATGTCGATGACGATCACGGCTGTGCCCTGGCGGCTTGTTTCCAGCGGTTCGGGAAGCGTCGGCAAACGCAATGTTTTGCAAGCTGTCATGGTTGGATCCGCAGGTAGGGAAATGTGGGACGGCGGCAGTGGTGACGCTGCCGCCGTGTCGGCGCATTGCGGCTCAGCCGCCGGTCATGGCGATGTAGGGAGCAAGGCTCTGGCGGATGGTGGCGAGCTCGCTGTCCTCTATGCGCAGCTTGCCCACGAACCGGTTCGTGGCGATCTGTTCCGCCTTGGGAAGAGGAGCGCCTTCGGGCAGGGCGCCCGCATCGGCGGCCATCTTGATCATGGCGTCGATTTTTGCGAGGTCGCTGTGGCCCATGCCGTGAGTGAACATCTCTTCGCCCATCATGGTGGCCTGAGCCAGGCCCTGGGAGAGAATGGCGTTTTCCTTCCCGCCCTTCGTCAGTCCGATCTCCGGCTGTTCCTTGTACAGGATCTCCAGGGATTCTTCCGGGTTCTTCAGCGTGTAGATGACGGACTCCAGAATGCCGTCGACGACCGCCTGACAGAGTTCTGGATCCGACTCCACGGTTTTTGTGGGCGCAATGATCTGCGAGGCATACAGGTTGACGCCGTATTTGCTCCAGGGGATGAAGCGCACGTCCACGCCCAGCGATTTCAGCACGGGCAGGCTGGAAGTGGCGATGCCGGTGGTGGCGTCGACCTGCTTCTCGATCAGCGCGCGTTCGACCATGCGGGCATCCAGTTGCTGGCGCGTGGTCTTGGACAGGTCGATGCCGGTCTTTTCGGCGAAGGCCGGCCAGTATGGTGCCTCGGCGGAGGTGGCGACGATGCCGATGCGCTTGCCGGTAAGATCTTTAGGGTCCTGGATGGGAGAGTCGGCCAGGACGATGTTGCCCATCGTGGAGTCATAGGCCACCGTGGACAATATCTGCAGCGGCAGGCCGCGGGCGATATTGACCAGCACGCCACCGAAAAACACGACGCCCAGGTCGAACTGGCCGTTGCCGACCGCCTGCGCGGCGGCTACCGAGCCATTGCCTCGCGAAACGGACAGATTGATGCCTCGCGATGAGAAAAAGCCTTTTTGCTTGCCGACGATGGGCCAGAAATTGGAGCCATTGACGACCCAGGGCAGAGTGATGCTGATGTTGCGGGTGCGGGCGATGGCCGGCATGCCGATCAGTCCCGTTCCAAGCGCCATGCCGGCCGCTGCGGTTTTGAGTACGTCGCGGCGGCTGATGCCGCCGGAGAGGTTTTTCTTGTGTGCTGCAGTGTCCATTTCATGCTCCAGAGGTGGTGAATGGCTAAAGAAACTGCGCAAGAGTATCCGAAATCGTATACGGATTTGAGCAAGTATACGGAAGAAATATGGTATACGGAATCGGATAATCCCTTATAAGCGCAAGGGTTGGAAAGCAATAACCGTGCCATGCAGGCTCCCAGGGGAAGAGGAGGCCGGCAGGCTGGAATTTCGGGCTCGTGGCGTTATGTTGGTGCGTATCGAGAGGCAACTCCCGCACCGGAATGGCGCGGGATGATTGGCCGGACAGCGTCACGGCAAGGGCGCCCAGCCATCGGGAACAGCTTGCAGCAATGGGCTGTCGAATACATGGACCAGGCGTTGCGCCCGTTCCGGCCCCAGCTTGTCCCGCCAGACGCTGCTCTGCCGCATGACGACGCCGCAGGCGACGACCTCATCGGCCAGCGACTCGATCATGTCCCAGGGCGCCTTGAGCGTATTGCCGCTGCTGATGGCATCGTCGATCAGCACGACGCGCTTGCCGCGCACGAGAGGCACGAGGTTCGGGTCCAGGTAGACGCGTTTCCCGGGGGCGGGAGACGTGATCGAGGATACGCTTCCGGACAGTTCGTCGTCGTACCAGAATTTCCGGGAGTAGCCCAGCGCCACGTAGCGGGCCTTGCCCAGGTGTCGGGCGACCGTGGGAGCGAAGGTCAGTCCCAGCGTGGGCAGTCCGATGACGGTATCCGGCTGCAACGGCGCCAGCTGTTGAGCAAGCATCAGCGCCAGGGCTTCCGCGACATCGAAGGACGCCTGCGTACAGATCAGGGAAGCGGCTGCCCGGGATGGATTGTCCCGGAATGGCCGGATGGGCAGCATCAGGAATCGTCCGTCGGGAAGGCGGGCCGGGTAGCCGTAGCGCCATGGCGGGGACAGTTCTTGCGGCCCAAGCGCATCGCCAGGCAGGATCTGCTGCCAATAGTCCGTGGTCGGCTCGGTGAAGTGCGAGGTCGGTGCAGTAAATGTCACGGTCGGAATGTCACGGTCGTTGTGGAACCAATGAAAGGGGCCTATTCTACTGTACTAGTCTGGCGCTGGGGGATCCGGTTTTCCCCTCGCTGAAAATGACGGTCGTGCCTTCGCCCTGGCGCATCTGAGCGTGATGGGCGTTTTGATTTTTGCTGTTTCATGACGGAGGAATACATATGCCGCAACCACTTCAGGATTTACCGTGGCGCGCCCTGGACCGGGAGGCATTGGAATTTCATTTCAATCCCCGGGTGTCGGTGCCCGACTTCGCCCGCTACGACCAGGAACGCACGGGGTTGAACGAGGCTGCGCTGGCGGAGTGTTCCCCCTGGCTGGACATCCCCTATGGCGACCATCCTTTGCACAGTCTCGACATCTATCCGGCGCAACCGGGGGCCGGCGGCGAGGAGGGCGCTGTGCATGTCTTTTTCCATGGCGGCTATTGGCGCGCGCTGGACAAGGCGAACTTCGCCTTCATCGGCGGAGCGCTGGCCGAACGGGGAATCACGACGGTCATCCCCAACTATGAGCTGTGTCCGGCATCGACGCTGGACGAGGTCGTGGCTTCCGCCCGGGCGGCCTTTGCCTGGATCTGCGCCAATATCCATCGCTACGGCGCAAGCCGGGACAAGATCAGCCTTTCGGGGCATTCGGCCGGCGCGCATCTGTCGGCAGCCATCCTGTCGGCCGACTGGAACGGCGACCCTTCAATTCCGTCCGCATTGACTGGCGTGCTGCTGGTCAGCGGCGTTTTCGATCCTTCTCCGGCAATGATGACCAGCCTGAACGACGACCTGCGCCTGAGCAGGGAAATGGCGGATCGCAATAATATGGAGAACTGTACGCCGCGGCTCAAGGCGCCGGTGACGCTGGTGGCGGGGGCATTGGAGCCGGCGCACTGGCAGGACATGACGGTGCGGTATGCGGAACAACTGCGCCGAGCGGGCTATGCGCAGGTGGATATGCACATGTTGCCGGGCTGTCATCACTTCAACATCCTGGATGGCTATCTGGACGAACACGGGATCATGCGGAAGGCGATTCCGGGAGCTGCCGGCGATCCTTCGTAGAGCGGCTTTGTAGCGCCAGGCCGATCCGCCCAAGCCTGAGGGCGCACTTTTGGAAGAAGAAAAGCACTTTCGTGCATCTGCTGGTTTTTAGCGCAGGATATTTGTGCTACAATCATTCGAGTTGAAATTATTATATCAACAATCATTCTGATTGATTTCAACTGACCGGTTTTCGCAGGGGGAGCGGAATCCGGAAAGCAGGGCAATTCGCATGATCCGCCTGGCCGGGATATGCCCATTCATCCCGCAGGCTCCCCGGAGATATGGCATCCGCCACTATCGGCATAAGCCGATGGCTGGACAGGCTTTGGCCGTCGCCCGGTCAGTCGATTCAAATCCCTTTGCGCAATCCATGAATTGCCAAGGGCGATTTTTTGCCGCCGGGCCGCCCCAAGGCAAAAAGCACCCCCTCGGGGGGCAGCAAGCCGAAGGCGCAGCGTGGGGGCCTTTTTTGCCGCCGGGCCGCTCCCTAGGCAAAAAGCGCCCCCTTGGGGGGCAGCAAGCCGAAGGCGCAGCGTGGGGGCATTTTTTGCCGCCATATCTCGCAGTAATGCAAGGAATCGCAGCAAATGCAGGAAAGTGCTTTTTATCAGTTGTCGACTTCGACGGCGATCCTATTGCTGGTCGGGTTTTATGTCCTGACCTTCCTGATGTCTCTGACCATCGTGCGGCGCAACGAAAACGCAGACGCCTACATGGTGTCCAACAGCGCCATCGGCTTCGGCATGGCGGCTGCCAGCATGATGGCGACCTGGATATGGGCGGCATCGTTCTATGCCAGCGCTACGTCGGGTTACCGTTATGGGCTGTCCGGGCCCATTCACTACGGCATGTGGGGCGCGTTGATGATTCTATTCATCTATCCCTTCGGCCGCCGTTTCCGCGAACTGGCGCCCGAGGCTCACACGCTGGCCGAGGTCATGCACGCTCGCCACGGCAGTTCCAGCCAGATGATCATGGCCGTGTCCAACCTGGTGGGAAGCTGCATCAGCCTGATGGTCAATTTCAGCGCGGCGGGAGCCTTGGTGGCGGTTCTGTCACCCCTGAGCTTCATCCAGGGTGTCATCATCGCGGGCGTAGGCGTACTGGCTTATACATTGTGGTCCGGCTTTCGCGCTTCGGTCATGACGGACTTCGCGCAGTTGGTCGCCATGATTGTATGCGCCGCGGTCATCATTCCCATGGTGTATTTCAGCGCGGGAGGCAGCGAATTGCTGCAGACTGGCATGAGCCGGCTGACCGAAGAACAGGCCAGCCTGTTCTCGAAGACAGCCTTTCTGGAACAGGGGGCGCCATTTTTCGTTGCCGTGCTGGCCTACGCCATCGGCAACCAGACTATCGCCCAGCGCCTGTTTGCCGTGCGACAGGATCTGATCAAGCCGACTTTCATTACCGCCACTCTGGGCTACGGCGCAATCGTGATCGGCCTGGGCATGATCGGTCTGCTGGCGTTGATGGCGGGCGTCGTACCCATTGACGGCGATACGAACAACCTGATTCCGCAGATGGCTTCGACCTATCTGCCTCCGTTCGCGATCGGTATGTTCTTCATCCTGGTGGTGGGGTCGCTGTCCTCGACCGCCGATTCTGACCTGTCCGCGCTGTCGGCCATCATGATGACCGATGTCTACGGCAAGAATCTCGCGCGCGGACGGCCCAACCCCAGGTTGATGCTGTTGCTGGGCCGCGTCACCATGATCGTGGCCACAGTGCTGGGTATCGTGTTCGCCAGCCTGAGGCTGGACATCCTGGTGGTGCTGGTGTTCGTCGGCGCCCTGTGGGGAGCCATCGTATTTCCCGTCATTGCCAGCTTCTACTGGGATCGCGTGACCAACCGGGCGTTCACATCGTCGGTTCTGGTTGCGGTGAGCCTGTTCTGCATTGCGCGCTTCGAGCTGCTGCCTGTGCAGGGCATGTTCGCCGCTATGCTGGAAATCATAGCTATCGTCGGCGCCGGAGTCGTCATCGGGCTGATGGCGTTCGGTTTCCTGGGCAAGCGCATCGGCCTTGCGGCCGGCGCAGCCACCATGGTGGTTCTGGCTCCCTATGCGTTCGGCGAATTGCGTCACTACCTGGTATTGCTGAGTTCCCTGGCCGCCTATGGCGCCAGTGCAATTGTTTGCGTGAGCGTGAGCCTGCGCAGCAACGAGCGATTCGATTTCAGCCAGCTTTCCCGTCGCGTGCGCAGTTTCCACGATGAGAGAGGCGGGCAAAGTGCCGCGGCTGTCCGGATCGCACCCTCTTCTTCACCTCTTATGGAAGGAGCGAAATCATGAGTACTTTTCTTCTGACCGCCTATATTCTGGTTTGGCCGCTGGTTTCGGCAGTGCTTCTGGCTGTACTGTGCATCGCGTTGTGGCGCGACGCACGCGAGGCAAAGCGCCTTGGGCAGGACTTGGTTTGACAAAAGTAGGCGTTTTAGCCCATAATGATGGGCTTGAGTTTATCGTGGGGTGATAGCTCAGTCGGTAGAGCACCGGACTTTTAATCCGTTGGTCCTGGGTTCGAGTCCCAGTCACCCCACCAGAAAACTCAATGAAATCAAGCAAAAAGCGCAGCCATACTGGTTGCGCTTTTTGTTTTTGCGGTCAAATATTAGACAGTGTCTAATATCCAGTAGTGCTGGATACCCATTACTTGAAAAGGGATGAATAGCGAAATTTTCTCTGAACCTAGATTTTGCAGACCAGGTCTTCGGAAAAGCTCACGCTGTCGCCAACCGCTGCGTCGGGGCCGCAGGAAATCGGCGGCTGCGCTTTATAGCCGATTGCCCGCTGCAAGTCTGCAAGAAGCTGTTAAATGTTGAGTCCATTTACGTGGGGCTGAATGGCGAGATGGTGCACGGGGCCATTTGGCACGAGGCGGGAGATTGGTCTATGCGCGCCGCGCTGCCTAGGGCTAAGTCCATCGTGCCAGCAGCCAAAGTCGTTTCGTCCGTAGGCGCCCGTCTGCAGATTCCCTTGCACCATATTGAAGCCTGCTACATAAGAAGCCACTTCAGTACCATGGACGTGGGTGCTATCGAAAGTCCTCGTCCAGATGAACTGCTCTATGCCTTGGTGGTTTCCACGGGATCGCGCATACATGAGCGTTTGGGCGGCCTGCGCGCGAATGCTATTTCAGTCGGCGACGGCCAGCGCTAATCCTGAGAGTGGAGGCTCTACGAATTACCTTATTGCGTAAGAGTAAGGTGCTTGACCGCAACGGCCTGCCTGGACGGCATATTGGAAAGTGGAGGAGCTTTGCCGTTGAAGCAGACTGATTTGGTGCCCGTTCCGGCCGTGCGCTTTTCGGAGGCCTCCGATTTCGTTATTGTAAGCGTCATGTGAAGGCCGCCTAGTCGCGACGGCTGAATCAGTTCAAAGTGGTGCCCACCAAAAAGTAGTGGGGATCACAATGTCTACAAGTGAAGTGCGGGTCTCAAACCGCAAGGGTCGACCCAACTATCCACTTGCCTACAAGCGTGAGGTGGCGATGGCGGCGTGCGCACCGGATGTTTCGGTCGCGAAGGTGGCCCTGGCCCATGGGCTGAACACCAATATGGTGTTCAAGTGGCGACGGGAGCTGCGTGCCGGCTTGCTGGGCAGCACCGATGGCTGTGCACTGGTGCCGGTGACGTTGCCGCCGGCAGGCGCAATAAAGGCCAGTGACCAGAGCGAGCCGGAATCGGTCGATAGTACGCTGAAAATGGATAGCCGCATCGAGATCGAACTGAACGGGGCGTGCGTGCGGGTGCACGGCAAGGTGGATCCGATCCAGTTGCGTCTGGTCCTACGTTGTCTGATGCCGGTATGATCGCGCCACCCTCAGGTACACGCGTCTGGCTTGCCGCAGGCGTGACTGACATGCGTCGCGGCATGAATGGACTGGCAGCACTCATACAAACTACGCTGGAACACGATCCGTTCTCGGGTCATGTTTTTATCTTCCGTGGCCGGCGTGGTGATCTGGTCAAGCTGCTGTGGTGGAGCGGCGACGGGATGAACCTATACGCCAAGCGGTTGGAGCGTGGTCGCTTCGTCTGGCCGCAAGCCCAAGACGGCAGTGTGCATTTGACGGGCGCGCAACTATCGATGTTGCTCGAAGGCATTGACTGGCGCCGTCCAGAGCGCACCTGGCAGCCAACCAGGGCAGCCTAGGCATAGACCGGTACAAAGCTATTTCCACGGTAAGCGCCTTACTTTATACTGGCGCGCATGCCCGCCACCGCCTTACCCAACGACATCGATACGCTCAAGCGCATGCTGGTCTCGCGCGATGAGACCATTGCCAAGTTGGTGGCGGAAATTGCCCGTCTGAAGCGCTGGCAATATGGGCGCTCTTCAGAGCGCATGAGCGAACTGATGGATCAGTTGCAATTGGCGCTGGGTGATCTCCCCGAAACTGCCGACGAATCATTGCTCGTCGCTGAGGCACCCGCTGATACCTCGCCGACGCAGCCGTCTAATAACATCACCGTCTTGCGTCGCCGGCCTCGCGCCTTCCCCACACACCTGCCGCGCGAAACGATTGTTCATGCCCCCACAGCGTGCGGGTGCCCGCACTGTGGTGGCCAACTGCGCACGCTGGGCGAGGACATCAGCGAAACGCTTGACTACGTGCCGGGCTACTTCAAGGTGCACCGACATGTGCGGCCCAAGCTTGCGTGCCGGACCTGCTCTCATATCGAACAAGTACCTGCGCCTTCGCGCCCGATCACACGCGGCATGGCCGATGCCGGCTTGCTTGCGCAGGTGGTTGTGGCCAAGTATGCCGATCACACCCCCCTGTACCGGCAGGAGCAAATCTATCGTCGTGCCGGCGTTCAGCTGGAGCGTGCCACGCTGGCCGCATGGGTACGGGAATCGAGCTGTTTACTGGAACCTTTAAGCAACGCGCTGGGCCCTTACGTACGCCAGGCCGAGAAGATCCACACAGACGATACGCCCGTGCCGGTTCTTGATCCGGGGCGGGGTAAAACTCGCACCGGGCGGCTGTGGACCTATGTGCGTGATGATCGACCGGCCGGCAGCCGCGCTCCGCCTGCGGTCTGGTATCAGTACTCGCCGGATCGCAAAAGCGAACGACCTCAAAAACACTTGCAAGGCTTTAGCGGCATCCTGCAAGCAGACGCCTATATTGGCTATGGTGCTCTGTACCGTGGCGGGCAGATCGTGGAGGCGGGCTGCTGGGCGCATGCCCGGCGCAAATTCTATGACCTGTTCAAACATGAGCCTTCGCCCATCGCACAAGAGGCATTAGCCCGCATTGGCGCCTTGTACGCTATTGAACGGGAGATCCGAGGTTGTGCCGTGGCGCTTCGCCAATCGGCTCGCCAACAGCAGGCCGCGCCGCTGCTGGTCAGTCTAAAGGACTGGCTGGAGCAAGTGCTCGCGACGGTCTCGGTTAAATCCGAACTGGCCAAGGCGATCAAATATACGCTCGGGCATTGGGCGGCACTGACCCGTTATTGCGATGATGGACGCATCGAGATCGACAACAATACGGCCGAGCGCTCGATTCGCCCGTTGGTTCTTGGCCGGCGTAATTATTTATTTGCCGGCTCCGATGGCGGTGGGCACAGCGCGGCGGTAATCTATAGCTTGATCAGCACGGCGCGGCTCAACGACGTGGAGCCCTTCGCCTATCTGCGCGCCGTGTTCGAGCGCATCGCTGACCATCCAATCAATCAAATCGACGAGTTGTTGCCGTGGCGTCTGGACCTGCTAAACGAAAGCCTGCCCAAGGCGGCGTAAATACCTCTGATCATCGGCATATTGATGCGCTGATCAAGGGTGAGGGCCATGTCATGATTGGGGCGATCCAGCCGGTGCGTAATGCCGCAGTCGCCTATGATGGCAAACAAGCCGTGGCCATGCTGCGTTACCGGCCAAATGAACCTCTGAGCTCAATCTTAAAACGACTTGATACCGCCATTGCCACCGCCCAAGCCAGCGGCGAGCGTGTCGATGAGTGGAATCAGCCTGGCGTGAACTGGACCTAAGCTATCTAGGTCGTCAAGACGGCCTTGGAATGACGCTTACTCGCTATTGCAAGTTGTGATGATTTGTCGTTATAAATTGGATCCATCATTTTATCCTATAATACTATGCCACCACTGGATGGCGGTAACTCTGAAGAGGAAATGAAATGGCGGATGTGATCATTATTGGCGGCGGCGCTATTGGCGCCAGTATCGCGTTGTTCTGCAAACAGAAAGAGCCTTCGCTGCGTGTCACCGTGATCGAACCTGATCCATTCAGCGATTTGGCCTCGTCCGCCACCTCCGGCTCCGGCGGCTCGCGCCGCCTGTTCTTCTGTCCGGAAAATATCGCCATGTCCAACTTCAGCATCGAATACATGCAGTCGCTGGATGCCTCGGCGGAATCGCCATTTGCCGGGGTTGACTGGCATTCTCGCGGCTATCTTTTCATCGTTCCACCCAAGGGCATCGAGTTGCTCGAGTCCAATCTCGAGATCCAGCACTCCATGGGTGTGGAAGCATCGTTGTTCACGCCTGAACAGATCCAGGAGCGCTTTCCAATGATGCGTGTCGACGATCTGGGTGCGGGCGTATTCTCGCCACGGGATGGCTGGTTCAATGCTCAAAAGTATTGGGCTCTAATGGTGCAAAAGGCGCGCGATGCAGGTGTGGAGTTTGTGCAGGATGCCGTGGTCGGTTTCGATGAAGGCGAGCGTCTTGTAACGGCTGCCAAGCTGCGCTCGGGGCGGAGCTTGCGTGCCGATTTCTTTGTCAATGCTGCCGGTCCGTGGGCGCAGCAAATAAGCCAGATGATTGGGATGCCGCTACCCATCAATCCGATGGTGCGCTACGAGCATAACTTTACAACCGAGTTTTTCCAGCCGAACATGCCTTACGTCAAAGATCTGCAGGGCTTGGCCATCCGTTCGACCAACAGCGGCTACTCGGGAGGACTGGTAGATACCAAGACGCCGCGCGGCTTCGCTCAAGCGCTCGATGTCAACTGGTTCGATCGCATCGTACGCCCCGCTGTGAACTGGCGCTTTCCCGGTATGGGTGAACTGCAGTTGACCAAATCATGGTCAGGTCTGTATGAACAGTGCGACCTCGATGGCAATCCCATCATTGGCCCCTGGACGGGGAAGCGTGACAACTTCATCGTTGCTGCCGGATTTTCCGGTCACGGTCTGATGCATGCTCCTGCTACCGGGCTGGCCGTGGCCGAATGGATCGTGGACGGCCGTTATCAAACGATCGATCTGACGCGATTTGGCCACTCCCGCGTGGAGCGCAACGAGCCTTATAAGGAGCGGGGCATTATTTGAGCCCGTCTTTCCGTCCTGTGGCGAGGCTGGACCAGGAGAATGGCAGGGTTGACTGCGAATGCCAGTGATTCCGCCCTGATTGCAGGCTACGATATCGCCGTCTGCTCCGCTGCAAGGAAACCAGAAGATCCCAAGGTTCTGATGTGGAATAAGGGTAAGTTTTGTTATTTTCTGGATCCAATTTCGGATAATATAAATCAAATCAACTTTGTAGCCCATTAGCCCTTATGTCAAGAAAGAGGAGTCCATCATGACCATGACCCGACGTACCGTACTGTTAGGTACGGCAACTGGCGCGCTGTCGTTTGCTGCAAGAGGCGTGTTTGCCAGCAACTTTCCCCAACAACCCATCAGAATCATTGTCCCGTACGCTCCAGGCGGCATTACCGATATTCTGTCCCGCCTGATCGCAGACAAAATGAGTGACTCATTGCCCGGCGCCAGGGTCATTGTGGATAATCGTCCTGGGGCAGCCGGCCTGCTGGGCACAAACCAGGTCGCGAAAGCGACGCCCGATGGCTATACAATCCTGATGGGATCAATCGCGCCTTTGGTCATTGCCAAGATTGCAGCCAAGGATCTTTCTTACGATCCGTTCACTGATTTCGTTCCCATTACGCAGATCGCATCGGCCCCCCTGATACTAGCTGTGAATCCGGCCATGCCAGTCTCCAATGCTCCAGATCTTATTGATCTTCTGAAGAAGAACCCGGGCAAATATAATTACTCCAGCGCAGGAGCGGGAGCCCCCAGCCATCTCGCGTACGAACTGTTCAGAAAGCGGTACGACGTCGATATGGCGCATATCCCCTACAAGGGCACAGGCGCGTCGCTGGTTGATCTGGTTGCCGGCGAGGTTCAACTGACTATGGATTCGGCCGCCGGTCTTCTGCCTTTTATCAAGTCCGGCAGACTCAAGCCTCTTGGCGTAGCCGCCAAGACGAGAAGCCCGCTCATGCCCGACGTTCCCTCTCTGGAAGAGCAAGGGCTTGGCGAGTTTGATGTAAGCGGCTGGTATGGATACTTGGCACCGACTGGCACGCCAGCGACCATCATTGAAACGCTAAGCGACGCCATCAATAAAACGGTCGCCTTGCCGGAAGTCACTCAGCAGATTACCGAGTTGGGAGCCATTGCCAACGCGACATCTCCGCAGGCCTTCAAACAGCTCTTGCAAGATGAATACACGCGCTGGCGTCCTATTGTCGAAGAACTCGGCCTCAAGTTTGGCTGACAGGCGAATGCAAGAGCGGGATTGATCAGGAGCGGGGTACCTGACTGCTGATCCAGCAAAAGGATCTCAGCAGGCACTCCGCACACCGGTATTTGTAAACGAAAGATTAATTGGTAGCGATGTTGGCGGCCTTGATCAAGGTTCCCCAACGAAGGCTTTCATCCTTTACCAGCTTGTTGGCTGCGGCAGAAGATTCATAGTTGACCAGCCCGCCGGTCTGCTTGATTTTTTCTGAGATGTCGGCGTCGGCAAGGGCGGCTTCCAATGCCTGACTCAGCTTTTCGACAATATCGGCTGGAGTATCAGCCGGTGCGGCCAGGACAGTCCATGAGGTAGCCTCGAGCTCCGGATATCCGAGTTCTCCCACAGTGGGCACTTCCGGCAAGTCGGTCAGTCGATTCTTGGAGGTCACGGCAAGCGCGCGAAGACGTTTTGCCCGGATCTGGCCTGTCGAGTTTGTAGCTTGGTCAAACATTATGGCGACATGGCCACCCATCGTATCGTTGAGTGCCGGCGCGTTCCCTTTATAGGGAACGTGCGTCAGCTTCGTCTTGGTCTGATCCATGAACAGGGCGCCCATCAGATGGGTCGATGTGCCATTCCCAGCGGATGCATAGGTAAGAGAACCCGGCTTCGATTTGGCTAGTGAAATCAGGTCGCTCAAGGATGTCGCCGGAAACTCCGGCGACACGACGATGACGTGAGGAGTATCATAGATTCGTCCAATAGCGGTGAAATCCTTTTCGGGCTGGAAAGACATATTGGGGTAGAGATGGGTGTTCACGCTCATGACTCCCATGCTCCCGAACAGCAGTGTGTAGCCGTCGGGTTTGGCTTTGGCTACCGCTTCTGCGCCGATGTTGCCGCTGGCCCCGGTCTTGTTTTCCACAATGACTGACTGGCCCAGCTTGGCGCTCATGCCGGTTGCGAGTATGCGTGCCACAACATCGCTGCCGCCGCCCGCGGAAAACGGGACCACAATGGTCAAGGCGCGTTCGGGGAAACTGGATTTGGATTGCGCAGCTTGCGCGGGTATCACCGCAGTACACAGGCTCAGTGCAATGAGGATCTGGCGTCGCTTGTTATGCATGTGAAAGCTCCGTAGAATGGCATGGATGAATGGCGCGACAGTATCGGGGCAGGGCCGCGTCGGGAATAATCAGAGGGCTTGGATCAGATCGAGCATTGCCTGAGGTGAAACGGCAATGCCCTGTGTGGCGGCTTGCTTGCGGATGGCGTATCGCCTGTCGCCGGGTAGCCGTTGTTGGCCGCTATCATGCAATGCCTGGACGAGAGATTCGATGCGTCCGGTAAACCCCGGGCCTGCCGAATGGGACGGGTCGATGCAAAGAAGAAACTGCCCGGCGCGAGACGTGTGCGCGTCGGGATATTCGGAACGATCGATTTCCCAGGAAAACGCACCTCCCGTCAGACCAGCGGCAAGGATCTCGATCATCATTGCAATGGAAGACCCCTTGTGTCCGCCAAATGGAAGCAAGGCACCGCCCGCCAGGATGGCATGAGGATCTTGCGTAAGCTTCCCGTGTTTGTCGACACCCGTGCCTAGTGGAACTTGCTCTCCATGGAGAGCGGCGAGCTGCAGATCTCCTTTTGCCATCAGGCTGGATGCCTGATCAAAGACAATCGGATCATGTCCTGAACGAGGACAAGCAAATGCCAGGGGGTTCGTTCCGTACAACGGTGTGCTACCGCTGTGGGGAGCCATATGGCTGATGCTGTTGACAGCAGTGAGTGCGACGAATCCTTGTCGGGCGAAAGGCTCGACGTCCAGCCACAAGGCTCCAAAATGGTGAGAACGACGAACCAGCAGAGTCGCTACACCATAGACTCTTGCCCGTTCTTCAATCAGCGGTCGCGCGACCTGAAGCGCACATTGGGCGAAGCCATTGCGGGCATCGATGACTACCGTGGCCCCCTTTGATGTCACGACTTCAGGGGCTGCAGCACCATCAACCCAGTCAGTGCCCAAAGTGGCGATATATGCTGGGACTCGATACAGGCCATGGCTCTTGGCGCCGTCCTGCTCGGCCAGGGCGCAGGTACGCGCCAGGATCCGGGCGGTGTGGCTGGCCGCGCCAGCGCGTTCAAAGATCTCTACAAGAAACGATGTCAGCTGTTCGGCTGACATATGGCATGGAGCATCGTTGGCTGCACAGCTTTCAAGATAGGCAACGATGGCGTTGTAGGTGTCACAGCTCGATGGGTTCATTGATACTCTCTTCAGATACGGGAAACTGCCCATGCCTGGAATTATGCTGCAAGCATGTTTATAGTATCCAAGTTTGGATCCTATAAGTATGGGGTTTTCCCTTGAACTGACAAGTGTTTTGAACCATCGCATTCGATCATGTTAGGGGTTAACTCGGATTCATTAATGGATCCAAAATGGGTTCCAATAAGAACACCATCAATGCCTGTAAGGAGGCCCCTATGAAATATATTCTGCGCAGTGCATTGACAGCGATGTCGCTCTGCCTGTTGCCGCTTGCCAATCCGGCCAGCGCTGCCGACTATCCCGAACGCCCCATCCGTCTCATTGTGCCTTATTCTGCCGGGGGCATTACTGATGTGATAGGGCGTATTGTGGCGATGCCCGCGAGCGAGGTGCTGGGGCAATCGGTGGTGATCGAAAACAGGGCGGGCGCCGGGGGCACCATTGGGACGAATCAAGTCGCCCGGGCTCCTGCCGATGGCTATACGATTGTGTTGGGGGCCTTGTCTCCGCTGGTGATCAGCAAGATCACCAACAAAGAGCTGCCCTATGACCCGTTTACAGATCTCAAGCCGGTCATGCAAGTGGCGCAGTCGTCGCTGGTCCTTGTCGTGAATCCCGAGCTGCCTGTCAATTCGGTTCAAGATCTGGTGAAATTACTCAAGGAAAAGCCAGGCGCATACAGCTATGCAACCGCCGGAGCAGGCACGCCCAGTCATCTGGCGGGCGAACTGTTCAAGACCATAGCAGGAGTGGATGCGCCTGCCATTCATTACAAGGGTTTCAGCCCGGCGTTGCAAGACTTGCTGGGCGGCCGCATCCATTTCACCTTTGACTCTATCGGCACACTATTGACGCAGATCGCGGACGGCCGCGTACGCGCGCTGGCCGTCGCCGGCGATACCCGAAGCCCTCAGCTTCCCGATGTGCCGACAATGGCTGAGTCAGGATTGGGGGAAGTCAGCGTCGCTGGCTGGTACGGAGTACTGGCCCCGGCAGGAACACCGGATGCCGTCGTGAACAAGCTGAATCAGGCATTTGTTGCCGCGGTGGGGCAAGAGCAGGTAAAGCGCCAGTTTCACGATTTGTCATTGCAGGGCACTCCCGGGAGTCCGCAAGATTTCGCTCAACTGATGCGCTTCGAATACGAGCGCTGGAACCCCATCGTCAGCCGTCTGGAACTTGAGTGATAGATTGTGCGCGGGCATGCCTGCGCACAAAAGGAGGCATGAAATGCAGGGTGAGTATATTTTCAAGGGAGGAAGGTTGCTCGTTCCTCAGAAGGACGCGCTTGTGGACGGCTGTCATGTCCATGTGCGCGGCGGGACGATCGTAGCCGTATCCGACCAACCGATTCAGGCCGAGGGCGCCCAAGCCATCGACCTCAAGGGAAAGACGTTGATGCCAGGCCTGATCGACGGCCATGTGCACATTTACATGAACGAGCGCAACATCGCCGCCTTGGCGGATGTCAACCCGACTTATATGGCGGCCAAATCGACCGTGGTGCTTCGTGGCATGATCATGCGTGGCTTCACCACAGTGCGCGACGTCGCTGGCGGCGACTACGGTATGCGCGATGCAGTCAATGCCGGGTATGTCACTTCGCCCAGATTATTCGTTGGCGGCAGGGCGATCAGCCAGACCGGGGGGCATGGCGATTTTCGCAGCAGGGCCAATACCGGCTATGGATGCGCCTGCTGCACGGGGCTGTCCTTGTTCGCTGCCATTGCCGATGGATTACCTGACGTCATCAAGGCAACACGAGAAGAACTGCGCCGTGGTGCTGATCACATCAAGATCATGCTGAGCGGCGGAGTCGCTTCGCCAAACGATCCACTGGAGAGTCTTCAATACAGGGAGGACGAAATCTCGGCTATTGTCGAAGAGGCGGATCGTTGGGGGGTCTACACGTGCGCGCATGCCTATCTTGACGACGCGATCGAAAGAGGGGTGCGCCTGGGAGTTCGGACCATTGAGCACGGAAACTTCGTGTCTGATGCCACAGCCCAACTGATGAACGAAAAGAGCGCCTTCCTGGTGCCGACCTTGATCGTGTATCAGAAGAACAAGGAGCTTGGCCCTGCTTCGGGCAAATCCGAAGAAAGTTTGCGGAAAAACGACCTGGTCCTGGAGGCAGGCTTGCAGGCGCTCGATACATGCAAGCGTAATGGCGTTCAAATCGGCTATGGAAGCGATCTGTCAATGCACACGCAGCAGTTTCAATGCGATGGCCTGAGCCTGCATGCGCAAGCGCTGTCGAATGCGGAGGTCATCCGTTCTGCAACTCTGGTCAATGCCGCCATTCTTCGCCAGGAAGGCAAACTGGGGGAAATCGTTCCGGGCGCCATCGCAGACTTGCTGGTAGTGGACGGTGATCCCTATCAAGGCCTGGAGATATTCGACGCCGAAGGCTCGAATCTGCATGTCATCATGAAGGAAGGGGAGTTCGTGAAGAACCTGCTGTAAGTCGCAGCATCGAGGTTGCAGTCCCGGAAAGTTTGAGCCCCCGTATCTTTTGCGGATCCGGGGGCTCATCTCAGTCGGACTATAGAATTCCCGTCTCGCTGTATGGCGTATTCGTTTCGACGCGTTCATAGCCCAGGCGCGTCAGGTCGATGGTCGTAAAGCGGCCATCGACAATAAGCTCGGCAATACCGAGTCCGGCTGCCGGTGCATGCATCATGCCATGGCCGGAGAAGCCCGCCACCGTATATAGATTCTTCAACCGGGAGTTCCAGGAGCCAATCACCGGATTTAGATCCAGCTCATGCTGCTCGTACAGGCCAGACCAGGTACGGTGGCACTTGGCTGCTTCCAGCGGCGGAAAGCGGTGTGCTACGGCAGGCCAGACGACATTTTCGAAGTAGTCGTGATCGACTTCGAAGTTGAAACCGCGTTTTTCATTGCCGTCCACCAGCCCACCGGAAAAACCTTTGCCTTCCGAGCGAAAGGCAAGGCGGCTCAAATCCTTGACGTAGGGAAGTGTCTCGATCGGATTGCCACTGGTGAAATAGTGTTCGAAACGCCGCATTGGTACTACGGCCAGTGGCATGCCGAAGAACTCGGCTACCAGTCCAGCCCAAGCACCGGCAGCATTGACGAAAGCGTCGCCCTGGATATATGCACCGCTCTCGAGCGTGACGCTTTGCGCCTTTGTATTGCTGACTGAAGCGCTGGCAACTTTGTCCTGTATATACTCGGCCCCCAGCTCAACCGCCTTGCGGCGAAAGCCCCACAGCAAGCCGTTAGGGTCGCACCAACCGTCCTCAGGTGTATGCGCGGCGGCGCCCAGGTCGTCCACATAGATCGATGGAAAGCGTTCTTTGAGTTCAGCTGGCGTGAGCAAATCCACTCGCGCACCATGTTCGCGTTGCACGGATACGTTTTCTTCCAGCAGTCCGATTTTTTCGGGTGGCACAAGGAACAGATAACCTCCGTCCACCCAGTCGATTGGCGCTGGCCGGCCATTGGCGGTCATGGTGTTTTCAAAGTCTTTGAGGAATTCCAAGCTGTGCAGGGACATCTCGATGTTTTCGGGACAGGAAAACTGGACTCGGCAACCGCCCGAGGCACGCAGCGTGGAGGAGAACTCATAGCTGGGATCCGGTTCGATCACGCACACGCTGATGCCTGGTGCCTTGCGCAAGATGTTGTAAGCCGCGCTGGATCCCATGATGCCACCGCCAATGATGACGACGTCATACCGTTGTGCCGTAGGTTTTTTCATCGCTTACGCCTTGTTATATGGATATTGGATGACAACTAATGTATCCTATCTTGGATCCAATGTAAATAATATCCATCAAGGAAGAAACTACCATGAGCCTAACGGCACTTTTCCTCGGCTACGGAAGAATGGGGGCCTCGCTGGGCGAGGCCTGGATTGAAGCGGATTTGGTCCAAAGAATCGATGCTGTGGATCCTCACCGTGCACAGGATGTCAAAGCTCGCGTATATCGTAGCGCAGCCGAGTTGCCCGATACCATCTATGATCTGGTGATCGTAGCCGTCAAACCAGCCATGGCGCGCGAGGCATTGGCAGCCGTATCTATCGCGCGGCTGAGAAATGCCTCTATCATATCGGTAATGGCCGGCGTCTCTATTGCTACGCTGGAACAGGCTCTGCCTATTGCATGTCCGGTTGTGCGCAGTATGCCGAATACTCCAGTGATGGTTCATCAGGGCTGCGTTGGCTTGTTTGGTGGCATCAGCGTGACGTCGCCGCTACGGGATAAGATTTCTCAGCTATACAATGCTGTAGGCAAGTCCTACTGGGTGGAAACCGAGGAGCAGCTTCATGCGATCACGGCGCTCAGTGGAAGCGGCCCTGCCTATTATCACTTATTCAGCGAAGCATTGGCCGACGCGGGGGAGAGACTGGGTTTGCCAAGCGAGTTAGCCAAACAGCTTGCTGCTCAGACAGCGCTCGGCGCGGCAACGTTGCAATGCGGCGACGGCGCCAATTTTTCCTCGTTGCGTCAGGAGGTCACGTCTCCGAATGGCACTACCCATGCCGCCATCGAAGTGTTCGAGAAGGATAGTGCGCTTCGGTGTCTAGTGACTGAAGCAGTAGTCAAAGCGCATCAACGGTCCATTGAACTGTCCCAGGGTTGAAGCCGCGACGTTATGAGGGCTCAGTTCGTTTTCTGGATGATCGATGCCCTTGGCCGCCGCGATTTTCTTGCACTGTCCGTATCCTTGTCTTTAGGGCCTGCGGTGCTGGTAAGCTTGCTTCTGGCCGTTTCTGCACGCGCCTTTCTGATGGCGAATCCGGGGATAGGCTGATAAGGAGCTTTGCTCCGCTCTTGTTCCGCCAGCAACGCCATTTGAGTGTGTTCAATATGCACCTCAAGCAATTCTCGGGCCAGAGTCTTATCGCGAGCGATACAGGCATCCAGGATGGCACGATGCTCATTTTGAGGCGACTTGCGGCCTGCAGCATACGACTGGTGTGCTCGTAGATGTACATCGATACCACGCACCAAGAGCTCTATCTGCTTGAGCAAGCGTGGACGGTCGCATGGACGATACAAGCACATATGAAAAGCCAGATTCAACTCAGCCCAATCGCGCGGAGACTCACTGGCATCATACTCTCGCATGATTTCCTCGGCCTGCTTGAAGACTTTGTTGTCCATATTCGGAATGGCCAGCACCAATGCTCGTGTTTCCAGACCGATCCGGATATCCAATGTCTCAAGTAACTCCTCAATGGAGCGCGACGCTACCATCGAACCTTGGTGTGGCGCATGGGTCACCAATCCCTCAGCCTGAAGCCTCCTGAGCGCTTCGCGCACTGGAATTCGGCTTACGCCGAATTGCTTTGCCAAAAACTCTTGCTTGAGTTGAACTCCGACGCCCAAAGCCCCATTAAGAATCAGGTTTCTCAATTGTTCGGTGACGTTGTCGGCGGTAAGGGGTTGCGGTTCTGCGCTAGTTTCGGTCATAAATCTGTCTTCTGAAAAGATGTACGGTGTACTGCTCATAAAAAGAAGAAGAGGGGAGTCGATGCGAGTTATGCAATCCCGTCCATGCACTCATCATGAGGTGGACTGCTATCGCGAGTCAACCAGGAAGAGGATTCAAGTCCTATTATGGATCCATAATAGGATTAAAACATAGTGTGGTCGAGGGACGTATCGTCATCGAGCCGGCCGGGCCTCAGCAAGACGATCTGGCGACGCTGCTGGCGGGCATCACGGACGAAAACCTGCACGAATCTGTTGATTTTGGCGAGGCGGTGGGTAACGAGGCATGGTAGCTCGCGCTGCATATGTTCCCGACACTGGCCGAGGTACCCATCCAGTCGGCTCGTGATAGCGCCGTCCTTGCCGATCAGGTCAGGAGTCTCGACTGGCGCGCCCGGCATGCAACGTACAAAGGTCAGGTCAGTCTGGAAGAACTGGCCTCTATCAAGCGGAAGATTGCTGCATTGATTGGATTGCCCTGATACACGGCGGCATCCTGATTACAGGACAGTCTCCCGGGCTTCGCGATTCAGCAACTCCCTTTTCCGATCCACGCCCCAGCGGTAGCCGGCAAGGTCGCCGTCTCGCCGTACGACGCGGTGGCAGGGGATGGCCACCGCTATGTGGTTCGTTGCGCAAGCCCTGGCTACTGCGCGGACCGCCTTGGGCGAGCCGATGCGAGCGGCGATTTCTGAATAGGTTGCCGTCGTGCCGGGCGGAATTTCGCGCAGCACGCGCCAGACGCGTTCTTGAAAAGCGGTGCCTCGCACGTCCAGCGGCAGGCGCAGCCCGATAGACGGCGCTTCGATGAAACCCACGACTTCGGCCACCAGTTGTTCGAATTCGCTATCGCCGCCGATGAGTTCGGCCTTGGGGAATTGATCCTGAAGGTCGCGCACCAGCACGTCCGGGTCGTCGCCCAGCAGGATGGCGCAGATGCCGCGCTGGCTCTGGGCAACAAGAATGGCGCCGAGCGAACATTGGCCGACCGCGAAGCGGATGAGCGTTCCGGCGCCGCCCGTGCGGTAGTCCCGCGCGCGCATGCCCAGCAATCGATCAGAGGCTTCGTAGAACCGGCTATTGGAGTTGAAGCCGGCGCCATAGATCGCATCCGTGACGGAAGCCTTCGATGCGTTCAGCTCTTCGCGCAGCCGGCGGGCGCGGTGGGCCGAGCTGTAGGCCTTGGGAGTCAGGCCTGTCTCTGCCTTGAACAGTCGGTGGAAGTGGAACGGGCTCATGCCGATTTCGGCGGCCAGATCCTCAAGCGAGGGCGGCGTCTCCGATGCTTCGATCAGGCGGCAGGCGCGGGCCGCCAGCGCGGCGCGTTTCGCCGCCGCGCCGGCCTCGCCGTCACGGATACGCCGGCTGGGACGATAGCCGGCGGCCTCGGCTTCCTCGGCCGAATCGAAGAACTCCACGTTTTCCCGCTTGGGGCATCGTGCCGCCGAGCCCGGCCGGCAGTACACGCCGGTCGTGCGCACGGCATAGACGAAATGGCCGTCGGCGGTAGCGTCTCGCGCCAGTACCGCTTCCCAGCGTTCGTCTTCGGTTTCGTAGGCAATGGCCGTATTCATGAGAGAAGTCCTGTAATGACCACGTGTCAAAGCGTATGCCTCGTCGCTCGCGACGAGGTCAAGCGAGGCAGTGTTTATACGGCGCCGTAGGCGCCCCCATATTGTGGCGAGGAATCTCCCGACTTCAGACGGGAGTGACTCGCCAATCATAGGGTCAGAATAGGGCGGACTTCAATCGCAAGCACTCCGATTCTTGCGGTGGATATTCAGGTGACACAGCCTAGCCGGACCTTGGCCTGGCAAATCCGAGCGGCATGCAGGTTGCACGGCGGAAAGGTCTGCGCTTCGATGCGCGGTCAGCGCGTCCCGCCCAGATAGCGGCCCGGACGGTGGTTGATCCACAGGAAAGCGCTCATGGCGATGGCGCCCAGGATGGAATAGGCGACCCGGTCGATGGGGACGACGAGCAATGCCAGCGCCACGATGCCGCAATCGATGACCATATGGACTTTCCCGGCGCGGATGCCGTGGGCCTGCTGCAGGTACAAGGATACGATCGTCGCGCCGCCGAGGCTTGCCCTGTGGCGCGCCAGGAACAGGCATCCCGTGCCGAGCAGGAAGCCGCCCAGCACGGCGGCATAGGCGGGATGCAGATAATCGATATGGATCATGCGCGGGCCGAGATCCGTCAGCAATGACAGCATGGCGACGGAGACGAAGGTCTTTATCGTGAATTCGCGGCCCATCCTGTGCCAGGAAAACCAGTAGAACGGCAGATTGATCGCGAAGAAAATGGCGCCGAAGGGCAGGCCCGTCCAGTAATGCAACAGGAACGCGATGCCGGCCGTGCTGCCGGTCAGAAGTCCCGCCTGGGCGAACAGTATCATGGTGATCGAGACGAACAGCGTGCCTGTGAACAAGGCTTGAGCGTCTTCGTATGGGCGATGGCGCAAAGGGGTATCGGCGCTTGCGGCGGGAGCTAATGGCATGGCAATGGATAGTGCATGACGTAATGACCTGCCCGCATGCCATCTTGGCGGCGGCGGGCGCTGTTGCAGCCGGCGGGAGGGCCGATGGCTGCGTACTGCTTTTGGCAGATTGCCGTATTATTGCCGAAATGGCCAAGCTGCGGCATAAGCGCGTATCAGCCGTCATTTCCATATAACCAAAAGAAGTTTGGCTTACATTTGAGTAGCGGAAAAGGTTATTATTTTCTCCTTTGCGGAACGGCGTCCGTTCTCCGACTTCCCATGCATGGCACCATACCCGCGTGCAGCGCATGAATCCGCCAGATATTCATTACCATGATCCGACTGGAAAACCTGACCAAAACCTATCTGTCGTCCGGCCGGGAAGTGCATGCCCTGGCGGGGGTGAACATGACGGTGCGCGAAGGCGAGGTCTTCGGCATCATCGGCCGCTCCGGCGCGGGCAAGAGCACATTGATCCGCATGCTCAATCTGCTGGAGCACCCGACCTCCGGCAAGGTGTGGCTGCAGGGGCGCGACATTACGCCGCTGTCCGAGGCCGAGCTGCGCCAGGTGCGCAGGGGGATCGGCATGGTGTTCCAGCATTTCAACCTGCTGCGTTCGCGCACGGTGCTGGACAATGTGCGCTTTCCCCTCAAATTGGCCGGCCTGCCGAAGAATGAGCAACTGGAGCGCGCTCGCGAAGTGCTGTCGCTGGTCGGCCTTTCGGATCAGGCGGCCAAGCATCCCGGGCAACTGTCCGGCGGCCAGCAGCAACGCGTCGGCATTGCGCGCGCGCTGGCGAACCATCCGCATCTGCTGCTGTGCGACGAGGCCACGTCGGCGCTGGATCCGGAAACCACGCAGTCCGTCCTGCGCCTGCTGCGCGACATCAATGCGAAGCTGGGCCTGACCATCGTAATGATCACCCATGGCATGGACGTGATCCGTGCCGCCTGCGACCGGGTGGCCGTGATCGATGCGGGACGCATTGCCGAGTCCGGCGATGTGATGGACGTATTCCTGCACCCGCAGCATGAAGTGACGCAGTCGCTGCTCTCCGAAAGCGGCATGGATGCCGAGGGCTGGCGCGCGCTGGCCGATACGACGACGGGGCGGCTGATACGCCTGAGCTTTCGCGGAGAGGCTACCGCGCAGCCCATGCTCAGCCGCATCAGCCGCGAACTGGGGCTGGATCTCAGCATTCTGCACGGTACGGTTGGCCGCATCAAGGAAACGCCGTATGGCCAGCTTGTGGTGGCGGCACAAGGCGGGGAGCAGGCGCTGGCGCAACTGCCGGGGCATTTCGAAGCCATCGGCGTCAGGTTCGAGGTGTTGCGCGCATGAACTTTTCCAATATCGACTGGGCCCTGATCGGGGAAGCGACGATCGATACATTGCTGATGACCGGGTTTTCTCTGGTCTTCACCGTCATCATTGGCCTGCCGCTGGGCATCCTGCTGTACCTGACCAGCCCCAGGCAGGCGCTGTCCAATGCGCCGGTGTACCAGACCTTGTCGCTGGTGGTGAACGTGCTGCGTTCCGTGCCTTTCCTGATCCTGCTGATCGTCATGATCCCCATGACGCGGGTGATCGCCGGCACGTCGCTGGGCGTGCCCGGCGCGATTCCTCCGCTGGTGGTGAGCTCCGCGCCGTTCTTCGCCCGGCTGGTGGAGAACGTGCTGCGCGAGCTGGATCCCGGCATCAATGAAGCCTGCCGCGCCATGGGGGCGCATCCGCGCCAGACGGTGCTGATGGCGCTGATTCCCGAGGCGATGACGGGTATTTTGGCGGCCGTCATCGTGACTGCGATTGCGCTGGTCGGCTATTCCGCCATGTCCGGTGTCATCGGCGGCGGCGGGCTGGGGGATCTGGCCCTGAGGTTCGGCTATCAGCGCTATCAGAGCGATGTCATGATCGTGACGGTGGCCATTCTCGTGATTCTTGTGCAATTGCTGCAGATGTTCGGCGACCGCCTGGTTGGCCGGTTGAGCCGCAAATAAGCACGCAAGCAAATTCCATCGAACGTGTCGTATCAATTCAAGGAGTCGATCATGTTGTTGAAAAAACTGGGTGTGGCGCTGGCCTTTTCCACGGCGCTGGCAGCGGTTGCGGGCGGCGCGCATGCCGCCAAGCTGAGAGTGGCGGCTACGCCGGTGCCTCATGCCGAGCTGCTGGAGCTGGTCAAGCCGACGCTTGCCAAGGAAGGCGTCGAGCTGGACATCAAGGTGTTCACGGACTACGTGCAGCCGAACCAGCAGGTGGCCGACGGCAACCTGGACGTCAATTTCTTCCAGCACAAGCCCTATCTGGATTCGTTCAACAAGGAACACAAGGCGGATCTGGTCGTGGTCGGCCAGGTGCACGTCGAGCCGTTCGGCGCGTATTCGCAGAAGGTCAAGTCCATCGCCGACCTGAAGGACGGCGCGCAGGTAGCGTTGCCGAACGATCCCAGCAACGGCGCGCGCGCCCTGTTGCTGCTGCAGTCCGAAGGGTTGATCAAGCTGAAGGATCCCGACAATATCCTGGCGACTTCGCGCGATATCGCCGAGAATCCCAAGAAGCTGCGCTTCCGCGAGCTGGAAGCCGCGACGCTGCCGCGCGTGCTGCCCGACGTGGATCTGGCGCTCATCAACACGAACTATGCCCTGGAAGCCGGCTTGAATCCGCTGAACGACGCACTGTTCATCGAGGGCTCGGATTCGCCCTATGCCAATATTCTCGTCACCGTTCCGGCCAAGGCTGAGAGCGCCGACGTGAAGGCGCTGGTCAAGGCGCTGAACAGCGAAGAGGTGAAGACCTTCATCGCCGACAAGTACAAGGGGGCGGTGGTTCCCGCGTTCTGATCATATTGAATTCGAGCGACGATCAGGTGCTTCCTGCAGCGCAGCTCCAACAGACCCGCTGGGCAATCTCGGCCACCATCATCCCGACACGGCCGACTGAGTCCATGTGATAAGACGCGACGTATTCATATGCGGGTAGCGTGGAGGGAACCTGGATGATCTGGAGCGATTCAGCATCGCGGGAAGCGTTCACGCATGCAGAGCTAACGACACCTATGCACATGCCTTCTTTAACGATGCGCAACAGCGCTTCGGCTGAATTGGTGGAGCTCAGCCGAACCGGCCATAGGCCGTTATTGCGAAACAGCTCTTCTATTGAGCCATAGGTGGCGGAATCCTTGGCATAAGTCATGATGCGATGCTGGGCTATTTCAGTCAGCGATATCTCTTCAGGAAAGTGAAGTGCGCGACTTGCCACCCACTGCGTTTCATAGCGTGCAAGTGGCAGGTTGCGAACCCCTGCACTCAGGGTATTTCCCATGATGATGGCCAAATCCAACTCTCCCCGTTCCAGTAGGCTGCGCAAACGCGGTGTTGTATCTATCATCAGCTCAACCGTTAAATGCGGCAAATCACGTGCTATTTCCTTGAAGAGATCGACAATCCAGGCATTGACGATCGTGCTGGTCGTGCCGATGCGAACTCTCTGCAACTGCTTTTGCTCGCCCGAAGCCAGTACTTGCAGTTCTGTGGAGGTATCGAGCAGATGTTCGGCAAGCTGCAATAGCTGCATGCCTTTGGGAGTCAACTGCACACTGCTCCCGCTGCGGTCGATCAGTCGCACCCCCAGCTCCTGTTCCAGTGAGGCAAGGCGCATTGAAATTGCTGGTTGAGTGATATGCAGTCGATTGGCCGCCGCGCGAAAATTGCGCAGTGTTGCGATCGACACGAAAGCCTCTACTTGACGTAACTCCATACTCCTCCCCCGTCATTCTCATCAGCAAAACTTATTGAAGTTTCCCACAAAAATTAATTGGACGAATGGCCCATCAAGAAATATATTTGATACGTGGCGAATCCACCTGCGACGTGGATCAGGATCTGACTGGGGGATAGCAGTATGGGGAGAAAATCGTTATGAGCAATAGCGCCGAATCGCTTTCGCATAGTCGTACGCTGGCGGAGGCCCGGTTGAAATCAGCGCCATCCGATTTAATGGTGAAGCTTTTCGAGCAGCCGCATCTGGAGCGAGAGGTGCGGCAATTTCATGAGTATCTCCAGGTCGACATTGCGCACACAATCATGCTGGCCGAGCAGAATATTCTTGAGCCAGAGCAAGCTCGCCTTATCTTGGCTGCGCTGCAGGAAATCGTCGCAATGGGACCCGCGCATTTTCCGATCGATCCGCTGCGAGGCAGCTTCCTGCTCCAAGTGGAGAGCCACTTGTTCCAGCGGATTGGGGAATCGATAGGAGGAAGAATGCATACGGGCCGCAGCCGCCTGGATCAGGGGCCGACTGTACGCCGGCTTTACAAAAGACGTCTTTTGTTGGAAGTGTTTGACCAGATCATGAGGCTTCAGGAGGCCATCCTGCGCCTTGCGACCAAGCACTCCGAGACGCTGATGCCGGGCTATACGTGCATGCAACATGCCCATCCCACGACTTTCGGTCATTACCTGCTGTCCTTCAGTACAAAGATTTCAGACGATTTTGACCGCTTGCGCGGCGCATTCGCCCGTCTTAATTTGAATCCTTTGGGTGCTGCCGGGCTATCTGGAACAGCGTGGCCGATAAACCGGATGCGGACCACCGAGCTGCTGGCCTTCGACGGGATTGTCGTTAATTCGAAACTGGCGCGAGAAGCCTATTATGCCGCTGAAGTCGCCGCTGCGCTCTCATTTGTCATGTCTACGCTGAATGACCTGGCAACGGATTTTCATCTTTGGTCGAGTCATGAGTTTTCCTTTGTGGAGACCGCTGACGAGTTTTGCGGCACTAGCTCCATTTTTCCGCAAAAGAAGAACCCTGCGGGGTTGGAGGTAGTGAAGTTTGCAGCAGGCACGGCGACCACCTGGCTCACTACTGCGTTGGCGACGTTCCGAGCCGAGGGCACTGGAGACGTTGTTATGCGGGAATTGCCCCTGCTTGATGAGGCTTTTGCGACAACGAACGGAAGTCTTCAGCTCATGGCGGCCATGGTGGAAAGCCTGACTGTGCACGAACAAAATATGGCGTGCGCTGCGGGCGCGCATTGGTCTACTGCAACTAACTTGGCCGATCTGATTGTTAGAGACGGCTCACTGTCGTTTCGGGAGGCCCACAGTCTTGTAGCGCGTCTGGTGCGCTTGTGCACTGATCGGGACATTTCCGTTCAGAAAATTACCAGCGATCTGTTAAGCGATGCCGCACGCGAGCTTGGCATTTTCGACCCAGGATTATCGACAGAGGCCATTCGCAACAGCTTCGATGCCCGTACTTTCGTCAATACGCGCACGTCTTTGGGTGGAACGGCCGCTGCGGAAATAGCTTCACTCATCGAAATCGCCCGAATCGTAGCAGGCGAGCAGAATGAGTGGCTCTCGGCACGTCATAAACAAGTCGAGACGGCAGAGGCGTCGCGGAAAAATGCAGCCGCGCGCTGGCTATGTTGAAGGTGAAAAAGTCAATCAGGGGTCTTGTTCAACTTGAAAGTCGTTGTGCGGCCATGCGCTGTTCATTCTGTGAGCAGGCGTGATCCAAAAGGGCTCCAGATGCCGTCATTTTTTTGTGACGGCAATGGATCTGTATATAAATAATAGGGAGAGATTTGATGTTAAAAAATATAGCTGCTGTTTTCGCGTTGGCTCTTTCATTCACTGCAAGCGCCCAGGATTATCCCAACAGGCCAATTACGCTGGTTGTCCCATTCGCGCCCGGAGGAACTGTGGATCTGATGGGCCGAATTATCTCGGAACGCTTGTCGGTCCACCTGGGCCAGCCTGTAATCGTGAGCAATCGTGCGGGGGCGGGGGGAACCATCGGAACCGGTGTTGTCGCAAAGGCGCCCGCTGACGGATATACCCTTCTGGTGGGTACGCAAGGACAAGTGTTGCAGCCGTTACTCTATAAAAAATTGAATTTCGACAGCAACAAGGATCTTTTGACCGCGGCTACCTTTGCATCCGTGCCGAATGTCTTGGCGGTATCCATGAATACTCCTGCCGCTACTATGAGTGAATTTGTCGAGTACGCGAGGTCCAACCCTGGTGCGATCAACATGGGCTCGGCAGGCATAGGCTCGATCAACCATCTCGTTGGAGAGATCTTTCAGGATCGCGCGAACGTAAAATTAACGCATATCCCCTATAAAGGGGCCGCGCCCGCCATGACCGATCTGCAAGCCGGCGAGGTCCATGCTTTATTTGTGAACCTGCCGAATGTGATGTCTCACGTGGCGGCGGGGAAGGTACGCTTGCTGGGAATTGCATCAGACAAGCGTTCGCCCGCCATCCCTGATGTGCCGACTTTCGCTGAGGGCGGGGTGCAAGATACCGTTCTCGACTCATGGTATGGAGTCATGGCGCCGGTTGCGACTCCTCAAGCAGTGGTAAAAAAGATTCAGGATGCTGTGTTGGCCATGACGCAAGAGCAGGATTTCGCCGCGAGCCTTATCGCACAAGGTGCAATTCCTTTTGCAAGAAACGCGGCTGAATCCGCCAAAATAATGGAGGATGACTTGAAGCTCTGGGCTCCGGTTGTAGAGAGGTTGAACATTCAAATGGACTAGTGTCCATTCGTAGAATAGGCCGGGAGTTGCAAGTCGGCGTACAGAGAAGATGAAAGCATGGATGACAAGCCGGCCATGTCTTTGCTGATGCCCGTCTCGACGGAAAAACTGCGCACGCCCCAGTGCGTTTGCTTGGCGAGGCGGGTTTGCGGCTGCTCAGCGATGTTTTCCGTGAGGCTGCGATGCTGCCATCGCTCCGGCGTAAAGAAAATGCAGGACATCTGAAATTCAACAAGGAAAAAATCCTCTCACTGGACATTTTCGCCTAATTTTCACGGACGTTCGCCTGCCCTATCCTGCCTGTGATTTCCTTTTGCACACGACAGGCAGGCGCCATGACCGGCAACACATCATCCAGCAAGCCGCCCAAACCGCCGTCGCTGGCGAACGACCTGATCTTCAAGGCGCTGTTCTGCCGGCAGCGGCATCTGCTGGCGGACCTCATCAATGCCGTTCGCCAAAGCATGCCGCCGGTCAGCATCGTCGATATCCTCAACCCCAGCATTCTGCCCGAAGACATCAGCGGCAAGAACATCGTTCTCGATATTCTGGCGCGCGATCCTGACGGCACGCTGTTCCTCATCGAAATGCAACTGCGCCATTACCTGCACTGGGCCGAGCGCAACACCTACTACCTGGCGCGCGGCCTGGCCAATCAACTGCAGGCCGGGCAAGACTACCGCCACCTGAAACCCGCCGTCGGCATCAGCCTGCTGGCCAACGACCTGTTCCCCGACGAGCGCGACAAGGCCTGCTGGCATTTCAGCCTGCGCGACAGTGAACGGCCCCGCATCCAGTTGGGGCAGGCGCTGCAAGTGCATATAATTGAACTGAGCAAGGCCGAAAGTCTGCACGGCCTGCCACAGGAGCTGTTTGCCTGGATCGCCTGCCTGCAGCATGCCACGGATGATACCGCCATGAGCCAGATTTCGCACCCGCCCGTCAAAGAGGCCTTGCAACACCTCGAAACCCTGATCTCCGACCGTGAGCTGCGCATGCTGGCGGAGCGTCGTGAGCAAGCCATTATCGATGATATCGACGCACTGGATTACGCCAGGACGGAAGGCATGCGGCAAGGGCTTGAACAAGGGCTGGAGCAAGGCAAGGCTGCATTACTGACGCAGCAGCTCACCCGGAAGTTCGGCCCCTTGCCGGTGGAAATCCAGCAGCGGCTCCGCACTGCTCTCGTCAGCGAACTGGACGCGTGGGCGCTGAACCTGCTGGATGCCACGACACTGAACGATGTGTTTCACACAGAGCCATAATTCCCGGAAGCCATCTCCTCGCTCAAGAGAGTACATGCTAAAGCTTGAAGCCGGGCAGCCCGGGTCGGGCTGAGCGCTGCGTAGCCCAATGGTGTTTTCCGTAGGGCGGCTACAGCAGCTCGACGTTGATAACAGTATCTACGAATTGCTGGCCAGCCGGCCGTCGGCCGGCTGGAATGGCGCGCGTATCAGGGAGCGACGCGCAGTGTGCGGGTTGCGCTCATGCGGGACTCGCCGTTGCGCGTGATCTTGATGACGACTTCGCGGGCGCTCAGGCCGTTGGGCAGATCGATGCTGCCGTCCATGTGGACGTAGCGGCCCACGGCAATGTCGAGCGGGGGAAGGTCAACGACGCCCGTGCGGCCGTTGGGGTAGCGGCCTGTCACGACGAATTCGACCTTGCCTTCGAAGCGCTGGTCGGCCTTGTCGGCATCCTGCATGACAAGGATCTGGTAGGCGAGCTGCCCGTCCGCATTGCGGAAACGTGCGGCGCGGATGCCCGGGGAAGTGCCGCGCGGGTCCGGGGCGACGGCGTCGGCCAGCGGTTCGACGTCCTTGTAGAGTTGCGTCAGTTCATCGCGGACGCTGGTCAGTTCCTTTGTCTGCTGCTCGAAGCGCGTGCGCAACTCGTCGAGTTCGCGCGTCTGCTGGTTGAGCTGCGACTGCAGGCGCTGCTTGTCGATGTTGGCGCTGTTCAAGTCGTAGTGCAGCTGTTCGGACTGTTCCGCGGTCAGGCGGACCGGGCCGTAGTTTTTCTGCAGGAACAGTAGTCCGCCCGAACCCAGGGCGATGCCGGTCAGGAGCAGTACCAGCCAGCGGGGAACGCGCCTGCGCTTGCGGCTGCTGCTGCCATAGGCTGTGGGTTTGAAAGTGTGGCGTTTCGAGGAGCCGAACCGGGACATGCGGGGTATTCCTGTTGGTCTTGGGTGAGTGTGTTTGGGGCGGCTGTGGGGATTGCGCGGGTGCGCAAAGACAAAAGCATAAACCTGTTTCGGATTTGATGCAGCCCGGCCAGGGTGATCCGTATCCTGCCGCCATGACTGGTAGCAAATCGAGCAGAAATCGTATCAATATATGGCGATTGCTCGCGTGCAGAGCGATATCCGTCCGGCGACGGCGCTATGTATGGCCCATGGCAATGCGGCGCGCGTGCTTCAGGCGCGGCTGTCCGCGGCCAATTGCCGATCCAGCGTCTCCAGGCGCTGCGGCGTGCCCACATCCGTCCATGCGCCGTCGTGCAGCGCGCCGCGGGCGCTGCGGGTCTGCATGGCATGCAGCATCAGCGGACGCAGCGGAACCGATGTGTCGGGGGGCAGGGCGCGGAACAGGCCGGGCCGGTAGATGCCGATGCCGGTGAAGGTCAGTGCCTGGCCTTGCGCCTGGCCGCGAGGATGCAGGATGCCTGCATCATCCAGCGCGAAGTCGCCTTCGGGATGATGCGGCGGATTGTTCGTCATCCACAGCCACATGTCGATATTGCTGTCGTCACGCATGCGTTGCGCGGCGGACAGGGCCTGCGAAGGCTGCCAGTCCGTCCAAATGTCGCCGTTGATGACCAGAAAAGGCTCGTCCTGGAAAAATGGCAGCGCCTTGGCGATGCCGCCGGCAGTTTCCAGGCCGCCGGGGGATTCGGCGGAATAGGAGATCCTCGCCCCGAAGGCTGCGCCGTCTCCGAGCGCGGCTTCGATTTTCTCGCCGAGCCAGGCATGGTTGACGATGATGTCGCGCAGGCCGGCCGCGACCAGCTTTTCGATATGCCAGACGATCAGCGGCTTGCCGCCGACAGCAAGCAAGGGCTTGGGTGTATGGTCGGTCAGCGGGCGCATGCGTTCGCCACGGCCCGCGGCGAGGATCATGGCGCGCATCAGAAGGTATATCCAGTGGAAACGGCGCGGTCCTCCAGACGGTCCAGCAATTTGACCAGCGGCTGGAACGCGTTGTAGCGCGTGGTCACTTGGCGGGTGTAGGCAAGTACGCGCGGGATGTGGTCCAGGTACCCGTGCTTGCCGTCGCGGTGCGACAGGCGGGCGAACACTCCCAGGATGCGCAGATTGCGCTGCAGGCCCATCCATTCGTAGGCGCGGTGAAAGTCGCCGAAGTCCGGCGCGACCGGCAGGCCCGCGGCGCGGGCGGCTTCCCAGTAACGGATGGCCCAGTCGAGCTGCTGCGGTTCTTCCCAGGTCGTACGGGCATCCATGACGAGAGAGGCGATGTCGTAGGTGACGGGGCCGGCCAGCGCGTCCTGGAAGTCGATGACGCCGGGGACGAAATCGCCTTTCTCGTCCGCGCTGAGCATCAGGTTGGGCGAATGGAAGTCGCGCAGGACCAGCACGTTAGGCTGGCGCAGATTGTCCTCCACCAGCGTGGCGAAGCATTGCGCCAGCATGGCCTCTTCCTGCGCATCCAGGGTTTTGCCGCAGTGCGTCCGCACGTACCATTCGGGGAAGACGGTCAGTTCCTGCAGCAGGCGCTCGCGGTCGTAGCTGGGCAGTCCCTGCGTGGAGGCCTGCTGGGCCTTGACCAGTTCCTGCAACGCCTGACGATACATCACCTGCAGGGCGGTGTCGTCCAGTCCTTGCCGGATGGCCTGATAATAGGTGTACTTGCCCAGGTCCGACAGCAGCAGCAGGCCCTGGTCCAGGTCCTTTTCCAGGATGGCGGGGACATGCACCCCGGCGTCGGCGAGCAGGCCGGCCACGTGCACGAAGGGGCGGCAGTCTTCCTGCGGAGGCGGGGCGTCCATGACGATCAGGCTGCGTTCGCCGGCCTGCAGCCGGAAGTAGCGCCGGAAGCTGGCATCGCTGGAAGCCGGCGCCAGGGAGTCCGGGTCGAAGCCGTGGCGGGAAGCCAGGGGTTGCAGCCATTGTTTCAGCAGCGTCAGCCGGATATCGGGGGAAGATTGCACAATAAATCCAGGGTTGTTGGGGTGGCTTCTCTATAATGTCGGGTTCGCGCCCGTTGGCATCGGGCCAATTATGCCAAAATAGCATCCGTTTCTGGGAGAAAATAGACTCGTGCGCGGCTTCTGGTGGATTCCCTTTATTGCTGCAAGCAGCCTGGCGCAGGTCCAGGCGCAGACGGCTGCGCCAGCGCCGGCCGGCCAGCAGGTGGTGCACCGTGGCCTGCAGGTTGCTCCGCAACTGCGCGAACATCGCAATCTCGAGGAAGAGGAAATGTCCGTCTTCCTGGTGGGAGACGACCTGAGCTTCGATGGCGAGGGCAAGATGGTGCTGAAGGGCGGCGCGCAGGTGCGCCGCATCGATTCCGTCGTCAAGGGCGACCGCATCGAATACGACCGGGATTCCGGCCAGGTGAAGGTGCGCGGCAACGGCCTCATGATGCGCGACGCGAGCATCGTGATGGGTCCGGAGATCGACTACAACCTGAACAGCGAAACCGGCGAAGTGACCGCGCCGGACTTCTGGCTGGGGAGCTCCGGCGGCGCCGGCACGGCCGAACGGGCGGAGATACTCAGCCAGCAGCACATGCGGCTGTACGATATGAGGTATTCGGGCTGCCCGTGCCCGGATCCGGCCTGGTACATCACCTCGTCCAGGGTCGACCTGAAATTCGACGAGAACGAGGGCGTGGCCCGCAACGGGGTGCTGTACTTCAAGGGCGTGCCCATCCTGGCGTCGCCCTGGCTGACGTTTCCCATTACCAAGGACCGAAAGTCCGGGTTCCTCGTGCCCACGTATGGCATGACGAGCAAGAGCGGGGTCGAGTTCTCGCTGCCGTATTACTTCAATCTTGCGCCGAATTACGACTTCACGCTGACGCCGCACTATTACAGCAAGCGCGGACTGCAGCTGGGAGGCGAGTTCCGCTATCTGGGGAGAGGCTATTCCGGCATCTATTCCGGCGCCTACCTGAACAACGACAAAGAGGCCGATCGCAAACGCTGGACCTACCGCCTGCAGCATACGCATCGCCTGGGCGGCGGCTTCTCGGCGGGATTCGACGTGCGCCGGGTATCGGACGACAATTACCACCGCGACTTCACGGCGCTGGGACTGGGCGAGGCCCAGGAAAACAGCCTGCCTAGCCATGCGCGTCTGAACTGGAGCGGCTACAAGTATTTCAGCGCCGGCTTGCGGGTACAGACCTACCAGACGCTGCAGGATACGGATCTGGGCTATTACCGGCGTCCCGAGTTCGACAAGCTGCCCGAACTGACGTTCCGGGGCGCGCGCTACGGCTGGAACAATTTCGACGTCGTATCGGAAAATTCCGTGACGAAGTTCCGCATGCCGCTGCGCCGCGAGATGTATCGCGGCGTTCTCTATGACTTAGGGCGTGCCGGCACCACTACGCGTCAGGCGCCGGATGGCACGCGCTTCAGTTCGTACACCAGCATCGCCTATCCGATCGTGAAAGCCGGCTGGTACGTTACCCCCAAGGCCGGTCTGCACATGAGCCAGTACAGCACGGACTGGTACAAGGACGAGCTGGGGCCGCGATACAGCAGTTTCGACCGCACCCATACGCGCGTCCTGCCCATCCTGTCGCTGGATTCCGGCATGACGTTCGAGCGCGACACCACGCTGTTCGGCAACGACTCCATCCAGACGCTGGAGCCGCGCCTGTACTACCTGTATGTGCCGTACCGCGACCAGTCCATGATGCCGGTCTACGATACCTCGCTGGCGACCTTCAACTTTGCACAGGCCTTCGACGAGAACATCTACAGCGGCGGCTGGGACCGCATCGCCGAGGCCAACCAGGTGACGTTCGGCCTGACGTCGCGCTGGCTGGATGCCGATACGGGCTTCGAGCGCCTGTCGCTGTCGGCGGCGCAGCGCCTCTACTTCAACAAGCAGCAGCGCGTCACGCTGAGTCCCGGGCAGGTCAAGGAAGAAGACCTGGTATCCAAGCGCTCCGACTACCTGGTCGGCGTCAATGCCGCATTGACCGATAATTTCAGCGTGCGCTTCGATGCGCAGTTCAATCCCGAGACGCGCGACCGCAACCGCATGGCGGCCGGCATCCGCTGGGAACCCAAGCGCCTGGCCTCGGTCTCACTGTCTTACCGCTATGAGCGCGATCCTGCACAGATAGCAGATTATCGCGTAGAGATTGATCCAGAGAATGATCGCGCCAAGGAATACATGACCTTCTCGGGCCAGTGGCCCCTGAGCAACAAGATCTATGCCATGGGCCGCTTCGATTACTCGCTTCAGGAAAAGCGCAATACGCAATCGATCCTGGGCTTCGAGTACAAAGGAGATTGCTGCTGGGTGGCGCGTGTCGTCGCGCAGCGCTACGCGGTGTCCGCAAAGGATGTGAATACCGCATTCTTCCTGCAGCTGGAATTGACGGGGCTGGGTTCCCTGGGAACCGATCCCATGGGGTTGTTGCGTGAACGTGTCATCGGCTATGAGCCCGTCACGCACGACCTGCCTGAAAAAACGACCTTCGAGAGGTACGAATGATGTTTGCTTTGCCTGTGAAACGCCGCATGGCCTGGGTGCTGGTATCTGCTGTTGGCGCGCTGTCCGTGCCGGGTCTGGCGCATGCGCAGGCGCAGGAGCCGGCAACCCGCGCCTCCGGCCAGTTCGTGGACGGGATCGCCGCCATCGTGAACAAGCATGTCATCACCATGCAGGAGCTTAATGCGCAACTGCATATCGTGCAGGGCCAGTTGCAGCAGCAGAACATCCCCGCGCCGGACCAGGAAACGCTGCAGAAACAGGTGTTGCAGCGCATGATCATGGAAGAGCTGGAAAAGCAGGAAGCGGACCGCCTGGGCGTCAGGGTCTCGGAGGCCGATGTCGAGCGCGCGCTGGCCGAAATCGCGCAGCGCAATCAGATCAGCGTCGATCAGTTGCGCGAGAATGTCGAAAAAGGGGGCGTTTCGTGGAATGCGTATCGCCAGAACCTGAGGGACGAGGTTCGCATCGACATGCTGCGCCGCGATGCGGTGGAACACACGATCCAGATCAGCGAAGCCGACGTGGATGCCTTCCTGCGCAGCCAGGGCTATCGTCCCGGCGCCGCGAACCAGCAAACGGCGCCGGCACAGCAGAGCGCCGCGCTGGGATTGGCGCACATCCTGGTGGCGGTTCCCGAGGGCTCGTCTTCCTCGCGCGTGGCTGAACTCCGCGCCAAGGCCCAGGCCATCCTGGAGCGGGCCCGCGGCGGCGCCGACTTCGCGGGGCTGGCGGCGGCATCGTCCGATGCGCCGGAAGCGCTCAGCGGCGGCGACCTGGGCGTGCGGCCGGTCGACGGCTGGCCGGAACTGTTCGTGCAGGCGACACGCAACCTGCAGCCAGGCCAGGTCAGCGACATCATCCAGAGCGGCAACGGTTTCCACATCCTGAAGGTGACGACGCGCGGTTCCTCCGCCGCTCCCGCCCAGGCGCAGGCCCAGGAACAGCCGTCGCAGGAACAGGGTCCAATGATGGTGACGCAGACGCATGCCCGCCATATCCTGATCAAGACCAACCAGGTCGTGACGGATGACCAGGCCCAGGCCCGCCTGCGCCAGATCCAGGAGCGCCTGGAGTTGGGCAATGAATCGTTCGAGGATCTGGCCCGCCGCTACTCCCAGGATGCCTCCGGGCCCCAGGGCGGCGATCTGGGCTGGCTCTCGCCCGGCACGACGGTTCCTCCGTTCGAGCAGGCCATGAATGCGCTGGAACCCGGCCAGGTCAGCGGGCTGGTGAAGTCGCCCTTCGGCTGGCACCTGATCAAGGTCATCGAGCGCCGTACACGCAACATGGAAAACGAATACCGCCGCATGCAGGCGCGCCAGGCGCTGTTCCAGCGCAGGGCGGATCCGGCCTATGAGGACTGGCTGAACCAGTTGCGCACCCAGGCCTATATCGACAACCGACTGGATCCGCAGTCCAACCGCTCGCGTCGCTGATCTAGGGCCTTTTAGTGTTAACAGGCCCTAGGCCCAAGGAGTCTCAATGGCCCAGCCGCATCAGGCGCGCAAGCGCTTCGGCCAGCATTTCCTGGTGGACGACTCCGTCATCGACGGCATCGTGCGCGCCATCGCGCCCCGTCCCTCCGACCGTATGGTCGAGATCGGACCGGGCCTGTCGGCGCTGACGCAGCCGTTGCTGCGCACGCTGGAGCATCTGACCGTCATCGAGCTCGACCGGGATCTGGCGGCCCGCCTGCGCAGGCAGCATCCCGAGTCGCGCTTGAGCATCATAGAGTCCGATGTGCTGCAGGTGGATTTTTCCGCGCTGGGCGAGGGCCTGCGTATTGTCGGCAATCTGCCGTACAACATTTCCAGCCCGCTGATGTTCCACCTGCTGCCTTTCGCCGGACAGGTGAAGGACCAGCATTTCATGCTGCAGAAGGAAATGGTGGACCGCATGGTGGCCAAGCCGTCCACGTCGGCCTACGGCCGGCTGTCGGTCATGCTGCAGGCGCGCTATCGCATGACCGCGCTGTTCGACGTGCCGCCCGATGCCTTCGACCCGCCGCCGCGCGTAGTCTCGGCGATCGTGCGCATGGCACCCCTGCCGGAAGGCCGCCCCGTGCCGCGCGACCATGCCATGTTCGAGAAGGTGGTGGCCAAGGCCTTCGAGCAGCGACGCAAGATGCTGCGCCGCAGTCTCGGCGATTGGGCGAAGGACCTGGACTGGCAGGCGCTGGGCATCGAGCCCACGGCCAGGGCGGAAGACCTTTCGGTGGCCCAGTACATGGCGCTGGCTGATGCGCTGACGCCGGTCGAATCGCACTGATTGCGCGTTAAAACAAAGACTTCATCGTTTCCGGAAACCTGCCCGGCGCCCCGGGCTCAGGCAAAAAACCAATAGCAGACGGCGATGGCGGCGATGATGCCGACCAGGTCCGCGAACAACGCGCATCCCACGGCGTGGCGCGCCCTTTGTATCCCTACCGATCCGAAATACACGGCCAGCACGTAGAACGTGGTTTCCGTGCTGCCTTGCACAGTGGCGGCGACCAGGGCGGGGAAGCTGTCCACGCCGAAATTCTGCATGGTTTCGATCAGCATGGCGCGGGCGGCGCTGCCGGAAAACGGCTTGGCCAGCGCCGTGGGCAGGGCATCGACGAAGCGGGTGTCCATGCCGATGTATTGCACCAGCCAGCGGATGACGTCCAGCAGCGCATCGAGCGCGCCCGAGGCCCGCAATGCCCCGATGGCGCACAGCATGGCGACCAGGTAGGGCAGCAGGCTCTTGGAAATGTCGAAGCCTTCCTTCGCGCCTTCGACGAAGGCTTCGTAGACGGGCACTTTCTTCCAGGCGCCGACCGCCAGGAAGGCGATGATGATGCCGAACAGCGTCAGGTTGCCCAGCAGGGACGACAGCGCTGCGATGGCCGCGCTGCTCATGGTGGCCAGCAGCGCCATGAACCCGCCCAGTATCAGGGCGGCGGAGCCCAGCCATGCCAGCACGACGGGATCGTGCAGCCGCAGCCGCTGCATCAGCGCCACGCTGAGCAGGGCTGCCAGCGATGATGCCGAGGTGGCCAGCAGAATGGGCAGGAATACCAGCGTAGGATCCGCCGCTCCCTGTTGAGCCCGGTACATGAAGATCGTGACCGGAAGCACGGTCAGTGAAGAGGCGTTCAGTGTCAGGAACAGGATCTGCGCATTGGTGGCGCTCTTGGGATCCGGGTTCAGTGTTTGCAGCTCGCGCATGGCGCGCAGGCCGATGGGCGTTGCCGCATTGTCCAGGCCCAGTCCGTTGGCGGCGAAGTTCAGGGTGATGAGCCCCAGCGCGGGATGATTGCGCGGCACACCGGGCATCAGGCGATGGAACAGCGGCCCCAGCAGGCGGCCCAGCAAGGCGACCAGCCCAGCATTTTCCGCAATACGCAGGAAGCCCAGCCACAGCGTCAGGGTGCCGAACAGCAGCACCATGATGCTGACGGACAGCTCCGCCATCTGGAACAGGCTGGCGACGATGCGCGAGAAGATGTCCGCCTGGTCCAGCACCAGCCACTGGTACAGGCCTGTCATGGCGGAAACAAGGAAGAAGGCCAGCCAGAGGGTGTTCAGCATGGAGCGTCGCGCGCGGTTGTCTTTGTCTGTGTCGGGGCTGGATCAGTCGCGCTGGCCGGCGCGTTCCTTGCGCTGGATCAGCTCGATCTTGTAGCCGTCCGGATCTTCCACGAAAGCGATCACGGTCGTGCCGTGCTTCATGGGACCGGCTTCGCGCACGACCTTGCCGCCGCGCTCGCGGATGCGGTCACAGGCGGCATAGGCGTCTTCGACTTCGATGGCGATATGGCCGTAGGCATTGCCCAGGTCGTATTCCGAGGTGTCCCAGTTGTGGGTCAGCTCCAGCACGGCGCCCTCGCTTTCGTCTGTATAGCCGACGAACGCCAGCGTGAACTTGCCGTCGGGATAGTCGTGCTTGCGCAGCAGGCGCATTTCCAGGACTTCGGTGTAGAAAGCCAGGGAGCGCTCGAGATTGCCGACGCGCAGCATAGTGTGGAGAAGCCGCATGGAGGGGGTTCCTTCTGAAGTGTGATGACAGGATCCGGCGCCCCTTTTTCAATGGGGGCGCAAACGCCCACATGATAACCCTTGGCGGACGGGAGGCGATAGCGGCCGGGAGGGAGGGCCATTCCGGGCCGCAGCGATCTGCGGTATCGTTGCGTATCAGTGCAACCGACATTCCGAGGACATCCGATGGCAGACATTTCCGGTTTTCCGATTACGAAACGCTGGCCCGCCCAGCATCCCGACCGCATCCAGTTGTATTCCGTACCCACGCCCAATGGCGTGAAGGTTTCGATCTTCCTCGAGGAGGCGGGCCTGCCGTATGAGTTCCACCGAATATCGTTCGACGACAAGGACCAGTTCACGCCGGAGTTTCTGTCCCTGAGCCCGAACAACAAGATCCCCGCCATCCTGGATCCGGACGGGCCCGGAGGCAAGCCGCTGCCGCTGTTCGAGTCGGGGGCGATCCTGCTGTATCTGGCCGAGAAGACCGGAAAGTTCCTGCCTGACGATGCGGCGGGACGGTATCAGACGATCCAGTGGCTGATGTTCCAGATGGGCGGCGTGGGGCCTATGTTCGGACAGGTGGGCTTCTTCCACAAGTTCGCCGGCAAGGAGTTCGAGGACAAGCGCCCGCGCGACCGCTATGTGGCCGAATCGCGTCGCCTGCTGCAGGTGCTGGACCGCTGGCTCGAAGGACGGCAGTGGATGCTGGGCGACACATACACCATCGCCGACATGGCCATCTTCCCGTGGGTGCGCAATCTCATTGGTTTCTACAATGCGGGCGACCTGGTGGGCTTCGGCGATTTTGCCAATGTGCGGCGCGTGCTGGATGTGTTCGTCGCGCGCCCCGGCGTGCAGCGCGGGCTGGCGGGCGCGAACAGCTGACTCACTGCCAGCCGAAGCACAGACCTTGCCGTTAGCGGCGGGGCCGGGCGGCTCCGGTCCTCATTACGAAGCGCTGCGCCCGGGCATAGCCAGGCTCTCGCCAAGATCGCCGGTATCGCCGAGATCCTCGGCGTCGCGAACATCATTGGCATCGCGTGCGGCGGTGATGTTGCCGGCATCGTCGGCCTGGGCCGGCTGCAGGTAGCGGCAGATGCGCCAGCAGTGATGCCCGACGCGCTCGATCCAGCGCATGATATCGAGTATCTGCAATGCTTCGCTTGCGGTGCGGTAGCCGCTGGTGGTTTCGCGCACCGTCAGATCGCGGGCCTTGCGCCGCAGACCCGCAAGGTGGCTGGCCTGCTGCTTGATCACGGGCAGCCAGTTCTCGGGCGGATTGCTGCCAGATAGTCCTGCGACCGCCTGCCGGAGCATGGATTGCAGTCCCGAAAATGCATCTTCCAGTACGGCCGGCGGGTTTGCGATCATGGGCGGCAATGCGGTGGATGCGCGGGCGTGCAGCCGGAACAGGTGGTCGATGGCATGCATCTGGTCGAGTCGCTGGCCGGCGAAGGGATCGGGGTGCTCAGCGAAAGGGATGCGCGACAGGAAGTCCTGCGTGGCGTTCAGCGCCTGCTCCAGTTGCTGCTGCCTGTCGAGAGCCAGGGCCTGGATGCGGATGCCGGGGGACGCCTGGCCGCAGGCCGCGGCGATGGGCAGGAAGAGATCCGTGGCGATCTGCGACATCGCCTGCCGGGTCGAGCCGAATGCAAGTTCCGGAACCTGCAGTTGCGAGGAGTCCAGGCGGCTGACGGGCGAAGGCGCGCGGTCGGGCAGCAGGCGTTCGATGCGCTGAGCGAACCATGCGGCATGCGGAAGGAACAGCAGCACGCCGATGCCGATGAACAGCGTGTGGAATGCCGCCAGGCCGATGGCGCCGGTCTCCAGGCCCAGCCGGTGCTGCAGGGTTTCGATGAGCCACAGCAGCAGCGGAAGCAGCAACAGGGCGATGATGCCGCTGGACAGGTTGAACAGCACGTGCGCCAGGACCGTGCGCCGGGCCAGGATCGATCCGCCGATGGCCGCCAGCACGCCGGTCATGGTGGTGCCGATGGCGGCCCCGATGACCAGTATGGCCGCCTGGTCGAATGCAATGGCGCCCGTGTTCAGCGCGGTCAGCGTCGTGGCCACCATGGCGGTGGAAGATTGCATCATGATGGTCATCACGATGCCGATGAGCAGGATGACGATGTGCGTCGTCCAGTCGTCCGCGCCCAGGCCGTCCAGTGAAAACAGCGTGCTCATGCCCCGCATGCCGTGTTGCATGGTGTCGATGCCCACGAACAGCATGCCGAAGCCCGCCAGCGCCATGCCCAGCGTCCTCCAGCGGCCTTTGCCGAGCAGTTTCAGGAAGGCGCCAATGCCGATCAGGGGCAGTGTATACAGCCCCAGGCTGACTTTCAGGCCCAGCGTGGCGATCAGCCAGCCCGTTCCGGTGGTGCCCAGGCTGGCGCCCATGACGACGCCGAGCGCCTGGGGAAAGCTGACCAGGCCCGCGCTGACGAAGCCGATCAGGGTGATCGTGGTGGCGGCGGAGGATTGCAGCAGCAGGGTGACCAGCGTGCCCGAGGCGAATGCCTTGACAGGCGTTCCCGTGAAGCGCAGCAGGGCGCGGCGCAGAGAGTCCCCGGCGAATGCCGTCAGGCCGTCGGTCAGCAGCGTCATGCCCATCAGGAACAGGCCGATGCCGCCAAGCAGTTGGAAAGTCGTCGTCACGTATCAGCGCCTGTTGATGCTAGCGGAAGCCTCGCATTGTCCGCCCACGCGTATTCTTATTCATGCGAAACTCCTTTTAGCTTTTAGTATTACCAGGCCCTAATGGAAGAGACCAAACCATGACGATACCGCAGACCGAAGCGCAGGACCACCTCCATGAAACCCTGATCGAGCAGGAAACCCTGTATCGCGGTAATTTCCTGCATCTGCGCCGCGACCTGGTGCGCCTGCCCGATGGCAAGGAGACGACGCGCGAGTATGTCGTCCACCCCGGCGCCGTTGTCGTCATTCCCTTGCTGGACAACGGCCATGTGCTGCTGGAAAAGCAGTTCCGCTACCCTGTGGGGCAGGTCATGATCGAGTTGCCGGCGGGCAAGCTCGATGCCGGAGAGGATCCGCTGGCCTGCGGGCAGCGCGAGCTGCTGGAGGAGACCGGCTACAGCGCGCGCGAATGGACCCCGGCGGGCAAGATTCACTTGGCCATCGGCTACTCCAACGAAATCCTGTACGCCTATTTCGCCCGGGGCCTGGCGCAGGGAGAGCGCAGCCTGGACGACGGCGAGTTCCTGGACGTGTTCTCCATGCCCGTGCCGGAGTTCCTGCAGGCTTGCCGCGACGGCCGAGTCACTGACGCCAAGTCCCTGTCATGCGCATTCTGGCTGCAGAATCTACGACCATAGTCTTAACCATCGACCAAATCGCCTGACCGCTGGTACCATTTCCCAATACGGGCATCCTGTTTATTCAATAGGCCGGAGTTCTTCGCGAACGCCGGGCCGAGCCGTGTAGAACAACATCAGCAGATGGAGACATCATGACGGAACAATCTCTTTATCCCGCTCCCGCCGGTTTCGCCGGGCCCGACACAGTCGATGCCGCAGCCTATGAGGCGGCCTACCGCAGATCGCTGGAATCCCCTGATGCGTTCTGGGCGGACGTGGCCGAGCGCCTGCAGTGGTTCAAGAAGCCCACGAAGATCCGAGACGTCAATTTCAGCCCCGATGATTTCCGCCTCCGCTGGTACGAAGACGGAGAATTGAACGCCAGCGTCAACTGTCTGGACCGGCATCTCGAAACGCGTGGAGACAAGCCGGCCATCATCTGGGAGGCCGACAGCCCCGATGCTCCATCACAGCACATCACCTATCGCGAGCTGCACGCGAGGGTCTGCAAATTCGCCAACGGGCTGCGCAGCCTGGGCGTGAAGAAGGGCGACCGGGTCACGGTCTATCTGCCCATGGTCGTGGATGCCGCCGTGGCGCTGCTGGCCTGCGCGCGCATCGGAGCCATCCACAACGTGGTGTTCGGCGGCTTCTCGCCCACCTCCGTGGCGGACCGCATCCGCGACTGTGGCGCCAGCATCGTCATCACGGCGGACGAGGGTCTGCGCGCGGGCAAGCCGGTGCCGCTGAAGCAGAATGTGGATGCCGCGCTCAGGCAGGAAGGCACCGACAGTGTGAAGACGGTCGTGGTGCTGAAGCATACGGGCGGCAACGTGCCTTTCCAGGAAGGACGGGATCGCTGGTGGCACGACGTCATCGAAGGACAGCCGGAACAGTGCGAGCCGGAACGCATGAACGCGGAGGATCCGCTGTTCATCCTGTACACCTCCGGCAGTACCGGCAAGCCCAAGGGCGTGGTGCATACCACGGGCGGCTATCTGGTCTATGTCAGCATGACGCACGAACTCGTATTCGACCTGCGCGAAGACGATATTTTCTGGTGCACGGCCGATATCGGCTGGGTCACGGGTCACAGCTACATCGTCTACGGCCCCCTGGCCAACGGTGCGACGACAGTGATGTTCGAAGGGGTGCCCAGCTATCCGAATGCCTCGCGTTTCTGGCAAGTGGTCGACAAGCACAAGGTCACGATTTTCTACACCGCGCCGACGGCCATCCGCGCGCTGATGCGCGAAGGCGAGGAGCCGGTCAAGACGTCCTCGCGCAAGTCGCTGCGCCTGCTGGGGTCGGTCGGCGAACCCATCAACCCGGAAGCCTGGCGCTGGTATCACTCGGTTGTCGGAGAAGGGCGCTGCCCCATCGTCGATACCTGGTGGCAGACGGAAAACGGCGGCATCCTGATCGCGCCGCTGCTCGGTGTCGGCCCGGTCAAGCCGGGGGCGGCATCCAAGCCCTTGTACGGCATCCGTCCCGCGCTGGTAGGCGCCGACGGCGAGCTGGTGCAGGGAGCGGGCGAAGGGCACCTGATCATCCAGGACTCCTGGCCCGGGCAGGCCCGTACGGTCTATGGCGACCATCAGCGCTTCATCGATACCTATTTCCGCACCTATCCTGGCAATTACTTCACCGGAGACGGCGCGCGCCGCGACGAGGATGGCGATTACTGGATCACCGGCCGGGTCGACGATGTGATCAACGTCAGCGGCCACCGCCTGGGCACGGCGGAGGTGGAAAGCGCCCTGGTCGCCCATCCCAAAGTGGCGGAGGCCGCGGCCGTCGGCTTCAACCATGATGTGAAGGGCCAGGGCATTTATATCTATGTCACGCTGGTGGCGGGCGAGCAGGGCACAGAAGAGCTGCGCAAGGAGCTCGTCAATCATGTGCGCGGCATCATCGGCCCGATCGCCACGCCGGATCACATACAATGGGCGCCTGCCCTGCCCAAGACGCGTTCGGGCAAGATCATGCGCCGCATCCTGCGCAAGATCGCGGAAAACGCGCCCGAGCAACTGGGCGATACCAGTACGCTGGCCGATCCGACCGTGGTCGATACGCTGGTCGAGGAGCGCTGCATCAAGTAGTATCCGCAGCGGGGATTGCGCCGCTCGACTGTGCGATCTCCGTTGCCGGCCTGGGGGCCTTTCTCATTTTCGCGCGGGCGCCGTAGCCTTCATGACAGAGCTGTTGATCGCCGATGACCATCCCTTGTTTCGCGAAGCATTGCGCGGGGTGGTGGCGCGCGCGTTTCCCGGCACGGCCATCCACGAAGCGGACAGCCTCGAGCGCCTGTACGTCCTGGTGGACGCTTATCCCGATGCCGACCTGCTGCTGCTCGATCTCGACATGCCCGGGGCGCAGGGGTTTGGAGCCCTGATGCATTTGCAGGGCCTGCAGCCGCAGCTTCCCATCGTGATCGTTTCCGGCCATGAAGATCCAGCGCTGATGCGCCGGGCGCTGGATCATGGCGCCATGGGCTTCATTCCCAAGTCCGCCGATGTCCATACGCTGGATGCCGCCTTGCATCAGGTGCTGGACGGCACTCCCTGGATTCCCCAGCAGGCGCGCCAGGCGGCGGGCGCCGACGATGTCGAACAGGCGGCCGCCAACGGCGTCAGGGAATTGACCCCGCAGCAATTCCGGGTGCTGCAGATGGTCGGAGCCGGTCAATTGAACAAGCAGATCGCGCATGAGCTGGGCGTATCGGAGGCCACGGTCAAGGCCCATATGACGGCCATCATGCGCAAGCTGGGCGTCAGCAACCGCACGCAGGCAGTGCTGATCGCCGGCAGGCTCGGGCTGAACCTGCCCTCCGGGCCGGCGGATGCCGATATCGGCCAGCGCGCGTAAGCGCAGCGATCAGATTTCCGTCTCCTGCGCCTGCTTCTTCCTGGCCTGCGCCGTCAGGAAGGCGCGCAGCGATGCGGGCTTGACGGGTTTGGTCAGGACGCGATAACCGCGTTCCCTGGCAATCTGCTTGAGCTTGTCGCTGCCATCGGCCGTCAGCAATGCGCCTACGATATCGGGATGGTGCTCCCTCAGCAGGTCCAGGCTGTCCAGGCCGTCCAGCCTGTCGTGCAGGTGATAGTCCACCAGCAGGACATCCGGCACGTTTTCCTCTTCCTGCATGCAGGCCAGCGCCTGGTTCACGGTCGTTGCCAGGATCACATGGACTTGCCAGCGCTGCAGCAGCGCTTCCATCCCCGCCAGAATGTCATGGTCATTGTCCAGGCAGAGCACGCGCAGCCCCGGCAGATGGTTGTCGGCGGGCGGTTTGTAGGTGGGCTGGGCGGGCGAGACGGCCGATGGGGGCGCCGCGGTTGGCGCCAGGACGGAGAACACGCTGCCTTTGCCAACGACGGAGCGGGCGTCCAGTGCGTGGCCCAGGCGCAGGGAAATGCGCTGGCAGATGGAGAGCCCGAGTCCGAGTCCGCGTCCGTCCCAATCGAAGGGCTGTTCGTAGCGATGGAATTCGTCGTAGATCTGGCGCAGGTGATGCGACGGGATGCCGGGGCCGGTATCCCATACCTGAAGCAGTACGCCGCCATCTTTGGGGCGGGCCGCCAGGAGAATGGCGCCCGACCTGGTGTAGCGCAGCGCATTGGCCAGGAAGTTCTGCAGCATGCGTCGCAGCAGCCTGCGGTCGCTGAGGACGTATCGCGGGCGGGCGTGGACACGCAGATCCAGCCCCCGTGCGGCGGCCATCGGCCGGTATTGCTCGGTCAGTTGCTCCAGCAACTCGGCGGCATCGAATACGGTCAGCTCGGGACGCAGGGCGCCCGCGTCCAGGCGTGAAATGTCCAGCAGGCCGTCCAGCAGCTCTTCGGCTGAACGCAGCGACGTGTCGATGCGCTCGGCAAGATAGGCGGCATCCCGGGAACCGTCGTTCTCCCTGAGCGCCGAGGTGAACAGGCGGGCGGCGTTGATGGGCTGCAGCACATCGTGGCTGATGGCGGTCAGGAAGCGCGAGCGTGTTTCGTTGGCTTTTTCCGCTTCGCGAGTGCGCTCGTCGACGCGCTGTTCCAGGGTTTCGTTCATTTCGCGCAGCGCTTGTTCTACGCGTTTGTAGTCGGTAACGTCGCTGTAGCTGGTGACATAGCCGCCGCCCGGCAGCGGCTTGCCGCGCAGGGCGATGACGTGGCCAGTGCGCAGCGTGCGCTCATAGACGTGGCGCGACCCCGCCTGCATGTAGGCTACGCGCTTGGCGATTTCCTGCTCGATGTCGATGTTGGCGACATTGCCCAGTTCGCCGCGCTCGGCGTTGAAGCGGATCAGGTCCGCCACCGATTTGCCGACATAGAGCATGTCCTGTGGGTAGTCGAACAATTGCTGGTAGCGCTGGTTCCAGGCGACCAGGCGCATTTCGCTGTCGACTACGCTGACGCCCTGATCGATGTGTTCCAGCGTAGCCAGCAGAATATCGCGGTTGAAGCGCAGCTCCTCCCCGGCTTCGTCCAGCACGGCCATGACGGCGGTCACTTCCATGCCCGAGCCCTTCAGCGCGCTGGCGAGCACGACGCGGGCGGACGATGCGCCGACGGCAGCGGCCAATAGCAGTTCAGTGAAGTGCAGCCAGCGGCGGTCGGCGCGCAGGTTGGCGTCGAGCGCGATGCCGCGCTTCTTGGCTTCGTCGGAAAAGGCGCGTTGCGCCGCGGTTTCTCCCGATACCCGACCCGCAAGCGCCAGCAGATCCTGGACCAGGAGATTGCCCTCCCATTGGTCGGGGGCCTGCAGATGGCGTTTGGCATAGGGGTTCAGGAATGGCTCGGCGCGCAGACGCTCTCCCAGGCTGGGGCGCTTGCGGGCGGAAACGATCAGCATGGCGCCCACATTGAACAGCAGGGACCAGAACGCCCCGTGCGTCAGCGGATCCCAGCCTTCGACCCCGAACAACTGGTGCGGCCTAAGCCAGGCGATGCCCAGCGGACCTTCGTGCAGCCAGGCGTCGTCCATCCAGCCGCTGGAGGTCAGGGTGGGCAGGAGCAGTGTATATATCCACAAGCCGAATCCGATCAGCAGTCCGGCTTCCACGCCCTGGCGGCTGGCGCCGCGCCAGTACAGGCCGCCGATGAGCCCCGGGCCGAACTGCGCCACTGCCGCGAATGCCATGAGGCCGAAGGAGGCAAGTGCGGTATCGCTGCCGCTGGTGCGGTAGTAGCCATAGGCCAGGGCCGCCAGGCAGGCGATGGAGATACGCCGGATCCACAGCACGGCGCGCGCCATGTTGGCCTGTCCCTGGTGAGCCCATCCGCGGCGCAGCAGGATGGGCATGATCAGGTCGTTGCTGACCATGGTGGCCAGCGCCACGCTAACCACGATCACCATGCCTGTGGCGGCAGAGAATCCTCCGATGTAGACCATGAGGGCAAGGCCGACATTGCCTTGTGATAGCGGCAATGCCAGCATGAAGCTGTCGGGAGCGATATCGCTGCCATAGCCGAACAGGGAGACGCCCGCGCTGGCGATGGGCAGCACCACCAGGCTGACGATGAGCAGGTAGCCGCCGAACAGCCAGCGGGCGCGCCGGATGTCGCTCACGTCCAGGCACTCGACGATGGCTACGTGGAACTGGCGCGGAAGACAGATGATGGCGGCGAAGGCAAGCAGGGTCTGCCCGGCGAAACCCACTGGAGGCGTGGATTCCAGCAGCGCCCGGGTGGCGGCGACCAGTTGCAGGTCGTTGCCTTTGAACCAGGCCATGGCGAATACGCCCATGGCGACGAGGGCCAGCAGCTTGACCAGCGACTCGAATGCGACTGCCAGGATAAGGCCGGGCCTGTGCTCCGTGGCGTCTACCTGGCGCGTACCGAACAGGATGGCGAACAGCGCCATGAGCACGGCCACATACAGCGCTGGATCGCCCAAGGGGCTGGACATGGTATGGGAACCGCTGAGCACGCTCAGGCTGGTGGTGACGGCCTTGTATTGCAGCGCCAGATAGGGAATGGCGGCGATCAGGGCAATGAAGGCGACGATGGCTGCCAGCCGCTGCGATCTGCCGTAGCGGGACGCGATGAAGTCGGCAATGGAGACGGTGTTCTGTGACTGGGCGATCAACGCCAGCCGCTCCAGGATGCGCCAGCCGAACAGCAGCATGAGCAGCGGACCCAGGTAGATGGGAAGATAGCCGATGCCATGGCGGACGGCAGATCCGACCGCGCCGTAGAAAGTCCAAGACGAGCAGTAGACGGCCAGCGCCAAACTGTAGACGGCAGGGCGCAGCCAGGGGCGCTGCGGATATAGCGGGAAGCGGTCGCCGGCCCACGCGATGGCGAACAGTATGGCGGCATATAACAGAGAGGCCAGTACAACCCATCCGGGCAGCATGATCGCGGTGTCCTTTTTTGCCGCCGGGCCGTCCAGCGGCAAAAAGCGCCCCTATGGAGGGCGGCAAGCCGAAGGCGCGGCGCGGGGATGTTTTTATGATCGTTTTATTCTTGTCGGGGTATTTTAACGGTTCGCAGGAGGTCATTGTTTGCGTTGCGCCAATACGGCCGGCGGCGATGGCCGGGGAATTTGTCACAAAAGGCGTAGAATGCCTACATCTGGTGCATGACCACGCGCTCAAGCGCAAGCCTCGTCGTTCACGACGAGCTCGAGCGAGGCAGTGTTCATACGGCGCCGCAGGCGCCCCCGTATTGTGGCGAGGAAGCTCCCGACTTCAGGCGGGACTGATTTACAAGAGGAGAAAACAACAATGAGTATGTTCAATACCGGCCGTATCCCGGCGTCCAAATGGGTTGGTGCGTTTGCCATGACGGCGGCATGCCTGGGCTTCGGGCAGGCCAGCCTGGCGCAGGGCGGCTATCCGTCCAAGCCCATACAGTTCGTGGTGCCATATGCACCCGGCGGCCCCCTGGACAACGTCGCGCGTCTGCTGGCGGAAAAAGTCCAGCCGGAGCTGGGCCAGCCCGTCGTCGTGGAAAACCGTCCGGGCGCGGGAGGCAATATCGGCGCGGCCTATGTCGCCAAGGCCGCTCCCGATGGCTATACCCTGGTCATGGGAGCCGTAGCCATCAATGCCATCAACCCCTGGCTGTATCCGGACCTTCCGTTCGATCCGGTCAAGAGCTTCGCGCCAGTGACATTGCTGGCTTCCGTGCCCAATGTGCTGATCGTGAATGCCGATTTCGCGAAGGCCAACAACATCGATTCGGTCAAGGATCTGGTCGAATACGCCAAGAAGCACGATGGCGAGCTTAACTTCGCCTCGGGCGGCAACGGCAGCGCCGGACACCTGGCCGGCGAGTTGCTCAATGTCCGCGAAGGCGTGAAGACTGTGCACGTGCCCTATGCCGGCGCAGCGCCGGCCAAGCTGGCGCTGCTCAGTGCGCAGGTGCATTTCATGTTCGATAACCTGGCATCGGCTGCAGGGCTGATCAAGGACGGGCAGGTCAAGGCGCTGGCCGTGACGACGGCGGAACGCTCTTCCATCTACCCCGACCTGCCGACCATGCAGGAAGCGGGTGTCGACAAGTTCGACCTGGGAACGTGGTTCGGCGTGTTCTCCACCGGCGGCACGCCGGATGAGGCGATCGAAGTGCTGCATCGCGCCTATGCCAAGGCCATGAAGGATCCGGCGGTCAGCAAGGCGCTGCTGGCGATGGGCTCCGACATCGAGCCGAATACGCCGGCGGAGTTCGCCGAGATGGTGCAGCGCGAACTGGCCAAGTACAAGGAAATCGTGGAAGTGTCGGGCGCGAAGCTGTTCTGACCACGCGCCCAAGCGCAAGCTTCGTCGTTCACGACGAGGTCAAGCGAGGCAGTGTTCATATGGCGCCGCAGGCGCCCCCGTATGGTGGCGAGGAAGCGCCCGACTTCAGGCGGGAGTGACTCACCCGATGTAAGCCTGGGCCGGCAGGCCCGGGCGTCTTCGATGCATTCCGGTGCACCTGTATGTAATACACGGGCCATCGAGCGGGACTGCGGAGTCCATGCTCGATGGCCCGATTTTCATGGATTCGCCCGGCGCGGCTACCATCCATTGTTTCGTTCATTCGTCAACGACTGCAAATTGCGCAAAAATGTTACATCTATCGGGGCCGGCGCTTGATAGTATGCCTTCCGTAAGCAGGACATGATGCCGTGCGGGGAGCGCGCTCTGGCAGCAGAGTGCGGATCCGGGCGGACTGCGCAATGTGCGCCGTGTCTGGGCGATACGATCGCAAGATCTGAAAACAAGGAGAATCACAATGGAACTGTCCAAGCGTATTGGCCGTATCGGCGCATGCCTGAGCGTTGTCGTTCTGGCTGCGGGTTGCACAGCAACAGGAACGCAGGGCGGACGCACTGCCGTGGGAGCGGGTGCGGGCGCGGCCGTGGGCGCGGGTCTTGGCGCATTGATCGGTGACAGCAGCAAGGCCGCCGCCATCGGCGCGGGCGTCGGCGCCGTCGCCGGCGGCATCGTCGGCTACAACTGGTCGAAGATCAAGAATGACGTGCAGGAGTCCGGCGCCTCCAACCTTGGCGTGGATGTGACGGAAATGGCCGATGGCTCGCTGCGCGTCAACATCCCCAGCAATGTTTCCTTCGATACCGGCCGCTCCGACCTGAAGCCCGCCTTGCTGCCGGTGCTCGACAGCGTCGCACGCGCGCTGGTACAGCATCCGCAACTGCGCGCCAAGTCCATCGGGCACACCGACAGTACGGGTTCGGCGGCCGTCAACCAGAAGCTGTCCGTCGATCGCGCGCGTTCGGTCACGAACTACCTGGCCGGCCAGGGCGTGGCGGGAGACCGCCTGACCGCGGAAGGCCGCGGTCCCGACTATCCGGTGGCGGACAACGGCACGGCGGAAGGCCGCGCCATGAACCGTCGTGTGGAGCTGTACCTGTACGCCGTGCAGCAGTAAGTCTCCCGGCCGCCAGGCCCGGCCGATGGCCGAGGCCAGGCATCAGGAAAATGCGCCGCAATGCCAGTTCATTGCGACGCATTTTTTTGTCTAGGGCCGCCCCTGGACAAAAGCTTCCTCTTGAGGCGGCGCCGGTCAGTTGACCTGTATCCCCGCTTTTTTGGCCAGGTCCTTCCACATGGGGATTTCCGTCTTCACGACGGCATCCAGTTCCGCGGGCGTGCTGCCCACGGCGACCGCGCCCTGGGCCATGAAGGATTCCTGAACCTTCTTGTCCTTGCTGGCTTCGACGATTGCGCCGTGCAGCTTTTCGATGGCCTCGTCCGGGGTTTTGGCCGGCGCAAAGATGGCGTACCAGGAGTCTACATTGAACCCTTCTATGGTTTCGGAGACGGCCGGGATGTCCGGCATGACCGGCGTGCGCTTTTCGGTGGAAACCGCCAGCGCCTTCAATTGGCCGTTCTTGATGAAGGACGTGACCGAAGGCAGAGATACCCAGAGCAGCGGAATCTGTCCTCCGACGACATCCACCGTGGCCGGACCGCCGCCGCGATAGGGCACATGCATGAGCTTCACGTTTCCGGCGCGCAGCTTGAGCAGTTCGCCCGCGATGTGGCTGGGAGAGCCGGTGCCTGCGGATCCATAGGGCACTTCCGTTTTTGATGCCTTGACGTATTCGATGAGTTCGGCAATCGAGGAGGGCGGAAACGAAGGATGGGCTACCAGGACCTGCGGGGCCGATGCGACCAGCGATACCGGCTTCAGGTCCTTTTCCGTATCGAAGGGCAGCGAGGTGTAGATGGCGGGGTTGATGGTGTGCGATGACAGGGTGATCAGCAGGGTGTAGCCATCGGGCGCGGCGCGCGCCACGGCGCCAGTCGCAATGGTGCCGCCGGCGCCGCCCTTGTTTTCCACGACGACGGTCTGGCCCAGGGACTTGCTGAGCGGATCCTGCAGGATGCGGGCGGCCACGTCCACGCTGCCCCCTGCGGGGTAGGATACGATCAGGCTGATGGGCTTGTTCGGGTAGTCGCTTGCGGCAAGGCCGATGGCGGGCAGCGCCAACGTCAATGCCGCCACGGTTGCCCTGACTGCTGCGATGCCTGGCGAGCGGCGTACCGCCGAGCTTTTTGCTGTCGTCTTCATTGTCTCTCCGTATTGTTTTGCGATCCGGGTAGTGGATTGAGCCGCACCGCTGGATCAGGCGATGAGCGCTTTTTCTGGTCGTTCGTATAGGCTGGATTCAGGCTGCCAGGTATTGGCGTATGCGCGCCTTGAGTCCGGGGCGGGCTGCGGAGCGCGCCAGTTCCGCCATGTCGGTGTCCATATCGTTTGTATCCAGCGCCCGATACAGGCTGGCCCGGGTGCAGGCATCCAGCGCGTCGGCGGTTTCGGCGGCCTGCGTCAGCAGCGCGGGCCAGTCCTCCTGCGGGGCGGCGCGCTGGATGAAGCCTATGGTCTGCGCTTCTCCGGCATCGAAGCTGCGCGCGTTGCCCAGGATGGATAGCGCGTTTGCCGCGCCGACGATATTGCGGAATCGCCGCGTGCCCAGCACCAGCCCGAATTTCAGCCCGGGCATGCGGAAGCTGGCGTCCGGCGCGCAGTAGCGCAATTTGCATGCGGCCAGGATGTCCACGCCCGCGCCGAAGTTGCGTCCGTGCGCCAGGGCGACGGTCAGGCTGCCGGAAGACGCCAGCAGTTGCAGCAAGGTTTCGATGCGCACCATGCGCAGCAGCAGGTCGCCTTCGCTTTGCGTCTCGTAATCGGTGAAATCGAAGCCCGCGCTGAAGTTCTTGCCTTCCCCCCTGAAGACCAGCAAGGGGATGCCGTGGGCATGCGCGTCCTCGACGCCGGAGATCAGGGCTTCGACAAGTTCGGACGACAGCGCGTTGCGCTTTTCCGGACGGTTCAGCGTGAATGCCCAGCAGTCGGGCTGGCGATGGATGATCAGTGATTCCGACATGGCCGCCTTACTCCGTCACGCTGGCGCCGCGCAGTTCGGCGAGCACTTCTTCATTGTGTTCTCCCAGTGCCGGAGGACGGCGCAGGATGCCCGCCGTGCGCGCATCGAAACGTACTGGGGAGGCGAAGGTGCGGGTGAGGGATCCATTGGGCAGTTCCAGTTCCCGCACCCATTCCATGTGTTCGACCTGCGGATCGGCCAGGACGTCGGAGTAATTGTTGATGGGAGCGCAAGGGACGCCGGCCTCGCGGAAGCGCGTCAGCCAGGTGTCGACATCGGCATGCGCGAAGATGTCTTCCAGGATGATGCGTAGCGCGATCTGGTTTTCGGCGCGGTCCGTCGTGTTCAGGAAGCGCGCGTCCTCGCACAGGTCTTCCCTGCCTACGACGGCGCACACGGATTTCCACAGCGAATTGTTCCCCGCGGCCATGCCGAAGTATCCGTTCTGGCAGCGGAACACCTGGTAGGGAGCATTGCGGGGATGCGCCGAACCCAGCTTGACGGGGTCGATGCCCGTGCCGAAATACTGGGAGGTCTGCAGCGCGGCAATCCCCAGGGTGGCGCCCAGCATGGAGACATCGATATGCGTGCCCTCGCCCTGGGCCTGCGCCTGGCGCAGCGCCGCCGCAATGGAAAAGGCGGCGTACAGGCCGGCGGTGAAGTCGCAGACCGGCACTCCGCATTTGACCGGAGCGCCGTCCTGCTCGCCCGTTACGCTCATCAGGCCGCTCATGGCTTGCAGCGTAAGGTCGAAGCCGCCTTCCTGGCTGCGCGGGCCGGTCTGGCCATAGGCGGAGATGGAGCAATACACCAGACGGGGATTGCGTTCGCGCATGGCGGCATAGCCCAGGCCGAGGCGGTCCATGACGCCAGGCCGGTTGTTCTCGATCAGCACGTCCGCCTGCGAGATGAGTTCGGCCGCCGTCTGGCGATCTGCCGCGTCCTTCAGATTGAGCGCGACCGAACGCTTGTTGCGGTTCAGCGAGGCGAAGTTCTCGCTGTAGCCGTTGGTGATGGGAGACCAGCTGCGCAGCGTGTCGCCGGTGCCGGGCTGCTCGATCTTGATGACGTCGGCCCCCATATCGGCCAGCAGCATGCCGCAGAACGGTCCGGCCGCGACATTGCAGACCTCGATGACACGGATGCCTTTCAGCGTCGATTCCTGATTCATTTCATCTCCGTAGTATTTGCATTCAGGCGGCAAGGCCGAAGTAGGCGCCGCGATAACCCATGTGCGTGGAAAGCTTGCGGGCGGCTTCCTGCACAGCCCGCGCGCATTCCATCATTTTCTGCAGCGTCAGCCGTTCCAGCGGGCCCGAGACCCCCAGGGCCGCAATGGCTTTGTCCAGCCCATTGAAGACGGGGGCCGCAATCCCGCCTATGCCCTGGCGCCATTCGCCGCGATTGATGGCATAGCCGATGCGCGCGATGTCCGCCAGCTCCTTGCGCAGGACAGGCAGCGAGGCGTGCGTGTCCTGCGTGTGCTGCCGGACGGCATCCGCATAGTGCTCGAGATAGTCCGGCGCCTGGAATGCCAGCAGGGCCTTGCCGGTTGCCACGGCATAGGCCGGCGCGCGGCCGCCGATGGTGGAGTAGGCTCGCAGCGGCTGGGGGCTGTCGATTTTGTCGATGTACACCACGTCCAGACCGTCGAGCACGGACAGATGCACGGTTTCCCCGGTGCGGTGCGCGAGTTCTCGCATAAGGGGGGATGCAGGCTTGCGGATATCCAGGCCGGCAAGCTGGCGCGCGCCCAGTTCGAACATCTTGAGCGTGCACTGATAGACGCCGGTGTCCGGGTCGCGCCGCACGTAGCCCGCATGGGCGAGCGTCTGCAGCGTGCGGTGCGTGTTGCTGCGCGTCAGCCCGATTTCGGCTGCGATCTGTTCCAGTGTGAGAGGGCGGTCATCGAGGCGATTGACCGCTTCCAGCACCATCAGGCCCTTCAATAAGGTTTTGTCCACTGTGTTTCCGATTCATCGGTGATCCCGGCCTTGCAACAGCCGGAATCGGGTTGAGGGAAATCATATATAAGCCGATACATGAAATCAAATATTGGAATTCATTTCCTATATGTTAGGATATTTTGTCGAGCTTGGCGGCAGGCGCGCCTGGCTGCGCATACCGTGCATGCCGTCTGGAAACATGGGAAAATGGTTAATTGAAAATCATTCTTTGTTAGAGGGAAGACTCATGCTGTCGGTGGATATGGACGCGCTTGCCAGGGACATGACCGAGTGGCGGCGCAAGCTGCACAGTCATCCGGAACTGGCTTTCCAGGAGCACGAGACCGCCGCGTTCGTGGCGGAAAAACTGCGTGGGTGGGGGATAGAGACGCATACCGGCATCGGCGGCACGGGCGTGGTCGGGGTCATTCGCGGCAAGGCCGGCGAGGGCGGCGCCATCGGCCTGCGCGCCGATATGGATGCACTGCCCATGGCCGAGCAGACCGGGGCCGAGTACCAGTCGACACGGCAGAACGTGTTCCATGGATGCGGGCACGACGGACATACCACCGTGCTGCTGGGCACGGCCTACGCGCTGTCGCGCAACCCGGATTTCCGCGGCACGGTGCACCTGATTTTCCAGCCCGCCGAGGAAACGCTGCTGGGCGGCCTGGCCATGATGGACGACGGCCTGTTCGACCGTTTTCCCTGCGACGAGATTTTCGGCTTGCACAATCATCCGCCGCTTCCCTCTGGCAAAGTGGGCGTGCGTGTCGGGTCACAACTGTCCGCCTGCGACCTGTTCCGCATCACGGTCAGGGGCGTGGGCGGCCATGCGGCATCGCCGCATCGCGCGCGCGATCCCATCGTCATCGGCAGCGCGCTGGTGCAGGCAGTACAGACCATCGCCAGCCGCAGCATCGACCCGCTGCAGACCGCCGTGGTCAGCATCTGCCAGTTCAATGCGGGCACGGCGCCCAACATCATTGCCGATACGGCGATCCTGGAGGGCACGGTGCGCACGCTGGACCGCCAGGTGCAGGCCGATGTGCTGCGCCGCCTGAAGGAAATCTGCGTCGGCATCCAGGCCACCTACGATTGCGAGGTGGTGTTCGATCACCTGCAGACCTCGCCTCCCACGGTGAACGCGCCCGGACCCGTGCAGACGGTCATCGAGGCGGGCAGGGCCGTCGTCGGCAACGACAACCTTGATCCCGACATTGCGCCGCTGATGGCTTCCGAGGATTTCGCCTATATGCTGGAGCGCCGTCCGGGAGCCTATTTCTTCCTGGGCAACGGTGGCGCTATGTGCCACCACCCGAAGTTCGATTTCAATGACGCTTCAGCCCCGATCGGAGTCAGGATGTTCGTGGAAATCGTGCGCCGACGCCTGGGCTGAACGGCTCAATCAGGGGCGCGGGGCCTGGCTGAGGTTGCTCTGTCCAATAAGTCTCTCAAGGAGAGTTGCACATGTTGTCTGTATTGCGTGTTCTGGCGCTGGCCATCGCGGGCGTGATGGCGGCAGCTGCGTCCGCGGCGCAGCCCTATCCCGAGCGGCCGATCCACCTGGTGGTCAATGGAGCCGGCGGCAGCCTGCCGGATCTGTTCGCCAGGCCGCTGGCGGAGAAGCTGCGCGCCATTCTGGGCCAGCCTGTGGTGGTGGAGAACAAGCCCGGCGCGGGCGGCATCCTGGCAATGCGCGACGTACTGTCCAAGCCGGCGGACGGCTATACGCTCGCGTTGGTGACCAATGCACACGCCGTCTGGAATCCGTACCTGTTCGCGCAATTGCCGTACGACCCGCGCACGGACCTGCAGGCGGTTTCCCCTATTGCCACGATTTCCATGGCTATGGTGGTGAACAAGGATTTTCCGGCCAATACCTTGCCTGAGCTGGTGCAGTGGGCCAAGGCGCATCCAGGCGTCTTGAATTACGCCTCTTCCAGCGTCGGCTCGCCTCCGCATGTGCTGTTCGAACTCTTCAGGCAGCAGAGCGATATCGATGTCGTGCACATTCCATTCCGCTCCGGCCCCGACGCCATGAATGCGACGCTGTCCGGGGAAACGCATGCCTATCTGGTGGGAACGGCGCTGGTCGAGCCTTTGCTCAAGGACAACAGGGCGAAGGTGCTGGCGGTCAGCCCGCGCATCCCCGAACTGCAAAGCCTGTCTTCCGTGCCGACCTTCGCGGACGCGGGCTACGATGGGTTCGAGAACGGGGTCTGGCTCGGCATCGTGGCCCGCAAGGGCACGCCTGACGCCGTGGTGGGCAAACTCAATGCCGCCATTGGCGAGGCCCTGGCGCAGAAGGATACGCTGCAGCGCTTCGCAGCCAGCGGCAGCGTGGCGTATCACGCCTCGCCCGAGGCGTTCGCCGAACGCATCGAAAAGGATCATGCATTCTGGCAACCTGTGCTGGAGCGCTCCGGCATACGGCTGGAGTAACTCGTTCCGGCATGGTCCGCGCAATATGGCAGGCTGTGCTGGGGAAGCCCGGCATTCTTCGCAATGTCGTGAGTGACGGGCAGCCCTGGCGGCGTGGCGTCAGGGCGTGTCCTGGCGGTTCTGCAATGTGCGGATCAGGGTGGATATCGTGTGCTCCACGACCTGCCGGTCGTGCGCGGACAAGGACTTCCAGGTCTGCGGACTTATCTGATGGAACGGCCACGAGGCGCCGGCGAAGTTCGCGCCGGCATAGTCCTGCGCCGGTTCCGCCAGGGAAGGCTCCATCGGCAGCACGCCTTCCGCCAGCCATAGCGGATTCAGTTGCAGCGCCTTTGCCAGCTTGAAAATGTTCTTGGCGGTTTTGCGGGTGCCATTTTCATAGTTGGCGATCGCACTTTGCGAAATGCCGGAGGCCTTCGCCAGTTCGGTTTGCGTCAGGCCGCGCATTTCTCGCGCGTAGCGTAGGCGATTTGCAAAATTCTTCACAAAGTGATTGAACGACGTAATTCAATCACAATGGTAATTATTTATAATTCAAACGTAATAAAATGGGATGAAATATGGCACAACGGCACGCGTCCGGCGGCAGTTGCAAGGGGGGGCGTGTCAGACACAAAAAGGAGTCCTCCATGAAGCCGGATATGTCAGTCGTACTGCTGTCCGCCTCCCCGCAACGAAAACAATCGCTTTCGGGGATGCTGGCCGAATACGGCTGGACTGCTTTCGCGTGCGGTGAGCCGGCAGAGGCCTACCGCCATGTTCTTCAACTGTTCGAGAGGCGCGATGCTGCGCCGCCCCTGTTTGTGCTGACCGATGTGGACCCCCGTAGCCGTACCGTAGTGTCTTCCCTGCGCACCTTGTTCCCGGCAACCGGCATCATGCTGGTTCACGGCACGGGGGGTGAACCGGGATTGGCCTCTTGCTTCCAGCTGGGTGTCGATGTCTGGGCGCCCGAAACGGCATCGGCCGAATTGCTGGTGTCCATGCTGCTGGGTCTGGCGCGCAGGCAGGCGGTATGGCAAAGAAGAGAGGCGCCTAGCCCCGGATCGTCCACCGTCGCTTCCGCAAACTGGACGCTGGGTGATCAGGGATGGGTGCTGGTCAGTCCGGAGGGCGTCGGCATGCCCTTGACGACGGGAGAGCGGGCGTTCCTGAGCGTGCTCATGTCCGCCCCTGAAAAAAAGGCTTCGCGCGAGACGCTGATCGCCGCGATCCATGGCGAGTTCGAAGAAAGCCCGAGCGAAAAAGACCGGGGGCGTCTTGGCGTCATGATCAGCCGCCTGCGCAGAAAAGCGGAAAAATACGGGCTGGTCCTGCCCCTGAAGTCGCTGCGCAACTGGGGCTACATGTTCTCCGGCAAGGCCTAGGGACTGCTGTCTGCGAATCCGAGCGGCATGCAGGCCGCGAAGTGGTGCTCCGGCCCTTGGGCCAGAGTTCCTCGCATCAAAAGGAATCTCACATGGGCCGGTTGCCGGCCCTTGGGCTTCGCGCGGCTTGCGGTTTCACGTGGGCGGGCTCTGCTCGGGCCGAGGGGTGACGATCATGTTGTCGCGATGCATCAGTTCCTGGTCGGACATGCTCCCCAGGATTTCCGCGATCTTGTGGCTGGGCTGGCGCAGGATGCGCCGGGTATCGCCGGACGAATAATTGATCAGGCCGCGCCCGCACTCGGCCCCGCTGCGGTCCACGCAGGCGACGACATCGCCTCGCTCGAACTCCCCTTCCACCGCGATGGCGCCGATGGGAAGCAGGCTGCGGCGACCCTGAGTCAACGCCTTGACGGCGCCGTCGTCCAGCGTGATGCGGCCGCGCAGGCGCAGATGGTTGGCAAGCCAGCGCTTGCGGGCGGAATGGGTGTGCATGCTGGCTCGCAGTTCGCTGCCGATGGGTTCGCCCTGCGCCAGGCGCTGCAATACCTTGGGCTCCCTGCCCGAGGCGATGATGGTGTGCCCGCCGCTGTTGGCCGCACGCTTGGCCGCCAGCACCTTGGTCAGCATGCCGCCGGTTCCGATGGCGCTGCCGGAGCCGCCCGCCATGGCTTCCAGTGCGGGGTCGCCGGCCTGGGCCACGGAGATGAAGGTGGCGTCCGGATGCTTGCGCGGATCCGCGCTGTACAGGCCGGGCTGGTCCGTCAGGATGATCAGTGCATTGGCTTCGATCAGGTTGGTGACCAGGGCGCCCAGCGTATCGTTGTCGCCCAGCCGGATTTCGTCGGTGACGACGGTATCGTTTTCGTTGACTATGGGAACCACGCCCAGCGACAGCAGTGTGTACAGCGTACTGCGGGCGTTCAGGTAGCGCCTGCGGTCGGACAGGTCTTCGTGCGTCAGCAGGATCTGCGCCGTACGGATGCCGTGGCGTCCGAACGCGGCCTCGTAGGCCTGGATCAGGCCCATCTGTCCGACGGCTGCCGCCGCCTGCAATTCCGTCACTGTGTTGGGGCGGCGGGGCCATCCCAGGCGGGCCATGCCTTCGGCGATGGCGCCGCTGGAGACCAGCACGACTTCCCGCTGCTGGGCGCGCAGCTCGGCGATCTGGCCCGCCCAGTGGTCCACGGCGGCAAGGTCCACGCCCTTGCCTTCATTGGTCACCAGCGACGAGCCAACCTTGACGACAATGCGCCGGGCTTCGGAAACGACGGATACGTGATCGGCAGACATGATGCGAAGCGGAAAAGAATGGGACGGAAATGAGTCAGGGGTTGTTGCGGGCCGGGTCGAAGCGCGGATCGTCGTAGTCGTGGGTGCCGTCCTGGATGTCCTGCTCGGTATGCGCCTTGCGCTGCTCGGCGTCCAGCCAGTCTTGCAGGGCGTAGGTGAGCTCGCTGGTGCCTTCCCCCGTGAGGGCGGAAATGCCGAATACGGGGCCGGTCCATTCCAGCGCCTGGCAGATGCGCTGCCTGACGTCGTCGGGGTCTTCGACGGCGTCGAGCTTGTTCAGCACCAGCCAGCGGGGCTTGTTGTAAAGGGTTTCGTCGTAGCGGCGCAGTTCCTCGACGATGGCGCGCGCCTGGGAGACGGCCTGCTCGACGGCATCGATGTCGGGATCGGGAGAGGACACGTCCAGGATGTGCAGCAATACCCGGGTGCGCGACAGGTGGCGCAGGAACAGGTGGCCCAGGCCTGCGCCTTCGGATGCGCCTTCGATCAGGCCGGGAATGTCGGCAATGACGAAGCTGCGCGAAGCCGAGGTGCGTACGACGCCCAGGTTCGGGTGCAGCGTGGTGAAGGGGTAGTCCGCGATCTTGGGACGGGCATTGGAAACCTTGCTGATCAGCGTAGACTTGCCTGCATTGGGCAGGCCCAGCAGGCCGACGTCGGCCAGCACCTTGAGCTCGAGCCGCAGCTTGCGCTGTTCGCCTTCCTTGCCGGGGGTGAATTGGCGGGGCGCACGGTTGGTGCTGGACTTGAAGTGCAGGTTGCCCAGGCCGCCTTCGCCGCCGGCCGCCAGCGTGACCTTCTGGCCGTGGTGGTCCAGGTCGAACAGCAGCTCGCCGGTCTCGGCGTCGAAAATCGATGTACCGACAGGCATGCGCAGCACGATGTCGGGCGCGCCTGCGCCGTAGCGGTCGGAGCCGTGGCCTTTTTCGCCGTTCTTGGCGCGGTGCAGGCGGGCGTAGCGGTAGTCGATCAGCGTGTTGACGTTGCGGTCGGCGACGGCATGGATGGAGCCGCCGCGACCGCCGTCGCCGCCGTCCGGGCCGCCGAAGGGGATGAATTTTTCGCGACGGAAACTGGCGGCGCCATTGCCGCCCTTGCCGGCGATGACTTCGATGGTGGCTTCGTCAACGAATTTCATGGTGTATCTTTTGTGCCCAGCAGGCTGGAGAGAAGAGTGGAAAAGGATCTGTCGTGGGCAGGAGGCGCCTGCCGCCGGATCCGGCTGTGGCCGCTATCGGCATTCTAAAGCAAACCTGTATCCGGGTGGCGCAATGGCTGCCCGGGAAACGACAAACCCCTGGCGCTGGCCAGGGGTTTGCGATGCGACCGCTTGCTTGGCACTGCCCTTGTCTTCCGCCGCCTTCAGCAAGGCGGCAGGCACGGCAATGCCCGAAGGGGCGCTTACTCTGCGACGGGAACGACGGAAACCGTGCGTTTGTTCATCGGGCCCTTGGTGGCGAACTGAACCGTGCCCTCTACCAGAGAGAACAGGGTGTGGTCCTTGCCGATGCCGACGTTAACGCCAGGGTGGAATTGCGTGCCGCGCTGGCGAACGATGATGGAACCGGCGGAGATCAGCTGGCCGCCGTAGCGCTTGACGCCCAGGCGCTTGGCCTGTGAGTCGCGACCGTTTCGCGTAGAGCCGCCGCCTTTTTTCTGTGCCATGATTGAATCCTGTACAAAAACCGTTGATGGAAGGCTCGGAACTTAGACCGTGACCGCGTCGATGCGGATTTCGGTGTAGTTCTGGCGATGGCCCTGACGCTTCTGATAGTGCTTGCGACGGCGCATCTTGAAGATCTTGACCTTGTCGTGACGGCCTTGTGCAAGAACGGTGGCTGTGACCACGGCGCCTTCAACGAGGGGAGCGCCGATTTGCAGCTGCTCGCCTTCGCCGACCGACAATACCTGGTCCAGCTTGATTTCCTGCCCAATTTCTGCCGGTATCTGTTCTATTTTCAGTTTTAGACCAGGGGCAACGCGATACTGCTTGCCGCCGGTTTTTATGACCGCATTCATGGGGGTAACCTCGAAATGGAAAAATCTCTTGGCAAAACGCCAAGCCTTGCATTCTAGCTTGACTTTTTAGGTGAAGTCAAGTTTTATCTTGACAAATATGCTAGAGCTACATAGTGCATTCAATGCCGCGTTTGACAAATTGGCGTTGCTATATGAAATGTCTCAACCGTTTTTGCATTGTTGTGGATAGGCTTCCGGAGAGTGGCGAGCCTCGATATTTGGGGTAGCCTCAGTCCAGCTCCGGGAACAGCTCGCTGGTGAACCCGAACTTCGTGAAGTCCCGGATGCGGGACGGATACAGCAGGCCGTGCAGGTGGTCGATTTCGTGCTGCACGACGCGGGCATGGAAGCCTTCCGCCTGGCGCGTGATGCGGTTGCCATCGATGTCCATGCCTTCGTACTGGATGCTGCGGTAGCGCGGCACCAGTCCGCGCAGCCCCGGGATGGACAGGCAGCCTTCCCATCCATCCTCCATTTCGTTGGACAGCGGCGTGATGACCGGATTGCAGAGTATCGTGCGCGGCACGGCCGGCGCGTCCGGATAGCGGGCGTTGGCATCGAAGCCGAAAACGACGAGCTGCAGGTCGATGCCGACCTGCGGCGCTGCCAGCCCGACGCCTTGTTCCGCTTCCATGGTCTCGAACAGGTCGGCGACCATGGAGGCGAGTTCGTCCGAACCGAACTGTGTGACAGGCTGCGCCGTCCGGAACAGCCTGGGATCTCCCATTTTCAGAACGTCGAGCTGCATGGCAGATATCCTCAGGAACGGTAATCCGCGTTGATGGAAACATACTCGTGCGAGAAGTCGCACGTATAGACGGTCTCGCTCGCTTCGCCCCGGCCCAGGGCCACGCGCACGTCGATTTCGGGTTCTTTCATGACCCGCTGGCCATCTTCTTCCTGGTAGTCGGGATGGCGTTCGCCGCGGCTGGCGACCAGGGTGTCCCCCAGCCACAGGCTGACCTTGCCGACGTCCAGGTCGTCGATGCCAGCATAACCGATTGCGCAGAGAATGCGGCCCAGGTTGGGGTCGGAGGCGTAGAAAGCGGTCTTGACCAGCGGCGATTGCGCAATGGCGTAGGCGACCTTCAGGGCTTCTTCCGGGCTGGCGGCCTGCTCGACGCGGATCGTCATGAACTTGGTGGCGCCTTCGGCGTCGCGCACGATCTTCTGCGCCAGTTCCAGGGCGGCTTCGGTCAGCGCCTGTTGCAGTGTAGCGAAGCGCGGGTCGTTGCGGCTGGCGACGACGGGCGCGCCGGACTGGCCGGTGGCCATGATGATGAAGGAGTCGTTGGTGGATGTGTCGCCGTCGACCGTGATGCGGTTGAAGGATCGGTCCGCGATCTCGCGGGTCAGCCCAGCCAGCAGGGCGCCGTCGATGGCGGCGTCGGTGGCCAGGAAGCCGAGCATGGTCGCCATGTTGGGCCGGATCATGCCCGCGCCCTTGCTGATACCGGTGATCGTGACCGTGACGCCGTCCAGCGCGATGCGGCGCGAATGGATCTTGGGCTGGGTGTCGGTGGTCATGATGCTGTGGGCCGCGGCGAACCACTGTCCGGCATCGAGGCCGGCGATGGCGGCCGGCAGCGCGGCCACGAGGCGATCGACAGGCAGCGGCTCCAGGATGACGCCGGTGGAGAAAGGCAGGATCTGCTCCGGGGACAGGCCGAGCAGCCCGGCCAGCTCGTCGCAAGTGCGGCGCGTGGCCTGCAGCCCGGGTTCACCCGTGCCGGCATTGGCGTTGCCCGTGTTGATGACCAGGGCGCGGATGCCCTTGCCTGCGGCCAGGTGCTGTTCGCAGACCTGGACGGGGGCGGCGCGGAAGCGGTTGCGTGTGAACACCCCGGCGACCTGGGCGCCTTCGACCAGGCGGAATACGGTCAGGTCTCGTCGCCCGGCTTTGCGGATCCCGGCCTCGGCGATACCGATTTCGACGCCGTTGACGGCAAAGATGTCACTTTCGGACGGGATGTGCAGATTGACGGCCATATTGCGTGATTCCTGGCAATGAAAGAGGCTGGGCGCGGAGCCGGCCATGAAGGGCCGCAAGAGTCGCTCCGCGACGAAGATGGGGGCCTGGCGGAACGACGCCTGGCCCGAACGGAAATTCTACCAGTCTGCGGGCGAAGCGGTGACCTCAAAGCAGGGGCAGGGTATCCGGCGTATGCGTCTTCAGGACATTGCGAGCCGTCTCGAAGCCGGGCATAAGTCTGCCGACTTCCTGCCAGAAGCGCGGGCTGTGGTTCAGCTCGCGCAGATGGGCGACTTCATGGGCGATGACGTAGTCGATGGCGTCGTGCGGGAAATGGATCAGGCGCCAGTTCAGCATGATGTTGCCGTCGCTGTTGCAGGAGCCCCAGCGCGTGGCGGCGGAGGACAGCCGCCAGCGATTGATGCGCAACTGGCCTTTCTGCAGGAAGTGCTCCAGGCGCTGGCCGAACCAGGCTTGCGCCTGCTGCTGCAGCCAGGCCTGCACGGCATCGCGCACCCTGGTGTGGTCCGCCTGCTGAGGCAGGGCCAGCCGCAGGCAGTCGCCGTCTCTGGGCATGAATGGTTCGCCCGAAAACGCGGCGCGTTCCGGCTGCTCGCCCAGGACGAGGCGGATGCGGACTCCGAAATAAGGAATGGTTCCGCCATGCTGCCAGGCCGTTTCCGCCGTCGCCAACTGTTCTTTGCGTTCCTGCCGTTCGGCCAGCTTGCGCAGGATCCAGGCCGATTTCGCGATGACGGCTTCGTCGACCTGTGACAGTGTGACCCAGTGGGGGGAGGTCACGGTCAGGCCGTCTTCGCCGATGGCCAGGCCTATGCTCTTGCGCCGCGAGCGGCGCAGCAGGAAGCCGATGCGCGTGTCATCGACGCTGATGACGCGCCAGCGGGTATTGGGCGGCAGGGACGGCGGCTCGACGGCGTAAGCCTCATGGCTGAGGGAGGCCGGCGGCGCCGCTTTACCAGGACTCGGCGACGAGTGGGCGCCGCCTTCGTCGCTGAGGCGTTGAGGGACCGTAGGTTCCATCCCCGAGGGAGATGGGCCGCTGGAGGTCTGCGCCGGAGGCTGGGGCGCAGGCGGCCGGCTCGGAGGCGGCAGCAGGCTACCCTGAGCTGCGGGTTCGGACGGCTCGAAGATCAGCGACAACTGCATGGGGCCGGCAGGGCTGCCGCAGTCCAGTTCGCCGTAGTCGAACTCAAGCTGCCGGACCTTTTTCTTTTTCGCCATGGCCATACTGCTCTGGTGCGATGCGGCGCATTTCTCCTTCGATCCAGTCCTGCACGCGTTGATTGATGGTTTCGGCGTCCAGCCCCTTCGTGTCGATGGGAGGGCCGAACGAAATCGTGACCGTGCCAGGCTTCTTCAGAAAGGCGTTGCGCGGCCACAGCGTTCCCGCATTGTGGGCGATGGGGATGACGGGCGCGCCGGTGTACGCAGCCAGCCTGGCGCCGCCCATGCGGTAGCGCCCCGTCTTGCCGGGCGCCATGCGCGTGCCTTCGGGGAACAGGATGGGCCAGCGCCCTTCCTGCAGGCGCTGTGCGCCGATGCGCTCGACCTGTTCGAAGGATTCCCGGCCCTTGGCGCGATCGATGGGAATCATGCGCAGCGACGCCAGCCCCCAGCCGAAGAAGGGAACGCGGTGCAGTTCCTTCTTGTAGACGAAGCAGACCTGGCGCGGCATGCGCGCCGGGAAATACAGGGTTTCGAGGGCGGACTGGTGCTTGGACAGCAGGATGACGGGGCCGTCAGGCAGGTTTTCCTCGCCCAGGACCTTCCAGCGTATGCCGAGAATGACGCGGGAGCCCCACAGCGCCAGCTTCGGCCAGCCGACGGTCAGGCGGTAGCGCACGGGCTGCGGAAACGGCGCCCACAGCAGGCAGCAGATAGCGTATGGAATGACGGTGATGACCAGAAAGGCCATGTAGATTGCCGAGCGGATATGGGCCATGGGACTGTTCTACTCCTTGCCCAGCAACGCGTCGACGACGGCGGACAGATCGTCGCGGACCTGAGTGCCGGGAGGAAGCTGGTTGCTGTCGAGAGTGCGCATGCCGTTGCCGGTGCGCACCAGCCAGGGCGAGCAGCCGGCGAAATGGGCGGCCTGCAGGTCGCGCAGCGAATCGCCGACGGCGGGAACGCCCGCCAGGCTGGTTTCGTAGCGGCGGGCGATGTCGTGGAACAGGCCTGGGCGCGGCTTACGGCACAGACAATCGTCTTCAGGACCGTGCGGGCAGATGAAGACGGAGTCGATCAGGCCGCCGACTTCGGCCAGCTCGCGGCGCATCTTGGCCTGGATGGCGTGCAGCGCCTCCACGGTGAACAGGCGCCGCGCCACGCCCGACTGGTTGCTGGCAATGACCACCTTCCAGCCTGCCTCGGACAAGCGGGCGATGGCTTCCAGGCTGCCGGGCAGGGCGATCCATTCATCCGGGCTCTTGATGAAGTCCGGACTGTCCTGATTGATGACGCCGTCGCGATCCAGAATGATGAGCTTCACTGCGCCAGCCTTGCGATGTCCGCTACCTGGTTCATCAACTGATGCAGCCGGCCCAGCAGCGCCAGGCGGTTGGCGCGGATGGCGGGATCGTCGTCCATGACCATGACGTCGTTGAAGAACGTGTCCACGGCGCCGCTGGTTTGTGCCAGCGTGGCCAGGCTGGCGGTGAAATCTCCCGCCTCGAACTGCGCCTGCGCCTGGGGTGCGACGGCTTCGATGGCCGCCTGCAGCGCCTGTTCGGCGGGTGCGACCAGCAGTGCGGCATCGACGCCGGTCTGCGAGCCTTCCGCTTTCTTCAGCAGATTGCCGATGCGCTTGTTGGCAGCCGACAGGCTGGCGGCCTGGGGCAGGCCGGCGAATTCGGCGCAGGCCTGGATGCGGCTCTGGACCTGATGCAGCGGCGGATTGACAGCCAGCACTGCGTCGACGACCGAGCGCTCATGCTGCGCGGCCAACTGGTTGCGGTAGCGCTCCAGGATGAAATCGCGCACTTGCGCGGCCGTGTCGGCGGACAGCGTGCCTGCGGGGAACAGGCACACGGCATAGGCCAGCAGTGCATCCAGGTCCAGCGCATTGGCGCTGATCTTCAGGAATCCGCCGGCATGCAACTGTTCGTAGGCGCTGATCAGGCCAAGCGCGGCGCGGCGCAGGCCGTAGGGGTCGCGTTCGCCGGTCGGCGCCAGGCCGATGCCCCAGATGCCCGCCAGGGTTTCCAGCCGCTCGGCCATGAACAGCACGGCGCTGGTCAGCGAGGCGTTGGTGACGGGGGCGTCCACGCGCGTCTGGTACTGGTTGCGGATGGCGAGCACGACATCGTCGGGCTCGCCGTCGGCCGCAGCGTAGTAGGCGCCGATCACGCCCTGCAGCTCGGGGAACTCGCCCACCATGTTCGAATTGAGATCGGCCTTGGCCAGCAGCGCGGCGCGGTCGGCATGCGCCGTGTTCGCGCCCAGCAGCCCGGCAATGTGCACGGCCAGGTCGCGCACGCGTTCCACGCGCTCGCGCTGGGAGCCCAGCTTGTTGTGATAGACGCGGTTGGCCAGGGTGTCGACGCGACCGGCCAGCGGCTCCTTGCGGTCGGTCTCGTAGAAGAACTGCGCATCGGCCAGACGCGGGCGCACCACGCGCTCGTTGCCTTCGATGATGTTGGACGGATCGTCGATGCGCATGTTGCTGACGATGAGGAAGCGGTGCGTGAGCTTGCCGCCTTCCGGCTCGAACAGCGGGAAATACTTCTGGTTCAGCCGCATGGTCAGGATCAGGCATTCCGGTGGCACGGCCAGGAACTGCGGATCGAATTGGCCGACGTAGACAGCGGGCAGTTCGACCAGGGAGGTGACCTCGTCCAGCAGCGCATCGACTTCGTCGCCTTCGCCGAGGCTGGCGTCCAGCGCATCCGCCTGCGCGTTCAACTGGTCCAGGATGGCCTGCCTGCGCTTCTGATACGAGGCGATGACCTTGCCGTCTTCCCGCAGTTGGCTTTCATAGGACAGGGCGTCGCGGATGACGATGTCGGCAGCGCCCAGGAAACGGTGGCCTTGCGTGACGTTGCCGGATTGCAGGCCGAGCGCCTGGGCGGGCAGCACGTCGCCGCCCCAGAGCACCACCAGGCCGTGGGCGGGGCGTACGAAGCGCACGCTGGTCTTGCCGTCGGCCAACTGGTAGCGCATGACTTTGGGAATGGGCAGGCTGTCGATGGCCTGGTCGATGGCCGCCTGCAGCGTTTCGGCCAGAATGGCGCCGGGCGCCACGCCCGTGGCGAACAGGACATCCTGCTTGCCGTCGGATTCGCGGATGAGTTCGGCGGCCGTCAGGTGGCCGAGATTCTTTGCCTGCAGCTTCTTTGCCAGCGCGGGCGTGATTTCGCCGGACTCGGTCAGGCCGATCTTGGCCGGCATGAGCTTTTCGGTGAAGGGGCGCTCGGGGGCTTGCGACAGCACCTTGTCCAGGCGCACGGCCAGGCGGCGCGGCGTGGCGAAGCTGGTCGTGGCGCTGTCGTCGGCCAGCAGCGCGTTCTCGCGCAGCGATTTTTCGATGGAGGCGGCAAAGGCGGCACCCAGCGCGGCAAGCGCCTTGGGCGGCAGCTCTTCCGTCAGGAGCTCGATGAGCAGAGGACGCTGTTCTGCGATAGCGATGGAGGCGCTCATTGCTGGCCCTCCGACTGTGTGGCGCGGTCAAGCATTGGAAAGCCCAGCTTTTCTCGGGATTCAAGATAGGTCTGCGCGACGGCGCGCGACAGGTTGCGGATGCGGCCGATGTAGGTGGCGCGCTCGGTCACGCTGATGGCGCCGCGGGCGTCAAGCATGTTGAATGTGTGCGCGGCTTTCAGCGCGACTTCGTAGGCGGGCAGCGCCAGAGGCACTTCCACCAGGCGCCTGGCCTCGGCTTCATAGTCGTTGAAGTGCTGGAACAGCATGGCGGTGTCGGCGTATTCGAAGTTGTAGGTGGATTGCTCGACCTCGTTCTGGTGGAACACGTCGCGGTAGTAGACGCGCTGGCCGTTGTAGCCTTCTGTCCAGACCAGGTCGTAGACGCTTTGCACGTCCTGCAGGTACATGGCAAGGCGTTCCAGGCCGTAGGTGATTTCGCCGGTGACGGGATAGCAGTCGATGCCGCCCACCTGCTGGAAGTAGGTGAACTGCGTGACTTCCATGCCGTTGAGCCAGACTTCCCAGCCCAGGCCCCATGCGCCCAGCGTGGGGTTTTCCCAGTCGTCCTCGACGAAGCGGATGTCGTGCGCCTTGGGGTCAATGCCCAGGGCTTCCAGCGAACCGATGTACAGGTCCAGGATATTGGCGGGGGACGGCTTGAGCACGACCTGGAACTGGTAGTAGTGCTGCATGCGGTTGGGATTCTCGCCGTAGCGGCCGTCCTTGGGGCGGCGCGAGGGCTGTACATAGGCGGCGCGCCAGGGCTCGGGTCCGATGGACCGGAGGAAAGTCGCAGTGTGCGAAGTGCCTGCGCCGACTTCCATGTCGTAGGGCTGCAGCAGCGCGCAGCCATGTTGATCCCAGTAGTGCTGGAGCTTCAGGATGATTTGCTGGAAAGTAAGCATGAATGAGTGCCGGTAAGAGCCTGTACAGCGAAACCAGGCATTTTAACTGGTTCTTGATATGTGGGAGAAAACGGCCGGATGCCGGTTTCGCAATGGATGCGCATACGACTAAAGGCTAACTGTGCTCCCGGTGATGACTGGGTATGATGAGTCCAGGTTGCATCGGTTCCCTCGCGCGGCGGCCCACGAAGCTCATGCGTCTGGGGGCCGGTACAGCCAACATGGTCGAGCGCAGGTCGCTGCCGCGGGCGGCCACCCCGATGCCCATCCCTGTTTAGCATGATCTAAAATCCGTGCCGATTCGTAACCCCATACCAATCGACGGAGCTATTCATGCCAATCGCGATAGGCCTGCATCTGGCCGTTGCCATTTTCTTTGCGGTGCATGCGGTGCGTACGGGCCAGCAGACCTACTGGCTGTTCATATTGCTGTCCTTCCCCCTGTTGGGCAGCCTGATCTATTTCCTGACGATCTACCTGCCCTCGTCCCGCCTGCAGCGCGGGGCGACCAAGCTTGCGAAAGCGGCGGCCAAGAGTCTCGATCCCTCGCGCGAATTGCGCGAAGCGCGGGCCGCCTATGAGTACGCGCCCACGGCGCAGAATCAGATACGCCTGGCGCAGGCGCTGCTGGATGCCGGCGAGGCTCGGCAGTCGCTGGCATATTTCGAGCAGTGCCTGCAGGGCATTTTTTCCGAAGACCTTGAAATCCGCTGGAGCGCCGCCCAGGCCGCATTTGATGCCGGGCAGCTGGATGCCGCATTGCGGCATCTGGAAACGATCCGCGCGCAGGATGCGCGTTTCCGCAGCGACGCCGTCAGTCTGCTGATGGCGCGCACGCATGCTGCGCTGGGCAACGCCGCCCAGGCGAGAGCCGCGTTCGAGGCAGCCGTGGCGCAAAGCGGCAATTTCGACAGCAAGGCCGAGTATGCCATCTGGGCTACCGGGCAGGGCGACTGGCGGACGGCCGACGCCCTGCATCAGGATCTCGATGCCTCCATGCGGCGCTGGACCCGTCAGCAGCGGGACTTCCATCGCGACCTGATCCGGCGGCTGAAAGCGGCATTTGCGCAGGAGCGGAGGTAGGGCGCGGCTACGAATGTCCGTTGCGGGCAGCCTCCTGCGTTTCAGCCAGCAGCCGCGCAAAGGTCTGGGCCAGGGGGGCCCGGACGCCGCCGCGTCCCCATAGTATGGCCACGTGACGCCTGGGAACGGGCGGCGGCAATGGCCAGAGGCTGACGCCGCCCGGCCCCAGGCGCAGGGTGTTGGTGCTGGGCAGCAGCGATACGCCCAGCCCCTCCGAAACCAGCTTTCCTATGGCGTCGATGCCGTCCAGCTCCAGCCGGATCCGGGGGCGGATCTGGAGTCCCCGCAGGTAATCATCGGCCAGCCTTCCTCCCAGCACGCTGCGGTCATAGCAGATATAAGGCTGGGTTTTCAGCGTGTCGAGAGGGTCTGTCCCGTCGAGGCCGGCCGGGGTCACGAGCATCAAGGGTTCCTGCCGGATGATTCTCTGCTCCATGTGCTTGGGGATGTCGAACTGCGGATGCACGAGTATTGCGGCATCGAGCGCTCCATCCTGCACGCGCGTATAAAGCCCTTTGGACGAGCCCGGCTCGATATAGATCTCGATATCGGGATAGAGGGAGAACCAGCGCTTGAGGGCGCCTCCGACCATGCTGGTCAGAGCCGTGGGCGTGGCGCCCAGGTGCAGGGGGCCGGCCGGCAGCTCGTTGTCGGAGGCCATGGATCGCAGGTCGCGAGCGCCATCCAGGAGCTTTTGCGCCTGGCCCAATATGCGGCGTCCGGCGACGGTGGGCTGCACGGTACGTCCCGTTCGCTTGACCAACTGGCTGCCGACCGATGCGTCCAGGGCGCGCAGCCGCTGCTGCACCGAGGCGGGCGTCAGGTCCTCGAATCTTGCCGCCTCGGCGATGGAGCCCAGCTTGACGACATTGACGAAGGTTTGGAGAAAACGAAGGTCCACGGTACGACTCCTCCCGCTCGGGAATATGTATTTTCCATATTCTAATGAAGTCGGACATTGCTTGTTGCATCTTTTTTCGGCGCGGATAATGACTTCCAGCCGCCTGCTTCCATCTCTCGAGGCCGGGCGTTCCGCATCTTTTTATGGAGTCGTTCTACCGTGCCGATCATTCAATCCGTTCAAGTCTGCGCCGCCGCCATTCCCCTGGATAATGTGACCTCCTTTTCGAACCGTACTGTCAGCACGCGCCATTACGGTCTGGTCAAAGTCCGTTCGACCGATGGGGTCGAGGGTATCGGCTTTTGCTATATCGGCAGCGATGGAGGCCAGATATTCACCGCGGCCGTCGAACACCTGCTTGCCAAGGTGTTGATCGGCAAGGATTCCTATGCCGTCGAAGGGCTGTGGCGCGACATGTATCAGGAGGCGCTTCTGCAGGGGCGCCAGGGAACGGTCATGCGTGCCGTCAGCGCCCTGGATATTGCGCTGTGGGACCTGAACGCGAAGACGCAGGGCCTGCCGCTGCACAAGTATCTAGGGGCGGTCGAGCTGGAGAGCGTGCCGGCCTACGCCAGCGGCGGTTATTACCTGGACGGCAAGACGCCCGAAAAGCTGGGGGAGGAAATGGCCAGCTACGTCGCCCTGGGGTTCCGCGCCGTGAAGATGAAAACCGGCCGGCACTCTCCCAAGGAAGAAGAGGCGCGCCTGAAGGCCGCCCGCGAAGCGGTGGGGCCCGACATCGAGCTGATGATGGATTGCAACAACGCCTGGCAGGATGTCACGCAGGCCATGCAATACATTCGCCGTTTCGAGCAGTATGAGCCATATTTCATCGAGGAGCCTTTCGGTCCCGATGATGTCGACAGCCACGCCAAGCTGGCCCGCCTGACGCACTTGCCTATCGCCACGGCCGAGATCGGCTATGGCCGCTGGTATCACAAGGAGCTGCTCGACAAACAGGCTGCTGGCATTCTGCAGACCGATGCGGCAGTGTGCGGGGGCATTACCGAGTGGAAGCGGATCGCGGCGACGGCCGCCAGCTATGGCGTGGTGATGTGCCCGCACTGGTTCCACGACCTGCATGCGCCCCTGGTCGCCGCCACGCCGAATGCGCGCTATGTGGAGTTTTTCTGGGACGACCAGGTGCTGAACTTCCGCCGCCTGGTGGACAGGCAGCTGTCGCACAAGGACGGCCGCGTCATCCTGCATCAGACGCCGGGTCTGGGATTCGGCTTCGATGAAGCTGCCGTGGCCAAGTATGGTCGCTGGACCAGTATCGGCTGACCTGCATGGCAGCGCCGCAGTCGCGCATGAAATCCTGAAATGCTGGAAAAGGCCGGCCCTACGGGGCCGAGCCGATGCTGTTGGTCTTTGATCATTATTCTTATATTTGGGAGACAACCATGAATCGCCGTCATTTCATCCTGTCCAGCGGCATGCTGGCAGCTGCTTCGCTTTCCCCTTCGGTGTTTGCCCAGGGCGCCAAGCCTTCCGGCCCCGTCACCATGGTCGTGGGCTTTCCGGCGGGAGGCGGTACGGACGTGCTGGCCCGCCTTCTCGGCCAGCAGTTCAGCGAGGCGTGGGGCGTTCCCGTCGTCGTGGAAAACAGGCCGGGCGCTGCCGGCGTGATTGCCGCGCGCCATGTCGCCAAGATGAACAACGACGGCAATTCGCTGCTGGTGGCGCACGTCAACAGCCACGGCATTGGCCCTGCGCTGCGCCCGGACCTGGGATATTCGGTCGAAAAGGACTTCACACCCCTGGGACTGATCGGCAAGACGCCGACGGTGCTGGTCGGCGGGCCGGGCCAGTCGGCCAAGACCTTGAAGGACCTGGTGGCGCTTTGCAAGGCGCAGCCTGGAAAGATCGTGTTCGGATCCGCCGGCACGGGCTCCGCCCAGCACCTGGCCTTGGAAATTTTCAAGGCCGAGGCCGGGATCGATGCCTTGCATGTGCCCTACAGCGGCTCGGCGCCGCTGATGACCGATGTGATGGGCGGCCATATCCAGTATGCGTTCGAAGGCCTGACCACGGCCAAGCCGCTCATAGAGAGCGGCAAGCTGATCGCCCTGGGGCAGACATTGCAGAATCGTTCCAAGAGCCTGCCGGACGTGCCGACCATCGCGGAGCAGGGATACCCGGGGTTCGAAGCCAGCATCTGGTTTGCCCTGGTAGGGCCGGGCGGCATGTCGCCAGCCATGGTCGAGCGTATCAATGCCGACTTCAACAAGGCCATGCAGGCGCCCGAACTGGTTGCGCGTCTCGCGCAGGCGGGCGCGGAGGATGGCGGGGGCTCGGCCGAGCGCCTGGCCGAGTTCATGCGCAGCGAACAGGCCAAGTTCGCCAAAGTGGTCAAGGATGCGGGTATTTCCGTGAAGGACTGATGCGTCGGGCGCTGCCTCCGGTTTTCAGGCCGAGGCTGGCGTCGAAACTTCGTTTTGGCGCGTGGTCAGTCGTCGTCCGCAAGTCGCTCGATCCCCTGGTCGCCGCATTTGGCGAGCAGCGTCTCCAGCGTGCCCTGCGGCAACCGCAGTTCCGGCGCCAGTTCACGCAGCGGAGCCAGTACGAAAGCGCGCTCGTGCATGCGTGGATGCGGCACCGTCAGTTCCGGCGTGTCGATGTTCCGGCCATCGAACCAAAGCAGGTCCAGGTCCAGCGTGCGCGGCGCATTGCGGTACGGGCGTTCGCGGCCATGGGCCAGCTCGATGGCCTGCAGGCGGCGCAGCAGCGGCATGGCGTCCAGCGTCGTATGCAGCGAGGCCGCGGCATTCAGGTAGTCCGGGCCGCTGGAGTCGATGGGCGCCGTGCGATAGAACCCCGAGACTCGCAGGCCGGTGATGCCCGGCGTGGCGGCCAGGTCGGCCAGGGCCTGGCGCAGCGTTGCCTGCGCGTCGCCCAGGTTGGCGCCCAGCCCGATGTATGCCAATGCCACGTTCAGTCGGCTCCGGCGCCGCCGGTATCGGTTTGCGCGCCGGCGGCCGCAGCCTTGCGCGGGCCGCGGCGGCGCGTGCGCCTGCGGCGGGCGCCGGAAGAGGGCTTGCCCCGGTTCTCCGCTTCGCGCTCCTCGATCAGGCGGGCGCGTTCGGTGTCTCCCGCGTTGGCCAGATCCATCCACCATTGCGCGAATACGCTGTCGACCTCGTGCGCCTCGGCGCGCAGTTGCAGGAAATCGACCGCGGCGCGAAAGCGCGGCTGCTCCAGCATGCGCCAGATGCTGCGCGTGTTTGCACGCTCGAAGCGCGGCTGCATGAACCAGATGTCGTGCATGTCGGCCACGTAGCGCTTCTGGATGCCCAGCTTGCCGGATTGCCGCTCCAGCGCTTCGTCGGCGGCGCGCACCAGGGCGGGAGCGGGGGGCTCGCCCTTGGCAACGATGGCGTTCCACTGGCGATAGACGGGCTTCCACAGCAATGCCGCCAGCAGGAAGCTGGGGCTGATGGTCTTGCCGGTAAGGATGCGCTTGTCCGTGCGGTCCAGCGCCAGGGTGACGAAGGCCTCGTCTTCGGGCGTGCTGAAGATGGTCTGCACCCACGGCATCAGCGTCTTGTCGAGGCCGTAGGCGTGCAGCTCGCGCAGGCAGGTCATGCCGTGGCCGCAGGTCAGCAGCTTGAGCATTTCATCGAACAGCCTGGAGTCCGGCACGTTCTGCAGCAGGCCCGCCAGGCGCTGGATAGGTTCGCGCGTGGCCGGCACGATCTCGGCGTCGAGCTTGCAGGAGAAGCGCAGCGCGCGCAGCATGCGCACCGGGTCTTCGCGGTAGCGGGTTTCGGGATCGCCGATCATGCGCACCCGGCGCTTTTGCAGGTCGCGCACGCCGTTGTGGTAGTCGATGACGATTTCCTCGATGGGGTCGTAGTACAGCGCATTCAGCGTGAAGTCGCGTCGGGCGGCATCCTGTTCGTGCGTGCCGAACAGGTTGTCGCGCAGGATGCGGCCGTGCTCGTCAGTGTCCTGCTCTTCCGACGCCGGGGCGCGGAAGGTGGAGGTTTCGATGATTTCGGGGCCGAACACGACGTGCACCAGCTGGAAGCGCTTGCCGATGATGCGGGCGCGCCGGAACAGCGGGCGGATCTGGTTGGGCGTGGCGTTGGTGGCCACGTCGAAATCCTTGGGGGCCAGGCCGACGATCAGGTCGCGCACGGCGCCGCCCACGATATAGGCGGCGTAGCCGTGCTGGTGCAGGACTTCGCAGACCTTGATGGCGTGCCGCGATACCTTGCGCTTGTCGATGCCGTGCTTGTCGCGCGCCAGCCGCTGGGGGCCGCGCGCAGGAGGGAACAGGCGGTTGACCAGGGTTTTGATGGTGCCTTTCATTGGGGGCTTCTTATGACTTTGGGTCCTGCAGTTCATCGAACAGCCGCAGGATGGTCCAACTGCGCTCGCGGGCGATCTGGTCCAGGGTGGGGCTGGGGTTGGTTGCAACGGGATGGCTGACGCGTTCCAGCAACGGCAGGTCGTTGGTGGAGTCGCTGTAGAACCACGATTGCGCGAAGGCGGCCATGTCCAGGCCCATCGGCGCCAGCCATTGCTCGACGCGGGTGACCTTGCCCGCCTTGAAGCTGGGAATGCCTGCAATGCGGCCGGTGTAGCGGTCGTTGCGCAGTTCAGGGTCGGTGGCGATCAGGTGGCCGATGCCGAATTCCTTCGCGATGGGAGCAGTGACGAAACTGTTCGTGGCCGTGACGATGGCGCACAGGTCGCCCGCCTGCAGATGCTGGTCCACCAGCGCGCGGGCTTGCGGAAGCACAGAGGGCAGGATGATGTCGCGCATGAACTCGTCGTGCCAGCGCGCCAGTTCGTTCCTGTCCTTGCCGGCCAGCAGGCCCAGCATGAATTCGGCGGCCTGTTCGGCCGTAAGGTTGCCGGCGTTGTAGCGGTCCATCAGGTCGTCGTTGCGGCGCCGCGCTTCGTCGGGATCTCCCGCGCGGCCCGTGCGTGCCAGGAAGTCCGCCCACTGGTAGTCGCTGTCGAGCGGCAGCAGGGTGTGGTCCAGGTCGAACAGCGCAAGATTGCGTTTCTGTGTCATGAGTGTTGTTCGTTTGTCCGTTGTTTCGCCAGCAGGTCTTTCAGGAGTGGAAGCGTGATGGCGCGGTGGGTTGCCAGTGAGTACCGGTCGAGCGAGTCGACCAGGGCGCTCAGGCCGCGCATGTCGCGGCTGTGGTGCGTCAGCAGCCACTGGATGATGTCGGGCGACAGCGACAGGCCGCGCTCGCCGGCGCGGGTCCGCAGCGCCTGGGCGCGGTCCTCGTCGGACAGGGGTTCCAGCCGGAAGACCAGGTCCCAGCCCAGGCGGGTGCGCAGGTCTTCGCGCAATGGCGTGGCCATGGGGGCGTGGTCGCCGCTCGTGGCCAGGAAGAATGCCTGCGCGGTCGCCGAGACTTCGCGCCAGCGATTGTACAGCGCAAACAGGGCTGCCTGCGCGTTATCGTCCAGCTTGTCCACGTCGTCGATGGCGACCCGGGTAACGTCCAATGTATCCGCCGTGGCAAGCGCCATGATCTCTGCTGCCGGCGATGACGGATCGAAATAGCGCGCGCCCGGCGTCGCCGCCAGCGCCTGCAGCAGGTGGCTGCGCCCGACGCCGGGCGGGCCCCACAGGTGCGCGGCCCGGCCGCCGGGACTGTCGGTCAGCCATTGCAGGGCCTCGCCGTTGGGGCCGACGATGAAGTTCTCCAGGCTGGGGGCCGGGGCGGTCAGTACGTCAAGAATCAGTTGTTGCGTCATGCGCTTGGCGGAAAAGCCCGAAGTCGGGCGGTTCATCGTAAAATCGACTTTTTGCATGGCGCCGGCATCCCTTGTTGTTACATATGGAGCGGCTCGAGGGCGTCTGCTTGTCGATCAACGCGCAATTCTTGCACATCCCACGGCTTTTCTCATGACAAATACGAATTCTGCTTCCCTTACCTACCGCGATGCCGGGGTCGATATCGATGCGGGAGAAGCATTGGTCGAACGGATCAAGCCCATGGCGGCGCGCACCATGCGCGCCGGCGTCATGGCCGGCATCGGCGGCTTCGGCGCGCTGTTCCAGGTGCCTTCCCATCTGAAGGAGCCCGTGCTGGTATCCGGCACCGACGGGGTGGGCACCAAGCTGCGCCTGGCGTTCGAATGGCAGCGCCACGACACCGTGGGCATCGATCTGGTCGCCATGAGCGTCAACGATATCCTGGTGCAGGGCGCCGAGCCGCTGTTCTTCCTGGATTATTTCGCCTGCGGCAAGCTGTCCGTCGATACGGCCGCCAGCGTGGTGGGCGGCATCGCCAAGGGTTGCGAGCTGGCCGGCTGCGCGCTGATCGGCGGCGAAACCGCCGAAATGCCGGGCATGTATCCGGACGGTGAATACGACCTGGCCGGATTCGCCGTGGGCGCGGTCGAAAAGTCGAAGATCATCGACGGCAAGTCCATCCAGCCGGGCGATGTGGTGCTGGGCCTGGCCTCCAGCGGGGCTCATTCCAATGGGTTTTCGCTGTTGCGCCGTATCCTGTCTCATGCCAACGCCACGCCCGACCAGGATTTCGGCGGCCGTCCGCTGGGCGACGTGGTCATGGAGCCCACGCGCATCTATGTCAAGGCCGTCCTGGCCGCGCTGGCCAAGCATGGCGACGCCATCCGCGGCCTGGCGCACATCACGGGCGGAGGCCTGCTCGACAACGTTCCGCGCATCCTGCAGCCCGGCCTGTCGGCCCGCCTGCACCGCGACGCCTGGACCATGCCCAGGCTGTTTTCCTGGCTGCAGCAGCAGGGCGGCGTGGCCGATGCCGAAATGCACCGCGTATTCAACTGCGGCATCGGCATGGTCATCGTGGTTCCCGCCGATCAGGCCGATGCGGTTGCCGCAACGCTGGCCGGCGAAGACCAGGAAGTCTTCCGCCTGGGTGAAATTACCGAGCAGGCTGAAGGCCAGGCGCAGACGGTGGTGGTGTAAGGCCGCCGCATCCGAATATTCCCCGGGCGGCGGGCTGCTTTCCCGGGACAAGCCATACAGGAGAATCGATTCGCCATGGCAGGCCAGAAGCGACTTTCACGCAGCCATCCCGATGAACTGCTGGTGGGGCTGGTTTCCATTTCCGACCGGGCGTCCAGCGGCGTCTACCGCGACGAAGGGTTGCCGGCGCTGGAGCAGTGGCTCAACGATGCGCTGGCCAGCCCGGTGCGGATCGAGCAGCGCCTGATCCCCGACGAGGCCGAGCGCATTTCCGCCACCTTGATCGAACTGGTGGACGAACTGGGCTGCGACCTGGTGCTGACGACCGGCGGCACCGGGCCTTCGCGCAGGGACGTCACCCCCGAGGCGACGCTGACGGTGGCCACGCGCGAAATGCCGGGGTTCGGCGAGCAGATGCGCCAGATCAGCCTGAAATTCGTGCCGACGGCCATCCTGTCGCGCCAGGTGGGCGTCATCCGTGAAACCGCCGATCATGCCGCGCTGATCCTGAACCTGCCGGGCCAGCCCAAGGCGATTCGCGAAACGCTGGAGGGGCTGAAGGGCGACGACGGCCAGGTGCTGGCTTCCGGCATATTCGCCGCCGTGCCTTATTGCATCGACCTGATCGGCGGGCCGTACGTGGAAACACATGCTCACATTGTGAAGGCCTTCCGCCCGAAATCCGCATTACGATCGACCGGACAGGCGCCGCAATCCGGCGGTTGAGCCCTGTTCCGAATGAAGCAAAGGCAAGCGGGCGATCTGATTCCCTCGTAAAATTGCCTCTATACCCATTTATCGTTGTTTTCTGGAGATTCCATCCATGGCTTTGGTTTCCATGCGTCAGTTGCTTGATCACGCGGCCGAGAACGGCTACGGCATTCCTGCGTTCAACGTCAACAACCTGGAACAGGTTCAGGCCATCATGGAGGCGGCGCACGAGACCGACAGCCCGGTCATCATGCAGGCTTCGGCCGGCGCGCGTAAATATGCCGGCGAAGGCTTCCTGAAGCTCCTCATCCAGGCCGCAGTCGACAGCTATCCGCACATTCCCGTCGTCATGCACCAGGACCACGGCCAGTCGCCAGCGGTCTGCCAGGGCGCCATCGATCTGGGCTTTTCCAGCGTCATGATGGACGGTTCACTGAAAGAAGACGGCAAGACCATTGCCGACTACGAATACAACCTGGATGTCACCCGCCGCGTGGTCGAGCTGGCGCACAAGGTGGGTGTCACGGTCGAAGGCGAGCTGGGCTGCCTTGGCTCGCTGGAAACCATGCAGGGCGACAAGGAAGACGGCCACGGCGCCGAAGGCACGCTGACCATGGACCAGTTGCTGACCGACCCCGAGCAGGCCGCCGATTTCGTGCGCCAGACCCAGCTCGACGCATTGGCCATCGCCATCGGCACCAGCCATGGCGCCTACAAGTTCACGCGCAAGCCCACGGGCGACATCCTGTCGATCAAGCGCATCAAGGAAATCCACGCGCGCCTGCCCAACACGCACCTGGTCATGCACGGCAGCTCCAGCGTGCCTCAGGAACTGCTGGCCGAAATCCGCCAGTTCGGCGGCGACATGAAGGAAACCTACGGCGTGCCCGTCGAGGAAATCCAGGAAGCCATCAAGTACGGCGTGCGCAAGATCAACATCGACACCGACATCCGCCTGGCCATGACCGGCGCCATTCGCCGCTTCCTGGCGGAAAACCCGTCCAAGTTCGATCCGCGCGAATACCTCAAGCCCGCCAGGCTGGCCGCCAAGGCCCTGTGCATGCAGCGCTACCAGGAATTCGGCACGGCAGGCAACGCAGGCAAGATCAAGCCTGTGCCGCTGGACGAGATCGCCCGCCGCTATGCCGCAGGCGAACTGAAGCAGGTCGTACAGTAAACCATACAGCCAGATTCCCAAGGAAAGTTCGTGAGCAACGTTTTGCACCAATCCTCCATCCGGTCGCTGCCTCTGCTGGCGCGCGGCAAGGTCCGCGACATGTATGCCGTGGGCGACGACAAGCTGCTGATCGTGGCGTCCGACCGCATCTCGGCATTCGATGTCATCCTCGACGATGCGGTTCCAGGCAAGGGTCAGTTGCTGACGTCGTTGACCGAGTTCTGGCTGGAGAAGCTGGCGCATATCGTGCCAAACCACGCTACGGGCATCGACCCGGCGACGGTCGTCGCGCCGGAAGAGCGCGACCAGGTCGTCGGCCGCGCCATGGTGGTCAAGCGCCTGAAGCCTATCCTGGTCGAGGCCGTGGCGCGCGGCTATCTGATCGGTTCGGGCTGGAAGGACTACCAGGCCACTGGCGCCGTGTGCGGCGTCAGCCTGCCCGCCGGCCTGCAGCTGGCGCAGAAGCTGCCCGAGCCCATTTTCACGCCGGCCGCCAAGGCGGAAATCGGCGCGCACGACGAGAATGTCGATTTCGATCACGTGCGCAATGCCGTCGGCGACGAACTGGCGAACAAACTGCGCGACATTACGCTCAGGCTGTATGCCGAGGCGTCCGAATTCGCCGCGACCAAGGGCATCATCATCGCGGACACCAAGTTCGAGTTCGGCCTGGATGACAATGGTGTTCTGCACCTGATGGACGAAGTCCTGACGCCGGACTCCTCGCGCTTCTGGCCCGCCGACCAATACCAGGAAGGCACGAACCCGCCGTCGTTCGACAAGCAGTTCATCCGCGACTGGCTGGAGACCCAGGACTGGGACAAGACGCCGCCTGCGCCGCGTCCTCCGGCATCCGTCATAGAGCAGACCGCCGCCAAGTACCAGGAAGTCCTGACGCGGCTCAAGGCCTGATCCCGCGTCCGCGCAGATTCACACGGAGTTTCAGCATATGTCCCAGGAGACCGCACGCGCCGCGCAGGATGGCGCCTCTCCCGTCGTCGGCATCATCATGGGTTCGTCCAGCGATTGGGACGTCATGCGCAATGCCGTCGCCATACTGGAAGAGTTCGGCATTCCCTTCGAGACCCGCGTCGTGTCCGCCCACCGCATGCCGCTGGACATGGTCGAATACGGCGCACAGGCGGTGCCGCGCGGCCTGCGCGCCATCATCGCGGGCGCGGGCGGCGCGGCCCACCTGCCCGGCATGATGGCGGCGCTGACGCCCGTGCCCGTATTTGGCGTGCCCGTGCCTTCGCGCCACCTGCACGGCGAGGACTCGCTGCTGTCCATCGTGCAGATGCCCAAGGGCGTTCCTGTGGCGACCTTTGCCATCGGCGATGCGGGCGCGGCCAATGCCGCGCTGCATGTGGTCGCCTGCCTGGCCACGACCGACGACGCGTTGCAGCAGAAGCTGGTCGCCTTCCGCGAGCGGCAAACGGAAGCCGCCCGCGCCATGCGCGTGCCGCCGGCTCCAGCCGCCTGAACTTCCTGGCGGTCTTCCGCCCAGGACTCTCTTCCTACAGACAAGCAATCACGATGACTTCCGGTAAAGACCAATCCGCTTCTTCCTTTCCGCTGCCTCCCGGCAGCTGGCTTGGCATGCTGGGCGGCGGGCAGTTGGGCCGCATGTTCTGTCATGCGGCGCAGCGCTTGGGCTATCGCGTGGCCGTGCTCGATCCCGCGCAGGACAGCCCGGCGGGGGCGGTGGCCGACCTGCACATCCGCGCCGCCTACGATGATGCCGAGGGCATTCGCCAACTGGCGCAGCGCTGTCCGGCCGTCACCACGGAATTCGAGAATGTGCCGGCCAGCACGCTGGAGCAATTGGCCGCGGAGGGCGTTGCCGTCAGCCCAGGTGCTTTCGCCGTCGCCATCGTGCAGGACCGAACGAAGGAAAAAGCCTTCATCCGCTCCGCCGGCGTGCCAGTGGCTCCGTATGCGCCCGTCTTCGAAAAGAACGACATCGCCATTGCTTCCCAGTCCCTGTTCCCCGGCATACTGAAGGCGGCCCGCCTGGGGTACGACGGCAAGGGGCAGGTTCGCGTCGCGACGCGCGAAGAAGCCATGCAGGCCTGGGACGACCTGAAGACCGAAGCCTGCGTGCTCGAGGCATTCGCCCCGCTGGACTATGAGATTTCCGTAGTGATCGCGCGCGGGCGCGATGGCCAGGCAGTCACCTACGACGCGGCGCGCAATGAGCATCGCGACGGCATCCTGGCCGTTTCCACGGTAGACCCCGATGCGCTCGAACCCGGCCTCCAGGAGCGCGCTTCGCGCCTGGCCAAGGAACTGGCGCGCGAGCTGGACTACTGCGGCGTCATGTGCGTCGAGTGTTTCGTGCTGACCGACGGCAGCCTGCTGGTCAACGAAATCGCGCCACGCCCGCACAACAGCGGCCACCATACGATCGACTCCTGCGGCAGCAGCCAGTTCGACCAGCAGGTGCGCACCATGGCGGGCTTGCCGCTGGGCTGCACGCAGACCCTGCGCCCCAGCGTCATGCTGAATCTGCTGGGCGACCTATGGTTCGAGAACGGTGTCCAGCGCGAACCCGACTGGGCCGGCGTGCTGCGCGTGCCGCAGGCGCACCTGCACCTGTATGGCAAGACCGAGCCGAGGCTTGGCCGCAAGATGGGCCACATTACGATTACGGGCGACACGCTTGCCCAAGCTCAGGAGCGCGCGGCGCAGGCGGCCGGCGCGCTGGGTCTGGTTTACCAGCCATGACCAAGAGCCAAAGCGGACTGGAATCGTCGCCGGCGGAAACTCCGGATGCGGAGCAGATCCACCGGGCTGCGGAGCGCCTGGCGCAGGGCGGCCTGGTCGCCCTGCCGACGGAAACGGTCTACGGCCTGGGCGCGGATGCCTGCAATCCGGTCGCGCTGGCGCGCATCTATGCCGTCAAGGGACGGCCTTCCAATCACCCTGTCATCGTGCACCTGGCGCCGGACGGCGACATCGCATACTGGGTGTCGTCCCTGCCCGCCGAAGCGCAGCGCCTGATCGACACGTTCTGGCCTGGGCCTTTGACGCTGATCCTGCCACGCGCCGCGCATATTCCCGCCGCTGTCAGCGGCGGGCAGTCCTCCATCGGCCTGCGCTGCCCATCGCATCCCGTGGCGCAGTCGCTGCTGCGCGAGTTCAGCGCGTTGATGCCAGGCGGGCGTGGCGGCGTGGCCGCGCCTTCCGCCAACAAGTTCGGACGTGTGTCGCCCACGACGGCGGACCACGTGCGAGCCGAGTTCCCCGAGCTGGATGAGTCGCAATTGCTGATCCTGCCGGGCGGCGCATCGCAGGTGGGCATCGAATCCACCATCGTGGATCTGTCGCGCCTGGACAATGGCGGAGCGCCGTACCTGCTGCGCCCGGGGCATATTTCCGCGCGTGAGCTGGAAGAGGTGCTGCAGCGTCCGGTGCTGGCGCCGGACAGCGATGCGCCGCGCGTATCGGGTTCGCTCAAGGCGCATTACGCGCCCGGCACTCCGGTGGAGCTGCTGCCGCGCCAGGCCCTGGAAAGCCGCTTGTCGGCGCCTGCGCCAGAACGGCAGGTTGCCGTGGTGCTGTCGGGCGTTGGCCGCACTGCCGCCGGCTACGATGTCGTGCTGGCGGGTGCGGATGCGGATGCCTATGCCCGCAATCTGTACGCCCTGATGCGCGATCTGGATGCCGCAGGCTATAGCCGCATCCTGCTGGAACTGCCGCCGGACACGCCGGAATGGGCGGCGGTAAGGGATAGGATAGGGCGGGCTGCTGCGGCGTTCGAGGAGTAGTGAGTCTCAGCCCTTTTTCTTCGCGCGCGGCGGCCGGCTTACCGCCGGGTGATCAGGCACGAAAAAGCGCAGCGGCTTGTCGGCCCATTCGCCCGCGTAGTCCACCCCGATGCGCGGGCTGGCGGCTATCTCGGAGGGGGCGGGCGCATCATCGCGGGCGAGCCATAGCGTGCCGCCGCACAGGTCGATGCCGTAATGATCCAGCGATATGCCCATGGCGCGGCACAGCCGGCCGGGGCCGCTGGTGGAAGCGTCCAGCCCCTGGACGGGCGCCAGGGCGCGCAGCAGCACGGCTGTGCCGCTGCCTTCGGGGCCGGTGACGACGTTCATGCAGTGGTACATGCCGTAGATCAGGTAGACGTAGACATGGCCGGGCGGTCCGAACATGGCCCGCGTGCGCGCCGTGCGGCCGCGCGAGGTGTGGGCCGCCAGGTCGCCGGGGCCCAGATAGGCCTCGACTTCGACGATGCGGCCGATGCGCGGGCCCGACGACGTGTCGTGCACCAGCAGCCGGCCCAGCAGGTCGCGGGCCACGGTTTCGGCGGGGCGGTCGTAGAAGGCGCGGTCGAGCCGTCTGCAGTCGCCCTGTATCGGATCCGCGGGTGTGATCAGCCTGGATAATGCGGTGTGACTGGACATTGTTGACTTAATCCTGGTCTATCGTGGCAGGCAGCCGCGCCGGCTCAAGGATTTCCCGTTCGGCGGCTTTGGCCAGGAATGCGGAGCGCGACTGGCCGCGAAGCCTGGCACAGTGGTCGATGCGTCGTACCAGGTTTTCGGGCAGGCTGATGTTCAGCCGCACTGCGCGCGAGCGTACACGCGACAGGTCGATATCCACCAGCAGCCAGAATCCGCCTTGGTACTCGGGATCGTCGATCCAGTCATCGGGGGCGCTAGGGGCCGGGATCGGATCGTTGTCCGATCCAAAATGCGCCTCCACGGCCTCTTGTGCGGCCCGGGGCAGATCCTGCAGCTCGTCCGATGCGGTGAAGCACCCCGGGAAATCGGGAAAGACAGCGCCGTAAGCGCTATTCCCGTCTTTATGGACGTAGATCGGATAGAGCATTCCGGTTTCCTCCTGCTGACCCAATCATTTCAGGCCGGCCTGTTTCAGGATACTGCGCACGGTAGGCGCCGGCATATCTTTCCTGGGATGCGGTGCCGTCACTTTGCCTGGTTTGATCGGGTGTTTGAACTGATGGTGCGAGCCGGCCACGTTGACCAGATACCAGCCGTCCGCTTTGAGCTGCTTGATGATATTGACACATCCATATTTTACACAAGATTGTGTAGTTCTTGGAGTGGGCTAATCGCTGAAGTCGTACAGCCTACGTGATTGCCGGTACTGAGAACAGGGCATGTATGACAAATCAGAGGCAAGAGGACGGCAGGGACCCGGGCGTCGCGTGCGGACGGCTCCATAGTCATCGCTCGCCAATCTGTTAAACTCTTTTCTGGCGGGCCCCTTCGCATGGTTCGGCGGCGAACCTGGTCAGGTCGGGAACGAAGCAGCCATAGTCGTTTGCAACCAGTGCCGAAGTCAGGCTCGCCTTTCTCGTTTACGAGCATTCCACCGCATGTCCTATCTGGTTCTGGCACGCAAATGGCGGCCGCGTTCGTTTGATACCCTCGTCGGCCAGGATCACGTTGTCCGGGCGCTGACGCACGCGCTGTCCACTCAGAGGCTGCATCATGCGTGGCTGTTCACCGGCACGCGCGGCGTGGGTAAGACCACCTTGTCGCGCATCCTGGCCAAATCCCTGAATTGCGAAACCGGCATCACGGCCACGCCGTGCGGCGTCTGCCGCGCGTGCACGGAAATCGATTCCGGCCGTTTCGTCGACTATGTCGAACTGGATGCCGCCTCCAACCGAGGGGTCGACGAAATGACCCAGCTGCTGGAGCAGGCTGTGTATTCGCCGGGGGCGGGGCGCTTCAAGGTCTACATGATCGACGAAGTCCACATGCTGACGGGGCATGCCTTCAATGCCATGCTCAAGACGCTGGAGGAGCCGCCGCCGCACGTCAAGTTCATCCTGGCCACGACCGATCCGCAGAAGATTCCCGTCACCGTGCTGTCGCGGTGCCTGCAGTTCAACCTGAAGCAGATGACGGGCGAGTCCATCGTCGAGCATCTGCGCAGCGTGCTGCAGCAGGAAAGCATTCCCTTCGAAATTCCCGCCCTGAGGCTGATCGGCCAGGCTGCGGCGGGCTCCATGCGCGACGCCTTGTCGCTGACGGACCAGGCGATCGCCTACAGCGCCGGCAATCTGACGGCGGAGTCCGTGCAGGGCATGTTGGGCACCATCGACCAGCGTCATCTGATCGACCTGCTGGGCGCGCTTTCCGCGGGCGACGCCGCCAAAGTCATTGCCGTGGCCGACGATCTTGCCGCGCGCGGCCTGTCCTACTCGGGAGCCTTGGCCGACCTGGCAGTGCTGTTGTCGCGCATTGCCATGGCGCAGCGCCTGGGGCGGGCCGTCCCCGACGATGATCCGGCCGCCGAAGATATCCTGGCCCTGGGCCGTACGATGCACCCGGACCAGGTGCAGCTGTTCTACTCCGTCGCGGTCCATAGCCGCCAGGAGCTGTCGCTGGCGCCTGACGAATACGCCGGCTTCGTCATGGCCTGCCTGCGCATGCTGGCGCTGGGACCGAATCCCGGCATGCCTTTACTGCAGGGCGGCGGCGGTGCCCGCGCAAGCGCGCCGGCCGCCGAGGCGGTTGCCGCCGCGACGGCCGTGTCTCCCCCGCCTGCGGCAGCGGCATCCGTCGCGACCACGAAAGAAACATATGACGCCGCGCCGGGCGGTGCAGCGTCTGCCGGCCAAGGTATTGCCGAGCCGCCGCCTCGCGCGCCCGAGCATCGCGGCGCGGAAGCGCAAGCCGCCGCATCATCGGCGAATGCGGAGCCGCCTGCCTGGGAGGATGTCCCTGACGATGGCGCTCCGCCCGCCGAATGGACAAGCGCTGGACAGGCTGCCGCGCAGGCCTTGCAATCTTCGCCTGCCGAAAAGGCGGGCCGGGAGGTGCCGGCGGTTGCCTCGCGCAACGATGCCGCAAGGGGCTCTTCCGATCTGTCGCCAGCCGTTGAGGCGAGCCCGGAGCCGGCCCGGCAACAGCCGCCGCAGGCCGATGGAGAGGCCTTCGAGTCTCCTGTCGCCGCGCAGGCCCAGGCTGAATCGAACATGCAGGCGCAGGCCGACGATGGTGCGCCGGAGGTCGACGACATTCCCATCGAGCTCGATGGAAATTTTGAAATGGTGGGCCTCGACGATGATGAGTTCATCGCGCAGGCTCCCATGGATGAGATGGCCGACGCCATGGCGCTCCCCGCCCTGGGCGGCAGGCGCAAGGGCAAGAACGGCCAGGCGGACCTGTTGTCGTCCATGACGACCGAACGCTGGCCCGCGCTGGCCGCGAAGCTGCCGGTTACCGGCATTGCCGCCGAACTGGCGAAGCAGAGTGAATGGATCGGCAGCAAGGACAATCAGGTGCGGTTGCGCGTTGCCGTGCGCTCTCTGACGCAGAAGCAGATACAGGGAAGGGCGCGCCTGCAGACAGTGCTGTCCGAGCATTTCGGCTGCGTCGTCGACCTGCAGGTCGAGTTCGGCGTGACGGGCGAGGAAACGGCGCACGCGGTGGCTCAGGCCGAGCGCGCTGCCCGGCAGAAGCAGGCCGAGCACGATGCCGAGGCCGATCCGTTCGTGCAAGCCTTGATCCGCGACTTCGGGGCGCGTATCCTGCCGGGTTCCGTGCAGGCGATCATGCCGTCGGCCTGACCGCGGCGGGGCAAGCGGCGGCAGCGCCTACACCATTCCAACAATCTCCAGGAAACTGAATCATGATGAAAGGTCAATTGGCGGGTCTGATGCGCCAGGCGCAGCAGATGCAGGAAAACATGAAGAAGGCGCAGGAAGCGCTGGCCGAGATCGTCGTCGAAGGCGCGTCCGGCGGCGGGCTGGTCAAGGTCAGCATGACCTGCCGCCATGATGTGAAGCGCGTCACCATCGATCCCAGCCTGCTGGAGGACGACAAGGACATGTTGGAAGACCTGGTGGCGGCGGCGTTCAACGATGCGCTGCGCAAGGCCGAGGCGGCTTCCCAGGAAAAAATGTCGTCCGTGACAGCGGGCATGCCCTTGCCGCCGGGAATGAAGCTGCCATTCTGAGATGGACTCCCATCTGCCCGAACCCGAACCGCTGCGTGCGCTGATCGATGCGCTGCGGCGCCTGCCCGGTGTCGGCGTGCGCTCGGCGCGCCGCATGGCATATCACCTGATGCAGCATGACCTCGCCGGCGCGCAACTGCTCAGCCATGCGCTGACGGGCGCCCTGCAGGACCTGCGCCACTGTCGCATGTGCAACAGCTTTGCGGAAGAGGATATCTGTCCGACCTGCGTCAATCCCAAGCGCGATGCATCGGTGCTGTGTGTCGTGGAGACGCCCGCCGATCAGAACATGATCGAATCCAGCCACGGCTATCGCGGTTTGTACTACGTGCTCATGGGCCGGCTGGCGCCGCTGGAAGGGGTGGGGCCGCAGGCCCTCAAGTTCGACCGCCTGCTCGAGCGGGCGTCCGACGGCGTGGTGAAGGAGGTCATCCTGGCGACCAACTTCACGGCCGAAGGCGAGACCACGGCGCATTACCTGAGCGATATGCTGACGGAGCGCGGCCTGTCCGTGACGAGGCTGGCGCGTGGCGTTCCAGCCGGAAGCGAGCTGGAATACGTGGATGCGGGCACGATCGCCTGGGCGCTGATGGAGCGGCGCAAGGCTTAGAACCTGTCAACAGGCCTTGATCGGGATGCGCGACAAACCTCGCCCTTCAGTGCGGGGAAGGATAGCGCGGGCCGCGAAGCGGCCCTATACTACTGCTGTATATCCAAACAGTGCGACCATGCAACGCCTCCAAGCCTTCAAATACGAACTCATGCCCAATGGCGAGCAACAGAGCAACATGCGCCGCTTTGCCGGGGCCTGCCGGTTCGTCTTCAACAAGGCGCTGGCCTTGCAAAAGGCCAATCACGAGGCGGGTGAGAAATACATCGGTTACGTGGCCATGGCCAAGCATTTGACCGCTTGGCGCAATGGCAGCGAAACGCCGTGGCTCAAAGATGCGCCAGTGCATCCGCTGCAACACGCGCTCAAGGACTTGGAGCGGGCGTACAAGAACTTCTTTGCCAAGCGCGCAGCTTTCCCGCGTTTCAAGAAGAAAGGTCGGCACGATAGCTTTCGCTACCCCGACGCCAAGCAATTCAAGCTCGATGCGGGCAATGGCCGCATCTTCCTTCCCAAGCTCGGCTGGATGCGTCTGCGCCTCTCGCGCGATGTGCTGGGCACGCCCAGGAATGCCACCGTCAGCCAGTCGGGCGGCAAATGGTTCGTCAGCATTCAGACCGAGCGTGAAGTCGAGCAGCCGGAGCCGCAGGCCACCAGCGCCATTGGCATCGACATGGGCGTTGCGCGGTTTGCCACCTTCTCGGACGGCAGCTTTCTTGCGCCCTTGGCCAGCTTCAAAAAGCATGAAATCCGCCTGCGCCGCTACCAGCGGGCCATGAGCCGCAAAACCAAGTTCAGTAGTAACTGGACGAAGGCGAAAGCCAGAGTCCAGCATCTGCACACCCGCATAGCCAACTGCCGCAAAGACTACCTGCACAAAGCCACGACCACGATCAGCCAAAACCACGCGATAGTGTGCATCGAGGACTTGCAGGTACGCAACATGTCCAAGTCGGCGGCAGGCACGGCGGATGCACCAGGGAAAAACGTTCGGGCCAAGTCTGGCCTGAACAAAGCCATCCTGGATCAAGGCTGGTTCGAGTTCAGGCGGCAGCTCGAATACAAGCTGGCCTGGACGGGAGGGATACTCATTGCTGTAGCGCCGCAGAATACGAGCCGCACTTGCTCGAGCTGCGGCCATGTCTCAAAGGACAATCGCAAGACGCAGGCGCAGTTCTTGTGCGTTGCGTGCGGCCATGAGGAAAACGCCGATGTCGTCGGCGCGATCAATGTTTTAGCGCGGGGACACCGCGTATTAGCCTGTGGAGAGGATGTCAGTCATGCGAGGCCCGCAAGGGCCAAACATGCAGCCTCTGTGAAGCAGGAACCCGCCGAGGTGAGTCAGGCACAAGCCTGAGCACGGTAGGAATCCCCTGCCTTTCCGCCCTTGGGCGGCGAGCGTCAGCGAGCGGGAGGGGAGGATGTCAAGGTTTTAGTGGAATACCCCATGAGTACGCCGTGGCTATTCCTGTATCATGCGCAAAATGCTCCCCCGCCGCGCCTTCGGCTCGTTGGCATCAGGAGGCGGCCCGGCGGCAGAGATTCGCCAATCACTCCACAATGTAAAATCCCAACAGGAGGGAAACCATGTCATTGACACGCCGTCAATTGTTGAAGCTGGCAGGCGCGGCCGGCGCCGTATCCGCCATCCCGGGCTTTTCCATCGCACAAACGGTCGACAAGAAAGACGTCACCATCGCCGTGGGCGGAAAAGCGCTCATCTATTACCTGCCGCTGAGCATTGCTGAACTGAATGGCTACTTCAAGGATGAAGGCCTGAAGGTCGAGGTGGTCGACTTCGCCGGCGGTTCGCGCGCCCTGCAGGCTGTGGTCGGCGGCAGCGCCGACGTCGTGTCCGGCGCGTTCGAGCATCCCATCAACCTGCAGTCCAAGGGCCAGCACTACCGTTCGTTCGTGCTGCAGGGCCGCGCGCCGATGATCGTGCTGGGCGTGTCCAAGAAGACGGTGCCGAACTACAAGACGCCGGCCGACCTGAAGGGCAAGAAGATCGGCGTGACGGCTCCCGGTTCGTCCACCAACATGATGGCCAACTTCTTCCTGGCGCAGCATGGCCTCAAGCCCAGCGACGTGTCCTTCATCGGCGTCGGCGCGGGCGCTGGCGCCATCACGGCGCTGCGCACGGGGCAGATCGATGCCATCGCCAACCTCGATCCCGTCATCAGCACGCTGGTCAAGGAAGACCTGCTGAACATCATCGCCGATACGCGCACGCTGAAGGATACCCGCACCATTTTCGGCGGCAACATGCCGGCGGCCACGCTGTACACGTCGCAGAACTTCATCGACCGCAATCCCGGCACGACGCAGGCGCTGGCCAATGCCATCGTCCGTGCCAACAAGTGGATCCAGTCGGCCAGCGCCGACGACATCGCCAAGGTCGTGCCCGAGCAGTTCCTGCTGGGCGATCCCGATCTGTACAAGCTGGCGCTGGAAGGCAACCGCGAGGCGCTGTCGCCGGACGGTCTGGTGCCCGAAGACGGCCCCAAGACGGCGTTGAGCGCATTGGCCGCATTCGTGCCGGACTTCAAGCCCGACACCATCGATCTGTCCAAGATCTGGACCAATGAATTCGCAGAGAAAGCAAACCAGAAATACCCCAATGGCTGAAGCAGCACTTTTACTCGACGATATTACGTGCACCTTTGCATCGCGCGACGATGCTTCCAAGGGCTATACCGCTGTCAAGAACTCCACTCTGGCCATCGCGCCGGGGGAGTTCGTGTCGGTGGTCGGCCCGACGGGGTGCGGGAAATCCACCCTGCTCAATGTCGGCGCCGGCCTGCTGGAGCCGACATCGGGGCAGGTCAAGGTCTTTGGCGAACCGCTCAAGGGCATCAACAAGCGCGCGGGCTACATGTTCCAGGGCGATGCATTGCTGCCCTGGCGCAGCGCCCTGGATAACGTCACCGCCGGCCTGGAGTTTGCGGGCGTGCCCAAGGACGAGGCGGATCGCCGCGCCAACGAATGGCTGAAACGCGTCGGACTGGGCGGCTTCGGCAATCGCTATCCGCACCAGATGTCCGGCGGCATGCGCAAGCGCGCGATGCTGGCGCAGACGCTGATCCGCGATCCCGACATCATCCTGATGGATGAGCCGTTCTCCGCGCTGGACATCCAGACGCGCCAGCTCATGGAAAACGAGGTGCTGGACATCTGGATGGCGCAGCGCAAGGCGGTGCTGTTCATCACGCACGACCTGGACGAGGCCATCGCAATGAGCGACCGCGTCATCGTGCTGTCGGCCGGCCCCGCCACGCATCCCATCGGCGAGTTCGAGATCGATATCCCCAGGCCGCGCGACGTGGCCGAAGTGCGCAACGATGCGCGTTTCGTGGAACTTCACAAGGCAATCTGGGATGTCCTGCGGGAAGAAGTCCTGAAGGGCTATGCCCAACAGAAGCGGGTTTAGTATGGCAAGGAAATATTCGACTTTTTCAATGCGCCTGTGGCAGGTGCTGTTGCTGGCGGCGGTATTGCTGGCATGGCACTTCCTGACCCTGGATCGCAACATCGCCTTCTTCTTCGGCCAGCCGCTGCAGGTGGTCAAGGTCATCTGGTCCTGGTTCGTCACGAATGGCGATATCTACAGGCACCTGGGCGTCACCTTGTCCGAAACCGTGCTGGCATTCGTCATTGGCACCGTGGCCGGACTGGCCTGCGGCCTGTGGCTTGGGCTTTCGCCGCTTGCCAGCGCCATCCTCGATCCCTACATCAAGGCCATGAACTCCATGCCGCGCGTCATCCTGGCGCCGATCTTCGGCATGTGGTTCGGCCTGGGCATCTGGTCCAAGGTGGCGCTGGCCGTCACGCTGGTGTTCTTCATCGTGTTCTTCAACGTGTACCAGGGCGTGCGCGAAGTCAGCACCACGCTGCTGGACAATGCCCGCATGCTGGGCGCCAACCGCAAGCAGCTGCTGCGCCACGTCTATATTCCGTCGGCGACCAGCTGGGTCTTCTCCAGCCTGCATACATCGGTCGGCCTGGCGTTCGTGGGCGCCGTGGTGGGCGAATACCTGGGCTCGGCCAGCGGAGTCGGCTACCTGATCCTGCAGGCGGAAGGCACGCTGGACATCAATACGGTCTTTGCCGGCATCGTGGTGCTGACCGTATTCGCGCTGGTGCTGGACGGCATCGTCACATTGGTCGAGGACAAACTGCTGTCGTGGCGTCCGACGGCGGGAGAGACGCAGAAACTCTGACGCCGCAGGCATCGGAGAGCCGGCTTGCCTGGACATACCGTCATGTGCCGCGAGCGCATGGCGGTATTTTCATTATGCGGCTGGCGTCAGCAATTGTAAATTGCGCGGAAACGGCGGCTGGAGCCGTTACTATCGCAATCCTGTAACACACGCATGGCGCGCGCCATGATGCGCATCGATGGTCTTTCATGGGACGAGTATTTGAATCGCTGTCCGCCTGGGAAGTCATGCTCTGGGGGCTGGTTTTCTTCGGCGGCATCTATCTGGTGTTCGGCGCCGCCACCTGGCTGCTGACTCACCGGCTGCTGCCGGCCTTGGGCATAGGCCGCGTGCTGGATCCCAGGCCCCTGCAGCCGGGGCAATTGCGCCAGGAGTTGCTGCAGTCGGGCGTGTCTGTGCTGATCTTCGGTCTTGGCATGATTTTTCCGTGGGGCCTGATCCAGCTGGGCTGGGCGCAGCTTCATCATGATGCCTCGGCGCTGCGCATCTGCCTGGAAATCCTGGCGCTGGTGATCTGGAATGACGTGCATTTCTGGATCAATCATCGTCTGCTGCATACGCGCTGGCTGCGCCGCTATCACTTGCCGCATCACCGCTCCGTCGTCACGACGCCGTTCTCCACCTACAGCTTCCATCCCATCGAGGCGCTGATGCTGGGCAACGTCATCCTGCTGCCGATGGTGGTGCACGATTTCAGCTTCTGGTCGCTGCTGTCGGTGCCGCTGTTCAGTCTGTTCTTCAATTGCATCGGCCATGCGAATTACGATTTCGTGTCCAGCGTGGGATACAGCCACTGGTTCGCCGCCAGCCGCAGGCACCATCTGCATCATGCCTGCTACAACGGCAACTACGGTTTCCAGTTCACTTTCATGGACAGGCTTTTCCGCACGCGCCTGGCCGCCGATGCCGCGCAGCGGCACTTTGTCATGCACGAGCGCAAGCGTGGCAGGCAGGAGGGGCAGGGTGCCGGATGAGAACGTCGGGACGGGGCGATGGCTGCCGCGCCTGCGGCACCGGCGTGACTGGCAGAGCGTGGCCTATATGCTGGCGTTTCCCGCGCTGGCGGGCTGGCAGTGGGTGCACGGCTTCGTCTGGTGGATGTACGGACTGCTGCTGTTCCTGACGCTGGGCGTGGGCGTCATACACCACAACCACACGCATTTGCGCATGTGGCGCAATCGCCGGCTGAATCGCCTGACCGATTTCTGGCTGACCTTGCTGCAGGGGCATCCCACGTGTGTGTTCTGGCCGTCGCACGTGGCCAACCATCATCGCCACAAGCATGGCGAGAAGGACGTCACGCGCACCTATCGCTTCGGCGATACCAACCATCTGTGGGGCTATCTGTGGCATCCGTTCCAGGCGGTCGGCGCGCTGTATCCGCATATCTTCCGCTGGCTGGGCAGCCTGCGCCGGCACTGGCCGGGCGTGTGGCGCTATTGCCTGCTGCAGTACGTGGCGTGGCTCGGTTCGTGGTCTGTGCTGTTGTGGATGGATCCGGGTAAGGCCTTGCTGTTCGTGATCCTGCCGCAATTGCATGGGCTGCACTGGCTGCTGGCCACCAATTACCTGCAGCATGCGCATGCCGATGGCTCCCATGCCAGCAGGCACGGCGTGCCCCAGTTGAACTATGCGCGCAATTTCGAAGGGCTGGTCAATCCGCTGCTGTTCAATATCGGCCTGCATACTGCGCATCACGAGCATTCCCGCGCGCACTGGTCGAAGCTGACGCGCCTGCATGCCGAGCGCTATCGCCACAGGGTGCATCCGGCGCTGAACGAACGCGGCCTTCTTCCCTATATGTTCCGTACTTTCTGGCTCGGCCTGGCGTTGCCCGGATGCCGCAGCCGTTCGCTGATGCCGGACTCGTCCGCGGACGCAACACCATCTTCCCAACAGGAGCTTTCCCATGCCCGTCGTTTTTGATCGTGTCTATCTGAAGAGCGCAGGCGCTTTCCTGCCCGGGGAGCCGGTGGACAATGAACGGATGGATGCTTTCGTCGCTCCCCTGAATCGCGCCTCGGGCCGCATCAAGCAGCGCATCCTCGCGGAAAACGGCATCAAGCAGCGCTACTACGCGCTGGATGAGGTGGGCAATACTGTGTTCACCAATGCCTCCATGGCAGCGCACGCGGTGCGCGATTGCCTGCAGCGCGCCGGGATCTCGCTAGCCGATGTGTCGCTGCTGGCCAGCGGCTCGTCTGGCGGGGATGCGCTGGTGCCGGGATTCGCCAACATGATCCAGGGCGAGCTGGCCGCGCCGCCCATGGAAACGCTGTCGGTGCATGGCGTCTGCGGGGCGGGCGTGTCCGCCATCCAGGCCGTGGCGCAGGGTATCGAGCTGGGTACGCATGGGCAGGGCGTGGCGGTCGCCAGCGAAATGCCGTCGCGTCTGTTCAAGCGGTCGCGCTTCGCCGCGCAAGGCTACGAAGCCGATTTCGATGCGCATTTCCTGCGCTGGATGCTGTCCGATGGCGCTGGCGCATTGCTGCTGGGCGGCAAGCCCCAGGCCGGCGAGGCGCTGCCCGGCGGCTTGCGCATCCGCTTGAAGTGGATCCACCAGCGATCATTTTCCGGGGATTATCCGGTCTGCATGCAGATGGGGCTGACGGCCGACCGCAAGCAAGGGCACCTGGATTACGCGTCATGGTCGGAAGCCGAAGCCGCCGGCGCCTTGTCGCTGCGCCAGGACATCCGCCTGCTGCCGCACCTGTTCGATATCGGCATCCATGAGTACGCCACGCTGGTGCGGGATGGCTGGGTCGATCCGGCCAGGGTGTCGCATTTTCTGTGTCATTACTCCTCCGAGAAATTCATTCCCGTGGTGGACAACCTGATGCAGAAAGCGGGGCTGTCCATCCCGCGCGAGCGCTGGTACAACAACCTGGCGTGGCGCGGCAATACGGGCGCGGCATCCATCCTGATCATGTTGTCCGAGTTCCTGCAGACGCGCCAGTTGGCCGCCGGCGAGCAGATCTTCTGCTACGTGCCGGAGTCGGGGCGATTCACGGCGGCCTATCTGCTGTTCGAGGTGGAAGATGCGTCCGCCGACGCGGCGCCGGGCGAACCGCTTGGCCGGGTTGCCGTCGCACAGCCGCATCGCGCTGCCGATCTCGACGAGATTGCGCCGCCGCACGATCCGGCCAAGGCGCCGGAAGGCCTGGGACCGCTGCTGGCCGAACTGGCCGCCATCTGGCACGACTACCGCTCCAGGGTCTGGCGCACGCCGCTGGTGCGCAGCGTGCGCGAGCGAGCCATCGATCCCCCGGGCTATGTCAACTGGATGGCGAACTGGATTCCCCAGGTGCGAGAAGGCTCGCGCTGGATGCGCGAGGCGGCGGCATCTTTGTCGGAGACCTACGCGCCGCTGGCGGCCTTGATCGAGCTGCACGCGGGCGACGAGCAGGACGATTTCAATGTGTTGTTCAATGATTACCGCAAGGCCGGGGGGCAGGCGGAGAGCATCGAGCAATTGCGGCGCAATCCGGGCGGCGAGGCCTTGAATGCCTATCTGCATGCCCTGGCCGCCAGGAAGGATCCGATCGGCCTGCTGGGCGCCATCTACATCATCGAGGGCACCGGCCAGCGCATCGTGCCGGCCCTGCTGCCGCTGCTGCGCGCTACGCTGCCTCTGTCTCCGGATGCCTTCCGCTTCCTGGAGTACCATGGCATGAACGACGAACACCATCTGGAACGCTGGCTGTCGGCGGTCACGATCGCTCTGGCGTGCGACGACCGGGGCCGGGTCGAGCGCAGCATTGCCGAAACGGCGCGCCGCACCGCTGCGCTGTACCTGATGCAGTTCCAGCACGTAACCGAGTCCTGAAGGAAAAAAGCATGAGCAAAACGCCGGACTTCCTGGCCCAGGGCCATGATCCGCAGGATCCCAACCCCTGGCTGGCATCCTACCTGGACAACAGCACGCCGCTGCCGGACCACGTCAAGCAGGCATGGCTGGTCGACTCCAGCTCGGGTTCGCGCCAATACCTGCTGCCTTTCCTGCGACCGCTGGCCCGGGCAATGATCATCCTGATCCAGATCGTCAAGACCTTCATCCCGCGCCGCTGGCAGCAGTCGGCGCTGCTGCACCGCATCCTGGTCTGGGGCCTGAAGCGCTTCGTGTCGCCGGAAGCCAACTGGCTGATCCTGCGGCATTTCCATCTGGGGGCGCAGATACTGGCGTTCATCGGCAGGAACTCGCCCGCGCCCATCGAGACTTCGCCGCTGGAGCCGCTGTGCATCGAAGACCTGCGCGACCACCTGTTCGTCAAGCATGACATCAATCTGTACAACTTCGTGATCCGCCTGAACCAGGCGCTGCGCGATGCCGGTCTCGAAATGCATGCGCCGGAACGGCTGGATTTCTCCATGCTGCGGGAGCCGCCGCTGGCGCTGGAGGGCATGCCGCGCGGGAAAACGAATGTGCTGGACTTGCAGAGCGCCATCGAGCTGTTCACGCCGCTGTACCAGTTGCTGCTGACCGACAATGACTTCTGGCGCGCCGCGAATTCGCTGCAGCTGGACGAGACCATCGGCATCTATGCCGCGCAGTTGCTGCGGGCGCCGGAACACCTCATCCTGGTGAACAACAAGCACCCGCTGGTGCCGCTGTCCACGCTGCGCGCGGGACATCGCCTGGTGCTGCACGGCCTGTCGAGCGAAATGCTGCACAGCCTGCTCATGGAGAAGAAGCGGGAGCAGGAGGAAGCCGATCAGGAGGCTGCTCCATAGTCTGGCATGACTGAACAAGAATGGAAAACGTCCGCCATGCTGCAACTCGCATGGCGGACGTTTTTCATTTCAGGGCAGGGGTTGCCGAATGAGGCCTGTCGGTTGGTATCGGCGACGGTGTCGTCATGGCGACGAGAGCAAGGTTGTTTCAGCCCTTCAACTGCGCGAACACTTGTTCCGCCGCGTCCAGCGTTTCCTGGATGACGGCGTCATCGTGCGCGGCTGAAACGAAGCCGGCTTCGAATGCCGAGGGAGCGAGATACACGCCCTTGTCCAGCATGGCGTGGAAGAAGCGCTTGAAGGTTTCGATATCGCTATCGGCCGCCTCGTCCAGCGTGGTCGGGACGGCATCGCGGAAATACAGGCCGAACATTCCGCCGACGTGATCGGCGCAGAACGAAACGCCTGCGGCGCGGGCGCGTTCCGTCAGGCCGTTGGCCAGCGTCGCCGACTGCCTGGACAGGAATTCGTAGAAGCCGGGCTTGGCCAGCAACTCCAGCGTCGCCAGGCCCGCGGCGACGGCAACAGGGTTGCCCGACAGCGTGCCCGCCTGGTAGACGCCGCCCAGGGGGGCCACGTTGTCCATGATGTCGGCGCGGCCGCCGAATGCGCCGACGGGCATGCCGCCGCCGATCACCTTGGCCAGCGTGGTCAGGTCCGGAGTGATGCCGGTCAGTCCCTGCACGCCCTGCGGGCCTACGCGGAAACCGGTCATGACTTCGTCGAAGATCAGCAGGGCGCCGTGCCGGGTGCAAAGCGTGCGCAGGCCCTCCAGGAAGCCGGCGGCGGGCTTGACCAGGTTCATGTTGCCGGCGATGGGCTCGACGATGATACAGGCGATGTCGTCTCCGTGCGTGGCGAACGCGGCTTCGACGGAAGCGAGATCGTTGTAGTTCAGCACCAGGGTATGGCGGATGAACTCTTCAGGCACGCCCGAGGAGGTGGGATTGCCGAAGGTCAGCATGCCCGAGCCGGCCTTGACCAGCAGGCTGTCGGCGTGGCCGTGGTAGCAGCCTTCGAACTTGATGATCTTGTTGCGGCCCGTGTGGCCGCGCGCAAGGCGGATGGCCGACATGGTGGCCTCGGTGCCGGAGCTGACCAGGCGCACCTTCTCTATCGAGGGCAGGCGCGCCGCAATGACTTCGGCGATCTCGATCTCGCCTTCGGTAGGCGCGCCGAACGACAGTCCATGCACGGCGGCTTCCTGCACGACCCGGACGATTTCAGGATGCGCGTGGCCCAGGATGGCCGGCCCCCATGAGCCGACATAGTCGATATAGCGCGTGTCGTCGGCATCCCATACGTAAGGCCCATGCGCGCGCTGGATGAAGCGCGGCGTGCCGCCGACGGAGCGGAAGGCGCGGACGGGGGAGTTGACGCCGCCGGGGATGGTCCGGCTGGCGCGTTCGAACAATTGGTCGTTGCGGGACATGGGGCAGACTCGCGATCTTGATCTTGTGAATGGGAAAACGGCGTGCGGTACGGCATGCCGCCCGCGACAACCCTATAGCATAGCCCTTTATGGAGTCAGGCGACAAAAAGCTGCCTGCAGGCCAACGCCGTCCGGCGTATGTCCGGCGTGTCGAACAGCCCCTGGATCATGGCCAGGCTGTCGGCGCCAGCCTCTACCACAGGCGCGGCGTTGTGTTCGGTGATGCCGCCGATGACGACGACACCCGGCCGTGTGCCGTCCTGCCGGGCGGCTTCGGCAAGGGAGCGCCCCTGGCGGATTTGCTCCAGCGTGACGCGCACAGCGCCAGGCTTGGTGGAAGAAGGATAGACGGCGCCGAAGGCGATGTAGTCGGCGCCATCGGCAATGGCCTGTTGCGCCAGCGCGGGGTCGTTGTAGCAGGACTTGCCCAGGATCATGCCATCGCCTAGCTCTGCTCTGGCCTGGCGTAGTTCGCCGTCATCGCGGCCCAGGTGCACGCCGTCTGCACCCACGGCCGCGGCGAGCTTCCAGTCGTCGTTGACGAGGAACAGCACGCCGAGCGAGCGGCACAGCGCGCCGATCTCCAGGGCCTGGCTGCGGCTGCTGGCGGCATCGAGCGTTTTCCGGCGCCACTGCAGGGCGGTCATGCCGCCCGAGGCCGCCTGTTCGATCGCCAGGGCCAGGCGGTCGAGTTCCGGCCATTCGGGCGTCAGCCCATAGACGCCTTTGGGAAAACGGGGAATTGCGCTGGAAGTGGATGTCATGGCGATTCAGGCGCTGCGGTTGATCAGTCGATTGCCCATGCCGGGCTGGAATGTGTGGCGGGTCAGCTCGCCCGAGGACGCAACGGCCTGCTTGACGGCTTGCGGCATCGGCAGGCCCTGGGCCGTATTGGCGGCGATGGCGGCGACCAGGGGGCCGTCGGGGTCGCTCAGGCGGGCGACGGGGGGAGTCCATGGCCAGTGGAAGGTGTCGTTGTCCTGGCTGCTCAGCAGATAGCTGTGCTGTCCCTGGCGCAGCGGCGCCGCCGTGCTCAGCGCCCAGGAGGCGCCATGATCGAGCAGGATCTGCTGGGGGTCGTTGTTGCCGGGAAGCATGCCCTGCGTGCGCCATTGCTCCAGCAGCGTATGATCGGCGATAGCGATGTCCGTCTGCGGCAGCAGCAGCTCCAGGATGGCGGCCAGCGTATCGTCGGGATCCGCCCCTTCCATCAGGCTTTCGTCGGGCAGCTTGCCCAGGTGCAGCACCAGGGGGACATCGGTGTAGTCTGCGGCGATCTGGGCCAGTACGCTGACGGCCGATGTGGTGTACAGGGGGCCGACGCAGATGGCTTGCACGCGCATGTCTTCCAGCAGCAGGCGGGCCTGGTCGTCGATCAGTTCGGGAGAGAGCGGATGGATTTCCTCGATGACGGCGGTATCCTGTACATGCAGGGCCGTCAGTACACTGAGTGTGTGGCAGCCCAGCTTCGTGCTTGTGATGGCGTTGGCCGGGAGGTTGCCCGATCCACTGGGATCGAAAGGGCCGAAGGCAAGAATGACGGGAGGGGAGGCGGCTGGCACGGTGGTGGAATATCTTCTATAGGAATGCGTCGCTTCAGCGCGTCGCTATTGGATTTGATAAAGTTGCCCCTATTTTAATGTAGGCATCCCGTTCGCGCCGATACAGGTTTGTTTATAGTAGATGCGATGGGATTTATGAATTTTGCGAGAAATATATTATGCGGACGTGGATGTGTCTGATCTGTGGCTGGATCTATGATGAAGAAGCGGGTCTGCCCGAAGAAGGGATCGCCCCCGGCACGCGCTGGGAAGATGTCCCTCCCAACTGGGTCTGCCCCGAGTGCGGCGCGCGCAAGGAAGATTTCGAGCTGATCGAGGTCTGAGCGCGGCGCGAAGCCCGGGTGTGGCGGTCCGTTTCGGGTCATCCATGCCTGGCGCAGTGTAGGGTACTTTTCAACAGGAGGAATCAACCATGAGTGCGACAGTGGAACAAGACGCCACGGGGCGTGTGGATTTCTCCGGGCAGTTTCTGGTAGCGATGCCGGGCGTGGTATCCGGCTCGCTGGCCAATACAGTCATCTATGTGTGCGAGCATAATGAAAACGGCGCGCTGGGCCTGGTGATCAACCGCCCGACGGATCTGACGGTGGGGGATCTGCTCAAGCGCATCGAACTGGAGCCCGCACAGGAAGGCTCCGCCTCGCAGCAGGCGCCGGTCTTTTTCGGCGGCCCGGTGCAGACCGACCGCGGCTTCGTGCTGCACGAGCCGGCGGGCGAATACAACTCCAGCATCCATCTCGGCAACCTGGCGCTGACCACCTCGCGCGATGTGCTGCAGGATGTCTCCCAGGGCAAGGGGCCGGGCCGCGTGCTGGTGACGCTGGGCTACGCGGGCTGGGGAGCAGGGCAGCTGGAAAGCGAGATGGCGCAGAATGCGTGGCTGAACGTGTCCTCCTCGGAGGATATCCTGTTCGACGTGCCGTCCGAGCAGCGCTATTCCGCGGCTCTGGCCAAGCTGGGCATCGATCCGCTGATGCTCGCAGGCGATGTCGGCCATGCCTGAGGAAACCCTGCTGGCATTCGATTACGGGGTAAAGCGTATCGGCGTGGCCATCGGCAACACGCTGACGCGCCAGGCCCGTCCGTTGCGCATACTTTCGCCCGTCACGCGCGAGCAGCGCTTCGCCCAGCTCGAGGCCTTGCTGCGCGAGTGGCAGCCCGAGCGCGTCATCGTCGGCCTGCCGCTGACCATGGACGGCGAAGAGCAGTATGCATCACTGCGCTGCCGCCGCTTCGCCAACCAGTTGCACGGCCGTTTCGGCCTGAAGGTGGAACTGGTGGACGAGCGCGGCTCCAGCATGGAAGCCCAGCAGATGCTGGGCACCAATGCGGCCGATGACGCCATGGCCGCGGCCGTGATATTGCAGCGCTATCTCGACGCGCTGTCCTGATCCCCGGGAGTCTCCCGGGCCCGGGGGACAGGGACGCCAGGACTGGCGGCCTGCCTATTTCTTCTCATGCGGATTCAGGCCCGCATCCGCCACCACCTTGGCCAGGCGCTCCCGCTCGGACAGGACGAAGCCCTGGAACGCGTCGTCCTTGTCGGGTTGCGCCACCATGCCCATGTCCAGCATGCGCTGGCGGACGTCGGGCTGCTCCAGCACCTGGCCCACGGCGGCGCGCAACTGTTCGACGATGGGGCGTGGCGTGGCTGAAGGCACGAAGACGCCTCCCCATCCTCCCAGGTCGACGCCCGGATAGCCGCTCTCCGCGAAGGTGGGAATATCGGGGAAGGAGGGCAGGCGCTCGGAGGTCGTCACCGCCAGCGCCTTGACCGCGCCGGAACGAATATGCGGGCCGACCGCCGCGACGGGATCGATGGTGAGCTGCACGCGGCCGGAAATGAGATCGGGATGCCCTTGCGAACTTCCCTGGTATGGAACTTCCGTCATGGGAGGCAGTTTCGCCAGCTGCTGCAGTTGCAGCATGGCCAATTGCTGAGAACTTCCCATGCCTGTCGTGGAGAAAGACAGTTCGGCGGGCTGTTTCTTGATATAAGCCGCCAGGGACTCCACCGAATCCACGGGCAGCGAAGGATGCACCACCAGCGCCATGGGCGTCGAGTGCGTGCGCATAACGGCGATCAGATCGGCCGGGTCATAAGGCATCTCTTTGTGGAAGATGGGATTGGTCGCCATATTGGACGTGCCTTGCAGCAGGGTGTAGCCGTCCGGCGCGGCCGTCGCTACGGCCCGCGCGGCGATCATCTGCGCTCCGCCGGTACGGTTTTCCACGACGACCGATTGCCCCCACAGATTGCCCAGGCGCTCGGCCATCAGGCGGGCCACGAGATCGCTGGGGCCGCCTGCCGTGGCCGGCACTACGATACGCACCGGGCGGTCGGGAAATGCCGCTGCTGAAGCGCCGTGGGTGATGAAACTCGATAACGCCAGGGCGGCCGTCAAGGCCAGGGCTGTTTTTTTCATGTCTCCTCCTTCGGGATGGTTGGATGTCCGATGGATTATCACAAGGCATGCACGAAGCGTCAATAAATAATGCATGATTTTTATAAAATCATAGATTATCTATTGTTGCGAGTTGCATCTTCCTGGCCTGCCGCGTGAGCGCAAGCAATGAACATGGCTAGGGGGCTGCAGCGAGAGAGCTTCCGGAATTCAGGCGTACCTTCCCTGATTGCCCGGGCTCAGTTTCCGCCTTCCTGGTGAAAACCCAGGCGGCGCGACAGCCGTTGCGCGTGGCGGACCGCCTTGCGGCCCATGTCTTCTCTTTGCGCGTCGTCCAGCCGGCTGATGTGGGTGCTCAGCGCAATGCCGCCGACCGCGCGCTTTCCCGAAAAGTCATAGACGGGCGCGCCGAAGCACACCATGCCTTCGCGGATCTGCTGGTCGTCGATCGAATAGCCGCGCTTGCGCACGTCCGTCAATTCCGCGATCAGGGCGTCCACCGACCGGACCGAGTGCGGCGTCATGGACGGGGGCAGGCCTTGCGCATAGAGCTGGCGGATCGCGGCGTCCGGCAGGGTGGCGAGGATGGCTTTGCCGGTCGCGGTATAGGCGGCGGGGAGCCGCATGCCGGTCTTGAACGTGATGCCCAGAGGGTCTGTGCCGTGCTGCGAGGCGATGTAGACCACGTCCAGTCCGTCCAGGATGGTCAGCGACGCGGTTTCCGAATTCAGGTCCTGGCCGCCGTCGTCCCACAGGCGGACGAATTCCGCCACCAGGTCGGATCTTGCCATGAAGGCGTTGGCCCAGAACATGACGTGGCCGCCCATGACGACGCCCGGACCGCTGCGTTCCAGCAGCCCCAGCTCGACCAGGGTGTTGATCAGGCCGTGCGCCGTGCTTTTGGCCAGCCCCAGGTCGCGGGCGGCGCCGCTGATGGTGACGGGTTCGTCACTCAGCGCGACCATGTCCAGCAGCCGGGTGGCCCGTTCGACGGCGGGAACGGCGGGCTTGACGGCAAGAGGAGGGCGCTTGCGGGTTGTATGGCTGCTTGACATGGCATCCTTGATGGGCGTACATTATTCAGAACGTCGTTCATTATAATGAACGATCTACCTGTTGTGGGAATTTTCCGGTCATAACGCCGGTTGCCGCAACAGAGGATGCGGCATGGCGGGGCCGACCTTGGCCGGTGTCGCGGCCATGCAGGCCGAACACGGAACCAGGAGAACAGGATGAAGGAAGCAGTGAGGAATTCCGGTTGGATGCGCGAAGCGAGCCTGATCGGAGGCGCCTGGGTCGGCGCGGATAGCGGCAAGGCCCATGAAGTCGCCAATCCGGCCACCGGAGAGGTCATCGGCACGATTCCCGTTTGCGGCAAGGCGGAAACCCGGCGCGCCATCGAAGCGGCCCATGCGGCATTTGCCGACTGGTCCGGCCGTACCGCGGCGGAACGCGCCGCCATGCTGCATGAAATGGCGCGGCTGATCCGCGAGAACATCGAAGCGCTGGCGCAGATGCTGACGCTGGAGCAGGGAAAGCCGCTGCACGAAGCGCGCGGCGAAGTATCGATCAGCGCCTCCTATATCCAGTGGTTCGCCGAAGAGGCGCGCCGTATCAATGGCGATATCATTCCGTCGCCCTGGAAGGACCGTCGCCTTCTGGTCACGCGGGAGCCCGTTGGCGTGGTGGGGGCCATCACACCGTGGAACTTCCCTTTCTCGATGATCGCCCGCAAGCTGGGCGCCGCGCTGGCGGCAGGCTGCACTATCGTGGTCAAGCCGGCCGAACTGACGCCGTACTGCGGCCTGGTCTGGGGGCTGCTGGCGGAAAAGGCCGGCGTGCCCGCCGGCGTCGTCAATATCCTGACAGGCTCTTCGTCGGAAATCGGAGGCGAGCTGACAGCCAACCCGCTGGTGCGCAAGATCACGTTCACCGGCTCGACCCGCGTCGGCAAGCTGCTGTACGAGCAGTCGGCATCCACCATGAAGCGGATGTCGATGGAGCTGGGCGGCAACGCGCCTTTCATCGTGTTCGACGATGCCGACCTGGATCGCGCCGTCGAAGGTGCGGTGGCGGCCAAGTACCGCAATTCAGGCCAGACCTGCGTCTGCACCAACCGCTTCTATATTCAGGACGGCATCTACGATGCCTTCGCCGAGAAGTTCGCGGAGCGGGTCAAGGCCTTGAAGGTAGGCAGCGGATTCGAGCCCGGCGTAGAGCAGGGGCCGCTGATCAACGAAGCGGCGGTCGAGAAGGTCGAGGAGCATGTAAGCGATGCGCTGGGCAAAGGCGCGCGCGCCCTGGCCGGCGGCAAGCGCCATGCCCTGGGGCAAAGCTTCTTCGAACCTACGGTGCTGGCGGATGCCACGGCGGACATGTCGGTGGCGCGCGAGGAGACCTTCGGTCCCCTGGCGGTGCTGTTCCGCTTCCATGACGAAAAGGAAGTGATCGCAGCCGCCAACGACACCGAGTTCGGCCTGGCCGCCTATCTCTATACCCGGGACCTGGCGCGCACGTTCCGAGTGTCCGCCGCGCTGGAATACGGCATGGTCGGCATCAACGAAGGCATCATCACGACCGAGGTCGCCCCTTTCGGCGGCATCAAGGAAAGCGGCATGGGGCACGAAGGCTCGGTCTACGGCCTGAACGACTACCTGAACCTGAAGTACCTGAGCGTGGGCGGCCTGTAAGCGGGCTGCTGTCCCTGGCTGGGCATGCGGATGCTTTCCGCGTGTCCGGAGGGAATAAAGCAAAAACCTGCGCCGTGACGCAGGTTTTTGTGTGTCCGGCATCCCGGAGGGCGCGGCTCTCGCGTTCAGTCCAGCCCTCGCTGGCGCGCGATGGCCTTGCGCTCCAACTGGCTGACGTAGCGCTGCAGCTGCATGCGCGCGGGATTTGAAATATTGATGAAGGCGCAACCGACGCGAAGTATCACTTTTTCGTTGGCGAGCTTTTCCGGTACGGCGCGCACGACTTTCATCGACAGCTTCAGCGGCGGCTGTTCCGGCAATTGCAGCGTGCAGTAGTCGAACACGGTTCCCAGGGATTTTTCCAGCACATGGTCCTGGTCGAGCAGACTGAGGCCGCCGCAACTGATGTCGCGGATGCTCAGCTTGAGGGTATAGGGCTGCACCGGCAGCTGCATCGCGCAGGTGGCGGTATCCGACAGCGGAATATCGATGCGATAGTATTCCCTGCGCTGCAGGCGGGTGATGCTGTCTGGGAAAGGGATTTCCAGCGCCGGCTTGCCGTCGAACATGCTCGCTCGCACGCCGTTCACGGAAAACAGGATGCGTATCCTGTCGAGCTGGGCTTCCATCGACAGGCTAGAGGCCCGCAGCAGGCGATTGTTCAGGTCGTCTTCCGATGCATTGTCGATGATGATGGTCTGCTTGCCATCGTCGATCTGGAGCACGGTGGTGATGATGGCCAGTTGTCGGCCCGGCACATGCAGATGGATCAGCGTGTTGCGTTCTTCGAGCGAACGCAGGACGGACAGGATTTCCAGCGGCGCGGTGATCTGGAGATCGGGATCATGATGGCTCATGGTGCTTTCCGGCGGGAGATGTAGGCCAGTGGCCTGCGGTCGGTTGGAAGGCAGGCCCCGTGGTTTCTGGAGGAGCATGCCGCGTCACCGTGCGATGCGGCATGCCGGACATAAGGTTCCTATTCGACGGCCTTGACCATGTCCTCCAGCACTTTCTTGGCGTCGCCAAAGACCATCATGGTTTTGTCCATGTAGAACAGCTCGTTGTCCAGGCCGGCATAGCCCGCCGCCATGGAGCGCTTGTTCACGATGATGTTGCGCGCCTTGTAGGCCTCCAGGATGGGCATGCCCGCGATGGGGGACTGAGGGTCGGTCTTGGCGGCGGGGTTGACCACGTCGTTGGCGCCCAGCACCAGCACGACGTCCGTCTGGCCGAACTCGCTGTTGATGTCTTCCATTTCGAAGACCTGGTCGTACGGGACTTCGGCTTCGGCCAGCAGCACGTTCATGTGGCCCGGCATGCGGCCCGCCACCGGGTGGATGGCGTACTTGACGGTGACGCCCTGGTGCGTGAGTTTTTCCGCAAGTTCCTTCAGTGCGTGCTGGGCGCGCGCAACCGCCAGGCCGTAGCCCGGAACGATGACAACGGTTTCCGCATTGCTGAGCAGGAAGGCGGCATCGTCGGAGCTGCCCGACTTCACATTGCGCTGTTCTTGCGAACCGCCGCCCGATGCGCTGGCCTCGGCGCCGAAGCCGCCCAGGATCACGTTGAAGAACGAGCGGTTCATGGCCTTGCACATGATGTACGACAGAATGGCGCCCGACGAGCCCACCAGGGATCCGGCGATGATGAGCATGGGGTTGTTCAGCGAGAAACCGATGCCGGCCGCGGCCCAGCCCGAATAGCTGTTGAGCATGGACACCACTACGGGCATGTCGGCTCCGCCGATGGGGATGATGATGAGCACGCCCAGCACGAAGGCGATGGCCGTCATGATGATGAAAGGCGTCCATTGCTGTGTCATGACGAACCAGATGCCCGCGGCGACCATGGCGATGGCGAGCAGCAGGTTGAACATGTGCTGGCCGGCGAACGTGACGGGCGCTCCCTGGAACAGGCGGAACTTGTATTTTCCGGACAGCTTGCCGAAGGCGATGACCGAGCCGGAGAAGGTGATGGCGCCGACGAAGGTGCCGATGAACAGCTCCAGGCGGTTGCCCAGCGGGATGCTGCCGTCGGGGTTGACGATGCCGAAGGCCTGCGGCTCGGCCACGATGGCCACGGCGATGGCGACGGCGGCCAGGCCGATCATGCTGTGCATGAAGGCGACCAGCTCGGGCATCTTGGTCATTTCGACGCGCTTGGCCATGACGGTGCCGACGCTGCCGCCGACCAGCAGGCCGAGCACCACCCAGCCCAGGCCGATGCCGGCCGTGCCTTCGCGGGCCAGTCCGACGATGAGGGCCGCCGTGGTCAGGATGGCGATGGCCATGCCGACCATGCCGAACAGGTTGCCGCGACGCGAAGTCGTCGGGTGGGAAAGCCCTTTGAGCGCCTGGATGAAGCACACCGAGGCGACCAGGTAAAACAGCGTGACCAGGTTCATCGAGATCATGCTTGCGCTCCTTTGCCTGCGGTCTTCTTCTCTTTCTTCTTGAACATTTCAAGCATGCGGCGCGTGACCAGGAAGCCGCCGAATACATTGACGGCGGCCAGCGCCACGGCGAACACGCCCATGTAGCGCGACAGGCTGCTTTCGGTCAGGGCGGCGGCCAGCATGGCGCCGACGATTACGATGGCGGAGATGGCGTTGGTGACGGCCATCAGCGGCGTGTGCAGCGCGGGCGTAACGTTCCAGACCACGTGGAAGCCCACGTAGATGGCCAGCACGAAGATGATGACGTTGATGAGGGTGGGGCTGACTGCTTCCATCAGGCGCTCCTGGTGACTTTGCCGTCTGCCGTGACCAGGCATGCGGCCACGATGTCGTCGTCCTGGCGGATGGCCAGCTTGCCGTCGGCATCGGTGATGAGTTTGAGGAAATCCAGCACGTTGCGGGCGTACAGGGCTGAGGCGTCGGTGGCCAGCAGGGCGGGCAGGTTGGACAGGCCGACCAGGGTGACGCCGTGCTTCTCCACGATCTTGTCCTTTTCGGACAGAGGGCAGTTGCCTCCGCGCTCGACGGCCAGGTCGACGATGACCGAACCCGGCTTCATGCCCTGGACGGTCTCTTCGCTGATGAGCGTGGGCGCCGGGCGGCCGGGAATCAGGGCCGTGGAAATGACGATGTCGGCCTGCTTGCAGCGCTCGGACACCAGCACGGCCTGGCGCGCCATCCATGCCGCGGGCATGGGACGCGCGTAGCCGCCCACGCCCTGTGCGATTTCGCGTTCTTCGTCCGTCTCGAAGGGAACGTCGATGAACTTGGCGCCCAGGGACTCGACCTGTTCCTTGGCGGCCGGGCGCACGTCGGATGCCTCGACCACGGCGCCCAGGCGGCGCGCGGTGGCGATGGCCTGCAGACCGGCGACGCCCGTGCCCAGCACGACCACGCGGGCGGCCTTCAGCGTGCCCGCGGCTGTCATCATCATGGGAAGCAGGCGGCCGTAGTGGTTGGCGGCCAGCAGCACCGCCTTGTAGCCTGCCAGGTTGGCTTGCGACGACAGTACGTCCAGGCTTTGCGCGCGCGTGGTGCGCGGCGCGGCCTCCAGGGCGAAGGAGGTCAGGCCCGCCTGTGCAAGCGCAGCCAGGCCTTCGGCGTTGAAGGGGTCGAGCATGCCGACGAGGGCGGCGCCGGATTTCATGGCGGGCAGCTCGCCCTGGCTGGGCGCGCGCACCTTGAGCACGAGTTCCGCGCCCAGCGCCTGCGCCGTATCGACCAGTTGCGCGCCTGCCTGCTCATAGGCTTCGTTGGTATAGCGCGCCGCAAGGCCTGCGTCTCTCTCCACAAGCACGGTATGTTTGGCCGCGATGTATTTCTTGACGGTTTCAGGTGTGGCGGCAACACGGGTTTCACCCGGCGCCGTTTCACGGGGTATGCCGATTAGCAATTGACTTCTCCTGTGAGTGGTCCCTTCGTTTTTTTTCGTACTATACCGGAAAGAATGACAATGCTTGGCATTCGTGTGGAAGTAAATCCATTAGACTTCGCACATTCCGCCGGTTTTTCCGGTTTGATTTTCACCATTCCGCTCGCGAGGTTCATTCATGGGTTTGTTCGATTCCGTCGTCTCGGCGCTTGGCGCAGGCAATGCGCAGACTTCCCAGCAGGCAGCGCTGCTGCCTGTGCTGCTGGAGCAGGTCAAGGCGTTTCCAGGCGGCATCCCCGGCCTGCTGGAGAAATTCCGCGAGGGGGGCCTGGGAGCAGTAGTGGCTTCGTGGATCGGCTCGGGCCCCAATCTGCCTGTTTCGGGCGAGCAACTGCAATCGGTCCTGGGAGCCGACATGCTCGGCGCCTTGGCCAAGGGCTCGGGCCTGGACCTGAATTCGGTGCTGGGCAATCTGAGCTCCATGCTGCCCAGCCTGGTGGACCAGGCGACGCCCAATGGGGAAGCTGATCTGGCAAAGCTGGAGTCGCTGGGATCGTCCCCGCTGCTGGGCGCGCTGACGGGCATGTTCGCAAAACGCTGAGCGTACGGAATGAAGAGGGGGCCTCATCGAGTGCTTCCTCTTTCTTTTCAGCGCATTCAGTCCTCGGGGCGCTGGCCATAGCGCTTGGCGAGCACGGCGCAGACCATCAGCTGGATCTGGTGGAAGATCATCAGGGGAAGCAGCAGGGTGCCCATGGCCGCCCCGCTGAACATTACCTGCGCCATGGGCACGCCCGTGGCGAGGCTTTTCTTGGAGCCTGCGAAAAGAATAGTGATGCGGTCTTCGATATTGAAGCCCAGGCGCTTGGCGACGAAGCTGATGATCGCCAGAATGATGGCCAGCAGTACGCAGCAGGCAATGATCAGCGCGATGAGCTGCCAGAAAGGCAAATGGCTCCACAGGCCGTCGACCACGGCCCGGCTGAAGGCCGTGTAGATCACAAGGTAGATCGAGCACTGATCCACGTACTTGAGCCATGCCTTGTTCTTGTCGATCCAGGCGCCGATCCAGCGGCGGCAGATCTGGCCGGCGACGAAGGGCACCAGCAACTGTACCGTGATCTTGCCGATCGCCTCGCCCAGCGGCATGCTTTGCACGGCCGCGCCCAGCATCAGCAGCACCAGCATTGGCGTGACGAAGATGCCAACCAGGCTGGACGTGGCGGCCGAGCAGATGGCCGCCGGCACATTGCCGCGCGCCATCGAGGTGAAGGCGATGGCGGATTGCACCGTGGCGGGCAGTGCGCACAGATACAGCATCCCCTTGTACAGTTCGGCGCCGATCACCGGCTCCAGGACGGGCCTGAGCGCCAGTCCGACGATGGGGAACAGCAGGAAGGTGCAGGCGAACACCAGTCCATGCAGCCGCCAGTGCCCCAGTCCGGAGATGACGGCCCGGGTCGAGAGCTTGGCTCCATGCAGGAAGAATAACAGGGCGATGGCCAGGTTGGTGAGCAGTTCGGCGGCGTGCGCGGCATCGCCTTGCACCGGCAGGAAGCTGGCCAGCACGACCAGCCCGATGAGTATCAGGGTGAAATTGTCGGGTAGAAAACGGGGCCGCTTCATGCGAAAGCCATCCAAAAAGAAGGGGATTATGAACCAAGCCTCGCAAATTGGACAATCCGCCTGCTTTTTGCCAGCCTGCCGCATCCAGGGCAAAAATGCCATCCCGGAGGCGGAGAGCTGTTGCATCGCCGGGCTCGCTATGTCCTGAAACCGGGGCTTGAGCCCGGCCCGGAAGCCGGCCTGATGCAAAAAAAATGATCTGAAACCTTTCCGCGCCCCCGACTTGGGTTAGCATTCCTGTATTCGCGTTTACCCTTTGTCCGGCAAAGGGTTGTTGCAGGTTTCCGAGGTCGCTGGTAATGACTGTGTGGTTCAAGCGGGTGCTGGTGGGGCTGGTGGCGATCGCCATCGCTGCCCTGGTCGGCATCGCAATTTTCCTTCTGACGTTCGACCCCAATGCCTACAAGGACAAGGTAAGAGACCTGGTGTTCGAGAGATACCAGCGTACGCTGTCCATCAATGGGGACATCGAGCTTTCCCTGTTTCCCAGGATCGGGTTGACGGTGCGCGACGCATCGCTTTCGCAGCGTAACAGCGATACGGTCTTCGCTTCGTTCGACAGCGCGCGCGTCGCCGTGGCGATCTGGCCTCTGCTGTCGAACAGCCTGGTCGTGGATCATGTCTCCATCGCGGGGTTCAAGGCCTGGGTCGAGCGGGCGGACGATGGTTCGCTGAATCTCCAGGATCTGCTGTCGGGGGGCGCTTCCGATACCCTGGCGCTGGCGGCGGCCGGCGTGGCCGATGCCGTGAAGGCGGCTCCGATAGGGGACGGCGGCCAGGAAAAGCGCCAATTCTCCTTGCCTGGCCTGCAGGCGGGCAATGTCAGTGAAATGCACGTGGACATCGCCGGCCTGGACTTGCGCAATGGCGCCATCCATATGCTGGATCAGAAAAGCGGAGTGGCGCTCAATCTCCTGGACCTGGACATCAAGACCGGCCGCATCACCAGCGACCAGGCTTTCGATGTGGTGCTGAAGGGGCGACTTTCGGGCGACGAGCCGCAGGCCGACGCTTCCATCGATGCGCAGGCCATGCTGCAGTTCAACCCGGAGCGCAAGACGTATTCAGCGCAGCGCCTTTCGGTGCAGATGGCGGGGCGCCTGCCGGGGTTCGACGCCAAGCAGGTTTCGCTGCGCGGCAACCTTGGCTATAGCGCCTATGCGCAGACCTTGAACGTTTCCAGTCTGGAACTGCTGGCCTCGGGCAATATCGATGGAGAGCACCCGGTACAGAACTTCAATGCCAGCCTGGTCGTGCCGCAGCTCGATTTCAATCGCAGCCAGATGGATCTGCAACTGGAAAAGCTGGCGTTGCGCGTGCGCGGTGTCCGTCAGAAAGACAATTTCGAACTGGCGCTCGATGCACCCAAGCTGATGATGGCGCCGCAGTCGGCAGCGGGAGATGCCGTGACCGGCATGCTCAAGCTCGAGGGCGAGCAGACGCTTGGCCTGAATATGTCTTTCGGCGGCATCGGCGGTTCGGCGCTGCAGCCGTCCGCGCGCGAGTTTCGGGTGGAGGGCCAGTTGCAGCAGGGGCGACGCCTGACCCGGCTCAATCTGTCTTCGCCTGTACAGTGGAATATCCTGCAGCGCAGCGGGGGCTTGTCTGCCATCAAGGGCGACCTGCGCATCGACGACGAAATACTGGAGGGAGGCAGCTTCGAGTTTCCCATGATCGGCAGCCTGGCCCTGGATCTCGAGAAGGACCAGTTGCGGGCCGATATCAACGCCGTGCTGGACGGCAGCAAGGTGGATTTCCGCCTGCGGGCGACCGAGCTGGATGTGCCGCGCTCGACATTTACGCTGTCCGCCGACGAGCTCAACCTGGACCCCTTCCTGGGCTCGGATGAAGCTGCCGCTGGCGAAGCGCCCGAAGACAAGGAAAAATCCGCCAAGGAAAAGGACGAAGGGAAGGAAGCGCCAGCAGACGGCTCAGCGAAGGAACAGCCGCCAGCGGCAGCTCCCGTGCCGTTGCGCTTCCCCCTGCTGGACACCATGGATGTCAAGGGCGAGCTGGATATCGGCGAACTGCGCTGGCGCGATCTGCTGCTGTCGGATGTCAAGGCGGCGATCAAGGCTGGCGGCGGGCGCTTCAATGTGTCCCAGGCGTCCGCCAATCTTTACGACGGGACGTTCAAGGGCGAGTTTTCGCTGACGACCGATGCCGCCGTCCAGGCCAAGGGCGCGCTGGCGCAAGTGAATATCGAGGCGCTGAGCCAGGCGGCGACGGGTTCTTCTCCGCTGGCGGGCAAGGGAAGCCTGACGTTCGATCTGAAGGGATCCGTGGCGGATCCGCAGGACTGGATGCGCACGCTCGGCGGCAATGCGCAATTGAAGATGCGCGATGGCGCGCTCAAGGGCATCAATCTCCTGCAGGCGCTGCGCGGCATCAATGAGGCGATCCGGACTTCCTTCAGAGTCCCGATCGAGCTGCCGGCGAGCGGCGGGCAGGAGGGAAGCCGTACCGCATTCACGTCGCTGGACAGCAATCTGGCGCTGGAAAAGGGCGTGGCGACCGTGAAATCGCTGAACGTGGCGGCGCCCTATCTGCGCATCCGGGAAGGCAAGCCCGCCCGCATCGCACTGGCCGACCGCTCGCTGGATGTCGCGTTCAACGTTACGGTGGTCAATACGGGAACGGGCCAGGACGGACAGAGCCTGCGGGCCCTGCAGGGAGTGACGATTCCGGTGCGCCTGCATGGCGCAATGACTTCGCCGGACTATGAGATCCGGTGGAAGGAAATCGGCAGCAAGGCGGTTCAACAGGCGGTGAAGGGCGGCCTGCTGGATATCGTGCGCGAAGCGCTGCCTGTTCCCGCGGCCCCGGAGAAAAACGCCGCGCAGCCGCAGCGGCCGGGCGAGCCCGAGAAAGAGAAGGATGGCACCAAGGAGACCGTCCGCGCTATTGGCCAGGCGATCAAGGGGCTGCTGCACTGAAGCCGAAAGCCTGGGGCTGAATCGGCCACGCGGCGGGTGGAGCCCCGGCTGACCGTCAGGCCGCCGTCGTCAGGCGCTCGAATTTTTCCAGCAGCGTCTGCTGGTCCTCGACATGCTCGGGATTAACGAGAATGCACTCGACGGGGCATACCACCTGGCACTGCGGCTCATCGAAATGGCCGACGCACTCCGTGCACAGGGACGGATTGATTTCGTAGATTTCCTCGCCGAAATAGATGGCGGAATTCGGACACTGCGGCTCGCAGACGTCGCAATTGATGCATTCTTCAGTGATGAGCAAGGCCATTGCAGCCTCCGGCCAGACAATACGGTTCACCCTGCAGTGTAATCCCGTTTGCGTGGCGAGGTGGGAATTCCGGCATTCCGCCCGGTGTTTTCATGCCGGAGCGGGCGTTCCCTCCGTCGGACCGGAACGCTGTGCCGGACAAAAGCGCGTTCAGTTTTCGCTGTGCGTCTGCTGCTCGCGGTAGATGCGCGCCTTTTCCTGCAGCCAGCGCTCCACTGAGGGGAACACGAACTTGCTGATGTCGCCGCCGAGCAGGGCAATTTCGCGCACGATGGTGCCGGAAATGAACTGGTACTGCTCCGAAGGCGTCATGAACAGCGTTTCCACATCGGGCAGCAGGTGGCGGTTCATGCCGGCCATCTGGAACTCATACTCGAAGTCGGAAACGGCGCGCAGGCCGCGCACGATGACCTTGCCGTCCTGTTCGCGCACGAAATCCTTGAGCAGGCCCGCGAAGCTCTTGACCTCGACGTTCGGGTAGTGGCCGAGCACTTCCTGGGCGATTTCCACGCGTTCCTGCACGGTGAAGAACGGCTTTTTGGCGCGGCTGTGCGCCACGCCGACCACGACGCGGTCGAACAGGCTGGATGCGCGCCGCACCAAGTCTTCATGGCCGCGCGTGAGCGGGTCGAATGTTCCGGGATAAACAGCGGTAATCATTGTGCGTTTGTCTCGTCAGGTATTGTTCGATGGAAGACACGTTGCATTGTGCCTGCAATATGCGCATATGGCAGCGCGCTTTGTCACTGCCGTCCATTATTGTCGTTTTTTTGCGGTGCAGCAAATCGCAGCAGGTGAAAGTGCACTTGTCCCGCCTTGCCCTGGCGCAGGATCTCGAATGACTCGGGAGGTTCCAGCGGGGATTCGGCTTCCGCGTAGACCAGGCCGTCCGGCGCCAGCAGAGGGGGGAGCAGGCCCCACAGGCGCTCGAACCAGTCCTGCTGGAAGGGCGGATCCAGCAGTATCAGGTCCATGCCGCCCGGGCGCAGGCGCTGCAGGGCCTGCAGCGCGTCGCCGGCATGCACGCGCACATTGCTTGCCTTCAGTCTCAGGGCCAGGCTGCGCAGGGCGGCGACGGCGGCGGGATTCTGCTCTACCATCTGCACGTGGGCGACCCCATGCGATGCGGCTTCGAAGCCCAGCGCTCCCGAGCCGGCGAACAGGTCCAGCACGGACTTGTCGGAGAAATTGCCGTTCCAGAAATATCGGAGCCAGTTGAACAGGGTTTCGCGCACGCGGTCTGGCGTCGGGCGCAAATATTCTCCGTCGATGACAGGGATGGGCGTGCGGCGGTAATCACCGCCTACAATACGGATTGTGTGTTTTTTCATTTGGCTTCGTTGCTGCGCGGCGCATGGGTTCCGCGCGATATCCAGGTAGTGTAAAGCGTATGTTCAGTTTTTTTAAACGAAAGAAATCCGACCCGGACCAGAAGCCGGACAATGATGTAGACATCCAGCCGGCGGAGGAAATCGCCGGCGAGACCGGGGTGCCGCAGGAGCCGGCTCCGGAGGCGCTGGCGGAAGCGTTCGGACAGGCTTTGGATGGCGACGCCGCTGTTGACACGGGCGCGGGCGAAGACGTGCCGGATGAAGCCGTCGATACCGCAATCGCGGTTGCGGCGGGGGAGCCTGTCGCCGAGTCTGCGCTGCCTGAAGCCGACGCGCCCGTAATCGAGGAGCCGCAGCCGGTCGTGGCGCCGGCCGTGAATGCTGCGCCGCAGCAGGAGACTGCGGGCCACACGCAGGAAAAGCCCGGTGGATCATGGCTGGCGCGACTGCGCAAGGGGCTGGCGCGCACCGGGCAGAGCATCGGCGGGCTGTTCGTCGGTGTCAAAGTCGATGAATCGCTATTCGAGGAACTGGAAACAGCGCTGCTGATGGCGGATGCGGGAGTCGAGGCCACGGAGAGCCTCCTGGCCGCCCTGCGAGCCAGGGTAAAGAAAGACCGCCTGGAGGATGCGTCGCAGGTGCGCGAGGCGTTGCGCGATATCCTGGCCCAGCACCTGGCGCCGCTGGAAAAGCCTTTCCCCCTGGATGCCGCCAAGCCGCTGATCGTCATGATCGCCGGCGTCAATGGCGCCGGAAAGACCACCTCCATCGGCAAGCTGGCCCACGCCTTCCAGGCGCAGGGCGCCAGCGTGCTGCTGGCTGCCGGAGATACATTCCGCGCGGCTGCGCGCGAGCAACTGATCGAATGGGGCGCGCGCAACGATGTCACTGTCATCGCGCAGGAGGGGGCGGATCCGGCGGCGGTCGCCTTCGACGCCGTCAATGCGGGCCGCGCGCGCGGGGCGCACGTCGTCATGGTGGATACGGCGGGGCGCCTGCCCACGCAACTGCACCTGATGGAAGAGCTGAAGAAAATCCGCCGCGTGATCGGCAAAGCGCAGGGAGATGCCCCGCATGAGGTGCTGCTGGTGATCGACGGCAATACCGGACAGAACGTGCTGTCGCAGATCCGCGCCTTCGATGCGGCCATCCAGTTGACCGGCCTGGTCGTGACCAAGCTGGACGGCACGGCCAAGGGCGGCACGCTGGCCGCGGTGGCGGCGGGCAGCCAGGGCGTGCGGCCGGTGCCGGTGTACTGGATCGGCGTGGGCGAGGGCATGCACGACCTGCAGCCCTTCGTCGCGCGCGAGTTCGCCCAGGCGCTGATCGGGGATTGAGTCTCGAGGCCAAAGGCTGCCGGGAGGCGGCGGCCCTCTGGCCGCAGCCACGATCCCGCTGCTCAGGGTTTCAGCGGACGGGCCTTCGCCAGGGCGCCGAACAGTTCGCCGACACGCTGGATTTGCGTGGACTGCATGGCCCGGATCCAGCCGATGGCGAACCAGGCCGCGGGCGGCGGCTGCGCCTGGTCCGCCAGTCGTTCGTAGAAAGCCTCGGCCGTATACAGGTCGTTCAACTCGCCCAGCGCGCGCTGGATGCCTAGCAGCAGGGTGCGCGCCTCCTCCGGATGCAATGTTTCCAGCAGCGCCTGGGAAAACTCGAAGCTGTAGCGCAGCCGCTTGACCTTCTTGCGCAGGTCGTGGCGCTCCTCCGGCGTCAGTATGTCGAAGCGCTCTCCGGCCTGCACGACCTGGTTCAACCATTTGTTCAGCCTGCGCACCATGGTGGCGGCGGCCGATTCCCCGGTCTTTGCCTTGCGGGTCTCCTGGGTCCGGCGAGTATCGGTTTCGGGCGCGGTCAGGGATTGCTCCAGCAGCCTCAGCAGAATGGTCTGCAGGCCTGCGCTTGCCGCCAGGTTGCGGGCGCGCTGGGGATCGTCCAGCTCTGTCGGAGGCATTGCCAGCGGCGGCATGCCCGCAGCGATCAGGCGCGGCGTGATATCGTGGCAAACGATGTCGTAGTCGCGCCCTTCTCCGAACAGCGAGAAGTACCGGCGCAGCTCGGCGGCCTCCGGCGAAGCGTCGGCCGGGATCCAGGGCTTGAACAGCTTCCAGCAGGAACGCAGCCTGCGCACGCCGACGCGCAGCTGGTGCACCAGGGAGATGCGCTGCGCCTGCGTCGCGAGTTCGCTGTCGATGCCCGCCAGCCCGGCGGTATTGCGGATGATCTGCTGCAGGCAGTCGCCGATACAGACCTGGAACGCGGAGTTCAGGTCGTGCGATGAGTCGTGCCGGATATTGCCGGCCTTCCGTATCCGGATGAGAGCGGAAAGGTCGGGCGGATCGCCATTCTGCAGCAGGGCGGCCAGGGTATCGCCGCGTTCGGCCTTGCTGCGCAATTCCAGGATCAGCCCGTATTGCTGCTGCCACTGCTCGGCCAGGCGGAACAGGGCGGGGATGCCTCCGCTGACCAGTTCCAGCTCCAGTTCATGGATTTCCAGTTCAGTGCCGCCGGAGCGCAGCACGCCCCGGTCGTATGCCAGTTCGATGATGCCGTCCTGATGCTGGATCCGTACGGCCAGGCGCGCGACCTCGGTTTCGTAGGTGGGACGAAGGCGGTCTTTCAGCTGGGACAGCGTCTTGTACTGGGGCGTGCCCTTGAGCGCGGATATATCCAGCGAGTCTGCCGGGCGCGGATGATTGAATTCCTGACGCGATAAGGTGTCCGCTCCCGGCGCCTTGACTGTCTGCACCCACTGCCCGTCTTCGTTACGCAAGCGCAGCGCGACGCGGGCCTTGGCCAGTTCGCGCTCGGGCGTATCGTAGTAGCGGGCCAGCAGCCGGTGCTCCGTGGGCGACAGGGCGGCCACTGCCTGCAGCAGGCTGTCCCGGCTGGTTGCGGGAATGTGGAATTTCAATTCGCGTTCGGGCATGGCCGGGATCTCGGTTGCATCCGCCGCATGATACCGCCAATAAACGTCGCGCATGTGACGATTTGATGACCAAGGGCCAAAGAGCATGCTGCGGCCCTTGGGCTGGAGTTCTTCACCGCGCGCCCGCCCCGGGAAAGCCGCGAATTCGAATCGGGCGTAAAATGACGCCGCTATTCTTCTGGTTGGATGTCATGAGCGAGCTTTCAGAGTTGAACCCCGATGCGGCCGGTCCCGCCCGCATTTCCTCGATCCCCGAAATCGTCGACGAGCTGCGCGCCGGCCGAATGGTGATACTGGTGGACGAGGAAGACCGCGAAAACGAGGGCGACCTGCTCATGGCGGCCGAATTCGTCACGCCCGAGGCCATCAATTTCATGGTGACTCATGCGCGCGGCCTGGTATGTCTGACGCTGACGGAAGAGCGTTGCCGCCAGCTGGACCTGCCGCTCATGGCCAGCCGCAACGGCGCGCGCTTCGGCACCAATTTCACGCAATCCATCGAGGCGGCCGAAGGGGTCGAGACCGGCATTTCCGCGTCCGACCGCGCGCGTACTATCCAGGTGGCCGTGGCCCGCGACGCCAAGCCGTCCGACCTCGTCCAGCCCGGGCATATCTTTCCCGTGCAGGCGGTCAAGGGCGGCGTCCTGGTGCGCGCCGGCCACACCGAAGCCGGCTGCGACCTGACCGCGCTGGCCGGATTGACGCCTGCCGCGGTCATCTGCGAAGTGCTCAAGCCCGACGGCACGATGGCCCGCCTGCCCGACCTGCAGGAGTTCGCCGCGCAGCACGGCCTGAAGATCGGCACGATCGCCGACCTGATCCAGTATCGCAGCGAGCATGAATCCATGGTCGAGCGCCTGGGCGAGCGTGACGTGCAGACGGCCTGGGGCGGTTTCCGCGCCGTCGCCTACCGCGATTGCGCTTCGGGCGCGGCGCATCTCGCGCTGGTGCATGGCGAGATCACGCCTGAGCAGGAAACGCTGGTGCGCGTGCACGAGCCCACATCCGTGCTGGATACCTTGTTCTCCGGCCCCAGCAGCCATAGCTGGAGCGTGGACAGCGCCGCGAAGGCCATCAAGCAGTCGTCCGCCGGCGTGCTGGTGCTGATGAACTGCCAGGGAGAGCAGGAGCAACTGTTCAAGGAACTCCAGTCCTGGAACACCGAGCCCCAGGCAGGACAGCCGCTGCGCCTCGAACGCTATGACCTGCGTACTTATGGCATCGGCGCGCAGATCCTGCGCGATCTGCACGTCGGCAAGGCGCGCCTGCTGGCGCGTCCCAGAAAAATGCCAAGCATGGCCGGGTTTTCCCTGACGATTACAGGCTATGATAACGAACCAACACCCACTACACAGGATGCCTTGTCATGAATCCATATACGCTGTCACCCGACCTGAACGGTGAGGGACTGCACATCGGTATCGTGCGTGCCCGTTTCAACGAAGAAATCGGCCTTGCCGAGCTGGAAGCCACGCTGGCCGAATTGGCCGAGCTGGGTGTCGACGAGCGCGACGTCATGGTGGTTTCCGTACCCGGCGCCCTGGAGCTGGGCGTCACGCTGGCGCAAATGGCCGAAACCTTCGAGTTCGATGCGCTGATCGCGCTGGGCGCCGTGATCCGCGGCGAAACCTATCATTTCGAAGTGGTCAGCAACGAAAGCGCCGCCGCCATCAGCCGCGTGTCCCTGCAGACAGGCATTCCTGTCGCCAACGGCGTGCTCACCACGGATACCGAAGAGCAGGCGCAGGTCCGCGCTGCTGAAAAGGGCCGTGATTGCGCCCGTGCGGCCGTCGAAATGGCCAACCTGGTTGCCGTGCTGGAGCCGGAGGAAGACGACGAGTACGACGAGGAAGACGACGACGATTTTGACGGAGAAGACGATTGACGACAGGTAATTCCCGTCCAAACCCGCGCAGCGCCCGCCGGCGAGCGCGGGAGTTCGCCCTGCAGGGCGTCTATGCCTGGCTGGTGCGCGGCGACGAGTCCTCGAAGGATGCGGGCGAAATCGATGCGCATATCCGCGACAGCGACGAATTCCACGAAGCCGATGCCAAGTGGTTCCGCACCCTGCTGCATGGCGTGATCGGCCAGGCCCCGGCATTGCGCGAAACCTTCACTCCCTATCTCGACCGGCCGCTGGAAGAGCTGTCCCCCATCGAGCACGGCATCCTGCTGATCGGCAGCTTCGAACTGGTCAACCATATCGAGGTTCCCTACAAGGTCGCCATCAACGAGGCGGTGGAGCTTGCCAAGGAATTCGGCGGATCGGACGGATTCAAGTTCGTCAATGGCGTGCTGGACCGCACGGCGGCCAAGGTCAGGCAGGCGGAGGTCGATGCCGCCGCCGCGCGCCGTTGATTTCCGGCTTTCGTCAGCGTGAGCGGCGAGTTCGATCTCATCCGGCGCTTTTTCGCCCGGCCCGCTCCCGAGGGGTTTCTCGGGCCGGGTGACGATTGCGCGCTGATGCCGGCCGAGGCCGGCACCGAGCTGGCCGTCAGTGCCGACCTTCTTGTGGAAGGCCGGCATTTTTTTTCGGATGTCGATCCCGTTTCCCTGGGGCACAAATCGCTGGCGGTCAACCTTTCCGATCTGGCCGCCATGGGCGCCAGGCCGCTGGGCTGTTTTCTCAGCCTGTCTCTGCCAAGGGCGGACGAGCGCTGGCTGCAGGGCTTTTCCCGTGGATTCCATGCGCTGGCCGAGCGGCATGCCTGCCCGTTGCTGGGGGGCGATACCGTGCGCAGCAACCGGGACACCACCATTGGCGTGACCGTCATCGGGCAGTTGCCGGCCGGCAGCGCTCTGCGCCGCGATGCCGCCCTGGCGGGAGATGATGTCTGGATTTCCGGAGAACTGGGGGCGGCCGATGTGGCGCTGCGCCTGCTGCAGGTGCGGTCGGCCGGGGATGAGGCATTGCTGGCTGCCGCGCGCGGCGCGCTGGAGTGGCCCCAGCCGCAGTTGGCGCTCGGCCAGGCGCTGCGAGGCCTGGCGCATGCCGCCATCGATGTGTCCGACGGCTTGCTGCAGGACCTTGGCCATATACTGGCCGCCAGCGGTTGCGGAGCGGAGCTGCGCTACGATGCCATGCCGGTCGCGGATTGCCTGCTGGGCCTGGATGCGCAACTATTGCGGCAGGCGGTGCTGTGCGGAGGGGATGTCTATCAGTTGTGCTTCACGGCCAGCCCGCAAGCTCGCCCCGATATCGTCAGGGCCGCCCAGCAGGCGGGCGCCAAGGTCAGCCGCATCGGGCGTACGGTGGCGCAGCCCGGGCTGACGGTGCTCGATGCTGACGGCGGGCCTATCGTCCTGACCGGCAATGCCGGATTCGACCATTTCGCCTAGCGGCATAGAGATAACGCAAGAACACAAGACATCATGGGCAAGGACAGTACTGTATCTCACTCCCCGGAAACCGAAGTCAGGCCGACCCTGGCCTGGATGTGGCGTTCTCCCTGGCGCATACTGGCTTTCGGTTTCGGCAGCGGCCTGATCCGCCCCGCGCCGGGCACCTGGGGAACCCTGTTCGGCTGGCTGTTGTGGCAGCCGCTTTCCCTGCTGCCGGATGTCGCCGTCCTGTGCGTGCTGCTGGCCGGCTTCGTGCTGGGTTGCGCGGCCTGCCAGGCGACGGGCAAGGAATTGGGCAGGCCGGATGACTCAGGCATGGTCTGGGACGAAATCACCGCCTTCTGGCTGGTGCTGTGGCTGGTGCCGGGCGGCATCCTGGCGCAGGCGCTGGCCTTTGCCGTGTTCAGAATGTTCGATATCATCAAGCCGCCGCCCATCCGGTTTTTCGATCGGCGGCTGAAGAACGGTTTCGGTGTTATGTGGGATGACATCGTTGCGGCAGGCTACAGCCTGCTGGTCATGGCGGTGCTGGTCAGACTGGGGATACTGGCATGAAAAAAGAGACCCCCACGCTGCGTCTTCGGCTTGCTGCCCCCCAGGGGGGCGCTTTTCATCTAGGGGCGGCCCGGCGATGAAAACAGACCACGGTGCGGCATTGGCGCAGGCCCTGGGCCAGGCGCTGCTGCAGAAAGGGTGGATGCTGGTCAGCGCGGAGTCCTGCACCGGCGGACTCCTGGGCGCGGCGATCACAGACATTGGAGGTTCCAGCCAGTGGTTTGAGCGTGGTTTCGTGACCTACAGCAACGCGGCGAAGGTCGCGCACCTGAACGTCAGCGAAGAAACGCTGGAACGCCACGGCGCGGTCAGCGAAGAAACCGCCATGGAAATGGCCGCGGGCGCGCTGGCGACCTCACCGGATGCGCATGTGGCCGTGTCCACGACGGGCGTGGCCGGTCCGGGCGGAGGCACGCCCGGCAAGCCGGTAGGTATGGTTTGCTTCGGTTTCGCGCGGCGCGCTGAAGGCGGCATTACCGTGAGCGCAGCCACACGGCTGTTCGAGGGAGATCGCAGCGCAGTCCGGGCGGCGGCCGTGGCTTTCGCGCTGCAGAGCGTGCTGGAGCTCGCCCAGGCCAGTTGAGCCTTCCTTGTCCGGCATGGCGGTGGAGATCGCGCACAACGCGGTTTTCCAATGCCTGCCCAAATGGATTCTTAGCGGCCTCCTGTGCTGCGAAACCTCAGCAGTTCTCCTTCAAAATCCTTTAGCAGCAGCGATTTCTGTACGTGCGCTGGAAACAGGAGCAAGGAGCGGAACTGGACCTGCGGCACGAAAGGTCGAAGCACGACATCGGCAGGCAGCCTTCCAGTCACGATCGGATTGACAAGACCGACAGCATCGCCGGAGATGGCCAATGCGCAGATTGTCGCAGAGTTCGGGGTCTCCACAATATATTCGGGAGTCACGCCAGCCTCCAGCAACACGGCATCCATCCGCTGGCGGGCGCGGTCTTCGGGAACCAGGCCCAGCAGCGGTACGCCGGCCAGGTGTTCGGGGCGGATCGTTTCATGACGGGCAAGGGGATGCCCGGCAGGCATGACAATCTGGCCAGCATGCACATAAAAGGGCCGCGACACGATACCGGACTGGTCGATCTCATCGGCGGCAAGGCCGATATCGTAGGTGCCGTCCACCACGCCGTCCCGAATGGCGGAGGACCAGGTCACATGCAGTGTGAGCCTGACCCGCGGGTGCCGGGCGCGGAAGGCGCGGATGGCGGCGGGGGCAAGATCCACGCTGCCCGCCGCGAAACAGCCAAACCTCAGAACACCGCTGCCATGATCCCGGATGGCCGCCGCCGCGGCCCGCAGCCGGTCGAGTCCGCGAAAACTTGCCTCCACCTCGCGAAAGAAGAGACGCGCCTCCGGCGTTGCAAGCAGGCGGCCCTGCACGCGGTCAAAAAGCGGAAAACGGACCGAGTTTTCCAGCTCGGCGATCAGCCTGGATACAGCAGGCTGAGTCACACCCATCAACTCGGCCGCCCGCACGGTCGACCCTGACACCATCACTGTTTGGAACGCCTCTAGCTGCCGGTGCTTCATATAAGGTTCTCACATAGAGCTATGCCTCTACATCAGTATTATTTCTGATGTGCGCCTGTTAATCTGCTTGCAAAACAAGGAGCCTAGCATGCGCGACGCAACACGCACAGTTCATCATCCAGTTGTTCCCGAAAACGAATATGCTTCTCTTTGCGTGCCAACGCATCGTGCATCCACCATCGTTTTCAGCAATGCGAGCGCCTATGCCACTCGCAGCCAGCGCGACCTGGACAGCTATTCCTATGGCATGCATGGTACGCCCACACAGCGTGTCCTGGAAGCCCAACTGACGGCCCTGGAGGGCGGCTTGCGCACCGTCATCGTGCCTTCGGGGCAGGCTGCCATTGCCGTCGTTTTTCTCAGTGTCCTGAAGCCCGGTGATCATGTCCTGCTTGCGGAAACGGCCTATCCTCCGGTCTCCGGTTTCTGCCGCAATTTCCTTGAACCGCTCGGGATCTCCTGGTCCAGCTACGCACCCGGCATTGGCGCGGGCATCGAGACCCAGATCCGCCCCGAGACACGCTTGATCTGGATGGAAAGCCCAGGCTCCACCACAATGGAGATAGAGGATGTGCCGGCAATCACCCGCATTGCCAGATCCCGTGGGATACGGACAGGCATCGACAATACCTGGGCGACACCGCTGTTGTTCAAGCCCCTGAGCCATGGCGTCGATTTTTCGATGCAGGCGCTGACAAAATATCCGGGCGGGCATTCGGATATTCTCATGGGTTCGGTCACTGTCAATGATCTGAAGCTGCGCAAGGACCTGCGGGACACGATGCGAATGCTGGGATTCCATACGGCTCCCGACGCCATTGCCCTGGTGCTGCGCGGCATCGAAACGATGGCGGTTCGCATCGCCCATTCAGGCAGGGTGGCAACGGAACTGGCTTCCGGGATTGCAGCACGATACCCGGTTGAGGTCTTGGCGCCGTCGCTTCCGTCCAGCCCCGGGCACGACATCTGGAAACGCGATTTCGCTGGCGCAAGCGGCCTCTTTTCGGTTGTATTGCCGCCGCATTGGCAGGAGCGGCTGGACCAGGCGCTGGATGCCCTGAGCGTTTTTGCCATCGGCGCATCGTGGGGCGGAACCCGAAGCCTGATGGCGCCCATGAGCATAGCAGGCCAGCGCGCGACTTTCCATCCGCGCAACGATTTGACCATTCTTCGCATCAGCATCGGCCTTGAGGATCCCGACGACCTTCGGGAGGATCTTGATCGCTTCTTCACAATTCTGGCTTCGACCTGAACAACAAGCGCCGCCAGAGCGCATCCAGCACTAGGAGAGAGACATGACATTACTTCGCACTTTGGCCGCGTTGCTGCTGGCCTCTTCGACGCTTGCCTCCATGCCGGCTTCCGCAAATTCCACGCTCGAAAACGTCAAGGCGCGCGGGCGGCTGATTTGCGGCGCGAGCCAGGGGACGCCTGGTTTCGGTGCGCCGGACGACAAGGGGTATTGGCGCGGCCTCGATGTCGAAACCTGCCGCGCGGTAGCCGTGGCCGTCCTGAATGACAAGGACGCGGTGGATTTTGTGCCCCTTTCCGGCCAGCAGCGTATTCCCGCCCTGCAGGCCGGAGAGATCGATGTCCTGCCGCGCACGCTGACATGGACGCTGCAACGCGATGCAAATGGCATCAACTTCACAACACCCAACTATTACGAGTTCACCGGCTTCATGATGCCGAAGGAGCTGGGCATCGCCAAGGTCGAGGACATGGCCGGCGCGACAGTCTGCGTACAGACCGGATCGACCACCGAAGTCGTTGCAAATGATGTTTCGTCCAAGCTCAAGCTGGATCTGCAGACCGTTGTTTTCGACAACACATCCGCGACACGCGAAGCATTCTTTTCCGGTCGTTGCGATGCGCTGATCACGGATGCGGGGGCGCTGGCTTCTGTGCGGGCCAGCATGGCCAAGAATCCCGACGACTACGTCATCTTCCCGGCCAACGAGTATATCGATGCCCTGACCCCTGCCGTGCGCCATGGAGACGACCAGTGGATGGATATTGTGAACTGGTCGATCCAGGCGCTGATCTCGGCCGAGGCGCTGGGCATCACGCAGGCCAATGTGCAGGAAATGAAGGACAGCACGGATCCGCGCATCCGCCGCTTCGTGGGAACGGATCCAGGCAATGGGAAGGCCCTGGGACTGAGCGAAGATTTTGCCTGGCGCATCATTGCCGAATTGGGAAATTACGGCGAAATATTCGACCGCAATGTCGGCAAGGGCAGCCCGATGAAACTGGAGCGCGGCTATAACGCGCTCTACAGCCAGGGCGGGCTCCTCCTGCCTCTAGTGTTCCAGTAATCGACGGATCATCCGATGTTGAAAGACATTTGGTATTCAGGCCGCGTTCGCGCCTGGCTGGCGCAGGCTGTGCTTCTGGCCGGCCTGATCGCCTTGCTGTGGTGGATCGGCGGAAACACCGTGCAGAATCTTGCCACGCGCGGGATTCGGACAGGATTCGACTTTCTTTCCAGGCCTGCGCGGTTTCCCATTTCCGAGTCTGTTCTGCGCTACTCGGCAGAGGATTCATTTCTGTGGGCTTTTGTGGTCGGACTGGCCAATACGCTGTGGGTTTCGGCGCTGACCATTGTTCTTGCAACGATTCTGGGGCTGGGCATAGCCCTTGCGAGGCTTTCCGCCCACCCCATCCTGTCGCGCCTGGCCGCCGGCTATGTCACGCTGCTGCGCAATGTGCCGCTGATCGTCGTGCTGCTGTTTTGCTACAGCGCGGTTCTCACTATTTTCCCGCCGGTACGCCATGCCTGGAGTCCCTTGCCCGGGGTCTACTTTTCCATGCGTGGCGCCTATGTGCCGGAGCTGGTGCTGGCGCCAGGCGGAATGGCGGTGCTTGCAGCGATCGGTGCGGGCCTGGCCGGTCTGATATGGATAAGCCTGCGCCGCCGCAAGCGGGGCGCCAATGGCGTTTTGCATTTCGGCCTGGGGCTTTTGCTCTGGGGGGGACTCGCCTTTGCCTTATGGCAGGTCGCGGATCGTCCCGTGCGGCTGGAGATGCCCGAGCTGCGCGGCCTGAATTTCCGGGGCGGGCACCAGCTTTCACCTGAGTTCTGCGCCATCATCTTCGGCCTGACGCTTTATACCGCCGCCTTCGTGGGCGAGGTGATCCGTGGAGGCATCACCGCCGTCTCGCGAGGGCAGTGGGAGGGGGGATCCGCCCTTGGATTGACGGATGGGCAGATTATGTTCCGCATCATCATGCCGCAGGCGTTGCGCGTCATCATCCCACCGATGACTTCGCAATATCTTTCGACCGTCAAAAATACCACGCTTGCCGTCGCAGTCGGCTATCCCGAGCTGGGGCTGATCGTGAACACCGTCATCAACCAGACCGGGCAGGCGCTCGAAAGCATCACGATCATGCTGGCGGTGTTCCTGACCATCTCGTTATCCGTCTCGGGGCTGATGAACTGGCTCAATGCCCGCGTGGCTCTGGTGGAGCGCTGACATGATTCATACGCAAACCCTGCCGTCCCGGCTGCGCAGGATATTCTTCGGCGACTGGCTGTCGACCGTGCTGTCTCTTCTTTCCGCGGGACTTCTTGTCGCATTGCTGCCTGCGCTGCAATGGGCGACCCTGGACGCGCATTGGCGCGTCATGACCCCGCAGGATTGTTCAGGAGCGGGGGCCTGCTGGGCCTTCGTCTCCGCCAAACTCCGGCTTATTCTGTTCGGCCTTTATCCGCCCGAAGAGCAATGGCGCGCGGCGTTGGTGATCGTCATCATCCTTGCCATGCTGCTGCTGTCTGTCTGGCCGCGCCTGTGGGGCGCCAGGCTCGGCCTGTTGTGGGGGGGAGCGATCCTCTCCATGCTTTTCCTGATGGGGGGTGGTGCGGCAGGCCTGAACCCGGTGCCTACGTCGCAATGGGGCGGACTGCCGGTTACGCTACTGCTCGCGACACTGTCGCTTGGCATTGCTTTTCCCTTTGCCGTCATGCTGGCTTTGGGCAGAAGAGGGGAACTGCCGGTGATCCGCGTGGTCTCGGTCTTTCTGATTGAACTCGTACGCGGCCTGCCGCTGGTGGGGCTGCTGTTCGTCACCGCCATTCTCCTGCCTCTGTTGCTGCCTGCGGGCTGGACAGTCGACAAACTGGGACGCACTCTTGCCGCGCTGACAATTTTTGCGTCGGCCTATCTGGCAGAAGTAATCCGTGGCGGCCTGCAAGGGCTGCACGGAGGGCAGATCGAGGCGGCGAGGGCGCTTGGCATCCCCTATTGGAAAACTGTCTGGCACATCGTGCTGCCCCAGGCGATCCAGAAGGTGATTCCGCCCCTGACCAACACGGCGATCGTCATGGTGAAGAACACTTCGCTGGTGCTGATTGTCGGCGTGTTCGACATGCTCAGCGCCGCCAGAAGCGCTGCCACTGACCCGGCCTGGCCCGCGCCTTCCAAAGAGGCCTATCTCTTTGTCGCAGCGATCTATTTCCTGATCTGCTACGGCATCTCCCTCTATTCCCGCCGCCTTGAGGCTGGCGTCAACGCAAGGAGTCGCGGATGAGCGTCAATGCCATCGAAGTCCTGGGCCTGAACAAATACTACGGTCAATACCATGCGCTGCGCGACATCGATTTTTTCGTGACCGAAGGAGAGCGTGTCGTCATTTGCGGTCCGTCCGTTTCGGGGAAATCCACGTTGATCAGATGTCTGAACCACCTTGAGCGCCATGATTCCGGAACGATCCGCGTCAGCGGCATTGAACTGGGAGACAATCTGCGCAATCTGGATGCGATCCGGCGGGAAGCTGGAATGGTATTCCAGCATTTCAACCTTTTCCCGCATCTGACCGTGCTGGAAAACTGCGCCTTGCCCCAGATACTTTCGCGACGTACCGCACGCACCGCAGCGGAGGAACGGTCCCGGGAATATCTGGCGCGGGTGAGGATTCTCGATCAGGCCGCCAAGTTTCCGGGCCAGCTCTCCGGCGGGCAGCAACAGCGGGTCGCAATCGCACGCGCGCTGTGCATGGAACCCAAGATCATGTTATTTGACGAACCGACTTCGGCCCTGGACCCTGAAATGATCCGCGAGGTGCTTGATACGATGGTCGAACTTGCCCACGAGGGCATGACCATGGTTGTCGTCACGCATGAAATGGGCTTTGCGCGCCAGGTCGCGGATCGCGTCGTTTACATGGAGGCCGGGCAAATCGTTGAAACGGCGCCTCCCGGTCAATTCTTTGACGATCCGCAGGATGAGCGCAGCCGACGCTTTCTCTCAAGTCTAGTCAGGCACTGATGCCTTTGCCTTTTTCCCTATCAACAATTCGCGTGGGGATCAGGCCCTGGCAGCGTTGATCGCGTCACGCGTGGCGCATGCCATGCGTGTGGCGGCATCGCGCCAGTCGTCCCCGCCGCTGGCGTACAGGATGGCGCGGGACGAGTTGATCATCATGCCCGCGCCCTTGCTGTCGCGGCCGGCTTGCACGGTGGCCGGAATATCGCCTCCCTGCGCGCCGATGCCGGGAATCAGCAGCGGCATATCGCCGATGCGTTCGCGCACCTTGCGGATTTCTTCGGGGAATGTGGCGCCCACCACCAGGGCGCATTGGCCATTGCGGTTCCAGCGGTCCGCCACCAGGCCGGCCACGTGCAGGTACAGCGGCGTGCCGTCGCTGGTATGCAGGAACTGCAGGTCGGAACCGCCGGCATTTGATGTGCGGCACAGGACGATGACACCCTTGTCCTGCCAGGACAGATAAGGCTCCACTGAGTCCAGGCCCATGAACGGGCTGACCGTCACGGCGTCGGCTTCATAGCGCTCGAAGGCTTCCCGCGCGTATTGCTCGGCGGTCGAGCCGATGTCGCCGCGCTTGGCGTCCAGGATCAGAGTCAGGTCGGGATACGTGTCGCGGATGTAGCGGCACAGGTCTTCCAGTTGGTCTTCCGCGCGCTCGGCGGAAAAATAGGCGATCTGGGGCTTGATGGCGCAGGCGTAGGGAGCGGTGGCGTCCACGATGCCGCGACAGAAAGCGTAGATGGCGCCGGGCTTGTCCTGCAGTTCGGCGGGAAAGCGCTGCGGATCGGGATCCAGCCCCACGGTCAGCATGGAGTTCTTGGCCGACCAGGCCTGATTGAGTTTTTCTGTGAATGTCATCTGAGGCAAGTGGAAAACTGGCGAACCGTTTCGCGGCGGGAATAGCGTAACGATAACATTTGCATCGGCGGCCTGCCGGAGGGCTCACGCGCCGCCATGCGCCGAGCCGGCGTCGCGGCGATGGTATTCCACGAAGTCGTAGCGATAGCCGTTTTCCTCGGGTTGCGGCAGGCGGGACCGCTCCTGCCACTGGCTGGCGTCCAGCGCCGGGAAATGGGCGTCCCCCTCGACATCCGCGTGCACTTCGGTGGCGGAAATGATGTCGGCCAGCGGCAGCGCCTGGGCATAGATCTGCGCGCCGCCGATGACGCACACTTCGGGCGCGGGAGCGCTGGCCTGCAGCGCGGCTTCCAGCGATGGAACGACGGTGGCGCCCTCCGCCTGGAAACCTGGGTTGCGCGTGATCACGATGTTCTGTCTGCCGGGCAGTGGACGCCCGAGGGACTCCCACGTCTTGCGGCCCATGATGATGGGACGGCCCATCGTGGTGGCCTTGAAGTGCGCCAGATCGCCGCGAAGGCGCCAGGGAAGGTCATTGTCCCGGCCAATGGTGCGGTTGTCGGCATAGGCGACTACCAGCCGCACGGTGGCGGCCGGGCGCCGTGTTTCATCCAGTGTCATGCGGGGTCCTCAGACGGCAACGGGCGCCTTGATGTGCGGGTGGCACTGATAGTCCAGGATTTCGAAATCTTCGTATTCGTACTCGAAGATGGACGCGGGCTTGCGTCGTATGTTCAGCCTGGGATAGGGGTAGGGCTCGCGCGACAACTGCATCTCCACCTGTTCCATGTGATTGGCGTACAGGTGGCAGTCGCCGCCGGTCCAGATGAAGTCGCCCACATCCAGGTCGCATTGCTGCGCCACCATGTGCGTCAGCAGGGCATAGCTGGCGATGTTGAAGGGCACGCCCAGGAAGATGTCCGCGCTGCGCTGGTACAACTGGCAGGACAGCTTGCCGTCGGCCACGTAGAACTGGAAGAAGGCGTGGCACGGAGGCAGCGCCATGTTCCGTATCTCGCCCACGTTCCAGGCCGAGACGATCAGGCGGCGGGAATCGGGATTGCTGCGTATCTGTTCGATCAGCTGGGAAATCTGGTCGACGTACCCTCCGTCGGGTGTGGGCCACGATCGCCACTGCACGCCATAGACCGGTCCGAGGTTGCCGTTTTCATCGGCCCATTCGTTCCAGATGGAAACGCCGCGCTCCTGCAGCCAGCGCACGTTCGAGTCGCCGCGCAGGAACCAGAGCAGTTCGATGAAAATGCTTTTGGTGTGCAGCTTCTTCGTGGTGACCAGCGGAAATCCCTGGGACAGGTCGAAGCGCATCTGGTGGCCGAACACCGAGCGCGTGCCGGTGCCGGTACGGTCTGTCTTGTCCTGCCCATGCTCGTATACATGGCGCATCAGGTCTTCGTATTGACGCATGCCTCAGGCTTCCTCGATTGAGATCGAATGCGTGATTTCCGCCGTGCGGCCCAGCATGGCGCTGGCCGAGCAGTATTTGTCGTGCGACAGTTGGACGGCTCGCTCCACGGCCGCCGCAGGCAGGTTCTTGCCGGTGACGGTGAAGTGGAAATGGATCCTGGTGAACACCTTCGGATCTGTTTCCGCGCGCTCGGCCTTGAGCTCGGCGCGGCAGCCACTGATGTCGTGGCGGCCGCGCTTCAGGATCAGGACGACATCGTAGGCGGCGCAGCCGCCGGCGCCGGCCAGCAGCATTTCCATCGGGCGCGGCGCCAGGTTGTTGCCGCCGCCCTCGGGCGCGCCGTCCATGGCGGTGACGTGGCCGCTGCCTGTGCGGGCAACGAAGAGCATGCCGTCGCGGCCGCCCCAGTCGATTGTGCATTCCATAGTTCTGCCTTTGTGCTTGCGTTCAGTGACAGCTGTTTGTATCGTGTGATCGTACGCCTCGCGCGATCCAGTCTGTAATCATAACCGCACCTGCCCTTGTGCCGGGAGGTGCGCGGAAAGCCTGTCTCAGGACGGGTTCTTCATGGAGAAATCGCCATGTCCAATCAACAAGCCCTTGCTCCCGTGCGCTCCGACGTCCGGACGGAAACCGGCATGGACGCCTTGCTGGCCGAGGTCGGGCGCTCGCTGCAGATCCTGGGCGGAGCCGCGCACGCCTCGCGTCCGAATCCCGCCGGTGGCTTCAAGGCGGGAGAGGACGCCTTGTCGCCGGCGGACAAGACGCATGCGGCGGGCCTGATGCGGGTCAATCATGTAGGCGAGGTTTGCGCGCAGGCCCTGTACCGGGGCCAGGCGCTGTTTTGCGAAGACGAGGGAACGAAGCGCCTGCTGCATGCCGCCGCGCAGGAAGAGGTCGATCATCTGGCATGGTGCCAGCAGCGCCTGAACGAACTCGGCAGCCGGCCCAGCCTGCTGAATCCGCTGTGGTACGGCGGCTCGTTCCTGCTCGGCGTCATGGCGGCCAAGGCGGGCGTGCCCCGCAACCTTGGCTTCATGGCCGAAACCGAGCGCCAGGTGGAACAGCATCTCGACAAGCATCTTGCCCAGTTGCCGAACCAGGACAGCCGCTCCAGGGACATCGTGTCGCAGATGCGGACCGACGAGATCGCCCACCGGACCACTGCGGAAACGCATGGCGCGGCGCCTCTGTCGTGGCCGGTGAAGCTGGCCATGCGCGGCATGTCCAAGGTCATGACAACCCTGGCTTATCGCATCTGAGCAATTCATTCCATTGGCAGATCGAGCGTGAACGCGAAGGCGAAGCGCAGACATTACAAGCGTAAGGCAAGCGAAGCCGACAAGGTGCACGTTCGATCTGCCAGTGGGATTAAACCTTCGTCAGGCGCAGCAGGTTGGTCATGCCCGGCGTGCCGAACGGCATGCCCGCCACCACGGACAGCAGATCGCCAGGCTGAGCCAGGTCTTCCTTCACGGCGGAGCGCACCGCTGTGTCGACCATCTCTTCGATATCGGTCACGTCGGGTGAGTGCACTGCATGCACGCCCCACACCAGCCCAAGGCGGCGGGCGGTGGTGTGGCTGGGCGTAAGCGCCAGCAGCGAGGACGGCATGCGCTCGCGCGCCGCGCGCAGGCAGGTGGCGCCGGACGTAGTGTAGGTGACGGCGCAGGGGATGTTCAACGCCTGCGAAGTCTGGCGCAGCGCCAGGCAGATGGCGTCCGGGACGCTGATCGCCCGTTCGCAGAAAAGCTGCGTATGCTCGAAAGTATCGTGGTCGCTTTCGGTCTCCTTGATGATGCGGTCCATGATGGTGACGGCTTCGCGCGGGTAGCTGCCGGTTGCCGTTTCGGCGGACAGCATGACGGCGTCGGCGCCCTCGACGACGGCGGTGGCCACGTCCGAGGCTTCCGCGCGTGTGGGCACGGGGGCGTTGACCATGGATTCCAGCATCTGGGTAGCGACGATCACGGGCTTGCCTTGCTGTCGGGCTTCGCGCACGATGCGCCGCTGTGCGGCGGGCACTTTTTCCGCCGGCAGTTCCACGCCTAGGTCGCCGCGCGCCACCATGATGCCGTCGGCCGCCGCAACGATCTGGGAAAGACTGTTCAATGCGGCCGGTTTTTCGATCTTCGCCATCAGCCATGCCTTGTCGCCGATCAGCTTGCGCAGGGCGTGCAGGTCTTCGGGCCGCTGCACGAACGACAGTGCGACCCAGTCCACGCCCAGCGACAGCCCGAACTCCAGGTCGACGTGATCCTTTTCCGTCATGGGAGACAGCGGCAGCACCGCGGTTGGAACATTCACGCCCTTGCGGTCGGACAGTTGTCCTCCGTGGATGACCCTGGTCGCGATGGCGGTTTCGCTGCTGGATTCCACGCGCAGGCGGATGCGGCCGTCATCCAGCAGCAGGTCGTCGCCGGGCTTGAGGGCGCCGGAGAAAAACTCGGGGTGGGGCAGAAGCACGCGATCCCTGGTTCCCGGAATATCCTGGCGATCCAGCGTGAACGACTGTCCGGCTTCCAACTGCACCTTGCCGTCCGCGAAGCGGCCCACGCGCAGCTTGGGGCCCTGCAGGTCGAGCAATATCGTGGTGGGCCGGCCATGGCGCTGTTCCAGTGCGCGGATGTGCCCATACTGCTCCCGGTACACCGCATGATCCCCGTGGCTGCAATTCAGGCGGAACACGTCCACACCGGCAAGGAACAGTGTTTCCAGCTGTTCCGGCGAGCCGCTGGCGGGGCCAATGGTGGCAACGATCTTGGTTTTTCTGCTGCGTTTCATCGTGTTGTCCAGGATGTGCCGTCCCTTGACAGGGGAGCGGCGATTGAACCGATGGCAGCGGGCGTGTTTTTTGCCGCCAGGCCGCCCCTGAGCGAAAAGCCTCCCTTGGGGGAGCAAGCGGTCAGGCGCAGCGTGGGGGCATTTTTTCCGCCCGTGCCGCTGAATGCGTGTCCTGGCTCCTGCGCCGGCGGGGAGCCGGGCGCATTGCATGCCAGCGCGCCTTGTCGAGACTATCACAGAAGGCCGGACAGAAATTCGATCCCCGATGCATGGGGCATATCGCCGGGACCCTATCTGTTGCCTCGCCGATACGGCAGGATAAAGTGTTGTGAATATGTAACGCAATGTGCCTAAGGGATAACGCCAACTTGCCAAAAACGGTCTTTTACGAGTGCGTATTGATAAAAAAACAACAGGCACTGGAAAAATCCGGACGCGCGCCAATTTTTCTTGCATTGCACAAAAAAATAGCGATATAATTCACTTATCGGATGTCGCAACGTGATTGGAAGGGAAACCCCTAAGTCACAAAGGCTCGAATCCATGATTCTAGCAGCCCGGCATGCCAAGGTTGTCTCCTCCACCCTCCTCCTTTGGTGGATTTAGCCCGAGATCTCAAGATCTCGGGCTTTTTTTTTCCTGTTTCCCCGTCATGCAGGCGTTTTCCCCGGATCCAGGCGGTGTTTCGCCAGGCCGGCCGCGCCGGCTTGCGGCCGGATCACTGGGGTGTTTCCATGAATCGCAGTATCATTTTCGGTTGCACTTCGTACCGGGTGTTTTCTTTTTGGGCTTGGAAAAGCGGCCGATAATGGGGATTGATACATTTTTATATGGAGGTCGTGTGACACTGGCTCAGGTCTGGGACTCGTTCACCTGGCTCTATATCTGTATTGTCGCGTTTCTGGTGGGGGGGCTGATCGTCGCCTCCGAGCGCTGGCATGGCGTATTCACCGGCGACAGCGACATGAGCAAGCCGCAGGCCTCGCATACGCGCTCCACGCCGCGCGTGGGCGGCATTGCCGTCGTGGCGGGCAGTCTGGCCGGCCTGCTGGTCCTGGGCCCCAGCAATATGACGCTGACCTGGCTTTGGCCCGTGCTGTTCATCGCGGCCATGCCGGTATTTGTCGCCGGCCTGCTGGAAGACATCACCAAGGACATCGGCTCGGGCAAGCGCCTGATGGCGGCGTTCGCATCGGCGGCCATCGCGTGGTGGCTGCTGGGGGGCGTATCGCGCGTAGGCTGGGAATGGGCCGACTGGGTACTGTCCTTCTGGCCGGTATCCCTGCTGTTCACCATGGTGGCGGTCGGCGGCTGTACGCATGCATTGAATATCGTTGATGGCATGAACGGCCTGGCGGGCATGATCGCCACGCTGATGGCGTTGTCGCTGGCGCTGGTGGCGCTGCAGGTACAGGATATTCCCATCTTCCTGATCGCGGCGGCGCTGGCATCGGCCACGCTGGGCTTCCTGGTATGGAATTTTCCGTTCGGCCGCGTATTCCTGGGAGACGGCGGCGCCTACTTCCTGGGGTTCATGCTGGCCGAGCTTGCCGTGCAGCTCGTCGTGCGCAATCCCAACGTTTCGCCGTTCTATGCACTGGCCGTGCTGTTCTATCCGGTATTCGAGACCATGTTCTCGATCTGGCGGCGGCGCTTCAAGCGCGGCGTTCCCGTTGACCAGCCGGACGCGCTGCATCTGCACCAGCTGGTATTTCGCCGTCTGGTGCGCTCCACGTTCAGCCGCGACAGCCGTCATGCCCTGCCGGCCTTGAGCAATGCCATGACGTCGCCCTATCTGTGGGTGCTGGCGCTGATCGGGCTGGTGCCCGCCACCATCTGGTGGGACAACGCCTGGGCTCTCTGCGCCAGCATCGGCGCGTTTTCCGCCGCCTATATCTGGCTGTATTCCCGGCTGGTGTCCTGGCGGCGTCCGTCGTGGCTGCTGCTGCCTTCCATCGGCAGGCGCAACCGCGACGGCTCGTAAATTATTGAAGAATTCTTGGCAAGAGCAGGAGGCTCAATTGCAGATTGATCAAGTGAAATTGGCTGTTGTAGGGCTGGGATATGTCGGCCTTCCCCTGGCTGTAGAGTTCGGCAAGCGCCGCTCCGTCCTGGGTTTCGACATCAACGAAAAACGTATCGCCGAGCTCAAGGCCGGACGGGACCACACGCTGGAGGTCGACAGCGACGAATTGGCGCAGGCCAGCCAGCTGTCGTTCATCAGCAATGCCGAAGAGCTGGCGCAGGCCAATGTGTTCATCGTGACGGTCCCCACGCCCATCGACCAGTACAAGCGCCCGGACCTGACGCCGTTGATTCGCGCCAGCGAAACCATCGGCAAGGTGCTCAAGCGCGGCGATATCGTCATCTATGAATCCACGGTGTATCCCGGCGCGACTGAAGAAGATTGCGTTCCCGTTCTTGAGGCGGTGTCGGGCCTGCGCTTCAACGAGGACTTCTTTGCGGGCTACAGCCCCGAGCGCATCAATCCCGGCGACAAGACACACCGCGTTCCCAATATCCGCAAGGTGACATCCGGCTCGACGCCCGAGGTGGCGGATCTGGTTGATGCGCTGTACGGCGAGATCATCACGGCCGGCACGCACAAGGCGTCCTCCATCCGCGTGGCCGAGGCGGCCAAGGTCATCGAGAACACGCAGCGCGACGTGAACATCGCGTTGATCAACGAGTTGGCCATCATTTTCAACCGGCTCGGCATTGATACGCAGGCCGTGCTGGAGGCCGCCGGCACCAAGTGGAATTTCCTGCCGTTCCGTCCGGGCCTGGTGGGCGGCCACTGCATCGGCGTCGATCCCTACTACCTGACGCACAAGGCGCAGGCCATCGGCTACCACCCCGAGATCATCCTGGCGGGCCGCCGGCTGAACGACGGCATGGGAGAATACGTAGTGTCGCAACTGGTCAAGAGCATGACCAAGCGGGGCATGCAGGTGCAGGGCGCGCGCGTGCTCGTCATGGGCCTGACGTTCAAGGAAAACTGCCCGGACCTGCGCAATACGCGCGTTGTCGATATCGTCAACGAGCTGAAGGAATACAACATCGCGGTGGACGTGCATGATCCCTGGGTGGATGCGGAGGAGGCCGTGCGCGAATACGGCATCACCATGGCCGGTCAGCCGGAGCAGGGCGCCTACGATGCCGTCATCCTGGCTGTGGCGCACGACCAGTTCAAGGTGCTGGGCGCCGACGGCATCCGCGCCCTGGGCAAGGCCGAGCATGTGCTGTACGACCTGAAGTACGTGCTCGACGCCGACCAGGCGGATCTGCGTCTTTGATGCGCGACATAAGGATGCAAGCATGACGACACGATTCGACGAACTCTGCGCCGAACTGCGGCGCAACCCCCGGACATGGCTGGTGACCGGCTGCGCCGGCTTCATCGGCTCCAACCTGGTCGAGGCGCTGCTGAGCCTGGACCAGACCGTGCGCGGGCTGGACAACTTCGCCACAGGCCACCAGCACAATCTGGACGAAGTGCGCGACAACGTCACCGAAGCGCAGTGGGAGAACTTCCATTTTACCGAGGGCGACATCCGCGATCCGCAGACATGCGCGGCCGTTGCGGAAGGCGCCCACCATGTGCTGCACCAGGCGGCGCTGGGCTCGGTGCCGCGTTCGCTGAATGATCCCGTCACCACGAACGACGTAAACATCAGCGGCTTCCTGAACATGCTGGTGGCGGCGCGGGACGCCGATGTGCGTTCCTTCGTCTATGCCGCGTCCAGCTCCACCTACGGAGACCATCCCGGCCTGCCCAAGGTCGAGGACACCATCGGCAAGCCCTTGTCTCCTTATGCGGTGACCAAGTACGTCAACGAGCTGTACGCCGACGTCTTTGCCCGCGCCTACGGCACGCGCAGCGTCGGCCTGCGCTACTTCAATGTGTTCGGCCGTCGCCAGGATCCCAACGGCGCCTATGCGGCGGTGATCCCCAAATGGATCTCCGGCATGATCCGCGGCGAGGAGGTGCGCATCAATGGCGACGGCAGCACCAGCCGCGACTTCTGCTACATCGACAATGTGATCCAGGCCAATCTGCTGGCGGCGCTGGCCGATGGTGAGGGACTGAACCAGGTCTACAACGTGGCCTTCAATGCGCGCACGGACCTGAAGCAGCTGCATGCCCATCTGGTGCGCATCCTGAAGCAGAACGGTGTCGATTGCGACCGTCCGCCGGTCTACGGCGATTTCCGCGCGGGCGACGTACTGCACTCGCAGGCCGATATCGGCAAGGCCAGGCGCCTGCTGGGGTATGCGCCGCAGTTCGACATCGTCAGCGGCCTGGAAGCCGCCATGCCCTGGTATCTCCGTTTCCTGAGCTGACCACGCGCCTATGCGCAAGCCTCGCCCTTCAGGGCGAGGTCAAGCGAGGCAAATTTTAAATACGGCACCGTAGGTGCCCCCGTATTGTGGCGGAGATGCTCCGGCCGATACGGCCGGAGTTCTTCACTTGAGCAAGCGCACGAGCATGCTATCCCGTCTGGGCAGCGACCATCGCCGCATCGCAAGCGGTGCGATGCGCGTCGCGCTGTTCCTGCTGCTGGGCAAGGCGGTGGGCGCTTTCAAGGAAATGGCGGTCGCGTACCGCTACGGGGTCAGTGCGGTCGTCGATGCCTACCAGTTCACCATGACGCTGGCGAACTGGTTGCCGGTCACCATGGTGGGGACGTTGTCCGTCGTGCTGATTCCGGTGCTGGTGCGCCTGCGCCGGCAGGATGCGCGGCAGAGGGCGCGGTTTCTAGGCGAGCTGCAGGCCTGGACGCTGACTGCCGGCATTGCGCTGGCTGCGCTGACTTATGCCGCCTGGCCGCTGGTGTTGTCCTGGGCAGGCATGGGGCTGGACGAGCAGACTCGCGCCATGAGCAGGGAGCTGACGCTGGCGTTCGCGCCGGCGGCCATGTTGACACTGTTGACCGGCATCAGCGCGGCGCGCCTGCGCGCGCATGAGCGCCATGTGAATACGCTGCTCGACAGCGTGCCCGCGCTGGTGATCCTGGCCTGGGTCATGCTGGCGGCCAGCGGCCCGCAGGTGGGGCCGCTGCTGTGGGGAACGCTGGTCGGCTATACGCTGCAGTCGGTCTGGCTGCTGTGGCTGGCGTCGCGCGCCGACGGCATCTGGGCCCGCCCCTATTGGGGCTTCCAGGCGCAGCAATGGCCGGAACTGGTCAAGGCGGCGGGCATCATGCTGGTCGGCCAGGTAGCCATGAGCTTTGTTGGACCGCTGGACCAGTATACGGCGGCCAATCTCGGCGCCAATGCCAACGCGACTCTGGGCTATGCCGCCCGGTTGATCTCTTTGCTGCTGGGCGTCGGCGCAGCTTCCGTTGGAAGGGCCGCACTGCCTGTGCTGGCGGACATCCACGCCAGGGGCGATGCGCATCACGGACGGCGCATGGCCTTGAAATGGTCGCTGGGCATGGTCGCGGCTGGAGGCGTGGCCGCGCTGATCGGATGGCTGCTGGCGCCCTGGGGCGTGGCCTTGCTGTTCGAACGCGGCGCCTTCACCGCGCAGGATACGCAGGCGGTGGCGGGCGTATTGCGCTGGGGGCTGGTGCAGCTGCCGTTCTATTTCGGCGTCCTCATCCTCGTTCAGTTGCTGGCCAGCCAGAACCGCTATCGCGTGATGGCGCTGATCGCCCTGTGCAATTTTGCCGTCAAGTTCGTGCTCAATCCATTGCTGGCTCCCGTGATGGGGGTCGAAGGCATCATGCTGGCAACCGGCATCATGTATGCCTCATCCTATGTATGCTATCTGCTGGTGTCGCTGCGGCATGTGCCGCCCGCCGCAACGTCCGCAAAAACCGAGGAATGAATCCATGCCTGAGAGGGCGAATCAACGCGCATCGAAGCGCCATCTGCTGATCGTCATTCATTCGCTGCGCGGCGGCGGAGCGGAGCGCGTGGCCGTCGACCTGGCCGCCTACTGGACGCACCAGGGATATCGCGTCACGCTCGCGACCCAGGCCGATGCGGGGCAGGACGCCTATGCGCTGGATCCGGACGTCGAGCGTGTCGTGCTGGGCGGAGCCGCGGAATCTGGCGGCGGGATTCGCGGCCTGGCGGCCAATGCCGTGCGTGTCTGGCGCCTGCGCAGGCTGATCCGCCGCATTCGCCCGGACATCGTGCTGGGCATGATGACGACGGCATCCATTCTGTCCGTTCTGGCGGCGCGAGGCCTGTCGTGCAAGGTCATCGCCAGCGAACATACCCATCCGCCCGTACAGAAACTGTCGGCGTCGTGGCAGCGTCTGCGCGAGAAAGCTTATCCGCGCGCGCGCGCAGTGGTTGCCCTGACGGCCGGAACGGCGCAGTGGCTGGAACAGCATGTGCCCGGCGTCAACGTGTCCATCATCCCGAACGCGGTACGCTGGCCGCTGCCGGAAACAGAGCCCGTGCTCGACGCCGGCCGCGCGCCTGGACGCAAGCGCCTGCTGGCCGTGGGCCGCTTGCACCAGGTCAAGGGCTTCGACCTGCTGCTGCAGGCGTTTGCGCGCATCGCCTCGTATTTTCCCGACTGGGACCTGGCCATCGTGGGCGAGGGGCCGGAGCGCGAAGCGCTGGAGCAGCAGGTCGATGAACTCGGATTGCGGGAGCGCGTTGCGCTGCCCGGCAGGGCGGGCAATATCGGACAGTGGTATGAAAGTGCGGATATGTATGTCCTGAGCTCGCGCACCGAAGGGCTGTCGAATACGTTGCTGGAGGCCATGGCGTCGGGTCTGCCGGCGGTCGCTTTCGACTGTGATACCGGTCCCAGGGAAATCATCCGCCAGGGCATCGATGGCATCCTGGTCGAGCCTGCGGGAGATCCGGAGGCGCTGGCCGCGCACCTGTCGCACCTGATGGCGAATCCCGAGGAGCGCGAAGCCTATGCCCGCAGGGCGGTGGACGTGCGCGACCGTTTCTGCACGGTGCGCGTCATGGGCCTGTGGCGCCAGTTGTTCGAGTCCTGAGTGCGTATTCATTGGCCCCAGGCGCGTCGGACGATGGAGATGAAAAAACGATGAAGATTCTTTTCTGCGTCAGTTCCATGCATGGCGGCGGCGCCGAGCGGGTGGCCGCCACGCTGTCGTCCGCCTGGGCGGAGCGGGGATGGGAGGTGACGCTGCTGGCGACCTACAGTGGCCGCGGGGACTGCGTCTATCCGCTGCATTCGGCCGTCAAGGTCCGCTGGCTGGCCGATGAGCCCGGAATGCGGGCGGGCCGGATGGTGCGCACGCTGCGCAAGCCGCTGTTGCTGCGCCACGTATTGCGCCAGGAGGCGCCCGATGTCATCGTTTCCTTCCTGACCAATGTGAACGTCTCCGTGCTGCTGGTGTCGCGCGGCCTGGGCGTGCCCGTCATCGTATCCGAGCGCACCAACCCCGCGGTGGGCAGCAGCGCGGGCCGGTTGCTGCGCTGGCTGCGCCGCATGGTCTATCGATGGTCGGACATGGCCGTCGTGCAGACGGAGGATGCCGGAGCGGCCTTGCGCGAGCGCGCGCCGGGCATGCGGCGGCTGGCGGTCATCCCGAATCCATTGCCGTCCGGCCTGCCCGAAGCGGCTGGGCCTGGCGGGCAGGGCGAGCGCCGCAGCGTCGTGGCGCTCGGGCGGCTGGCGGACGTCAAGCGTTTCGACCGTCTGATCGAAGCGTTCGCTTCGCTTGCCGGGCGCCATCCGCAATGGGACCTGCGCATCTGGGGCGAAGGCCCGATGCGTGCGGCGCTGCAGGCCCAGATCGAGCACCTGGGCCTGCAGTCGCGAGTCCTGCTGCCCGGACGCACGGATACGCCGTGGCAGGCATTGCAGCAGGCCGATGTGTTTGCGCTGACATCGCGTGCCGAGGGCTTTCCGAATGCGATGCTGGAGGCCATGGCGCTGGGGCTGCCCTGCGTGGCTGTCGATTGCCCCAGCGGTCCGCGCGAGCTTTCGCAGGATGGCGAATATGCCTTGCTGACGCCGATGGACGACGACGGCGCCCTGGCCGCGAACCTGGGGCGGCTGATGGAGGATGCGCAGTTGCGCCAATCCCTGGGCATGAAGGCGGCCGCCTCTGTCCGGGCGCGCTATGGCCTGCCGTCCGTGCTGGCGCAGTGGGATGGAGCATTCGATGCCGTGGGCGGAATGAAGGAACGACAGAGATGAACCTGGAACACGAGCCGAAGCATGCCGTGGCGGATAGCCATGCCGTCGTATCCGGCGAAACCGCGCCGCTGCGCGTGGTACACATCATTTCCGGCCTGGGGCAGGGCGGCGCGGAGGCGGTGCTGTTCCGCCTGGTGACCGCGCCGGAGCAGCCGAACCGCAATATCGTGATTTCCCTGGGGGATGAAGGCGTCTATGGAGGCCTGCTGCGCGCGCGCGGCATCGAGGTGCATGCGCTGGGCATGCAGGGCGCGCAGCGGACATTGACGGGGCCGTTCCGCCTGTGGCGTTTTCTGCGGAAGCTGAAGCCCGACGTGGTTCAGACCTGGATGTATCACGCAGATGTGCTCGGCGGCATCGCCGCGCGGCTGGCCGGCATCAAGGCCGTCGCCTGGGGGATCCGCAATTCGGGCGCCGACCTGGAAAAATCCAGCCGTTCGGCGCGGGCGCTTGCCTGGATGTCCGCACGCCTGTCCGGCGTGGTTCCCGCAACCATCATCGCCTGCGCGGAGAACGCCCGGCAGCGCCATGCGGCATGGGGCTATCGCGAAGACCGCATGCAGGTCATCGCCAACGGCTATGACCTGGGACGCTGGCAGCCCGATTTCCAGGCCGGAAAGAAAATACGGCAGGAACTGGGGCTGGACCTGCAGACACCGCTGATCGGCTGCGTGGCACGCTGGAATCCGCTCAAGGATCATGCCAATCTGCTGGCCGCGCTTGCCATCCTGCCGCAGCGCGGCCACGGTGCAGTGCGCTGCATGCTGATCGGGCCCGGCATGGAGCCCGGCAACACGGCGCTCATGCAGCTGATACGCGAACACGGTGTACAGAACAAGGTCATCCTGATGGGCGCGCGCGACGATGCCCCGTCCTGCATGAACGCGCTGGACGTGCATGTATTGCCCAGCCGCGCCGAAGGCTTCCCCAATGTGCTGGCCGAGGCCATGGCTTGCGGCATTCCCTGCGTCGCCACGGATGTGGGAGATGCCGCGCTGATCGCACAGGAAACCGGCTGGATCGTGTCGCCCCGCAATCCCCAGGCGCTGGCCGAGGCCATCGCCGAGGTGCTGTCCCTGCGCGGCAATGCCGCTTTGCAGGTGCGGGTGACGGCGGGACGGCAGTCGGTTGCCGCCCGGTTCGGCCTGGATGTGATGGTAAGGGCCTACGATCGCGCATGGCGCGCGCTGGCGGCGGGCAGGCGGCCGCAGGGATCGCAGTCCGCCGCAGCGGCGGCTGGAGTCCAGGCGGCCCAGACGTCCCGGCCGCATCAGACTCATCAAGCGCATCAGGCATGCCAGCCTCACCAGGAACATCGGGAGCATCGCGCATCGCCTGGAAGACTGATGTTCGTCGTCAACAATCCGGCATTCTTCCTGTCGCATCGCCTGCCGATCGCGCAGGCGGCGCAGCGCGAAGGCTACGAGGTGCACGTTGCCACGCCGTTCGCGCCCAGCGTGGCGGACATCACCGCGCAAGGATTCATGCATCATCCCGTATCCATGTCGCGCAGCGGCAAGAACCCCTTGCAGGAATTGACGACTCTGTACACCTTGTGGCGTCTGTTCCGCAGCGTGCGTCCGGATATCGTGCATGCCGTCACGATCAAGCCTGTGCTGTACGGCGGCATCGCCGCGCGTTTGGCGCGCGTGCCCGGCTATGTGGCCGCGGTGTCGGGGCTGGGTTTCGTCTTCATGCGCGACGATCCCGTGGGCAGGCTGGTGCGCCAGGTGGCGATCAGGCTGTACCGGCTGGCGCTGGGGCATCCGAACAGCCGGGTCATCTTCCAGAATGCCAATGACTGCGATACCTTGCGTGAGGCGGGTGCTGTCAGGGAGGAACAGGTTGTGATGATCCGCGGCTCCGGCGTGGACCTGGATGTCTATCGTCCCGAGCCCGAGCCCGAAGGCGCGCCGGTGGTGGCGATGGCGTCGCGCCTGCTGGTGGACAAGGGCGTGCGCGAGTATGTACAGGCTGCGCGCTTGACGAAGGGCCATCCGTCCGGCGTGCGCTGGCTGCTGGCGGGCAGCGCCGATGCGGGCAATCCCGCCAGCGTCGATGCCGGAGAATTGAAGCGCTGGCAGGGCGAGGGCGTGATAGAGCTACTGGGCGAGCAGAAAGATATCCCGGCGCTGTATGCGCGCGCGCACATCGTGGCCTTGCCCTCATATCGCGAAGGCCTGCCCAAGGGACTGGTCGAGGCGGCGGCCTGCGGCCGCGCCGTCGTGACGACCGATGTGCCGGGATGCCGAGACGCCATCGAGGCGGATGTGACGGGATTGCTGGTGCCGGTGAAGGATGCCAGGGCGCTGGCGGATGCCGTCATCCGGCTGGTAGAGGACGGCGATCTGCGCCGCAGGATGGGGGAGGCGGGCAGGCAGCTCGCGGAAACTGCGTTCGATATCCGGCAGGTGGTGCGGCGCCACCTGGATGTCTACGCCGCGTTGGGTTGAGCTGGGTTCAGAACGGCAGCTTCAGCCCCGGGTTCAGCGACAGCAGCGCGTCGCGGAATTCGTGCTGGATGCGCTCCAGCGCCTCGGCCGTATCGCCTTCGAAGCGCAGCACGACGACTGGCGTGGTGTTCGATGCCCGCGCCAGGCCGAAGCCGTCGAGGTATTCGGCGCGCACGCCGTCGATGGTGTGCAGTTGCGTGGATGAAGGGAAGACGGCCTCCTGCTGCAGGAGGCGGATCAGCGCATGCGGCTCGCCTTCGCGCATTTCCAGCTTCAGCTCCGGCGTGGAAATGTCCTTTGGCAGGCTTTCCAGCACTGCGGACGGATCCGCTTCGCGCGACACGATCTCCAGCAGCCGCGCACCGGTGTAGAGACCGTCGTCGAAGCCGAACCAGCGCTCCTTGAAGAAGGTGTGGCCGCTCATTTCCCCGGCCAGCGGCGCGCCGGTTTCGGCCAGCTTGGCCTTGATCATGGAGTGGCCGGTCTGCCACATGAGGGGCTCGCCGCCGGCGGCGGCGACGGCGCTGGCCACGTGGCGGCTGCATTTCACGTCGAAGATGATGGCGGAGCCGGGCTGGCGCTGAAGGATGTCACGTGCGTACAGGATGAGCTGCCGGTCGGGCCAGATAATCTCGCCGGATTTCGTCACCACGCCCAGGCGGTCTGCGTCGCCGTCGAACGCCAGGCCGAGCTCGCAGTCCGTATTCTTTACATGGGCGATCAGGTCCTGCAGGTTGGCTGGATCGGCAGGGTCGGGGTGGTGGTTGGGGAAGTCGCCGTCGACGTCGCAGTACAGCGCATCCACTTTGCAGCCCAGCGCCTCGAACAGCCGCTGCGCGATGACGCCGCCCACGCCGTTGCCGCAGTCGATGGCGATATGCATGGGGCGCGCCGGTTTCACGTCTTGCGCGATTCTTTGCACATAGGCGTCGAGCAAGTCTAGCGACTGGCGTCGGCCGGGCTCGACGCCTGCCGGAGCGGCAGTGGTCTGCGCCATGATGGCCTTGAGTTCCTGGATATGCTCGCCGTGCAATGTCTTGCCGGCCAGCATCATCTTGAAGCCGTTGTAGTCGGGCGGATTGTGGCTGCCTGTGATGGCGACGCCCGATCCCGTATCGCGCACGTTCGCGCCAAAATAGACGAGAGGCGTTGGCACCACGCCGATATCCAGCGTATGGATGCCGCCGGCGTTCAGGCCGCTTTGCAGCGCGTTGGAAAGATCGGGGCTGCTGTGCCGTCCGTCGCATCCCACGACCAGCGTATCCACGCCCTGTTCGACGGCGCGTTGCGCCAGCGCCAGGCCGAGGCGGTAGGCGAAAGCAGTGTTGAGCTGGGAGGGCACGATGCCCCGGATGTCGTAAGCCTTGAAAACGGCATCTGGCAATGCGGAAGTCGGCACGTTGGTTTCCTGTATGCGTATTTGGAGCGAATACTGGATTATTGCCCATTTTGCCGCCAGGCTTATGCAGAGGTTCCCTGGGGCATGGATATGCATGCAAATTGCTACGAGTCATTACCAGTAAACATGCATTTATCCGGCAGCCTGTGCGGCAACGTGAGCGGTAGGAGTCTGCTGGTTGCGGCGCAGCCACGCGTGCCGGATAAACCGGTCCTCCCAGATGGTAAAATGATGGGCTTTGCCACCTCTCCCTGTCCTGGCTGTCCCGGATTCCGCCGGAATCGCCTCTCGAGCACGTCATGAGTCAACCGACAACTTCACCGACATCTCTTGCCAATGCCATTCGCGCGCTTGCAATGGATGCCGTCCAGCAGGCCAATTCGGGTCATCCCGGCGCACCTATGGGCATGGCCGATATCGCCACCGTCCTATGGACACGCCATCTCCGGCACAATCCCGCCGATCCCGCCTGGGCCGACCGCGACCGTTTCGTGCTGTCCAACGGACATGGCTCCATGCTGATCTATGCGCTGCTGCATCTCAGCGGCTACGATCTGCCCATCGAAGAACTGCGCAATTTCCGTCAGTTGCATTCGCGCACGCCAGGCCACCCGGAAGTCGGCATCACCGCCGGCGTCGAGACAACTACCGGCCCGTTGGGCCAGGGTGTGACCAACGCCGTCGGCATGGCGCTGGCCGAGGCCCTGCTGGCTGCGGAGTTCAATCGCGAAGGCCACGCCATTGTCGATCACATGACCTATGCGTTTGTCGGTGACGGCTGCCTGATGGAAGGCATTTCACACGAAGCCTGCTCGCTGGCGGGCACGCTCAAGCTGTCCAAGCTCGTCGTGTTCTACGACGACAACGGCATTTCCATCGACGGCAATGTGCAGCACTGGTTCGGCGACGATACGCCTGCCCGTTTCGAGGCCTATGGCTGGAACGTCATCCGCGGCGTCGACGGCCATGATGCGCCGGCGTTGAACGCCGCCATCATCAAGGCCAAGGAACTGGCCGCCCGGGGCAATGGGCCGACGCTGATCTGCTGCCGCACCGTCATCGGCAAGGGCGCACCCAACATGGCCGGCACGGAAAAAGTGCACGGCGCTCCGCTGGGCGCCGATGAAATCGCCGCCACGCGCAAGGCTATCGGCTGGGAGCACGGCCCCTTCGAGATTCCTCAGGATATCTACCAGGCCTGGGATGCCCGCAAGAAAGGCGGCGAGCTGCAGGCCGACTGGCAGGCGCGTTTCGACGCCTATGCCCAGGCGTTTCCCGCAGAGGCGGCGGAATTCCATCGCCGCATGGCGGGCGAGCTGCCCGCCGATTTCGCGCAGAAAGCCATCGAGTTGCTCGAAGCTACCAATGCCAGGGCGGAAACCGTCGCCAGCCGCAAGGCGTCCCAGATCGCCATCGCCGGCCTGACGGACCTGCTGCCGGAAATGCTGGGCGGCTCGGCCGATCTGACCGGCTCCAACTACACCGACTGGAAGGGCGTCGCACCTGTGCGCGCCGGCGAGAACGGCATTGCATTCGGCCGCCACATCAACTACGGCGTGCGCGAGTTCGGCATGGCGGCCATCATGAACGGTGTTGCGCTGCATGGCGGCTACCTGCCTTTCGGCGGCACATTCCTGACATTCTCCGATTACTCGCGCAATGCGCTGCGCATGGCCGCGCTCATGAAACAGCGCGTCGTGCACGTGTTCACGCACGACTCCATCGGCCTGGGCGAAGACGGCCCGACGCACCAATCCATCGAGCATGCCGCCAGCCTGCGCCTGATTCCCAACCTGGACGTCTGGCGTCCTTGCGACACATTCGAAACCGCGGTCGCCTGGCTGCATGCGGTGCAGCGCCCGGCCAGCCTGGGCATGAACGTGCTGGATGGCGGCCCGACGGCGCTGCTGCTGTCGCGCCAGAACCTGCCGTTCGTCAGCCGCGATGCGCAGACGCAGGCATCAGTCGCCCGAGGCGGCTACGTGCTGCGCGACGCACCCGATGCCCGCGCCATCATCATCGCCACGGGCTCGGAAGTGGAACTGGCGCTGAAGGCGCAGGAAGCGCTGCAACAGAAGGGAATCCCCGTGCGCGTCGTTTCCATGCCCAGCACCGACGTATTCGACCGCCAGGACGCCGCATGGCGCGAATCCGTGCTGCCCAAGGGGCTGCCGCGCGTGGCGGTCGAGGCAGGCACGACCGCCGGCTGGTACAAATATGTCGGCCTGGACGGCGCCGTGGTGGGTATCGATACCTATGGCGAGTCCGCGCCCGCGGGCGTACTGTTCAAGCACTTCGGCCTGACGGCGGAGCGCGTGGCACAGTCCGTCGAACAAGTACTGAATTGATGAACAGGATAGGAGAACTTCCATGACCATACGTGTTGCGATCAATGGATACGGGCGTATCGGCCGTACCGCCCTCCGTGCCGTCTACGAAAACGGCAAGAAGCACGGCATCGAAATCGTGGCGATCAATGCGCCCGGCGACCACAAGGTCATCCGGCACCTGACGCAGTACGATACGGTGCACGGCCGCTTCAATGCCGACGTCTCGCTCGACGGCGACTACCTGGTGGTCAATGGCGACCGCATCCGCCTGTTCGCTACGCGCAATCCGGCCGAACTGCCGTGGAAGGAACTGAACGTCGACGTCGTCATGGAGTGCACAGGCCATTTCACGTCCAAGGAAAAGGCCAGCATCCACCTGCAGAGCGGCGCCAAGAAGGTACTGATCTCCGCGCCCGGCGGCAAGGATGTCGATGCCACGATCGTATACGGCGTCAACCACCAGATACTGAAGGCGACGGACACCGTGGTGTCCAACGCATCCTGCACGACGAACTGCCTGGCGCCGCTGGTCCACCCCCTGCACCAGAAGCTGGGCGTGGTCAACGGCCTGATGACGACCATCCACTCCTACACCAACGATCAGGTGCTGACGGATGTCTATCACTCCGACCTGCGCCGCGCGCGCTCGGCCACGCAGAACATGATTCCCACCAAGACCGGCGCCGCTTCGGCCGTCGGCCTGGTGCTGCCGGACTTGGCCGGCAAGCTGGATGGCTATGCCATTCGCGTTCCCACGATCAACGTATCGCTGGTCGACCTGACGTTCACGGCCGCGCGCGAAACCACGGTCGAGGAAGTCAACGGCATCCTGCGCGAGGCTTCCGATGGTCCGCTCAAGGGCATTCTTGCCTACAACGAAGATCCCCTGGTATCCAGCGATTTCAACCATACGACGGTTTCCTCCACGTACGATTCCACGCTGACCCGGGTCAAGGGCTCGCTGGTGAAGGTTTCGGCATGGTACGACAACGAGTGGGGCTTCTCCTGCCGCATGCTGGATACCGCCGTTGCCATGATGGAAGCGGGCTGACACTATGGCAGGCGTCAAGACACTAAGCGCTCTGGCCCGCGACGGCCAGCTGTCCGGCAAGCGTGTGTTCATCCGCGTCGATATGAATGTGCCGCTCAATGGCAGCGAAGTCGCTGAAGATACGCGTATCCGCGCTTCGGTTCCCGCTATCCGCATGGCGCTCGAAGCGGGCGCGGCCGTCATGGTCAGCTCCCACCTCGGCCGTCCGGTCGAAGGAACCGTGCGCCTGTGCGATTCGCTCGAGCCTGTGGCGCAGCGCCTGTCGCAGATCCTGGGCATGCCGGTGCCCCTGGTCAGGGACTGGGTCGATGGCGTCAATGTCGCGCCCGGCCAGATCGTTTTCCTGGAAAACAGCCGCTGCAATGTCGGCGAAAAGAAAAACGATCCCGATCTGTCGCGCAAGCTGGCGGCGCTGTGTGATGTCTACGTCAACGACGCCTTCGGCACGGCGCACCGCGCCGAGGCGACCACGCACGGCATGGCGAAATATGCGCCCGTGGCCTGTGCCGGCCCGCTGCTGGAAGCCGAGCTCGATGCGCTGGGCAAGGCGCTGGACAATCCGGCGCGCCCGCTGGTGGCCATTGTCGGCGGTTCCAAGGTTTCCACCAAGCTTTCCATCCTGCTGGCGCTGGCCGAACGCGTGGACCAGCTGGTGGTTGGCGGCGGCATCGCCAACACCTTCCTGCTGGCCCAGGGCTTCTCCATCGGCAAGTCTTTGGCCGAGCCCGATCAGGTCGACCAGGCGCGCGCCGTCATCGAGCTGATGAAGAAGCGCGGCGCCGATGTGCCTATCCCTACTGATGTCGTCGTGGCGTCCGAGCTCAGCGCCGAGGCCGCGGCCGTGGTCAAACAGGCCGACCAGGTCGGCCCGGAAGACCTGATCCTGGATATCGGCCCCGAGACCGCACAGCGCCTGGCGGACATCATGGCCAAGGCCGGCACCATCGTCTGGAACGGCCCGGTCGGCGTGTTCGAATACGAAGCCTTTGCCGGCGGCACCAAGGTCATCGCCCAGGCCATCGCCGACTCCAAGGGCTTTTCCATTGCGGGCGGTGGAGATACGCTGGCCGCCATCGCCAAGTTCGGCATCGGCAGCCAGGTTGGCTATATCTCCACCGGCGGCGGCGCTTTCCTGGAGTTCCTGGAAGGCAAGACGCTGCCTGCGGTAGGCGTATTGCAGGAGCGCAGCCAGGACTGATTTCAGTTTGTTGCTTGGCGATGGCCGGACGATAAGCGTCCGGCCATCGTTGTCTGCGTCCGATGGAGAAAAACATGGACTTGCCTGCTCACCAATTGACGATGACAGTGTTGATGACTCCCGACACTGCGAATTTTTCCGGAAATGTTCACGGGGGCGCGATTCTCAAGCTGCTCGACCAGGTCGCTTATGCCTGTGCCAGCAGGTACGCCAACCGCTACGTAGTCACGCTCAGCGTGGATCAGGTGACTTTCCGGCAGCCCATCTATGTCGGCGAGCTGGTGACTTTCCTGGCAAGCGTCAACCACACTGGCACGTCATCCATGGAGATTGGCATCAAGGTGATAGCCGAAGATATCCGCAGTCGGGTCGTGAGACACGTCAATAGTTGCTTTTTCACGATGGTGGCAGTGGACGACGACCGCAAGCCGGCTGCAGTGCCTGTGCTGGAGCCGTCAACGGAAGACGAGAAGCGCCGCTTTGCCGCTGCGCAAGTGAGGCGTGCGCTGCGTCGCGAGATAGAGCAGCGTCAGCAAGAGATGCCGACGTCTTATGGCGCTTCCGATTCGGTCAGCCGGGCATAGCCTTGCAGGGAGTCGGGCCAGAGAAAACTGAACCCGGATTCCCGCAGCCGTTTGTTGTCCAGCCTGCGGCCGGAGGATGGCGGCGATATCGCGCTGCGGGCAGGGCGGGGCGCACCTATCAGCTCGGCCAGGCCGTCGTAGAGCATGTCGATGGGATAGGGATGGTCGTCGGTGCCGATATAGCACGGCGCCGGATCAGGCGACGCCAGCAGGTGCAGGCAGGCGCGGGCGGCGTCTTCGATATGAATGCGGTTGGCCCAGTGCGTGCCTTGCGCCGGCACCTTTGCCTGTCCTTGACGTATCCTGTCGAGCAATGCGGCGCGGCCCGGTCCGTAGATGCCGGACAGGCGCAGGACGACGGCCTGGGTGGGCAGCATCTGGTACAGAAGCTGCTCGGCCTGCAACAGTATCCTGCCGTTGAAGTGCGTAGGTTGCGGGACTGTGTTCTCATCCGCGGCCGTGTCTCCGGGCCCGTAAACGGCAGACGATGACACGAACACCAGCCGCAGGGGCGGCCGGGGCAGCGCGGCGATCAGGTTTTGCAGGCCGTGCAGGAATAATGCGGAATAGGCCTGCTCGGAGCGTTCGCCCGGCGCGGGGGCGTAGAGCACGTGGCTGATGCCATCGGGCAGCCTGTCCAGGCTGTCCGTCTGCGTCAGGTCGGCAGCCAGCCAGCGGATCTCGTGATGACCGGCCGGGGGGTTGCGGCGCAGTCCGATGACCTGGCCGCCCTTCTCCAGGAACAGCCGGGCGGTGCGCATGCCGAGATCGCCGGCGCCGGCCAGCAGAAGTGTGGGCGTTTGCATCATCGAGGCATGATAGCAGGCGCCTGCTTGCATATGCCGCTGATCTCTGTCATGCCTGTGGTCGGAGGGAATCAGGCGCGCTCTTCCCAGACTCTTGCCGCGCTCGCGATGACCTGCCCGGCAAGATCCGGGCGCAGGCAGTCGATGGCGATGCGGCCGGGCTGGGAGCGCAGCCAGGTCAGCTGTCGTTTTGCCAGTTGCCGCGTGGCGGCGATGGCCTGCTCGGTCGCCTGAGCCAGGCTGCACTTGCCGTCCAGATGGTCCCATAGCTGCCGGTAGCCCACGCAGCGGATGGATGGCAAGCCGGTGTGCAGGTCGGGACGCTGCTTGAGCCTGCGGACTTCGTCCAGCAGCCCCTGGTCCAGCATCTGGCGATAGCGTTGCGCAATGCGGGCATGCAGAGCCAGGCGGTCGGAAGGTTCCAGGCTGACGGTAACGTATTGGCTGCTTTCGTTGGCTGCCTGGTGCTTGCCCAGCAGGGACGACATGGGTTTGCCGGAGATGCGGTGGATCTCCAGCGCCCGCTGTATGCGCTGGCTGTCGTTGGGCGCCAGGCGGGAGGCGGTTTTCGGGTCGATTTTCGCCAGCCTGGCGTGCATGGCCGGCCATCCGATGGCTGCCGCCTGCTCATCCAGTTCAGCACGGATGGCCGGGTCCGCCGGAGGCAGGTCGTCCAGTCCTTCGCGCAGGGCCTTGTAATAGAGCATGGTGCCGCCGCACAGCACAGGGCGATTGCCGCGCGCTTCGATGGTCGCGATCAGCGACAGGGCGTCCGTGCGGAATTCGGCGGCCGAGTAGGATTCGGCGGGATCGCGGATGTCCAGCAGATGGTGCGGTATGCGTGCGCGCTCTTCGGCCGAGGGCTTGGCTGTGCCGATGTCCATGCCGCGATAGATGGTGGCGGAATCCACCGTGATGATCTCGATCGGCCAGCGCTCGGCCAGCGCCATGATGGAAGCGCTTTTCCCGGCGGCGGTAGGGCCGGCGATGCAGAGGATGGGAGCGATCATTGGCCGCGCAGGAAAAACTTGTCGAGGTCGCCGACGGTCCAGTGGATCCAGGTCGGGCGGCCATGATTGCATTGGTCGCTGCGTTCGGTGTTTTCCATCTGGCGCAGCAGTCCGTTCATTTCTTCCAGAGTCAGCCGGCGGTTGGCGCGTACGGAGCCGTGGCAGGCCATGGTGGAGAGCAGGGCGTTGCGCTGTTCAGTCAAGCGTGGAGAACTGCCGACGCTGGCCAGATCCTGCAGGACGTTGCGTACCAGGGCTTCGATATCGCCGCCGGCCAGCAGTGCGGGCACGGCGCGCACCGCCAGCGCCGTCGGACCTGCGGGGCGGATGACCAGACCCAGTTCTTCCAGGGTTTCGCTGAATTCCTCCGCCAGGCCGGTTTCCTTTTCGGAAGCGCGCAGGACGACAGGCACCAGCAGCTCCTGGCGCGGCAGGTTCTGCTGGTCCATGGCCTGCTTGAGCTTCTCGTAGACGACGCGCTCATGGGCGGCATGCATGTCCACCAGGATCAGGCCTGTGCGGTTCTGGGCCAGGATGTAGATGCCGTGCAACTGTCCCAGCGCCATGCCCAGCGGGAATTCGTCGGCGGCATCTGCGCTGTCCGGCGTCGGGGTGGGAGCGGGAGCGGGAGTGGCTGGCGCCGTTGCTGCCATTGGCGTCGTCGCGGAAGGACGATACAGGTCCTGCCAGTTCCTGTTCGCAGCGTTTGCGGTATCGCGGTCGCGCAGCGGAAAGGATTGCTGTGAGTAGGCTGGATAGGAAGGATGCGGCCGTTGCTGGGCGGCAGCTGGTATTGATGTCTGCAGAGGCGGGCTTTGCGGCGAGGCATATGCCACAGGCTGCGATTGGAAGGAGGGGTTTTCCGCCGGGGCGCCGTCCTGCGCGGGGGCGGCTTGCGGCGCGGCCGCGCTGGTCGCGGCCAGGGTCTGGCCGATCGTTCTGGAGACGAACTGGTGCACGGCGCCGCTGTCGCGGAAGCGGATTTCGTGCTTGGCGGGGTGCACGTTGACGTCGACCGTCGCCGGATCGATGGACAGGAACAGCACATAGGCGGGCTGGCGGTCGCCGTGCAGAACGTCGGAGTAGGCCTGCCGGATGGCGTGCGATACGGTTTTGTCCTTGACGTAGCGGCCGTTGACGTAAAGGTATTGCTGGTCCGCGCGCGAACGGGCGTGGGTGGGGCGGATCACCATGCCCTGCAGCGCGATCAGTCCCTGGTCCAGCGAAACGGGCAGCGACTGCTCGGCGAATTCGCCGCCCAACACGTCGCGTACGCGCTGCACCATGTCGCCGGCGCGCCATTGGCGCGAGGGCTTGTCGTTGTGGAAAAGACGAAATGCGATGTGAGGGTGGGCCAGCGCGATGCGGCTGAGCGCTTCGACGCAGTGGCCGAATTCGGTGTTTTCAGTGCGCAGGAATTTCCGCCTTGCCGGTACGTCGTTGAACAGGTGGCGGATGTCTATCGTGGTGCCGTATGCGCCCGAAGCCGGGGAGATGTCGTTGATGCCGGCTTCGATCTGCCAGGCATGTTCGGCCGCTTCTGTGCGCGAGATGATGCTGAGCTGTGCGACGGAAGCAATGGAGGCCAGCGCCTCGCCGCGAAAGCCCAGCGAGGCGACGGATTCCAGTTCTTCCAGGGAGCGGATTTTGCTGGTGGCGTGACGGGTCAGCGCCAGCGGCAGTTCTTCGCGGGGAATGCCGCAGCCGTCGTCCGTGACAGCGATGCGCCGGATGCCGCCGCCGTCGAGCCGGATTTCGATGGATCGCGCGCCGGCGTCGATGGCGTTTTCCAGGATCTCCTTCAGGACGGACGCGGGCCGTTCGATGACTTCGCCCGCTGCGATCTGGCTGATGAGCAGATCCGGCAACTGGGCGATGGCGCGGCGTGCTGTCTTGGGAGGGCTGGAGGCTGTGTCGTTCATTGCTGGATGGTGATAAGGCCTAATGCGTATCTTACCGTATGGACCGGGGTCTTTTGTTGCTCTATCTAGTCGGCGCAGGCTCATGTGTGCTCTGACTTTGAATCCCGCGATTTTAAGTTGATAAAAAGTCAACCGAAGACGGAAAAAACTCGTTTGTCAGCGTAACGCCATGACGCCATCATGGCGGCCATACAAGCATTCAATTGACTGGAGACTGTAATGGCAATCGCGCTCGACAGGTTGTGGACCTCCGATCCGCAGCGTGCGCTTCTGGCTTCGCGCAATCGCAAGAATGGGGAATGGGACTTCCCCGTCGTACCCGAAAACTCGCCTAGGGCGGCAGACTTCGATGCTGTTCCCGTCAAGAACGCAGGTGTGTTGTACAGCTTCACGATCATTCACCCCAGTCCGAAGTCCGGACAAGCTCCTTACGCGCTGGGATATGTCGACTTTGATGGCCCAGTACGGATCTTCGGGCGTCTGGCCGGTACCGACAGGCCGGAGATCGGTAGCCGCTATGTGCCTGTGCCGGATGAGGCGTTTGGCTACGTTTTCAATCTTGTTCAAGGTTAATGGGCATTCTTATGCAAGACATCTATATCACAGGCGGAGCAATGACTGCTTTCGGGCGTCATGCTGGAGTACTGGCTCCGGAACTGGCGCAGCAGGCAATCTTGCGCGCATTGGAAGACGCCGGAACGACAATCGACAAGATCCAGGCGGTGTATTGCGCCAATGTGTTTGGCGGCATGATTCTGGGCCAGTTGGTGATTCGCGATCTCGGCATGCGCGGCATTCCCGTTTACAACATCGAGAATGCCTGCGCCAGCGGCGCCACCGGCGTGCATCTGGCACGCCATGCTCTGTTGGCCCAACAGTATGACACTGTGCTGGTTTTCGGTATTGAGCAGCTTACCGCGCTGGGTGGCGGCACGATTCCTATGCAGCGCAACGACAGCAAGACGGATCTCTACGCGACTTCAGGCATGGTGCTGCCCGCGGTCTATGCCATGCGCGCCACACGTCTCTTGCATGAGCGGCAGGCCTCCCCCCGGGATCTGGCGGCTGTCGCGGTAAAGAACCGCTACCACGGATCCCTGAATGATCTGGCCCAGCAGCGCACGGAAACGACTGTGGACGAGGTCCTGGCATCGCGCATGATCGCTGACCCTCTCACTCTGATGCAATGCTGCCCGTCCCAGGTAGATGGCGCGGCCGCAGTGGTTTTATCGCGTCAGAGACCTGCCGGCGGCCGGCCTGTGAAAATTCTGTCATCCGTAGTGGTCAGCGGGCTGCGTGAGCAGGCTGATGATGACATCCTGGATGCCGAGATCACCGCCCGAGCTGCTCGACAGGCTTATGAGCAGGCTGGAATGGGACCTGGCGATGTCGATGTCGTCGAACTTCATGATGCCTTCACGATTGCCGAACTGTTGTATTACGAGGCGCTTGGCCTGGCTCCTCATGGAGAGGCGATTTCGCTGCTCCATTCCGGGGCGACTCGTCTGGGCGGACGGGTGCCGGTCAACCCTAGTGGCGGCCTACTGGCCAAAGGCCATCCGCTGGGCGCCACCGGAGTCGCCCAAATGGTGGAAATCATGTGGCACCTTCAAGGACGGGCCGGGCAGCGTCAGGTCGCCCGGGCCCGCGTTGGTTTGACGCAGTGTACGGGCGGCGGCATTGCAGGGGTCGATCATGCCGCATCTTCCGTCCACCTTCTGGGGGTTTGAAATGCGCGTTGAAAACAGACCCATTGCAGTTGTGACGGGAGCGGCTCGCGGTATCGGACTGGGCATCGCAGAGCGTCTTGCCCAGGATGGCGCAGCCGTTGCCTTGATTGATCGTGATGTGGCTGCGCTGGAAGATGCCGTTGCGAAACTCCTGGCAGATGGATATGAGGCCATCGGTTGTGCAGCAAACCTTACCGACTCTCAGGATGTTGCCGCTGCTTTCAATCGGATTGCCTCCGAGCTGGGGCCAGTCGATTACTTGATCAACAATGCGGGCATTGAGCGCAGCATGCGCTTCCTGAATATGACCGACGATGATTGGGATATGGTGATCAGCGTCAATCTGCGGTCACAGTTCCTATGCTGTCGCGTTGCATTGCCAGGCATGGTCGAAAGAGGGCAGGGCAGGATAGTGAACATCTCATCCCGTGCGTGGCTGGGCGGCTTCGGCCAGGCAAACTATTCCGCTTCCAAAGGTGGCGTGGTCAGCCTGACACGGTCGCTGGCCATCGAGTTCGCTTCCAAAGGCATTACCGTCAACGCCATTGCGCCAGGCATTGTGGATACTCCGCTCTTTCGCAATTTCTCGGATGATGTGCAGGCGCGCCTGATGAAGTCGGTTCCAGCGAAGCGGATCGGTACGGCGCAGGACGTTGCCAACGCGGTGAGCTTCTTCCTGGATCCCCGGTCTTCATATGTGACTGGCCAGGTGCTGTATGTGTGCGGCGGCAGAAGTCTGTCATCGCCCAGCGTTTGAGGAGACAGGCATGACAGTATCCCGACGTATTGAAGGACATGTCGCTACGCTCGTCATGGATCGGCAGGAAGCGCTGAATGCGCTGGATATCGACACTTTGCGCAGCCTGCGGCAACACTTGGTCGAGGCGCGTGACAATCCGGAGATCCGGGTCGTTGTGCTGACCGGCGGCGGTAGCCGGGCATTCTGTGTTGGAGCCGACCTGAAAGGTACGGCATCCTCGCCTGCGACCTATGCCGAGGCATTCTTCCGGGCAAAGGAACCGGCTGCCGATTCAGGGCTGTATATCCGGCTCATGGATCTGTCCGATCTTGATTTATGCAAGCCCATGATCGCGGCAATCAACGGGCATTGCCTGGGCGGCGGACTTGAGATGGCGCTTCAGTGCGATATCCGCATTGCTTCGCAGGGCGCGACCTTCGGACTTCCAGAAGTGGTGGTGGGCTCGGTTCCGGCAGTGTCGGGCCTGCACAGGCTGTTGCGCGCTATTCCTTCCGCGGCGGCCATGCAAATGGTGCTGACCGGCGAGCGTATCCAGGCGGATCGGGTGCTGGAGTGGGGCCTGATTACCGAAGTGGTTGGCCCTGATGCATTACTTGGTCGTGCGATGGAAATTGCACGAAGGATAGCGGCCAATGCGCCCCTGGCTGTTCAGGCAGTCAAGAAGCTGGGCTCGCAAACAGCGCATCTGAGTCATGCCGACGCGCAGCAATTGACGGAGCTTTACTGGGGGGTTCTTCGGGATAGCGAAGACCGGCGCGAAGGCCGGCAGGCGTTTTCCGAGAAGCGCGCTCCCGTCTACGTCGGACGCTGAAAACTGCATTCAGGAACAGGAAGATTACAGCAATGATTCGGGAAGTACTGAAAGGCATAACGGTCGTTGATTTCACCCAGATCGGAGCTGGTCCTACTTGCACGATGCTGTTGAGCGACATGGGGGCACGTGTCATCAAGGTAGAGCCGCTCGGTGGAGAAATCGGACGCAGCCTCGGACCGGCCTGGGTTGGAAAAGATGCAGCGTTATTTCATGGATTCAATCGTGGCAAGCAAGGTATCGCCTTGAATATCAAAAGCGAAGAAGGCCGTGAGGTTGCCTTGGCTTTGATCGGCAGGGCGGATGTCGTTGTCGAAAGCATGCGTCCGGGAGCAATGGCTCGTGCCGGATTGGGCTATGAGCAGTTGAGGGGAAAATTTCCCAGACTTGTCTACTGTTCGATTTCCGCATACGGACAGCAAGGCCCTTATGCCGGCCGTGCGGGGGTCGATGGAGTCCTGCAGGCGGACTCCGGTCTGATGAGCCTGATCGGTATGCCGAACGGAGAGCCGTGCAAGGTGCAAGCGCCGGTGGTGGATGTGATGACAGGCTATGTTGCCTGCATGGGCGTGTTGGCATCATTGTCGCAACGGGACCGCACAGGCCATGGAGAGTATGTGGATGCAAGCCTGCTGAATTCGGCTCTGGCTTTGCAGCAGCCATCGATCAGCAGCTACTTTGCTGACGGGGTAGTGCCTTCACCCATAGGCAGCGCCGCGCCGTATTCGGCGCCCAATCAGGCATTCCATACAGCAGATGGCTGGATCATGGTGGCGGCTTATATGCCGGAGCGCTGGAATAATTTGTGTCAGGTGCTCAAGCGCCCGGACCTGCTTGATGACCCTCGCTTTCAGACTTCTCCTTTGCGTGTCAAGAATCTGGGGGCGCTGACTGCAACGTTGACGGAAACGTTCCGGACACGATCATGTGCCGATTGGCTTGTCGAGCTTGAGCAAGCCGATATCCTGTGCACCAAAGTCGCCGACTATGCAGACCTGGATCGCCATCCGCAGATCAGAGCCAACCGCATGCTTGTGGATCTGGATCTTGGCGAGCGAGGATCGCTGCGCGTCCCCGGGTTTCCGCTCAATAGCTGCCAGGCCAATGCCGCGTCGTATTTGCGCGCACCGGATCTTGGAGAACATACCGAAGCCATCCTGGCCGAGCTGGGTTATTCCGAGGAAAAGATCGCTCGTATGCGGGCTGGAGGTGCGGTTTTTTGCTCATCGGGCTTACCCAGCGCGGTCGATTGCCATGAGTGAGACGGTAATGAGCCATCTTTCGGTGATCGAAGCGTTGAAGTCCCGGCGCAGCGTGAGAGCTTTTCTTTCAGACCCCGTTGATCGGAAAGTCATAGAAAAGATCCTGCACTATGCGTCGCGCAGTCCGAGTGCTTCAAACATACAGCCTTGGAAAGTCCATGCCTGCGCCGGCGATACGCTGCACACCCTGAGTGAGGAGCTGGTGCGCACCCACTATGCCGACGGTGCCGGGCATGTCGAGGAGGTTCCCTATTATCCCGGTGAATGGTTCAGTCCATACATAGACAGGCGTCGAACGGTTGGCAAGAGTCTTTATGGCTTGCTGGGTATTCCCAAAGGCGACGTGCAAGGCATGCAGCGGCAGTATGCGCGCAACTACGCTTTCTTCGATGCGCCGGTCGGCCTGTTTTTTACGGTGGATCGCAGACTGACCAGTGGCCATGCCGTCTGGACGGATCTGGGTTCGTTCATGCACGGCATCATGCTGGCCGCACGCCATTATGGCCTGGATACTTGCGCCCAGCAGGCCTTTGCCAGATACCACAAGATCATTCGCTGGCATCTGCCTATTGGTGAACAGGAGATTCTTGTTTGCGGCATGTCCATGGGATACGCGGATACTGCCCATCCCGCCAACCAGCTCGTGACCGAGCGCGATCCGATCGATGCCTTCACAACGTTTTCAGGGTTTTCGTCTGTTGACCGGGATGCCCGGCAAGGCGAAGACAGCTGAGTTGTTCCTGCTTATCTATGACTATCAATAAGGAGACAAAGTGAAAACTACATTCCTATCTCGAATTCCCCATTGTCAATCGGGTGCAGGCAAATTTGCATTTGCCTCTGCGTTATCGAAATCGCTTCTGGTTTCCGCCGCAATGATGTTTGGGCTATCTACCGCGCATGCGGCAGACTATCCCAATAAGCCTGTTACGCTGATTGTGCCTTTTGCCCCAGGCGGATCGACAGATATCCTGGGCCGCCTGGTTGCCGATGAACTTCGCAGCCGTCTTGGACAATCAGTTGTCGTTGATAACCGTAGCGGTGCAAACGGCAATATTGGGACAGCATTGGCAGCCAAAGCGGCTCCGGATGGCTATACGCTGTTGATGGCAAATGCGGGAACCAATGTCATCAATCCATCACTGTATGACAATTTGAACTGGGATCCCATCAAGGACTTCACGCCGCTGGCAATGGTGGCGCGTGTCGACAATGTGGTTGTGGTGTCTCCGTCGATCAAGGCTGATTCACTGAAGGAGTTTGCGGAGCTTGCCCGGGCCAAGCCCAATAGCATTAATTATGGATCAGTAGGGGTCGGCAGCATCTTTCACCTTGCCGGAGAGATCTTTAGCCAGAGCGCGGGCATAGAAATGACTCACGTCGCCTATCGGGGCGCCAACCCCGCCTTGACCGATACGATTGCAGATAATATTCAGGTAATGTTTGCCACTATTCCGGGAGCGCTTCCATTCATTCAGGCTGGCCGGCTGAAGGCAATTGCCGTGACTGGACAAGAGCGTTCCTCACTGTTTCCTGATTTGCCGACGGCTGTCGAAGAGGGCTACCCGGAGGTTGTGATCGACAATTGGTTTGCAGTGCTTGGTCCTGCCGGGCTGCAGGATGATGTCAAGGAAAAGTTGCTGCAAGCCCTCGGAAGCATGGTGCAAGATCCGGAGTTTCAGGAAAAGCTGAAGGCTCAGGGGGCGGAGCCCGGCAAGGTGATGGATAAGGAGCTGGAGCAACTGATGGTAGCGGATATAGCGCGCTGGAAGGAAGTCGTTACCAAGGCAAATATCTCCATCGAATAGTATTGCCTGCAATAGCCTTCCGGAAGAGCCTAGGCAAGTTCGGCCAACAGCCACTTCCGGAAGAGTGCCAGACTCTTGCTTTCCTTGCGGGACTTGGGGACAAGCAAGTAATAGGTAAAGTCTCCCATGTCCACCGTCTGGTGAAATGGGGTTGCCAGCTTGCCGCAGGCCAGTTCGTCTTCCACCAGGAATTTCTGGGCGATGGCGAATCCCTGGCCTTCCAGCGCGGCGGCATAAGCCATGGCAGAGCTCTGGTATGTCATGCCGCGATGGGGATCTACGGTTTTAATCCCGGCTCCCTGTTCGAGCCAGATGGCCCAGTCGTCAGGGCGGGCGATCGAATGCAGCAAAACTTGCTTGCTCAAGTCGGCGGGTTTGCGAACGGATTTTGCCAGCTTGGGCGAACAAACCGGCACCAGTATATTGGTGACCAGCCGGTAAGATGTTGCGTTGGGCCAGGATCCCGAGCCTAGTCTGATTGCCGCGTGGATATCTTCTTTATCGAAATCCACGGGGTCGAGCGAGGCCATCAGCGAGACTTGTACCCCGGTATTGGATTCGTGAAAACTGGATAGGCGTGGGATCAGCCATCGCATGGCAAATGTCGTGTATGCCCTTACTTTCAATTCCTCCCGGCCGTCATGCATGGTGAGCCGGGCGGTTGCCTCGCGTATGTCCATCATGGCTTTGGATATTGTTTTGTAATACTCCATGCCCCAGGGGGTCAACGAAATTTGCCTGTGGCCCCTGATGAATAACTCGCGCCCAAGGGTTTCCTCGAGCATCTGGACTTGCCGGCTGACTGCTCCGGGAGTGACATGCAATTCCTCCGCTGCAGCCATGATGCTCAGTCTGCGTGCGGCGGCCTCGAAGGCGCGCAAGGCATTGAGGGGAGGGAGTGGATGTTGCATGGCAAGATGCTGAAAAATCAATTCAAAATGAATTTGAGAATTTCCTGGCGGCAGCCTGAATGATACGCTGGAACGTAGAGAAAGGGCCGTTGCCACCCGCAAATTGCACAATGGGTTTTTGTGGCTCGCGGGAGTGCGCAGACCGCACGGCCTGGTCAAGCGCTACCGGTGCCGGCAGAGCGCTTGAACGACCCCTGAGCTGTCGCGATGAGATCTCCTGCCGGAGTCGTGAGCTCTCCTGACGAGAAGTAGATTGAGCGTCCTGATCGCGTGACTGTGCCGGTGGCGCGCACTCGGCCTGAGCACGCTTTGTCCAGATAGCTGATGGTCAGCATTACAGTCACCGCATTTCCCAGTGATTCTTTATCACTGACGGCGAGCCCCGCGTATCCACAAGCCGCGTCCAGTAAAGTTGCAACCACTCCTCCTTGAAGGCTGCCCTGGCGATTGAGATGCTGGGGACCAATCTCCATCTCAAAAATGGCGCGGCCCGCTTCAACATCTATTAGCTCAATACCCAGGTGAGATAGCAAAGGGTTGTCGGGGCCGCCTGGAGCATCGGCGAAGATGGACTCGCTCATACTGATACCTTTTGATCATTTCCGCAAGATATGCCGCCAGTTGTGGCGGCAAGCATGAGTCTCCGCTTGGCCCGGGTATTGTTCAACCCATATTTGCATTTGCACGATTCAAGAAAACTCAAGCCAAAAGCCCATTCCCAGCGCTGTCAGGCATGGCCTCAGGAGCGTCGCGCGAGCCCCGGACTCTCGGAGAAGTAATTGCCGATGCCGGCCATCATGGCTTCCGCGATACGGTCCTGGTGCTTGGGGCTGCGCAGCAGGCGCTCTTCTTCGGGGTTGCTGATGAAGGCGGTTTCCACGAGGATGGACGGAATGTCGGGCGCCCTCAGCACGGCGAAGTTGGCGCGCTCCACCTGGCGCTTGTGCAGGCGGTTGATCTTGCCGATCGCCTCCAGCACCTGGGAGCCGATGCGCATGGCGTCGTTGATCTGGGCCGCGGTGGAAAGATCGAGCAGCACTTCGGCCACCTGCTTGTTGTGCGAACCGAGGTTCAGGCCACCCACCAGGTCGGCCTGGTTTTCTTTCTGCGCGAGTATCCGTGCGGCCGCGCTGGTGGCGCCGCGCTGCGACAGGGCGTAGACCGAGGATCCTCGGGCGCTGGGCTTGGTCCACGCGTCCGCATGCACGGAGATGAACAGATCGGCCTTGACGCGCCTGGCCTTTTGCACGCGCACGTGCAAAGGCACGAAGAAGTCGTTGTCGCGCGTCAGATAGGCGCGCATGTTGGGCTGGGCGTCGATCAGTTTCTTCAGTTTGCGCGCGATGGCCAGAACGACATCTTTTTCACGCGTGCCGCCGGGGCCGATGGCGCCGGGATCCTCGCCGCCGTGTCCAGGATCGAGCGCGATCAGGAGGGGCTGGTCGCGGCGCGCCGGTGCCGGCGACGATGGCTTGGGCGTCGAGGGAATCGAGGCGACGGGCGGAGGCGTTACCTTGGACGGCGGCGGCAAGCGCTGGCCCTCTACGGAGGGGATAGGCGCCTGGGTCGGAGAGTTCGCCGCCAGATTTTCCAGGATCTCGGCCAGCGGATCCTCGTCCTGCATATTGTCCATCAGGGCCAGCAGAGGGTCTTGCGCTACCTGGGGATACAGATCCAGCACCAGGCGGTACTTGTATTCGCCGATAGGCTTCAGCGTGAAGACCTGCGGCGCGATCGGCTGCTTCAGGTCCAGCACCAGGCGCACGACATCGGGGCGGTTCTGGCCGACGCGCACCGATGAGATATAGGGATCGTTGGGCTGGATCTTGGAGACGATGTCGTTGATGGCCTGGCTCAGTGTCAGTCCATTGATGTCGACGACCAGGCGGTTCGGATTCTCGAGCAGGAAGTGTTCGGCCTTGAGCTCGGTGTCCATTTCGAGCGTGACACGCGTGTATTCGTCGGCGGGCCATGTGCGCACTGCCACGATGGTGGCGGCGCGGGCAAGGCGGGGGATGATGGGCAGGATCAGCAACGCGCCGGCGGAAGCCAGCAGTTGGCGACGGGTTATGCGTGCGGAAGTGTCTGCAATCGGGGAGCGAGTGTATTCAGCCATAGGGTTCCTCGTTTGCTGTGCGCAGTCAGTCGAGCCGCTCGCCCGGTATCCGCATGTTCGAGGAAAAAGTCGAGATCGGGAGGGGGTAAAAGCGCCCCGGCCTGCTCAGGCCATTCGATCAAAACTACCGCGTTTTTCTGCAGAATATCCCGGAATCCAGCGTCCAGCCATTCTTGTGAGTCGCCAAATCTATAAAAATCAAGGTGATAGAAGTATAAGTTAGAAACTTTATAGGTTTCAAGGAGCGCGTAGCTGGGACTTTTGATACGACCTGTAACGCCGCAGGCCCGGAGGAAGGCGCGCGCGAAGCTGGTTTTTCCCGCGCCGAGGTCTCCATGAAGATGGATTCGTCCGCCCGGGCCGTCGTCGCCCGCGGCGTCGGTCAGCAGCGGAGCCAGCCATTGCGCCAGCCGCTCGGTGTCGCTTTCCGAGGAAAGGTGAAAGCGTATATCCGTAGTTTGCGAAGGGTTTTTCATAGATAAATCAAGGCTTGGCGGTTTTTCCGGTGGGCGGTGCGATGGCGGGCGCTCACGGAGAACCAATGCTGAGCCAGAACGGCAGGGTGATGGCCGACAGCATGGTGGTGCTTGTCATGACCAGCGCGACCAGGCGGCCGTCTCCTCCCATCCGGGTTGCCAGGACATAGGCCGCCGAAGCGGTGGGCAAGGCGCCGAACAGCAGCAGCATCTGGCGTTCGGCGATGGGTAAATGCAACACTTGCGCGATTGCCAGGGCGCACAGGGGCATGATCATCAGGCGTATGACGATGGTGGAAATGCCGATGCCCAGCGTTCCCCTGCGCGGCTCGAACGACAGGGTCAGGCTGGCGCCGACGCACAGCAGGCCCACGGCGATTGCGCAGGCGCCCAGGCGCGACAGCGCCGTTGCGACAGGCGTCGGCAGATCGAGTCCCGACATATTGAACAGCAGCCCGGCGAATGTCGCCAGGATCAATGGATTGCGCAGCGATTCGCGCAGCAGGTTGCTGCCCTGGTGCCGCGACAAGGCGTGCACGGCGGCAAAGTTCACCATCGGCACGGTAATGCCGACGATGATCGCCATCAGGCCCTGGCCTTCGGCTCCCCCCAGGCTGCCGGCCAGCGACAGGCCGATGTAGGTGTTGTAGCGGTAGGCGCACTGCGCAATGGAGGCATGCACCAGCGGGTCGGGGCGGAACAGGGGAACCATCAGCCAGGAAAGCGCGATGCCCGAGAGCGTCAGGCAGGCCGCGGCGGTGATGAGGGTGATAGAGCTGGACAGGTCGAGCGGCGCCTGGGCCAGCGAATGGAACAGCAGGGCCGGGAAGAGAATGTAGTAGACGAGTCTTTCCGCGCCATTGAAGAAGTCGCGCGACAGGATGTTCGCGCGCAGCAGCAGGCAGCCGATCGCGATCAACAGGAAGTCGGGAAGAATGAGCGGGAAGAGAGACATGATGGACGCGATTATAGGGGGTGTCCGGTCTCGGCCCGCAAAGCGGGCGAGGCCGGGACACCCCCGGGTCTCATGTCTTTGCGTGGATCAGTAGGTCTTGTACGGCAGGAATTTCCCGCTCATGACGATGCTGACGCGATCGCCCGCCGGATCGGGTTCGCGCTGCAGGTCCATGCGGAAATCGATGGCGCTCATGATGCCGTCGCCGAATTCTTCGTGGATCAATTCCTTGAAGGTAGTGCCGTAGACACTGATCAGCTCGTAGAAGCGATAGATGAGCGGATCGGTGGGAACGGAAGTCGGCAGCGAGCCTTTGTAGGGAACGACCTGCAATTGCAATACGGCGTCTTCCGGCAGTTCCAGCGCGGAGCCCACGGCTTCGGCCTGGGCCTTGGTGAGCGTCATCTGTCCCAGCAGCGCGGCGGTGGACCATTCTTTGCTCTGGCCGATGATGGCGGCCAGCTGCGACCAGGAAATGCCCAGTTTCTGCTTGGATTCCAGGATCAGGGTAGTGACTTCGGTGCGTTTCATGCGGGCTCCTTCAAACGGGTTCAGGTTCGGGTAGGGGGACATAGTCGTGGGACCGGTTGACCAGGAAGTCCACCAGATGATTGCGTATGCCGTAGTACTGCGGGTCGTGGTGCATGGTGGCCCTGGCGCGGTTGCGCGGGAGCGTGATTTCCACGATTTCCGCGATGCGGGCCTGAGGGCCGTTGCTCATCAGCAGTATTTTGTCGGCCAGCAGGATGGCTTCGTCCACGTCGTGCGTGATCATGAAGACGGTCTGGCCGGTGGCCTGCACGATGGACAGGAGTTCGTCCTGAATGGTGCCCCGCGTCAGCGCGTCCAGCGCGCCGAAGGGTTCGTCCAGCAGCAGCATCTTGGGCTGGATGGCGAATGCGCGGGCGATGCCGACGCGCTGCTTCATTCCGCCCGAAAGCTCGGATGGCAGGCGGTGCAGCGCATGCTTCAGGCCGACCATTTCCAGGTACTTGGCGCTGTGCTGTTCCACCTGTTCGCGGCTCCAGTCCGGCCAGCGCGAACGCACGCCGAACTCGACGTTCTTCAATGCGGTCAGCCAGGGCAGCAGCGCGTGGCTCTGGAACACGACGCCGCGATCCAGCGATGGGCCGCGCACTTCGCGGCCGTCCATGATCACGACGCCGCTGCTGGCTTCGTCCAGGCCCGCCAGCACATTGAGGATGGTGGTCTTGCCGCATCCCGAGTGGCCGATGATGCAGACGAACTCTCCCCTCTCGATGCCGAAATGCACGTTTTCGAATACGGGGGTCTGCGGCTTGCCCGAGGCATCGGGGTAGTGGCGCGAAAGGCCTTCTATCTTGAGGAATGGCTGGGACATGCGTTCTTACTCCTTGTAGGCAACGGCCCTGGCCAGCCGCGCCAGGATGGCGTCGAGCAGCATGCCGATCAGACCGATGAACAGGATGGCGCTGATGATGTTTGCGATGGACAGGTTGTTCCACTCGTTCCACACGAAGTAGCCGATGCCCGTGCCGCCCACCAGCATTTCCGCGGCGACGATCACCAGCCAGGCAATGCCGATGGAAATGCGCATGCCTGTCATGATAGTGGGCGCCGCCGCCGGCAGGATCACCTTGAACGCGGTGCGCAACTGGGAGACTTCCAGCGTGCGCGCCACGTTCAGCCAGTCGCGCCTGACATTGGCCACGCCGAAGGCGGTATTGGCCAGCATGGGCCATAGCGAGCAGATGAAAATGACGAAGATCGCGGAGATGTCGGCATCCTGTATGGTGTAGAGCGCGAGCGGCATCCACGCCAGCGGGGAGATGGGCTTGAGCACCTGGATGAACGGATCGAGCGCGCGGTAGACCAGCGGCGACATGCCGATCAGGAAGCCCAGGGGGATGGCCACGAGCGCGGCCAGTCCGAAGCCGAGCAGCACGCGGCCGATCGAGGACAGCAGTTGCGTGCCGATACCCTTGTCGTTCGTGCCCCGGTCGTAGAACGGATCGGACAGGTGATCCCACAGCTTGGCGCCTACGTCCGAGGGAGTCGGCATGGCTGATTTCGTGCCGGTGGCTGCGGCCTGGCCCACCAGTGCGGCATAGGCAGGATCGACCGTGATTTCCGCGGTTTTCTGTTGCGTCGCCAGGTGCCATATGCCGATGAAGACGCACAGGAACACCAGGGACAGCAGGGGCGCCAGCCAGGGTCTGTAGGTTCTCATGGCTCAGCTCCTGCGGATGGCGAAGCTGTCGACATACGCAGCAGGTTGCGAAGGGTCGAACGCCTTGCCCATGACAACGACGGGCTTGCTGGCGTCGGCCGGCGGCATGTCCAGCTCCCGCATCAGGCGCGCCGCGTCGGTGGCCAGGAAGACCTCGCGCGCGACGGCGGCATAGTCGACCTCGCCCTTTATCTGGCCCCAGCGCTTCATCTGCGTCAGGATCCAGATCGCGAACGAATCGTAGGGGAAGGGATCGAAATCGATGCGCCTGGCGTCCTGCTTCACATTGCCCAGGCCGTCGGCGTAGGTTCCCGTCAGCACTTGCTCGACGACGGTCAGCGGCTGGTTGAGATAGTTGGCCGGTGCGATGGCGGCGGCGATCTCCTTGCGGTTCTCCGCCTTGCGGGCATAGGCTGTGGCGTCCAGGATGGCCTTGAGCAGCGCATGATAGGTATTCGGATTCTGGTCCACAAACTCCTTGCTGGCAGCGAATGCGCAGCAAGGGTGACCGTCCCAGATCTCCCTGGACAGCAGGTGGATGAAGCCTACGCCGTCGTAGACGGCCCGTTGGTTGACGGGATCGGGCGCAAGGAAGCCGTCGATGTTGCCGGCGCGCAGGTTGGCGACCATGTCGGGCGGCGGCACCGAACGGATCTGCACGTCGGTATCCGGATCGATGCCGTGCTCCGCCAGGTAGTAGCGCAGCAGGTAGTTGTGCATGGAGTAGTCGAACGGCACGGCGAAGCGAAATCCCTTCCAGTCCTTGGGATCGCGCTTGTCCTTGTGCTGCATGGCCAGGGTGATGGCCTGGCCGTTGATGTTCTCGATGGCGGGCGCCGTCCACGGGATCGGGTTGGAGCCGGTGCCGGTGGAAATGGCCAGCGGCATGGGCGAGAGCATATGGGCGGCGTCATATTCGCGCGAGAGGGCCTTGTCGCGGATCACTGCCCAGCCGGCGGTCTTGACGACTTCCACGTCCAGTCCATGGCGAGCATAAAAGCCCAGCGGATGCGCCATGATGATGGGGGTCGCGCAGGTGATGGGGATGAAGCCGACTTTCAGTTTCGTTTTTTCCAGCGCGCCCGCGCCTTGCGCGAACGCTTCTTTCGCCATCCCGAGCGGGAACAGGCTGGCGATGGCGGACAAGGCAGTGCCGGAACCGACGGCTTGCAGAAAACGGCGGCGCATGCCGTCCTGCGGAAAGAGTGCGCGCATGACGGCGCCTTCGACGGCACGATCCTGCAGTTCACGCATTTGCGCAGTCTGTGCTCTGTCATGTTCATCCTGGCTGGCATGCCGTCCGCATGCGCAGCCATTGCGGTGTAGGGATACGTCGGGATCAAACGGATTGCGGAAGGCGGACATGATGTGGCTCCAGGAAGGTGACTGGATGCCAGTGTCCATGATGGTTGCGAAGGAGTACAAGCGTGTTGCGCCGTCATGCATCCATTCGGTGCGGTGCCGGCGTGCCATGCAAGATGATGGTGCACAGTATTGGTGCGCCGTCGGATGAGGAGGAGGGGATTGCGTGCGGGGATAGGGGCGGGCGCTTCGTCACTCCGCCCCTGGGGATCCTGGGATCAGGACACGGGCAGGCAGTGGCTCACCAGCCGTTCCCAGAAGCGGGCTCCCAGCAGAAGGTTGTCGTCGTTGAAGTCGTATTTGGGATTGTGCAGTCTGGCATCGGATTCGGCCGGGCCGTTGCCGATGCGTATCAGCGCTCCCGGGCGCTGTTGCAGCATATAGCCGAAATCCTCGCTGCCCACCTGCCGCTCTCCATGCCGTATGACGCGTTCTTCTCCGACCAGCGCAGAGGCCGCATCCAGCGCGGCCTGGGTCTGGATTTCGTCGTTGACCAGGACAGGGTAGCCTTCCCGGTAGTCGATGACGGCGCGTGTGTCGTAGCTTCTGGCTGTCGATTCCACGATATCGATGATGCGTTCTTTCAGCCGCCGGCGCACGTCCGTACTGAAAGAACGCACACTGATGCCGATGTCGGCGGTGTCCGGAATCACATTCAGGGCAAGGCCGGACTGCAGCTTGCCGACGGATACCACGGCGCACTCCTGGGGATCAATGTTGCGCGATACGACGGTCTGCAGCGCCATGACGGTTGCCGCTGCCGCCACCAGCGGATCGCGTGCCAGATGCGGCCTTGCCGCATGCCCGCCCGAACCCTTGATGGTGATGAAGACACGGTCGCCGGCGGCCATGTAGGGGCCGGGGCGCGACATGAAATGACCTTGCGCCAGGCCTGGGTGATTGTGCATGGCGAAAATGCGGTCGCAAGGGAATTGCTCGAACAGGCCGGCCTCGACCATGGCTTTGCCGCCGCTGTCGAAGCCGCGCTCTTCGGCGGGCTGGAATATCAGGTTGACGGTCCCAGAAAAATTCCGGTTGCGCGACAGGAGATGGGCCGCGCCCAACAGCATGGACGTGTGGCCGTCATGGCCGCAGGCATGCATTTTCCCGTCTTTGCAACTGGCATAGGGCAAGCCTGTTTCCTCGTGGATGGGCAGGGCATCCATGTCGGCGCGCAGGCCGATGCTGCCGACGCCATTGCCGCAGCGCATGGTGGCGACGATGCCTGTGCCGGCGATGCCTGTGGTGACGGAAAAGCCTTGCGTTCGCAGAATGCCGGCGACATAGTCGGCGGTTTCATGTTCCTGGAAGGCAAGTTCGGGATTCTGGTGCAGGTGATGGCGCACGGCGCGCAGCCGTTCGTCAAGTTCCTGCATCGTCATGGGGCTTGCTGGTATGGGCATGGGATTCCTCAGTGTCGGCGCGGCCTGGTGTCGACAGGCGCTAGCGTATGGCAATGTCCTGGTCGCCCGGCACGGCGCGCAGATACTGCGCCGGGACATGGATCTTTCCTTGCAGCTCAGCGGCAGCGCGCCAGGGCCAGTGTGGTTCGGAAAGCATGCGTCGTCCCACGGCGATCAGGTCGGCGTCTTCTTCGGCAAGGATGCGTTCGGCCTGCGCCGGTTCCGTGATGAGCCCGACCGCAATGGTGGGAACGCCGGTTTCCTTCTTCACGCTGGCCGCAAAGGCAACCTGGTAGCCGGGCGCAGCAGGGATTTTCTGGTCGGGCGAAAGGCCTCCGCTGGAAACATGGAAGAAATCGCACCCCATTGTCTTGAGCTGGCGGCAAAGCGCCAGCGTATCGCTTTCGCTCCAGCCGCCCTCGACCCAGTCCGTGGCAGAGATGCGGATGCCGACGGGAAGCGTGGCGGGCGTGTTCTCGCGCACTGCCCGGAAAACCTCCAGTGGAAAGCGCATCCGGTTCTCCAGTGTCCCGCCATAGCTGTCGGTGCGCTGATTGGCCAGCGGCGACAGGAATTGATGCAAGAGGTAGCCATGCGCCATGTGCAGTTCGATGAGTTCGATGCCGATGGAGACTGCGCGCCTGGCTGCGCTTGCAAAGTCATCCTTGACCTTGTCCATGTCCTCCCGGCTCATGGCGAAAGGAGGATTGGCGTCCGAGGATTGGAATGCAATGGCGCTGGGCGCCGGCGTTTCCCATCCGCCTGCGCCGGTCGGCAGGCGACGGCCGCCGTTGAAGGGCGCGTCATGTGATCCCTTGCGGCCCGCATGCGACAACTGGATGCCGAATGACGTCTTCCCGAAGGTCCGTGTTGCGCGAATGGTCTCGCGCAGCGCTTCGGCCTGCCCATCGTTCCATAGGCCAAGGCAGCCGGGCGTGATGCGCCCTTCCGGAGAAACGCCCGTGGCTTCGATGATGAGCAGGCCTGCGCCGTTGCTGCCCAGTTTCCCGAGATGCATTCTGTGCCAGTCGCCGGCCAGGCCCTCCGTGGCCGAATACTGGCACATGGGGGCGATGATGATGCGATTGGCCAGTGTCAGGCCGTTCAGTGTCATGGGTTGGAAAAGCCGGGATGTCGTCGTCATGTTTCCTGTCTCTCTGTCTGGTGAATCGCCTGCTGCCGGCGCAGCCCTGCGCCGTCTCGTCCCACGCGGGATGCGGTTCAGAGCAGCGCCATCAGCGTGTTGATGTCCTGTTGTTGCTCCAGCGCGCTCAATTGCCGCCACAGGCTGTCGGCCTTATCTTCGCCGAGGACGTCCTTGACGCAGGCGTCGAACTTGCGACGCAGTGTATCCTGCCCGACCGGGTTCTTCGGATGGCCCAGCGGATGCTCCATGCGCTGGTCGATTTTCCGGCCATCCTTCAGGTGTACGGTCAGGTGGATGCGATGCGGTGCTTCGCCTGCGGAGCCGGGCATGGCAAGTTCCGGGTCTGTGCGGATATCCATGAGCGGCAGCAGGGACTGTACCTCCGTATCCAGCACGGCATGGGGGGTAAAGTCCGCGGGACCAGGACCGTTGCGCTGGCGCAGTGCGATCGCCAGGCAGTATTCCAGGCTGAAACGCGCCTGGGCTGGCGTCTCCGGGCGGCTGTAGCGCAGGTTGCGGGCCGCGATTTCGGAAATGTGGACTTCTATGCGGGCGATGTCTTCGATGGCGAAGGCGTGCTGCGCCAGAACGGCCAGCAATGCGTCGATCGGTCGATGGGTGGAGTTGCAGCACGGGTACAGCTTGATGGAAACACCGTGTTCTTCCATGGCGCTTTGCTTCCCCAGTTTCTGCAGCACGCGCGCGAATCCTGGCGCTTCGCTGCCGCAGGTCAGGGCGATATAGCCCCAGGGACCTTCCAGCGGCTCTTCGATGGCATCTGTTCCCATGCTGGACAGATGTGCGGAGATAATGCCGTTCTTTGCCGCCATGCCGGCATGCATGGGCTTTGCGAAGGTGCCGAATTGACACTTTGATCCGCCTGCCATGCTGCTTGCCAGCGAGATGGCCATTTGCGTCCGTCTGACGTCCAGGCGCAGCAGGCGTGAGCATGCGGCTGCCGCGGCCATGGCGCCCAGCGTGGATGTCGCGTGCCAGCCGTTGGAGTAATGCGCCAGGTTCATGGCCTCTCCCAGCCGGGCGAGCACTTCCAGGCCTACGATATAGGCGTCCAGACAGTCCTTGCCGCTGTTCGCACGGCTCTGCGCGAGCGCGAGAATGGCCGGAACGAGCACGGCGCTGGGATGTGACATCGATGGGTCGAGAACATCATCGAAATCGAGTTGGTGTGCGGCGCAGCCATTGATCATGGCCGCCCATGGCACCGATGCCGCGAGGGATCGCCCCGCCACCGTCGCTTTTCCGTTGCCGCCATCCAGCGCGAGTACGGCCTCGGAGAAGTCCTGTTGCGCTGGCTGGGATGAGCCTGCCAGCATGACGGCGATAGTGTCGATGAAAGCAATGGAGGCAGAGCCCAGCTCTGCCTTGCTCCACTGCGCCGGTACGTTCGCGCACCATTCCGAAAGACGGAATGTCGCGCCGGATGGCTGCGGCGTGTTTTCCATATCAGAGCTTGACGTTTGCGCTATCGATGAATCCCTTCCAGCGCTGGACCTCGCTGTGCATGAACTGTTCGCATTCCTGGCGGCTCATCTCCGGCAGCAATGGCGTTCCCTGCGATTCGAAGCGTTGCGACAAGGCTGGGTCTTTGCGGCCCTCGGACAGCGCATTGTGCAGCTTGTCGAGGATGGCGTCCGGCGTGCCGGTAGGCGCCCAGAGCGCATTCCATGTCACGATCACGGCATCCTTGCCGGAAAGCTCCGACAGCGTAGGGGTGTCGGGCGCCACGGAAAGGCGTTCACCGCTGGTGACTGCGATGGCGCGCAAACGTCCGGCCTTGACCAGCGGGCCGACGACGGACCAGGCATCGACGGCATAGGTCAAGACGCCGCTGATGACATCGGACATGACCTGTTGCGAGCCGGAGCGGTAAGGGACATGCAGAAGCTCGCTCTGGCCCAGCAGGTCAGCGATGACTTTGCATGCGATATGGCTGGACGTGCCTGCGCCATTCGAGCCGTAGCTGTGCTTCTGGGGATTTTCGTTGATGCTGCGCTTGAGATCCTCGTAGTTCTTGATGTCGCTCTGGCCTGAGACGACAAGAACGACAGGCACGCTGATGGTCACGCCGACGGTAGTGAAGTCCTTGATGGGCTCGTAGGTGAGCGAGGGGTAGATGAACGGGTTGATGGCGTAGGTCGTGGCGGTGCTGTACAGCAGGTTGTAGCCGTCGGCGGTGGCGCGTGCAACGGCGCTGGCGCCGATGTTGCCGCCGGCCCCCGGGCGGTTCTCGATCACGACCGACTGTCCAAGCTGTCCACCGATGATCTCGGCCCAGATCCGGCCTGCGATGTCGGTATTGCTGCCGGGAGAGAAGGGCACGGTCATCTTGATCGTGGTGTCGGGATAGTTGCCGCCCGATTTGGCGAAGGCCTGCAACGAAGGCAGGCTGGCCAGGGAAGCGCCGGCAATGCCGCCCAGGAATTTTCTACGGCTCAACTGCATCTCAATATTCTCCTGAAGGATAATCAAATGTGGCAGTTCCAGGATAAGAACAACTATCCTTTCATGCCCCACGGGGGTCAGACTGTGGTCGGGAATTGCCCCTTTTCGGTCGTGACGGAAAAACGCCCTTTGTTGACGGAGCCTTCGTGGTAGCGGGCAAGCTCCGCGCTGGTTGCGAGCCAGACATCGTCATGCTGGCGGATATGGTCGAGCAGGCGGTCCAGCAGGCGGATACGCGGCGGCCTTCCGGATACCCAGTCGTGCACGGTAATGATCATCAGGCCGCCGGCTTCGCGCGTGCCTTCGAACTCTTCCTGCCAGGTTTCGAGCACGGCAATGGGGTTGGCGGGATGCAGCTTGTCGCGACGGTTCTCCGTATAGGCGAAGTACAGGATGTCATCGAGGGTCCATTGCGTCGGAATCTCCGTCAAGCCATCGATTTCGTAGGGATGATCGAATCCCATGAGCGTACTGTCATAGGAAACGCCCATGCGCTTGAGCAGGGCCAGGCTCTGCGGCGTATGCTCGAATGACGGCGAACGGTAGCCAAGGTTGCGCAGTCCGGTCTGGCGCTCGAAGATTTCCATGGTCTGCGAGAGGAAGGCCTCGCTGGTCTCGGGGGCGAGCGCGTCCAGGCGTTCGTGCAGATAACCGTGGTAGGCGACCTCGTGCCCCTGTTCGAGCAGGCGCGGCAGCAGGTCGGGATACGTCTGGGCGACGATGCCGGGCACGTAGAAGCTGCCCTTGATCGCATGTTTTTCCAGCAGGCCCATGATGCGGGACATGCCTTGCCGCGGGCCATAGCGGCGTTGCTCGATTTCGCTGACGCCGTTTTTCGGCTCCATGCGGTTGCGCCACAGATAGGGCGATTCGGCATCGACGTCGACGGAAAAAATGACGGCGCAGCGCTTGCCGTCAGGCCATTCATAGGAGGGGAATTGGGTCCGGGTGTCCGGATTCATCGTAAGCATTGCGGTCAACCTTGATTTGCGATGAGTTCCAGGCGGCGGTTGATGCTGCCGCCGCCATCGACGGAAATGACCTGGCCAGTGACGAAGCTCGCGTGCTGGCTGGCCAGGAAAAGAATGCTGTCGGAAAGCTCGCCCGGCGCAAGCGTGCGCCCCAGCGGAATCCTCTGGGATATGGTTTGCAGATGGTCTGCCGGCAGTTGTCCCTTGTCGGCGTCCTGGGCGATGCCGGGGCGCACTGCGTTCACGCGGATGCCATGGCGCCCGAGGCGGATGGCGAACATGCGCGTCAGTTGTTCCAGCGCTGCCTTGGATGCGCCGTAGACCGATCCATTGGTGCGGGCGACCTCGGACGAGGCCGAGGAAACGTTGACAATGCTGCCCTGCTTGCCTGCGTCAATCCAGCGCTTGCCGAAAGCCTGCATGAATGACAGGGGCGCCATCGTATTGATGTCGAAGATGCGCGCGCATTGCCCGGGCTCTGACGTCAGCAGATCGTGGAACGGATAGATGCCTGCGTTGTTGACGACAACGTCGGGCAGAGCGGCATCTGACAGCGACTCGACCCAGCGATGGATGGCTGCGCTGTCCGACAGATCCATGACGTGGAAGGAGACGGCGGCGCTTTCAGGCAGCAAAGCCTTGAGCCTGTCCGTCATGGCGACGCAGTCAGTCAGCATGAGCGTAGCGCCGGCGTGTGCGAACGCCTGGGAAATTTCCATGCCCAGCAGTCCGGTGGCGCCGGTGACGAAAACGCGTTTTCCCGCGAAGGATGTGTTCAGCATGCAAGGGCTCCCAGCAGTTCAAGCGCGTTGTCGGGACTGGCTGCGCGTTTTCCGTTTTCTATTTCCCGGATCAGGCCGACCAGTTGCTGGACGATGGGGGCCTGCAGGCCCAAGCGCTGCGCATGCAGGACGACATCGGTGATTTGCGGATCGACCTCTGTCGGACGATGGCGCACGTGCAGGTCGCGCCAGATGCCGCTGCGCGGCTTGGCGACCCAGGCCGTGCGGCAGTGGTGGGCGATGCCGTCCAGCGCGTGGCGGACTTGCGCGGGATTGGCGGTTGCCGTCAGGCAGGCTGGCTCGAAGCCATCGAACGGCTCCGGTTGAACGCCTGCAGCATCGGCGACGCGCAGGACCTCGGCGGCAAGAGCGTGCCACAAGGGTTCGAGTGCAGGGTTTTCAAACTGCTCCGCCATGGTTTCATTGCTCATGGCAGTGACGAACAGCATGGCGCCCAGGCAGACTTTGCTCCACTTGTAGCCTTGCAGGTTGTCTGTGAGGCGTACGTCCTGGAATGCGGTGGACAGCAATGCGGTTGCATCCATGGCATGGCGGGAGGCATCGGGCGCGAATGCGCCGATCAGCATGCTGCCTTTGCCGCCGTACTGGATGCGGCCCGGTTCCAGATAATCCGCGGCAAAATTGACGTGTGCGCCGACTGTGCGGCTCGCGCCCGCGAGAGCGGCGACACGGTGTTCGGTCAGTCCGTTCTGCATGGAAAGCACCCAGCCGTCCTCGCGCAGGTGAGGCGTCAGCATTTGCGTTGCCGCCGTGGTGTGCTGCCCCTTCACGCACAGGATGATGCGTGCATATTGTCCGCTCAGCTCTTGAGGCGTGCAGGCGCTGATCGCCGTGGCGCGGGAGGATCCGTCGGGCGCCACCAGTTCCAGGCCTGACTCGCGTATGCGCGCCACATGCGCCTCGACGATATCGACCAGCGTTACCTGCTGACCTGCGCGGGCCAGCTCGCATGCAATGACGCCGCCGATGGCGCCGCCTCCCCAGATGATCGTTTCACGGACCGATGTGTTCATTGTGCAGTCATTCCTTGCAAAACAGCGGTTGGCTTGCGCCTGTTGTTTTCTATGATGGAATTCCTGTATATATATGTCAATTTCGAAAATAGGTTAAACACTTGCATAAAATGCAAGCAATAGAGAACCATTGCGGTGCACGAAAATTGCGCCGGAACAGGGCGTTTGCTGAAGGGGAAAAAGATGAATATCCGCGGGCTCGAGGCCTTGCACGCACTGGTGCAGGGCGGAGGTATCGCAGCGGCGGCCAAGCAGGTGCACCGCACGCAGCCGCAGGTCAGCCGCATACTGGCGCAATTGGAGGATGATGTCGGATTTCCTCTGCTGCGCAAGGAAGGCAGGCGCCTGATCCTGACCCAGGATGGGTCGGAATTCTATCGGCGCATGATGGGGCTGCTGGAGCATAAGGACGCCTTGCAGGTGTTTTCGGAGAATATCCGCCTGAAGCGGGCGCACCGCTTGCACATCATGGCAGCCAATCACATGGTGGAGGCGTTCCTTCTGGATGCGATCATTCGCGCGCATGCGCAGCGCCCGGAACTGTCGGTCAGCATCAATGCGCGCATGCCGCTGATGCCTCAGTCCACATTGGGTGGAGAAGCCTTCGACGTGGTGCTTGCCCAGTTGCCGATCGATCACCCCTCGCTGGACACGGTGGAGCTGCTGACGCTGGACATGGTGGCCATCGCGCCGGCGGATCACCGCTTCGCCGGAATGGATGCTGTCGAAGCCGCCGATTTCGAGTCGGAACCCTATGTGTCCCTGCCGCCGCGCAGCCTGCTGCGGGGCCGCTCGGACCAGGCGCTCAATATTCTTCGCAACCGGCCCTACTACAAGTTCGAAGCTTCGTTCGCTTCCATGACCTGCCATCTGGTGGCGGGCGGTTGCGGCGTAGCGGTGGCGGACCCCCTGGCTGCGCTGGCGCACCGTCATCGCGGACTTGTCATTCGCCGCTTCCTGCCGCGCATCCCGCTGAACTACGGACTGGCCTTTCCGGTCACCCAGGACCGCAGTGAAACCAGCCTGTTTTTCGAGGGCGTGATCAGGCAGGTGCTGAAGGAAAAACTGGCGGCATTGAACGAGGCGCTGCGCATGCAGCAGGCGCCGCGGGAAGTGTAGTCGTCCGCAGCGGACGGCATTGGTGCATTTGGTTGCATCGCACGGGGCGGTAGGACGGCTGCAGAGTGTAAACTTCAGGGTTTTTGTACGCTGGGATAAGGAGAGATGCCGGGACATACTGGCTTGGGTGGACCGCCCCTGGTGCGCCTTCTTGCGCGTCTGGCGAATGCCGAGGTTCGCGAGTCTGAGCAGTCATTGCCGGACAGACTGAGCCAATGGCTGGGCTGGGCCGACGCTATCGCGCTTGCCGCCGCGCTGAAGGGCGGCAAGCGCGCCGTCGCGCCCGCGCCTGTGGACGGGAGCGTGTCGTGCACCGAAGTGCGTGCCGAACTGACGCAAGCGATACTGGACGACGAACTGCTGGCAGTAAGGCCGCCGCCCAAGGGCAGGATGCTGGCGCGGCGTGCGGTCGCGCGCAACGACGATCCTGATTATGTGCTGTACCGGCAGTGCTACCTGGCGCTGCAGCAGCGTATGGAAACGGCCATCGGCGCTTTGCGTGCGAACCTGCGGGCCAGGCTTGCCGCCGGATCGCCGGAAATGGCGAAGCTGGCGTCGGTGGATGCGGTCATGGAGCAGGCGCTGGCAGAGAAGGAGTACATCCTTTTGCTGCCGATTCCCTCCCGGCTGGAAGCGCATTTCAAGCAGTTGCGCGAGAACGCGCAGGCGGGCGAGGCGTCCAGGGAGGATGCGCCTCGGACGGCGACTCAGCAAGCCCGTGCATGGCTGGATAGTTTCCGCAAGGACATGCAGCGCGTGCTCTTGGCTGAACTGGATATCCGCATGCAGCCTGCGGAGGGACTGCAGGCTGCGCTGCGGGAATGAAATCACAGGGGTGGTCATGACATCGGCCGCCTGGAAAATTTTGAACAGAACATGAGATGAACAGATTTATTCATATTGTCGTTTTCCTGGCCGGGCTTGCCGCCATTGGCTGGATAGGCGCGGGATATGTCGGCAGCAATCCGCTGGCGCTTTCCATGACGCTGCTGATCGGCGCGTTTTACCTGCTGGGGGCGTGGGAGCTGTATCGCTACCATCAGGACACCATTGCGATGCGGCGCCTGCTGGACGGTCAGACTGAAACGCCGGAGAGCCTGGGAGATTGGCTCGGCCAGGTTCCCGTCTCCTTGCGCCAGGCGGTCCGGCTGCGGATCGAGGGCGAGCGGGCCGGATTGCCCGGGCCGGCCCTGACGCCTTATCTGGCTGGATTGCTGGTGCTGCTCGGCATGCTGGGGACGTTCCTGGGCATGGTCGTCACGCTGCGGGGCACGGGTGTCGCGCTGGAACATGCGACCGATCTGCAGGCCATCAGGGCATCGCTGGCCGCGCCGGTCCAGGGCCTGGGCTTCGCATTCGGCACGTCCATCGCCGGCGTGGCGGCATCCGCCATGCTGGGCCTGCTCTCGGCCCTGTGCAGGCGCGAACGGCAATTGGCCTCGCAAGGCCTGGACGCGGCCGCCGCCACGGTGCTGCGCCCTTATTCGCAGGCATGGCAGCGCGAAGAAGCCTTCCGGCTGCTTCAGCAGCAGGCCTCCATGATGCCTGCGCTGGTGGATCGCCTTCAGGATGTGGCGCAGTCCCTGGATCGTCATGGGCAGGAAACCGGCCAGCGGCTGGTTGACAGCCAGCAGACATTCCATGCCAGGACGGAAGCCGCTTATGCGCAGTTGACCGCCTCCGTGGAACAGTCCCTGCGTACGGGCCTGGAAGATAGCGCCAAGGCGGCCGGAGCCGCTATTGCGCCGGCGGTCGAGGCCTTGCAGGGGCAGACTGCGGCAATGCCGGCGCTCACGGATCGGCTGGCGGAAATGATGGCGGCGCTGGAGCGCCAGGGCCAGGAATACCGGCAGCAATTACAGTCCGGACAGGATGATTTCCACGCAAGGACGGAGGCGCTGCAAACGCGTCTGGCGGAATCGCTGGAGCGTCAGCTCAAGGCCGGCGCAGCGGAAAGCGCCCAGGCGGCGGGCGAGGCCATCCAGCCTGCGGTCGAAGCAGCCATGGCGGCCCTGGCCCGCGAAACCAGCGCCTGGCAGGATGCCTTGTCGGCCGCGGTGCGCCAGCAGCTGGCGGACGTTGCGGGCAAGCTGGATTCTTCCGCCGATGCCGTATCCGGCATCTGGAACCGGGCTCTGGAAGAGCACAGGGCGGCAAGCCAGGAGAGCGTGCAGGCCCTGCAGGCGTCGCAGGCGCAATTTGCGCAGGCGGCGGGACAGCAGGTGTCCGAGCTGCTGGCCTCGGTCTCGCAGCGTCTGGACAATGTCAGCGCGACGGTATCCCAGGCCTGGGACAGCGCCCTGTCCAGCCATGCGAGCACCAGCCAGGCGCTGGCCGAGGATAATCGCAAGGCGCTGGCGCAGGCGGCCGAGGCATTCGAGCAGCATGCCATGAAGCTCGTCGATACCGTCGGACAGGCAAATGCGGAGTTGCGCGAGGCATTGCAGTCCGGCGACGAAGCGCGGCTGGCGGCATGGAGCGAGCAGACGGGAAGCATCACGGCCTCGCTGCAGGCGCAGTGGGAGCAGGCTGCGGCGGCATCGGAGGCGCGCCAGCAGCAGATATGCGCCACGCTGGAGCAGGTCGCCACGGATATATCCACGCATGCGGCGGAGCAGTCGCAGCAGACCATGGCCGAGATCCGGCAACTGGTGCAGGCTGCGGCGGAAGCGCCCAAGGCCGCGGCGGACGTCATCGGGCAATTGCGCGCCCAGATATCCGACGGGATGGCGCGGGACAATGCCATGCTGGAAGAGCGCAGCCGCATGCTGGAAACACTCGAGACGCTGCTGGATTCGGTCAACCACGCATCCACGCAGCAGCGCTCGGCCATCGATGCGCTGGTGACGACCTCATCGGAGCTGCTCGAGCGCGTCGGAACGCAGTTCGCGCAGAAAGTGGACGAAGAAGCCGGCAAGCTGGTGCACGTGGCGTCGCAGGTGACGGGCAGCGCGGTGGAAGTCGCCAGCCTCGGCGAAGCGCTGGGTACCGCGGTGCAGCGCTTCAGCGATTCCAACGAAGCCCTGGGAGCGAGCCTGCAGCGTATCGAAGCGGCGCTGGAGAAGGCCGGGACGCGCAGCGACGAGCAACTGGCCTATTACGTTGCCCAGGCGCGCGAGGTCGTCGACCTCACGCTGATGTCGCAGAAGCAGATCCTGGATGAACTGCAGCGCGTCGCGTCCGGCAGCGAAGAGACAGAGGCCGCGCAGTCATGAGCACGGATCAGGATACCGGCCTCGAGCCCATGTCTACGCCATGGGCCGTATTCGGAGACCTGATGTCGGTCCTGTTGGGGGCGTTCGTGCTGGTCCTGATGGGCGTCATCGGCATGCAGCTCGAGCTTTCCTCCATGCTGGAGGACGAGGTCGAGCAGCACCAGCAGGAAACGCAGCGCAGGCAGGAACTGGAACAGGCCCTGGCGGGGCCGCTAGCGGCCGGCAGGGTCACGCTGGTCAATGGTCGCATCGGCATCAGCGGCAGCGTGCTGTTCGCCTTGAACTCCGACGAGCTGCAGCCCGAAGGCCTGGATGTGCTGCAAAGCCTGGTCGAACCCCTGACGGCATACCTGCGGACTCACGATGAGATCCTGATGGTCAGCGGCTTTACCGATGATCGTCCCATCTGGGAAGGCAATCTGAAGTTCGAGGACAATTGGGATCTGTCGGCCAAGCGCGCCCTGACAGTGACGCGCACGCTCATCCAGGCGGGCATACCTTCGTCTTCCGTGTTTGCCGCGGCATTCGGCTCGGAGCAGCCGGTGGCGTCGAATGAGGACGAGGCCGGCCGCGCGCGCAACCGGCGCGTGGAAATTACCACGGTCCCGCGTCCTTCGGCGGAAACGGAAGGCACGGATGGAGCTTGAGGCGCAATCGGCGTTCGTGAGGCTGCAGGCTTTGGCCGAGCGGGATGCCGGCCGTGCGGATCCTGTGCGTTTCCGTTTTCTGCAGGCGATGGCCCGCAGGGCGGAAGGCTATGACGGCGAGGCTCGCCGGGTGCTGGATGCGAAGATGGGCGCTTTGCTGGACGCCTACGAGCAGGTGCTGCAGGAGCGCGGGACAGGACAGGCTGGCGAGTCCCGATCACATCCGGAGCCGTGCACGCCGCAGGAGACATCCCGCGATGCATCGCGGGATCCGGAGATGCCTTCCGCGTCTGATGCCAATGTGTCTGGACAGGGACCGCTGGCCATGCTGCTGGCTTTCCTGTCAGAGCGGCATGCGGGGCGGGAAGATGCCAGAATCGCCGCAGGCCTGGCGCCGCGAGCGGATTATCCCGAGCTCGGCATGCTGGACGCCGCCCAGGCGACCTGGCTGCGGCTTAGCACGGACCGGCAGTTGCGGGATTCGGAAAAGCGCATTCCCGACAACGCCGGGCCGCTGAATTCCAGCCAACTGGTGCATCGCGCCCTGATGTTGATGAAAGAAATGTCGCCCGAATACTTGAGGCAATTCCTTTCCTATGTGAATGCGCTGGCCTGGATGGAGCAGATGACGGACGGCAATGCCGCATCGCCGGAGGCCGCGCCGCGCGCGGGCACCCAGAAGAAGCCAGGTCGCGGCCGCAAGCGCTGAAGATGGGATTTCGGCTTGCTTTGGCACCAGGCTTGCGTTCTCCCTGTTGAAATTTCAGGCCTGTCGACAAGGCTGAAGCGTAACCGGTGTGACGTTCGACTGCATCAGTAGCCTGGCCTCTGCTCCAGGAAAAAACACTCCGGCAAGATAGCCGGTGCAATATATTCAATGTCTTTTGCAGATACGCCACAAGCGATAAAACTGTTCCGCCACTGCAGAACGATTTCGATGATCCGGTCAATCTCATGACGAGCTTCTTCTGTGGACAGACCGAATCGCGCAGCCTGGGACAAGAGGTTGTAGATGCTGGCGGTGCGCCCGTAGCTACCCACGGTCAACGCGAGATCGCGTCGTTCGAGGCTGAGCATGGGGGCAGGGACCAGATCGTAGGCAGGTGAAAGCCGCCAGCCTTTCTGCCGGCGCAGCAAGGCATGATTGCGCGGGTGATCGTCGTTATTGGTTACCGCTGCATTGAAGACCATCCGACGGAACAACTCGGCGCAATCCGCCTCGGGTTTGTCGGACCATCTCCGCAAGTTGTCCGCCAGCAGAGGATAAGACCAATGGCCTCTGTCCAAATGGCTGTCACCGCAGTCGAGTACGGTCAGGCCGCTGACCAGACCATATCGCAGGTATCCACCCTCTGTGTATTCCCGGTCGAAACGCTGCAGCATCAATACATCGCTGTTGCCAACGGATTGCAGCCGAGCCTGGGTGACGTTCAGGCCGCAGCGTCGTGCCAGATCGAGTGTCGCAAACTCCACGCGCTGGAGATTGAAACGGTCGTCCTTGGCCGGGAACTTGCCAAGCCACAGGCAGTGGCCGTCTTCGATTGTCGCCTTTGGACGCGCGCCACCCATGCTGGTTCCAGGGTCGAGCCGTTCCAGCAGATGCGTGGCTACGCGCTTGCCTTCCTCGATGGCCTGCGAGGCGGCAATCAGCTCGTGCAGTTGATGCGTCCGGTTATAGTTGCGTTTGGGGGCGGGCGGTTCAACCTTCAGGCCAAAGCTCAGGTGCCCGGCTCCGTCTTGCGGGCCATGAAGCAGATAGTCGATTTCCTGAAGATCCGACGGACTTCGCTCCAGTTTGTGCTCGATTACTCTACGGCCCCAGGCATCCGGCGCGGCGTCGCGAACTGAGCCCGGGATACCTTTGAGTTGCGTGAACTCGAAGACCTGCCTGGCCAGCGGCAGCCGGAACGGATCGAGCGCTACCGCTTCAGGTCTCGCCAGATAACGATCGCCGTATCGGAAGCGTCCGATCTGAGTGCCGTCCGGCAAGGTCTGCACGCGCAGCAACGCCGCTGGAACCGTCTCCAGCAAGCCGGGCAACTGAATGTAAATGTAGGCTTCTCGTTCAGAAGTCATAGTCTTCAGCAGTCTTGCGCGGCTTGCTGGCTCGCATTGGGCGTCGCGCGGCTTCCAGTGATTTGCCGTGCAGATCGGAATCAGGATCGGCTATGCTATTCAGCGTCTGTTCCAATCCCAGCGCCCACAGAACGGTGAAGCACACTCCGACCGCCGTGCCTGGTCGGCCAAGTTCCAGCGCGGTCAGTGTGTTGCGATTGATGCCCGCCTTGCTCGCCAGATCGGCCACGGACCAGCCGCGCCGGATGCGTGCGATCCGAATTCGCTGGCCGAGTTGCGCTACCTGCTCAACGACTTGGGTGGGGGTGTCAAATTTGCCCATTTAAATAGTTATTTAAATATTTAATGCCTAATATATTAGGCTAATAAGTTGGGCTTTACAAATGGTTTTGACGGCATGTCAAAGTGCGTCTCATCCGCCTTGCGGCCAGGTCTGTGCTCGACATGCTAAAACGCAGGCATGTCGATAGATTCACTGAATCGCCCCGGGTTTTGCGGAGGCTCCAACCTTTGAGAGAATGGAGCCACTATGAGCAAGCAGAACAAGTTTTCCCCCGAAGTCCGTGAACGC
>NZ_SMBX01000002.1 GCF_004342005.1 Paracandidimonas soli
CAACACCCCCCGGATCATGGACGACTGGGGGCAGGAATCATGCCGGACCTGGCTGGCCAGAGTCCCGACTATCTCGGGACAGGAAGATAGTAACGGGGCTCAGTGCACCGACATGCTGGGTGGAGCTGGCTGGCCCGTCTGGCCGGCGAACAGTCCGGCGCAGTCCACCGCGTCGAAACGATAGGGTTTGCCGCAGAAATTGCAGGCAACCTCGATGCTGTCGCGTTCGTTCAGGATGTCCTGGATCTCTTCGCTACCGAGCATGCGCAGCATCTCGGCCACGCGCTCGCGCGAACAGGGACAATGCCACCGGACGGGAAGAGGGTCGAACATCAGCAGCTGCTCTTCCCAGAACAGGCGGTGCGCCAGCGTGTCGGGATCGAGCGTGAGCAGTTCTTCCTGCTTGACCGTGGAGGCCAGGTGGCAGGCGCGTTCCCAGGAGGGCTCCACGGATTCGGACCAGTGCTCGTTGCCGCCGTGATCCGGCAGGCGCTGCAGCAGCAGGCCGCCGATTTGCCGGCTGTCGGCTGCCAGCCATAGCCGGGTGTCCAACTGCTGCGACTGGCGCATATAGTGTTCGAGCACCTTGGCGACACTGTCGCCTTCCATGGGAACGACTCCCTGGTATGGCGTCAGGTGGCTGCCGCTGCGGCGGGGATCGATGACGACGATGAACTGGCCCTGTCCGTCGGGATTGATCAGCGATTGCAGATCGCCGTCATCGGGGATGACGGCATCTTCGCGCAATGTGGCGCTGGCCCGGACATTCAGGCTGGAAGTGCATTCGACCACGATGAGCGCGACCGGGCCGTTGCCCTGCAGCTGCAGGACGATGGAACCGTCGAACTTGAGGTTGGCGGACAGCAAGGTGGCGGCGACTGTCAGCTCTCCGAGCAAAGTCTGTACGCAGGCTGGATACTGCTGGTGAGCGAGCCCGGCTTGCCAGGCATCTACGAGGCGCACGGCCTGCACGCGGGTGCCGTGGTCGGGGAACAGGTATTTTTTCAGGGATTCGGACATCCGTGGATTTTAGCCGAATTGGGCGAATCCGAGCGGCATGCAGACCGCGAGGTGGAGCGCAAGCGGGCGTCAGCCTGCGCAGCGTGGGGGCATTTTTTACCGCCGGGCCGCCCCAAGGTAAAAAGCGCCCCCTTGGGGGGCAGCAAGCGGGCGTCAGCCTGCGCAGCGTGGGGGCATCTTATGCGGGCTGGGCCTTGCGCGGCTTCAGCCAGACATAGCCGTCGGCGTCCATGAACCCCCATAGCCCGGTCAGGCACCAGTCGCCGATGTAGCGGCTGCGGGTCAGGTCGTCTTTTTGCCAGTAGCCCAGGAACAGCGCAGGGTCGGGATGACCGTGGATGTCGTTGCGGTGCACCGCGATTTCGCCCGCCATGCCCGTAGGGCGCGCCGTACCGCGCGTATCGATGACGGCGACGCGATGGCCGGGGTAAGGCAGCCCCAGGCTGCCGGGACGGCCGGGCCATTTCAGGTGGCTGTCGCCGATGGGGGCGTTGGTTTCCAGGTGGCTCCATGCCAGGTTGGGTTTCAGGCCGATCTGTTGCTGCAGGCGGTCGGCGACGGCGTCGGGCAGCGGCGGACCGCTGACGGCGATGGCGCGAAGAGCAAGCTGCTCGGCATGCCGCTCCAGCAGGTCGGGCTCCTGGGCGATGCGGGCGGCCAGGGCGGTCGACAGGTAGGCATTGGTGACCTGATAGCGGGACATGATGGTCAGCGCCTGGTGCGGAGAGAATCCGTTGGGCGCCGCCACGACGGGACGGCCGAAGTAAAGGGCCGGCAACAGGGCATGCAGCAGGCTGCCCCAGGCGTTCCAGTCGGGCGACCAGAGTATGTCGTTTTTCTGGGGAAACCAGTTCTGCGAAGCGACGAAGCCGGGCAGGGCGCCGATCAGCGCGGCATGGGACAGCAGGACGCCGTCGGCGGTGTGTTCGGTATCGGTGGGGTACAGCAGCAGGGCGGGTGCGCGTGAGAGCGTCGGCAAGGTCCGGAAGACGGCGGGCTGGCGCGCCAGCAGGGTGCGCCAGGGGATGATGGCGTCGCTTTCGAAGTTGAAGCCGATGACCTGCTTCAGCTGCGGGCACTGTGCCTGCAGCACCCTGTTGCCGCAGATGTTGTCGACGATGGCGACGCGCGCCCCGGAATCCAGCAGGCTGTTGCGCAGCGCGATCGGGCTGGCATGGCTGGACAGGGGAACGGCGATGGCGCCCGCGCTGAGAACGGCCATGAGGGAGACCACGGCCTCGGGCCGCTGCGTCATGACGATGGCGACGCGGTCTCCGGGTACGACATCCATGCGCTCCAGCCCGTTGGCGAGCTGTTGCGCGGTGGCCGACAGGCGGGTGTAGGTCCAGACGTCGCGCCGTCCTGCTTCATCTTCGTAGTAGATGGCTGCATTCCGGCCCTCGTGCGTGTTGCCTGCCCAGCGGTGGGCACATGCATCCGCCATGTTGAACACGGAGGGAACGAGCCAGAGGTACGAGGGGTAAAGCTCCGGATATTGGTTATTCATTCGGCTGTTGACGTACGTGACGGCGGAATTGTGTTTAGCCCTAAGCATGAACGACAAGCGCCTTGTACGCAATCCCCCCGCTGGAAATACAGACCTTGGGGTTTATACCCCTTTTTTCCGCTGCGCGTCGACCAGCCGGGTTCCCAGGATGCGGTCGTGCAGGAAGTCGCCGTCGCGATTCAGCCACGTCGGGATGAACAGCGTGAAGGGCGTGAATACGATCAGGAGATCGGTCGAGGCATAGCCTGTGGCCTCCGAAGCCAGGCGCACGGCATAGGCCGCCAGCAGCGGAATGGGCCAGATCAGCAGGTAGCGCAGGACCAGGACGCCGGCGCCGGGCACCTTGCCGTTTTTGTCGACCAGCCGGATATTCCAGGTTTTCATGGGCAGGGTCTGCCCGCTGCGGCGCCAACTGAGGAAAAAATAGATGCCGATGGCAAGGAACAGGATGAGCTGGCGTTCGTGGCGGAAGATAAGACCGCTGCGGCTTTGCGTCAGCGTATCGAACAGATAGCCGGCGGTGAAGATGACGCCGAACAGCAGCACGGATTCGTACATCATGCTGGCGAAGCGGCGCAGGCGGCCCGCCGGCGCGGGCGAGGATACGGGGGATGCGGAGGCTTGTTGATTCATGCGTGATTCAGGAACGGTAGCCTTCGGCCACCATTTCGAACAGGAACAGGCGGCAGTCCAGCGCGCCATTGTGCAGGGGAATGCGCTGGCGGGGCTTGAGCCGCAGGTGCTTGGGCAGGTCCAGGTCGCTGGTGATGGCGGCCACCTGCCAGCCCGAGAAGCTGCGCTTCAGGTGCTCGGCCCATTGCCGCCAGAAGGTCGCGCCAGTGCTGTCCAGGCGCTCGCCATAGGGCGGATTGGTTACGATCCAGCCCTGCTTCGAGGGCGGCTCGATGGCAAGCGCGTCTCCGGCGCGGAAATCGATGGCATCGGGAGCCAGCCATGCGCGCTTGGCATTGGCCCGAGCGGCCTGGATGGCGTTTTCGTCGAGATCGCGTCCGAACAGTGGGGTGTCCAGTCGCGTGGCGATGCCGGCGCGGGCTTCGTCCTTGATGTCGTGCCACAGCCTGTCGTTATGGTTGCGCAGGCGCTCGAAGGCGAATGGCCGCCAGATGCCGGGGGGCGCGCCCAATGCGATGCCGGCAGCCTCGATCAGGATGGTGCCGCTGCCGCAGAACGGATCGAGCAGCGTCTGCCCGGGTTTCCAGCCGGACAGCGCCAGCAGCCCGCTGGCCAGATTCTCGCGCAGCGGCGCTTCGCCCTTGTCCAGGCGCCAGCCGCGCTTGAACAGGGACTCGCCGGAAGTGTCCAGGTACAGGGTGGCCGAGCGCTCGTCCAGGAACAGATGGACGCGCGCGTCGGGACGCACGGTGTCGATGCTGGGCCGGCTGCCTTCGCGCTCGCGCAGGCGGTCGCAGATGCCGTCCTTGGCGCGAAGATTGCAGTACTGCAGGCTTTGCATGGGGCTGCGGATGGCGGAGGTGTCGACGCGCAGCGTATGGTCGGGGCCGAACCATTGCTCCCAGGGCGTGGCGCGCGCCAGCTCGAGAATGTCGTCTTCCTTTGCGACAAGGCTCCTGGCAACCTGGACCAGGATGCGCGTGGCCAGGCGGGAATGCAGGTTCGCCTTCTGGATGCCTGCCCAGTCGGTGCGGAATCGGCAGCCGGCGCGCCCGGCCTTGACGTCGGCAAAGCCCAGACGCGTCAGTTCTTCCGCCAGTGGCTGCTCCAGGCCCTGCGGGCACGGGGCGAAGACGGGAAATTGCTCGCCCGGCCGCGTGTCGATGATCTGCCGTTCCCTGGGCATGGTGTCGGCCAGCAGGTGAGGCCTGCCCATGCCGCCTTCGATTTCGGGGCCGCGATGGCGCATGCGTTCGGTATAGGAGGGCATGGCTTCCGCCCGGGAGAGCCTTGCCGGCCGGTCGGATACAGCATGCGAAGCCGATCTGGACGCATGCTCTTTGAGTTCCGGGCGCCTGCGCCTGTCGCCGGAAGCTTGTTCGGAGCCTGTGGAGGGCTTCTGCCGGCTTTGCGGGCGTACGTCGGAACTGGCGCGGGATGGGCGCCTGGCTTCGACCTGTCTGTCTGCATCAACCTTGACGACCGGCCGGAATCCGGCCCGGGACGGGCCGCCCTTGTCCGGAGATTGAGGGCGGCGCTTGTCTTGCGGCGCGTCCGTGGCCTCGGGACGGCGCTCGAAGCGAGCCTGGGCGACCGCCTTCGCGCGCGCGCCTGTGCGCTGGCGCGGCGCTTCGCGCTCGGCCTGGCTGCCGGAGGCCGGCGGAGATTTCTTCAGGGAGAGGGTCTTGCGTGGCGTATCGTCGGCCATGGAGTGACTTGCCTAGAATGGTCGGACGACGACCAGGATGAGAATGAAAATCAGCAGGATGACGGGCAGTTCGTTGTACCAGCGGTAGTACGTGTGGCTGCGCCGGTTGTTGCGGCTGCGGAAGCGGTCGAGCACGCGCTTGCAGTGCAGATGATAGCCCGCCAGTACGAAGACCAGGGCCAGCTTGGCGTGCATCCAGCCCTGGGCGCGGCCCAGGCCGTAGCCCAGGTACAGCCACAGGCCGAAGGCGACCCCGAGGATGGCCAGGGGCGTCATGAAGCGGTACAGCCGCTCGGCCATGCCGAGCAGACAGGCGTAGACCTCGTCGTTGTCGGCCTGGGCCAGGTTGACGTAGATGCGCGGCAGGTAGAACAGCCCGGCGAACCAGGAAATGATGAACAGCAGGTGCAGCGTCTTGACCCAGAGCATGATGGAGCGCCTTGCCTCAGTTCTGGCCGCGCAACTGGCCGTCGCCCGACAGTACCCACTTCATGGTGGTCAGTCCTTCCAGGCCTACCGGGCCGCGCGCATGCAGGCGGTTGGTGGAAATGCCGATCTCTGCGCCCAGGCCGTATTCGAAGCCGTCGGCAAAACAGGTGGGCAGGTTCACGTAGACGGAGCTGGAGTCGACCTCGCGCTGGAAGCGATTGGCGGCCGCCAGATTCTCCGTGACGATGGATTCGGTATGCTGCGAGCTGTAGCGGGCGATGTGCTCCATGGCCTGATCGAGGTCGTCGACGACGCGGATGGCGAGGATGGGGCCCAGGTATTCGGTTTCCCAGTCGGCCTCGGTGGCGGGAGCCGCGTGCGGCACGATGGCGCGCGTGCGCTCGCAGCCGCGCAGCTCGACGCCTTTTTCCGTCAGGGACTGCGCGATGCGCGGCAGGGCCCGGTCTGCGATGTCCTGGTGGACCAGCAGCGTTTCCAGGGCGCCGCAGATGCCGTAGCGGTACGTCTTGGCGTTCAGCGTGATGTCGTGGGCCTTGTCCAGGTCGGCATCGGCATCGATGAAGAGGTGGCAATTGCCGTCCAGGTGCTTGATGACGGGCACCTTGGCGTCGGCCGCGATGCGGGAGATCAGGCTCTTGCCGCCGCGGGGAATGATGACGTCGACGTCGTCGCTCAGCGTGATGAGCTCGCCGACGGCCGCGCGGTCCGTCGTGCCGACCACCTGGATGGCGTCGACGGGAAGCCCCGCTTGCGCCAGGCATTGCTGGATGATGGCGCCGAGGGCGCGGTTGGAATGAAAGGCCTCGCTGCCGCCGCGCAGGATGGCGGCGTTGGAGGTCTTCAGGCACAGGGCGGCGGCGTCGATAGTGACGTTGGGGCGGGACTCGTAGATTATGCCGATGACCCCGATGGGCACGCGCATCTGCGCGACGCGCATGCCGTTGGGACGAATGGCCGAAGCCGTCGTGCTGCCGATGGGATCCGGCATGTCGGCGATCTGCAGCAGGCCGGCGGCCATGGTGTCCAGCGCCTTGTCGGACAGGGCCAGGCGATCGACCAGCGCATCTTCCAGGCCGTTCTTGCGGGCGGCATCGAGGTCCTTGGCGTTTTCCGCCTGCAGCGCCTGGCGCTGTTCCTGGATGGCCTGAGCCATGAGGCGCAGCGCCCGGGCCTTGTCGCGGCCGGAGGCGGAGAGCATCTGGCGCGACGCGGCGCGCGCGCTTTTTGCCATGAGGGCGATGTCGGAGAGCTGCTTGTCGGTGTGGCTCATGATGCTTGCGGGAAAAATCTGGACAATTCTCTGATTATCCCAGTATTCGAGGTTGCTGTGTGGATGCGTGCGCAAACGCGGTCCGCCTGTGTTGCGAATGCCTGCCGGGGCCTGGGGCCTGTCGGCGCAGGCCTCAGCGTTTTCCCGCGACTGCGATGCGCAGCACGAGGCGCGAAAGTTCTTCCCAGGGATCGTTCAGCCGGCCTTCCGCCCGCAGGCCCTTGATGAGCCTGTCGACATCGTGGGCGTGCTGCACGGCGGCGGGCCAGGCCCTGGCGGGAATCCGGCGCAGCGCCTGCCTTGCCAGTTGCTCGCGATTGCCGAAGATGCGGTTCCTGCGGATTTCCGCGGACAGGTCTCCGCCCTTGGCCTGGGCTTCGGCAAGGCGGGCCAGGACGCGGATCTCGTCGCCCACGGCCCACAGGACCAGCGGCAGGGCCTCGCCTTCGGCGCGCAGGCCGGCCAGCATGGTCAGGGCCTTGTCGCCGTGGCCGGCCAGCATGGCGTCGCGCAGGCCGAACACATCGTAGCGGGCCACGTTCAGCACGGCTTTTTCCAGGTCCTCCTGGGAAATGGCGCCTTCCGGATACAGCAGGCCGAGTTTCATGATTTCCTGGTGGGCCGCCAGCAGATTGCCTTCCACCTTGTCGGCCATCCACTCCAGGCTGTCGCGCTGCAGGGATTGGCCCTGGCGCGCCAGGCGGGCCGCAATCCAGCCGGGAAGCTGGTTGCGGCCGATGGAGGCGATTTCGATGCCGGTGGCTGCATCGAACAGCGCTTGCGCCCACTTGGCGCTGCGAGTGGCCTTGTCCAGGCGGGGCAGGCTGATGAGCAGCAGCGTATCGGCCAGGGCGCCGCTGGCGGCCATGGCGGCAAGCTTGCCCAGGGTGTCGGCGCCGGTCTTGCCCGGCTTGCCAGAAGGAAGTTGCAGCTCGACCAGGCGGCGGTCGCCGAACAGCGATACGTTTTGCGTGGCGGCGATGGCGGCGCCCCAGTCGCTGCGCGCATCCATGACGAGACTGGTGCGCTCGGTGAAGCCCAGCCGGGAGGCCGCTGCGCGCACGGCATCGGCGACTTCCGTGATCAGCAGCGGCTCGTCGCCCGACACCAGATACAGAGGATCCAGCGCCGGCCGTTCTTCGGACAGCAGCTTCAGGAAGCGGTCGGCGTCCAGCGATCGTCCCATGGCCGGCCTCAGGGTCTCGTGACGCCGGCAGATCCTGCGATGGCCGGCGCGGTACGGGCCGCCGTCACGGTTCGATCTCCTGCAGGTCCAGCTCTTGCGAGGAGGAGGGCGTCGGCGGCATTTCCGGAGGATTTTCGTCGATGGGCTGCGCGTCGCGATCGAGGTATGCCTCGGTGACTTCGGGCGATGTCAGGCGGCGCACGATGCGGTCGATCAGGCCCCGGCGCATATTGCGGTATACCGTGGCGATTTCCCCCTGCTTGGCCTGGACCGAGTTGGGGTCGTAGGGCATGTCGCGTGTCGAGCGCAGCGTGGTCGGCGGCAGCAGCAGCCGGTTTTTGTCGTCGGTCAGCTGGAACACGAATTCCAGGTTCAGTTCGTATTCTTCGACCTGCCCTTGCGCATCGATGGACAGCTCGCGCTGGAACTGTCGGTTCGCCAGCTGCACCAGCTTGGCCTGCGCATCCTGCGGGTCGCTGACGAAGCGCGTGTCGGGCGAGGCCGCCAGTATGGCGCGGCGCAATTGCGCGCCAAACTCGGAGGAGTCCGGGATATTGGTGTAGAGCGTTTCGAACGGCAGGGGGGATGTGCCTTTCAGTTGAAAGCCGCAGCCGGCCACTGCAAGGGCGAGGCCCAGGCACAGCAGGCTTCGCAGCCAGCGCCGGAAACTGTCCGGGATGAAGGAACTGGAGGCCGGGCTGACGCGAATTGTGCTGTGCATGCGTGGTTTATCCTACGACGTTGACCAGTTTGCCGGGGACGACGATGACGCGCTTGGCGGGCCTGCCTTCGAGGAAGCGGGCGACGGCCTCGTGGGCGAGCGCGGCCTGTTCGATCAGGGCCTTTTCCATGCCGTTGGCGATGCGCAGGTTGCCGCGCAGCTTGCCGTTGACCTGCAGGACCAGATCGATCTCATCGGCGACCAGCGCGGCTTCGTCGACCTCGGGCCAGGGGGCGTCGAGCAGATCGCCGAACTGGGCTTCGAAGCCCAGTTCCTTCCACAGGCTCCAGGTGACGTGCGGCACGGCCGGATACAGGACCCGCAACAGGATGCCGGTGGTATCCGCCAGCGCCCGCCTGGCCACGGGCGTATCCGGCAGCTCGGCGGCCTCCAGGGTGTTGAGCATCTTCATGCAGGCCGATACCACGGTGTTGTATTGCATGCGCTGGTAATCGTAGTCGGCCTGGCGCAGCAGCGTATGGATTTCGCGGCGCAGCGTTTTGCTGGCTTCGTCGATATCGTCCCAGTTGCCGTTGTAGTCGGCAGCGCCTGCGCGCAGGGCTTCCAGGTTGCCGTGGCAGAAGGCCCAGACGCGGCGCAGGAAGCGGTTGGAGCCTTCCACGCCGCTTTCCGACCATTCCAGCGTCTGTTCGGGCGGGCTGGCGAACATGACGAACAGGCGAGCCGTATCGGCGCCCATGGTGTCCATCAGGGACTGCGGATCGACGCCGTTGTTCTTGGACTTGGACATGGTGCCGATGCCGCCGTAGTCCACGGGCGATCCGTCGGCCAGCAGCTTCGCCCCGATGACCGCGCCCTTGGCATCGGTGACGTTCTCGACTTCCTGGGGCGAGAAGTATTCGATGCCGCCCTGCGGCGTGCGGCGCGAATAGATGTGGTTGAGCACCATGCCCTGGCACAGCAGGCGCGTGAAGGGCTCGTCGAATTTGAGCAGGCCCAGGTCGCGCATGACCTTGGTCCAGAAGCGGGCGTACAGCAAGTGCATGACCGCATGCTCGATGCCGCCGATGTACTGGTCCATGGGCATCCAGTAATCGTTGCGCTCGTCGACCATGGCCTGGCTGTTGCCAGGCGACGTGTAGCGCATGAAGTACCAGGAGGAATCGACGAAGGTGTCCATGGTGTCGGTCTCGCGCCGGGCGTCGGCGCCGCAGGACGGGCACTTGCACTTCAGGAAGGCTTCGCTCTTGTTCAGGGGGTTGCCGCTGCCATCGGGTACGAGATCTTCCGGCAATACGACCGGCAGGTCCTTCTCGGGGACGGGAACAGGACCGCAACTGGGACAGTGGATGATGGGGATGGGAGTGCCCCAGTAGCGCTGGCGGGAAATGCCCCAGTCGCGCAGCCGCCACGTGGTCTGTTTCTGGCCCAGGCCCTTGACTTCGAGGTCGGAGGCGACGGCATCCACGGCGGCGGCATGCGCCAGGCCGTCGTATTTGCCCGAGTTGATGGTGGCGCCCTGTTGCTTGTCGCCGTACCAGTCCTGCCACTGCTCGGTGGAGTAGGCCTTGCCTTCGACGCCGATGACCTGCCTGATGGGAATGCCGTATTTCAGTGCGAAGGCGAAATCGCGCTCATCGTGCGCGGGCACGCCCATGACGGCGCCGTCGCCATAGCTCATGAGCACGTAGTTGCCGACCCAGACGTCGACGGCATCGCCGGTCAGAGGATGGATGACCTGCAGGCCGGTGGGCAGGCCTTCTTTTTCCTTGGTGGCGAGTTCGGCTTCGGTAACGCCGCCTTTCTTGCATTCTTCGATGAATGCGGCCAGCTCGGGGTTGTTGCGCGCGGCATGCGTGGCCAGCGGATGTTCGGGAGCAACCGCGCAGAAGGTGACTCCCATGATGGTGTCGGCGCGTGTCGTGAATACGTACATGCGGCCGTCCTGGATCAACTGGCCGTCTTCGCCGCGGATGTCGTGGGTGAAGGCGAAGCGCACGCCTTCACTCCTGCCTATCCAGTTCTCCTGCATCAGGCGCACGCGCTCGGGCCAGCCCGGCAGCTTGTTCTGCACAGTGTCCAGCAGTTCTTCGGCGTAGTCGGTGATGCGCAGGTAATAGCCGGGGATCTCGCGCTTTTCGACGAGCGCGCCGGAGCGCCAGCCGCGGCCGTCGACGACCTGCTCGTTGGCCAGCACGGTCTGGTCGACCGGATCCCAGTTGACGACCTGGGTCTTGCGGTAGGCGATGCCTTTTTCGAGCATCTTCAGGAACAGCCACTGGTTCCAGCGGTAGTATTCGGGATCGCAGGCGCACATTTCGCGGGACCAGTCGATGGCCAGGCCCATGGATTGCATCTGCTTCTTCATGTACGCGATATTGTCGTACGTCCACTTCGCAGGAGGCACGCCGGACTTGATGGCCGCATTTTCCGCAGGCATGCCGAAAGCATCCCAGCCCATGGGCATGAGGACGTTGTAGCCGCGCATGCGCAGCTGGCGCGCCATCATGTCGTTGATGGTGTAGTTGCGCACGTGTCCCATGTGCAGCTTGCCGCTGGGGTAGGGCAGCATGGAGCAGGCGTAGAACTTGGGCTTGGGCGAGCCGTCGGGGGCGGCGGCTTTCTCGTCGACGAGATAGGCATTGCGCGATTGCCAGTTCTGGCGGGCTTCGGCTTCGACCTGGTAGGGGATGTAGCGTTCCTGCATGGATGAGGTTCTTTTTGAGAAAACGGTATGTGAACCCGACATTATAGGGCGGACGCTGAGGTTCTGGTGTCTCTGTGCCAGTCGGCTGGTTTGCCCGCCGTAACTAACCCGCCGGGAGGGAGGCGATGTGCTCCCGGGCTAGCGTGTCCGGGTCCCTGCGCTGCGCTCCGGGACTTCCCTGTGTTTTCACGGCTGGACGGGCGGCGTGCGAACTCGCAAGATCGATGGTCCCCCGGACCATCGAAAACGCCTTGCTCGGACAGCGCACGCCTTGTATCCCGTCCAGCCGTGAAAACACAGGCCGGCCCCGAAACCGCCCGGGAGCACATCGCCTCCCTCCCGGCTAGGCGTTGGCGAGAATTGCGGCGATAAAACAAAAACCCCTGCGCAAAGGCAGGGGTTTCTGGGGTGCGATACAGGATGACCAGCTTATTTCAGCTTGGTTTCCTTGTAGTCGACGTGCTTGCGGGCGACCGGATCGAACTTCTTGATCAGCATCTTTTCCGGTGTGTTGCGCTTGTTCTTCGTCGTGGTGTAGAAGTGACCCGTGCCGGCTGTGGATTCCAGCTTGATCTTTTCACGAATGCCTTTTGCCATGATGAGCTCCTAGATGCCTGGCGGATTAAGCCAGTTCGCCGCGGGCGCGCATTTCGGCCAGAACGGCGTCGATGCCCTTCTTGTCGATGGTGCGGATGGCGTTGGTCGAAACACGCAGGCGGACCCAGCGGTTCTCGCTTTCAACCCAGAACCGGCGAGATTGCAGGTTGGGCAAAAAACGACGCTTGGTCTTGTTGTTTGCGTGCGAAACGTTGTTGCCCACGATCGGGCCCTTGCCGGTAACTTGGCATACGCGTGCCATGATCATACCCCTTGAATTCTTTCTGTCTGTACACCAAAGACAATGATTCTATAACGAAATCCCTTTTGTGTGCAAGCTCTTGCCGTTGTTTGCCACCAAACTGTGGCTGGGATCGGAATTATCGCGCTCGTGGCCAAAATCAATAACTGAATGAGGTCAAGGACCAACACGCGCGGTGACATCACCTATGCCAGCGCCGCCTTTCTGGCGGTCGGCCGTTCCATGATCAGGCGCCCGGGGCCGCAGCATTCATCGCCATCCTGCCGAACAGCCACGACAGGGTGGCGCACAGCGCCAGTATGCCGGTCAGCGGCAGCGCGGTATCGGAGTGCCAGGCGCTGATGCTCATCCCGGCCAGCGAGCCCGCCAGCATCTGCATCGACCCCATCAGCGCCGAGGCGACGCCGAGCCGGTGCCCCTGCCTGTCCAGGGCCATGGCGGCCGCGTTCGGGTTCACGAAGCCCTGGCAGGCCATATAGCAGACCAGGCACGCCATCAGCAGCGGCAGCGTGATCATGCCCGTCAGGGTCAGCGCCAGGCCCGTCAGCACGGCGATCATCATGCCGGCCTGCGCGCGCCGCAGCAGGCGCTGCGGCGTATGGCGGCTCAGCAGCCGCGCGCTGACCTGGGAGGCCAGGATCAGGGCTATCGCGTTGATGCCGAAAAGCAGGCCGAAGCGGCTGGGATCGACGCCGTAGATCTCGATGAACGTGCGGGGAGATCCGGCAATGTAGCTGAACATTCCGGCGGAACCGAATCCTCCCGCCAGCGAATAGCCGATGAACACCTTGTCGCGCAGCAGGTCCGCATAGGACAGGGCGATGCGTTTCCATGCAAGCGGAGTGCGCCTGTCTTCCGGCAGTGTTTCGCGCATCGTCATCAGCGCGCCGGCCAGCAGCAGCGCACTGCCCAGCGCCATGATCAGGAAAATGCCGCGCCAGTTCCAGAACAGCAGCACCTGGCCGCCCAGCAGAGGCGCGAGTATGGGAGTAACCCCCATGATGAGCATGATAAGGGACAGCGCCTTGGCGGCATCGCGCGTTTCCAGATTGTCGCGGATCACAGCGCGCGGGATTACCATGCCGGCTGCGCTGCCGAATGCCTGGACCACGCGCCAGAACGTGAGTTCGCCGGCGCTGTCGGCCAGGCTGCTCATCAAGGATGCGAAGATGAAGATCGACAGTCCGGCCGCCAGGGGGATCTTGCGCCCGTATCTGTCGGTGATGGGGCCGTAGGCGAGCTGCGCCAGCGCGAGACCCAGCAGATAGCTGGCCAGCGTGCGTTCGATGTGGCTGGTGGGTGCGCCGAAGTCCCTCGCGATGGACGTGAAGCTGGGGAGATACATGTCGACGGCGAGCGGGCCGAGCGCGGTGACCAGCCCCATCAGGAACAGCCAGGAAGGGATGCGGTTTGTGAGATGCGAAGCTGGCATGGGAATGCGGGAAAAACAATCGGCATCGCCAAGGCATTGCGCTGTGGCCGGTGCGGAAGTTGTCGGGTGATGGCGTCCGTGGCGGCATTGCCCGGATGCGGGAGACGAAGCATGGCATCTTATCATGGGACAACGGTTACGACTGGTTGCGTCTTAAAGAGACCGCAGGCCGTTTTCCCTGAGGGGAACTTATGGCAACATTCGACGGCGATAGTGGTCTTTTGCGTGGTCACAAGAAGGGAGGGATGTCTTGAACTCGGTAAATTCTGCTGTTGAAGAGAAACTCGCGGCTTTGCCGCTGCCGGTCCAACTGGTCATGCCGGACGGCGCCAGGCTTGGCGACAGCCAGCCGCAGGTACGGCTGTGGATCAAGGACCGATCCACGCTTGCGCATCTGGCGGCAGGCCAGGCGGGAGTGCTGGGGCAGGCCTATGTCGAAGGAAAGTTCGACGTGGACGGATCCATGCGGGACCTGATGAAAGTGGCGGCCGCCATCCTGCCGGGCTCTCCGGTCGAGGCCGCTCATGGCGGCTGGTTCACCGATCTGGTGCGGCGCGTGATGTCCGTCTGGCGCCATTCCATCGAACGCGATGCGCGGCAGATCGAATTCCACTACGACCTGTCCGATGATTTCTACGCGCTCTGGCTGGATCCCCGGCGCGTCTATTCATGCGCCTATTTCCGCGAGCCGGACATGACGCTGGCGCAGGCGCAGGAGGCCAAGCTGGACCATATCTGCCGCAAGTTGCGGCTGACGGAGGGCGAGCGCTTCCTGGATATCGGCGCGGGCTGGGGCGGCCTGCTGCTGTGGGCGGCGGAAAACTATGGCGTGGATGCCACGGGGATCACGCTGTCGCGCAACCAGCATGCGTACGTCAATCGCCTGATCGAAGAGCGCGGCTTGTCGGGCAGGGTGCGCATGCATCTGCTGGACTACCGCAAGCTGGAGGCCGGCCAGCCTTACGACAAAATTGCATCGGTCGGCATGTTCGAGCATGTGGGCCGGGCGCAACTGCAGGGTTATTTCTCGCGGTTGTGCGATCTGCTGCGCCCGGGCGGGCTGATCATGAACCATGGCATCACGGCCGGCGGCGTGGCGCACGGGCAGTTGGGAGCCGGCATGGGCGAGTTCATCGAGCGCTATATCTTCCCCGGCGGAGAGCTGACGCATATCGGCCACGTCCTGACCAGCCTGACCGATGGCGGCCTGGAGGATGTGGACATCGAGAATCTGCGTCCGCACTATGCGCGCACCCTGTGGGCATGGAGCGACGCGCTGGAGGCCAGGCTGCCGCAGGCGCGGGAAATCCTTGGGGGAGAGCAGGGCGAGCGTTCGTTGCGCGCCTATCGCATGTACCTGGCTGGTTGCGCCATGGGTTTCGAGCATGGCTGGATCGCCCTGCACCAGATACTGGCGCAACCGCGCGTCAGCGCGCGCTCGGATGAGCTGGATCTCCCTCAGGACCTGGCGTATCCGTGGCGGCGCGACTACATCTACCGCTCCTGATGGGCCGGCGGGGGAATCAGCGGCCGGCAGGCAGCGTCAGCAATTGGTAGGTTTCGTACAGCGGCAGCCCGACCACGCCGCTGTGGCTGCCCGACAGATGCGCGACGAACAGGGCGGCCTTGCCCTGTATGCCGTAGGCGCCGGCCTTGCCCAGGGGCTCCCGGCTGGCGCAATACCAGGCGATTTCCTCTTCCGACAGCGTCTTGAAGCTGACCTCGGTGCGGGAGAGGGCTTCGCGCATGCCCTGGGCGTCGGCCAGAACCAGGGCCGAATACACATGGTGGGCGCGGCCCGACAGGCGGCGCAGCATGGCGGCGGCATCGGCCAGGTCGGCCGGTTTGCCCAGCACGTCCCCGTCCAGCGCCACGGTCGTGTCCGCGCACAGGATGGGAAGATCCTTCAGGCCTTGCGAACGCACCCAGGCGACGGCACGCTCCGCCTTTTCGCGGGCCGTGCGCCTGACATAGTCGACCGGGGTTTCCCCGGCAAGGCGCGGTTCGTCCTCGCCCGGGGGCGACGGTATGCGCAGCACTTCGTGGGGGATGCCCATCTGCGTCAGCAGTTCATGTCGGCGGGGGCTGGCGGATGCCAGGTAGATGGGAGAGAACAGTGCCTGCTCGTTCATGGCTTCGGTTGTTTCAGGCCCGATGATAGGGATGCCCGGCGTTGATGGACCAGGCGCGGTAAAGCTGTTCCGCCAGCAGCACGCGCACCATGGGATGCGGCAATGTCAGGGACGACAGGCGGATGCGTTCGTGGGCCTGCGCCTTCAGTTCGCTGTCCAGGCCGTCCGGTCCGCCGATGAGGAAGGCCACGTCGCGTCCATCGTTGCGCCAGGCTTCCAGCTTTTGCGCCAGCGCTTCGGTGGTGAGATCGCGACCGTGCTCATCCAGGGCGACCAGCGTGACGCCCTGAGGCAGCGCGCCGCGCAGCCGCACGCCTTCGGCCTGCATCATCTGGCGCGGCGTCTTGCCGCTGGTGCGCGGTTCGGGCTTGATCTCGCGCAGCTCGACGGCATGGTCGGCCGGCATGCGCCTGGCGTAGTCGCGCCAGGCGGTTTCCACCCAGTCGGGCATGCGGTTGCCGACGGCCAGCACGAGCAGCTTCATTCGTCGCCGAAATCGCCGTCGTTGAAGTCTTCGGAATACGAAGGCAGCGAGGGCTGGGTCGATTGCGGCAGCAGCTTGACGCGCACGGGCTTGCCGCCCCAGATTTCTTCCAGGTTGTAGTACTGGCGTATGGCGGGCTGCATGCAGTGCACCACGATGTCGCCCAGGTCGACCAGGACCCATTCGCCGCTGTCCTCGCCTTCGTAGGCGATGATGGACAGCCCGTGCTCGCGGGCCTTGTTGGCCACGCTGGATGCAAGGGACCGTGTCTGGCGGTTGGATGCGCCGCTGGCGATGATGACGCGGTCGAACAGACCCGTCATGTGGGAGGTATTGAATACCTTGATGTCCTGGGCCTTGACGTCTTCGAGCGCGTCGATGACCAAGCGTTGCTGTTGTGTCAGATTCATAGGTGGGAATATACCGCGATTGTCACGCGGGGTAGGAAAGATAGAGTTGGTGTTGTCCGATATATCGGGCGACGGCGGGAGGCAGGCAATCGTCAGTCGGCTCTCCGGCGGCGATGCGCCTGCGTACGTCCGTGGCCGAGATGTTCTGCGGCGTGAAATCGATGTGCAGCAGTCCGGCGCCCAGGCTGTCGAGCGCATCGGCAAGCTCCGCCGGCGGCTGTAGCGCGCTGCCGGGCCGTTGCGCCACGGCCAGCGTCACATGGCCGAGGATATCGCGCCAACGGTGCCAGGAACAGAAATTCTGCAGTTGGTCTGTTCCCAGGATCCAGATGTACTGCGCGGTATCGGGCAGTTGCGATACTGTGTCTATGGTGTAGGTTTTGCCGCCGCGTTCGAGCTCCACCGGATTGACCAGCAGGCGGGGGTGGTCCGCCGTGGCCAGTTCCAGCATGGTCTGGCGTTGCCGCGCGCTGGCTCCTAGCGGCCGGCGCTGCCAGGGATCGGCGGCAGGAAGCAGTTCCACGTGGTCGAGCGCCAGCTGCTCGAGCGCGGCCCGGGCCAGATCGACGTGGGCCGAGTGCACGGGGTCGAAGCTGCCGCCGAGCAGGCCTATCCGGGGCTTGCCGACGCCGACGGGCTCGCCGGATGCGGCTCGGCCTGCACTCATATCCAGTCCTGCGGCTTAAGATAGCCGGTCAGTTCCGCTTCCGGCGAGCCCGATTCGGGCGTCCAGCAATAGCGCCAGCTTGCCTGCGGAGGCATGGAAAGCAGAATGGATTCCGTGCGGCCGCCGGACTGCAGGCCGAAGTGCGTGCCCCGGTCGAAGACCAGGTTGAACTCCACGTAGCGGCCGCGTCGATAGGCCTGGAAGCTGCGCTCGCGCTCGCCGTAGGCGGTGTTCTTGCGTTTTTCCACGATGGGTGGATAGGCGGACAGGAAACTGTCGCCCACCGAGCGCACCATTGCAAAGCACGAATCGAAATCGGGCGTGTTCAGGTCGTCGAAGAAGAGCCCGCCCACGCCGCGCGTTTCCTGGCGGTGCTTCAGATAGAAATACTCGTCGCACCACTTCTTGTAGGCCGGATACTTGTCTTCGCCGAAAGGGGCGACCGCATCGCGGCAGACCGTATGGAAATGGCGCACGTCCTCCATGAACGGATAGCAGGGTGTAAGGTCCAGGCCGCCGCCGAACCAGAAGACGTCCTGCTCATTTGAGTCTTTCGGGGCGTGCGCCACGAACAGGCGCACATTCATGTGCGAGACGGGCACGTAAGGGTTGCGCGGATGCAGCACCATGGACACGCCCATGGCTTCCCACGAGCGGCCCGCCAGTTCCTTGCGATGCGAGCTGGCCGATGGCGGCAGGGTCTTGCCCTTGACGTGGCTGAACAGTACGCCGGCGCGCTCGAATGTCCGGCCGCCTTCGAGGTAGCGCGACAGCCCGCCGCCGCCTTCCTCGCGCGTCCAGGCGTCCGACAGGAAAGCGTCGCCGCCCGCCTGCTCCAGCCCCTGGACGATGCGGGACTGCAGGTCGAGGAAATAGTCGTAGGCCGAAGGAATGGGAATGCTCATGGGAAGGACGCTTGGCTCACAGGGTTGGCGGACAGCGCGCCCGCCGTGAGGCGGGCGCATGGCTCAGGATGGATTGCGCGGCCGGTCGGGCAGGGCGCGCCAGCCGATGTCGCGGCGATAGTGCTGGCCGTCGAACTGGACTTCGCGCAAGGCCGCATAGGCATTCGCCTGGGCGCGGCGCACCGAATCGGCGAGCACCGTGACGCACAGCACGCGGCCGCCGGCGGTCTTCAGCACGCCGTCCTCCAGCTTCGTGCCGGCATGGAAGACGCGGCATTCATCGGTGTCCTTGGGCAGCGAAGCGATGACGTCGCCCGTGCGAGGCGCCTGCGGGTAGTTGGCGGCGGAAACGACGACGCCAAGCGCGGTGCGGCGGTCCCATTCGATGGCGGCTTCGTCCAGCTTGCCGGCGATGGCCTTGGCGAAGACTTCCGTCAGATCGTTCTTGATGCGCATCATGATGGGCTGGGTTTCGGGATCTCCCAGGCGGCAGTTGAACTCCAGCACTTTCAGCGCGCGCGTGGCGTCGGGGCCGTCGCCTATCATCAGGCCCGCATACAGGAAGCCGGTGAAGGGAATGCCGTCCGCCGCCATGCCCTGCACGGTGGGGTAGATGACTTCGCGCATGATGCGGTTGTGCAGTTCCGGCGTGATGATGGGGGCTGGGGAGTAGGCGCCCATGCCTCCGGTGTTCGGGCCCTGGTCGCCGTCGTTCAGGCGCTTGTGGTCCTGGCTGGTGGCCAGCGCAAGTACGTTCTGGCCATCGCACATGATGATGAAGCTGGCTTCCTCGCCTTGCAGGAACTCCTCGATGACGACGCGCGCGCCGGCCTCGCCCAGGCTGCCGTCGCCCAGCATGTGGTCGACGGCTTCCAGCGCCTGTTCCAGCGTTTCGGCGACGACGACGCCCTTGCCGGCAGCCAGGCCGTCCGCCTTGATGACGATGGGGGCGCCCAGCTTGTGGATATAGGCCTTGGCCTGCTCGGGGTCGGTGAAGGTCTGGTAGGCGGCCGTGGGAATGCCGTGGCGCGTCATGAACGCCTTGGCGAAGTCCTTGGAGCTTTCCAGCTGTGCGGCCGCCCTGGTCGGGCCGAAGATCTTCAGGCCCGCAGCGCGGAATTTGTCGACGATGCCGGAGGCCAGGGGGGCTTCCGGCCCGACGACGGTATAGGCGATGCCCTGGGTGCGGGCGAACTCGACCAGTTCGTCCAGGTCCGTGATGGGCAGGTTGCGCAGCAGGTCGGTGCCGGCCGTGCCGCCGTTGCCGGGGGCGACGTATACCGTCTGGACGCGAGGCGATTGGGCGAGGCGCCAGGCCAGGGCGTGTTCGCGGCCACCGCCGCCGATTACGAGTAGTTTCATGGTTTAGTATTGACAGACCCTAGGTTCGGGAAACTGCATGCGATGCTGGCCAGGCCTGCGGGCAGACCTGCGCGTGTGATTAATCGGAAGCGGCGGATTCGTCGAGGACCGCTGTGGTATAGACTTCCTGGACGTCGTCCAGGCCGTCCAGCATATCGAGCATTTTCTGCATGCGGATGGCGTCGTCGCCGGTCAGTTCGGTTTCGGTCAGCGGCTTCATGACGACGTCCTGGACTTCGGGGACCAGCGCGGCCGCTTCGAAGGCCGCCTTGACGGCGGTGTAGTCGGAAGGGGGGCATGTGACCTCGATCAGGCCGTCTTCGTCGGTCTGTACGTCTTCGGCGCCGGCTTCGAGCGCGATTTCCATGATCTGCTCTTCGGATGCGCCGGGCGCGAACAGAAACTGGCCGCAGTGCTTGAACTGGAAGGCGACACAGCCGTCCTGGCCCAGATTGCCGCCGTGCTTGGTCAGCGCATGGCGCACCTCGGACACGGTGCGCTGGCGATTGTCGGTCATGCAGTCGATCAGGACAGCCGCGCCGCCGATGCCGTAGCCTTCGTAGCGGATTTCTTCGTAGCTGTTGCCGTCGTCTCCGCCCGCGCCGCGCGAAATGGCGCGCATGATGTTGTCCTTGGGCATGTTGGCCGCGGTGGCCTTGTCCCAGGCCATGCGCAGGCGCGGGTTGGTGTCGGGGTCTGCGCCGCCGGCGCGGGCGGCCACGGTGATTTCACGGATGATCTTGGTCCAGAGCTTGCCGCGTTTCGCATCCTGGCGGCCTTTGCGGTGCTGGATGTTCGCCCACTTACTGTGTCCGGCCATTAAAATTCCTCAATCTGCTGAATAGATGGGTAAAACAGGGATTTTACCCGATGAGGCAGGCTTCCCGTAGGAAGGGCGGAGCACAGCGACGCCCATCCTGCATAACGGTCTCTTACCGCTGGCGGTCTGCCGCTATTCGGCGTTATGCTCCGGCAACGGAAGTCCGGCCTGCGCTGGCCGGCATGCGTATTCAACCCATCTCAAGGTGCTTCATGTCCGACCCCGTCGTCATCGCAAAGAACTCCCATGCGACCGTGGAAATGCTGCCGAAGCTGGCCAACCGTCATGGCTGCATCACCGGCGCCACCGGCACGGGGAAAACGGTTTCGCTGCAGTTGCTGGCGCAGGCCTTCTCGCGCATGGGCACGCCCGTGTTCATGTCGGACATCAAGGGAGACCTGACAGGCATTTCGCAGGCGGCATCCATGAATCCCAAGCTGCAGGAGCGGCTGGACAAGCTGGGCCTGCCCGAGCCGCAATGGGGCGCCTGCCCCACCGCGCTGTGGGACGTTTTCGGAGAGCAAGGGCATCCCGTGCGGGCCACCGTATCGGACATGGGGCCGCTGCTGCTCGCCCGCATGCTGGAGCTGAACGACACGCAGGAGGGCGTGCTGAACATCGTGTTCCGCGTGGCCGACGAGGAAGGCCTGCTGCTGCTCGATCTGAAGGATCTGCGCGCCATGCTGCAGGAGGTCGGCCAGCGCTCGGGGGAACTGCGTACGCGCTACGGCAACGTATCGGCCGCGTCGATAGGTGCGATCCAGCGCAGCCTGCTGCAGCTTGAATCCCAGGGGGCGGACCGGTTCTTCGGCGAGCCCATGCTGGACATTTTCGACCTGATCCGCACAGACGCCGGCGGGCAGGGCGTGGTCAACATCCTGGCGGCGGACCGGCTGATGCAGTCGCCGCGCCTGTATGGCGTATTCCTGCTGTGGCTGTTGGCGGAACTGTACGAAAACCTGCCGGAAATCGGCGATCCCGAGAAGCCCAAGTTCGTTTTCTTTTTCGACGAAGCGCACCTGCTGTTCAGCGACGCGCCCAAGGCGCTGCTGGAGAAGATCGAGCAGATCGTCAGGCTGGTTCGCTCCAAGGGCGTGGGCGTGTACTTTGTCACGCAGAATCCGCTGGACATCCCGGAGACCGTGCTGGGCCAGTTGGGCAACCGCGTCCAGCATGCCCTGCGGGCGTTCACGCCGCGCGACCAGAAGGCGGTGCGCACAGCGGCGCAGACCATGCGGCCCAATCCGGAGCTGGACATCGAGGCGGCCATTACCGAGCTGGCCGTGGGCGAGGCGCTGGTGTCCATGCTGAACGAAAAGGGGCAGCCGTCCGTGACGGAACGGGTATGGATGCTGGCGCCGGGCAGCCGCATCGGACCGGCCAGCGATGTCGAGCGCATGGCCCTGCGCAATGGCTCCATGTTCGGGGGAAAGTACGACAAGGCGGTGGACCGCGAGTCGGCCTATGAAATCCTGCTGGCGCGCGCCGAGAAAGGCGCGGGAGAGAGGTCCCAGGGATCCGCCAAGGCGGCGCAGCAGGCGGGAGATAGCGGGCTGCTGGGCACCGTGAACGATTTCCTGTTCGGCTCGACCGGACCACGCGGCGGCAAGCGCGACGGGCTGGTCCAGTCCACCGTCAAGAGCATGGTCCGGCGCGAGGCGGGCAAGCTGCTGCGCGGCGTGCTGGGTTCGCTGGTAGGGCGCAAGCGCTAGGGCCTGTTAACACTAAAAGGAGCCTCACACTGGCTGGTTATCGGGCGGCAGGCTAGGCGCACAGGTCGCCGCGTGGTGGTTCCACGCAAGGCCTGGGCAACGACGCATGCTGCCCGATAACCAGCCAGCCCGCAGGGTGAGCAGGCTCCTTTTAGTGTTAACAGGCCCTAGGTCCGGCGGCGCACCTGTATCGGCGGGACTGGGCTTTCTTCCGCCCCGGGTTTCAGCGGGAGCCCGCGTCCTGGCCGGGAGCCCACCTCGGCAGAGGCGGATTGTCCAGTCCCTGCCTGCGCTGCAATGCCTCGAACATGCGGTCCTGGGAGCCTTTCAGGTGCTTGCGCACGGCGGCTTCCGCCAGCGCGCCGTCGCGGCTTTCGTAGGCGCGCACGATTTCCGCATGTTCTTCGATGGCGGCATCCGAGCCGATGCTGCCCGCATCGCGGAACAGCGACATGCGGGCCTGCGTCAGCACGGCATGCATGGAACGGTACGTCATGGACAGGACCTCGTTTCGCGCGCTGTCGACGATCAGCCCGTGAAAGAGGCTGTCCAGTTCCGTGTATTCCTTGTAGTCGCGAAACCTGGAACCGAGCTCGCGCATCGCACGCATGTCCTGCTCGGTTTCTTTCATGGCCTGGATCGTTTCCTCGGTCGCCGTGGCGGCGCCGATGCGGGCGCAATAGCCTTCGGTGACGGCCCGGTATTCCATCAGATCGCGCAGGAATTGCGGCGTGGGGCTGGATGCTACCGAGTAGCCGGTATTGGTGGCGTAGTTCACCAGGCGTTCGGCTTCCAGGTGCGACAGGGCCTCGCGCAGCGGCGAGGAGCTGACATTCAGTTCGCGGGCCAGCGCATCAATGTTCAGGCGGGCGCCGGGCGCCAGGCGCTGGTCGAGTATCTGCTCCTTCAGCACAGCATAGGTCTTGTCCGCCAGGGAGAGGCGCTTTGGCTTGTCCTGCGTTCCCGCTGCCGCCTGCTTTGTGCCGGAAACCATGTTTTCTCCTGTCTCACATGTTGCCGCGCCGATTCTATCATCAGGATCGTGTGCACATTCAACAAAATCATGCATGATTTTGTTGACGATCCTATATTATTGGATCAAAATCCTGTACATCAAGCGAGCGGACGGTAGCGCCGCGCACTGGATACTCACTCATCGCCAATCACCAGGAGGCCTGCTTCATGTCACGCATCACAAAAGTGGAAGTCACGACTTTCACGCTGCCTTGCCCGAATTTCGCCCGGGACTACAACTATCCGATCTCCGGTTCGCTGGTCTATCAGCCGGACGTGGTCACGGATCGCAAGGGCTTGCTGGTGCAGGTGCATACCGAGGACGGACTGACGGGCGAGTATGTTGATTTCACCATGGCGGGCGCGCCCGAGCAGGCGGTGGAAGCGGCGCGCAGCGCCATCGGCCATCAATGGCACGAGCGCGAGCTAATCTTCCGCAAGGCGCGCCGCGCTGCGCGTCCGGCGCACAACTATGGTCTATCGTTCCTCGACACCGCGCTGTGGGATCTGGCCGGCAAGGCCTACGGCGTCCCGCTCTACCAGATGCTGGGCGGGTTCCGCAAGAACATCCCGGCCTATTTCTCCTGCCACAACGGCGACAGGCTGGGCAACCTGTCTTCCAAGGAGGCCGTGGCCGACTTTGCGCGCAGCGTGCTGGATCTTGGCTTCGGCGGCTTCAAGATGCACAGCTGGCACGAGGGCAACAAGCGCGAAGAGGCCGAGAACGTCCATAACCTGCGCAAGGTGTTGGGCGACAAGGTGGAACTTATGCTGGATCCCGCCTGCGTATTCGATTCGCTGTCGGATGCGATCTACGTCGGCAAGGCGTGCGAGGATGCCGGCTTCAAATGGTACGAAGATCCGCTGCGCCCGCTGGGCATCGGCATCCACGCGCACAAGCAATTGCGCGAGGCGCTGAACATCCCCATCCTGCAGACCGAGCACGTGCCTGGCCCGGAGGCCAAGGCGGACTTCCTGCTCAATGGCGGCACCGACCTGCTGCGCGTCGATGTCCGGTACGACCTGGGCGTGACCGGATGCCTCAAGACCATCCGCTTCGCCGAGTCCATCGGCGTCAACGTCGAGCCGCACGGTCCCAGCCCCGTGCACAGGCACCTGATCGCCGCCATGCAGAACACCTCCTGGTACGAGGTCGCCAACGTATCGCCGGCCATGGAGGATCCGTCGCCGCTCGTCTATACCTGCGGCTACAACGACAATTATCACTCCATCGCCAAGGACGGCACGCTGCCCGTGCCTCAGCTTCCGGGCGTCGGCGTGGAATACGACCATGCCCTGATCGCATCGCGCAAGCTGGCGACGGTGGTTGTAGAGTAATTATTGCTTTCGCGGCCAGGCGCCGCACAGGCAAGGCCAGGCCGGATGCGGTCCGGGCCTTCTTGCCATTATGCCGGGGCGTGTTTTCTCAGCCCCGACCATATGATGGCGCCGACCATGATCGCGCCGCCCAGCAGCATGCGCACGGAGGGATACTGCGCGAACAGCAGGGCGGCGAACGCGATGGCGTACACGGGTTCCAGCGCAATGATGATGCCGGCGCTGCGCGCATTCAGCACGGACAGGCTGCCAACCATCAGATAATGAGACAGGCCGGTGCAGAATACGCCCAGCATGGCGATCCACATCCAGTCCATCGCGCCCAGCCCGGCCGGATCGTCCGTAACGAAGGGCAGGGTCAGCAGCAGCACCAGCAGGTTCTGCCAGCAGGCCGCCTGCTCCGCGGCGAGCCGCGAGGACGTAACGCGGTTGAGCAGGGTGAACAGCGCGAACGTCAGGCCCGACAGCACCGCCCAGCCCAGGCCGACGGTGGCTTCATCCTGGAAGTCGAACGACGGCGTGACCAGCAGCAGGCCCACAGTGACGAGCAGCAGGATCAGCCATTCCTCCGTGCCGACGGCGTCTTTCAGGACGAAGCGCTCGAACAGCGTGATGAACGCGGGAAAGCTGGCGAAGCCCAGCGTGGCGATGGCGACGCCGCCCACCTTCACGGCGATGAAGAATGTGACCCAGTGGACGGCCAGCATGAGCGCGGCCGAGGCCAGCAGCAGGAATGTCCTGCCGTCCACGCCGCGCATCAGGGGCTGGTTCTGCCAGCGCATGAAGGCATACAGCGCAAGGCAGGCGAAGCCGGCGCGGCCGGCCGTGATCATGGAGGCGCTGGCATGGATGAGCTCGCCGAAAATCCCCGTCAGCCCGAAGAGAATCGCCGACAGGTGAATGGAGAGCAAGGCTTGTTTTCGAGTCATGGAAAGCTGTGAAAATACGCCGCCGCGGCATATATAAAAATGCGATTCGGCGATAAACTATGCGGCATCATTGCATAAGCATGCAGTCTTAGCCAAGGAGATCGCTGTGGGAACCCAGGTCAAAGCCATTCAAATCAAGCAGCACGGTGGTCCGGAAGTCCTCGAACTGGTCGAGGTGACGGTACCCGCCCCGCAGGAAAACGAAGTCACCATCCGCCAGAAGGCGCTGGGCCTGAACTTCATCGATACGTATTTCAGGACGGGCCTGTACAAGCACGATCTGCCGCATGGCCTGGGTTTCGAAGGCGCGGGCATTGTCGAGGCCGTGGGCTCCGGCGTCAAGCACCTGAAGGTGGGAGACCGCGTCGCCTATGGCCAGAGTCCGATCGGCGCGTATGCGGAAGCCCGCAACATGCCGGTTAACCAGCTCGTCAAGCTGCCCAAGCAGATCAGTTTCGAAGAGGCCGCGGGCGCCATGCTCAAGGGCCTGACGGCGCAATACCTGCTGCGTCAGACCTACCGCCTGCAGGGCGGCGAGACCATCCTGTTCCACGCCGCGGCCGGCGGTGTCGGCCTGATCGCCTGCCAATGGGCCAAGGCCCTGGGCGTCAAGCTCATAGGCACGGTGTCCAGCCCCGAAAAGGCCGCACTCGCCAAGGCGCACGGCGCATGGGAAACCATCGACTACACCAGGGAAGACGTGGCGGCGCGCGTGCTGGAACTGACCAATGGCGCAAAAGTGCCTGTCGTCTATGACGGCGTGGGCAAGAGCACCTGGCTGGCCTCGCTGGATTCGCTGCAGCCGCGCGGCCTGATGGTCAGCTTCGGCAATGCCTCCGGCCCCGTCGAAGGCGTGAACCTTGGCATCCTGGCGGCCAAGGGCTCGCTGTATGTCACGCGCCCCACGCTGGCGGCGCACGTCAATACGCGCGAAAAGCTGCAGGCGGCGGCCGATGAGCTGTTCGACATGATCAAGAAGAAGAAAATCCGCATCAACATCGGCCAGCGTTATCGGCTCGAAGACGTCGCCCAGGCGCATATCGACCTGGAAAGCCGCAAGACGACTGGAGCGACTATTTTGACGCTGGATTGATCTTCGCAACAGGCGGCGACCGGCCCTAGAGTCCCTGATTGTGATTCCGGTGCTCTAGGGTCTTTGCATGGCGGGATGTGGAGAGACGGCTTGAATGCTTGCGCTTCGGCCAACTGTCAGCGTGACCGCAGCGCGGCCAGCGCCACCAGCAGCCAGGACACGATGAAGGCGCTGCCGCCGATTGGAGTGACGGCGCCCAGCCAGTGAACGCCGCTCAACACCAGCACATACAGGCTACCGCTGAACAGCACGATGCCGATCAGCATCAGCCATGCGGCGGCGGGCAGCAGCCTGGAGGAAAAGCGCGGCAGCAGCGCCGCGATGGCCAGCAGCCCCAGGCCATGCACCAACTGATAGAGCACGGCCGTCTGCCAGACCGCCACCATTTCCGGACTTGCCACGCGGCGCAGCGCATGCGCGCCAAACGCGCCGGTTCCGACGGCGATCATCAGCGCAAGGGCGCCGACAGCGGCGATACGACGCTCGTTCATCGAGACTCCTTTATGATTCCGGCAGTGATTTCTCTTCGCATGCGGACGGCGGAAACGGCACAGAAGGCCGAGTTTTTGTTACTTTAGCACTTGCCGCGATTTGGGCGCGGCCATTGCCTGAACATGGAAGAAGAATGAACCGGAAGCGGTGGCGATCGTATGCGTGGGCGGCCGGCCTGGTGCTGGTGTCCGGACTTGCCGGCATGCTGAATGCGCGGCAGGAGGCCGGCGCACCGGCGGCCGACAGCCAGGGCGCCTATACGCTGGCGGGCGAGGTCGTGCGCGTGGCCGATGGCGATACCTTCACGCTGCTGTCCGGAAAACGCCAGGAGCGCGTGCGCCTGGCCAGCATCGATGCTCCCGAAACCACGCACTCGCGAGAGCAGCCGGGCCAGCCGTTCGCCAATGCTTCGCGCGAGGCGCTGTCGGATCTGATCGCCGGTAAAAAGCTCAGCCTGCGCTGCTTCGAGCAGGATCGCTTCGAGCGCCATATCTGCGATGTGCCGCTGCCCGACGGGGGCACGGCGAACCAGCGCCTGGTCGCCAGCGGCATGGCATGGGCCAACCGCGAGGGCAAGGGAAAATTCCTGCGCGATCCCACCATCGGCGGGCTTGAACGGCAGGCGCGCGACCAGCGCCTTGGACTGTGGCGCGATCGCGATCCTGTCGCGCCCTGGGTCTGGCGCTACGAATGCTGGAGGCAAACGCGTTGCTGAATCCGATGCGTCCGTCTCGCTACTGCAAGGGAATCGCCGCGTTCGCTTCCCGCTTGCGCCGCAGCCTTCGGCGTTTCGCAGGCGCGGCCTTTTTTGCTGCCGGGCCGCTCCCTAGGCAAAAAGCGCCCCCTCGGGGGGCAGCAAGCCGAAGGCGCAGCGTGGGGGTATTTTTTGCGGCGCTTCTTGCAGGTTGCACGCAGGAGCCCGTCAACAGCCCCTACGCGCTCGGCGAACTCCAGGAAAACACGCTTTACACCGCCTTCGCCGAGAGCTCGCCCAAGACACTGGATCCGGCCGGCTCTTATTCGGCGGATGAGACGCCGTTCACCTATTCCATCTACGAACCGCTGTTCCGCTACTCCTACCTGGCGCGTCCCTACCGCCTGGAGGCGGGAACGGCCGTGTCCCTGGTCGAGCCGCGCTATTACGATGCGCAGGGCGGGGAATTGCCGGAGGACGCCCCGGGCGACGAGGTCGCCGTCAGCGTCTACGACATCGCCATCAAGCCAGGCATACGGTTCCAGCCCCATCCCGCGTTTGCGCAGCGCGGGGATGGCAGCTATGTCTATTGGCCGATGACGCCGGAGCAACTGGCGGGGCTCGAGCGGATCGCGGACTTTGATGCCCTGGGCAGCCGGGAGCTGACCGCGCACGATTATGTCTATGCGTTTCGCCGGCTGGCCAGCCCCCGGGTGTTTTCTCCGGTCTACGGTCTGATGGCGGAGCATGTCGTCGGCATGCGCGCGTACGGAGAGAGTCTGAGGGCGCTGGACGCCGACGGGCCTGGAAAGGGGCGGGAATGGCTGGATCTGCGCGAGCATGGCTTCGAGGGCGTGGAAGCGCTGGACGATCACACGCTCAGGATACGGGTCATCGGCAAGTATCCGCAGTTCCGCTACTGGCTGGCCATGACGTTCACCGCCCCCATCCCGTGGGAGGCCGAGCGTTTCTATCTGCAGCCCGGCATGGCGGAGCGGGGCTTCGCCATGGAGACATGGCCGGTGGGAACCGGCGCCTATATGCTGGAAGAGTCGTTGCGCAATCGCCGGCACGTCCTGGTGCGCAATCCGAATTACCGCAACGAGCCCTATCCCTGCGAAGGAGAAGAGCGGGACCGTGCGGCGGGGTGGCTGGACGATTGCGGCAAGCCCACGCCGTTCATCGATCGTGTCGTCATGACGCTGGAAAAGGAAGGCGTGCCGCTGATGGGCAAGTTCCTGCAGGGCTATTACGACATCCCCGAGATCAGCCGCAGCGATTACGGCGTCGCCATGCGCGTGGCCGCCGACGACTCTCCGGAAAAGGCGTCGCTCTATAACGAGCGCGGCATCCAGCTGGTGAACACGACGGAGGCGCAGGTATTCTACCTGGGCTTCAACTGGAAGGATCCGGTCGTGGGGCAGGGCGATAGCCCGGAGCAACAGGAAAAGAATCGCAAGCTGCGGCGCGCCCTGAGCATTGCGTTCGACTGGGAACAGTACGTCACCATCTTCCGCAACGAGCAGGCCGAGGTCGCGCACGGGCCGGTGCCGCCCGGCGTGCTGGGCTACCAGCCTCCGGACGAAAACCCCAATCCTTTCCTGTACGACGTGGAGAACGGCAGGCCGGTACGCAAGCCGCTGGACGAGGCGCGCCGGCTGCTGCGCGAAGCCGGCTATCCGGATGGCCGCAATGCGCAAACCGGGGCGCCCCTGATCCTGTATTTTGACGCGACCGGCGGCATGGGCTCCAGTCCCATGCTGGACTGGATGCGCCGCCAGATGGCCGCGCTGAACGTGCAGCTGGAAGTGCGGGCCACCGATTGGAACCGCTTCCAGGACAAGATGCGCAACGGCACGGCGCAGATGTTCATCATGGGCTGGGTGGCGGACTATCCCGATCCCGAAAACTTCCTGTTCCTGCTGTACGGGCCGCACTCCAAGGCGGACAAGGGTGGAGAGAACGCAACGAACTACCGCAACGCTGAATACGACAGGCTGTTCGAGCAGATGCGCTATCAGGACGACGGGCCGGAAAAGGCGGAAACCGTGGACCGCATGGTGCGCATCGTCCAGGAGGATGCGCCGTGGATGTTCGGCTTCTATCCCATGGCGGGCGGCGCCTTCCAGGCTTGGGTCCACAATGCCAAGCCCAGCCTGATGGTGCGCGACATGCTGCGCTACTACCGCCTGGATCCCGAGGCGCGGGCCGCCAGCGTCAGGCGATGGAATGCGCCGTCATGGTGGCCGCTGCCGTTGCTGATCGGCGTGCTGGCCGTGGTTGTTGCCGCAGGCGCATGGCTGGTGCGCAGGCGCGAGTCGCGCCCGGCGCTGCCTGGCGGCGACAAAAAGGGAGGCGGGCCATCATGATGCGCTATATTCTCCGGCGCCTGCTGTACGGCGTGCTGGTCCTGATCGGCGTGAACCTGCTGACGTTCGTGCTGTTCTTCGCCGTGAACACGCCGGACGACATGGCGCGCCTGGCCATCGGCGGGCAGCGCGTCAGCCAGGAGGCCATCGACAACTGGAAGCGCGAGCGCGGATACGACAAGCCGCTCTGGTACAACGCGCAGGCGCAGGGCGCGCAGAAGTTGACCGATACCGTGTTCTACGCGCGTTCGGTGCCTCTGCTGGTCATGGATTTCGGATTCTCCGATGGCGGACACTCCATCAGCCGCGAGATACGCAACCGCATGGGCCCCAGCCTGGCGCTGGCCCTGCCTACCTTCATCCTGGGGCTGGGCGTATGCGTGGCATTCGCGCTGGGCATGGTGTTCTTCCGGGGGACGGCGCTGGATTTCGCCGGCGTGGTGCTGTGCGTGATCCTTCTGTCCATTTCCGGACTGTTCTACATCATTGCCGGGCAATGGCTGTTCGCCAAGGTGCTCAACTGGGTTCCGTATTCCGGCTATATCGAGGGCTGGGGCAGCCTGCGCTTCCTGTTCGTGCCCGTCCTGGTGGGCATAATCTCGCGCATGGGCGGCGAGTCGCGTTTCTACCGCACGCTGTTCCTGGAGGAAATCTCGCGGGATTATGTACGCACCGCGCGGGCCAAGGGGCTGGCCGAGCGCGTCGTGCTGTTCCGCCACGTGCTGCCCAATGCCATGCTGCCCATCCTGACAGGCACCGTGTCCGCTATCCCGCTGCTGTTCATGGGTAGCCTGATCACCGAGTCCTTCTTCGGCATCCCGGGGCTGGGAAGCTATACCATCGACGCCATCAATGCGCAGGATTTCTCCATCGTCCGGGCCATGGTGTTCCTGGGCTCGACCCTGTACGTGATCGGCCTGATCCTGGCCGATATTTCCTACACGCTCGCGGATCCCCGGATCCGGTTCGAATAGGGGAGGGGAACCATGCCGGCTTTTGTTTTCCTCTGGACCGATGTCTTCCTGTACGTCATGCTGGCGGCCGTGCTGCTGTATGCGCGGCATGCGCGCCGGCTGCCGGCGCTGCGCATGGCCTGGGCCAGTGTGGCGCGTACGCCGTCGGCCATGTGCGCGGCTGTCGTGCTGGCCTTTTTCGCCTTGGTGGGACTACTGGATTCCGTGCACTATCGCCCCTTGCTGCCCGCGATGGAAGGCAGCCTGGCCAGGGTGCATTCCCCGGTGACCCGCTCCGTGCTGGACGACGTGCTGTCGGGCCTGTCCATCGGGCAGCGGGAAACGACGTACTCCGCGCCGCTGGCCGTGCGGCAGTTCACCAAGGAGACGCGGCTGATCGACGGCGAGCCTGTGCGGGACTTCCAGCGCCTCGTACATGCCGGCGCGCACCTGGCGCAGGAGTCGGATCACGGCGCGGACCTGCGGCAGCGGGCGCTGATGGCCGTCGTCTACGCCTTGCTGGCCAGCCTGCTGATGGCTGTGCTGCTCAGCCTGTGTCGTGCGGGGGGGAGAAAGGCCGCGCGGCTGGACTGGTTCAGGGGACGCACAGACAAGCCTTGGCGGGCGATATGGATTACCTTCAGCCTGCTCGGCCTGTGCATTGCGCTGGTCCTGTGCCTGGGCACGCACTACCACGTCATGGGGACGGACCGCACCGGCAACGATGTGCTGTGGATGGCCCTGAAGAGCGTGCGTACGGCGCTGGTGATCGGTTCGCTGACGACCATCGCCATGCTGCCGCCCGCGATCTTCTTCGGCATCGCCGCCGGCTATTTCCGCGGCTGGATCGACGACCTGATCCAGTACCTCTACACGACGCTGACCTCGGTGCCCGGCGTGCTGCTGATCGCGGCGTGCGTGCTGATGATGCAGGTGTATATCGATACCCATCCCGACCTGTTCGATTCCATGGCGGCGCGCGCCGACCTGCGCCTGTTCCTGCTGTGCCTGATCCTCGGATTGACCGGCTGGGCCGGACTGTGCCGCATGCTGCGCGCGGAAACCCTGAAGCTGCGCGAGCTGGACTACGTACAGGCCGCGCGCGCCTTCGGTGTTGGGCACTGGACGATCATGCGGCGGCACATCCTGCCCAATCTCATGCATATCGTGCTGATCACCATGACACTGGAATTTTCCGGACTGGTGCTGTACGAGGCCGTGCTGTCGTACCTGGGCATCGGCGTGGATCCCAGCACACCGTCGTTCGGCACCATGATCGATGCGGCGCGGCTGGAAATGTCGCGCGACCCCATGATCTGGTGGAACCTGGGCGCGGCATTCGCATTCCTGCTGGCGCTGGTGCTGTCCGCCAACCTGTTCGCCGATGCTGTGCAGACGGCATTCGACCCGCGCCGCCGGCGCCTGGCCGGCAGCTTTCGCGTCGGGCGGTTCCGGCGGGGCAACAAGGAGGCGGGCGCATGAGCGGGCAGACAGACAGGGACGCACTCTTTCCCGTATCCGAAGGCCTGCCTGAAAGCAATCAGGCAGGCGCGCCGGACAAGCCTGTGCTCTGCGTGAAAAATCTTTGCGTGGACATCGCGGGCGACGACGGCACGAAGCAAGCCGTCAGCGCCTTGCAGTTGACGCTGTCGCGCGGCCAGACGTTCGCTCTGGTGGGCGAGTCGGGCTGCGGCAAAAGCATGACGGCGCTGGCGCTGCTGCGCCTGCTGCCCGAAGGCGTGTTCCTGTCGGACGGACAGGCCTTCCTGGACGGCATCGAGCTCAATGCATTGCCGGAACGGATCATGCGTCAGGTGCGCGGGGCACGGATCGGTATCATTTTCCAGGAGCCGGCCAGTTGCCTGAATCCCGTCATGACAGTGGGCAGCCAGCTGATGGAGATGCTCCGCCAGCATACGGACTTGCGGGGAAGCGCATTGCGGGAGCGCGCGCAATGGTGGCTGGACAGGGTGGGCATCCCCGACGCGGCGGCACGGCTGGAGGATTATCCCCACCAGTTCTCCGGCGGGCAGAAACAGCGCATCATGATCGCCATAGCGCTGGCCGCACGTCCCGCCGTACTGATCGCGGACGAGCCTACGACCGCACTGGACGTGACCGTGCAGGCGCAGGTGCTGGAGCTGCTGCAGGACATCCAGCGGGAGATGGGACTGGCCATCCTGCTGATCACGCATGATCTCGCCGTGGTGCGCACGGTGGCGGACCACGTCGCGCTGATGCGCCATGGCCGCATCGTCGCCACGCAGCCGGCGCGGGAGTTCTTCCAGGATCCTTCCCATCCATATGCGAGAGAACTTCTGGACGCCATCCCCACTTATGAAAAGCGCGGGCGCCCGCTCACGCCCGAGGCATCGACCCGGCTTGGGCAAGATCCCTGGAAGGCGCTTGCCCAGGCCTTGGATGGCCTGCCCGGCACGGCGCAGCCCGAGGGCGATGCTGCTGTGACGCGAGCGGCGGCCGGCAGCAGGCAGGCGGAGCCGGGCTCTGTGCTGCTGTCCGTCCGCGACCTGCACGTCTCCTATCTGCAGCCGGGGGCCTGGTGGCGTGGACGCGCTTCTGGCCGGGATGTGGTGCGCGGCGTGTCCCTGGATCTGGCGCGGGGCGAGACGCTGGCGCTGCTGGGTGAATCGGGATGCGGAAAGACGACGCTGGTCAAGGCGCTGCTGCGATTGCTGGAGCGCTCGGCAGTGGTTCGGGGCCGGGCATCGCTGGCGGGAGAAGACCTGCTGGCGGCGAAGGGCGCGGTATTGCGCCGGCTGCGGCGATCCATACAGGTCGTGTTCCAGGACCCCTATGCGTCGCTGGATCCGCGCATGACGGTCGGCGACAGCCTGGAGGAGGGCATGCGGGCGCTGCAGCCGGACTGGTCGGGGCAGCAACGCGTACAGCGCATCCGCGCGCTGCTCGACGATGTTGGCCTGCCATCCAATGCAGCCTCCCGCTACCCTCACGAGTTTTCGGGCGGACAGAGGCAGCGCGTCGCCATCGCCAGGGCGCTGGCGGTCGATCCAGCCGTCCTGGTGTGCGACGAGCCGACCTCGGCGCTGGATGTTTCTGTGCAGGCGCAGATACTTGACCTGCTGCGGCAGATCCAGCGCCAGCGGCAGGTTTCCTATTTATTCATCACGCATAATTTCGGCGTCGTGGAGTATCTGGCGGATCGCATCGCCGTCATGCACGAAGGCGTGCTGGTGGAAACGGGGGACGTCCATGCCGTCCTGCGCCAGCCGGCTTCGGATCACACTCGCCGTCTGCTCGACAGCGTGCCGCGTCTGACTTGAGACTGATATATGTCAGGCGAGGCTTGGATATGAGACGTATGCTGGATGCAATGCCTTTACAATCAAGGCATTGCGCTCATTATTGCGATTTTGCCCCCACGGTTGGATTTCATGGCTCTCAAAGTGTTCGATCTGCAGTGCGCCAACGGACATGTGTTCGAAGGCTGGTTCGCATCCCGCGACGCCTTCGAAGACCAGAAGGCGCGAGGATTGCTGAATTGCCCCGTCTGCGGCGGGCACGACATCGAACGTAAGCTGTCGGCGGCGCGCATCAACCTGGGCAAGGGCGCCGCCCAGGCGCAGACCGGCTCTGCGGCTGCCAAGTCCGGAGAAACCATTTCCGCCATGTCGGTGCCGGCCGGATCGGAGATGGCGAAGATGCAGGCCAGGCTGCTCAGGCATTTGCGCGCGGCCGTAAGGGCCACGGAAAACGTGGGAGACCGTTTCGCGGAAGAGGCCAGGCGCATTCATTCCGGCGAAAGCGAAGAACGCGCCATCCGGGGCACGGCAACCCGCAAGGAGCGCGAATCCCTGGCGGAAGACGGCATCGAGGTCGTGCCGATCCCGGACTTTCTCGACGACGACAGGATGCAGTAGCGTTTGCACTCGCGCGTTTCACGGGCTGCTCCCGTCCCGTTTTTTCGTCAGACAGTTTGTATCAAAATGCTTGCATAATAAAAAAACTGTCACTATGATGCTCCGGGCAGCAGTATTTTGCATTACCGGATTTCCATCTTTTGGCATGTCATAGACTGGACGGCATCTCGTTTCGTCACGCTCATGCCGTCAAGGACGAATATGCCGATATTCCGCATCGCGCGCGTTATCCAGTCACTTCGCCCCTTGGGCGCAGCCGGCCTTGCCATGGGCATGGCGCTTTCCATGAATAGCGCCTACGGGCAAGGCAAGCGCCTTCCGCCTGTGGCTGATCCCGATGCGTCCGCGCTTATCGGCCGAGCGGAGAACGATCTGGCCCGCGCCATCGATGCCGGCCCCGCATTCTTCGACTTGAGCCAGGGTACGCTATGTCCGCTCGACCATGGAGGCATTACTCGCGCGACTGCCGGACCTCTCGCCTACGCCAAAATGGCGCACCTTCTGGAAGCCGAGCCGCCGCCCGAAGTCTCCCGGATGGCCGTACTGTCAGGAGCCTGCCCTCAGGGCGGCATGTTCAATGGGCCGGTGGAATACATGACTGAAACGAAGGTTCGTGTCGTGTTCGACACGATAGTCGTTACCACGGAAAACAAACAGCGCTCCGCGGGCGTGTTCATCAAAGGCAATCCCGTAGGCGAACATCTTACTTCCCGCTGGACTCTGACGACCAGCTTCAATCGCCTGAGTTCCGGAGAGCTGATCGAGGTAAAAAGCGGACATCCCAAGCTTCCCTTCTATTCCGTCTACTATCAGAGCCTGGACAGCGATTCCGTGCCGGCAAGCCCTTCAGTGGATTTCTCATGGTCGGGTGGATCGCCTATAGGCGCAATGACAATCGTCAGCCGGGCGATCGGTAGCGATCGCGTCGTCAGGGACCACTATAACGACGGCAAGCTCGCCACTCGCGCCAGGTACAAGAACCATCAGCAGCATGGCTGGATAGAAAATTTCGATCCAGGCGTCATAAAAATGGGCATGGGCAAGCTGTGCTTTCAAAACGGACAAATGATCCAGGCCGTCGAGTGCCCAGACACCTGATCGCCGCGTTGCGAGCCTTGCAGCGACGCACGATCGGAGATTATCCATGCGCATTTCGAAATTCACCGTCCTGCTCCTGACCGCATCGAGTCTTGGCGCCTGCGTGACCGCCTACGACCCTTATGCCCATTACACGGCGGAAGAGCGCGCCAAGCTGGCGGCGGATCGGGAAATACGCAGCCAGCAACAGGCCAGCAGGCTTGAGCAGCTCCGGCAAGGCGACACCCTGAGCCCGGAAACGTTCGCCTACCGCTTGCGCAGCGGGGACATGTCGCCGGTCGAAGGCGTCATGAGCAGAGGCAATGACGTATTCGAAGGCCGCTGGAAAATACACGAAGACCCTTATACGCAGGCCAAGCGCTATACCTACGATAAAGGCAGCTACCAGTCCAATTTCCACTATGGCGTCGCGCAAGCCAACAACGGCTTGTACCGCGGGGATTTCCTGTATTTCCAGGATCCGCCCGTGCAAGGCGGCAGGGCGCCTTCTTCGGCCACGTTCGTCATGATCGGCTCCTTTACGCGCCACGATGGCGTGCAGGACACCGGCATCTACGTGGCGGAAAACAGCTTCTATGCCACGCCTTTGTATTTCATCAAGGCTACGCCGGCCTATCTGGAGCGCATCGAACAACGCTACCAGCGGCAAGTCGCGAACTATCGCGAAGAGCAGCTGCGCCTTGCCCGCGAAGCCCAGGCGTCCGAAAAATCGATGTTCAATTTCGGACAACTGCTGGCATTGGGCCTTGGCGGCCTCATGCTGGCTTCCGCCGATATTCCCGGCGCGGACCGCATGGAAATAGGCACGGCGCTTTTCAAGGACGTCATGAGCCAGGGGCAAACCGACGCCCTGGCCAGCCTGACCCGCGAGAAATCAGGCAGCTATGCGACTGGCGCCGCTACCGGCGCCAACCTGCGATCGGCTTCGGCTGTCTCCGCAGTCTCCGGTCGTCCTGGTGCGGCGGCAAGCACTCCGGGGCAGACGACCTCGTACAGTTTCAGCTGCCCAAGCGGCCAGTCTTCCACAGTGTCGATCAGCTACAAGACCGCCTCATGCCTGGCGGCCAAGAAAGAGATGACCCGCATCTACGCCTGCAATATGGTGAATGATTTCAGCAAGGTTCAAGGGCTCTGCAGCAGCGGCTGCGGTACGCCGCAATGCACGGACTGACAGGAACGCCATGATAAAAACAAGAAACCTGCGCGTCGGCTATCGCTACGCGCCACTATTCATTGCATGCGGCCTGCTGGGCGGCTGCAAAACGCTGGAAAGCATCCACTCCGCTTTTCGCACACCTGCGCCGACAGCCGTGCCTGCCCATTCCGGGCAGGCGGCCCCCGCGCCCGCCCTGGTCCAGCCGGCGAATCCCCCGGCTGCGAATCGGTATGCACCGGGCAGTCTGCATTTCATTCTCGAGGATACCGGCTGGGGCGACTACCATGGCTGGCGTATCCAGATACTGAGCGCAAAATTCAACAAGGGATTCAAGCCGCTGCTTTCAGCGGTGATGCAGGCGGGCGAGCACATGCAGGCGGACCTGTGGCCCGATCACTATCATGTGAGCGTTACGCTCGGAGATAAGCCTGTGTACGATGGCTTCGTGCAAATCAAGGCCGGCCAGCCCACGGTTGTGTTCGTGCGCATTTCCATGCTTCGCAACAAGGTGGATGTCCTGGAGCAGGAAGAAGCCGCCCAGGAGGCCGGGTCATCGGTTCCCACGCGGAAAATAGGCATCCGCCAAACCTTCAATCCGCTGCCCGTCATGCTCATTCCCGGCATAACGGGACGCTATGAAGGTCCGCGCGAAAACAATGCCCCCGCGGACAAAGGCCGGCTGACGCTGTATAAAGGCGACGAAAGGATTGCGGTCGTCGAAGAAGCCGTCGTCCAGGAAGACGGCAAGCTGGCCGGTGAACCGGTGTTTGACGACGGACGCCAGATCGAAGGCTACGATATTGCAAGCGGAGAAGTTCCTCCGGACACCACTACCCGGTACAAGGACGGACGCGAGTTTCATGGCGCCTATGAAGGCATGGGCCCGAAAGAGGGCGTCATGAACTATCCGGATGGCCGGCGCTGGACAGGCTCGTTCAAGGATGATGCGCCGCAAGGCTCAGGTTCGCTGGGCCTGGCCGACGGCACCAATATCGAAGGTGTCCCCGGCATGGATACTTCGGCCTTCGACGGCAGCTACGATTGCGTGCTGCCCCAGGGTAGGAAAACATCCTGCCACTATTTCGAAGGCGAGCGGATCGCATCCGCAGTCGAGTACAAAAAGAAGGTCGGCTGGCGCAGCAGCAGTCTGGCCGATGCGGTAAAACAAGCCGAAGAGCTCGCCGCCGTGGCGGCTGAGCAGGCGGTCCCGCAAGCCAGCCCGGCCGTCCCCGCGCCGCCTGCGGCGCAGCCGGCGCTCGCCGCGGCTTCCGCTTCGGCATCCTCTGCGCCGCCCGACGGCTGCTCGGCCCTGAATGGCCAGTTCGCCACTTCGAGCAATCTGAGCCGAATCCGTTTCGACGGGAATGGACGAGGACACTTCTGGCAGGCGACCACTGGCGGGTCGACCCGGTATTTCTTCGAAGTGAACTTCGCCTACAGAGGGGAGCGCGACAGCTTGCAGTTTACCTACGACGAGGCTGTCTACAAGGATGCCGGGGGGAGGGTGATCCGGCGCCAGTCCATGCCGGGCGGCAGCTCGGCGTGCTCATTCAATGGGCGCGTCCTGAATATCGGCGGTACCGAATATCTCAAGCAATAAGTGAAAAGAAAAACGGGCCTCGCAAGAGGCCCGCTTCGTATGCGGCGTATGCAGATATCTGCTTAAACGCGGCTGCGGTATTCGCCGGTGCGCGTGTCGATTTCGATCTTGTCGCCGATCTCGCAGAACAGCGGGACGTTGATGTCCATGCCGGTATTGATCTTGGCGGGCTTGAGCACCTTGCCGGAGGTGTCGCCGCGCACGGCGGGTTCCGTGTAGGTGATTTCGCGCACGACGATGGTGGGCAGCTCGACGGAAATGGCGCGCTCGTTGTAGAACACGACTTCGACTTCCATGCCTTCTTCCAGGTAGTTCAGGGCGTCGCCCATGCTGTCGGCTTCGATTTCGTACTGGTTGTACTCGCTGTCCATGAAAACGTACATGGGATCGGCGAAGTAGGAGTACGTGCATTCCTTGCGCTCGAGCAGGACGACGTCGAATTTTTCGTCGGCCTTGTGCACGGCTTCGCTGCCGCTGCCGGTCAGCAGGTTCTTGAACTTCAGCTTCACGACGGCGGCGTTGCGGCCGGACTTGTTGTATTCGGCTTTCTGGACGACCAAGGCTTCGCCGCCAACCTGGACAACGTTGCCGACACGCAGTTCTTGTGCGGTTTTCATAAACTTAGATGACTCCGGGGATGGGGGGCTGCGAAGTGACCTGTGAAGCGATGGTTGTCCGGTCGTGACGCAGCTCGCGCTGTGTGAAACCTGGCATTTTACCCTGTTCGCGGGATTCTCGCGCGGAAAGAGCGGACTGCAGGGATCCGCGTTATGCGCAAGCGGCTTCTTTCCGCAGCATGTCCAGCAGGGATGACACCAGATCCGGCATGGAGGAAAGAGTCTCCAGCCATACTCCGGCGCTGTCCTTCCAGGCTTGCCAGGCGTCGCCGGACGGAAATGCCGGCCATGACGCGCCGCCGTCCTGGCGATTCCAGTTGCGCATCAGCGCCTGCGCGTCGGGCGGATAGGGGGAACGCGCCAGCCAGGCGTCCAGCTTCTCCAGATGAGCGTTCTCGTCCTGGGCATAGATATGCCAGAGCAGGGGGCGTCCCGCCCACAGGCCGCGCACCAGGGAATCCTCGCCCCGGATGCAGTTCAGGTCGCTGCTCCACAGCAGGGCGTCGAAATGCTCCTGGGGAACGAACGGGATGCGCTGGATCCGGATATTGGCGGGCGGCGCCGAGGGGATATCGGCGCGCACGCCCTCCGGCAGCAGGATGACGGCCTGCCCATGCGCTGCCGACAGGCGCTCCAGCAACTGCCCGGCGGGAGCGTGCGGGTAGCAGAACAGCAGGACCTGCAGCGCGTCCTGCCGCAGACGGGCGATGGCGTCGGAGGAAACGCCAAGGTCTCGCAGCAGTTGCCAGCGCAGCGAGGGCTGCGCCAGCCAGGCGCGGCGCCTGGCGAGGAGATCGGGTTCGCGCAGCAGACCGCCGGTGCCGGGTGTGAAGCCGGGAAAGAAAAATCGCTTTTTCAAGACCAGTTTTTTCCGGGGGACTGCTTCGGCGGGCATGGCCGCTCCATGGATCGTCCCATCGCCTTGAAGCGGTGATGCGGAGATCTCTTGCGGCGAGCCGAGTCCGTGGCAGCCTTCCACCCAATCCTCGGCGCTCAGGTATTCCAGGTTGATCCAGGCGTTTGCCTGCGTCATTTTCCGCAGGAAGTCGCCGGGAGGGTCGCAGGCAAACGCCTCGATGACGACGTCGCGGGGCTCGCATGGCGGCGGCGCATCCGTCCAGTGCACGAGCTCGACCTGGCGGACGGTCTGGTACGGCAGCGAGGCATCGGTTTCCGGAACCAGGGAGCGGCACCTTTGCAGATCGTCCACCCACAGGCGCACGCGAAACCCGCCCGGGTGGCGAGCCAGTTGCTGCGCCAGGCGCCAGCACACGCCGATATCGCCGTAGTTGTCGATGACGCGGCAGAAGATATCGAAGGAGCGAGGCCATTGGCCGGATGCGCCGGCTGTTTCCGTTGCCAAGGAATGCGAAGTGGATTCGGGGGCTGTCGACACTGCTGGAAGCCTCGTGCTGACCGGTTGTCGGGCAGCCTGCGCCGGCGGCGCAGGCTTGCTCAGTGGAACTGGACGGGGCCGGTGTCCGCGTCTTCCGGCAGTTCCGGGTGCAGCATCTCTCCCAGGGCGTTGGGGAAATAGGGGGCGCCGCAGTCTTCGCAGAATTCGCTGGGGAGGATCCCGGGCAGCCGCTTGATTTCGTGGATGTCCAGTTGCTTGAGCAGTGCGGCGATTTCGTCGGACACGCTGGGCTGGTCGCTGTCGATGCTGTCGGCCATGGCTTCTTCCCGGCTGAGCACGGGCCAGATGCATCCGTAGATGACATCGTTCGAATTCAAGGGACTGAATCCGATGCGGTATTCCTCCACGTTTTCATTGCCGCAGGCGGCGATGCAGGCGCGCAATTGGTGCGCAGTGAACGGGGTGGCGATCTGCAGCCAGGCGACGGAGGCCATGATGGACAGCGGCCGGATGCGGCGGTCGGCTTCGCGATTGGTCATGTAGAAGGCGTCCGGCAGCAGGAGTTCGGTCTGGCATGCGGTATACAGCGGCGCCAGGACTTCGCCGGCCGCCTGCTGCCACAACTTGTGGCAGGTTTCGCGCGTCGGGCCGATGCTGTCCGGACTGGTCTGCCAGCGGAAGACGGGTTCGCCCTTGGGCACGACAACGGCCGCGATCAGGAATTGCGTATCCGCCAGCATGCTGTCGTTTTCCGGGTTGCGCTGGGCCGGGTGCGGTTCAACGGACATTCCCAGCGCCTGCCTGCCCAGGCGGTCCGTCCATGCCCATGTGTCGTGGAAGGATTGCGGCATCTGCTCGAAGCCGATCATGTAGGGAACGATGGCGACCTTGGCATCGGCCGAGACGACGTGTTCTCTCAGGTGTGCGACGAGCGCTTCCTGTTGCGACGGGTTCAGGGCGACGGACGGCAGCTGGTACCGCGTCCAGGCCAGCACCGGCGCGGAAACCAGCAATACGTCGTATTCGACGCCGGAGCGCGTCAGCGCAAGGGATTCGGAAGCCGTTTCCGCCTGTTCCGCCAGCACCTCGTAGGCGCTGGAATTGGCCGACAGCAGGTGCTCCAGCGCCGTTTCTACAGTGCGGTTCTGGCGGCCTCGCAGCAGCTTGTCCAGATGCGTGAGCAACAGCTTTTCCCAATATATGTCTTCGATGCGGGATCCGGAGAGTTCCAGCGCCTGCGCAAGGAAAACCAGTCGCTGGGCGTCGCGGCTCAGGCGCGCGGGGCGGGATGCGGACAGAATGGACATGAATGCGATACGAAAAAGAATGGAAAACAGAACCCGGCGTGTTTATCGCCGGGTTCCGCTAGTGTAACCGTGAACGGATGGCTTTATTCGGCCAGCAGTCCGCGCAGGACGTAGGGCAGGATGCCGCCGTGCAGATAGTAATCGACCTCGGTGGCGGTATCGATGCGCAGCAGCATGGGTATCTGTTGCACGCTGCCGTCCGTGCGGCGTATGGTCAGCGTGACGTCCTGCTGCGGCTTGATGCCGTTCTCCAGGCCGGAGATATCGAACGTTTCCGTGCCGTTCAGGCCGAGCGAAGCTGCGCTGTCGTCGCCCTTGAACTGCAGCGGCAGCACGCCCATGCCGACCAGATTGCTGCGGTGGATGCGCTCGAAGCTGCGAGCAATCACCGCCTTGACGCCCAGCAGCTGGGTACCCTTGGCCGCCCAGTCCCGTGACGAGCCGCTGCCGTATTCTTCGCCGGCGATCACGACGGTGGATGTGCCTTCCGTCACGTACTTCATGGCGGCATCGTAGATGGACAGGCGTTCTCCCGAGGGCTGGTGGATGGTTTCCCCGCCTTCGAAGCGGCTGCCGTCGGGGTTGGGCGGAATCATCAGGTTCTTGATGCGCACGTTGGCGAAGGTGCCGCGCATCATGATTTCGTGGTTGCCGCGGCGCGAGCCGTAGCTGTTGAAATCCTGCTTCATGATGCCGTGGGACAGCAGCCACTTGCCGGCGGGCGAGTTTTCCTTGATGGAGCCGGCGGGCGAAATATGGTCCGTAGTGATGGAGTCGCCGAAAATCGCCAGGACCCTGGCGTTGCGCACGGGCTCGACGGACGACGGCTGCATGGAGAAGCCGGTGAAGAACGGGGGCTCGGCAATATAGGTGGATTTCGGCCACGTATAGACATCGCCTTCGCCGCCTTCGATGTTCTTCCAGAGTTCGCCGGGGTTGGTGCGGATTTCGGCATAGTTTCCGCGGAAAACCTCGGGGTTCATGGCGGTGGGCAGCAGCGCCAGGACTTCTTCGCTGGACGGCCAGATATCGCCGATCCAGACGTCGCCGTTTTTGCCGCGGCCGATGGGCTCGCTCATCAGGTCGCGCAGCATCGTGCCGGCCAAGGCGTAGGCGACGACCAGCGGCGGCGAAGCGAGGAAGTTCGCCTTGATGTTCGGGTGGATGCGGGCCTCGAAGTTGCGGTTGCCGGAGAGGACGGCCGCGCAGACCAGATCGTTCTCCAGAATGGCCGCATTGAAGTCCGGCGCCAGGTCGCCGGCGTTGCCGATGCAGGTGGTGCAGCCATAGGCGGCCACGTCGAATCCCAGTTGCTCGAGGTAGGGCAGCAGGCCGGTCTTGCGCAGGTAGTCGGTGACGACGCGGGATCCGGGGGCCAGCGATGTCTTGATGTGCGGCGCGACTTTCAGGCCCGCCTCGACAGCTTTCTTCGCCAGCAGGCCGGCGGCCAGCAGAACGCTGGGGTTGGAGGTATTGGTACAGGAAGTAATGGCGGCGATCAGGATGTCGCCGTTGTGCAGCTCGATGCCCGACGAGGTGCGTACGGGCTGGGTCAGCTTCTCGGGAGGCTGGCTGAATCCGCTGGTGGACTTCTCGGAATACAGCTCGATGAAGCGGGACTTCACGCTGCCCAGCTCGATGCGGTCCTGTGGGCGCTTGGGGCCGGCCAGCGAGGGGGCCACGGTGGACAGGTCCAGCGTCAGCAACTGGCTGTACTTGATGTCGCCGGCATTGGGAATGCCGTACATGCCCTGCGCCTTGAAATAGGCGCGCAAGGCGTCGATTTCGTCCTTGGAGCGGCCGGTCCCCTGGAAGTACTCGATGGTGCGGTCATCGACGGGGAAAAAGCCCATGGTGGCGCCGTACTCGGGGGCCATGTTGCCGATGGTGGCGCGGTCGGTGACCGACAGGCTGGAGGTGCCCGGCCCGCAGAACTCCACGAATTTGCCCACGACCTTGTTGCGGCGCAGCAATTCCGTCAGCGTCAGCACCAGGTCGGTGGCTGTCACGCCGCCGCGCAGCTGGCCCTTGAGCTCGACGCCGACCACGTCCGGCGTCAGCATGTACAGAGGCTGGCCCAGCATGCTGGCCTCGGCTTCGATGCCGCCCACGCCCCAGCCGACGACGCCGATGCCGTTGATCATGGTGGTGTGGCTGTCGGTGCCGACCAGGGTGTCAGGGTAATAGACGTCGTTGGCATCGCGATGCACGCCGCGCGCCAGGTGCTCCAGGTTGACCTGGTGCACGATGCCGAAGCCCGGAGGCACGACGCCGAACGTCTTGAAGGCCTGCATGCCCCATTTCATGAACTGGTAGCGCTCGCGGTTGCGCTGGAATTCGACCTTCATGTTCAGGTCCAGCGCGTCGGGCGTGCCGTAGTAGTCGATCATGACGGAGTGGTCGACGACCAGGTCCACGGGCACCAGCGGCTCGATCCGCTTGGGGTCCTTGCCCTGGCGCTGCGCCACGGAGCGCATGGCGGCGATGTCGGCCAGCAGTGGAACGCCGGTGAAGTCCTGCAGCACGACGCGCGCGACGACGAAGGGAATTTCTTCCGTGCGCTTGGCCTTGGGCTTCCAGGTGGCCAACTGGCGGACGTGTTTCTTGGTGATCCGCTCGCCGTCGTAGTTGCGCAGCACCGCCTCGAGCACGACGCGTAGGGAGACGGGCAGCTTCGACAGGTCGACGTCGAGCGCTTTGCCGAGCTGCGGCAGGGAATAGAACTTGCCTTTCTTGCGGCCGATGGGGAAGGTTTGCAGGGTATCGAACAGAGAATGCGGCATGATTGGCTCCGGAAGAGAAATGCAACGCAGCGTATGCAGTCATTTTAGGGCAGTAAGCGCTGCCGTGGGTAATCTGTTGCGCCAGGCGGGAAAAGGCCTGGCGATGAAAAAGCCCGCGCGGGCCTGGGGCTGCGCGGGCTGGCGGAGCGCCGGTCTCGGCCGGGATCAGACGGATTCCGCGATCTCGCGGTATTCCTCGATCTGGTCGAAGTTCAGGTACTGGTAGATCTGGTCGCCATTCTCGTTGATGACGCCGATATCGGCCATGTACTCTTCCTTGGTCGGGATGCGGCCCAGGCGCGAGCAGATGGCGGCCAGTTCGGCGGAGCCCAGGTACACATTGGTGTTCTTGCCCAGGCGGTTCGGGAAGTTGCGCGTGCTGGTCGACATGACCGTAGCGCCTTCGCGCACCTGCGCCTGGTTGCCCATGCACAGCGAGCAGCCCGGCATTTCGGTGCGGGCGCCGGCGGTGCCGAAGACACCGTAGTGGCCTTCCGCGGTCAGCTGGGCCGCGTCCATCTTGGTCGGCGGCGCCACCCACAGCTTGGTGGGAATGTCGCGCTTGCCTTCCAGCAGCTTGGATGCCGCGCGGAAATGGCCGATGTTGGTCATGCAGCTGCCGATGAACACTTCGTCGATCTTGGCGCCGGCCACTTCGGACAGCGTCTTGACGTCGTCGGGGTCGTTCGGGCAGGCCACGATGGGCTCGTGGACGTCGGCCAGGTCGATTTCGATGACGGCGGCGTATTCCGCATCAGCGTCGGGCTGCAGGAGCTTGGGATCGGCCAGCCATTCTTCCATGGCGGCGATGCGGCGGCGCAGGCTGCGCTCGTCTTCGTAGCCATTGGCGATCATCCACTTCAGCATCGTGATGTTGCTGGTGATGTACTCGATGATGGGTTCCTTGTTCAGGCGCACCGTGCAGCCTGCGGCGGAACGCTCGGCCGAAGCGTCGGACAGTTCGAACGCCTGTTCCACCTTCAGGTCGGGCAGGCCTTCGATTTCAAGGATGCGTCCGGAGAAGATGTTCTTCTTGCCTTGCTTGGCGACCGTGAGCAGGCCCTGCTTGATGGCGTACAGAGGAATGGCGTTGACCAGGTCGCGCAGCGTGACGCCGGGCTGCAGCTTACCCTTGAAGCGCACCAGCACCGATTCAGGCATGTCCAGCGGCATGACGCCGGTGGCGGCGGCGAAGGCCACCAGCCCGGAGCCGGCGGGGAAGCTGATGCCGATGGGGAAGCGCGTGTGCGAGTCGCCGCCGGTGCCGACCGTGTCGGGCAGCAGCATGCGGTTCAGCCACGAGTGGATCACGCCGTCGCCGGGGCGCAGCGAAATGCCGCCACGCGTGCTGATGAAGGCGGGCAGCGTGTGGTGTGTCTTGACGTCGACGGGCTTGGGGTAGGCGGCGGTGTGGCAGAACGATTGCATGACCAGGTCGGCCGAGAAACCCAGGCAGGCCAGGTCTTTCAGCTCGTCGCGGGTCATGGGGCCGGTGGTGTCCTGGCTGCCTACGGAGGTCATCTTGGGTTCGCAGTAGGTGCCCGGACGGATGCCCTGACCCTCGGGCAGGCCGCAGGCGCGGCCGACCATTTTCTGCGCCAGGCTGAAACCCTTGCCGGTATCGACGGGATTCTTGGGCAGGCGGAACAGCGTGGAGGGCGGCAGGCCCAGGGCTTCGCGCGCCTTGGTCGTCAGGCCGCGGCCGATGATCAGGGGGATGCGGCCGCCGGCGCGGACTTCATCGAACATGACTTCGGACTTGATCTCGAAGTCGGCGATGACCTTGCCGTCCTTCAGGGCCTTGCCCTCGTAGGGGCGCAGTTCGACGACATCGCCCATTTCCATCTGGGAAACGTCGAGCTCGATGGGCAGGGCGCCGGCATCTTCCATGGTGTTGAAGAAGATGGGAGCGATCTTGCTGCCGAGGCAGACGCCGCCGAAGCGCTTGTTGGGCACGAAGGGGATGTCTTCGCCCGTGAACCACAGCACGGAGTTGGTGGCGGACTTGCGCGAAGAGCCGGTGCCGACCACGTCGCCGACGTAGGCGACCAGGTGGCCTCTGTCGCGCAGGGACTTGATGAAGTCGACGGGGCCGCGCTTGCCGTCTTCTTCGGGCTCGAACGCCGCGCCTTCGCGGCGGTTCTTCAGCATGGCCAGGGCGTGCATAGGGATGTCGGGACGCGTCGTGGCGTCGGGAGCGGGCGACAGGTCGTCAGTATTGGTTTCGCCGGGAACCTTGAAGACCGTGATGGTCAGGCTTTCGGGGAGTTCGGGGCGGCTGGTGAACCATTCGCCGTCGGCCCAGCTTTGCAGCACGGCCTTGGCGTATGCATTGCCTTGGTCGGCCTTTTCCTTGACGTCATGGAAGGCGTCGAAGACCAGCAGGGTCTTCTTCAGGCCTTCGGCTGCGGTGGCGGCGAGTTCGGCGTTATCCAGCAGCTTGATCAGCGAACCGATGTTGTAGCCGCCCAGCATGGTGCCCAGCAGCTCGGTGGCATGCTTGGCCGAGATGTGGGCACAGGTTTCCTCGCCCAGCGCCAGCGATGTCAGATACGATGCCTTGACCTTGGCCGCATCGTCCACGCCGGCTGGCACGCGGTGCGTGAGCAGCTCGACGAGGAAGGCCGGGTCTTCGCCGGCGGGAGGGTTCTTCAGCAGTTCGATCAGATCGGCGGTCTGCTGTGCGGACAGGGGCAGCGGAGGAATGCCCAGCGCAGCGCGCTCGGCGACGTGTTTGCGATAGTTTTCCAGCATGTTGGTGTCTCTTTCTCGATTGGGTGGAAGTTATCGTCAATTGTAGAGCTAAGCTGGAGTCCTGGCAAATGTCTTGTATCTTATATAAGACTTGATGGGAAAGATGTCGCGCCATGGATACGCCGCAGAGGCGATCCATGGATAGAAGAGGTTGATTCGAGAGAAAAAGAGGGCTGGAGAAAGCGCGGAGGCTCAGGTTTCGTCGGCGGGCTCGAACACGAGCGACAGCGAGTTGATGCAGTAGCGCAGTCCGGTGGGGGGCGGGCCGTCGGGGAATACGTGGCCCAGATGGGCGTCGCAGACGTTGCAGAGCACTTCCGTGCGGATCATGCCGTGGGAGGTGTCGGTTTCCTCGCGCACATTGGCGGGATCGAGGGGTTCGAAGTAGCTCGGCCAGCCGCAGCCGGCGTCGAATTTCGTATCGGAGGCGAACAGGGGGGTGCCGCAGCAGACGCAGCGGTAGATGCCCATGTCGACGGTATCCCAGTAGCGGCCGGTGAAGGCGCGCTCGGTGGCTTTGCGGCGCGTTACCATGAATTCGTCATGGCTGAGCGCTTCGCGCCATTGTTCGTCTGTCTTGCTTATCCTGGTCATGGCTGTAGCGCCGCGGGGCGGCGGACTGTTGCGTATAGGATCAGTTTAAACGGCCGACAGGCGTCAGGCCAGCAGATCCTGGTACTGTTTGTGCCTGCGGATATGAACGGCGACGTAGGAGCAACTGGGAATGACGCGCCAGCCGTTTTCGCGCGCCGTGTCCAGGGCGGCATTGGCGAGATCGGCGGCGATGCCCCTGCCGCCCGCTTCCGGCGGGACGAGCGTATGGGTGATGTCCATGGTCGAGCCCGACAGCACGTATTCGAGTATGCACAAATGCCCGTCTTCCGTCCATTCGAACCTGCTGGCCGAAGCGTTGTGTTCAATTGCGCGTTTCATTGTTCGTCGTCTCTTTGCGTCGCTGCCGCCGTCCGCGCTCTGGCGTTCCGGAGGTCGGTTCCGGGAAATCAAAGCCCGGCGTTCATTTTCAGGTAGATCATGACCCAGAGCAGCGGCATGACGATCAGTCCGAGCAGGCAGCCGCCCCACATGCCGATGATAGGCCATTTCAGGGAGTTGGGCACGTCCGTCGGGTCGATGTGGGCCAGCAGCAGGTTGGCCTGGCCCGCCATGCCTTTCTTCCGGCGGGGGAACATGATGCGCAGGAAGTAATCGAGCAGGATCGTGGCGCGCATGCCGAAGGTATGCCGCTCCCAGGGCAGTTTCTTGAGATACGGGTGCTGCATGGCTTCGTTGATGCGGCGGATGCGGAACAGGAAAATCATCAGCATCGATACCAGGCACGTCAGCGCGCAGGCCACCAGGATCGTGAAAGAAAAGGGAAGGGTGTAATTGATAATGTCGTTCAGCATAATGCGCGCTATTTTTGCATAGAAATCGGAATCGGTCTGTATGTCGGCTTTGCCGGCGCTAAAATAGAAAACCCCCGGGCCGTCTCGCGGCCCGTATTGCATTTTTCATAGCCCGCACAATGTCCAACCAGTATCTCGTTGCCGCCCTCTATAAATTCGTCCATCTGAGCGATTTCGCCGACCTGCGCGCGCCGCTGCTCGCCTTCTGCGAAGCGCGCGACGTCCGGGGCACGCTGCTGCTGGCCGAAGAAGGCATCAACGGCACCATCGCCGGGCCCGAACAGGGCATACGCGCAGTTCTGGCCCATCTGCGCCAGGATCCCCGGCTCGCCTCTCTGGAGCACAAGGAATCCTGGGCGGATTCGCAGCCTTTCTACCGCATGAAAGTCAAGCTCAAGCGCGAAATCGTCACCATGGGGGTGCCCAACATCCATGCCGCGACCATGGCCGGCCAGTACGTCAGGCCCGAGGACTGGAATGAGCTCATCGATGACCCCGATGTCGTGGTGGTGGATACGCGCAATGACTACGAGGTCTCCATCGGCACGTTCGCAGGGGCCGTCAATCCGAAAACGGCGTCCTTCACCGAGTTTCCGGAGTGGGTGAAGGAGCAGTCACGCGAAGGCGGCGTGCTGCATGGCAAGGCACGCATCGCCATGTTCTGCACCGGCGGCATCCGCTGCGAGAAATCCACCGCATACCTGCGCACGCAGGGTTTCGATAATGTCTATCACCTGGAAGGCGGCATCCTCAAGTACCTGGAAACCGTGCCCGAAGAGAACAGCCGCTGGAACGGACAGTGCTTCGTGTTCGACGAGCGGGTGTCCGTCGGGCATGGGCTGAGGCAGGGTGAGTATACGTTTTGCCGCGCATGCCGCATGCCGCTGAGCCTTGCCGACCGCGAATCGCCGATGTACGAAGAAGGTGTCAGTTGTCCGTCGTGCCATGGCAAGCACACGGAAGAGCAACTGCAGCGATTCCGCGAGCGCCAGAAACAGGTCTTGCTGGCCAGGGCAAGGCGCCAGCGCCATATCGGCGTTCGCGCCCAGCAGAAGGCGCAGCCCGGACCCGATGCGCCGGCTGGCGCGGAGGCAGCCGTGGAGAGTCGCGTCGCGGCCCGGCACTGACCCTCAGGCCATCATGAACATGAAACCGCCCGAGGCGGCTGGCGTCCAGCCATCGCCGTGGCGCATTGCGCTGGTGGCAATGGTCGCGCTGGGCGTGGCGATGGGCATAGGCCGGTTCATCTATACGCCGCTGCTGCCCATGATGCTCGACGCACGGCAAGTGAATATGGTGCAGGGCGGCTGGCTGGCTTCCGCCAACAATATCGGCTATTTCCTCGGGGCCTTGCTCTGCACCGTTGTGCGCGTCGATTCGCGCCAGACGATACGCGCGAGCCTGATGGCGCTGGCGGCGCTGACCGCGGGCATGGGGCTGGCGGACGGCATGATCGCCTGGACCGCGCTGCGGCTCCTGGCCGGCGTGGCGATGGGCGTGGCTTTCGTGACGATTTCGGGCTGGTGCCTGTCGTGGCTGGCGGCCATGGGGCGCGGCGACCTGGGCGGCATCATGTACGTCGGTCCGGGGCTGGGCATCATGGTGGGCGGTATCGCGGGGGCCTATGTGCAGTCCATCGGCCTGCATGCCGATGCCGGATGGCTATGCAGCGCGGCGATTGCATTCGCCGGCGCTTGGCTGGCGTGGAAGGACACGGCGCGCCGGGTATCCGGCGGCGCCGGAAGGGCGGCTGCGCCGGCCGATAGCAAGAAAACTCAAACTCAGGTTTCGCCGACGGCGACTGTGCGGCCTCCGCGCTGGCTGGTGGGCATGCATATCTTTTGCTACAGCCTTGCGGGGTTCGGCTACATCATTACCGCAACCTTTCTTCCCGTCATGGCGGAATTGGCCTTGCCCGGGCAGCCGGGACAGGCCTGGCTGTGGCCCCTGTTCGGCCTGAGCGTGGCGCTTGGCGCACTGCTGGTGACGCGCTTGCCGGTGGCCTGGAACCAGAGCGTCCTCCTGGGCGCGGCCTATGTCGTGCAGGGAGCCGGCGTGCTGATCACGATTCTGTTCGGCAGCCTGTCCGGTTTCGGACTGGGCAGCGCGCTGCTGGGATTGCCCTTTACGGCCATCACGCTGTTCGGCATGCGGGAGGCCCGCAGGCTGGGAGGGGAGAGAGTGGTTGCGCTGATGGGAGCGATGTCAGCCGCCTACGCTCTGGGACAGATCGTGGGGCCCGTGCTGGCAGCCTATCTGTACGATATGTTCGGCAGTTTCCAGGTGTCCCTGGCGGCGGCAGCGGCCGTGCTGTTCATGGGCGCGGCCTGCTATTTCTGGCTGGCCTGGCAGGAGGGCCGGATGCGCACGCGCCGGGCATAGCGGACGCGTGCGGGATCCAGGGAGGGATCAGGGCAGGTCGTCGGGCGACATGCCGGGCACCACGGCATTGAAGCCGCCGTCGACGTGCGTGATTTCCCCGGTGATGCCGGCGGCCAGGTCAGACAGCATGAACGCCGCGACGTTGCCTACATCTTCGATGGTGACGTTGCGGCGCAGCGGCGCATGGGTTTCCACGAACTTGAAGATCGTGGTGAAGTCCTTGATGCCCGCGGCGGCCAGCGTCTTGATCGGGCCGGCGGAAATGCCGTTGGCACGGATGCCCTGGGGGCCGAGCGCGGCGGCGATGTAGCGTACGCTGGCTTCCAGCGAAGCCTTGGCCATGCCCATGGTGTTGTAGTGGGGAATGGCGCGCTCGGCCCCCAGGTAGGACATGGTCAGCACCGAGCTCTTGCGGCCTTCCAGCATCGGCAGCGCGGCCTTGGTCATGGCGGCGAAGCTGTACGAGGAAATGTCGTGGGCGATGCGGAAATTCTCGCGTGTCATGCCGTCGAGGACCGTGCCCGAAATGGATTCGCGGGGAGCGAATCCGATGGAGTGCACCAGGCCGTCCAGGCCGTCCCAGACTTTGCCGAGCTCGCGGAACAGGCCGTCGATCTGCTCGTCTTCGGCGACGTCGCAGGGAAGGACGATGTTGGTGCCGAATTCCTCGGCGAATTCTTCCACACGCTCTTTGAAGCGTTCTCCGACGTAGGTCAGCGCGATCTCGGCGCCTTGTTGCCGACAGGCTTGCGCAATGCCGTAGGCAATCGAACGATTCGAGATGACTCCTGTGATCAGGATGCGTTTTCCGCTCAAGAAACCCATGATGCAGATCCTATGTATGTTTTCTCAGATGATGGTTGTCGATGCGGGCCGGGGCGGGATCGCCCCTAGCCGCGGATATTCGTGCCGGGAACGCGCAGCCGCTTTCCGAGCGCAAGATTGTTGCCTTTCAGATTATTCAGCTTGCGCAATTCCTCTACCGTCGTGCTGTAGCGTTTCGCTAGGGAGAACAATGTGTCGCCGCGCTTTACCGTATGCGTGCGCACGTTTGCCTGGCGGCGCAGCACAGTGACGTCTCCCTTGCGCTGCCGCGCTTGCGGAGTTGCGGACGGCTGCGGAGAGCTGTCCAGCGATGCCAACTGGATGCCTCCTTGCTGGGAGGGTATCAGCAGCGTCTGGGCGACAGCGCGGGTGCTTTTGCTGCCAAGGCCGTTGATTTTACGCAATTGGCCCAGGGTTATGCCATGTTTTCTGGCGATTTCGGCGTAGGATTCGCCTTTTTTGGCCTTGTAGGTGTTCCAGGTGCTGAGCTTGCCCTGATAGGCCTGCAGGTTGGCATTGAAGATGTCGACGCGGTCGGCAGGCAACAGCAAGGTCGGGTTGTGCTCGGCCAGGATGACGGGATGGTTGTGCGCGGCATTGAGCGCCTTGAAGTCTTCTTCCGGCATTTCCGCCAGTTGCGCCGCGATGGCGATATCGACGTCGCGGGTTTTCTTGACGGTGACGAAATAGGGGATATTGGCGACTTCCGGCAGCGTGATGCCGTAGCGTTGCGGGTCTGCGACAATATTCTTGATGGCTTGCAGTTTGGGGACGTAATTGCGCGTTTCGTCGGGCATCCGGATCGAGGCGTAGTCGGCGTCCAGGCCGGCCTCGGTGTTGCGATCCCTGGCCCGCTTGACCGCGCCTTCGCCCCAGTTGTAGGAGGCGAGGGCGAGATACCAGTCGCCCTGGAAATCGTACAGGTAGCTCAGGTAGTCCAGCGCGGCCTGGGTGGAGGCGATCGGGTCGCGGCGCAGGTCCAGCCACGCGTCCTGCCGCAGATTGTAGTGCCTGCCTGTGCTGGGAATGAACTGCCACAGGCCCGACGCCTTGGCGCGGGACAATGCCGTGGGGTTGTAGGCGCTTTCGACGAAGGGCAGCAGCGCCAGTTCGGAGGGCAGGCCGCGCTTGTCCAGCTCGTCGACGATGTAGTACAGGAATTTCCCCGCGCGCTGGCTCATGCGCTGAATGGCTTCGGGGTGCGAGGCGTAGTAGTTGGTCCAGTAGTCCGTCAGCTCGCCTTCCAGGTTGGGGATGGCGAATCCGCGGCGGATGCGGTCCCACATGTCGCGCGGCGGCTTGGTCAGGTCGATGGTGCTGCGGGACGTCTGCGCCGCAAGATAGCTCGTCTTGGCGGAGGTGGTATCGGATGGCGACTGTGTCGCGGCGCAGCCGCCGAGAAGGACGGCCATTGCCAGGAGCAGGGTACGCAGGATCGTCATTGGATGCAGGGCATTATCTGAAGTTATTCTTCCATTCACGCAGACAGGCGAATACATCGACATCCGAGGAAAGCGCGGCGCCGGCGTGCGCCGATGCCGCGGCAATGACGGCAGGCTCCGAAAGTCGCAGATACGGGTTGATGGCCAGCTCGTCGCCTATCGTCGACGGCAGCGTGGGCAATCCGTTATCCCTCAGCCTCGAAGCCTGGTCCCGGCGCTGTTGCAGTGCGCCGTTGCCGGGCTCGACATGCAGGGCCCAGCGCAGATTGGACAAAGTGTATTCGTGTCCGCAGCAGACCAGGGTGTCTGGCGGCAAAGACCGTAGTTTACCCATAGATTCGACCATTTGCGCGGGAGTGCCCTCGAACAGGCGCCCGCAGCCGGCTGCGAACAGGGTGTCGCCGCAGAAAAGCACAGGCTGCTCGCCGCCGATACGGCCATGCAGCGCGATGTGTCCGGCGGTGTGTCCGGGCACGTCCAGGACGGACAGCGTCAGCCCGAACTCGGGAAGCGTTATAGTGTCGCCTTCCGAGAGGCGATGGTCGCAGACCGGAAGTTTTTCTCTCGCAGGGCCGTAGACGGGAGCGCCCGTAGCCTGTTGTAATTCGGCAGCCCCGGCTGTATGGTCGCCGTGGTGGTGCGTGAGCAGGATGGCCGACAGCGCCAGGTCGTGCCTATGAAGATAATCCAGTACAGGACGGGCCTCGCCGGGGTCCACGACCAGCGCCTTGCCGTTTTTCGACAGCAGCCAGATGTAGTTGTCAGAGAGGGCGGGCAGGGGAACCAGCGTGGCGCCGGCGATCTTTCGTTCTGTTTGGCTGTTCATCTGTGTTCTTCTGTGTATCTGTTCATCGTCCGTCAGGAGCGGAAGTGGCATTGGATCAATCGACAATTGTAGAACTCGCGCAGTGGCTGCAATCTCCCGCCGGCAGGTATGTCCGGAGGTGGGAGCAGGCGCAGGTCGATGCCATGGTGGCGAATGTCTTTGGCTATCATGCCATACAGATCGGTTTGCCGGAATGGGATCTGCTTTCCGCCAATCGCATGCCCTTCAAGGCCAGGACGCACCAGGAATCTTCGCCGGGCAACAGGGCGGCGGGAGTATCGCTGGTGCTGGAACCCGAGAACCTGCCGTTCGATTCGGACAGTGTCGACCTGCTGGTCATGCCGCATGTGCTGGAGTGCTCCTCCTCGCCGCACCAGATCCTGCGAGAGGCCGAGCGGGTGCTGGTGCCCGAGGGCAGGCTGGTCATGACGGGGTTCAACCCCTGGAGCCTCTGGGGGCTGCGCGAGAGCATTCCCGGCCTGGACCCGCTGCTGCCGTCTCCCGTGCACCAGCAGGTTTCGGTCGCGCGCCTGAAGGACTGGTGCAAGCTGCTGCAGCTGGAGATCGACCGCGGCCGCTTCGGCTGCTACGCCCCCTTGTGCCAGACGCAGAAATGGCTGGAGCGCTGGGCGTTCATGGAGCACGCCGGCGACCGCTGGTGGCCGGTATGCGGCGCGGCGTATGCCGTATCCGCCGTTAAACGGGTGGCAGGCATGCGCCTGGTGGCGCCCGCCTGGAAGCGCAAGCGCAAGCGTCGGGAGCGGCGGCAGGCGGCGGTCGCGAGCAGGCAGGCACACGAGAGCGGCGATGCGGCCGGGCGGCAAGGAGCGGCAATCGCCGCGACATCGACGGAAAGAGCAATGGAAATCATTCAGCATGAATCAGGAAGCCGAGTGTGAGTAGCAAGGCAGTGGACAGCAGGACAGTGGAGATCTGGACCGATGGCGCCTGCAAGGGCAATCCGGGGCCGGGCGGATGGGGGGTGTTGCTGCGGCAGGGGCCGCACGAGAAAACCTTGTTCGGGGGCGAAGCGGAGACGACGAACAACCGCATGGAGCTGATGGCGGTCATACAGGCGCTGGGGGCGCTGAAGCGTCCCTGCAGCGTCGTGATCCATACCGATTCCAAATACGTGCAGAAAGGCATGACGGAATGGCTGTCCAACTGGAAGCGGCGCGGCTGGCGCACCGCCGACAACAAGCCGGTGAAGAATGCGGATCTCTGGCAGGCGCTGGACGATCTGGCGCAACGGCATGAGCTGCGCTGGCAATGGGTCAAGGGGCATGCGGGAGACCCCGGCAACGAGCGGGCGGACATGCTTGCCAACCAGGGCGCGGCGCAGTTCGGCGGCTGATACGAAAAAGAATCAGTATTTCTGAAACATCCCGTTCAGCACGAGGTCATCAGGTGATACATTCTGCATTTATCCGTACCGGCCCTGGCTGGACGTTTCCTCCGATACGAATATTCTAGAACTGATGAAACTCAACATTCCCGGTGTATTGATCATTCTGGTCGCCGGCGCAGCCATTGGCGCCGGAGCCGCGCATTGGTATGGCTCCGGCCGGACGGCAGTGTCCGGCGGCGAACCGAAGGCGGCGGCGCCCAGCGAGGCGCAGGCGGTGCGGATCGAGGTCGCCACGGTCGAACTGCGCGATCTCGTGCGCGGCATTTCCGCGGTTGGAAACCTCAGGGCCGAGGATTCCGCGCAGATCCGCTCTGAAATCGCCGGACGCATCAGCGAAATACGCTTTTCCGAGGGCAGCCGCGTTTCCAGGGGAGATGTGCTGGTCAGGCTGGACGACAGCGTGGTCAAGGCCGAGCTGGCGCAGGCGCAGGCCAATCTGAGCCTTGCCAGCAGCCAGCACCGCCGGGCCAGCGAACTGAGCCGCAAGGGTTTCATCAGCCAGCAGGGGCGGGACGAGGCGGCCAGCCAGATGCGTGTGCAGGAAGCCGCCGTGGCGCTGGCCAAGGCCCGCATGGACAAGACGGTCATCGTTGCGCCCTTCGACGGGGTGATCGGCTTGCGCGACGTATCCGTCGGCGACTACGTCAATGTGGGCGACAATATTGTGCTGCTGGCGTCCATCGACCCCCTCAATGTCGATTTCCGCATTCCGGAGCAATATCTGGCGCAGGTCAATGTGGGCATGTCGCTGACGCTGCAATTCGACGCCCTTCCTGGCGAAGTGCGCCCGGGCAGGGTCAGGGCGATCAGTCCCGTGGTCGACGTGGGCGGCCGCTCCCTGCTGATGCGCGCTTCGGTCGACAATGCCGACGGCCTGCTGCGCCCCGGCATGTTCGCGCGCGTGCTGCTGCGCTTTTCCGAGGAGCCTTCGCTGACCGTGCCCGAAGCCGCCCTGTCGCCGTCGGGGCAGACGCAATATGTCTACAGGGTCGTGGATGACCATGTCCAGCGGCTGGCCGTGCAGATCGGCCAGCGCCGCGACGGGCAGGTCGAGATCGTGGCCGGCCTGACTGCGGGAGACAAGGTCGTGGTATCCGGCCTGCAGAAAATATCGGATGGCAGCAAGGTGCTGATCATCGAGGGCGATGATGCGGCGTCCGCCGCTTCCTGAAGGAAAAAGAGGCGGCCATGGTTCTTTCCGATATCTGCATCCGTCGTCCGGTATTCGCCACCGTTCTGACACTGATCATCGTGCTGGTAGGCCTGATCTCCTACGACAGGCTGACCGTGCGGGAATACCCCGCCATCGACGAACCGATGGTTTCCGTCATTACCGACTACAAGGGAGCTTCGCCGGAGGTGGTGGAGTCGCAGGTGACCAAGCCGCTGGAGGACCAGTTGGCGGGCATCGAGGGCGTGGACGTCATGACTTCGCGCAGCCGCTCCGAGCGCAGCCTGATCGACATCCGCTTCAATCTGTCGCGCGATCCCGATGCCGCCGCCGCCGATGTGCGCGACAAAGTATCGCGCGCACGGCGCTGGCTGCCGGACGAAATCGACGAGCCCATCATCAGCAAGGTCGAGGCGGACTCGACTCCCATCATCTACATCGGCGTGACGACCGGCAACTACACCCAGGTCGAAGCGTCGGACTTCATCCACCGCTACATCAAGACGCGACTTTCCGTGCTGCCCGGCGCCGCCGAGGTGCGTGTGTTCGGTGAACGCCTGCCGTCCATGCGAATTTTCGTCGACAGAACCAAGCTGGCGGCGTTCCAACTGACCCCACAGGACGTGGAAAGCGCATTGCGCTCGCAGAACGTGCTGATCCCGGCAGGCCGCATCGAATCCCGCGACCGGGAGTTTTCCGTGGTTTCGTCGACGGACCTGCGGACCGTGGAACAGTTCCGCAATGTCGTGGTTGCGCAGGTCAGCGGCTATCCCGTGCGCATCAGCGATGTGGCCGATGTGCAGGTGGGGCCCGCCGACGAGCGTGTCATGGGCCGCTTCAATGGCCGCCCCAGCATCACCATCGGCGTGACCAAGCAGTCCACGGCCAACCCTCTGGACCTGTCGCAGGCGGTGCGGGATGAAGTCGCGCAGATCAATGAAACCCTGCCCGAGGGCATGTCGCTGAACATCACCTATGACAGCTCGGTCTTCATCCAGGAGTCGATCCGCTCCGTCTATCACACCATTGCCGAGGCGGTGATACTGGTGGTGCTGGTCATCTTCTTTTTCCTGCGCAGCGTGCGCGCCAGCATCATTCCCATCGTCACCATTCCGGTGTCGCTGATCGGCGCGTTCGGCATCATGTATCTGTTCGGCTTTTCCATCAATACGCTGACGCTGCTGGCCATGGTGCTGGCCATCGGCCTGGTGGTGGATGATGCCATCGTGATGCTGGAGAATATTTTCCGGCATATCGAAGAAGGAAAATCGCGCATGCAGGCGGCTTTCCTGGGGGCGAAGGAAATCGGCTTCGCCATCGTCGCCATGACGCTGACTCTGATCACGGTGTACGCGCCGCTGGCCTTCGCCACGGGCCGCACCGGCCGCCTGTTCATCGAGTTTGCGCTGACGCTGGCCGGCGCCGTGCTGGTGTCGGGCTTCGTGGCGCTGACGCTGACACCCATGATGTGCGCCAAGCTGCTCCGCCACCAGACTTCGCATGGGCGGCTTTACCGTCTGATCGAAGGCTTTCTCGAGTGGCTGACCCAAGCTTACCGGCGCGGGCTGGCGCGCGCATTGCGGCTGCGCTGGCTGGTCATGGGACTGGCGCTGCTGGTCGCCGCGGGCAGCGGGGTATTGTTCACCGTCGTCAAAAGCGAGCTGGCCCCCATCGAGGATCGCGGCGTTGTCTTCGGCATCGTCAGGGCGCCGGAAGGATCCACGGTCAACTACACGCTGCGCAATGTGGAACAGATCGAAAGCATGTACAGCGAGATCGAGGAAGCCGCCGGCTACCAGGCGACCATCGGCTTTCCCACGGTGTCCGATGCCTTTGTCATCCTGCGGCTCAAGCACTGGGACGACAGGGATCGCAAGCAGCAGGACATCGCCAGCGACCTGCGTCCGAAATTCTCCGGCCTGCCGGGCGTCAACGCCTTCGTGAACAATCCGCCCTCGCTGGGCCAGAGGGCCACCGCCAAGCCGGTCAACTTCATCCTGATGGCGCAGACTTCCTATGCGGAAATGGCGGAGCTGGCCAACGTCTTCATGGCGCAACTGCAGTCCTATCCGGGGTTGCAGAACCTGGAGACCGACCTGCGATTGAACACGCCCGAACTGCGTATCGAGGTCAACCGCGACAAGCTGTCCGATGTGGGCGTCGACGTGGGCGTCGTGGGCCGCACGCTGGAAACCCTGCTGGGCGGGCGCCAGGTCACACGCTACCAGGACGAAGGCGAGCAATACGATGTCATCGTGCAGATGCGCGACTATGACCGCTCTTCGCCGGCCGATATTTCCGACATCCACGTGCGTACGCGCGACGGCGGCATGGTGCCGCTGTCCAACTTCGTCGACGTGATGGAAAGCGTATCGCCCCAGTCGCTGAATCACTTCAACCGTCTGCGCGCCGTGAAGATCGAGGCGGCGGTGGCGCCGGGCTATGCCCTGGGCGAAGTGCTGGAGCATATGGAGGCGGTAGCAAAGGAAGTCCTGCCTCCGACCATGCTGACCGACCTGGACGGACAATCGCGCGAGTTCCGCGATTCCTCGGGCAGCATCTACCTGGCGTTCATGATGGCGCTGGCTTTCATCTACCTGGTGCTGGCGGCGCAGTTCGAAAGCTGGCGCAGCCCGCTGATCATCATGTTCTCGGTGCCGCTGTCCATGGCGGGAGCGCTGCTGGCGCTGTGGCTGACCGGAGGCACGCTTTCCATCTACAGCCAGATCGGCCTGATCACGCTGGTCGGCCTGATCACCAAGCACGGCATCCTGATCGTGGAATTCAGCAATCAGCTGCGCGACGAAGGCATGGAACTGGTCCAGGCCGTCATCGAGGCCAGCGTGCTGCGCCTGCGCCCCATCCTGATGACGACGGGCGCCATGGTGCTGGGCGTGCTGCCCCTGGCCTATGCGGCCGGCGCGGGCGCGGAATCGCGCCAGCAGATCGGCTGGGTGCTGGTGGGCGGCCTGATGCTTGGTACCATACTGACTTTGTTCGTGGTGCCGGCAGCCTACACCCTCATCGCGCCCAAGGTGCGGGAGCACGTCGAAGCAGGCGAGGAGGGCCCGGAAGCGGGCGAAGGGAAGATCGAGGAACCGGCTCATTCCGCTTCGTAAACAGCAAGCGTGAATGAATGGCAAGGTTTCGGATAGTCCGGCCTGGAACTGCGGGCTGCCTGCAGCCATGTTGAAGAAGCCCGGGCCTCGAGGCCCGGGAATTGCTGATAGCAGAGAGAATATGCGTCAAATCGTAATGGATACCGAAACGACGGGCCTGGATCCCGCCGATGGACACCGCGTGGTGGAACTGGCGGGCGTGGAAATCGTGAATCGCCTCCTGACGGGCAACCACCTGCATCTGTATCTCAATCCAGATCGGGACAGCGACCCCGAAGCGCTTGCCGTGCACGGCCTGACGACGGAGTTTCTGGCGGACCATCCGCGGTTTCCCGAGATCGCCGACCGCTTCCTGGAGTACATCAAGGACGCCGAAATCATCATCCACAATGCGCCGTTCGATACCAAGTTCCTGAATGCCGAGCTGGCCAAGGCCGGACGGCCGCGCATGGACGAGGTCTGCGCCAAGATCACCGATTCGCTGACCTACGCCCGCGAACTGCATCCCGGCAAGCGCAACAGCCTGGATGCGCTGTGCGAGCGCTACGGCATTTCGAACGCGCACCGCACCCTGCACGGCGCCTTGCTGGATTCGGAGCTGCTCGCCGATGTCTGGCTGGCCATGACGCGCGGCCAGAACGGCCTGATGATGGACTTCAGCGACGAAGATGCTTCATCGGGCGGATCCCACGTGCAGTTGGAGCGCATCGACGCGAGCAGCCTGCCAGTGATCTTCGCGCAGGCCGAAGAACTGGCGGCCCATGAGTCCTACCTGGAGGACCTGGACAAGTCGTCTGGCGGCGGTTGCGTGTGGCGGCAGCTTTGATCGCGCTTCACAGCGCGATCAGGATTTGTGTATAATCACCGTCTTTCCAGTTCCTGGTTCTGCGCTTCTAGCAGCGGAAACCACGGCAACCTGGGCGGTTAACTCAGTGGTAGAGTGCCACCTTCACACGGTGGAAGTCACAAGTTCGAACCTTGTACCGCCCACCATTCCTTGGCTCTACCCCAGGCTCTTGTCAGCCCCGCAGCGGTAGCGCCGCGCCGATTGCAATAAAAGCTCCCCCGCAAGACCGATTGAAGCGCCGCCCGATACGCGCAAGCCAGGGGCGGATGCGATGGGCGGCGCTTGCCAGCACGTATTCAGTGATGATCTCCGTGGCGGCGAATGTGGCGGCGATAACGAGAAACTGCTGCGCCAGGCTGCGCTGCGGGTCGATGAACTGCGAAAGGAAGGCGCTGAAGAACAGCAGGACTTTCGGGTTGGTCACCGCCGACAGCAGCCCTTGCCGGAACAGCGACCATCCTTGCACCTCCAGGGCGCTTCGGTCGACGATGATCGTGATCGCGGGCGAGCGCCATACCTGGATTCCGAGCCAGACAAGATAGAGCCCGCCGGCCCATTTGAGCACGGTCAGCCAAAGGACGGATGACTTGATCAGGGCGCCGATGCCGAACATGCTGAGGGCGATGACGGCAACGAAGCCTACGGCTCCGCCAAGGATGGTGAACGAGGCCTTGCGGCTCCCGTGCATCGCGCCATGCGTGAGCGCAAGCAGGCCGTTCGGCCCGGGAGAGATCGACAGGCCCACGCATGCGACAAGGAAAACAAGCCAGGTTTCGAATTGCATGGCGCAATGGTACGCTGCATTGCGTCAGGACGGCAACGGCAAGCCCGCTTTTTGCCAGAAGCGCATGAAATGTCCGGTTTTTCTGTCGCCGGGCTGCCCCAGAAAAGAAGCGCCCCCTTGGAGGGGGCGGCAAGCCGAAGGCGCAGTAACGCTCTATGACTCGATGGAGCAGCCTGGCGAGTTTATTCAGCGGTGATGTTTGCTGACCGCACCACCTGGCCCCAGCGATCCAGTTCCGCCTGAGTGTATTTACGCAGAGTGTCGGGTCCCATGAATTCGGCGTCCGCGCCGAGCTTGGCCGCCTGCTGGCGGAAGGCATCCGTTTTCATGATCTGTTCGATTTCACCGGCCAGTTTGTCGACCACGGGTCGCGGCGTGTCCTTTGGGGCATACATTGCGAACCAGGACGCAATGAGCAGATCGGGGAAACCGGCCTCGGCCACCGTGGGAACGTCGGGCAGGGAGTCGATGCGCTGGGCGCCGGTAACGGCCAGGGCGCGCAGCTTGCCGGCCTGGATATGCGGCAGCAGCGGAGGAGGGGTAGTGATGGTCATGTCGACGGAGCCGCCCAGGAGATCGGTCAGTGCGGGGCCGGTGCCCTTATAGGGGATGTGCACGGTCTTGATCTCGGCCATTTGGTTGAGCAGCTCGGTGGCCACGTGTTGCAGCGAGCCGTTGCCCGAGGATGCGTAGTTGAGCTTGCCAGGATTGGCCTTGGCGTATTCCACCAGCTCCTGCAGGCTGTTGATGGGCAGCCCGGGACGGATCACGATGACCTGGGGGGCCGACAGAACGTTGGCCACCGGCTCGAAGTCGGTAACAGGATCGAATTCCACATTGGTCTGGACATGCGGGGTGATAACCTGGAAGCCCGAATACTGCAGCAGCAGGTTGTAGCCGTCAGGCTGGGACCGCAGCACGAATTGGGCGGCGATGTTGCCGGATGCGCCAGGTTTGTTGTCGACCACGACGGTCTGGCCCAGGGCCTTGCCCAGCGGCTCGGCTATCATGCGGGCGGCGATGTCGGTGGTGCCTCCTGGCGCCGCTGAGGCGATCAAGCTCACGGACCGGGTCGGATAGTCGGAGGCGAGGGCCGGTGTGATGGCGGCGCACAGCAGGCCGGCGGAGGCCAGCTTGAAAGTGTGGCGGCGCAGTGCCTGGAATTGGCGAGTAGACATTGTTTATCTCCTGATTGTTATGGGTTGCCGGCCGTGAGCTGGTCCGGTGGAAATCGCTCGGCCAGCCAGGCGGGAGCGGGGTGGGTATGCAGGCGGTGTCCGGCCGCGAGCAAGGGAAGGTTGAAATCGCGTTGCACCAGGGCCGGCAGGCCGCGCACAACCGCAAGCAAAGCAGGCAGGTCGACGGACGTATCGATGCCCATGCACTGGAACATATGCACCAGTTCCTCGGTGCTGACATTGCCGCTTGCGCCCGGGGCGTAGGGACAGCCGCCCAGACCGCCGGCGGCAGCGTCGAAGCGGGTGACGCCGGTCTGCCAGGCGGCTATCGCATTGGCCAGCGCCATGCCGCGGGTGTTGTGCAGGTGGATGGTCAGCGGCGTAGAGGGCAGGGCCTCCTGGACGCGCTCGCACATTTCGGCGACCTGGCTGGGATAGGCCATGCCTGTGGTGTCGCACAGTGTGATGCCCGAGGCGCCGGCATCGACCACGCTGCGTGCCAGCCGGATGACGTCTTCCGGGTTGACCTCGCCCTCGAACGGGCAGCCGAAGACGGTGGACAGCGATACATTGCAGGGCAGGGCGGGCTGCGTGTTTGCAGCGGACAGAATACCCAGCAGTTGAGCCAGGGACTGTTCGCGCGTCATGCGCAGGTTGGCGCGGTTGTGGGTCTCGCTGGCTGACATGACCAGGTTGATTTCGTCCATGGCGCATTCGCGAGCGCGTTCCAGTCCCCGGATATTGGGAACCAGGGCGGTGTAGACGACGCCGGGCCGGCGCTGGATGCCACGCATGACTTCCTGCGCGTCGGCCAGGGCCGGTATAGCCTTGGGAGAAGTGAAACTGGTGACTTCGATGCGAGCGAAGCCGCAGGCCGAAAGCGCGTCGACAAATGCAATCTTGTCCGGTGTGGGAACGTGGGCGCGTTCGATCTGCAGGCCGTCGCGCGGACCGACTTCGTTGATCTCGATGCGCGCAGCGCCTTTTATCATCATGCCAGGACTCCTCGTGCCCGCAGGTCGGCCAGCGTGGCGGCATCGAAGCCCGCATCAGCCAGGACACTGTCGGTGTGCTCGCCCAAGGTGGGCGCGCGACGGTCGACGCCGCCGGGGTTGTCGGAAAGTATCGGGAATACGGCGGGCATCTCCACGTCGATGCCGCTGGCGGCCTGTATGCGTGTGATGGCGCCACGTTCGCGGTAGTGCGGGTCTTCGGCGATCTCGCGTATCGAATAGATGCGGCCAGACGGCACGCCGGCGGCTTTCAGCGCTTCAAGCATGGCATCGATGTCGGTTTGCGATTCCGTCCAGGCTTCGATGGCGGCGTCCAGTTCGTCTACCCGGGCGACCCGGCCGTCGTTGTGGGCCAGCGCCGGGTCGTCGGCGAGGTCCTGCCGGCCGATGCAGCGCATCAGGCGCTGGAAGATGGCGTCGCCATTGCCTGCGATCAGGATGTGGCTGCCGTCGTGGCAGCGGTAGGCGTTGGAAGGGGCGATGCCGGGCAGGGCGGCTCCGGCGGGCTGGCGCACGGCGCCGAATGCCGAATACTCGGGCAGCAGGCTTTCGGTCAGGTTGAACAGGCTTTCGTACAGGGCGGCGTCGATCATCTGTCCCTTGCCGCCGCGCGCGTCGCGCTGATAGAGCGCCAGCAGCACGCCCAGGGCGCCATGAAGCCCGGCGATGGTGTCTCCCAGGGACAGGCCGGCGCGTACGGGCGCTCTTCCGGGTTCGCCGTTCAGATAACGCAGGCCGGCAAAGGCTTCGCCGATGGCTGCGAAGCCCGGTTCCTGGGCGCGTGGTCCGTTCTGTCCGTAGCCTGATACCCGCAGCATGATGAGCCGGGGGTTCAGTTCGTGCAGGGTTTCCCAGGACAGGTCCCATTTTTCCATGGTGCCCGGGCGGAAATTCTCGATCAGGATGTCGGCATCCTGCGCCAGCTTGCGCACGATGTCCTGGCCTTCTTTCTGGCGCAGATCCACACAGACGGATTTCTTGCCGCGCGATTGGGCCTCCCACCAGACCGAGGTGCCTTCATGCAGCAGTCGCCATTTGCGCAACGGGTCGCCCACGCCGGGCGGTTCGATCTTGATGACTTCTGCGCCGAAATCGGCAAGTGTCTTGGCGGCAAAGGGGCCGGCGATCAACTGGCCAAGCTCGATGACCCGGCAGCCGGCGAGAATCTGGCTGGACACTGTTGCTCCTCATGATATTTCTTATTACGGAGCAAGCCTAACCCCTGCATGAGAGTGGAAGGAATCGACAATCGCGCAACAGGGCTTTCTTCAAATGCGAAAGCTCAACGGTCTGAAGCGACGGAAGACGCAGGTTCGGTACTTTCCGCCTGGTGTTTCAGGTGCCACAGCAGCAGGCGGGCGGGCGTGGTCAGGGCTTCGCTGTTGCGCACCCCGAGCAACAGCCAGCGGCGCGCCCAGCCGTCATTCAGTCTGATCAGCTTGAGTTTCATGGAGCGCGCGTGTGGAGCAGCGGCCCGCCGGGGCAGAATACCTATCATCCGGGTGGTGGCGACCATACGGCAGATGGCGTCGAAGCTGCGCACCTGGATGCGTAGCCGCAATACTTGATCCAGGCGTGTGCTTTCTTCCTGCAGGCGCATGGCCAGCGAGGTCGTAGGGGGCAGGCCAACATAGTCGAAGTCGATGGTATCGATGAAAGAAAGCGTCTTGCGCCCGGCCAATGGATGTTCAGGGTGAGTCACCAGCACAAGTTCGTCCCGGCGGTAAGGGACGGTTTCCAGATCATTGCAGGGAGTGCGGTCGGCAAAAATGCCCAGGTCGGCGCGGTTGTCACGCACCAGCTGCACGATGTGATTGCTGTTGTGCTCTTCCAGGTCGATGCGTACGCCCGGCTGCGCCTGCATGAAGGCGGCCAGGTCTTCGGGCAGGAACTGTGTAAGCGAAGACGTATTGGCGGCGATGCGAATCTGACCGCGAAGCCCGTGCGCAAAGTCCGACAGAGAGCCTGCCATCTGGCTGACTTCGTGCAGCACGCGCTGAGCATGCGCCAGACAGGCATGTCCGGCCTGTGTCAATTCGACGCCGGAGCTCAGGCGGTACAGCAGGGGCGTCCCCAGCGCGGCTTCCAGGTCGGTGATGCGCCGGCTGGCGGCGCCCACCGCAAGATGCGCCCGCCGGGCGCCGCCCGAGATGCTGCCTTCACGGGCGACATCCACGAACAGAGCAAGTGTCACAAGATCGAAACGGGCGGGATTCATTGCGGACGGGGTTAAAGGATGGATACGTTGCCGATGTTACTGTCTGACAAGCACCCGGTAAACCCATCTTGAGCCCGCGCGAGCCTTTTCTGCAGCCCCGCTTGCTCACGCACTTCGCTTCGGGATACACAATGGCGCCATGGGACTGTATGACGGAGCCGGCAAGCCCGCTTTCGATGGCTGCGATCTGGCCTGCCAGGCTGGAGCTGTTGTAAACCACGCGATATCGGCGTCCCTGCCGTGCGAGGGAATTGATTGCGCTGCGCTTGGCAAGACTGGTGCTTTCATAGACGGCAATAGGCAAGGGGGCGCGTCGCCATGTCTGAGTTGGGAAGAGCCGACCCAGCCATGGCCTGCACCGGGCGTCCGATCAGGATACCGTCAGTGCCGTTCCTGCGCATTCAGCCAGCGGATGATGGCTGCGGCGAGCTCCTCGGGCTGCTCCAGGGGAATCATGTGGCCGCTGCCGTCGAGCACTTGAAGAGACGCATTGGGGATGGCCTCGAACAGTTCATTCGCTTCTTCCAGGGAACGCAGCGCATCGCCTGCGCTCGCGACAATCAGCGTCGGACATCGTATGGCTGTCGTTGGAACGCCGGATCTGCGCAGTCCCGATTGCGTTACCAGGGCGTCGTACCCGAGCCGGACTCCCATGCGCTTGATGCGGGAGATGAGCTCGGCGTCCTGGGATCGGTCCGCGTGCAATGATCTGGCGACTGTTCCTCGGCTCAATCCTTTGAATGTGGCTGGAGAAAGGGCCTTTATGGCTTGCAGCTTGTGCTTTGCCTGTTGCTCGGTGTCCTCGCGAAGAGAACTGGCTATGATCACGAGCGCATCCACTTTCTCCGGGTAATCCGCCGCCAGTTGCCTGGCAATGTATCCGCCCAGGGAAAAACCGATCAGCACAAACCGCTGGGGCAGATGATTCGCGATATGCCGTGAAATATCGCGAATGGTTTGGCCGCCTGTCAGAGAAGCGTGGCAAATCTCCCAGTCCTCGGGAAGATGGCGTCCGAACTCATCCCAGAGTGTTTCATCGAGCATGAACCCGGGAACCAGAACGACCTGGCGCGGGGGAGTATCCACAGGCTTCTTCATTGAGTTTGGTCTCGGGCATGCCGAATCTGGCATGGTCGGCACTGATGCGCGGATCGCATGCCGTCATTTCTTGAGTTGCAGCCATGTCGCCGTCGCAAAGGCGATGATATCGCCCTGCTCATCGGTCATGGTGGATTTCAGGAAAGAGATGGTCCGTCCCCGGCGCGTGAATTCTCCGCGGCATTGCAGTTTTCCCTGGCGGGCGGCTTTCACATACTGCGTCTTCATTTCCAGCGTGGAGCCAGGCCCCTGGACGTGATTGAGCAGGTGGCCCATTGAAATATCCATTACGGTGGCAATTATGCCCCCGTGCAGCGAGCCCTGGGGATTGAACATGAAGTCCTTGAGTTCGAAGCTGACAATGCATTGGCCGTCGAGATAGTCGAATTCAAGGCCCAGGAGCCGTGCAATGAAGAATTCTTCAAAGGCCGGTTTTTCAGTCTCCAGGGCAAGGTTGAATGCCGATACTGCTGCGGGTCTATCCATGCTGTTCTTCCGTCGAGGTTGTTGGATCCGTGACTTTTATCACGCCTTTGGCATTCAGATCCATCAATTGATCGCGAGACAGGCCGGCGTCCAGAACGGACTCCATGTTTCCGCGGTGCAGCGCGTCATCGGCGCCCCAGATGCCCCAGACGGGGCATGCGGCTGGCCAATGCCAGAATGGTGGCGGACAGGAGAGGATTGCCGTAGCAAGAACGCAAATATTTGCGATAATCCGGTTTTACAAAAATATACGAGGATTGACCGGATGATTCGCCTGAAGGCGCTTGAGGTCGGGGATGCTGCCGTGCAGCCGGCTGGCGCCTTCTGGCGCCGGCTGCTCCGCATGACGCTGAGTCCGGTCATCGTGCTGGTTTGCGCCACCGTTGTCGTCGCCCTCTGGTGGATGACGATGCAGCGCATCGAGTTCGAACGCGAGCAGGCGATAGAGGCGGCCATGAAGTCCAATGCCAATCTGGCGATTGCGTTCGAGCAGCAGGTATCCCGCACCTTGCAGGCAGCCGAGCAGATGGCGGCCTTCGTGCGTGAGCAGTACCTCAGCAACGGGAAGCATATCGATCTGCGCAATTGGGTCGAAAATCGGATCATCCGCGAAGAAACATTCAACATTATCAGCGTGGTGGATGAAACAGGCGCGGTCGTCAGCAGCAGCAAGGAGGGAGGGCTGGTCAATTATGCCGACCGGAAATTCTTCCTGATGCAGCGCAACAATCGCCATGACACGCTGTTCATCAATGAGCCTGTGATCGGCCGCGTGACGGGGCGCTGGCAGGTGCCGATGTCGATGCGCATTTCGCCGCCGGACGGCAGCTTCGCGGGTGTGGTTGTAATGTCGGTCGATCCTTCCAGCTTCTCCGTTTTCTATCACCAGACGGACCTGGGCGACAAAGGGCTGATGGAGCTGGTCGATCTTGACGGCGTCGTGTTCGAGCGCAAGCTCGGCGAACACAGCAGTTTCGGCGTCGACGTCAGGGATCTGCACTGGTTCCAGCGGCGGCTGGATGAGCCGGCGGGCGATTTCATCGATGACGGCGCTGCGCTGGACGGCGTGGTCCGTATCGTCAGCTACCGAAGGATGCGGGATTATCCCCTGATGGTGACGGTAGGGGTATCCTACGATGATGAGATGACTCCGGTCAGACAACGTCGGATCAGCTATCTTGCCCTGGCGAGCGTTGCGACGGCCGCGCTGTTGATACTCTCGGCCCTGCTGATGTGGGCGCTGGCGCGCCAGCGCGCGGTGGCCAATGCCTTGCTGGCCAACGAGGCCCTGTTCAGGGCGACCTTCAATCAGGCGGCGATGGGCATTGCGCATATCGCGCCGGACGGCCGCATCCTGGGGGTCAATGAGAAATTCTGTCGCATGCTGGGATACAGCCGCGAAACGCTGTGCGGATTGACTGTGTACGATCTGGGGAATGCGCGGGACGGCGACAGGATGCGGCAATTCATTGCGCAGCGCCTGTCTTCCAATGCCCGGATCTATCCCCAGGAAATCGAGAAAGCCTACAGGCGCGGCGACGGCTCTTTGCTGTGGGTATGCGAAGCGCTGAGCGTGGTGCGCAATTCGCATGGCAAGCCGAAGTTTCTCGTGGCCGTCACGCAGGACATTACTGCGCGCAAGGAGCTCGAGGAACGCCTGTCGCACGATGCCATGCACGATGCGCTGACGCGTTTGCCGAACCGCGTCATGTTCCATGACAGGTTGTCCAAGGTATTGGCGTTCGCGCACAGGCACGACACGCTGGCCGCTGTACTGTACCTGGATCTCGACGGTTTCAAGGAAGTCAACGACAGCTACGGCCACGCGGTGGGCGATGTGTTGTTGCAGCAGGTTGCCGAGCGGCTGCGCAATAGCGTCAGGGAAGAGGATATGGTGGCCCGCCTGGGCGGCGATGAGTTCGCCATCGTGCTGCCGTGGCTGTCGGACGAGCGGGATTGCGGTGTTGTCGCCGAGAAGGTGATCGCGGCGCTGTCGGAGCCGTTTCATCTGAAGGAGGGGCCGGCCGTCATTTCCGCGAGCGTGGGCGTGGCGGTCTTCCCCGTCCACGGGCAAGACGTCGCCACTCTGGTCGTACATGCCGATGGGGCGATGTATGCAGCCAAGCATGCAGGAAAGAACAGGTATTGCTATGAGCCGTTGCGGGCCTGAAGCCGGGCCGCCGCTGTTCGGCCCCTGTGAGTAACAGGCACTTTTTTTCATGTTTGTAAGGTATTACCCTGGATGGCGCCAGGGGTGTTGCCCTGTTCGCCTGAAAAACAGTTCACAATACTAGATTGATGTTGCGTACGGCGGTTGCGGTATCGCATCGTGCCGGGATTCGCAATTTTGCTTTCGTGTGTTTTTTCTGGATTGCTTCATGACCCGTATCGTTCTGTTCGAAAACATACATCCCAGCGCCGTGGAGGTTTTTGCCGCCGCTGGACTGACCGATGTCGTTACGCATGCATCGTCGCTGGCTCCGGACGCCTTGCGCGAAGCGCTCAAGACTGCTGACCTGGTCGGCATCCGGTCGCGCACGCACCTGGATGCGGCGCTGTTCGATGCCTTCCCGCAGATTCGCGCCGTCGGCTGCTTTTGCATCGGCACCAACCAGGTGGACCTGGAGGGGGCATTGCTGCGCGGCGTGCCGGTGTTCAACGCGCCGTTCTCCAACACGCGCTCAGTGGCGGAGTTGGTGCTGGGCGAAGCGATCCTGCTGCTGCGCCGCGTGCCCGAGAAGAATGCGCGGGTCCACGAAGGTTTCTGGGACAAGACGGCCGATGGCGCCTTCGAGGCGCGCGGCAAGACGCTGGGCATCATCGGGTACGGCAATATCGGCTCGCAGGTAGGCACGCTGGCCGAGGCCGCGGGCATGCGCGTCATATTCCACGACATCGAAGCCAAGCTGCCGCTGGGCAATGCCCGCGCCGTCACTTCGCTGAAGAAGCTGCTGGCTCAGGCGGACGTCGTATCGCTGCACGTGCCGGGCGGCCGCGCCACGCAGAACATCATCAATGCTTCCGCGCTGGCGTCGATGAAACGCGGCGCGATCCTGATCAATGCCTCGCGCGGCACCGTGGTCGATATCCAGGCATTGCACGACGCCCTGGTCAGCGGCCATCTGTCGGGCGCGGCCCTCGATGTCTTCCCGACCGAGCCCAAGAGCGTGGCGGAACCGCTCGACAGTCCTTTGCGCGGCTTGCCCAACGTCATCCTGACGCCGCATATCGGCGGCAGCACCCAGGAATCCCAGGAGAACATCGGCCGCGAGGTTGCCGAGAAGCTGGTGAGCTTCGCGCTTGGCGGCACCACCAAGGGATCCGTCAATTTCCCCGAGATTCCCTATCAGGCGGCCGAAGGCACGGCGCGCATCCTGCATGTGCATCGCAATGAGCCGGGCGCGCTGGGCACGCTGAGCAGCCTGATGGCGCAGCACGGGCTGAACATCATCAGCCAGCACCTGCAGACGCGCGGCCAGATCGGTTATGCGGTTTCGGACGTTGACGGCGAAGTCGGCGACGACGTGCTTCAGACCTTGCGCGCCCACCCGATCACGGTGCGCTGCGATATCGTCTGATCTTCTTCGGCGCAGGCGGGTAGCGCAAGGCCGTCGCCGGGCTGCGCCAGGATGTCAGCCAGCGTGTATTGATCCAGGCGCAGCAGGAAGTCCTGCAGCGCTTGGTCGATAATGTGGGTCAGCCGGCAGCGGCCCGTCAGGGCGCAGCGGCTGTCGGGCAGAAAGCACTCGATCAGCGCCATATCGTTTTCTGTATCACGCACGATGCTGCCCAGGCGCATCTCCTGCGCCGGACGGGCCAGCCGCATGCCGCCGTTCTTGCCACGGACGGTTTCCAGCCAGCCTTTCTGCGCCAGCCTGTGCGTGATTTTCATCAGGTGCGGCTCGGAAATACCGTGGGCCTGTGCGATTTCGGCAATGGTGCACAGGCGTTCGGGATGCTCGCCGACATACATCAGCAGCCGCATTGCATAGTCTGTCATGGCGGTCAGGCGCATGCGCGGATCCTTCTCAGCGATTTGCCGCAGCGTCGGCGCGGGGACGGATCAGCCGGGGCAGGAAACGCCAGAGATACAGCCCGAAGGCGCCGATCCAGCAAGCGGTCGCCGTGTGCAGCAGCATCAGACTGAGGCTCGACGGCCATAGCGCCCCAAGCCGCAGCGCAAAGCTGGCCAGCACCAGGTAATAGCTGGCCAGCATGCTGCGGTCCAGCGCGATGGGATAGCCCAGGTGGCCGAGCGCGGTGCGCGTCAGCATACCGATGATGAGCACGCAGAAGCCGCCGATGCCGATGATATGGGCATGGATGGCGGGACGCGCCCAGGCGCCCTGCGCCAGGCCGGAATAGAGGAATGCCGCATACAGCAGGCCCAGCGCCAGGAACAGATATCCCAGGAAGAGAATCCAGAGCAGGGGCTTGTGCAGGACGGACATAGGCTTCCAGGCAAACCATTGCCACAGCGCGATCAGGCTGATGGCGGCCAGCACGGCGGCCAGCAGTGTGTTCTGTCCCGCTGCGATCAGCAGCACGGCCAGTCCGCCCAATACCATCTGCGCGTGCCCCGTGCGCGTATGCATGGGCAGTTGCAGGCCCGGCACCATGCGCATGGTGAAGAAAGGGATGACGCGCCGGGCGATGAGCAGGGCCAGGATGGCCATGACCAGCATGCCCAGGTTGAACTGGCGCATCAGCCCCAGGTAGTCCTGGCGCAGCACCGCCATCAGGAACAGTGTATTGGCGATACAGCCCAGCCCGATCATCAACACGGGGACGCCGTAGTTGCGGAGGCTTTTTCCTTTGACCATGACGCGGGCCAGGGCAATGCCGGCAATGCCGAAAAACGCCACTTCCAGCGCGCCGGCCACGACGATCGCGTTGTGGCCTGGCAGCAGGTAGCCGATGCGAGCCAGAACCCACAGCACACAGAGCCATCCAAGCGGTTTGCCCTTGATGGGGTTGAATCCCGTCCATGTGGCGCTGGCTGTCAGCAGGAATGCGGCGGCGATGGTGGCGATGAAGCCCCAGAGCATTTCATGGGCGTGCCATGCCATGCCCAGCCAGGGCGAGGGAATGAGCTGGGGCATGAAGACCCAGATGGCAAGCGATATCAGCGCCCAGGAGGCGCCGGCGATGTACAGGGGCCGGAATCCCAGGCTCAGGAAAGCCTTCCATTCCGGGCTCGAGCACTGCTTCAAAGACGCGGAGGGCTCATTGATGGAAACAAGTTTGGGTTCAGCCATGGCGGATCTCGGTGAGTGTCATCTGGTCGGGGTCGTGATTCATCTGGTAGCCGTACCAGAGGCTGCGGGCGATGCGCTGAGAAAACTCCTCTGCTTTCCTGGCCATTGCAGCGTTGGGCTGGTCGCGGGTTGTCTGGTGGAAAAGATCGAGCCAGTGCTCGAACAGCGGGGCGCTGAGATCCGGCAGCGCGATGTGCTTTGTCATGGGAGAGCCCTGGTATTCGCCCGTGCCGAGCAGCAGGGAAGACCAGAAACGCACCATGATGGCCAGGTGCGCGTCCCAGTCGTGCAGGTGGCGGTCGAAAATGGGACCCAGGGAGCCGTCCTTGCGGACGCGGCCATAGAAATCGTGCACGAGATCCTGGATTTCCTGCGGAGTACAGAGGGGAGTATTGCTCATGTGGATACTGTTGCGTCGGGGCTGAGGGCTGGAAGGGCGGATATCGGAGCAGGCTTGCGCGGCTCGTTCGCCGCTGCGGAATTCTTTAAGATATATATTATATGAATCTTATAGGCGACGGCATTCGGCGTCAAGCTTAGCGCCTATAATCATTCCCCACGATTGAGCAAGGAATGAAAGAGGTGGATCTGCCCGAGAACCTGCGCGAGCCGCTGGAAACGTTGCTGGCGAATGCGGATGACGATTCGAGGATCACCGAGCTGCGCGTGGATGGCCGCGCATATATCGTCAAGATCCAGGAGCGGTGGCGGTTTCCCCGGTTGGCCATGGGCGCGCGCCGCGCCCGCGCGGTACTGGTGTCGTGGCTGTGCCGCCTGCTGTTCGGACAGCGCCCGCAGGCGGACCAGTTGCTGCGCAACGATGTCTGGTTCGAAGGCAGGCGCCTGAAATTCCTGCATGGGCGCGGCGTGCGTGTGCCGGAAGTTTTCTACCATACGGAACAGGTCCTGGTCATGCAGGAAATCGGGCGCGTGTTTCCGGAGCATATCCGAGAGACAGAGCCCCGAGATCGGTTGCCGTGGCTGGACCGTGCCACGCGAGCCTTGGCCGACTTCCACCGGCGGGGGTTCTGGCATGGCGGGGCGCAGCTGCGCAATATCACCTGGTTCCAGGACGAGGTATGGCGGCTGGATTTCGAAGAAGCCGTCGGCGACGGCCTGGCGCTGCCGGTGGCGCAGGCCTATGATTTTTTCCAGTTGCTGCAGTCGACCATGCAGTCGCGCGAATTTCCCGAGGCCGACCGCTTGGCGATCGGCGCCTGGATGCTGCTGCTTTACCTGGAACGGAATCGGGATGCCAGCGTGCGCGCGTCCATGGCGGACATGGCGAACGGGTTCCGCCGGCTGAGACCGCTGCTGAAATTGCTTTCCTTCATTCCCGGCCGGGATCTCAAGGCGCTCTGGCGCACCAGCCAGGTAATGCAGCTGGTTTTGCTGCCTGCAGTAAGGCAGGCGGATGCGGAGCAACTGCGGCGGCAGTCTGCCAGCATCGAAGCCCACAGCGCGAAAACCATGCCTGAACTATTGCGAAGCGTGGAAAACGCGTAGGCAGGCTTGAGGCGGAATCCGCAGGCGCGCCGCATCCCGGATCCGTCAAGGCCATGAGTGTTGGGGCCGGAGTCATGAAGGCCTCATTCATGCTTGCGCGTCACTGGGCGAGCGCATACTATATTTATCTATCAGAAGGAGACCACCATGTCGCAGACGGTAAGAATGCTGACGGATTCGTTTGCAGTGGCGCCGCAGCTGACGGCGGAAGACATGCCCGCCGTCGCGGCGGCAGGCTTCAAGAGCGTCATCATCAACCGGCCCGATTATGAAGCAGGGCCGGACCAGCCGGCTGCCGCCCAGGTCATGGCCGTGGCGCAGATCGAAGGAATGGCGGTTAGCTATCTGCCTGTCGTCAGCGGAGCCATCACCCAGGAGGATGTCGTTGCCTTCGCGGAGTTGCTCAAGACCATGCCGAAACCGATCCTGGCCTATTGCCGCTCCGGCGGTCGCTGCACGCAGCTGTTCCAGGCGGCCTCCGCTCTGGACGAGCTATAGGCATGCAATGTAACGAACCATATTGCATGTGACATTGATTTATTTCAACAAAGACGCCCCATCAAAAGTACTGCCGATGGGGAAGTTGGGTTAAGCTGAATATCATTCAACAAGGGGAGCACTCACTATGTTCAAGAAAATCCTTATTCCGACCGACGGATCTTCGCTTTCGGCGCAAGCCGCAAACAAAGGTGTGTGTTTTGCCCGCTCCATCGGGGCAGAGGTCGTGGCGCTTTACGTGACGCAGCCGTTTTCCGCGACCGTGGGCTTCGACGGCATGGCGGCCGCATATGCCATTACCAACGAAGACTACGACAAGAAAGCGGCCGAGCAGGCGCAGAAGCACATCCAGGCAGTGCTGGACCGCGCCGAAACCGCCGGAGTCAAGGCAAGCGGGCGCGCCGTTTCCAACTTCAACGTCGCGGACGGCATCGTCCAGGCGGGAGAAGAAGAACACTGCGACCTCATCTTCATCGGCAGCCATGGCCGCAGCGGTCTTTCCCGCCTGCTGCTGGGTTCGGTTACCAGCAAGGTGCTGAGCCTGGCGAAAACGGCCGTGCTGGTCTACAGGGTCAAAGAGCAGGACTGATCGCATCCCTTGTCGCCCCCCAAGGGGGCGCTTTTTGCCTAGGGGCGGTCCGGCGGCAAAAAGAAAAGAGAAAAGGCCCTGCCTCTTCGAAGCGGGGTTTTTTTCTGGATGCCGCCCTCCGGACGCATCGCGGTATTCATCGGTTAACATGTCGGCATGAGTCGAGTCATTTTTCATGAGGCGGCCGCAACCCTGGAAAACAGAGGGGCGGCGGAAGGTTTCCAGCCGGGGCATCTGGTCGATGCGCTGAGCAGGCCGCTGCGCGACCTGCGCATCTCCGTCACGGACCGATGCAATTTCCGCTGCTCCTACTGCATGCCGCGCGAAGTGTTCGACAAGGAACATGTTTTCCTTCCCCAGAGCTCGCTGCTCAGCTTCGAGGAAATCACACGCGTGGCTCGCGCCGGCGTGGCGCTGGGCATACGCAAGTTTCGCCTGACGGGCGGCGAGCCCCTGATGCGCAGGCATCTGGAGCGGCTGATCGAGCAATTGGCGCAGTTGCGCACGCCCGAAGGAGAGCCGGTCGAGTTGGCGATGACGACCAACGGCGCCATGCTGGCCCGAAAGGCCGCCGCGCTGAAAGAGGCTGGCCTGCATCGCGTTACCGTAAGCCTGGACGCGCTGGACGATACCTTGTTCCGGCAAATGAGCGATGGTTCGGCGAGCGTGCACGACGTGCTCGAAGGCATCGAGGCGGCGGCAAATGCCGGTCTTGCGCCCGTCAAGGTCAACATGGTGGTCCGCAAGGGCCTCAACGAAGCCCAGATCCTGCCGATGGCGCGCCATTTCCGCGGCAGCGGCCATATATTGCGCTTCATTGAGTTCATGGACGTCGGCAATACCAATGGCTGGAACCTGCGGGAGGTCGTGTCCTGTAGCGAGATCCACGATGCCATCCATGCCGAATATCCGCTGGAGCCCGTGCCGTCGTCCTATCGCGGCGAAGTGGCGCAGCGCTGGCGCTATGTGGATGGCGCAGGCGAAATCGGCATCATCAGCAGCGTCACGAATCCTTTCTGCGGCGATTGCACGCGGGCTCGGCTGTCTCCCGAAGGCAAGCTGTTCCTGTGCCTGTTCGCCAATCGCGGCCACGATCTGCGCACGCTGCTGCGCAATGGCGCGAGCGACGAGGCGCTTGCCGCGCAACTGGCTTCCATCTGGATACCGCGCAACGATCGCTATTCCGAAATACGCGGAAAGGCGACGGCGCAGACGCAAAAGATCGAAATGAGCTATATCGGCGGGTGATCGGTGTGGATAGCGTCAGCGGCCTGATACTTTCGGGGGGGCGCTCCAGCCGGATGCAGCCCGTGCCGCAATGGCGGGCGGGCGACGAAGAATCCGCCGTGCTGGACAAGGGCCTGCTCAGGCTGAATGGCCGTCCCCTGGTCGCTTTTTGCAAAGATAACCTCACGCCTTGGGTCGGCGATATCTACATCAGCGCCAACCGGTTTGCGGACGTCTACGGTGCTTATGGCACGGTCGTGCCGGACGATCCAGTCTATGGAGAATCCCAGGGGCCGCTGGTGGGTATCGCCAGCGTGCTGGCGCTGATCCGCACCCCCTGGCTGTGCGTGCTGCCGGTGGATTCTCCCGTCGTGCCGCCGCGCATGGCGCCGCGCCTGGCGGAGGCCTTGCAGGACGGCAGGCATGACATCGCCTACGTGATGACGGACAGGACCCACCCGCTGTGCATGCTCATCCATGTTGCTTGCCTGCCGGCGCTGCGCGCCTATCTGCTGTCGGGGGGGCGCAGGGTGCATGGGTGGCTGATGTCGCAACGCAGCCTCGGCGTGGATTTCAGTAACGAAAACGACAAGGTCTGGAATGTGAATACGCCCGCAGATCTGGAAGACTTGCGGGCGTATGTCGAAGCGGCCGGCGGGGCGCCTGGTCAGGCCAGCCAGAGCGCCAGCGGGTAATAGGGAGCGGCCGAGCCCGCGGGCATGCTGGCGCCGGGGGCGACGCGCGCAAGGCCTGTGGCCCAGGTGAGGGAGCTCATGACGCCGGAGCTTTGCTGCGCATAGGCGCTCAGTTGCACGGGCTGTCCTTGTTTGAGCGATGCCTGCACGCGCATGAACTCGATGCGGTTGGGGTCTTTATTGACGATGTCCTTGGCGAAGACGCCCCACTGGACCTGCGGATAAATGATGCCGCGGCCCTGCATGTTGCGGATCAGCGGCGACACCAGCAGCGTGAATACCGAGTAGGCGGAAACCGGATTGCCGGGCAGGCATACGACGGGGGTCTTGCCGATATGGGCCAGGGCAACGGGCTTGCCCGGTTTCATATTGACGCGCCACAGGCTAAGCGTGCCGCCGTGCGCCTCGATGGCGGGCTTGACCAGGTCTTTTTCGCCGACGGACACGCCGCCGGCCGTCAGCACCAGGTCGGACTCGGCCAGCAGTTGGCGAAAGGCCGCATCCAGGGACTCGGCTGTATCCTCCGCGTGCAGCACGCAGGAAACCTCGGCGCCCAGCCCCTGGGCCAGCGCCGCCAGCATGAATCCATTGGAGTTGTAGATTTGCGAGGGAGCCAGGCTGTTGCCCGGCATGACCAGCTCATCGCCGGTGGTGAGGATGCCGACGCGCAGGCGGGCGTGGACTTCGACCTCGGCGATGCCCTGGGATGCAAGCACGGTGATCTCGGCGGGGCCGATCAGCGTGCCGGCTGACAGGACCTTGCCGCCCGAATGCATGTCTTCTCCCCGGTAGCGCACATGAGCGCCTTTGGCGGGAGCCTGGTGGATCTGCAGCACGCCATCGGCTTCTGTGCAGTCTTCCTGCATGACGACGGTATCCGCGCCTTCCGGCATGACGCTGCCGGTGAACAGGCGGATGGTCTTGCCGGGCTGCAGCGGCTCCGGCTGCATGCCGGCGAAACAGCGCTGCTGCACGGGAAGGCGGGCATCCGGCGACCAGTCAGCGAACCGTATGGCATAGCCGTCCATCGCGCTGTTGTCGTGCGGCGGCAGGTCGATGCTGGCGATGATGTCGCGGGCCAGCACGCGGCCGCGCGCCTGGTGCAGGGGGCAGTGTTCCGTGCGGCCCGAAGGGGCGCCGGCAGCGGCAAGCTGCTGCTGTGCAGTATCGAAATCAAGCATGTTGGTCTACTTTGGTGAGCGGAAGCCGGAGCCGAAGTTGCATGGCCGATGGGAGCTGTCCAACTGATCGCGCAGAATGCCTTCCCATGCGGTGCGGCATGCGCCGGTGGATCCCGGCATGCAGAAAATGAGAGTGCCGTTCGCCGAGCCGGCGAAGGCGTCGGATTGCAGGCTGGAGGAACCGATTTCCAGGAAGGAAAGGTGGCGGAACAGCTCGCCGAATCCGGCGATCTGATTGTCTAGCAAAGGAACGATGGCGCGCGCGGCGGATTTCCCGTGCCCGGTGCTGCCGTTGCTCAGGATGACCTGGATGCCGTCGTCGACGACCCACTGGCTGATGACGCTGCGGATCCGGTAGATGTCGTCCGGGCAGATCATGCGCTGTACGCAGCGGTGCCCGGCTTCTTGCGCGCTGGTTGCAAGATAGTCGCCCGAGGTGTCGTTGCCCGAGTGCCTGCTGTCGGATATGGTCAGCACGGCAATGTTCAGGGCAACGGAGGTTTCGGCTGCCTTGCTCATGCGGATTCTCCTTTGTCGCCATGCCGCCATTGCTCGGTTTTCTCGGTATCGGATTCGCGCTGCTGCACCCAGAACTTTTGCCCGTCCGACAGGGTTTCGCGCTTCCAGAACGGCGCCCTGGTCTTGAGGGCGTCGATGATGTATTCGCATGCGCGGAAGGCCTCGCCCCGGTGGGCGCTGGCGACCGCCACCAGCACGATCTGCTCGGACAGCGGAAGTTCGCCGACGCGATGCACCACGGTGTAGTCCAATACGCTCCAGCGGGCGGCGGCTTCCTGGCAGATGGAGAGGATTTCGTTCTCGCACATGCCGGGATAGTGTTCCAGGTACAGGCTTTGCGTACCCTGGCCTTGCGCGTAGTCGCGGACGTAGCCGGTGAAGGAGACCAGCGCGCCGGCGTCGCCCGCCGTGCGCTGGCGCAGCGCGGCGATCTGGTCCGCCACGGAAAAATCGGCAGGGGATACCAGGATCATGGCGTCAGCCTCCGGTGACCGGATCGAACACGGCGACTTCGTCGCCGGGCTGCAGCACGCGGTCGTGCGGGCTGTGCTGCTGGTTGACCGCCAGCTTCAGGCGCGAGACGGGCGCCAGCCTGGGATAGCGCGCTTCCAGTTCGCGCAGCCATGCGCTGGCGGCGATGGGAGCCGCCAGGGGCCAGGATTCTTCGCGCACGCCGGTCAGTTCGGCGACACGGGCGAAATAGAGTACGTCAAGGGTTGTGCCATTCACCGCTTTTACCTCCGGATTTATAGCTTAGCCTGATGGTTTCGATGACGATGCCCTTGTCGGCGGCCTTGCACATGTCGTAGATGGTCAATGCGGCGACGCTGCAGGCGGTCATGGCCTCCATCTCGACGCCGGTCTTGTAGTCGGTGCGGCAGGTGGCGGTGACCGTAATGCTGTGCGTGTAGTCGTCGGGCTGGAAATCCACCCCCGCAAAGCTCAGCGGCAGGCTGTGGCACAGAGGGATGAGCTCCGCGCAGCGCTTGGCCGCCAGTATGCCGGCGATGCGCGCAGTGTTCAGCACATCGCCCTTGCTGTTGGCCTGGGCGTTGAGCAGGCCGTAGGCCTGCGGGCTCATGCGGACGCGCGCGCTGGCGATGGCCGTGCGCAGCGTGTTCCGCTTGTCGGCCACATCGACCATGCGGGCATTGCCCGATGCATCGAGGTGCGTCAGGACGGCGGGAGAGGAAGTTTCTGTCATGTTGCAATTGCCGTGATCGCGGCATCGTCTGTAACGGATGATTATGGTAATAGTACCAAGGCTTGCCGTATGATTGTTGAGTCCTTGGTTGCGGCACATGACCGCGCGCAAATCGCATAGGAATGCAGTTGTGATACGGATGATCCTGGCGTTTTTTTCCCTGTACCTGGCAACGCTGCTGTTGCTGGTCGGTTCGGGCCTGTTCAATACCTATGTCGGCGTCTACCTGACGTCGCTCTCCGTGTCGGAAATCTGGGTCGGCGCCCTGATGGCGGTCTATTATCTCGGGCTGGTGCTCGGGGCGCGCACCGGCCACAAGCTGATCATCAAGGTCGGGCATATCCGCGCCTATGCCGCCAGCGCCGCCGTCGTCACGGTGACGGTGCTGTTGCAGGTGCTGATCAGCGAACTGTGGGTCTGGCTGCTGTTCCGCTTCGTGGCCGGCATGGCCATGGTGACGATGCTCATGGTGCTGGAAAGCTGGCTGAACGAGCAGACGGAAAACCATCAGCGCGGCAAGGTGTTCGCCTTCTACATGGTGTTCTCGGGGCTGGGCACTGTGCTGGGCCAGCTCACGCTGCCGCTGTTCGGCCAGATGGAGTACGAGCCCCTGGTGTTCGTCGGCATCTGTTCCGCGCTGTGCCTCATTCCCATTGCGCTGACCGGCCGCCTGCACCCCGCGCTGCAAGTGCCCGCGCCGTTGAATGTGCGCTATTACCTCAATCGCGTGCCGGTCTCGCTGACGGTTCTTTTCATTGCGGGCATGATCACCGGCGCCTTCTACGGCCTGGCACCCGTGTTCATCGTGCGCCAGGAGGTCTCCAGCGAGCAGGTGGCGCTGTTCCTGGCTTCGGCGGTGGCGGCGGGCCTGGTGTCGCAATGGCCCATGGGCTGGCTGGCCGATCGCGTCAACCGCGCGGACATGATACGGATCAATGCGGTCATCCTGACCCTGCTCGCCATTCCTCTGTGGGGGTGGTGGAGCGCGCCGTTCTGGGCGCTGATCGCGCTTGCGTGCATGCTGGGCGTGCTGCAGTTCACGCTTTATCCTCTGGGGGCCGCCTTCGCCAACGACAATGTCGATCCGGACCGCCGGGTTGGCCTGAGCGCCATCCTGCTGATGGTGTACGGCCTGGGAGCCTGTATCGGGCCGCTGCTGGCGGGCATGCTCATGCAGCAGTTCAATCCCAACGCGCTGTACATCTTCACGTCTTTGTGCGCGGGTGTTCTTGCCGTGTTCGTGCGCACGCAGCACATCTCCGGAGACCATCTCAGCCAGGATGCTCCCACGAGCTTCGTGCCCATGCCGGATACCTTGCAGAGCTCGCCCATTGCATCGGTGCTGGATCCGCGCGTCGATATGGAGCACGATGTATCGCACGAGCCGGTTCCGGAAGAGCTGCTTGCGCCGGACGGCGACGCCGGCTCCCAGGAGCCGGAGGAGCATCCCCCGGCAGGAGAGGGCGAGGACCCGTCAGCGGGGAATCAGCAGCAGGATGGCGCCGATGGCCAGGGCGATGCCCAGCGCGTTCACCCAGGATAGCTTTTCCCGGAAGAGGCCTGCGCCGACCAGCGTGCCCAGTGAAATGACGCCGATGTTCATCGCGGAAAACACCAGCGTCGGGTTTTCCGGGAAGACCTGGTGGGCGCGGATGTAGAAGTAGATATTGCCGAAGTTCAGCAGGCCGAGCGCCAGGCCGGCCACGATGTTGCGTCGCGCCCACTGAGTGCGGCGAATCGTCAGCCAGGCGAAGATCAGGATGCCAGCCAGCACGAAGGCGGTGAACAGGCTGCTGGGGAAGGCCGCGCCGCTTTTCGCCAGTTGCTTGAACATGATGTCGATCACGCCGTAGCCGAACCAGACGCCCAGTAGGACGAGGATGGCGGTGTAGCTTGGGGTTGCCGCCGCCTCCGCATTCTGGTTCTGCCTCGGACGCAGCAGCAGGCAGACCAGGGCGACCAGCGCCGTGACTATGCCCAGGGCCTTGGATTGCGTCAGGGTTTCCTGGAAGATCACGAACGAAGCGATCAGCGGCAGGAACAGGGACAGCCGCTGTGCCGCGTCGCTGAGTACGATGCCCGCGTGGCGCACGGCGGCGGCCATGATCAGGAATACGGACGGCAGCAGAAAGCCCAGTGCAGCCAGGATCCACCACGGCGTGGCCGGCGCCAGCAGCGAGGCGGGATCGGGCCGCAGGATGAAAAAGCACAGCGATGCCGCCACGACATAATTGACGGCGATGGCCTGGGCCACATCGATCTGCTGCTTGCGGGCAATCTTGAGCAGTACGGAGACGGCGACGCTGCACAGGATGCTGGTGAAAAGGATCAGCATGGAATGATTCTCTTGGTATGGTTAGTGGCGATGAGCGCTGCTGCGCAGCCCCAGGCGCTCGAACAATTGGCGGTCGCTGTCTTCCAGCGGGTTTTCCGTCGTCAGCAGGCGTTCGCCATAGAAAATGGAGTTGGCTCCAGCCAGGAAACAGAGTGCCTGCAAGCTGTCGTCCATGTTTTCGCGGCCGGCGGAAAGCCGAACGACGGCCTTGGGCATGGCGATGCGCGTTACGGCGATGGTGCGCACGAATTCGAACGGATCGATGTCTTCCGCGTGCTCCAGCGGCGTGCCTGCGACCTTGACCAGGTTGTTGATGGGGACGGATTCGGGATAGGGGTCGAGGTTGGCCAGCTGCGAGATCAGGCCAGCGCGCTCGCGGCGCGATTCGCCCAGGCCGACGATGCCGCCGCAGCAGACGTTCAGGCCGGCATTACGCACGCGTTCCAGGGTGTCAAGGCGGTCCTGGTAGGTCCGGGTGGAGATGATGGTTCCGTAGAATTCCGGAGATGTGTCCAGGTTGTGGTTGTAGTAGTCCAGTCCGGCGTCGCGCAGCGCTTCCGCCTGGCCGTCCTTCAGCATGCCGAGGGTGACACAGGTTTCCATGCCCATCGCCTTGACGGCGCGCACCATCTCCATCACGGAGTCCAGCTGTCTTGCCGTGGGAGAGCGCCAGGCGGCTCCCATGCAGAAGCGCTCCGCGCCTCGCTCCTTTGCCTGGCGAGCGGCTTCCAGCACGTCTTCGATGGGCAGGAGAGCTTCCTTTTCCATGCCGGTATCGTAAGCAGAGGATTGCGGGCAATAGGCGCAGTCTTCGGAACAGCCGCCGGTTTTGATGGACAGCAGGCTGGAGAGCTGGATCGTGTTCGGATCGTGGTGCTGACGGTGGACGGTCTGTGCTTGATGGAGCAGGTCGTTGAACGGCAGGGCATACAGCGCCAGCAGCTTGCTGACTGTCCAGCGGGAAGAGGCGCCGGCCTGTACCGTGCCGGAACGGGGGCGTTGAACGGGAATTTCCAGTAAAGCGGACATGCGCGGTTTCCTTGATGCGGGACGGTTGCATGAGTGATCAAGCCGCGAATGGTAGATACGGATTTTCCCCGTGGCAATATCCAAATGTTTTTATATTCCTTTATTTTTCTACAATAATCTTTCAATTTCCTGTATTTTTGGTTTATCGTTTGTGAAGTCGGATGCTCTTCGCGAGAATGCGCCCAGGGCGCGAAATTGCATCAAAATGAAACAATCCAATCTGGCCCGACGCCTGTCACAAGTGATTTACTATATGCCGCGTCGGGCGCATCGATGGACGTCGGGCTTTTTGAAGAAGGGGTGAGATATGGCCTGGATCTGGCTGGGATTGGCACTGCTCGTGCTGGTCGCCGAATTGCTGTCGGGCACGATATTCCTGCTGTTCGTCAGCCTGGGAATGCTCCTGCCCGGGCTCGTGCTGTTCTTCAGGCCGGAGCTGCCGTTTTCCATCCAGCTGCTGATGTTCAGCGTGATCGTGCTCATCGGCCTTGTGGTTTATATGCGTTCGCGCAAGCGCAAGCGTTTTCGCGAGGACAACAGCCTCAATTCGCCGGACGTAGGCAAGCTGGTCGAAGTCAAGGAAGAGGGCAATCGCGCCAGCTATCGGGGCTCGGGCTGGGACGTGATGCTGGACGGATCCCCGGAGCCTCTCAAGCCGGGTCGCTACCGCATCGTCGAGGTGCGTGGGACCGTGCTCATCGTCGCGTACCCGCAGGCGGACAACACGTCCGCCAATGCACGATGACGCGCCGGATGCGGGATTTTCCGCCGGCGCATGGCGTGGGCGAAAGCTGGCGCAGGCTGGGGCGTTCGCCCTGTGCCATTTGATTTTCAGGGAGATGTATCCATGTTCTATTTCTATGATTCCGCTACAGTCACCTTGCTGGTGCTCGGATTTCTCGCGGTGCTGGTGCTGTTCAAGTCCATCTGCATCGTTCCGCAGCAAAGCGCCTGGGTGATCGAACGCCTGGGCAAGTTCGACCGGGTTCTTCAGGCCGGGCCTGGGTTCATCATTCCGTTCATCGACCGCGTCGCATACAAGCACAGCCTGAAGGAAATTCCGCTGGACGTGCCGAGCCAGGTCTGCATCACGCGCGACAACACGCAATTGCAGGTCGACGGCATCCTGTATTTCCAGGTGACCGATCCCAGGATGGCGTCCTACGGATCGTCCAACTACATCAATGCGGTGACGCAGCTGGCGCAGACGGCGCTGCGCTCGGCCATCGGCAAGATGGAGCTGGACAAGACCTTCGAAGAGCGCGACATGATCAATGCGGCCGTCATCGCCGCGCTGGACGAGGCGGCGCTGAACTGGGGCGTGAAAGTGCTGCGCTACGAGATCAAGGACCTGACCCCGCCCAACGAGATCCTGCGCGCCATGCAGGCCCAGATCACGGCGGAGCGCGAGAAGCGCGCATTGATCGCCGCGTCGGAAGGGCGCAGGCAGGAACAGATCAACATCGCCACTGGTGAGCGCGAGGCTGCCATTGCCCGCTCCGAGGGGGAAAAGCAGGCGCAGATCAACCAGGCCCAGGGCCAGGCGACGGCCATCCGCGAAATCGCCGATGCCACGGCCATGTCCATCCAGAAAGTGGGGTCTTCCATCGTGCAGAACGGCGGCATCGAAGCAGTCAATCTGCAGGTGGCCGAGCGTTATGTGGAAGCCTTCAGCGAGGTGGCCAAGAAGGGCAATACCCTGATCCTGCCCGCAAACCTTGGGGATGTCGGCAGCCTGATCGCCTCGGCCATGACTGTGGTCAAGTCGGTCAAGGACAAGGAAGGAAGCGCGCAGCGCCCGTAATCGGACGCTGGAAATCTGGTTCGGGCAAGGCATGCGTCATGCGGCCTTGCCCGATTTTTTTATCCAATCCCGCCAAATGCCAATGTCAGCGCCAGCGCGGCCATGACGAGCGCGATGAGACCGTCCAGCACCCGCCATGCGCGAGGATTGGAAAACAGCGGTGCAAGCATGCGCGAGCCGGCTCCCAGCACCAGCAGCCAGACCAGGCTGGCCATCACGGTTCCCAGGGCGAAGGCCAGGCGCGCGTCCGCAAAGCTCTGCGCCAGCGAACCCACTACCATCATGTCGAGCCAGAAATGCGGATTGAGCAGGCTGAACCCTATGGCTCCCAGCAGCGCGGCGCGGCGCGAGGACAAGGCCCGGCTTGAGTCCGGCGATATCGCGCTGGGCGTGCGCAATGCCCGGCGGGCGGACTGAAATGCATACCAGCTCAGGAAGGCGACCCCGAACCAGAGCACGAATCCGGTCAGCCAGGGAGCCAGGCGGGTGATTGCCTGCAGGCCAAGCACGCTGCCGAAGATGAAGATCGCGTCGATCAGCGCGCAGACGGCAAGAATGCTGAACAGGTGGGAGCGCATGAGCCCCTGGCGCAGGATGAAGGCGCTTTGCGCCCCGACGACGGCGAACAGGCCCAGGCCGGTCGCGATGCCGCTCGCCCATGCGGACGCCATGGAAGGAGAAAGAATCAGCGGAAACATGTGATCGTCCGATTAAAGAGTACAAAAGCCCCCGCGCCGCGTTTTCAGCAGCGATGGATGCCGGGTACAAGGTGGAAGGGGCTGCGTGACGCTGTCCGAATGAGGGAACTGTTGCAAAAACCGCAGCCAAGGCCATATTTTTGTGGATACGGCATATAAAATAAAGCTAATTAATCTTAACTATATGAAGAAAAGCTAAATATATGAAGATAGACCACGGAAACCTCAAGGCGCTGGCCGCAGTCGTGCGGGAAGGCAGCTTCGAGCGCGCGGCGGCTGTGCTCAATGTCACGCCTTCCGCGGTGTCGCAGCGCGTGAAAGCACTGGAGGAACGCATGGGCCGCCTGCTGGTCCGGCGCACCGTGCCAGCGGCTGCGACCGAGGACGGTCAGGTGCTGGTCCACCTGGCCGAGCAGACGGCGCTGCTGGAGCACGACGCCTTGAATCGTCTGGGCCTGGGGGACGAGGCGGAGGGCGCCTGCATTTCCGTGGCGGTCAATCACGACAGTCTGGAAACCTGGTTCATGAAAGCGGCCCAGCTGTTTTCCAGCCGCGCTTCCGCCACGCTGGAGATGTATTCCGAGGACCAGGACCATACCGACACGCTGTTGCGCAATGGCGCGGTGCTGGGGGCCGTCACATCCAGAAGCGAGCCGGTCCAGGGCTGTCGTGCCTATTCGCTCGGGCGCATGCGCTACGTCGCCTGCTGCTCGCCGGATTTCCATGCGCGCTATTTCAATGGCGGCGTCAATGCGCGCACACTGGCCGTCGCGCCTGTGCTGGTCTTCAGCCGCAAGGACGCCATGCAGGCCAACTTTGCCCGCAGGATCATGCGCAACGCTCCGTGGAAGCCGCCCGTATGGTGGGTGCCGTCTTCCCGCGCGTTCGTCCAGGCCACGCTGGGCGGCATCGGCTGGACGATGAATCCGCTGCCTCTGGTGCAGGAATACCTGGACAGCGGGCGAGTGGTCCTGCTGCGTTCCCGGGCTTGGGAGGACGTCCCTCTATACTGGCAGCACTGGCGCGTCAACTCGGCGGCAATGGATCAGTTGACGGAGGCGGTGCTGGAAGCGGCGAAGGGGCTTGTAAAAGGGCGCTGAAGAAGAAACGCGAGCCCATGCCGTGCACGGTTCTTTGAAGCGCTTGCCGCGGGCGCGGAGCGTTCAATTGCCTGGCGCTTTGCCGCCTTCGATATCGTTTCCCGACAAGACACGAGTGATGCTGGCGGCCTCGCGGCAGACGATTTCGATCAGCAGACGGCGGTCCTGTTCGTAGCGCCATGTGGGAGCGCCCAGATTGAGGGCGGCAATGACTCTGCCGTCGGTGCCGAAGATAGGCGCCGACGCGCCCGACGCGCCTTCCACATTGGCATCCATGACTTCGGCATAGCCGTCCTTGCGTATCTTTGCCAGCCATTGCCGGATGGCTTCGGGATCGGTCTGCGTGCGCGAGGTGACTTTGACCAGGCGATGCGGCTGCAGCCATCGCTTCAGATCGTGTTCGGGCGAATGCGCCATGATGGCCAGCCCCATCGATGTGCAATGCAGCGGCCTGGGATGGTCCAGCGATGCGTCGTACCGGACTTCCTTGGGGCTGACGGCCTTCGCCAGATACTGCACATTGCCTTCTCCCGTCAGCGAGCCGATGAATGCCGATTCCAGGCTTTCCTGCGCCATCCTGGACAGAATCGGCGCGGCGATGCCCAGCAGCCTGGTGCGCAGCCCCCCCACCCATCCTCCTCGCAGCTCCGGCGGCAGCGTGTAGCCGTTTTCATCGCGCAGCAGATAGCCCCGGCCGGTCAGGGTCAGCAGCAAGGCTTGCGCGCTGCTTTTGGGGATATCCAGTTTCCTGGCTACCTCCGTCACGCCCATTGGCTCGGTGGCGGCGGAGAACAGTTCCAGAAGATCGAGAACGCGAGTCGCGGATTTGACATGGTCATTCATGAAAAGACGTCCATTGCGGACCTGGGAAAACAGGCCTAGAATGTTTATGTTCATAAACTATAGTTTATATATGTGAACAAAGCAAGTGGCCTGTTGGCTGTGGGCCGCTTTTTTCGATCAAACCATCATTGTTGCGAGGAATACGGGTATGGAGAATCAAAAGCGCTTTTCGCCGCAGGATATCATCGGCATTCTGCCGCCTCTGCTGACGCCTTTCGACGAAAAGGAAGACATCGTGGAGCCGGTTCTGCGCGAAGAGGTCCGCTATATGCTGGCCCAGGGCGTGCATGGCCTGGTCCCCGGCGGCAGCGCGGGCGAGGGCAATACCTTGTCTATCGATGAAGCGCGGCAGGTCATCGGCGTCACTTGCGAAGAGGTCGATGGGCGCGTGCCCGTCATTGCCGGGATCATTGCCAACAGCACGCGGGAAGCCATCCAGAAAGCCAGGGCCGTGTCGGACCTGGGCGTATCCGCCTTGCAGATAACGCCCGTGCACTATATCTACAGGAACGACGATGATTCCATGATCCGGCACTTTTCCGCCATTCGCGAAGCGGTGGACATTCCGATCATCATCTATAACGTCATCCCCTGGAACTATCTTTCGGTGAACCTGCTGTTGAGGCTCATGCGGGAAGTGCCGGGAATTTTCGGCGTCAAGCAAAGCGCGAGCGATGTCAAGTCGATGGCCGACCTGCTGTTGATGGCGGATCCCCATATGCGCATCTATGCCGCCATCGATGCATTGCTGTATCCGACGCTGGCGCTGGGGGCGCATGGCTCGATATCGCAGATCCTGGCTGCCATGCCGGGGCCCTGCGTGGAAATGTGGAATCTGGTCCAGCAGGGAGAGCACGAGCGCGCGCGCGAGCTGCACAATCGCCTGCTGAAGGTCTGGAACGCCATTTCGGGCGACAACAGGCTGGCGGTAACGAAGCATGTGCTGTCGCTGCAAGGCATTCCGGTCGGAGGGCCGCGTTCGCCGCTCGCGCCCGCATCGGCGGAGCAGCGGCGCAACGCGCGCATGGCGCTGGCAGAGCTGTTGGGGGAAGACAAGCTGGTATCCGCGAACTGAGTCGGGTTGGCCTAGAGTGTCCGGCGCCTCCATGCCGGAGCTCAAGGCCGTTCATGTTGAGGAGACTTTCATGAAAAAAATGCTATCCACCGTATGCATGGCTGCTTCGTTGTGCCTTGGCGGTTCGCCCGCCATGGCGGCTTATCCGGACCAGCCCATCAAAATGATCATTCCTTTCGGCGCCGGCGGAACGACGGATGTCGTGGGCCGGGTCATCGCCGAAAAGCTCGGAGACGAGCTGGGGCAGCCAGTCGTGGTCGAAAACCGCGGCGGCGCCAGCACCATCATCGGGACGAGCACGCTGGCCAGGGCGCCGGCGGACGGCTACACCATCATGCTGGCGACGCCGGATTTCACCATCAATCCAAGCCTGCAGTCATCGCTTCCCTACAAGACGCCCGAGGACTTTACGCCCATCAGCCTGATTGCAACCTATCCGCTGGTACTGGCCGCCAATGCCGGGCAGGGCATCGCTTCGGTGTCGGACCTGATCGAGAAAGCGAAGGCCAATCCGGGCAAGCTGAACTACGCCTCGGCGGGCAATGGCTCGATCCAGCATCTGTGCGGCGCCATGCTGGTCGATATGGCGAAGCTGGACATGGCCCATGTCCCGTACAAGGGCGGGGCGCCAGCCGCGACCGATCTGGCGGCCGGCCGGGCATCCGTGCTTTGCAGCGGCGCGCCACCCCTCGATCCTTATGTCCAGAGCGGCAAGGTGCGCATCCTGGCGGTCAGCACGCCAACCAGCCATCCGGCGTTGCCGGGCGTGCCCAGCATCGCGGAAAGCGGGGTGCCGGGTTTCGACATTACCGCCTGGTTCGGTTTCATCGGCCCGGCGGACCTGCCCAAGGATGTCCTGCAGCGCCTGAACAGCGCGATCGTAAAGGTCATGAAGGATCCGGCGCTGCGCCAGCGGCTTTCCATTCTTGGGGCGGAGCTGGGGGGCAGTTCTCCGGAGGCGCTGGGAAGCCTGATCGATGATGAAATCGAGAAATGGCGGAGGGTGGTTGCCGCCAATGACATCAAGGCGCAATAAGGCTGGGCCGATGCAGTGATGGATGTCGCGGCTTTTGGAAAACAAAGCGGCTTTGCAATCATCCGGCAAAACTGCTCGTTCGGCGGTGTTCACAAAGTGCAATTCCTCACACGGAACGTATTCGTGTACAATTGCGCCTCTTTGCCTCGCCGCCTTTCTGCGGCGTAACATGAGGCGAGACAGTCGGGGCGTAGCGCAGTCTGGTAGCGCATCTGGTTTGGGACCAGAGGGTCGTAGGTTCGAATCCTACCGTCCCGACCAATGTTCACGCGGCTTTGCAAGGTTTTTGCAGCGCCGTGTTTTTCTTTTGCGATGAAGCATCGGTAATTGGATGTCAGGCATGGATAGGCTCTACGGTGAGCTTTACTCCTGCCGCCCGAGCCAGCTTCAGTACGGTGTCATAGCGAGGCTTGGCGCCAGGCGCCAAGGCTTTGTAAAGGCTTTCCCTGCCAACGCCAGCGTCTTTTGCCATTTTGGTCATGCCCCGTGCCTTGGCTACATCAGCAAGCGCTGCCAGAAAAAGGGCGGGGTCATCCTCTTCCAGAGCTGCGGAGAGATATTCTGCGATAGCTTCTTCGCTGTCGAGGTATTCGGCAGCATCGAAGGGGGCTAGTTTGATGGTGCTCATGATTGTTCCTCTTGGATTTTCTTCCACATGGCGATAGCAGTCTTGATGTCCTGCTTCTGTGTAGATTTGTCGCCACCGTTGAGAAGCAGGTAGACCACTCGGCCCTCACGTGCGTAATAGAGCCGATAGCCGGGTCCGAAGTGGACGCGCATTTCCCACACACCTTCTCCGACGGGTTTCACATCACCGAAGTTTCCCAGGCTGACTTGCCTGATGCGGATCACGATCCTTGCTTTGGCCTTCAAGTCTTTCAGTCCTGCAAGCCATGCAGTGAACAAATCGGTTCGGTTGATTGTGTTCATGTGGGTGATTGTATCCATTTGGATACGATTCGGTCAATAGAAAATCGTCTTGGAAGCACTTCTCTACTATAGGGGAGCGGCTTGTCCTCGATTTCGGTGAGTTGCGGGACCAGAACGGGTGCAGTCGGATTGCCGCCTCCGTTTCTGGTTTCTTTCCGCACTCAATGTCGATCACTCCTCCCCGGCATCCTCCTGCGGCTCGGAAGCATTGGGGTCGACGATATGCCGGGTGATGCGCACCTGGCTGATCCTCCGGCCCTCCAGCGCCTGCACCACGAAGTGCAGTTGCACATTGGGCCGCTGCAGGGTGTATTCGTCGCCGACCGCGGGCAGGCGTCCGAATTCCTGCAGCAGGTAGCCTGCCAGCGTACTGAATTCATCGTCCTCGTCGCTGAGGCCGCTGATGTCCAGCGTCTGCTCCAGCTGGTGCAGGTCGGTGCCGCCATCGACCATCCAGCTGTTTTCGCCGTCCGGCGTGATGTCCGGGGTTTCGTCCTCGTCGGGGAAGTCGCCGGCGATGGCTTCGAAGACGTCGATCGGCGTGACCAGGCCTTCCACCGCGCCGAATTCGTTGATGACGATGACCAGCTGGCCGCGCGCGCCCTTGAGCGTTTCCATCAGGTCCAGGATGCCGATGGTTTCATGGACGATGATGGCGGGACGCAACTGCTTTTCGTTAACCTTGCCGCGCTGGAGCAGGTCGGCGATCATGTCCTTGGCGCGGCCGATGCCGACGATTTCATCCAGGGATCCGCGACAGACCGGATAGAAGCCGTGCGGCGTGACTGTCAGTGTCTCGCGGATGGCCTCGGGACCGTCGTCCAGGTTGATCCAGCTGATGTCCGTGCGGGGCGTCATGATGGAATGCACGCTGCGCTCGGCCAGCCTCAGCACGCCGCTGACCATGTTGCGCTCTTCCACGCCGAAAGGCAGCTCGCCGCCCGGAGGAAGCGCGACGATTTCGGAGACGGGCTCGTCGGATGCGGGGCGCTTGCCCAGCATGCGCAGGATGCCTTCGGCGGTGCGCTCGCGCATGGGCTTGTGGGCTTCGGCCGTCAGCATGTTGCGGCGGGCGAGCTGGTTCAGCGTCTCGATCATGACCGAGAAGCCGATGGCCGCGTACAAGTAGCCCTTGGGCACCTTGAAGCCGAAGCCTTCGGCCACCAGGGCGAAACCGATCATCAGCAGGAAGCCCAGGCACAGCACGATGACGGTCGGGTGGGCGCTGACGAAACGAGACAGCGGCTTGGACGCCACCAGCATGATGCCGATGGCGATAATGACGGCAGCCATCATCACGGGCAGGTGATCGACCATGCCGACGGCGGTGATCACCGCGTCGAGCGAAAACACGGCATCGAGCACGACGATCTGCGTGACGATGACCCAGAAGCTGGCGTAGACGCGCGGACCGGAGATTGAGTGTGTCTTTCCTTCGACCCGCTCGTGCATTTCCATGGTGCCCTTGAACACCAGGAAGAAACCGCCCAGGATCATGATGAGGTCGCGTCCCGAGAAGCTGGAGTCCCATACGGTGAACAGCGGCTCCGTGAGCTTGAACATCCAGGAAATGGCGGTCAGCAGGCCAAGGCGCATGACCAGGGCGAGCGACAGGCCGATGATACGCGCGCGGTCGCGCTGTGAGGGTGGGAGCTTGTCTGCCAGAATGGCAATGAAGATCAGGTTGTCGATCCCCAGTACGATTTCAAGCAGTACCAGGGTGATGAGACCTAGCCATATGGCCGGATCCAGGAGGAACTCCATGAGGGACTATCCGTGAATTAAAAGTCCGATTATAAGGATTTGAGACGAAAACAAAAGTATTGCGGCGCAATATGGTCATATGGATTTTTGCCGCCGGAGGCAACTGCCCAAGGCAATATTTTTCTTGACCTGAAAAAACAGCGGCGGTAGGATTTGAACCGTTGTCACACGGATGCAATGTGTTCCACTGTTGCTTCCGTGTTTTATTGGACCATAAAATGCTCAAAATGAGTATAATTATTCGGGCGCGGATGTGCGTCCATGAACGGAGTCCTTCGGGGCAAAAGGAACCGATATGTATCGTCAGCGGTTGGGAAAAATACTGTACATGGCTGCGGCGGCAGTCTCCTTCCAGGCGGCTGCTGCCAGTGATGTCATCCGCATCGGCGAACTGAACAGCTACAAGACGCAGCCCGCGTTCCTGGAGCCGTACAAAAAGGGCATGGATCTGGCCGTGGAGCAGATCAATGCGGCTGGCGGAGTCAACGGCAAGAAGCTGGAACTGATCGTCAGGGACGACAACTCCAATCCGGGCGATGCCGTGCGCACGGCCGAGGAATTGATCACGCGCGACCGCGTGGACGTGCTGACCGGCACCTTCCTGTCGCATATCGGGCTGGCCGTGTCGGATTTCGCCAAGCAGCGCAAGCGCTTCTTCCTGGCCAGCGAACCGCTGACCGACAAGATGGTCTGGGAGCAGGGCAACCGCTATACCTACCGCCTGCGCAATTCCACCTACATGCAGGTGTCCATGCTGATCCCCGCCGCTGTGCAGATGAACCGCAAGCGCTGGGCCATCGTCTATCCCAACTATGAATACGGACAGTCGGCGGTCGCCACGTTCAAGCGCCTGTTGAAAGAGGCGCAGCCGGACGTGGAGTTCGTGGTCGAGCAGGCTACGCCGCTGGGCCGCATCGATGCCGGCAATGTGGTGCAGGCGCTGGCGGACGCCAAGCCCGACGCCATGTTCAACGTGCTGTTTGCCACCGATCTGGCCAAGTTCGTGCGCGCCGCCAATCAGCGCCGTTTCCTGAAGGACCTGCCGGTCGTCAGCATGCTGACGGGTGAGCCGGAATACCTGGATCCGCTGGGTCGCGAAACGCCGGTGGGCTGGGTGGTGACAGGGTATCCGTGGTATGCCATCGACACGCCGGAGCACAACCGCTTCCTGAAGGCCTACCAGGATCGGTTCAATGATTATCCCCGCCTGGGGACGCTGATCGGCTACAACGCCATCCTGTCGCTGGCGGCCGGTATTGAAAAGGCGGGCTCCACCGATACCGAGGCGCTGATCGCCGCTTTCAAGGATCTGACGCTGGACACGCCGGTCGGGCCCATCACCTACCGCGGGCTGGATCACCAGTCGACCATGGGTGCGCACGTGGGCACGCTGGCCATCGAAAACGGCAAGGGCGTGATGACGGATGTCCGCTACGTGGACGGCGCGACCGTACAGCCCGACGACGAACTGGTGCGCAAGCTGCGCCCGGCGGACGCGCAGTGACCACGCGCCGGAGTGCAGGACTCGGCCTTCAGGCCGAGGTCGAGCGAGGCAGTACCCATGCGGTGCCGAAGGCGCCCCCGTATTGTGGCGGAGATGCTCCGGCCCTTGGGCCGGAGTTCTTCACCATGGATCGAAGCGCAGGCCTCGCCGCTCACGGCGAGGCCGAGCGGTGCAGTTTCTATTCGGGGCCGGGCGCATGACGCTGTCGGGCCTGTTCGTCCAGTTCATCAACGGCCTGGCGGAGGCCTCGTCGCTATTTCTCGTCGCGGCGGGCCTGTCGCTGATCTTCGGCGTGACGCGCATCGTGAACTTCGCGCACGGTTCGCTGTACATGCTGGGGCTGTACGTGGCCTACAGCCTGGTGGAGCGCTGGGGGGATTCGGCGCTGGGCTTCTGGACGGCGCTGCTGTGCGCGGCCTTGCTCATCGCCATGCTGGGCCTGTTGATCGAAGTGCTGCTGCTGCGCCGCATCTATCGCGCGCCGGAAATGTTCCAGCTGCTGGCGACCTTCGCGCTGGTGCTCATATTCAACGATGCCGCGCTGTGGCTGTGGGGGCCGGACGATCTGCTGGGCCCCCTGGCGCCGGGGCTGGATGGCGCGGTGGAACTGTTCGGCCGCTATGTTCCCGTCTATGACCTGTTGCTGGTCGCCATCGGGCCGCTGGTCCTGCTGGCGCTGTGGCTGCTGTTGACGCGCACGCGCTGGGGCGCGCTGATCCGCGCCGCCACGCAGGACCGCGAAATGCTGGGCGCCCTCGGCGTGAACCAGGCCTGGCTGTTCACCAGCGTCTTTGCGCTGGGCGCATTCCTGGCGGCCCTGGGCGGCGCGTTGCAGATACCGCGCCAGCCGGCCGCGCTGGCCCTGGATCTGAGCATCATCGGCGATGTCTTCGTGGTCGTGGTGGTCGGCGGCATGGGATCCATTCCTGGCGCCTATCTTGCCGCCTTGCTGATTGCCCAGGTCAAGGCGCTGTGCATTGCGCTGGGCGTGGTGTCCATCGGCGGATTCGAATTCGCCTTTCCCAAGCTGACGCTGGCCGTCGAATTCATCTGCATGGCGCTGGTGCTGGTGTTCCGCCCCTGGGGATTGCTGGGCAAGCCTCTGGCGCAACTGCGGCACCAGTCCGCCGTGGAAGCCCCCCTGGCGCAGAGTTCGGCTGGCGAGCGCCGGGTCTGGCTGCTATTGCTGGCGGCGCTGGCCTTGACGCCGCTGTTGTCCTCAAGCCTGCCTTACGCGCCGATTCTGATCCAGGATATCCTCATGACGGTCCTGTTCGCCGCGAGCCTGCATTTCATGATGGGGCCCGGCGGCATGGTGTCTTTCGGGCACGCGGCCTATTTCGGGCTGGGCGCCTATGCGGCCGCGCTGTTGTTCAAGCTGGCGGGATGGTCCATGCCGGCGGCCATGCTGGGCGCGCCGGTGCTGGTGCTGCTGGCCGCCATCGTCTTCGGCTGGTTCTGCGTGCGGCTGTCGGGAGTCTACCTGGCCATGCTGACGCTGGCGTTCGCGCAGATCGTCTGGTCCATCATTTTCCAGTGGGACGGCCTGACGGGGGGCTCCAACGGCATCATCGGCATCTGGCCGGCGCAGTGGCTGTCCGGCGACCGGTTCTTCTACCTGGTGTTGGCTGTCGTCGTCGCGGGGGCATGGATGTTGCGGCGGATGCAGTTCTCGCCGTTCGGTCATGCCTTGCGGGCCAGCCGGGACTCAGCCATGCGCGCCGATGCCTGCGGCATCCCGGTGCGCTCGGTGCAGTGGGCGGCGTTCAGCGTGGCGGGCCTGTTCGCCGGTCTTGCGGGAGTACTGTTCGTGTTCGCCAAGGGCGGGGCCTCTCCGGAAGTCATTTCAGTGGCCAAGTCGGTCGATGCCCTGGTGATGGTGCTGCTTGGCGGGATCCAGGCAATGGCCGGTCCTGTGCTGGGCGCGACGGCCTTCACGCTGCTGCAGGACTGGTTCGTCGGCGCGACGGAATACTGGAGGGCCTTGTTCGGTCTTGTGATCCTGATGCTCGTGCTGCTGTTTCCTTCGGGGCTGGCGGGGGCGATCCAGCTATTGCGGGACAAGGCCCGCGGAAAGCGGCGCAGTCTTCGGACGGGCAAAATATCCGAAGGAGGCAAGCCCTTGCATGAGCAGGATCCGTGGAAGGAACTGGCCCAGGCCATGGACGGTCTGCCCGGAGCGGCGCGCACGGACGGCGGCACGGCGGCGATGCCTGCCCCAAGTCCCGCGCACAGCGGCGGATCCGCGTCCTCGGGAGAGCCTTTGCTGAACGTTCGGGGCCTGACGAAGCGCTTTGGTGGAAATGTGGCCGTGGACGAGGTCGAGTTTTCCCTTGCGCCAGGCGAGATGCTGGCGCTGATCGGACCGAACGGTGCGGGAAAAAGTACGACATTCAATATGCTTGGCGGGCAGTTGAAAGCGGACGGAGGCTCGGTGCTGTTCGACGGGACGGAGCTGCTGGGAAGACCGTCGGGCGCGATGGCCTCCATGGGGATCGGACGCACATTCCAGATATCGACGCTGTTTGCTTCGATGCGGGTCGTGGAAAATGTGCAGATTGCGCTGATGGCCAGTCAGGGCAGGATCTGGAATGCCTGGAAGGCCGCGGCGGATATCGGGCGCGAAGCTGCGCTGGAGCTGTTGGATCAGGTCGGCATGCGGGACCAGGCGGACCTGCCCTGCAGCCAGTTGGCCTATGGCGACGTCAAGCGCGTGGAACTGGCCGTCAGCCTGGCTGCGCGGCCCAGGCTGCTGCTGATGGACGAGCCGACGGCGGGCATGGCGCCTTCCGAGCGCGCAGGCCTGATGGCGCTGGTGCGGCGGCTGGCCAGGGAGCGCGATATGGCCGTCCTGTTCACCGAGCACAGCATGGACGTGGTGTTCGGCTACGCGGATCGCATCGTGGTGCTGTCGCGGGGCAGGCTGATTGCGCAGGGCGACGCACAAGCGATACAGAGCCATGCACAGGTCCAGGCGGTTTACTTCGGGACGGGGAAGACTTTCGATGCCAGGTGAGCACATGCCTTCATCATCCGGGACTTCCGCGCAGCAAGTCTTGCTGCGCGTCGCGGGGCTGTGCGCCTGGTACGGCGAGGCCCAGATCCTGCACGATGTGTCGCTGGAGGTGCGGCGCGGCGAAGTCGTCGCGCTGATGGGCCGCAACGGTGCAGGCAAGTCCACGACCATGCGCAGCCTGGTGGGACTGGTGGCGCGCCGCAGCGGCGTCCTGGACTTCATGGGGCATGATCTGCTGCGCCTGCAGCCGTATCAGGCCGCGCGTTGCGGACTGGGCTATGTGCCCGAGGACAGGCGCGTGTTTTCCGAGCTGACGGTGCTGGAGAATCTGGACCTGGGTCGGCAGCCGGTCCGCGTCTGGCCGGATGGAAGCGAAGTTCCGCAATGGACTGTCGAGCGCCTGCTGGATCTGTTCCCTTTGCTGCTTCCGTTGCTGAAGCGCCCGGCGGGCCTGCTGAGCGGGGGAGAGCAGCAGATGCTGTCGGTAGCCCGCACGCTCATGGGAAATCCGTATCTCGTGCTGCTGGACGAGCCCTCCGAAGGTGTCGCGCCCGTGGTGGTCGAGCAGATGGTGGAAATGATCCAGGCCCTGAAGGCGCACGGCGTCAGCGTGCTGCTGTCCGAGCAGAACCTGCATTTCTCCGCGCTGGTATGCGAGCGCGCCTATGTGCTGGAGAAAGGCTGCGTGCGCTATGACGGCAGCCTTTCGGCACTGCGGCAGGATGAGGAAAAGCTGCGCAGCCTGCTTTCCATTTGAGAATGCCGGCGCACGCAATGCGCCGGCATCCCGGGCCTGGCCGTCCTGTTGCGGATCAGGGTACCAGCGACAGGCCGATACGGACTTGCGGGGACGTCTTCTCGCGATAGTCCAGCATCGTCATGCCGTATCCCTGGAAGTACTGGACATGGAAATAGCCGCCCATGTTCAGGAACGTGCGGCGCAGCGGCCAGGCAAGGTCGATCTGCGTTGCTGTGCGTCCGTGCTTGCCCTGCTGGTACATGCCGGAAAGCACCAGCCCATTGTCCTGCGCCCAGCGCAGTTTCCAGTCCACATTGCCTGCGTAGTCGCGATAGTGCGGCGTGGTTTCGTCGGCCTTGAAGTAGGCCTTGATGCGGGGCGCGAAGGTCAGCGTGCTGCCGCCGGCAAAGCGGTGGCTGAATTCAGGCTGGATGAAGACATCGTTGATCGAGCGCGAATCGGGGCCTTCCTTGCCGTTGGACTTGTGTTCCACGCCGGAGGTCAGGCCCATGAACCAGCGCCTGTCATCCGACTGGAGAATGGCGTCCTTTTGCCAGAACAGGCTGGGGTTGTACGTCGTATCGATGAATGGGTTGGAGTCGGACGACAGGTCCCAGATCGAGGTCTGGGTATAGCCCACGTACCAGTGGTTCATGAAGCCGGCCTTGTCGGGGCTGGGCGGCGTGAACGGGCGGAACTTGAAGCTCAGCTGGAAGCGGGCGTTCAGGCCGCCCTTGTTGCCCAGCAGGAAATACATGGGATCGTGCGGCGACAGCGCATTGCGGAAGCTCTCGAAAGGGGAGTGCGAGGCGGGCCTCGCGGCCACCTCGGCCGGCGCGGGGCCGGACTCCGTTGAAGCGCCGGCTGCGGCCACCGTGGCCGGATCCGCCGGCGCCAGCTCCCGCGATCCAGGCAAGGACGCCAGCACCGGGCCGTTGGCCGGAGTTCCAGCGATGGAGCTGCCTTCCAATGAGCTGGTGTCCAGTGCGAGCAGCGTGGGCGTGCCCTCGACGTTGACTGCCTGGAGGCCTGTCAGCGATGGCGGGACGACGGCGCTCCAGGTGAAGGTGACGAAGTTGTTGACCGGCACGCTGACGCTGCCATAGCCGGCGGAAAGCGCCGCCAGGCTGCGCAGCGCGCTGCCGTCGTTGCCGCGCCACTGCAGCACCAGGTTCTCCGGCGGCGTCCAGTCCAGTGCGCTGTCCGTATCGTTGAACAGGACGGCGCGGATGGTGACGGTTTCTCCGGGCACGGCATGCGCCTGCTCCAGCGTGTACTGGATGCCGGCGTGCGCGCGCGATGCGCCGAATGCGGCAATGAGGGCAAGCGAAGCCAGGAGGACGATGCGGGGAAGGCGGGAACGAAGCACGGAACTTGCGGAACTCATTTTGACGGATGTATTGTGTTGGCGGTAATCGTGGGGCGAAGGGCATATCGGCCCGCAGCCTTTCGGACAGGCGGGTTAATTTACACCGGAATGTGCGGGTGCACGCTACGCGATGTAACTCCCGAGTTTTCGCAGTCTGCCGGGATATGCCGTTTTGGCTGTTGCGCCCCGGAAATCAAAGGATATTCCATGTCAGCATTGGCCGAGATTTGGCAGACAGTGGCAAGCGAGTTTTCCGATATCGCGGACATCAAAGAGGCCACGATAATCGTGCTTCGCCTGGGGCTCGCCGTCGCTTTGGGAGCCGCCATCGGCTACGAGCGCGAGAGGCGGGGAAAAGACGCGGGCTTGCGCACGCATATGCTTGTTTCCCTGGGGGCTGCGATATTCGTTCTGGTGCCGGTTGCCAGCGGCATGCAGGTGGCTGACATGAGCAGGGTGATGCAGGGCGTGATTGCCGGGGTTGGCTTTCTCGGGGCAGGCGCCATCCTGAAGCAGGAAAAAGACCAGGCGGTAAGAGGATTGACGACGGCCGCAAGCATCTGGGTCGCCGCGGCCATCGGCATGGCGGCAGGCTATGGACGAGAAGCCACCGCCGTGGCCAGCACGCTCGTTGCCTTGTTTGTCCTGGCGGTTGTAAGCCGCGTGGAGCGAAAAGGCTGATGCGATCTGGAAAATGGCCTGCCCTACAGGAATCGAACCTGTGACCCCAAGTTTAGAAGACTTGTGCTCTATCCAACTGAGCTAAGGGCAGACTTCTTGCTTCAGGCAATCAAGCATTTTACCCTGACTGCGGGAATGGTGTGAAAAGCGTGAACCCTTTGCGGTATCAGTCTCTTGGCCGAGTTTCAGAAATTCCGAAAAGCCGTTCCAGCCCGCCCCGCAGGTGCGCCATCATGGCATCGTGCGCAGCCTGGGGATCCCGGCTGCGGATGGCGTTGTCGATGGCATGGTGTTCGCGCCGCGTATCGGCGGCGCGCTTGATGCCGGGCTGCGGAGACAGGTCCCGGATGAGGCGGATGGCGATACGGGTCTGCTCGGCCAGCGCGGCCATGGTCATGGAGAAGAAACGGTTGCCGCTGGCCACGGCAATGGCCCCGTGGAAGGCGATGTCCTCTTCGATGCCTGGTTCGCCCCGCGACATGGCCGCATCCAGTTGGCGGCGTTTGGCGGTGATGTTCTCTATCATCTCGGGCGTGCCGTGGCGCGCCGCGCAGGCGGCGCTTTCTCCTTCGATCAGGCGGCGGAACTCCAGGAAGTTGCGCACGTCGGGAATGCTCTGCAGCGGATCGAATGACGTGTGTTGCAAAACGGGAGGCTTGCCGACGAAATTGCCCGAGCCGCGGCGGGCGTGGACCCAGCCTTCGGAGCGCAGTCTTGCCAGCGCCTGGCGTACTACGGGGCGCGAGATGCCCAGCGTTTCCGCCATCCGGTTTTCCGCGGGAAGGCGGTCGTCCGGCTGCAGGCCTTCGTGCTGGATGAAATCCAGGATCTGGCGATACGCCATATCGCTGAGGGGGGAAATGGTCATTGTGGGAGCCCCGGAATAATATGGTCAACGGACACGCACGATCGGCAGGTACATCGATCATTATTAGTAATACAACTTTCCATTGTAATTGACAACTTTTCTGGCTTGAACGACGATGCGATGCGTGAACGGAAACAGGATGGACCCTGCGCCGTTCAATCCGAGCCACTCTTTGAAGTCTGAAGATCCATGTCGAAAATTACAGCTATCCGCAGCATCCGCATCAAGGAACGTCCCAATCTGATCTGGGTGGAAGTCGAAACCGAAGACGGCCTGAAAGGGCTGGGAGAATCCTTTCGCGGCGCACAGGCCGTGGAGGCCGTGCTGCACGAGCAGGTGGCGCCCTGGCTGCTGGGGCGCGATGCCAGGCAGATCGAGGCGGTTTCCACGCACCTGATGCATCCTTACGTGGGATTCCACAGCGCCAGCGCGGAAGTGCGGGCGGCCAGCGCCATCGATATCGCGCTGTGGGACCTGGCAGGCAAGCGCCAGAACCTGCCCGTCTACATGGCGATGGGCGGAGGCGTGCGCGACAGCATTCGCGCCTACAACACTTGCGCGGGCTACGCCTACAACACCGGCGGCGTCGCGCGTCGCAGCACGGACGGAACGGAGAAGCCGATAGGGCCGTACGACGACCAGGTGGCGTTCATGCGGGATGCCGGCGAACTGGCGCAGAGCCTGCTGGACGAAGGCTATACCGCCATGAAGATCTGGCCGTTCGACGCCTATGCGGCATCCAGCGGCGGGCATCTCATCACTCTGCCGGACCTGAAGCGTGGACTGGAGCCGTTCCGCAAGATACGCGCCGCGGTCGGCGACAAGATCGAGGTGATGTGCGAGTTGCACAGCCTGTGGACGCACAATGCCGCCGTGCGCATCTGCCAGGGGCTGGAGGAGTACGGCGTGTTCTGGGCCGAGGACCCCATCAACAAAATGAGCGACGGGCAGGCGCTGGCGGATTTGCGGCGCCAGACGCGCACGCCCATCTGCGGCAGCGAGACCTTGGCCGGAACGGTGCCGTTCCGCGATCTCCTGGCCGCCGATGCGCTGGATATCGTAATGCTGGACCTGGCATGGTGCGGCGGCCTGACGGAAGGCCGCAAAATCGCCGCTCTGGCGCAGGCGTACTCCCGTCCGCTGGCGCCGCACGACTGCACCGGGCCGGTCACGCTGGTGGCGGGGCTGCACCTGGCCCTGCATGCGCCGACCGCAATCTTCCAGGAGGTCGTCAGGGCTACGCTGAGCACGTGGTACCGCGATCTGGTGACGGTCCTGCCCGAGGTGCGTTCGGGCATCGTGATGGCGCCGCAAGGCCCTGGGCTTGGAACGGAGCTGCACCCGCAGGTGGCGCAGCGCGAGGACGCGGTCGTCCGCGTCAGCCGATAAGAGTGATCTGAAGGTAATCTGTGGCCGATATGTCGTCGCGCCACGAAAAAACGGAGGCAATAATGAAGAACATGATCGTTGCGGGTGTAGTGCTGGGATGCATGACGGCGGCAGCGCCGGCGCTGGCGAAAGAGTGGCCGGAGGAAAAGCCGGTCCAGGTGGTGGTCCCGTTTCCTCCCGGGGGATCCACGGACACCATAGGCCGCCTCGTGGCGGAGCAGCTGCAGAAGCGGCTGAACCAGAGCTTCGTGGTCAACAATCGCGCGGGCGCGACAGGCACCATCGGCGCGACCTATGTGCAGCGCTCGGCCCCCGACGGCTATACGCTCATGCTGTCGTCGCTGGGAACCTACGTCATTGCGCCGCACCTGTACAAGTCGGTGACCTATGACGCGCTGACCGATTTCGATTACATCAGCATTCCGGTGCAGGCGCCCAACGTGCTGGTGGCGGCGCCGGCCAAGACGGCAAGCACCGTGGCGGACGTGGTGGCGGAACTGAAGGCCAATCCGGGCAAGATCAGCTTCGCCAACTCGGGCTACGGCGCGTCGGATCACCTGTCCGCGGAAGTGTTCCTGCAGCAGACCGGCACCGAAGGCATGCACGTGGCCTACAAGGGAGGGGCGCCGGCCATCAATGACCTGATGGGATCGCAGGTGGATTATTCCTTCCAGAATGTGAACGCGGTGCTGCCCCATATTCTCTCGGGCAAGCTGAAGGCGATCGCGGTGACGGGCGCCGAGCGCTCCAGCGTGCTTCCCGATACTCCCACGCTGGCGGAAGAGGGTGTGGCCAATTCCGTCATCTATTCCTGGCAGGGGCTATCGGCTCCCAAGGGGCTGCCGGCCGATATCAAGAAGAAGATCGCCGATGCCGTGATCGAGGGGTTCAAGGATCCGGAGGTCTCCGGAAAGCTGGAGAAGCTGGGCTTTGTGGTCGAGCCGAGCACGCCCGAGCAAATGACCGAGTTCCAGAAAGCGGAATTCCATCGCTGGAAGGACCTGATCGAATCGCGCGGCATCACCATCGAGTAAAGGCTTAGTCCCGCCCGCCGGGCAGTGAAAGGGCGGAGCGCTCGTTCAGCGGTGGATCACCACCAGCAGGGCGCGCGCTTCCATTTTGCCTGTGTTGCGGATGGCATGGTTTACGTCCGCGGGATAGCGGGCGGTCTCTCCCGCGCGCAGCTTGCGCTGCTCGCCTTCGATTTCCACAGATACCGCGCCGGACAGCACTGTCAGATGCTCGTGCGTGCCAGGCTCGTGCGCCTCGGACACTAGCTCGCCGCCGCCGTTCAGTGTCAGCTCGTACCATTCGAATTTTCCCGCCAGCTCGATCGGTCCCCAGACGCGCAACTGGTAGCCCTTGTCTTCGCCGGCAAGCGTGGGACAGTCTTGCTGCCCCATGACGCGAATGCTGTTTTGCGGGCGGCTGGGCGTGAACAACTGATCCAGGCTGATCCCCAGTGCATTCGTTAGCCGCCATGCTACGGCGATGGTGGGATTCGCCTTGTTGCGCTCGATTTCGGACAGCATGGATTTCGAAACGCCGGCTGCGCGCGACAGGTCTTCCAGCGTCAGCTTGCGGGCCATGCGCAGGCGCTGGATATGCTCCCCGACTCGCGGAGGAGTGCCGAGGGTGTCCGAGGGAGATGTTTCCTTGGGCGTGCGTGTTGCCATGATGATCCGGGCAGCCGATTGCCTGCCGTATGGGTTTCCTATATATTGGAATTCTATTCTATCGGAGTTCACTATGTCGAATGCACGTTACGAAGCCCATGTGGAAACCATCCTGGAGGGTATCCGCGAAGCGGGTTTTTACAAGACAGAACGCATCATTGCTGCGCCGCAGTCCACCGAAGTCCGCCTGGCCGATGGCAGCAGCGTACTGAATTTCTGCGCCAACAATTATCTGGGGCTGGCCGATGACAGGCGCCTGATCGAAGCGGCCAGGTCCAGCCTGGACAAGGACGGCTTCGGCATGGCGTCGGTACGGTTCATCTGCGGCACGCAGACGGTCCACAGGCAGTTGGAGGCCGCGCTGTCCTCCTACCTGGGCAAGGACGACACCATTCTGTATTCCAGTTGCTTCGACGCCAATACGGGCCTCTTCGAAACCCTGCTGGACGACCAGGACGCTATCATCAGCGATGAACTGAACCACGCCAGCATCATCGACGGTGTACGCCTGTGCAAGGCCAAGCGTTTCCGCTACCGCAACAACGACATGCAGGACCTGGAAGCGCAATTGCAGGCGGCCGACGCCGCTGGTGCGCGCTTCAAGCTAATCGCTACCGACGGGGTTTTCTCCATGGATGGCATCATTGCCAACCTGCGGGGCATTTGTGCGCTGGCCGAACGCTACGATGCGCTGGTCATGGTGGATGACTCCCACGCGGTGGGCTTCATGGGAGAGGGAGGCCAGGGCACGCCGCACTACTGCGGCGTGGCGGACAAGGTGGACATCCTCACCGGAACCTTCGGCAAGGCGATGGGTGGAGCTTCAGGCGGATACGTGGCTTCGTCCGCCAGGATCGTCGCGCTGCTGCGCCAGCGCAGCCGTCCCTATCTGTTCTCCAATGCGCTCGCGCCCAGCATTGCAGCCGCAACCTTGCGCGTATTGGAGCTGCTCCAGAGCGAGGAGGGCGCTGCGCTGCGCCGAAAAGTGCACCAGAATGGTGCGTATTTCCGCAAAGTGATGTCGGAATCAGGATTTACGCTAATTCCCGGTGAACATCCGATTATCCCTGTTATGCTGGGCGATGCTCGCTTGGCGGCAGAAATGGCGCAGGCGATGCTTGGATATAGAATCTATGTTACCGGATTCTCCTTCCCTGTCGTCCCCAAGGGCAAAGCCCGCATTCGCACGCAGATGAGCGCCGCGCATACAACGGAACAGCTCGACCGCGCCGTAGATGCGTTCGCCAAAGTGGGGAAGCAATTGGGAGTAATCTGAACGGATTCGCAACATCGATACAAAATCACAAGGAGATTTCCATGCGCATCAAATTGACAGTTCTGCTGGGCGCGTCCGCATTGGGTATGGCCGCAACGGCGGCGCATGCCGAGCAATGGGACATGCCGCTGGCCTATCCGGCAAGCAATTTCCACTCCGAGAACGCGGCGGAATTCGCCGTTTGCGTCAAGGACAAGACGGGCGGCAAGCTGACGATCGTCACGCACCCCAATGGTTCCCTGTTCGCCGGCAACGATATCAAGCGCGCCGTGCAGACCGGCCAGGCCCAGATCGGCGAACGCGTGACGTCCGCGCATGAAAACGAGAACCCCATCTTCGGCATCGAAGCCATTCCGTTCCTGGCTTCGTCGTTCGACGCTTCGGACAAGCTGTGGAATACGGCGCTGGACAAGATGAAGCAGGTGCTCGATTCGCAGAATCTGGTCTATGTCTATTCGGTGCCATGGCCCGCCAGCGGCTTCTACACCAAGAAGGCCATCAATACAGTGGACGATCTCAAGGGCATCAAGTTCCGCGCCTATAACGCCGCAACCGCCCGCATCGCAGAACTGGCCGGCATGATCCCCATGCAGATCGAAGCCGCGGAGCTCAGCCAGGCGCTGGCCACGGGCGTGGTCGACAGCTTCATGACGTCGAGCACGACAGGCGTGGATACCAAGGCCTGGGAGCAAGTCAGCCATTTCTATGACGTGCAGGCATGGCTGCCGCGCAATACCGTGTTCGTCAACAAGCGCGCATGGAACGGCCTGGATGATTCGACCCGCGCTGCCATCACGGAATGCGGCGACATCATGCAGAAGACAGGGCTCGAAAAGGTCAAGGGCCTGGCTGCGAAGTACATCCAGACGCTGAAGGACAACGGCATGACGGTCGAGCCCCCCAGCCCCGAGCTCGAGGCTGGATTGGCCAAGTTCGGCGAAGTCATGACGGAAGAGTGGCTGAAGAAGGCCGGCCCGGATGGGAAAGCCATCATCGACGCCTATAAGGCAGCCAATTAACTTGCTTCGATAAAAAGCCTGGCCATTGCGGCCAGGCTTGTTTCAACCCTGCTCAAGGAATCGATCCCGTGACCGCATTGCTTTGCAAGTTGCGCAAGCCACTCGATACTCTTTATCTATTGGCCGGCGTGATTTCGGCCATTTTCCTGGTGGCCATCCTGGTCATCATCACGATGCAGATCGCGGCGCGCGCGCTGAGCATCAATTTTCCCGGATCCAGCGATTACGCCGGCTACATGATGGCAGCGGCTTCGTTCATGGCGTTCGCCTATACGCTGAACCGCGGTGGCCATGTGCGCGTCAGCCTGCTCCTGGGGCTGTTCGGCGAGCGCCGCTATCTGGTGGATACGGTCTGCCATCTGATCGCCACGATTTTCTCCTGCCTGCTGGCCTGGCATGCCAGTACGATGGTGTATTGGTCCTGGATGCTGGGCGATGTCAGCCAGGGGCAGGATGCCACGCCGCTGTGGATCGTGCAGATGCCGGTGGCCGTCGGCTCCATCATCCTGGCCATCTGCTTCATCGACAATTTCGTCTCGATGCTGCTGCGCAGGCAAGACAATATCGTGGCCGACATCGTCGAGTAGCCACACCGGATACCGAAAAGCAACAATCATGGATCAATTCTACGTAATCGGGATTTTCCTGCTCATCCTGCTGCTCCTGCTGGGCAGCGGCGTATGGGTGGGGCTGGCGCTGCTGGGCTGCGCCTATATCGGTATCGAACTGTTCACATCTCGTCCCACAGGCGATGCCATGATGACCGTGCTGTGGCGCGCGTCGTCCTCATGGTCGCTGACGGCGCTGCCGCTGTTCATCTGGATGGGAGAAATCCTGTATCGCACGCGCCTGTCGGAGGATATGTTCAAGGGGCTGGCGCCCTGGATGTCGCGCCTGCCCGGCGGCCTGCTGCATACGAATACGGTCGGCTGCACCATCTTCGCCGCGGTATCGGGCTCTTCGGCGGCCACCTGCTCAACGGTGGGCCGCATGGCCATCCCGGAGCTGCGCAGCCGCAACTATCCGGAGCATCTGGTGTTGGGCACTTTGGCGGGGGCCGCGACGCTGGGCCTGCTGATCCCGCCGTCGCTCATCCTGATCGTCTATGGCGTCACGATGAACGAGTCCATCACCAAACTGTTCGTCGCCGGCGTTATCCCGGGGCTCGTGCTGGCCTTGCTGTTCATGGTGTATACCGCCATTGCTTCCAAGCTGGACAAGAACTGGAATCCCAGGCCGGAGCCCTCCATTCCATTCCTCGAGAAGCTGCGCGCCTCGCGCGCGCTGCTGCCGGTCGTGGTCCTGATCGTTTTCGTGATCGGCTCCATGTACTTCGGCATTGCCACGGCGACGGAAGCAGCCGCGATCGGGGTGCTGGGCGCTCTGATCCTGGCCGCGGTCCAGGGGTCCCTGAACTGGCACACGTTCGTGGACAGCCTGATGGGCGCCACGCGCACCTCGGCCATGATCGCGCTGATCCTGGCGGGAGCCGCCTTCCTGACGCTGGCCATGGGCTTTACCGGGCTTCCCAGGCAGCTTGCGGCCTGGATCGGGTCGCTTGGCCTGTCCAAGATGGAGCTGCTGATGGCGCTGATGGTGTTCTACATCGTGATCGGCATGTTCCTGGACGGCATTTCCTCCGTGGTGCTGACCATGGCGGTCATCGAACCCGTCATCCGCCAGGCCGGCATCGACCCGATCTGGTTCGGCATTTTTGTCGTGATTACCGTGGAAATGGCGCAGATCACGCCTCCCGTGGGCTTCAACCTGTTCGTGCTGCAAGGCATGACGGGCCGCAGCCTGCTCTATCTCGCCAAGGTCTCGTCGCCCATGTTCCTGATCATGGTGCTGATGGTGCTGCTGATGATTGCCGTTCCCGAACTGGCGACCTGGCTGCCCGGCAGGGTGCGATAGCAAGCGGGTCAACGGATGCCCGTCCTGGAAGTTCCGGGGCTTCACTGGCACTAAAAGCAAAAGCCTCCCGGCCATCAAGCGGGAGGCTTTTTCACGGAAAACGCGTGTCCGGCGATCAGGCAGTGGCGGAGCAGGGGCATCCGAGCCCGGTCAGCATCTCCGTCACCAGTTCGGGCAGGCCGATGCCCGGTTTCCAGCCCCAGTCCTGGCGGGCGGCGCTGTCGTCGATGGAGTCCGGCCAGGTGGAGGCGATCTGCTGACGGTAGTCGGGTTCGTAGACGATGCTGAAGTCGGGGACGTGACGGCGGATTTCCGCGGCGATTTCGGCGGGAGTGAAGCTCAGCCCGGCAAGATTGTAGCTGCCGCGTTCGCGAATGCTTTCGGACGGTGCGGCCATCAGCTCCAGCGTCGCCCTGACCGCATCGTCGATATACATCATCGGCAGGGCCTCGTCATGGTCGAGGAAGCAGCGGTAGGGCTTGCCGTTGCGCACGGCATGGAAGATATCGATGGCGTAGTCCGTCGTGCCGCCGCCGGGAGGAGAGCGATGGGAAATCAGGCCTGGGTAGCGCAGGCTGCGCACGTCCACGCCGTAGTTCTGGTGATACCAGCGGCACCAGCCTTCGCCGGCCTGCTTGGAAATGCCGTAGACCGTCGAGGGCTCCATGATGGTTTTCTGCGGCGTGTCCTGCGCGGGCGTGGTTTCACCGAAGACGGCGATAGAGCTCGGCCAGAAGACGCGTACCTCGGTTTCGCGGGCCAGTTCCAGCACATTGAGCAGGCCCTGCATGTTCAGGTGCCAGGCACGCAATGGATATTGCTCGCCCACGGCGGACAAGGTTGCCGCCAGATGGTAGATCTGCGTGATGCCATGTTTCTCCACCATGTCGCGCAGCGCGGCGGCGTCCAGCACGTCGAGTTGTTCATAGGCCAGTTCGGCAAGCTTGCCCTGCGGCGCAATGTCGCTGGTGAGGACGTTGGCGCTGCCTGCCTGTGCGGCAAGTCCGGCCGCCAGTTCTGTTCCCAGTTGGCCGTTGGCGCCAATTACCAGGATCCGTTGTTCATGTGTCATGCCCAATCTCCGCAATTCCAAAATACCGGAAATATTCGATATGTTGAATATTTATTCATTATATGGGAATTATGGGCGCATGCAATCGAAATGGCGGATGATGCCGAAACAAAGAATCTGGCATGCGCCGTATGAGGCGGATACAGTCTGGACCAGCCGGCCCCGGCCGCGACTGTACTTTGACGTGCGCTCAAAGATAAGGGCTGGCCAGCCAGATGATGCGATTGCGCAGGCGCTTGCGGAACGGAATGGCCGCCAGGTCGTCCAGCGTAAGCGGGACGGAGTCGGCGATATCAGCGTCGATGCGCCGGGCGATTTCCGCCGTGATGGCGGGGTCGTAGATTTCGACGTCCAGCTCGAAATTCAGCCGCAGGCTGCGCGGATCCATGTTTGATGAGCCCATCAGGCTCCAGCCCTCGTCGATGGTCAGCAGCTTGGAGTGATTGAAATTGCCGTTTTGCCGCCAGACGCGGCAGCCGTTCCTGATGAACTGGTCCAACTGCGCAGTCATGGCATAGTTGACCAGGCGCAGGTTGTTTTTCCCCGGGATGACAATGTCCACGGTGATGCCGCGCCTGGCTGCGGTGTTCAGCGCGCCGGCCAATACCAGGTCGGGCAGGAAGTAGGGGGACTGGATGCGGATATGGCGCTGCGCGACGGCAAAGGCGCCCAGCAGCAGGTGATGAGTGCTCAGGATGGTGCGGTCCGGTCCGGACTGTATGCAGCGGGCCACGATATTGGCCGGCATCAGCCCGGGTTCCGGCTCGTACCAGGTGGAATGCGGCAGGATTTCATGTGTCGTGAATTCCCAGTCGTGGGCGAATACCGACAGTAATTGCTGCGCTACCGGGCCTTCCAGGCGGAAGTGCGTGTCCTTGGCCAGTTTCGTTCCCGCAAGCTCCCGGACGAAGCCTTCGCGGATGTTCATGCCTCCGGTAAAGCCGATGCGGCCGTCGATGACCAGTATCTTCCTGTGGCTGCGCAGATTGGCGTAGGGCATGCGCAGGCCCAGCGGATTCGTCATGAATAGCGCCGTGCGTATGCCGTGTTTCCTGAGCCAGCGGTTGATCGGCGGATGCGAGTATTTCGCGCCTACGGCGTCTATCAGCACCCGGATCTCCACGCCCCGCTTCCGGGCGCGCAGCAGGGCCTGGGCAATCTCCAGTCCAGCCCGGTCCTTGTCGAAGATGTAGCTTTGCAGCGCTATGGTGCGGGTTGCGCCGTCGATGGCCTGCACCATGGCGGGATAGGTTTCGTCGCCGCCGCACAGCAGTGCGATGGCGTTGCCAGACCGCAGGGGAAAGCGCGAAACGCGGTTGCCTACCTTGCACAGCGAGTCGAACTGGCTGCCCGATATGTCCGAGACATCTGGGCAGTTGCCGTTTTGCTCGCCCAGATACTGGCGGAAGCTGCGGTCGCGTTGCTGCTGCAACTGGCTGTGGCGCACGCGGTTGATGCCGGCGATCAGATAGAAGGCGGAACCGAAGATGGGGGACAGCAGGATGACGCCGACCCAGGCGATGGCGGCGCGCACGTCCTGCTTGGTCATGGCTGCATGCGTGGCGGCCGTGGCGCTGGCGATGATGCCGGCGGCAAAGATCAGGTGCGGCCAGTATTCCTGGAACAGGGCATGCAGATCGTCCATGCGTGAGGAGGCGCCTTTACATAGATAGGTTCTGTGCGACTCGGCAAGTATATCGGCAGAACCGCATTAAAGGGCGGCTTATTGGCGCCGTGGCGGGAATGCGGCTGCGATCGGCAGGCGCATCCGGCATGCGGGGCAGGGGTTGTTTTAGCGGGCGCCGTCGGTGCCGGGGCGTCCTCTCAGGCTGTCGAACCAGGCCGGGTTGGCACTTCCCTGGCCCGCGAATTTCTGGAGCCTGGACGGAGAGCGCCAGACGCCGCCGCCGATGCCGGGCTGCGGCCTTACTGCATACCAGAACCATCGGCCGTCTTCGTCCTGGGCCAGCCAGTCCCATCCGGCGGGGGCGTCGTTCCAGTCGGGCATGGGCTCGGCAGGGGAGTCATATGGCATCGTCATCTCCTGTATCCAGGGGTATCAATTTACTCGAGGAAGCGCTGAAGCGTCCGGGGATGGACGGCATACTGTTTCGCCAATGTCTCGATGGGAGTGTCATTCGCGATCGCGATCTCTATTTCCGTACGCTGAATGCAACTCAACAATGGCTTGCGGCCGACATGCTTGCCCGCCGCGCGCGCGGCGGCCATTCCCGCTTTTGTGCGCTCACTGATGAGCGCGCGTTCAAATTCGGCCAGCGCAGCCATTACGTGAAACAGCAGCCGTCCTCCCGAGCTTGTGGTATCGATGCTTTCCATCAATGATACAAAATGAATATCTTTTTTCCCGAAATGCTCGATCAGGTCGACGAGATATCGCAACGAGCGGCCCAGGCGATCCAGGCGCCATACCACCAAGGTATCGCCTGGCTTCAGCCTTTTTATAAGTTTGTCCAGCCCGGGACGGGAATGAACAGCACCCGAAACGCCATGGTCAGTATAGATCCTCAGGCAGTCGGCACGATTCAACGCGGCTATCTGGAGTTCGAGGCTTTGATCTTCGGTAGATACGCGCGCGTATCCATACCGTACATTGTTGGTTGACATCTCTATGGTCTTCCCGTGGAAAAAGTCACTTGCCAGTTACAGGCAACAACATGACCGTCGCACGGCTCTGATGTCACCCTTAGTTGATGACATCGCCAAGGAGTGGACTATCTCATATCACTTCAACACCAAACGAATCAATGACGCCGCGCTAAGCAAGCTCCAGCTTCCGGACACGTAACCTGAAGCTTTCCTTTGAGAAAAGAATGCTACCAAGTGTTAAGCCAATATGTAAATTGCGGGTGTAGCGAGATTTGACAAAAGGCACCCCTTTTGGAATTACAAATTTCTTTACAAAAACTGGCATAAAGCTTCACCCTTTCGCTGGGTTTTCTTGTACCGTCCCATTCTGACACAAGGGGTCCCTTTTGTCGGCCCGCCATGGCGTGGGCGGCGGCATGGCGCAGTTCCATCCAGCCTCTGTCGTTAAGCGCGATCGGACAAAATAATGAGAACGCCGATCGATCTCCACGCAATGCGCATGGCTGCTCGTGTGGCGGTATCGCGTTATTTCGCGATCATTCGGATCACGAATCTCTCCGAATTGACATCCGCTTACTCGGTCGACGCACGGTCGATCGTCGATAGGCACGTAAAGCACCGGCTGGCCTCGGTCTGGCGACATGTTCCCGGGATTTTCTTCCAGGATGGTCCGTGCCTCCTCGTGGATCTGCCGGCATGCATGGCAGGGAGCATCCGCAATGAGGACGTTCTGTGCGAGCAGCTCAATGCTCTTGTGATGGAAGAGCCGGTGATGTGCGGCACGACGAGCGTATATCTGAAAGTCGAAACCACGCTGATCGAATGCCCGGATAGCGAATGGAGGCTGCTACGGGATGGAGGAATCTCCAGACTGGCGAACCACCTGTTCGACACCCTGAAACTCAAGGAAAAAAACGGAAAAGAAAAGGCTTTCAGGGCTGATATGGCGCTGACGGTCTCCCTGTTTTCCCAGTTGGCGAATGGCGAACTCGTTCTGGCCTTTCAGCCTATCCGATCGGCTCATGACAGAAATGTAGTGATCTACTGGGAATCGCTATTGAGACGACGAGTCAATCAGTCGCCCCCTGGACTAACGACTTGCGCGGACTACATCGCTGCCGCGGAAAGAGCAGGCTTGGCAAGCCGGCTGGATCGCAGCGTGCTCTGGGCCCATATTGCCTTGTTGAAGGCGCATCCCGACGTGAAGCTGGGCTGCAATATCTCTGCCCAGTCATTGAAGTTCGATGCCTGGTGGCGCGTATTGTTCGATGCCTTGTCCGGGCAGCCCGATGCGGCAAGCCGACTGACCATCGAGATCACGGAAACCAGTCCCGTTACCGCTGACGACGAAGCAATGCTGTTGCTGCGGACGCTGCGATTGTTGGGTTGCAAGATTGCCATCGACGACATGGGGGCGGGCTACAGCACCTTGAGCTTCGCTCTACGGGCGAAGCCGGATTTTATAAAGATAAACGAGACTGGCCTGGCCTTGAGCGACGAACCCATATCGCTGCGCCGGGACAGGGTAGTGAAGCAGCTCATCAAGCTTTGCAGCCATCTCGGTTCATGCGTCATCGTGGAAGCAGTAGAGTCCGAGGACGACGCGACAACCGTGGCGGATTGGGGCGCGCATGGCCTCCAGGGCTACGTTCTCGGCCGGCCTGGCGTGTCGCCTCCCTGGCTGAGCGCGCCGGCAATCGTCTGCGATGCTTTTGCATCGGGCCACGAGAGTCACGGCTCGTCTCCTCTGTTTGCGCACATGGTCCGCGCTTCCGCCGCGTCGGCAAATCGGGAAGACCGCGAAGAAAGCAGGAGCCCGCGTGCATAAGTTCGACATCACACTGCTCGTGCTGAGCCGGCCGTCAAGCCTGGCGTCGATTCAGCTCATGAGGCTGTTCGAGCATTTCACCGCAATAGGACTGAACTGCAAGGTATCGACGGCTGCTTTCGAGGTTTCCGGCGCCCGCCCCATGCTGCGGCCCCATGTGATCGTGGTGGATGGGACAGACAACGAAACACAGGATTCTTGCGCCATCGCATCGGCCTTGCGCGATGAGCGGGGCGCATTTGTGGTCCTGCTTCTTGATAACGAAGAACGCTCGTTCGAGGCCTTTAGTCCGCCGCTGAATGTGGATCTCTGTTTCTCCATCCGAACGAACCACGTGCTGATGGCCGAAGAAATACTGGCGGCGCTGTATGACGGTCCGGCATACGTGGACGAGGACGATGTTGAGTCACACCGGCGTCAACCGCCTTCGCCGTCTTCGAACCCTTATGGAAAGAGCTTCTGGGGGTTCAAGGATGACGGCCGGACCCTTGTCGCACCCACAGGAGAGGCGGTGGCGCTGACGCGTGTGGAGCGAAAACTGATGCGCAGATTTCTTAAATCGCCGTCCAAGGTGATCACCTCCAAAGAGTTTGATGATTCATCGCTTTACCCAGGCCATGGCTTGAACGGCGAAAGCCTGAGGAGCGTCGTCGCCAGCCTTCGCCGGAAGTTCCGGGAAGCAGGCACATCAGTGCCGATCTATTCCTACCAAGGTGAAGGCTATTTTTTCAGGGGAGGGCGCTTCATACGGAGGAAGTTGTTAAGAATCAATGACCATGGCGCGAGCCGCCATCTTTTTCAGTAACTGCAGCAATGACGAAACACCGATTCTTTGAGAGGCGGACGAGGAGTGAGAGATGAGTAAAGCTACGACACGCGGGATTGCACTGAGGCGAACGGCGCTTGCCGTCGCTCTTTTTGGTGTATTCGGATATGTTCCGTCCAGCGGCGCGGTTGACCTGGTTGTTGGCAACGAGCACGACCTGGGACAATCCAATATGACCTCAAGCACGATCACTGTGATTGACGGCGGGGTTCTTACGGGGGATGGGGCGTCGGTAAGCGGTAGCGCATACGATGTCCTGCGTGTCGATTCCGGCGGCAGCGCGACACTGGTAAATACCAGCCTGTCCAATGATCTCGATCATCCGACGGGGACAAACGGCCGTACCGCAAGAGCCACGGGCGCCAACGCCAACCTGACCTTGATCGACTCAGATATCGGGATAAGCGCGCATTCCACGAACGCTGGCGCGGACTACAACCATGCGTTTACCGCCGGCGTCGGCGCCGATGGCGGCGGACATGTGGACATCCAGGGAGGCAGCATCACCGCGGAAGGGAGCAAGCGCACCGTTGGCATGCAGGCCAATGACGGGGGTTCGATCAGCGCGCGTGATCTCGAGATCACTACGCACAATCACTTCGGGCACGCGGTGCAGGTGTATCGGAATCCCGCCGGAGCAGAAATCGACACGTATGTCAGTCTGGATCGGGTGTCGATCAGAACGCTGGGAGAAAACTACTCTCTTGGCGTACAGGTTGCGAACAAGGGCGCAAGCCTTGCCGCAACCGATACCAGCATCGTTACCGAAGGAGCAGCCAGCTCCGGCGTCGAAGTTTTCAACGGCGCCACGGCTGAGCTTGTAAATGGCTCCATCACCACCAAAGGCGACGTTGCAGCCGGTGTGCGCGTGTATGGCGGCGCTCTGGGTTCGGGCTTGGTCAGCGTGGACGGCACCCGGATCGTCACCGAAGGCCAATATTCCTCGGGCATCCTGGCCGGCGATGCTGCCGAGCCCACCAGCGGCGTCGTTGGCGTCCGGAATGTCGATATTGCCACGGCGGGCAACCACGCCTCCGGCATCGAGGCCGCCCATGGCAGTCTCGTTCTCAGCACTGATTCCAGCCTGCGCACTGGGGGCGACCAAGCGCACGGCGTTTACATACATAACGGCGGCTCGGCTGCACTGAATGGCGATTCGATCACTACCGACGGGCTGCATTCATACGGCATGTTCGCCTCAGGTTCAGGTTCCACGATTTCGGCCGTTGATACCAATGTGACCACGAACGGAATCCGCGGCTATGGGGCGCATGCCGACGGCGGCGGGGTGGTCGATCTGGAGGGAGGGTCCGTAACGACAGCCAATCCAAAAGGGCAAGGCTCCCAGGATGGCGACGGTTCGCGGGCTTACGCCTTGTACGCGAAAGGAGCCGGCTCGGAAATAAGATCGCAAGGCGGGACGCAGGTTACTACCCTGGGCCAGCGGGCGTATGGCGCCTATGCCGAGCATGGCGGCCGCATAGAATTGAATGACGCGACCATCGCGACTCACGGGTTCATGGCCTATGGCATCTATGCGAACTGGGAAGGCTCGACGATCGAAGCAAACAATGTGGACATCACGACGACAGGGGAAGTGGGCGATGGAGTCTGGGCCTGGAGCGGCGTCGTCAATTTGAACGGAGGCTCCGTCACGGTGGGCGGGGAACCGAATCCCAACTGGCCGCATGAAACTGCCAACGGCCTGGTGGCGGTTGGCGGAACGGACCTGGAGGCGGGAGGCGTCATCAATGCCACTGGCGCCCGGATCCGGACGATGGGGACCGATAGCGCTGGCGTTGTGGCCGGCGCTCGAAACGGCACGGTACCTGTCAAAGGGACCGTCAACCTGACAGATTCGTCGGTTGATGTGCTTGGCGAGGGAAGCGTTGCCGCCCGGGTCAGCTATGGCGGAACCTTGAACGCGACAGGCTCGATGCTGCGTTCGGCGCAGGGCAACGGCATTGTCATGACTGATGATGCGACCGTGCATCTGGTCGGGACAAATATCGAAGCGGCGCGTGCCTCGCTGGTTTCCAATCTCAACTCGGCGGGACGGACCCAGAACATCGTGATCGGCTCTGGTTCTACGCTGACCATGAACAATGGCACATTGCTGCAAGTCAATCGCTCCAGCGAAGGGATGGATGGCGTTGTCAATCTCACCCTTGGAGCCGGTTCCAGCGCGCGCGGCGATATCGTCGATCTGGACGGTTTGAGTCCTGGGAGCCCGGCACGCGAGGGGCGGACGAATTTCATTGTCGACAGTGGCGCCAGCTGGGTCGGCATGGTCCAGGGCATCAACGATGTCAGCATGGAAGACGGGACCTCGTTTGTCGACGAGGGCGGCGCCCCCATTGCCGGTAATGTGAGAGTTGGAGAAAACGCGACGCTGATCTTCAATAACGGCGCGACGATAGGCGGCGGATTGTCGACATCAACCGGTACCCAAGGAATATTCAACGGAGCAGCGACGCTGGGCGGCAGTATTGTCGGCACGGGTTCAATCTTGCGGTTCAATGATTCCGCCAACATCGGAGGCGGAATCAGTACGGCATCGACAACCGTTGCATTCAGCACCAGCGCGCCCACGATCATTGGGGGTGACGTGGACCTGGACCAGGGCTCCGTCCTGAACGGCGGCTCAAGCGCAACGCCTGTCGTCATCCACGGCAACGCCAATGTCCATAACGGTTCGATTCTTGGCGGCAACCTGTTCGTAGAGGGCGCGCTGGGCGGCAGCGGCGGCACGTTGAGCCCAGGCAATTCCATCGGCACCCAAAGCTATGCGACAAGCGCCGGCTTCAGCGGCGCGTATGTCGCCGAGGTGAACGGGAAAGGTCTCTCTGACCTTATCGTTATCCGGGACGGCAACTTTGATCTGTCCGGGATCGGCTTGACTGTTGCACAGGAAAACGGCGATGGCGGCTATCTGCTCAACCATGCATATACCATCGTAAGGACGGAGGCCGGCGATATCGTCAATGAATTCGCCTCGGAAACCCTGGATCCTGTCAGCTTTGCAAATGCGAGGGTCAGGCTTGATCCGGTCCAGTATGGCCAGAAGAATGTGCAGATCAGCCTTTCAGTCGACGAAGCCGGCATCGACAGCACATCCTGGAGCCCGAACCAGCAGGCCGCCTATCGGGGCGTCATATCCGCTGGCTCTGGCAACCCGCTGGCTTTCGCGGTTCTGGCATCCCCTGACATGGATAATGCGTTGAACCAGATTTCGGGTGAGTTGCATGGCAGCACGCAAGCCGCACTGCTCAATGCCAGTCATTTGATGGTGCGTACCTTGTCCAACCGGATGCGTGACAGCCTGTCGGCCGGCGCCATCCCTGTCCCGGCCAATCCAGATGCCTCCGCGATAACTTCCGGCTATCCGCTGTGGGCGGAAGTGGTTGGCAACTGGAGTACGCTGGACAGCGACGGGAATGCCGCGAAGGTGGACACTCGGACCGGAGGCTTGTTCCTTGGGGGCGATGCGGAAGCAGGGCAGGGCTGGCGTGTCGGCGGCGCCCTGGGCTTTACCGATGGCCAGGTCAAGGTGGACGGACGTTCGTCCAAGTCCGACGTTACAAGTTATACCGCAGCCTTGTATGCTGGCAACAGCTGGCCTACCGGCCGAGGTAATCTGAACTGGCTGGGTGGTTTCGCCTATACCCACCACGATATCGATACCCGCCGCAGTGTGAGCGTGGGCGGGCCCCAGACCTTGAAGGCAGGCTATAAGGCGAATACCACGCAGCTATTTGCCGAACTCGCCCACACCTTCCCGCTTGGGCAGGCCAGTACGCTCGAACCCTACCTTGGCCTGGCATGGGCAAGCCAACGCGCGAAAAGCTTTGCTGAAACGGGCGGAGTGGCGGCGCTGCGAGGAAAAAGCACGCATGACGATGTCGTGAGCACGACTGTTGGGCTGCGCGGCGCAACCGCGCTCGATATGGGGGACAGGCAGGCGACCCTGAAAGGCGGCCTGGGGTGGCGTCATGCCGCAGGCGATATCGACCCTCGCCGTCATATGGCCTTCAGGCAGGGCGGCGGCGCCGAGTTTGCGGTGGCGGGCGCGCCGATCGCCAAAAATGCGGCGGTCGTCGATTTGAGCGCAGAGTTCAGCATCGGCAAGAAATCATCGGCCGGCTTGTCGTACGCAGGCCAGTTCGGCGACGGAAACACCGATAACAGCGCTTCCTTGTACTGGAAAACGCGTTTTTAACTGATCGCTTGCATGCACGAGGCGCGCCGGCCGTTGAGAGACGGCCGGCGCGCTTTTTCTATTGAGTAGGGGCCTGAACGAAAAAGCCCGCTCAATTGGCGGGCTTTGATCCGGTTTTCAGGTGCCGAAACTGCCTGAGTTTCATAACAGCATGAAAACCAAAGAAATTCTGGGGTGACCGATGGGGCTCGAACCCACGACAACCGGAATCACAATCCGGGACTCTACCAACTGAGCTACGGTCACCACTGAAACGTAGAACCATGCCGAAATGCATGTCTTCGTATCGTTCTTTTGCGCTTGCTTCCGCGAAAGAAACGAGATTCTAGCACGAACTTGAGCTTTTGTTCCAGCTTCTTCGGAAGGATGAAAAACGCATCCGGGATGGATGCGCATCCCGAATCGGCCCATGGAAAAATGCTCCTTTGGCGCTTGTCGTTTTATTGCAACTTTTATCCGGCGCGCCCCATGGAGGCAGCCTTGTTTTCGCATGGAGTTCTTTCGTTGGACAACCGTTTGATTCGAATCAATACAGAGACAAATAAACCATGTTGTCATGAGGGTAATTAAAAGACTTCTGTTTCACTTCACTCATAGGGAAGCCACCATGCGTCTACGTACACTTGCCGCCGCCTGCGCCATTTCGGCTGTTTTTGGTCCGGCCGCCGCCAATACCCTGCCGGTGCCTCCGGCAGCCGAGTTGCGTGAGACCTCGCGCAACCTCTTCAAGCCCATTCCTCCCGTCGAAGTCACGGTCAAGGAAAAGGGCGTGAGCGCCGAACAGATCGAGCTGGGCAAATGGCTGTTCTTCGAACCGCGCCTGTCGCGCAGCCATGTCATTACCTGTAATACCTGCCACAGCGTGGGCACGGGTGGCGCCGATAACGTGCCGACCTCCATCGGCCACGGCTGGCAGAAGGGCCCCCGCAACTCGCCTACGGTGCTGAATGCCGTGTTCAACATTGCCCAGTTCTGGGACGGCCGCGCGGCCGACCTGAAAGAGCAGGCCATGGGTCCGGTGCAGGCCAGCGTCGAAATGAACAGCACGCCCGACGCCGTCGAGGAAACGCTCAAGAGCATCCCCGAATACGTGGATGCGTTCAACAAGGCGTTCCCCAACGACAAGGATGCGGTCAGCTTCGAGAACATGGCGCGTGCGATCGAGGCCTTCGAAATCACACTGACGACGCCGAACTCGCGTTTCGACCAGTTCCTGGAAGGCAAGGACAGCCTGAACGATCATGAACTGACCGGCCTCGGACTGTTCATCAACAAGGGCTGCGTGGCCTGCCATGCGGGCGTGAACGTGGGCGGACAGTCCTACTTCCCGTTCGGCGTCATCAAGAGGCCTGGCGGGGACATTCTGCCCGAGGGCGACAAGGGTCGCTTCGCCGTGACCAACACCGCGGCCGACGAGTACGTCTTCCGTGCAGGTCCGCTGCGCAATATCGCGCTGACCGCACCTTATTTCCATAGCGGCGAAGTGTGGGATCTTGAAGAAGCCGTCGCGATCATGGGCAGCAGCCAGCTGGGCCACGAGCTGAACGATCAGGAAGTCAAGGCCATCACCGCCTTCCTGCACACGCTGACCGGCGAACAGCCCAAGGTCGAGTACCCGACCCTGCCGCGCAGCACCAGCAAGACGCCGCGCCCGCAGCAGTAATGGGTATTCTGGGGTAACCGCGGCACGGACTGGCATTGGCTTCGACAGACCGTAAAGGTCGCGGAATCCGGACACGCCTCCAGTGTGTCCGGTTCGTCCCGGACATGGCTTATTGCCACGTTCCGGGACATTTTGTTTTTGAAGGCCGCACATCCCGTTTGCCTTGCTTCTGGCTGGCACGTAAACTTGTTTCTTTGACCGTCACAGGATATCCGGCATGGCGCAGCTTTTCGTTGTCCACCCCCAGAACCCACAGGCCCGGCTGTTGAAACAGGCAGGGGCGCTACTGGCTGACGGCGGGCTGGTTGCAGTCCCTACGGATTCCAGTTATGCGGTCCTCGCCCGCCTCGACGACAAGGCGGCTGCCGATGCGTTGCGCCGTCTGCGCGGCCTGGACGAGCGCCATCATCTGACGCTGCTGTGCCGCGATCTTGCCGAAATCGGCCATTTCGCCAAAGTCGACAACCAGCAGTACCGCCTGCTCAAGCTGGCCACGCCCGGCCCCTGGACTTTCATTCTGGAGGCTACGCGCGAAGTGCCGCGCAGGGTGTCGCACCCTTCGCGCAAGACGATCGGCATCCGCGTGCCCAGCCACCCCGTGGCGCGCGACCTGATCGAGTTCGCCGGTTCCCCCCTGATGTCCACGACGCTGGTTCCCGAAGGAGAGGAAGATCCGCTGAACGATGCCCAGGAAATCATGGACAGGTACTCGGGGCAACTGGCCGCAGTGGTCGATGGCGGGGCATGCCCATTGCGGCCCACGACCGTCATCGACCTGACAGGATCCGTGCCGGAAGTGCTGCGCCTCGGCGCGGGAGATCCTTCGACGCTGGGACTGGACTGATCGCGTGGAATCCCTTATCCAGACCATTACCGTCTATGCCTTGCCGGTGCTGTTCGGTATTACGCTGCATGAAGCGGCGCACGGCTATGTCGCCCGGATGCTGGGCGATCCCACGGCTTATCACGCCGGGCGCGTCAGCCTGAATCCGGTCAGGCACATCGACCCCATCGGAACCATCGTGGTGCCGCTGGCGCTGCTGTTCAGCACCAAGCTGCTGGGCGGGGCGGGGGTGCTGTTCGGCTGGGCGAAACCTGTTCCCGTCGATTGGAGCAGGCTGCGCCGCCCCAAGAAGGACATGCTCTGGGTGGCCCTGGCCGGCCCGGCCTCCAATCTGTTCATGGCCATCCTGTGGGCGCTCAGCCTGCGCCTGCTGGTCGAGGCGGGAGCGGGTCCCAACGATTTCTGGGTGCGCATGGCCATCGCGGGCGTCCAGGTCAATCTGGTGCTGATGGCGCTGAACCTGATGCCGCTGCCTCCGCTGGACGGCGGGCGCATCGTCTTCAGCCTGCTGCCGGATCGCATGGCATGGCAGTTCTCGCGCATCGAGCCCTACGGCATGGTCATCCTGATCGTCCTGATGCTGACAGGCGTGCTCTGGGTGTTCCTGCAGCCGCTGCTCCTGTTCGGGCAAACGATCATTCGCTGGTTTCTTTGATCACTTCGGCGGCGAATCCGTTAAACTTCAAGATTGTTGTGCGCCTGATGGTTCAGGCGCGTCTCTGGAGACACTTTCATCATGGCAAGCGCGGATTCCGCAGCACGAATGTTCCAGGGCAGTATTCCTGCCCTCATCACTCCCATGCATCCCGACGGGACGCTCGATTTCGAGACCTTCCGAAAATTGATCGACTGGCATGTGCAGGAAGGCACCGACGGCTTGGTGGTCGTGGGAACGTCGGGCGAGTCGCCCACGGTCACGGTGGACGAGCATGCGGAGCTGATCCGTGTGGCGGTTGAACATGCGGCCGGACGCCTGCCTGTCATTGCCGGCGTCGGCGGCAACTCCACCGATGAAGCCATCCATCTCGCCCAGCATGCGCTGGACGTGGGCGCCCAGGCGGGGCTGTCGGTCGTGCCTTACTACAACAAGCCTACCCAGGAAGGCCTGTATCGGCATTTCCGCGCGATCGCCGAAGCGGTCGATCTTCCTACCATCCTGTACAACGTACCGGGCCGTACCGCCGCGGACATGTCGAACGATACAGTGCTCAGGCTGGCGCAGGTACCGGGAATCATCGGTCTGAAGGATGCAACTGGCGATATCGGCCGCGGCGCGCTGCTGCTGCGCGATGCGCCCGAAGATTTCCTGGTATTCAGCGGAGACGATCCGACCGCCGCCGCATTGATGCTGCTGGGCGGCGTGGGCAATATCTCCGTGACGGCAAATATCGCTCCGCGGCTGATGCACGAGCTTTGCGTGGCCGCGCGGGAAGGCAATGTTCCCCTGGCGCGTCAATTGAACGCCAAGCTGGCCGGTTTGAACAAAAACCTGTTTATCGAGTCGAACCCCATTCCCGTCAAGTGGGCAGTGGCCGAGCTTGGTCTTTCCCAGCTGGGCTACCGCCTGCCCTTGACGCCTCTGCACGAGCAATACCACGCGATTGTGCGCAATTCCATGAAAGAAGCAGGCTTACTCTGAAATGACGATGATGCATAAACAGTCGAAAATCGCGGGCATCGTGCTGGCGGCCAGTGCAATGGCGCTTTCCGGATGCTCCCAGGTCAATGAATTGCTGGGCAGCGAAGAATCGGTGGACTACAAAAGCACCGTGCGCGGCGAGTCACTCAGCATTCCGCCCGATCTGACGCAGGCAAATACTTCCACCCAGTACCGCGCGCCGGAAGGCACGGCCACGTTCAGCGACTATGCGCAGGGCAACGCCGAACGGGCGGTGGCATCCAAGGACAGCGAGATCCTGCCCGAGGCCAGCGGCATCAAGGTCATGCGCGACGGCGATATCCGCTGGCTGTCCGTCGACCGTCCGCCGGAAGAGGTCTATCCGCGTCTCATCGAGTTCTGGGGCGACCAGGGTTTCACCATCCAGTCCCAGGATCCCCGCACCGGCGTGATCGAGACCAATTGGGCGGAAAACCGCAAGAAGGTTCCCGAAGGCTGGCTTCGCAGCCTGCTGAAGATCGTCGACCAGGTCTTCGACAGCGGAGAGCGCGAACGCTTCCGCTCGCGAATGGAGCGCGTCAACGGCGCCACCGAGATCTATATCAGCCACCAGCAAATGATCGAGACTCCCGCAGGCGATGAAGCGACGTTCCGCTGGGTTCCGGGCAAGGAAGATCCCAACCTGAATGCCGTCATGCTGGCCCGTCTGATGGTGTATCTGGGAACGGACGTCGAGCAGGCGCGCACGCTGGTGACGCAGGCCGAACAGGGCGTGGATCGCCCGCAGGTGGTGACGTCCGCCAGCGGCCAGGCGGAGCTGACGCTGAACGAGCCCTTCGACCGGGCATGGCGCCGCGTGGGCGTGGCCATCGATTCCGCCGGCTTCACGGTGGAAGACCGGGATCGTTCCAGCGGCGACTATTTCATCCGCTACCTCGATACCGATACGGGCATCAAGCGCGAGCAGCCCAACATCTTCTCCCGCATGTTCGGCGGCAAGAACACGACGGAAGCCGACCAGTTCCGCATCCGCGTGACGGAGCAGATGTCCGGTACTGTCGTGACCGTCCTGGACAAGAGCGGCAATCGCGATACCAGCCAGACGGCGCAGCGCATCATCGGCGTGCTGGCGGACCAGATGCGGGTCAGGTAATAAAATTCCGCGCGCTTCGGCGCGTGCGACGGACGGGGGTTCCGCCTAGATGGCGGAACCCCCGTTTGCTTTTGTCGCAGCAGCCTATAGGCCCAGCCGCAGCCCGGCCTGCAGGCGGTACATGGCTTCCAGCGCTTGCCTGGGCGTCAGGTTGTCGATGTCGATTTGTTCGAGCGCTTCCTTCAACGCCAGGGCCGACGCAGTGTCTGGATCGGGCCTGCATTCGTCCTGCGCTTCGATGGGCGCCTGCGGGGAAGTATCGGCGGCGGGACCGGCAAATAGGTCCAGTTGCGGCGTCGGCGCGCCGGAAGCCTCCAGGCGCGCCAGCTCGCGGGCGGCATGCCTGATGACGGCGGAAGGAATGCCGGCGCGTTGCGCCACCTGGATACCATAGCTGCGGCTGGCGGCGCCCGGGCGCACTTCGTGCAGAAACACGATGCCGGACGGGGATTCCGCCGCCGCCAGATGCACATTGGCGGCAGCCGGAGCCTCCGACGGCAGACGCGTGATCTCGAAGTAATGCGTGGCGAACAGGGTCAGGGCCTGGTTGTGAGTCAGCAGCCGGTGCGCGATCGCCCAGGCCAGCGCCAGGCCGTCATAAGTGGACGTGCCGCGTCCGATTTCGTCCATCAGCACCAGGCTCTGCGAGGTGCTGGCGGCCAGGATGGCGGAGGCTTCCGTCATTTCCATCATGAAGGTAGAGCGTCCGCCGGCCAGGTCGTCCGCGGCGCCGATGCGCGTGAAAATGCGGTCGATGCTGCCGATGCGGGCGTTGCGCGCCGGTACGAAACTGCCGACGCGCGCCAGCAGCGCAATCAGCGCGATCTGCCGCATGTAGGTCGATTTACCGCCCATATTGGGGCCGGTGATCAGCAGCATGCGGCGTTGCGCGTGCAGCTCGCAGTCATTGGGCGTGAAGCGCTCGATGCTGTGCTCGACGACAGGATGCCGGCCCGCTTCGATCCAGATTTCGCTGCCATCGCTGAGCTCGGGGGCGACCCACAGATTGTCCCGCGCATGCTCGGCCAGGGCGGCCAGCGCATCGATTTCCGCCAGGGCCGCGGCGCAGGCGGACAGCAGGAGAGCATATGGAGCCAGCGTGTCAAGCAGCGTGTCGAACAGCCACTTTTCGCGCGCAAGGCTGCGGTCCTTGGCGGACAGCACCTTGTCTTCCCATGACTTCAGTTCCGGTGTGATGTAGCGTTCGGCATTCTTCAGCGTCTGCCGGCGGCGGTAGTCGTCGGGTACCTTGTCCGCCTGGCCTCGGGAAACCTCGATGTAGAAGCCGTGGACGCGGTTGTACTCCACGCGCAGATTGCCGATGCCGGTGCGCTCGCGCTCGCGTGCCTCCAGCTCGACCAGGAAATCCCCGCTGTCCGAGGCCAGGCGTCGTAGTTCGTCCAGCTCCTCGTCATAGCCGGCGGCGATGACGCCGCCGTCGCGGATAAGCTGGGCCGGTTCTTCCGCGACAGCTGATTGAAGCAGCCCTCCGATGTCTTCCGGAACCTGCAGCCGATCCAGGTATGGCGTGAATTGTTCGGGCGATGCGAAGCGGCCCGACAGGATGGCGATGGTGTCGGGAAGGGTTCGGATGGCATCCCTGAGACTGGCCAGTTCGCGCGGACGCACGCTGCGCAGCGCCAGTCGCGTGGCGATGCGCTCGATGTCCGGATAGCGCTTCAGGCTGGCCTGCAGCAGATCGAGCGGATCGGAGGCGGCAGGCATATCCTGGGCGGATGCTCCGGCTATATCGGACAGCAGTGTGGCGATGACTTTCTGACGCTCTGACGCCTGCTCGTTGGAGCGCAGCGGATGATGCAGCCAGCGGCGCAGCATGCGGCTGCCCATGGGCGTGTGGCAATGATCCAGCGTCGAGAACAGGGTAGGGCTGTCCTCGCCCGCAAGCGTGGATGTCAGCTCCAGGTTCTTGCGGGTGACCGGATCCAGCACGACGTAGGCGCTGACCTGATCCACACGCATGTTCTGGACGTGGGAAAGCGTCTGGTTCTGCGTACGGCCGACGTAGTGAAGCAATGCGCCAGCGGCATTGGCGGCGGCGGGGAACTCCTCCATGCCGAAACCGCCCAGCGTATCCACCTGGAAATGCTTCAGCAGGACGCCGTGGGCATTGGCGGTGTCGAAGTGCCAGTCGGGCAGGGTGCTCAGCGCCACGCCTTCCAGTGCGTGCTCGCGCTGGCTTTCCGGCACCAGCAGCTCGGCGGGAGAAATGCGGTGGAGTTCGGATTCCAGCATCTCGGGAGTGCACTCCGTCGCTAGGAACTCGCCATTGGCCAGGTTCATCCAGGCCAGGCCGATGCGATCCACGCGGTTGACGCGTGTCTGCCAGCAGGCGGCGATCATGCGGTCCGCCTTGGAGGGCAGCAGGGCGTCGTCGGTCAGGGTGCCCGGCGTGACGATGCGCACGATCTTGCGCTCGACCGGCCCCTTGCTGGCGGCGGGATCGCCGATCTGCTCGCAGATCGCCACGGATTCTCCCATGGCCACGAGGCGGGCCAGGTAGCCTTCCAGGGAGTGCACCGGAACGCCCGCCATCGGAATCGGCGCGCCGTTGGATGTGCCGCGCTTGGTCAGCGTCAGGCCCAGCATCCGGGAGGCGCGCTCGGCGTCTTCGTAGAACAGCTCGTAGAAGTCGCCCATGCGGTAGAGCAGCAGATGCGATCCGGCCTCTTTTTTCAGGGCCAGGTATTGCCTCATCATCGGGGTGTGCGACGATAAATCTTGTTTTTCCATTAAGCTCAATAGATTACGTTTTTTTAGATGGCAGGCTGGGGCAAATTCGAGGCAATTCCGATATTGCTGTGCTCATGGGCGGAAGGCATGTGCTCGCAGAACAGACATTGTAATGAGTATGCCTGCCGTGCGAGTAAGCCGCCAAGAATAGCTGGCGTTACCCAAGGTCGCACTGCCGCGCTGCGGCCGTTCAGGTTTTCGGCAGGCGGTTCTGCAGCGATTCCGACAGTTTTTGCGCTTCCGCTACCAGTTCCTTCAGCGCGAAAAGGCGTTTTTCCTCGGTATAGCGCGACCTCAGGCCGGATACCGACAAAGAGCCGTAGGCGGTGCCATGCTTGTCCAGAATAGGCACGGCGACAGCGGCGACGTCGGGATCCCGCTCTCCCAGTGATATGTAGTGGCCCTGGGCATGAGTCTGCCTGTCCTGTTCGGTTTCATTCGCCTGGCCGCCGAAGACCCTCAGTATATGGCCGGTGGCGCCAAACTCCAGAGGCAGAAAAGAGCCTTCTTCCAGATGGTGGCGCGCGGATCGAGGGGAGTTTTCGCGATACAGACACAGCCTTTGGTCGCCGACCCGTATGTAATAGGCCGCCGTTTCATGTGTGCTGGCGACCAGGTTGCGCAGGCAGGGCCGGATGATGTCTTCCACATCGAATGTGTGCTTGTACCGCATGCCCAGCTGAAAAATGCTGATGCCCAGATGATAGGAACCCTGCGGGGTGCGAGTGATATAGCCGTATTGCTCGAGCGACCCTATCAAACGCAGGATGGTGCTTTTGTACAGCCCCGTGCAAGCCGCCAGTTCGGCCAGCGTCAATGTCAATTTTCCCTGTTTGAAAGCGTCAAGCACGATAAGCGCACGCTCTACTGCTTCCACCCGATTGGTGTTCTTGGACATCCTGTCTGATCCTTGTTGTCGGAAAACTGGCTGGGCCAACGGCGAATCAGGACATGCTCAGGGTATTCACTGATATTTTGAGGTTGACCGCACGAAGCATTCTAAATCAAACTCCAGGTTCCGTTGAATAGAATTTAAAATTCTATTGTTCGGAACGGTATGGCGATTAAGAATGAAGGAGTCGTATGTGACCCAGTTGTTGAATCAAGTGCGTGTTCTGGATCTGACGAATGTGCTTGCCGGTCCCTATGCGTGTTACCAACTGGCTCAGCTGGGCGCGGAAGTCATCAAGGTGGAGCGTCCGCTTCAGGGCGATCTGGCGCGCCAGTTGGGCGCCGACGCGCAGCGCAATGCCGAAATGATGGGCGTATCCTTTCTTGCGCAGAATGCCGGCAAGCAGTCCGTGACGATCGACTTCAAGCATCCGCAGGGCAAAGCGCTGTTCAAGAAGCTGGTGGCGACGGCGGACGTCGTCGTCGAGAATTTCCGGGCGGGCGTGATGGACCGGCTGGGGCTGGGCTACGACGATCTGAAAGAAATCAAGCCCGATCTGATCTATTGCGCCATATCGGGTTTCGGGCAGGACGGCCCCATGTCCACGCTGCCCGCCTACGACCAGATCATCCAGGGACAGTCGGGTCTGATGAGTGTCACTGGCGATGCGCAAAGCGGCCCTTTGCGGGTGGGATATCCAGTGTGCGACACGATAGGCGGCATGACGGCGGCTTTCGCGATTGCGAGCGCGCTGTTTCGGCGTGAGCGCACGGGCCAGGGAGAAAGCATCGATGTATCCATGCTGGAGTCCACACTGGGGACCATGGGATGGGTGGTGTCGAACTGGCTGGTTTCCGGCATTCGTCCCGAACGGTTCGGTAATCAGAACATGACTGCCGTGCCGTCGGGTACGTTCAAGACCGGCGATGGGCTGATCAACATCGCCGCGAATCAGCAGGCCCAGTTCGAGCGGCTTGCGAAAGCCGTCGGCCATGAGGAGTGGCTGGCCGACCCGCGGTTCGAAACCAGGGACAAGCGCAAGCAGCATCGGGAGCAGTTCAATGTGCTTCTGGAGGCCGCGCTGCGGGAGCGCTCGGCGACCGAATGGTCGGAAATCTTCAATGCGCGGGACATTCCCGCGGGAGAGGTCAGGACCGTCGAGCAGGCGCTGGACAACCCGCACATGGAGGCGCGCGGTTTCATCAAGACGGTGCGCGATGAAACGCGTGGCGACGAGATCAAGGTGGTGCGCTCTGGCTTCAGGCTGGAGTCCGGCGATCCAGCGCCGACTTCGTATCCTCCGCGCCTGGGCGAGCACACCCTGTCCATACTCGAAAGCCTGGGCCTATCGACTCAGGAGATAGCCGCATTGCAGGCGGATAACGTCATATAAGGAGAGACGGCATGAATGAAAATCCAGCCAAGCAGCAAGCGGCTGACTGGTGGTCGACATCGATCATACAGATGAGCCCCGGCGTCATCAATTTCCACGGCTATCCCATACAGGACTTGATCGGAAAGGCGGGATTCGTCGAGATGATCTGGCTGATGCTCAAGAGCGAGCTTCCCAGCCAGGGAGAAGCGGCGTTGTTTAACGCTGCGCTGATGGCCGGCGTTGATCACGGCCCGCAGGCGCCCAGTATCGCCATTGCGCGCATCGCGTCGTCTTGCGGAGTGGGAATCAACAATGCGATGGCTTCCGCCGCCAATGTCCTGGGCGACGTGCACGGCGGAGCGGGGGAGCAGTGCGTGTCGCTGCTCAGACAGATCATCGCGCTGAGCGAGACGTCGGAACTGACGATTGCGCAGGCGGCGGAAGAAGTGCTGGCGGCTTATTTCGACGATGGCAACAAGTATGTGCCGGGTTACGGACACCGCTTTCATCCTGTGGATCCGCGGGCAGCTCCCTTGCTGGGGCTGTTGCGCAAGGCGGAACAGGAGGGTGTGGTGCGCCCCGGCTATGTAGAGGCCGCCGAGGCGGTCATCGATGCGATCGAAGCGCGCAAGGGCAAGAAAATTCCCATCAATATCGACGGCGCCACCGCCGCAATCTACGGCGCCCTGGGGTTCGAGCCGCAGCTGTGCCGTGGCTTGTTCGTGCTGTCGCGCTCGGTAGGGATCCTGGCCCATTCCTGGGAACAGTTCCAGCGCAGCGAACGCAACAAAGGGCCGATCCCCAAGGGCTGGCTGTGGACTTATACGGGCAAGCCCGTCCGGCGAAGCGGTGAGCAAGAGTCCTGAGCAGCCTGGATGCAGGAAGCCGCATTGGGCGCCGTCGGCCATCCGTCCGCGAGCGCCCTTCAATGAAAACGGATAGCTCTCTCTGGGCCTGCCGAGCCCGTTATTTACCAAAAGGAAGGAGAAACAGGATGATGAAGCAACGAGTTATGAGTGTTGTGTTCGCAGGCTGCATGGCGGCATTCGCCAATACGGCGGCAAGCGCCGGATTCCCCGAAAAAAGCATCAATTTCGTGGTTCCCTATTCGCCAGGCGGAGGAACCGATATTTCCAGCCGTCTGCTGACGGAGAAAATCGCCAGGGACAAAGGGTGGTCGTTCATCGTGGACAACCGTCCCGGAGCCAGCGGCAGCGTGGGCCTGAGTTATCTGGCCCGCCAGAAGAACGACGGCTATGCCCTGGGCATGGGGCAGACGTCCAACCTGAGCATCAACCCGTTCCTGAACAGCGATATCGCCTATGACCCGATCAAGGACTTCACGCCGATCGCGATCGTGGCCTCGCAGCCCATGGTGGTTGTCGTTTCCACCAAATCCAAATACCAGACGTTCGAGGACCTGGTGGCCGACGCCAAGGCTCAGAAACGCCTGACGATGGGTACGCCCGGCATCGGAACCGTCAGCCACATGTCCATGGAGTATTTTGGCCAGCAGGCCGGGGTGGCCTTCCGTCATATTCCTTATCCGGGCGCGACCCAGGCCATTACCGAAGTCATGGGCGGGCAACTGAGCTTTGCGGCTACCAGCCTGCCCAGCGCACTGTCGCATATCCGCTCGGGTTCGGTCCGTGCGCTGGCCGTGACTTCCAAGGAAAGGAACCAGAGCCTGCCCGACGTTCCCGCAATCGCCGAGCTCGGCTACGACGGATTTGACGTTGGCGACTGGAAGGCGGTGGTCGCTCCGGCAGGCATTTCGGACGAGCTGGCCGCGCAGTTGAACGCCGCGGTAAACGATGCCTTGAAGGACAAGGATCTGGTGCAGGCGTTCGAGCGCGAGGGCAGCGACGTCGTGGGCGGCAGCGTCGAGGACTTCAAGACGCTGATGGAGCGTGAGCAGGTGCGCTGGCAGGAAGTGGTCAAGAGCGCAGGCATCGCCAAGAAGAAGTAATCCCGCAGGGATTGCTGGCTTGTCCAATGGCAAGCCGGCAGTTTTTGCCGCCGGGCTGCTTCCTTAGAGTATGGATATCAGTATGAAAAAAATCGATTCGATGGATGTGATCGGAGGCGCGCTGTTCTGCATTCTCGGCATCTCCGTCTTTTTCTATTCCCAGTCGGAGTACGAACTGGGCAGCCTTGCCGAAATGGGGCCGGGGGCTTTTCCCGCCTACCTTGGCGTCATCATGACTTTGCTGGGGGCGGGCATCACGATTGAAGCGCTGTACAAAAGGCATCAGCGGCGCAGCCTGAATATCGGGCCGATGATCGCCGTTGTGACGGGCATCGTTGTCTTCGCTCTGGCCATAGAGCGCCTGGGCGCGCTGGCGGCCATTTTCGCTCTCGTATTCATCTCGGCCTGGCCGGACCGCAATCTGAACTTTCGCAGGACGCTGATCCTGGCCGTAGCGCTGGTGGTGATCGCCTGCGTCGTGTTCAAGCTCGGGCTGAGCATGAATTTCAGTCTTGTCCCGGGAGTTCTGTAATGGAATTGTTCGATAATGCAATGCTCGGCCTGAGCGTGGCCTTGAGCTGGAACAATCTGCTGTACTGCTTCCTGGGCGTTCTGATCGGCACGTTCCTGGGCGTGATTCCGGGCATCGGGGTGCTGGCTTCGATTTCTCTGCTGTTTCCCCTGACATTCCACATGGAGCCTACCGCAGCCCTGATCATGCTGGCCGGTATCTGGTACGGCACGACTTACGGCGGCAGTACGGCATCGGTGCTGCTCAATGTACCCGGTACGCCGACCAACGCGGTGACCTGCCTGGACGGCTATCCCATGACCAAGCAGGGACGCGGCGGCGTGGCCCTGCTTATGACGACCGTGGCCTCGCTGTTCGGAGGAACCTTCGGCATCCTGCTGCTGATGATGTTCTCGCCCGTCATCGCAAGCTATGCCATCACCTTTGGAGCGCCCGAGTATTTTTCGCTGATGCTGCTGGGCCTGGTGGCGGCCAGCAGCATATCCGACGGCTCGTTCATGAAGGGCCTGATGATGGTGGCGCTGGGCATACTGGTCGGCTCGGTAGGAACGGACATCTATACAGGAACACCGCGCTTCGTGTTCGGCCTGCTGGAACTGGGCGATGGCGTCAGCCTGATCGCGCTTGCCATGGGCGTATTCGGCGTGGCCGAGGTGATTGCCAGCATCGGACGGGTCAACACCCGAGAACTGGACAAGAAGTCAGTGTCCTTTGCCGCCATGAAGCCGACCAAGGATGACATGAGCCGCTCATGGATGCCCATGGTCAGAGGGTCGGGCATCGGTTCCTTCTTCGGCACATTGCCTGGAACAGGACCGTCGCTGGCGGCGTTCGTGTCTTACGCCGTTGAAAAGCGGGTTTCCAAACGACCGGAAAAGTTCGGCAATGGCGCCATCGAAGGCGTTGCCGGCCCCGAGTCCGCCAATAGCGCCGCTGACCAGACCTCGTTCATTCCGACGCTGTCGCTGGGAATTCCCGGAAGCCCCACGATGGCGTTGATGCTGGGCGCCCTGATGATTCACGGCATTGCGCCGGGTCCGCAACTGATGACTGAGCAGCCGTCCTTGTTCTGGGGCCTGGTCATGAGCTTCTGGATCGGCAACATCCTGCTGGTCATCCTGAACGTTCCCCTGATCGGTGTCTGGGTGAAGGTGCTGACCGTTCCCTATCACTATCTGTATCCGTCGGTGCTGATGTTCATCGCCATCGGAACCTATAGCGTCAACAGCAGCATCATCGACATCATGATGGTGGCAGGCTTCGGGCTGGTCGGCTATTTTCTGGCCGTGCTGCGGTACCCGCTGGCGCCGCTGATCCTGGGCTTTGTGCTGGGCCCCTTGGTCGAGCAGCATTTCCGCAGGGCCATGCTGATATCCGACGGCTCGCTTATGACATTCGTCGAGCGTCCTGTCAGTCTGACGATTCTTGTCCTGACGCTGCTGATCGCGTTGTGGGGCGTCTGGTCGGGCATGAAGGCGAAGCGTCTGGTCCGGAGCCTGGAAAATAAGGACGACAAGACAGCAGAAAATGCATGATGCCGCGCCGGCTCTCGGGATATCCCCGGGAATCGGTCGCTGGATTTCAGTATGTGGAGGAGTTGGTCAACCTGCTTCTTGACCTTGACCTAATGGCAAGGTTTAGTCTGTGTTCATAGACAAGTCGATTGACGCTTGGGCGTTTCAGAGGGTTTTCATGAACACAGAACCAACATCCATACAGAATGGTGCCGAATCGATTCACCTGCAGGTGGAGGGCATGAGCTGCGCTTCCTGCGTGGGGCGTGTCGAGAAGGCGATCAAGGCCGTTCCCGGCGTGCAGGGCGCTTCGGTCAACCTGGCCACCGAGCGCGCCGATATCGCGCTCGGCTCGGCTGACCGTATGGCGGTGGTGCAAGCGATCGAAAAGGCGGGCTACCCGGTAAAGACAGGCCCGGTCGAGCTTCGGATAGAGGGCATGACTTGCGCTTCCTGCGTGGGACGGGTCGAGCGGGCGTTGCAGGCCGTGCCGGGCGCCACGGAGGTTTCCGTCAACCTGGCGACGGAGCGCGCGGTGGTGCAGGGCGTCGCCGATCCCCGGGCGCTGATCGCAGCCGTCGCCAAGGCCGGCTACGAAGCGGAGCTGGTGGAGGCGGGAATCGCCGACACCGGCGAAAGCGATGAAGCCAGGAAGGACGAAGAGCGCCTGGCCTTGAGGCGGGACCTGTTCATCGCTGTCGCGCTGGCGCTGCCCGTTTTCATTATCGAGATGGGATCGCATGTCATCCCCGGCATGCACGAACTGGTGATGCGCACCATCGGGATGCAGGAGAGCTGGTATCTGCAGTTCATCCTGACGACGCTGGTGCTGCTGTTCCCCGGCCGGCGTTTCTACGCCAAGGGATTTCCGGCGTTGGCGCGATTGGCTCCGGACATGAACTCGCTGGTGGCCGTGGGCACGCTGGCGGCCTATTCGTATTCCGTGGTGGCGACTTTCTTCCCCGGGCTGCTGCCTGCCGGTACCGTCAATGTCTATTACGAAGCGGCGGCGGTCATCGTTGCGTTGATCCTGCTCGGGCGCTACCTGGAGGCGCGCGCAAAGGGCAGGACTTCCGAAGCGATCAGCCGCCTGGTCGGCCTGCAGCCCAGGACCGCGCGCGTCGTGCGCGACGGCAGTGCGGTCGACCTGCCGGTGGCGGAAGTCGTCGCCGGGGATCTCGTCGAAGTGCGGCCCGGCGAGCGGGTGCCTGTGGACGGCGAGGTGGTGGAAGGTGGCAGCTATGTCGATGAGTCCATGATCACCGGTGAGCCGGTTCCCGTGGAGAAGACCGTCGGATCGCAGGTCGTGGGCGGAACGGTCAACCAGCAGGGGGCCTTCTCCCTGCGGGCGACCGCCGTGGGCGGCAAGACCGTGCTGGCGCAGATCATTCGCCTGGTGGAGCAGGCCCAGGCTTCCAAGCTGCCCATCCAGGCAGTGGTGGACAAGGTGACGATGTGGTTCGTGCCGGCCGTGATGGCGGCGGCGTTGCTGACCTTCCTGGCCTGGCTGGCATTCGGGCCGTCGCCGGCGCTGACGTTTGCGCTGGTCAATGCCGTGGCGGTCCTGATCATCGCCTGCCCATGCGCCATGGGCCTGGCCACGCCGACCTCCATCATGGTCGGCACCGGGCGGGGCGCGGAGCTGGGCGTGCTGTTCCGCAAGGGAGAGGCGCTGCAGTTGCTCAAGGACGCCAGCATCGTCGCCGTGGACAAGACAGGAACGCTGACCGAAGGCCGGCCTGCGCTGACGGATCTCGAGCTGACGGAAGGCTTCTCCCGTTCCAGCGTGCTGGCGGCTGTTGCCGCGGTCGAGTCGCGCTCCGAGCACCCGATCGCGCAAGCCATCGTCGCGGCGGCGCGGGAAGAGGGGCTGGAGCTGCCCGCCATCTCCGGCTTTTCCTCCGTGACCGGCTTCGGCGTGCATGCGCAGGTAGCGGGTGAAGACGTGCAGATCGGTGCGGACCGCTACATGCGCAGCCTGGGACTGGACGCCGATGTGTTCGCCGATACGGCGGCACGGCTGGGCGAGGAAGGAAAGTCGCCGCTCTACGCAGCCATTGGCGGAAGGCTTGCCGCCATCATCGCCGTGGCGGATCCGATCAAGACAAGCACGCCGGACGCCATTGCGGCCCTGCACGGGCTTGGCCTGAAAGTGGTCATGATCACAGGCGACAACCGGCGCACCGCGCAGGCGATTGCCAACCGCCTGGGAATCGACGAGGTCGTGGCCGAAGTCCTGCCGGAAGGCAAGGTGGAGGCGGTGCGCAGCCTGAAGGACAAGCATGGACGGCTGGCGTTCGTCGGCGACGGCATCAACGACGCGCCCGCGCTGGCGCAGGCCGACGTCGGGCTGGCCATCGGGACGGGCACGGACGTGGCCATGGAGGCGGCGGACGTGGTGCTGATGTCCGGCAACCTGCAGGGCGTGCCCAATGCCATCGCCCTGTCCAGGGCGACCATCGGCAATATCCGCCAGAACCTGTTCTGGGCCTTTGCCTACAACACGGCCCTGATCCCGGTAGCGGCGGGCGTGCTGTATCCGGCCTATGGCGTACTGCTGTCGCCCATGTTCGCCGCCGGTGCGATGGCGTTGTCCAGCGTATTCGTGCTCGGCAATGCCCTGCGCTTGCGCAAGTTCCAGCCGCCGCATGCGTAAGGAACATGGCGTTGCTGCATCATGCCCGCTGACGGGCGTCCCGCTCAGGCGGCCATTACGTCTTCGTGGATCAATTCCAGGAACTGCCTGGCGGCAACGCTCAAGGCGCGGTCGCGCCGCACGATACTTCCGTATTCTTCCAGTTTCTGCTGGAACTTGAAGGGCAGTATCGTCAATAGGCCGTGCTCCGCGTTGTAGCGGGCGACGGTGGCTGGCACGACGGATATCAGCTCGGAATTTCGCACCAGGTTCATGCTGGTCAGCATGGATCCGGTTTCGATCAAGCCGCGCGGCTGATCGAGCTTGTGGAAAAGGAATTCCTGGTCGACGACGGTACGCATGGGACTGCCGACGGGTTGCACGATCCATCCGTATTCCAGCATATCCTCCAGGCGCACCTTCTTTTTCCTGGACAGGGGATGGTCGATCGCCGCGATGACGGACAGCGCCTCGTCGTCGATCGACTTGAAGAAATGGTCCTGCTGCTGTTCGCTGGACATGCGGCCGATGACGACTTCCAGCACGCCTTCGCGCAGCTGCGCCATCAGGCGGTTGCTGGTATCCACCGCCACTTCGATGTTCAGCAAGGGGTAGTGCTGTTTCAGATGCAGCAGGGCATTGGTCAGGCGCCCGGGAGAGGCCGCCATGATGCAGCCGATGGCAAGCCTGCCGGCGCTTCCCTGCCGGATCTCGGTGAGTTCGCGGTTCAAGGCTTCCATCGTCCCGTGCAGGCTCTGGAAGTACTCCGTGACGCGCATGCCCGCTTCGTTGATCTGCAGTCTCCGGTGAACCCGGTTGAACAGATGGAATCCCAGGGTCTCCTCGAGCTCATGCAGCATCTTGGTCGCCGCGGGCTGGGACAGGCCCAGCCGGTTGGCCGCCTGATGCAGCGTGTGTTCTTCGTGAATGGCCAGCAGCAGGGCCACCTGGCGCATGCGCAGCCGATTCAGCAGTTGAATGGTGCTGTCTTTCCTGTCGACCGATCCCATGTGAGGCGTCCTAGTTGATATCCACAGGCTATCAATTTATCAATTAATTTCAATTTACGGAATATTAAACGGTCAGTACGATGGCATCCATAAACAAGTTGCATGAACAAACAACACTCGACAGGAGACTAGGAATGAAACGTAGACTATTCGTATTCACGGCATTGGCGATGGCTCTGGCATCGGGCCAGGCTATGGCGCAGAAAAATGATGCGCAGTGGCCCGACAGGCCGATCCGCATGCTGGTGGGGTCGGCTCCCGGCGGCGGCACGGACGCGATGGCGCGCGCGATCGCGGATCAACTGGGGCCGCTGCTCAACCAGTCGGTCGTGGTCGAAAACCGCCCGGGCGTCTCGAACACGCTGGCGGTGGACATGACAGCGAAATCCACCGACGGCCATACCATGGTGATGGGGGTGAGCACCGCGCATGCGATCGCCCCGCACCTGTTCAAGCTGGGCTATGACAGCAACAAGGATCTCGTGCCGGTGGTGTTTGTCGGCGCTGTTCCGAACGTGCTGGTCGTGACCAACGACCTGCCTGCCAAATCGGTCAGCGATCTGGTGAACCTGGCGAAAAAGCAGCCCAACGCCATCAACTTCGCCAGCAGCGGCGCGGGAAGCACGCAGCATATCGCCGCGGAAATCTTCAAGGACGCCGCGGGCATCAAGATCGAGCATATCCCCTACAGGGGCAGCGCTCCGGCCTTGATCGATCTGGTCAGCGGCCGGGTGCAGATGAGCTTCGATACCATGCCGTCCGTGATCGGCCATATCAAGAACGACAAGATCCGCCCTCTGGCGGTGACCACCAGCGAGCGCAGCAAGCAGCTGCCCGATGTGCCGACGATGGCTGAAGCGGGATTGCCCGATGTGAGCGTCAGGGCCTGGTACGGCATCTACATGCCGGCCTCCACGCCGCCGGAAGTGCAGAGCAAGGTGCATGGGTTGGTCAACCAGATCCTGGAAATGCCAGTCACCAAGGAGCGGCTCGAAGGCATAGGCTCGGAGGCCAAGCCGATCTCCCAGGAAGAATTCAAGGCGTTCCATGATGCGGAGTACCAGCGTTATGGCGACATCATCCGCAAGAACAACATCACCATCGACTGACGGAATCTCATGACTTTCTCTATGCAACCTGTGGTGGCACTGACATTGGGCGATCCAGCCGGGATCGGCGCGGAACTGATCGCCCGTTTATTGAACAAGCCGGAGGTGTATCGACTTGCGAATATCGTCCTGGTCGGTGACGCCTGGCTGTGGGAAGAAGGGCAGCGCATCGCGGACGTGCAGGTCGATGTCAGCCCTGTGCAAAGCCTTGCCCAGGTGCGCGGCCGCTCGGATACGTCGCGGGCCGCTTTCCTGTCCATGGACACGGTTAGTCCGGAACATGTCAACCGGGGCAAGGCGGAGGCTCCGGGAGGGCGCTCCGTGCTGCAGTTGCTGAACCTATGCATGGATGCGGTCCAGGCGGGGGAGATCGATGCGATCTGCTTCGCCCCGCTGAACAAGCAGGCGATGAAGATGGGCGGCCTGAAGCACGAAGATGAACTGCATCATTTTGCGGAATATCTGGGCGTCACGGGCTATTTCTGCGAGTTCAACACGCTGGGCGACCTGTGGACCTCCCGGATTTCTTCGCATGTGCCGCTGAAGGACGTTGCGGGCTACCTCAGCGAGGAGCGCATCCAGCAGGCGTCCGAGCTCATTTACCGTTCGTTGCTGGCCAACGGTGTCGAGGCCCCCAAGGTTGCCATCGCCGGATTCAATCCGCACAACGGGGACGGCGGCACCTGCGGGCGCGAGGAGATCGACATCATCGAGCCTGCGGTACGTGCGCTGCGCGCGCGCCAATGGCCGACACCCGACCCGTTCCATGGCCCGTTCCCGGCCGATACCGTGTTTCTCAAGGCGCAGGCAGGCGAGTACCAGGCTGTCGTGACCATGTATCACGACCAGGGCCAGATCGCCATCAAGCTGATGGGATTTTCCCGCGGGGTAACGGTGCAGGGCGGCCTGCCCATTCCCATCACCACGCCTGCGCACGGCACGGCATACGACATTGCGGGCCAGGGGCGCGCCAATGTCGAAGCCATGTGGCAGGCGTTCCAGATTGCATGCCGCATGGGGGCGCATCGATTGAAAGCGCACGCTACGGCGGATTGATTCTCGGAGGAGACCGAACGACATGATCAAGACTATCAAGACACATTTGAAACCCCTGCTGGCTGCCTGCATGGCCATGGGGCTGACGACCGCGGCGGCGCAAACCCATACCCTGCGCCTGGGCCACGGTATCGCCCAGGAGCATCCCCTGGGCCAGGGCGCATTGCGCTTCGCCGAGATCCTGGAGAAGAACTCCGGCGGCAAGCTGGCGATGAAGGTCTTTCCGGCGACGCAGCTGGGCTCCGAAGGGCAGATGATCGGCGCGGTGCGCGGCGGCGTGCAGGATCTGGTGATCACTTCGACGGCGCCGGTGGCGACGCAGATCAAGGAATACCTGTTGTTCGATCTACCGTTCCTGCTGGAAACCGATGCCGAGGCCGATGCATTGCTCGATGGCCCCATCGGGCAAAAGCTGCTCGATCTGGCCGAGTCCAGGGAAATGGTGGGCCTGTGCTACTGGGAAAACGGCTTCCGCCAGGTGACCAACAGCAAGCGCGAAGTCAAAAGCCTGGAAGATCTCTCGGGGCTGAAGCTGCGCACCATGCAGAACCCGGTCTATATCGATGCGTTCAAGGCGCTGGGCGCCAACGCCATTCCCATGCCCTTCACCGAGCTGTATACGGCCATGGAGACGCGCGCCATCGATGCGCAGGAAAACCCGGTCGCCATCATCCATTCCAACAAGTTCTATGAAGTGCAGAAGTATCTCACGCTGACCAACCACGCCTATGCGCCCTACGTGGTCTTGATGTCCAGGAAGACGTGGAACAAGCTGGGCGAGGACGAGCAGAAGGCCATGAAACAGAGCTGCCAGGAAGCGCGCGACTACCAGCGCGCCCTGAGCCGCGACATGACAGCCGAGCTGCTGGAGCTGCTCAAGAAAGAGGGCCTGACGCTGAGCACGCTGAGCCCCAGCGAGACCCAGCGGCTGCGCGAGCAGATTCAGCCGATCATCGGCAAGTACACCAATGAGATCGGTCCTGAACTGGTCGAGCAGGCGCAGCGGCAGCTGCAGCAGATGCGGGCGTCCTCGGGCGGCAAATCCTGATTCTTTTGTCTTTGAGAAAGCTAATTCCATGAAAATCAAATCCGTCAAAGCCCGTGTATTCCAGTGGAAGGGCAAGACCGTACCTCCCCAGGGCAACTTCTGCTCGAACGCGATGGACCTGCTGTACGCGCCGCAGGAAACCATGTCCACGTTCCGCTTCCACTCCTGGACCGTGGTGGAAATCGAAACCGACGACGGCATCGTCGGCCTGGGCAACGTGGCGCTGGCGCCCAGCATCGCCAAGGCCATCATCGACCAGTATCTCGCGCCGCTGGTGATCGGCCAGGATCCGTGGGACTACGAATACCTGTGGCAGCGCATGTACCGCAGCACCCATGCCTGGGGTCGCAAGGGCGTGACCATGGCCGCCATATCGGCGGTTGACCTGGCGATCTGGGACATCCTGGGCAAGAGCGTGAACAAACCCGTGTTCAAGCTGCTGGGCGGGCGCACCAAGGAAAAGATCCCTTGCTACTACAGCAAGCTGTACCGCACCGACCTCAAGGCGATGCAGGAAGAGGCGCAGAAATTCCTGGACCAGGGCTTCACCGCGTTCAAGATGCGCTTTGGCTACGGTCCCGCGCATCTGCAGCACGGCGTCAAGGAAAACCTCAAGTCCGTCGAGGCCGTGCGTGAAGTCATCGGCTACGACAATGACCTGATGCTGGAGTGCTATATGGGCTGGAACCTGGAATACGCCAAGCGCATCCTGCCCAAGCTGGAGAAATTCGAGCCGCGCTGGCTGGAAGAGCCGGTGATCGCCGACGACATCGACGGCTATGCCGAGCTGAACCAGCTGACAAGCATCCCGATCTCCGGCGGCGAGCATGAGTTCAGCCTCTATGGCTTCAAGCAACTGCTGGACAAGAAGGCCGTCAGCGTCGTGCAGTACGACACCAACCGCGTCGGCGGCATCACGGCCGCGCACAAGATCAATGCGCTGTGCGAGGCCTATTCGGTACCGGTGATCCCGCACGCTGGCCAGATGCACAACTACCACCTGACCATGAGCTCGCTGGCCTCGCCGATGAGCGAGTACTTCCCCATGTTCGACGTGGAAGTCGGCAACGAGCTTTTCTACTACATCTTCGATGGCGAGCCGGTGGCGGAGCAGGGCTTCCTGCAGCTGCGCGACGACGTGCCGGGCCTGGGCCTGACACTCAAGACCGAATTCCTCGACCAGTTCGACATCATTGAATAGGGAGGGCGACATGCCTGGATTGTCCAACCCGCGCTATCGCGGCATTTTCCCGGTCGTGCCGACCACCTTCAATGAGGACGGCTCGCTGGATCTGTCCAGCCAGAAGCGCTGCCTGGATTTCATGATCGATTCCGGCGTCGACGGTCTGTGCCTTCTGGCCAATTACTCGGAGCAGTTCCTGCTGGCGGACGACGAGCGGGAAATCCTTACGCGCACTTCGCTGGAACACGTGGCCGGCCGCGTGCCGGTGATTGTCACCACCACGCACACCAGCACCAGGATCTGCGCCGAGCGCAGCCGCCGGGCGCAGGACATGGGTGCGGCGATGGTGATGGTGATGCCGCCTTACCACGGCGCCACCTTCCGGTTCAGCGAGACGCAGGTCCGCGCCTTCTTCCAGGGACTGTCCGATGCCATCGACATTCCCATCATGATCCAGGATGCGCCGGCCGCCGGTACGCCGTTGCCGCCCGCCTTCCTGGCGAACATGGCGAAGGAGATCGAGCAGGTCAGCTACTTCAAGATGGAAACCGCCGGCGCCGCCAGCAAGCTGCGCGAATTGATCGCGCTGGGCGGCGAGGCTATCGAGGGTCCGTGGGATGGCGAGGAAGCCATCACTCTGCTGGCCGATCTGGAGGCCGGCGCCACCGGCGCAATGACGGGCGGCGGTTTTGCCGACGGCATCCGCCCCATCATCGAGGCGCACAGGAGCGGCGACAAGGACAAGGCCTTCGCCGAGTACCAGCGCTGGCTGCCGCTGATCAACCACGAGAATCGCCAGGCCGGCTTCCTGGCCGCCAAGGCGCTGATGAAGGAGGGCGGGGTAATCGCCTGCGAGGCGCCGCGTTCGCCGTGGCCGCCCCTGCATCCGGAGGTGCGCCGGCAACTGCTGGATATCGCGCGCCGGCTGGATCCGCTGGTGCTGCGCTGGGGAAAGTGAGCCCCGGCTGAAGCATGAACCTCTCCGTCCCGCGATATCCGCATCCGGGATGGAGACCCCAGGCAGGAGGGGGGCTTCCCTCCTGCCATATACCTGTTGTTCAAAAACGAGAAACTACCGGGAGACAACCCATGAAGAAGCGATTTTTTGCATTGACACTGGCCGTTGCCGGCCTGCTGGCGGCCCCTCTGGCGCAGGCTGCGCCGATCAAGCTGCGCCTGGCGCACTCCAGCTCGGAGGCTGATTCGCAGCACATCGCACTCGTGCATTTCGCCGAGCGTGTCAAGACGCGCAGCAATGGAGAACTGGAGGTCCAGATCTTCGGCAACAGTGCACTGGGCAACGACAATACTGTGTTGTCCGGCACGCGCGGCGGCACGATAGACATGGTACTGGTGGGCAATCCCTACTACACAGGCTTGATGCCGGTACTGAACGTGCTGGACCTGCCGTACCTTTTCACCGACGCGCAGCAGGCTTACCGGGTGCTGGATGGCGAGGTCGGCCAGAAGCTGCTCGACCAGTTCGAGCAGTTCCAGCTCAAGGGGCTGGCGTTCTGGGAAGTCGGCTTCCGCAGCCTGGCCAACAACAAACGGGCGGTCAACAAGGCCGAGGACTTGCGCGGCCTGAAGATCCGCACCACGCCCAACCCCGCGCACATCCGGGCGTTCCAGCTGCTGGGAGCCAATCCGCAGCCCATGCCTTTGTCCGAGGTGTATCCTGCCCTGGAGTCGGGCGCGCTGGACGGCCATGAGAATCCGCCCATCATCATGCTGGCGACCAAGATGCACGAGGTGCAGAAGCATGTATCGCTGACGCGCCATGCCTATACCGCGATGCCGCTGTCGATGAACAAGGCGAAGTTCGACCGCCTGTCGGCGGAGCACCAGGCCATCCTGCGGGAGGAGGCCAAGGCGGCTGCCGGCTTCCAGCGCGAATACAACGCCAGCAATGAAGCCAAGGCCATCGAGGAACTCCGGTCCCACGGCGTGCAAGTGGTCGAGACGCCCGATACCGACAGCCTGCGCGCCGTGGTGCAGGAAGAGACGCGCAAGCTTTACACGGACAAGCACGGCGACGAACTGCTCAAGGCGATCGAGGCGACGCAATGAGCCTGGCATCCGCCATGCCCGATGCGATCGTCGATGCGCATCACCACTTGTGGAAGCTCGACCAGGGGCGCTACCCCTGGCTGCAGGATGCATACGACTCCCAGACCTTCATCCTGGGGGAGTATCGCGCGATTTGCCGTGATTTCGGCGTAGCCGAGTTGCGCCGCAGCTTTGGAGCAGCTCCGGTGGCGGCCACGGTGCATGTGGAGGCCGAGCGTTCGCGCGACGAAGCAATGGCCGAGACCGTCTGGTTGCATAAGCAGCACGGCGAGCACGGCCTGCCCAGCGCGGTGGTCGCCTGGGTCGACCTGCTGGCGCCGGATGCCGACGAGCGCCTGGCCGAGCAGGCGGCATGGCCGCTGGTGCGAGGCGTGCGCTTCAAGCCTGTGACGGCCAGGCATGCCGGAGATATCTGCGGCGGAAGCGGTTCGCTGCATGATCCCGCCTGGCCGCAGGCCCTGGAGCGCTTGGCGAGGCACGGACTGTGCTGGGATCTGCGAGTGCCGTTCTGGCATCTGGAGCAGGCGGCCGCCGTGCTGGCGGATTCGCCGCCGGTCGACGTGGCGCTGGAGCATGCCGGCCTTCCATGGGATCGCAGCGAGCCCGGCCTGGCGGCATGGCGCAAGGGCATGGAGGCGCTTGCGGCCAACCCTCGCGTGCACGTCAAGCTTTCGGAGTTCGGCCTGCAGGGAGCGGCCTGGGACAGCGAACAGAATGCGCGCCTGGCCGCCGAAGTCGTCGCCATCTTCGGCTGGCAGCGCTGCATGTTCGGCAGCAATTTCCCAGTGGCGTCGTTGCGAGCCGATTACCAGGAACTGATCTGCATGACGGGGCGGGGCCTGGCGCTGGCTGGCCTGGATTCCGCGCAGCGGCGGGCGGTCTGGCATGACAACGCCGTCAGGTTCTATCGCATTGAAGGAGCGCAGGCATGAGTGCGCCGCTTGCTCCCATCGATCTGCCAGCGGCGCGCCGGGCTTTCCTCGAAAGCGGCGACGACCGCCTTCTTCCCATCGTCGATGCGCACCATCATTTCTGGGACCTGGTGCGCAATCCGCATCCATGGCTGCAGACGCTGCCGCGCATTCCGTTCCGCTATGGAGACTACGAGGCCATCTGCCGCGACTGGCTGCCCGGCGATCATGCCGCGGCGGCCATGCCGCACAAGCTGGTGCGCAGTGTGCTGATGGAGGGAGAGTGGGATTCCAGCGATCCCACGGGCGAGGCCCGCTGGGTGCAGGATCTGGCCGAGCGGCACGGTACGCCGCATGCGATGGCGGCGCAGGCCTGGCTGGATCGGGACGATCTGCCCGAAGTGCTGGCCGCCTATCGGGCGCTGCCGCTGGTGCGCAGCGTGCGCCACAAGCCGCGTTGCGCCGCCTCGCGGGAACAGCATCGCGAAGATTGGGCGCCTCCGGGCTCCATGCGTTGTGCGCGCTGGCGCGACGGCTATGCCAGGCTGGCCGGGGCGGGGCTGATGTTCGAGCTGCAGGCGCCCTGGTGGCATGCCGCCGAGGCGGTGGAGCTTGCGCGGGATTTCCCGCAAACGACGATCATCGTCAATCATGCCGCGCTGCCGTCGCAGCGCGACGCTGAATCGCTGGCTGCCTGGGCCCGGGCCGTCTCGCGGCTGGCCGACTGCTCCAATGTTTACATGAAGATTTCCGGCCTGGGCGTGCCGGGCCGGGCGTGGACCGCCGAGCTGCAGCGCCCGGTGGTGGAGGTACTGCTGGCTGCCTTCGGCACGGACCGCTGCATGTTCGCCAGCAACTATCCGGTGGATTCGCTCACCGGGGACCTGAGCATCATCTTCGGCGTTTTCAAGACGCTGACCCGACACCTGGAGCCCGGCGCGCGACTGGCGCTGTTCTGCGACAACGCCGCCCGGCTCTACCGACTTTCATGATCTGAAAAACAGCAAAGGAGACATCGATGAAAATGCATCGCAAAACATGGCTGCGTACTATCGCGGCGCTGACGATGGCGGCGGTCGTGGGCGGCGCCGCGCCGGCCTGGTCGCAGGAGATCAAGGCCAAGCTGGGCACCAGCCTGCCTGACTCCCATCCGCAGACGATGGGAGCGCGCAAGTTCGCCGAGCTGGTCGAGCAGAAAAGTGACGGCCGCATCAAGATCGCCGTGTTCTCCAACGGCCAATTGGGCAGCGACCAGCAGATGCAGGCCGCGCTGCGCGGCGGCACGCAGGAGTTCACGGTGCCGTCGACAGCCACGCTGGCCAACCTGGATAAATCGTTCGGCATCATCGGCATGCCGTTCTCCTTCGCTTCCGAGGCCCAGGCCGACGCGGTGCTCGACGGCCCCTTCGGGCAGAGCCTGCTGGACCGCTTGCCCGCGGTCGGCATGGTGGGCCTGGCGTTCTGGGAAAACGGTTTTCGCAACCTGACCAACAGCCGTCGCCCGGTCGAGCGCGTGGAGGATATCCGCGGCCTGAAAGTGCGCACCATGCAAAATACGCTCTACATCGACATGTTCAACGGCCTGGGCGCCAATGCCGTGCCGCTGGCGGTGACCGAGCTGTTCACCGCGCTGGAAACGCGGGCGGTCGATGGCCAGGAGAATCCCTACACGGTGGTGCATGCGCAGAAGTTCTACGACGTGCAGAAGTATCTCTCCACCACCGGCCATGCCTATGACGCGCTGGTGCTGGTGGCTTCGGGCAAGTTCTGGGACCGCCTGTCCGAGAGCGACCGGCAACTGCTGCGCGAGGTGGCCCGCGAGGCTACGCTGTACCAGCGCCAGACCAGCCGCGAGCTCAACGCGAAGCTGCGCGAGGAGTTGGTCGGCCTGGGCATGCAGATCAACGACGTGGCGCCTGAGGAGCGCGAACGCATGCGCGAGGCGCTGCAGGGCGTGATCGACAAGCACGCCGCGGTATCGGGCGCCGATGTGACCGAGCAGTTCCGGCAGGCCCTGGCCGCAAGCAGCCAGGCGGGAGGCGCGAAATGATCCCCCGCGTCATTCTCAAGGCGATCGAATGGCTGCTGGTGATTCTGCTGGGGCTGATGGTCGTGCTGGTGTTCGGCAACGTGGTGCTGCGCTACGCCTTCAATTCGGGCCTGGTGTTCTCGGAGGAGGTGTCGCGCTTCATCTTCATGTGGCTGACGCTGATGGGCGCGCTGCTGACCATGGCGTATCGCTCGCACCTGGGCATGAACAGCCTGATCGCTGCGGTGCCGGTGCCCTGGCGACGCCTCATGCGTTTCACTTCCGATCTGATCATGCTGGGTTGCTGCCTGACGATGGCCTGGGGCACCTGGGTGCAGGTAAAGCTGGCGATGGTCGATCACGCGCCGGTGACCGGCATTCCGATGGGCCTGGTGTTTTCCTCGCTGCTGATTTGCAGCCTGGGCATGGCCTGGGTGCTGCTGCACGATCTGTGGCGGCAGGTCACCGGACGGATGCCTGCCAGCGAGCTGGTGCCCAATAACGGGGAAGTCACCGAGTAACCAGCCAATCAAGAGCCATAAAAATGACTATTGCAATCTTCGTATTGTCGCTGCTGGGCGCCATGAGCCTGGGCATGCCGATTGCCTTCGCGCTGCTCGTCTGCGGCATCTGCCTGATGTTCTTCCTGGGTAATTTCGATGCGCAGATCCTGGCGCAGAACCTGCTGGAAGGCACCAACAACTACCCCCTGATGGCTGTCCCGTTCTTCATGCTGGCCGGCGAGCTGATGAATGCCGGAGGCATGTCCAATCGCATCATCGCCATGGCGCAGGCGCTGGTGGGCCATATTCGCGGCGGCCTGGGCTATGTGGCCATCATCGGCGCGCTGGTGCTGGCCAGCATCTCCGGGTCGGCGGTCGCCGATTCGGCGGCATTGGCAGCCGTGCTGATCCCCCTGATGCGCAAGGGCGGCTACAACATTCCGCGCGCGGCCGGCCTGATCTCCGCGGGCGGCATCATCGCGCCGGTGATTCCGCCTTCGATCGGATTCATCGTGTTTGGCGTGGCCGCGCAGGTGTCGATCACCAAGCTGTTCCTGGCAGGCGTCTTTCCCGGCCTGATGATGGCGTTGACATTGTGGGTGACCTGGTGGATCTGCGCCCGGCGTGAGGCGCCTCCCGTCGAGGACAAGCGCTTCGACGCCGCAGAGCTGCGTCGCGCGATCGCCGATGGCGTATGGGCGCTGGGCATGCCCGTCATCATTATCGGCGGCATGAGGTTCGGCGTGTTCACGCCGACCGAGGCGGCCGTGGTAGCCGTGGTCTATGCGCTGTTGGTGGGCATGTTTGTCTATCGCCAGATCAAATGGTCGCAGTTGCCCGAGCTGATGCTGTCGGCGGCCAAGGTTTCCAGCGTCGTTATGTTCCTGGTCGCCTGCGCCATGGTGTCGGCCTGGCTGATCACGATTGCCGATGTGCCCAGCCAGATCTCGGCGATCCTGGAGCCATTCATGGAAAACAAGATCCTGCTGATGTTCATGATGATGGCGCTGGTGGTCGTGGTCGGCACGGCGCTGGATTTCATGCCTACCGTGCTGATTCTGACGCCGGTGCTGATGCCGCTGGTCAAGCAGGCGGGCATCGATCCCATCTATTTTGGCGTGCTGTTCATCATGAACAACGCCATTGGCCTGCTGACGCCGCCGGTGGGCGTGGTGCTCAACGTCGTGGCGGGCGTGGCCCGGGTCGATCTGGGTGCGGTGGTCAAGGGAGTGTGGCCGTTCCTGGTGGCCCAGGTGGGCCTGCTGCTGCTGTTCATCCTTTTCCCCAGCCTGATCACTGTGCCCGCCAGCTGGCTCTATTGACCACGCGCCCAAGCGCAAGCCTCGGACTTCAGTCCGAGCTCATCCCCGAGGGTGCGCTTTTCATCATGGGGCGACCCGGCGATGAAAAACGGCCAGTCCCGGAAGGGGCTGGCCGTTTCCTTGGCGGCACGTTCGGCGAATCACCGCCCCGGCGTTGCCGGAGGCGGGGAATCACAGGTGCTGAGCCGCCTGCAGCGCGTGGATGCGGGCCTCGATGGGCGGGTGCGACGCCAACATGGCCGAGACCGCCTTGGCGCTGGCGATGCCGGAAGCCTGGAATGTCTTGGGAAGATCGTTGACTTCCACGCCGCCCAGCCGCGCCAGAGCGCGGATCATGGGTTCGCGCGAGCCCAGCAACTGGGCCGATCCGGCGTCCGCGCGATATTCGCGCTGGCGGGAGAACCAGGCGACGACCAGCGATGCCAGGATGCCGAACACGATTTCACAGACGATGACGGTGGCGTAGTAACCGATACCCACGCCCCGGTCGTTCTTGAGCAGGACGCGGTCCACGAAATAGCCCACGACGCGGGCGAAGAAGATGACGAAGGTGTTCACGACGCCCTGGATCAGCGTCAGGGTGACCATGTCGCCATTGGCGATGTGCGCGACTTCATGGCCGAGAACAGCCGCGACTTCCTCTTCCGTCATGCTTTCCAGCAGACCGGTCGAGACGGCGACCAGCGAGTCGTTCTTGAAGGCGCCGGTGGCGAAGGCATTGGGAGCGCCTTCGTAGATGGCAACCTCGGGCCTGCCGATGCCGGCGCGGTCGGCCAGCTGATGCACGGTATCGACCAGCCATGCCTCGCGCGCATTGCCTGGCGCCTGCGGATCGATGACCCGGGCGCCGGTGCTTCGCTTGGCCATCCATTTGCTCAGCAGCAGGGAGATGATGGCGCCGGTAAAGCCGATCAGAGCCGAGAAAATCAGCAGCTGTGTCGGATCCAGGCCTTCCGCGGTCAGGAAGCGGCCGACGCCGAGCACATTCATCGTGGCGCTGAGTACCAGCAGCACGGCCATGTTGGTGAGAAGGAAGAGGAAAATTCGTTTCATGTAGCGGTTTCCGGTTGGTCTTTGGGACAAGCCGAACCCAGGGATGGGTCATGCGTTTTTGGGCTGCTTGCGCAGTCTGTGGCATTGGATATGTCAGATAAGGTCAGGTTCCGTATTTTTAAAGCCCCTTGGCCAGATATTTTTCCAGGTTCGAGGGTATAGTAACGTCTTTGCTCATTCCTCTGATACCGGTTTCGAACATGCAGTCTCTGTGGATGCTCCTGGCGTGTGTCATGTTTGCCATCATGGGTGCATGCGTCAAAGTGGCTGGCGAATCCGGCGTATCGCTGTCCCAGGTGGTCCTGTTCCGCGGCCTGCCTTCCGTCCTGCTGTTGCTGGTTTGGGCGCATACGACACATCGTTCCCTGCGCCCCAAGCAATGGAAACCCCATATCCTGCGTAACGGCACGGGTATCGTTTCCATGTGGATGGGCTTCTTTGCACTGACCCACCTGCCGCTTTCCACCGCCATCAGCCTGAACTATACGTCGCCGCTCTTCATCGCGGTCTGGATGCTGGGCTGGGGCGGCGGCCAGCGCGACATGGTGCGCGTCGCATCGGTCGTGCTCGGGTTCCTGGGGGTCCTGTCCGTGCTGCGGCCCAGCCTGGGAGACGACCAGTGGCTTGCCGCCTCCGTCGGCCTTGGGGCGGGCTGCCTGTCGGCGGCGGCCATGATGCAGATCCGCAGCCTGGGCCGTATCGGCGAGCCGGAGTGGCGCACGGTTTTCATTTTTTCCTGTTTCGTCTGTCTCAGCAGCTTTGGCGGACTGGCCGTCTATGGCTGGACGCCCATTCACGCCGATGGCTGGCTGGCGCTGATAGGCATCGGCCTTTCGGGGCTGGTCGGGCAGCTGGCCATGACCAGGGCGTTTGGCCTGGGATCGGCGCTGTTGACAGCGGTTCTTCAGTACACCACCATTATCGCAGGCGCGGGCTTGGGCATCCTGTTCTGGGATGACATCCCCGATGCCATCGCATGGCTTGGTATGGCGCTGATCATTTCCGCGGGTCTGCTGTCCACCTGGCGTACCTATTCGGAAGACAGGCTCATGCGCGGCCAGGCGGGGCAGACTGCCGCAGAGTAAATCGCAGGAGGTAAATCATGGGACATTTGCTGATCGAGGCGCATGAGCTGAAGAAAGCACTGGCGGCAGGCGAAGGACTGCTGGTGTTCGACGTCAGACACGACCTTGCCGATCATGACGCTGGCGCCCGGGACTATGCGCAGGGACACATTCCCGGCGCCATCTTTCTGGATCACGAAACCGAGCTGTCCGGGCAGCGCACAGGAAAGAACGGCCGCCACCCCTTGCCGGATCGCGGTGATTTTGCCGTGCTGATGCGTCTGCACGGCCTGTCGCCGGAAAAACAGGTGGTGGCCTACGATTCGGGTGGCGGCGCATTTGCCGCGCATCTGTGGTGGCTGTTGCGCTGGCTGGGGCATGAGCGCGTCCGGGTGCTGGACGGCGGCTGGGCGGCGTGGGTTGCCGCTGGCGGCAAGGTCGATACCGCGGCGCCGGCCTCCCTCGTGACCGAGGCCCAGGCCATACAAAGTGCTGGGTGGTCGGGCAAACCTGTCATGCAGGTCGTCACAGCCGACCAGGTGCTGGAAAACATCCGATCCGAAAAACCTGCCTTTACCGTGCTGGATGCGCGTTCTCCGGAGCGCTACAGGGGCGAGCAGGAACCCATCGATCCCGTTGCGGGACGCATCCCGGGAGCGCTGAACCGTCCGAACACGGCCAATATGACGCCCGAAGGGCGATTCAAGTCGTCCGAAGCGCTGCGCAGCGAGTTTCTCGAGGCATTGGGCGATACTCCCCCGGAACAGGTTGTGCACCAGTGCGGCTCGGGCATCACCGCTTCGCACAACCTGTTCGCCATGGAGCTGGCGGGCCTGCAGGGGTCCAGGCTGTATCATGGCTCATGGAGCGAGTGGTGCAGCGATCCCGAGAGGCCGGTGGCCAGAGGGTGATGCGTTTATCGCGCAAATGAAGAAAAGAAAAAGGCGGTCTCGATTTGAATTGACCGCCTTTTTCGTCCGGATCACTGGCGGCTCAGGGGTGTTCCATCATCCGGCGATACCACTCGTGGAAATGCAGCATGCCGTCTTCCATGGGGGATTGATATGGGCCGGACTCGCTGACGCCGCGCTGCATCAGGGCGCGCCGGCCGGCGTCCATGCGCTCGCCGATCTCGTCGTCCTCGATGGCGGTTTCCATATAGGCGGCCCGCTGCGCCTCGACGAATTCGCGCTCGAACGCGGCAATATCCTCGGGGTAGTAGAACTCGACGATATTGACGGTTTCCTGGGGGCTGACCGGGTACAGCGTCGACAGCACGGCCACATGGGGATAGAGCTCAATCATGTGAGTGGGGAAGTAGGTGACCCAGATAGCCCCGAAGTCCGGGGCCTCGCCGCCCCGGTAATCCAGCAGGCGGTCGTGCCACTGGCGATAGACGTCGGAACCCGGCTGGTTCAGCGCCTGGTTCACGCCCACGCGCTGGAGGCTGTACCAGTCGGAAAACTCCCAGCTCAGGTCGTCGCAGGTGACGAAGTGCCCCAGTCCGGGGTGGAAGGGGGCGACATGGTAGTCCTCCAGGTAGACTTCGATGAAGGTCTTCCAGTTGTAGTTGCAGCGGTGGACTTCCATGTGGTCGAACACATAGCCGGACAGGTCGAACTCGGGCCGCGAGAACAGGGCCGACATGTCGGCGGCCGGGTCCCTTGCGCCTTCGAACAGCAGTCCATGGCAGTGCCGAAGGGGATAAGCCTGCAGGTTCAACCCAGGCGTTTCGGAGAAATGCGGGGCGCCGATGAGCGAACCCGACTGGTTGTACGTCCAGCGATGGATGGGGCAGACGATGTTGCCGCCCGTGCCCTGCAGATTGCCGCTGGCACAGGCATGGTCCGTGACGTTGCCGGCCTGGCCGCCCAGCATGATGGCCTGGCGGTGACGGCATACATTGGACATGAGCTGCACGCCTTCGGGCGTGCGCAGCAGCATGCGGCCGGCCTTTTCCTGGGCGAGGGTGCGCCAGTCGCCAGGCGAGGGAACGAGTTTTTCGTGGCCGACATAGAGACTGGAGCGCTTGAATATGCGTTCCTGTTCCTGGGCAAAGATGGATTCGTCGAAGTAGCTGCTGACGGGCAATTGGGACAGGGCCGGTGCCAGTCGCGCGGCTCGACCGGTATCGGTCATGATTCACCCCGCTGAATAAGGCCGGAATGCGGCGGCATTGAAATGGTTGGCCGGATGCCTGGACCGCGAATTGTACCGCACAAGAAATGCCCCCACGCTGCGCCTTCGGCTTGCGCTCCACCGCGCGGCCTGCATGCCGCCCGGATTCGTCAGGCACAGGACAGTCCTCGGAGGACTGCCCTGTGCTCGGGCTTCACGTACAATTCCGGTATTGATGATGGAATGATGTCTATGGGAAAGCAGAATACGAACACCAATGCCATGCTGGATCTCGACCAGGAGGCCGCCGGGCAGGCCAAGCCGGATGACGCGGGCGCGCCCGATTTCGAGGCCGCGCTGGCGCAACTGGAGGCGCTGGTCGGGCAGATGGAGCGGGGCGACCTGCCTCTGGAGCAGTCCATCAAGGCCTATGCCAAAGGCGTGGAGCTGGTCGGCATCTGCCAGAAAAGCCTCGATGCGGCGGAGCAACGGGTGCAGGTCCTGCAGGACAATCTGCTGCGCTCGCTGAACGAAGACACCCTGGACGGCGAGGATTGAAGATGGGCGACACGCGGGCAGAGTTCGGCGACTGGCTAAAGGCGCGCGCGCAGCAGGTGGAGTCGGTGCTGGATGAATTGCTACCCGAGCCGGCGACGCTGCCGCCCCATCTGCACGAGGCCATGCGTTATGCGGTGCTGGGATCCGGCAAGCGCATACGCGCGGCGCTGGTCTATGCGGCCGGAGAAGCCAGCCTGACGCCGGGCATATCCGCGTCCGCGCAGGAAATTGCGCTGGACCACGCGGCGGCGGCCGTCGAACTGATCCATGCCTATTCCCTGGTGCATGACGATCTTCCCTGCATGGACGACGACGATCTGCGCCGGGGCAAGCCGACCGTGCATGTGCAGTACGATGAGGCAACCGCCATGCTGGCGGGCGACGCCTTGCAGCCGCTGGCGTTCGAGGTCCTGTCGCAAATGCCGATCGCGCCGGCGCTGACAGTGCAGGCGACGGTACTGCTGGCCAGGGCCGCCGGCAGCCAGGGCATGGTGGGTGGACAGGCCATCGACTGCGCCAGCGTGGGCCGCAGCCTGACGCGCGAGCAACTGCAGCAGATGCATGTCATGAAGACCGGCGCAATGCTGGAAGCCAGCGTGTTGCTGGGCGGCATCGTGGCGGGAGCCAGCTCCACCGTCCGCGCGGGCCTGGAGACCTATGCGCAGGCCGTCGGCCTGGCGTTCCAGGTGGCGGACGACATTCTGGACGTGACCGCGGATACCGCGACGCTGGGCAAGACTGCGGGCAAGGACGAGGCCAGCAACAAGCCGACCTATGTTTCCCTGCTGGGCCTGGGCGACGCCCGTTCGCTGTCGCTCGAACTGCGCGATACGGCGCATACGGCGCTGAGGCCCCTGGGAACCGCGTCGGGCAGGCTGGCCGAGCTGGCGGATTTCATCGTCGGCCGCGACCGATAGCGCCGAAAGCCTGCACTGAACAAGGTATCATTACCTCTATGTCAACGATATCTCTCGAGCAGATCCATTCGCCATCCGATCTGCGCGGACTCGACCGGCGGGAACTGAAGACCGTTGCAACCCAGTTGCGCCAGTTCATCCTCCAGTCCGTGTCGCGCACCGGCGGACATCTGTCATCCAATCTGGGCACTGTCGAGCTGACGGTCGCCCTGCATTATGCATTCAACACGCCTTCCGACCGCCTGGTGTGGGACGTGGGGCACCAGTCCTATGCGCACAAGATCCTGACAGGTCGCCGCGAAGGCATGGGCACGCTGCGCCAGAAGGACGGGATTTCCGGATTCCCCAGGCGCTCGGAGTCCGAATACGACGCATTCGGTACGGCGCACTCGTCCACCTCGATCTCGGCGGTGCTGGGCATGGCGGTGGCGGCGCGCAATGCGGGCCAGCGCCAGCGCCAGCACATCGCAGTAATAGGCGACGGCGCAATGACGGCGGGCATGGCGTTCGAAGCGCTGAACAATGCCGGCGTCATCCCGGGCATCAACATGCTGGTCATCCTGAACGACAACGACATGTCGATTTCCCCTCCCGTGGGCGCCTTGAACCAGTATCTGGCCAGGCTGCTTTCGGGCCAGTTCTACGCCACGGCGAAGAACGTGGGGCGCGCCGTATTACAGCACGTCCCGCCGGTGCTGGAACTGGCCCGGAAGTTCGAAGGCCATGCCAAGGGCATCATCGCGCCCGCCACCTTGTTCGAGGAGCTGGGCTTCAATTATGTGGGGCCCATCGATGGCCACGACCTGGACGCGCTGATCCCCACGCTGGAGAATCTGCGCCAGCTGGGCGGCCTGCAGTTCCTGCACGTCGTGACCCGCAAAGGCCAGGGCTACAAGCTGGCCGAGGCGGATCCCGTGCTTTATCACGGGCCGGGCAAGTTCGATCCCGCCGTCGGCATCCAGTCTTCGGGCAAGCCGTCGCGCCGGACGTTCACCCAGGTATTCGGCGAATGGCTTTGCGATATGGCGCAGGTCGACGAGCGGCTGGTGGGCATTACCCCCGCCATGCGCGAGGGCAGCGGCATGGTGGAGTTCGAAAAGCGCTTCCCCATGCGCTATTTCGACGTGGGCATCGCGGAGCAGCATGCCGTCACCTTCGGCGCGGGCCTGGCCTGCGACGGCGCCAAGCCTGTGGTCGCCATTTATTCCACTTTCCTGCAGCGAGGCTACGATCAACTGATCCACGACGTCGCCTTGCAGAACCTGGATGTCACATTCGCGCTGGACCGGGCCGGCATCGTGGGTGCCGATGGCGCCACGCATGCGGGCAACTATGACATCGCCTATACGCGCTGCATCCCCAACATGGTGGTGGCGACGCCTTCGGACGAGCACGAAGCGCGGCTGCTGCTGAGCACCTGTTATCGCCATCCCGGGCCGGCCACGGTACGCTATCCCAGAGGTGCGGGCCGGGGAGCCGAGGCTGGCGCATCGCTGGACGAGGTGCCCATCGGCAAGGCCGTGGTGTGCAGGGAAGGACGCAAGATCGCCATCCTGGCGTTCGGCACGCTGGCGCAGGCCGGCCTGCAGGCCGCCGAGGCCCTGGATGCCACGTTGGTGGACATGCGCTTCGTCAAGCCGCTGGACGAGGCGCTGTTGCGCGAGCTGGCCGCCAGCCACGACGCTTTCGCCACGCTGGAAGAAGGGGCGATCATGGGTGGCGCGGGCAGCGCGGTCATGGAGTTTTTCAGCGCCGAATCCATCGAAAAGCCTGTGCTGGCGCTCGGTATTCCGGACCGGTTCATTGATCACGGCGACCAGGCGGCCATTCTGTCCGAAATCGGCCTGGACGGCGCGGGCATCGAAGCGTCCATTCGCAAGCGCTTTTCCTCATTGCTGAAAAGCATGGAAAAGCAGGTTACGATTGAAGCTTCGACGCCTGACAGGCATTCCGCCTGAGCCAGGACTGCATGATATGACATGCGGTTGTTTGGCTCTCGGGCGGAATATGGTTTAAAGTACATTTTCCGCTTATTTCGCCCCGCCACAGGAAAAACGGGGCGGCGCTGCCGGGCAGCGTCCAATTTCATCGAACGGGTTTCCGTCGGGTAATTATCATCATGAATTCTGTTATTGATTCGGCTGTTGCCATGCCTGATGTGCAGAGCAGCACCGATCTGCGTCATATCCCCATCGAGCGCGTCGGCATCAGGGGCGTGCGCCATCCGATGCTGGTGGCCGGCGGCGACGGCCAGCCTCTGCCGACGATCGGCCAATGGGAACTGACGGTTGCGCTGCCCGCCCATGAAAAGGGCACGCATATGTCCCGTTTCGTGGCGCTGCTGGAAAAGTCGCGCACCACTGCGCTGACTCCTGCGCTGTTCTGCGACCTGGCGCGCGAGATGCTGCCCCTGCTCAATGCGCAGAAGGGCGACATTACGGTGCATTTCCCGTATTTCATCAACAAGACGGCGCCAATGTCGGGCGTCACCAGCCTGATGGACTACGAATTGACCTGGGTGGCCAGGGCCGCGGAAAACGGCGTGGCGTTCGAACTGTCGGTCCTGGTGCCCGTCACCAGCCTGTGTCCGTGCTCCAAGGCCATCTCCGAATACGGCGCCCATAACCAGCGCTCGCACGTTACGGTGACCGTGGCGCTGGACGATCTTTCCTCGCTGGATATCGACGGCCTGATCCGCTCCATCGAGAAGGAAGGTTCGAGCGAGCTCTGGGGGCTGCTGAAGCGGACCGATGAGAAATACGTCACCGAACGCGCCTACGAGAATCCGAAATTCGTCGAAGACCTGGTGCGCGACGTCGCCGGCCAGGTCAGGAAGCTGCCGGGCCTGACGTCCTACCGGGTGCAGGCCGAAAACTTCGAATCCATCCACAACCACTCCGCCTACGCAGTTGTAGAAGGGTGATGGACACAGGGCAGTCCCTGCGGACTGTCCTGTGCCTGGTGGTGGATCCGAACGGCATGCAGGCGGCGGGTGGGTTGTGAAGCGAGGCCCCGGCACGGGCAAAGGTCTACGCAGCTGCCTGCGCCTTGTCGATTCTCACGAACAGGGATGAAAACCCGCTGCCGGGAAGGCAGGCCTTGGCCGGCGGGCGGCCTTCGCTGACCGCCAGCCATGATGTGCCTGCCAGCAAGGCCTCCGTGACGACCAGGAGTTCCAGCCGCGCCAGCGGTGCGCCCGGACAGACGTGGACGCCGGCGCCGTAGAGCAGGTTCAGGGCCGGATCGCGATCCAGGCGGAACTCGTCGGGACAGCCGAATACCGCCTCGTCCCGGTTTGCCGAGGCCCACAGGATGGCGATGCGGGTACCGGCCGGCAGTGCATATCCGCCCAGCTCGACCGGCCTTGTCGTTACCCGGCGATTCATGATGAGCGGAGCGTGGATGCGCAGGATCTCGTCGATGGCCGCCGGCAGCAGCGAAAAGTCGTCGCGCAACTGGCGCTGGACGTCGGGGTGCGTCGCAAGATAGTGCGCGATGATCCCGATGGATGCCGCGATTGTTCCCAGTTCGCCCACCGTCCAGTTGCGCAGGATGCTGATGATTTCCTCTTCCGTCAGCAGGCGGCCCAATGCGTTGTTGCGCAGCAGGTGCGTGGTGATGTCGTCGGGGGCGGCGTCTCCGGCGTCGCGCCTTGCCGCAAGCAGATCCCTGATATAGCCGTCGAATTCCCATGCCACCGCTTTTTGCGCCTCGTGGTCGCGCGACAGTGTGGCTGCCTGGTTCTTGAGAGTCCACAGGCGCAGGGGTTCGTGCAGGCTGGAAGGCCAGCCGAGCCAGGCGCACTGGATCTGCAGTGCGAATATCTGCGCAAACTCGCCGATCAGCTCTATGTCGGTTCCGGACGACAGGCCATCGACCAGGCGGGCGGAGATTTCCCGACAGCGCGGCGCGAAGGCATCCATGTGATCCCGGTCGAAATAGGGCTCGATCAGCTTGCGGAATGGTGTGTGCTCAGGCGGATCCATGCCGTTGGGCACGGAAGGAAAGCGCGAGACTGCATTGCTGAACGCTTCGTGGTCTTGCAGCACTCGCAGTACGTCCGCGTGGTGGAATACGGAGGTGTATCCATAAGCGCTTTGCGCCAATGTACAGGTGCGCCGCATTGCATCATAGGCGGCGATCTGGTCTTGCAAGACTGCGTTCGAGCGGGGATCCCAGTGTGGGATTTCGGACGATGGAGCCGCATGTCGGCCGACGGGACAGGGGGCCTGGCTGGCCTGGGAGTGAATGGCGGCATCGCCGTCGGATGCGGGGACTGCTTCGGGATGGAGTGGCTGGCTCATTGCTGTGTCTTGATGGATGGCCGCCATGTACATGCGGCTTGTGAGACTCAGCTTGCCATTGTAGCGACGGGGTGGCTGCACACCCGCAAGACCATGGCTGGGGTAATGTTTTATCTACAGGACAGGGAGGCTCCGGCCGTGGGGCCGGAGCCTGGCTTGCAATGCGTCAGGCGGTGGCGCTTTCGTGGGCGCCGATGTAGCTCTTGATGGCGCGTTCGAGGCGGTCCAGGCCCTCGTCGATATCGGTAAAGTCGATGATGAGGCTGGGAGCGAAGCGCAGCACATTGGGGCCCGCCTGCAGGATCAGCAGGTCCTGGTCTTCGCAGGCCCTGACGAAGTCCGCCGCCTGGCCCTGCCACTGCGAAGACAGTACTGCGCCGATCAGCAGGCCCATGCCGCGCACCTGAGAGAAAACGCCGTAGTCCTTGGCCATCTTCTCCAGCCGCTGCATGAAGCGCTCGTGGCGGGCGGGAATGCCTTCCAGCACTTCAGGGCTGTTGATGATGTCCAGCGCGACCTCGGCGGCGGCGCAGCCCAGCGGGTTGCCGCCATAAGTGCTGCCGTGCGTACCGGGCGTGAAGTGGCCGGCAATGGCGTCGGTGGTCAGCATGGCGCCGATGGGGAAGCCGTTGCCCAGGGATTTTGCGCTGGTCAGGACATCCGGCACCACGCCGTAGTGCTCGTAGGCGAACAGCTTGCCGATGCGCCCCATGCCTGTCTGCACTTCGTCGAAGATCAGCAGCGCCTTGTTGGCGTCACATAGCTCGCGCGCGCGCTTCAGGTAGGCCGGATCGGCGGGGATCACGCCGCTCTCGCCCTGGATGGGCTCGATGACGACGGCGCAGGTGTTCGGACCGACGGCGGCCTCCAGCGCGGCGATGTCATTGAAGGCGACGTGGCGCACGCCTTCGATGCGCGGACCGAAGCCGGAGGAATATTTGGCCTGGCCCGTGACGTTGACGGTGAACAGCGTGCGGCCGTGGAAGCTGTTGATGGCCGAAACGATCTCGTATTTGTTCTCGCCACCGGTATTCGCGCCGTAGCGGCGGCCCAGCTTGAAGGCTGCCTCGTTGGCTTCGGCGCCGGAATTGGCGAAGAACACCTTGTCGGCGAACGTGGCCTCGACGAGCTTCCTGGCCAGCCTGAGCGCGGGCTCGTTGGTGAACAGGTTGGAGGCGTGCCACAGAGTGTTGGCCTGCTCCGTGATGGCGGCAACCAGCGCGGGGTGGGCATGGCCCAGCCCTGTGACGGCGATGCCGCCGCCGAAATCGATCAGCTCATGGCCCTGCTGGTCCCAGACGCGCGAACCTCGGCCTCGCACCGGCACGATCCGTGAGGGTGCGTAGCTGGGGACCAGGTACCGATCGAAGTCGGTGCGCGTGACTGGGACTTTCTGGGACATTGTGATGACTCCGGATGAATGGGAAAAGGGCTGCGCATACGCCAGGAAAACTTAGGGTCTGCCAGGAAATGGAAAGCGCGCCTTCCAGCGCCGGTTCGGTACGCTTTCTGTTTCCTGGCAGACCCTGGGCAAAGCAGTCCAGACCTCATTTTGCTACCGCAAGGAGATAGCGACAAGTGCAGTGTGTAAATGCGACAGTTTGTCTGTGACGAAGAAAATACCGCTCCAGGCCAGGGATGAAATGCCAATTTTCTTTCGCTGGGTTAGTATGCATGGCATATTTTCCCATGTTCCGCGTGGACATGGCCTGGATTCTGCTTCACCGACGTTGCTGCGCGGATCTTCCCCATGGCAAATACTCCGATCATCTCCGGCACTCCCCGGCTGCGACTGACCAGGCCCGGATTCGATCCGCGGCTGCAGCCCGTGGTTCCGCTGTCGCCCGGAACCATCTTGCCCCAGGACGCGCTTAGCGAGGATTTCATCCGCCGGGCATTTCGGCAGGGCGGTTCGTGGCAGGTCGAACCGTTGCTGGCGGAGCTGTTCGATGCGCATGGCCTGCGCCAGCCGGGCCTGGTGCATGCGGCGGTATTCATGCCGCTGGTGCAGCGCCTGGATGGCTTGCATGTGCTGTTCACCCGCCGGGCGACGCATCTTTCCGATCACGCGGGGCAGATCAGTTTTCCGGGCGGGCGCATCGAAGCCTCCGACCGCGACCCCATTGCCGCCGCCATCCGGGAAACGCAGGAAGAGGTCGGAATCGATCCGGTCTACCTGGATTTCATCGGCACGCAGCCCAGCATGCTGACTTCGACGGGGTTCACCATGACGCCGATCGTCGGGGCGATAAGGCCGGGATTCAGCATGCGGCCCGACCCTTCGGAGGTTGCCGAGGTGTTCGAAGTGCCGCTCAGCGTCCTGATGGACCCCGCGCGGCACAGCCTGCACCGCGCCGCACTGCCCGACGGCACCGACAGGCTGTATTTCTCCATGCTGTGGGAAGAGCACTTTATCTGGGGCGCGACGGCTGCGCTGATCCGCAATTTCTATCGCTTCCTGCAGGCCGCCGCCGGCCGTTAGGGCGCGGGCCGGCAGGCTCGCGGGCCTAGTAGCGCGCCTGGCTGGCGTTTTCGTCCAGCAGCTTCAGGTACAGCGCGTGGCGTTGCGCCGCGATATCGCCTTGCGACAGCGCGGCCAGCACGCCGCAGCCGGGTTCGTTGCGGTGCGAGCAATTGTAGAAACGGCAGTGCGCCTTCGGCCCGGAAAACTCTGGGAAGCCGCGCTCGATATCGCCCGGGCTGAGGTGCAGCAGGCCGAACGACTGGAAGCCGGGGGAGTCGATCAGGGCAGCATCCGCTTCGGGCAGCGCATACAGCCGGGTGCTGGTGGTCGTATGGCGGCCGGCATCCAGGGCAGTGGAGTAGTCCCGGGTGGCGGCCTGCGCATCGGGGACCAGCGCATTGAGCAGGGTGGACTTGCCCATGCCGCTCTGGCCCAGCAGCAGCGTGGTGCGGCTCCGAAGTTCGGGCAGCAGAATCCCGCGTGTGGCCTCGGCATCGACGGCGCAGACTTCCAGGACGCGCACGCCCAGCTTGCGGAAGATTTCCAGGCGTTCCCGGGCGGCGGCAAGCCCGTCCGCCAGGTCGACCTTGTTCAGCAGAACCAGGGTATCGATGTCTGCCGTTTCGGCGGCGACGAGCGCGCGGCTGACCAGCTCCTCGGAGAACGAAGGCTCTACGGCCACGACGATGGCGATCAGGTCGATATTGGCGGCGAACTGCTTGCTGCGCATCTGGTCCGAGCGGTAGAGCAAATTGCGCCGCTCGAGGATTTCGTCGATGGCGCCTTCGCCGCTGCCCTGAAGACTGATGCGTACATGATCGCCGACCGATGCTCCGGATTTTTTCCCTCTGGGAAAGCAATGGCGTGTCGTGCCGTCGTCCAGCGCCACGATGAAGTGGCGTCCGTGGGCCGCGACAACGCGGCCGATGCGCTGGGCCTCAGCCATGGGCGGGACTGCTGGCCGGTCCCAGGCGCTGGATGCGCACGGCGGCCGGCGGATGGCTGTCGTAGAAGGCCGAGTGCAGTGGATCGGGCGTCAGCGTGGCCGCGTTGTCGTCATAGAGCTTGACCAGCGCCGAGGCCAGCGCCGGGGCGCTGGATTGCCTGACCGCATAGGCGTCGGCCTGGAACTCGTCGCGACGCGACAGCCGGCTGGCGAGCGGACCGACCCAGAACGTGAACACGGGGATCACCAGGAAAAACAGGATCAGCGCCAGCGCATCGTTGGGCCGGCCGAATTGCGGCATGACGCCCAGCCCCGTGTAGAACCAGACCTGCCCCGACAGCCAGCCCAGCGCCTGGAAGAAGACCAGCGACAGCGCAAAGCTGAGGATGATGCGGCGCAGGATGTGTTTGTGGTGGAAGTGGCCCAGCTCATGCGCGAGCACGGCCTCGACCTCGTCGTTGTCGAGCCGGTTGAGCAGGGTGTCGAAGAACACGATGCGCCTGGCCTTGCCGAAACCTGTGAAATAGGCATTGCCGTGCGCGGAGCGGCGCGAGCCGTCCATGACGTACAGGCCCGACAGAGGGAAGCCGCTGCGCTCGGCCAGCGCATTGATGCGTTGCGCGAGTTCGGGGTTGTCCAGCGGCGTGAACTTGTTGAAGATCGGCGCGATGACGGTGGGGAACAGCCACAGGATGAGCAGGTTGAAGAAGACCCATAGCGCCCATGCCCACCATGTCCAGGCGGTTCCTGTGTTCTGCATGACCCACAGCACGGCGGCGGCAAGCGGGGCACCCAGGAGCATGGCCAGGATGATGGATTTGACCGTGTCGGAAATGAACAGGCCCGGGGTCATGCGATTGAAGCCGTAGCGAGCCTCCAGGCGGAATTTTGACCATGCGGCGAAGGGCAGTCCGATGACGCCCAGGATGGCCAGCACCGCGCCGATCAGCGCCAACTGGCGCAGGAGTTCGTGCTCGATCGCGCGCGCGATCGCCTGATCGAGGAATTGCAACCCGCCCAGCAAGGTCAGACAGACCAGTACGCCGGCCTCCACGACGCGTTCGACCATGCCCAGCTGGACGCGATCCACGGTATAGTCTGCCGCGCGCTGATGGCTGTGCAGGCTGATGCGTTCCGCGAAGGCGGGGGGCACCTGGTCGCGGTTGGCCTGCACATGGCGGATCTGGCGCGAAGCCAGCCACAGCCTGATCAGGATGTCGGCCAGCAGGAAGGTCAGGAAGAGCAGGGTGAACATGGATCCTTGCGCGATATGCGAAAATGCCTATTTTAAGGAATGAATTATATGGCGGTTAACGAACAGCGGCTGGTCTGGCTCGATATGGAAATGACGGGCCTGGATCCCGAGAAGGAACGCATCATCGAGGTTGCCGTGGTGGTGACGGAGCCTGATCTGACGGTGGTGGCGGAAGGGCCGGTGCTGGTGATCCATCAAAGCAACGAATTGCTCGACGCCATGGACAAGTGGAACCAGTCCACCCACAGCCGCAGCGGCCTGATCGACAAGGTCAAGGCGTCCACGCTGACCGAAGAGCAGGCCGAAGACCAGTTGATCGCCTTCCTGTCGCAGCATGTGCCCGCCGGCAAGTCGCCCTTGTGCGGCAATACCATCAGCCAGGACCGCCGCTTCATGTTCCGCTACATGCCGCGCCTGGAGGCCTTCTTCCATTACCGCAACCTGGATGTCAGCACCCTGAAAGAGCTGGCGCTGCGCTGGAAGCCCGAAGTCTACAAGAGCTTCGTCAAGCACAGCAAGCACGAGGCGCTGGCGGACATCTACGAATCCATCGAAGAGCTCAAACACTACCGCGAGCACTTCATCAAGCTGTAATACCCGTCCAGCGACAGGGCGGGCTTCCGTGACGTTCCGCTCATCCTGCCTTGCCTTGCGCTCCCGACAGCAGCCTCAGGCCATTGAATACCACCAGCAGGCTGGCGCCCATGTCGGCGAAGACTGCCATCCACATGGTGGCGTTGCCGGTCAGCGCCAGCACCATGAATATCAGCTTGATCCCCAGCGCCAGGCCGATGTTCTGGATAAGGATGCGGCGCGCGCGCCGGGACAGATCGATGGTCTCCGGGATGCGACGCAGGTCGTCCGTCATCAGGACGATGTCGGCGGTTTCCACGGCGATGCCGGTGCCTGCCTTGCCCATGGCAAAGCCGATGTCCGCCTGAGCCAGCGCCGGCGCATCGTTGATGCCGTCGCCCGTCATGCCCGTCGATCCATATTGCTGCTGCAGTTCGCGGACGCGTGCCAGCTTGTCTTCCGGCAGCAGTTCGCCCACGGCGGTGTCCAGGCCGGCCTGGGCGGCGATGGCGTCGGCCGTCGCCTGATTGTCGCCGGTCAGCATGACGATGCGGATGTCCTGCGCATGCATGGCGGCTATTGCCTCGCGCGACGATGGCTTGATGGCGTCGGCCACGGCGAAAACGGCAAGCACGGCGGTCTCGTCGGCCAGCATCGTGACGGTGCGCCCCTGCCGCTCGTGTGTACTCAGCAGGGCCTCGACCTGATCATTGCAGACGCCGAGCTCTTCGATCAGCCTGTGATTGCCGAGAAACAGCGTCTTGCCGTCGATGGCCGCCTGTACTCCACGGCCCGACAGCGCCTTGAAGTCCTGGACGGCGGCGGCTTTTGCCTCGGCTGCCAGCCCGGCCGCGATGGCCTGCGATACCGGGTGGTCCGATGCAGCGCTCAGGCCGCGCGCCCAGTGCAGCACGGTTGAGCGTGGGATTTCGGCGGCGACCTGCTCCACGGCCAGCAGGCCAGGCTTGCCCTCGGTGATGGTGCCGGTCTTGTCCAGGGCGACGGCGCGCAGCCGGTGGGCGTTTTCCAGGTAGACGCCGCCCTTGATCAGGATACCGCGCCGGGCGGCGGCTGTCAGTCCGCTGACGATGGTTACGGGCGTGGCGATGACCAGGGCGCAAGGGCAGGCGATGACCAGCAGCACCAGTCCCGTATAGATCGCGTCGAGCAGGTCCGCTCCCGAAACCAGGCGCATCCATGCCGTCGAGGCGATGGCAAGAAGGAAGACCAGCGGCGTGTAGACGGCAGCGAACTTGTCGACGAACTGTTGCGTGGGCGCGCGCCGGCTTTGCGCGGTTTCCACCTCGCGCACGATGCGCGCCAGCGTGCTGTCGCTGGCCAGGGCCGTCGTGCGGACGATGATCAGCCCGCTCTGGTTGATGGTGCCGGCAAAGACATGGTCGCCTGGCTGCTTCTCCACCGGCAGGCTCTCGCCGGTGACGGAGGACTGATCGATGGCGGTCTGCCCGTCTTCGATCACGCCGTCCAGCGCGACCCGTGCACCGGGACGGATGCGGATTCTCTCGCCCACGGCGATTTTCTCCACCGTCAGGCTTTTCCAGCCGCCGTCGGCCTGCAGGACGTCCGCCGAGACGGGAGCCAGGTCCAGCAACTGCTTGACGGCGTTGCGGGCGCGATCCACGGCGCGAGCCTCGATCAGCTCGGCGATGGCGTACAGCGCCATGACCATTGCCGCCTCGGGCCATTGGCCGATCAGGAAGGCGCCTGTGACGGCGACCGTCATCAGGGCGCTGATGTTCAGGCGCAGATTGCGCAGGGCGTGCAAGCCTTTGATATAGGTGGAGAATCCGGCCAGCAGGATGGCCATGCCGGCCAGTGCCATGCCGGCGATGTTCCAGGCTTGGCTGCCAGGAGCCGCGCCGTGCGAGGTGCCGGAAGCGATCAGTTCGGCGACTAGGGCCAGCGCGAGCGCCGCGCCCATGCGTATCGCCATCCAGCGCGCGCGCCGCCGGCCGCTTTGCTGCGCCGTGGCGTCGTCCTGGACGTGGACCTGGAACCCCAGGGTTTCGATGGCCTGGCGCGCCTGTGCAATGGCGCCTTCCGCCGCGTGCAGGAACAGCGTGCGGCTGCCCAGGGAAAATGTCAGGCGCTCGATGCCGCCCACGGGAGCCAGCACTTCGCGGATCTGGCTTTCTTCGGAAGCGCAGTCCATGGCGGGAATGTGGAATGCAACCGCGCCCGGCACGACGGGCGTCGGCGCGGGAGCGGCATGCTCGTGCGCATCGCTATGGCTGCACGCCGTCCGGCATTGATCGTTATTGCCACGGGCTTGCTCCGCCTGGCAGCAGGAACCTGCTGTGTGACGGTGATCCTGGTGGCCATGGCTGTGCGTGTTTTCGCTTGCATGGTGCTGAGGGGAGTGCGGATTCATGCGTTTCTCCTATAGTGCCTCCATTTAAAACCCTGTAGCAGCTTTAGGGTCAAGCGGGTATGATGTGTAAAAACGCCATTGCCAGGAGGCTTGTCGCCATGAAGATCGGAGAATTGCAGCGCCGCACCGGCGTACCGGTCGAAACCATCCGCTACTACGAGCAGAAAGGCCTGCTGCCCGAGCCCGAGCGGCATGCCAATAATTACCGTCATTATTCCGATACGCATGCCGAGCGGCTGGCCTTCATTCGCCATTGCCGCAGCCTGGACATGACGCTGGAAGAAATTACCGTGCTGCTGAGCGTAATGGATACGCCGCAGGCCAGCTGCGCCACGGCGAACCAGTTGCTGGACGAACATATCGAGCATGTGGTGCGCCGCATGGAAGAACTGCGTCAGCTGGAAACCTATCTGCGCGACCTGCGCAGCCGCTGTCCGCATCCGGACGAGGCCCAGCATTGCGGCATTCTGGCGGAATTGGCGAACGCGCCTGTATTCCGGCAGGAACCGACATCTGGAAGGGGACTGTAAGCATGGATGCAATCGTGCAGGGCGCGGCGGACATGCCCGACAGCGCCATCCGCCAGGCGGCCCAGGCCATGTCCGGCCTGCCGGGTGTTGCAGGCATCGGGTTGGACCTGATCTACCTGCATCGCATACGCGCCGCCTACGAGAAACGCGGCCTGCGCTTCGCGTCGCGCATCCTGGGGCCGGAAGAACTGGTGGTGTTCGAGCGTCGCCGCGCCAGGGATCCCCAGCGCGGCTTGCGCTACCTGGCGACCCGCTTCGCGGCCAAGGAGGCGTTTTCCAAGGCGATCGGCCTGGGCATGCGCAGCCCCATGGACTGGCGCCGCATGCAGACGCTCAACGCGCCTGGCGGAAAGCCGCATGTGGTGCTGTCCGAGCCGCTGGCAGGCTGGTATGGGGAGAGATTCGGCACGGCCCATGTGTCGGTCACCGATGAAAGTGATACAGTCGCGGCGTTCGTCGTCGTGCAGACGCGCACGGACGATATCGAATCACCCAAGGAACAACAGGCATGAGCATAAAGCGGGGCAGTGATACGCAAGCCGGCATGGCGGCGAAGACATCGGGACGGTTGGCTGCGCTGCCGCCGGGCCCCATCATGGTCGATGTGGCGGGAACCCGCCTGACGGCGGCGGAGCGCCGCAGGCTGCGGCATCCCCTGGTGGGCGGCGTCATCCTGTTCGCCCGTAATTTCTCCGACAGGAAGCAATTGACGGCCTTGTGCCGCAGCATCCACGCCGCGCGCGACGAGCCGCTGCTGATCGCCGTGGACCACGAGGGCGGCAGGGTGCAGCGTTTCCGCACCGACGGTTTCACGCCGATTCCGGCCATGGGGCAACTGGGCGAACTGTGGATGCGCGATCCTCTCCGGGCCATGCGCCTGGCGACCGAGGCGGGTTATGTGCTGGGCGCGGAGCTGCGCGCCTGCGGCGTGGATTTCAGCTTCACGCCTGTGCTGGACCTGGATTACGGAGTCAGCGGCGTCATCGGCAACCGGTCCTTTCACCGCGATCCGCGCGTCGTGGCCATGCTGGCGCGCGCGCTGATCCAGGGCCTGTCCCAGGCCGGCATGGGCGCCTGCGGCAAGCACTTCCCCGGACACGGCGCGGTGCAGGCGGATTCCCATCATGAGATTCCCGTGGACGAGCGCGAACTGGACGAGATCCTGAACGAAGACGCACAGCCATACCACTGGCTGGGCGACATGGTGCTGCCTTCCGTCATGCCGGCGCACGTCATCTATCCCAAGGTGGACTCCCGTCCGGCCGGCTTCTCCCGCCGCTGGCTGCAGGACATCCTGCGCGGACAGCTGGCCTACGACGGAGTGATTTTCTCCGACGACCTGACCATGGAGGGCGCGACGGTCGCGGGCGACATCCTGGCCCGCGCCCAGGCCGCGCTCGGCGCGGGCTGCGACATGGCGCTGGTATGCAACCGCCCGGACCTGGCCGACGAACTGCTGCAACGCCTGTCGTTCCGCATGCCCAGGCGGTCCATCGAGCGCCTGCGCCGCTTGCGTCCCGCATTGTCCTCTCCCACCTGGAGCCAGCTCCAGGCCGATACACGCTACGTCTATGCCAGAAAGCTTCAATCTGAAATCGTTCCTGGCTGACCTGCCGAACCTGCCGGGCGTCTATCGGCATATCGATGCCGAGGACACCGTGCTGTACGTCGGCAAGGCACGCGACCTGAAGAAACGGGTGTCGTCCTATTTTCGCGGCACGCCGTCCAGCCCGCGCATCGCCCACATGGTGGCGCGGGTGGCGCGCGTCGAGGTCACAGTAACGTCCTCGGAGACCGAAGCGCTGCTGCTGGAAAACAACCTCATCAAGAGGCTGCGTCCGCGCTACAACATCCTGTTCCGGGACGACAAATCGTACCCCTACCTGATGATCAGCGGGCACGAAGCGCCGCGCATCGCCTATTACCGGGGCAGCACGCGCGGCAAGGGGCATTTCTTCGGGCCGTTTCCCAATGCCTGGGCTGTGCGCGAAACCATACAGATCCTGCAGCGCGTGTTCCGGCTGCGCACCTGCGAGGACAGCGTCTACTCCCATCGGTCGCGCCCCTGTCTGCTGCACCAGATCGGGCGCTGCTCCGCGCCTTGCGTGGAGCTGATCTCCCTGGAAGCATACCGCTCGGACGTGGAGCGCGCCGTGCGCTTCCTGGACGGCCGCGCCGATGAAGTGCTGCGCGATATCGAGCAGCGCATGCTCAAGGCATCCGAGGCGCTGGAGTTCGAGCAGGCCGCGGCGCTGCGCGACCAGATGGGAGCGCTGTCGCGCGTCCTGCAGCAGCAGAGCATGGAGCAAGCGGGCAATGACGATGCCGACGTAATCGTGCTGGCCTCGGCCGGCGGGCGCGTCTGCGTCAATCTGGCCATGGTGCGCGGCGGACGCCACCTGGGCGACAAGCCGTTCTTCCCCTCGCAGGTGGAGGGCGACGAGCCGGGCGACATCCTGTCGGCGTTCGTGGCGCAGCACTATATGGACAGCGTGGTGCCGCCGGTCCTGGTCTGTTCCCATGCGCTGGCCGACAAGGGGCTGGCGGATTTGCTGGCGGAGCGCAGCGGCCATGGCGTGCGAGTACTGACCCGGCCGCAGGGCGCGCGCAAGGCCTGGCTGGAACAGGCGCTGCGCAATGCCGAACTGGCATTGACCCGCCTGCTGTCGGAATCCAGCCAGAAGGCTGAGCGCACGCTGGCGCTGGCCCAGGTGCTGGACATGGATACCGACGAGGCGGCTCTGGACGCCATGCACGTCGAGTGCTTCGACATCAGCCACACGGCGGGCGAGGCTACGCAGGCGTCCTGCGTGGTGTACCAGCATCACGACATGCAGCCGTCGCTGTACCGGCGCTTCAATATCGTGGGCATCACGCCCGGCGACGATTATGCCGCCATGCGGCAGGCGCTGTCGCGCCGTTTCGCCCGCGTGGCCGATGGGCAGGCGCCCATGCCGTCGCTGGTGTTGATCGACGGCGGCAAGGGGCAGGTGGAAGTGGCGCGGCAGGTGTTCGCCGAGCTTGGACTGGACCTGCGCGTGCTGGTGGGCGTAGCCAAGGGCGAGGGGCGCAAGGTCGGCCTGGAGACGCTGGTGTTCGCCGATGGCCGCGAGCCCGTGGCGCTGGGCGTGGAGTCCGCCGCCCTGATGCTGATTGCGCAGATACGCGACGAAGCGCACCGTTTCGCCATCACCGGCATGCGGGCGAAACGGGCCAAGGCGCGCACGGTATCGCGCCTGGAAGAGATCGAGGGTGTCGGCGCCAGGCGGCGGCAGAGGCTGCTGGCCAGGTTCGGCGGGTTTTCCGGCGTGGTCGATGCCAGCATCGACGATCTGCGTTCGGTCGAGGGGATTTCCGCGGCTTTGGCGGAGCGCATCTACTTCGCCCTGCGATAGTAGGGTAGTATCTCGCTTATGCCACTGAATGTCCCTATCGTATTGACATGGCTGCGCATCGCCATGATCCCGCTCGTCGTCGGGCTTTTCTATCTGCCTTCCGGCTGGCTGGAAACACCGACGCGCGATTGCATCGCCGCGTTCGCCTTCATCGTCGCCGCCCTGACCGACTGGCTCGACGGCTGGCTGGCGCGCCGCTGGAAACAGACATCCTCGTTCGGCGCCTTCCTCGATCCCGTGGCCGACAAGCTGATGGTTTGCGCCGCGCTGCTGGTGCTGCTGGACCTGGGGCGAGTCGACTCCTTCATCGCGCTCATCATCATCGGCAGGGAAATCACCATTTCCGCGCTGCGCGAATGGATGGCAAAAATCGGCGCTAGCGGCAGCGTCGCCGTGAACTGGCTGGGCAAATTCAAGACGGCGGCGCAAATGATCTCTATTCCCTGCCTGCTGTACTGGCAGCCGGCGTACGGCTTGCCGATCGCGGCGATCGGCAGCGTGCTGCTCGTGATAGCGGCAGTGCTTACCGTCTGGTCCATGTTCTATTATCTGAAGAAGGCATGGCCTGAAATACAGGCCCGCTCCAGCTGAGCGAAACGAAAACGATGTCAGAACTCACATTTTCCGATGCGGGCGACGTCTGCATGATCAAGCGCAACGATTGGCAGATCATCGGCCTGGTCGGCTCGGCGCACGCCTGTTCCCATTTCTTCCAGTTGCTGCTGCCTACCCTGTTCCTGTCGTTGTCAGCGGAATTCGGGTTCGATTTCGTCCAGTTGGGGTTCCTGACGTCCGTCTTCTTCCTGGTGTCCTGCATGGGGCAGGCCAGTTCCGGGTTCGTGGTGGACCGCATCGGGCCGGTTCCCGTGCTGCTGTTCGGGCTGGGCTGCCTTATCGTCGCTGCCGTCATGATCGGCCTGGCGCCCGGGTATACCGTGTTGCTGCTGGCCGCGGCGCTGGGAGGCGTCGGCAACTCGGTATTCCATCCGGTGGATTATTCCATCCTGAACCATCGCGTCAGCAAACCGCGCCTGGGACATGCCTTCAGCGCGCACGGATTGACGGGCAACCTGGGGTGGGCGCTGTCGCCCGTCTTCATTTCCACCCTGACGCTGCTGTTCAACTGGCGCGTCGCCACGATCTGCGCCGGCCTGCTGGTTGCGGCTGTCATGGCGGCCGTCTGGCTCGGCCGGGATCGCTTGTCGGGACAGGCCCTGGGCGCGCTTCGCTCCGAAGAGGGCGGTGTTCCGGAAAAACCGGCGAAAGAGCCCCAGGCGCCCGTGGGCGTCATGCTTCGCACGCTGATGGTCCAGCCCGCGCTCTGGGGCGCATTCCTGTTCTTCGCCTGCACGGCTACCGCATGGTCGGGGGTGCAGCAGTACACGATTCCGCTGTTTACCGGCACCTACGGGATGGAAAAAGTTCTGGCCAGTGCTGCCTTGTCGAGCTATATGGTACTGTCGGCCCTCGGCATGCTGGCTGGCGGCTTCCTGGTGAGCGCATCGGCGCGCAATGAGCTCGTGCTGGCGATCTCCCTGGTGCTGGCGGGGGCGTTGCTGGCGGTTCTGGCAATGGGCGTCGTATCCAATTCCACGCTTGCCGTATTGCTTCTGGTGCTGGCGGGATTCGCCTCCGGCGTCTCCACCCCGTCGAGGGATATGCTGATACGGCGAGTCACGCCCAAGGGGTCGACGGGCTCGGTGTACGGACTGGTGTATTCGGGCATGGACGTGGGGTCTTCGCTCGGGCCGATCATGTTCGGCGCGATGGTGGATCATGGCTTGCGCGAAGGTCCGTGGTATGGTGCAGGGATCGCCTTTGCGCTGGCGGCATGGCTTGCCATCATGGTGGCGCGCTTCGGCGCGGCAAAGAAAACTGCGGCCCAGGGGGCGTAAAATACGGCGATAGCTAAAAGACGGCCGGCCATTGACGGCCGGCGTCTAGCTTCGCACTGAACAAATCTGCACTATTATTCCGTTATCTTCTGCTGGATTTGATACAGATCAATATAGATCTGAGACCAGCGGTTATAGTTCCTGCCATGCGTGCGCCTTCGATTTTTTCCCTTCCTCCCGCAAGTACGGACGAGCAGCGGCTTGCGCGCCGTCACATGCTGGCGCGGCTGAGCCTGGCCTGGCTTGCTGCCATGCAGGTCATGATGTTCGCCTTCCCCGGCTACCTGCGCGAATACGAAACCAATCTGGACAACCGGCTGATGCTGGACCAGGCCGTATTCATCATGAACTGGATCAGCTTCGCCCTGACCATGCCGGTCATGGTCTATTGCGCATGGCCCATCTGGGGCGGGGCGCTGCGCCGGATGCTGCAGGGTGGTGTCAGCATGGACGTTCCCGTTGCCCTGGGCATCGCGGCGGCTTTCCTGCCCAGCGCCTACGCCACCATGATCGGCTACGGGGAGGTCTACTTCGAGTCGGTCTGCATGTTCGTGGCCTTCCTGTTGACGGCAAGGTACCTGGAATACAGCGCCCGCGTGACATCCGGGCTTGCCGGCAGGCATCCCGTGCTGGCCGGCCTGCGCGAAAGGCTGTCCGCCAGCGCCAACAAGGTGGCGTTCTGGTTCGTGGTGATCCAGCTGGCGCTGGCGGTTGCCGTGGGCCTGGCATGGTATGTGCTGGATCCGGCGCATGCCCTCCCGGTCACGGTGGCGCTGTTCGTCATGAGCTGTCCCTGTGCCATGTCCATGTCCGTGCCCACGGCGCTTGCCGCATCCGATGCCGCATTGCTGCGCCGGGAGTCGCCATCCGACGCCGAAGTCGAGGCCGTGGCCAGGGCGGGGCAGCGTGTGGCGCGCCAGAACCTGTACGGCTCCATCGCCTGGCACCTCCTCATGACCCCGCTGGCTGCCATCGGGCTGGTGCAGCCCTGGCTTGCCACGGTATCCATGCTGGTTTCCTCGCTGGCGGTCGCGGCGAACGCCTGGTGGCTCTACCGCCAGCTGATCAGCCAGGACGGAGAAGGCGGCCTGCAGGCGGTGGCAGCCTGATGCGCGCCGTTCCGCCGTCCAGGAAGGAGGGGCCATGCTGGCAATGAGCCTGTTGCTGCCGCTGTCTTTTCTGTTCGTCCTGCTCATCGGCGCGGCCTTGTGGTGGGCCATTTTCTCGGGGCAGTTCGACGATGTCCAGCGCCACGGAGAGTCTATCCTGGATGACGACGATTCCGGGCAGTCCGATTCCGGCTGGCCGGGCGACTCGGGGAAGCAGCCTCCCGGTGGAACGTAATGAGATTGTAGTTTTTTTGCTTTTGTTGTTTTGATATGCATATTCCCCTTCTGCCAGTCTTGATCCATATCAAGGTTGCTGGAAGGGATGTGCAGGATAATTTATGGCGGCGTTATGATCGCTGATTATTTGTTTTTGGGGGAATCTCATGGGCACTTCCGATACCGTCGGAAAAAACGCCGAAGTCTTCAACTACGGGGTGGTGCGGCAGTTCGCCATCATGACCGTGGTCTGGGGCATAGTCGGCATGGCGGTTGGCGTACTGATCGCGGCTCAGCTCATCTGGCCTGAGCTCAATTTCAATACGCCCTGGCTGAGCTACGGACGCCTGCGTCCGCTGCACACCAATGCAGTCATCTTTGCATTCGGCGGCAGCGCACTGTTCGCTACGTCCTATTATGTCGTCCAGCGCACCTGTCAGGCCAGGCTGTTCTGCGACAAGCTGGCGGCCTTCACATTCTGGGGCTGGCAAATCGTCATCGTCGCGGCGGCCATCACGCTGCCGATGGGTTTCACGACGACCAAAGAATACGCCGAGCTGGAATGGCCCATCGACATCCTCATCACGCTGGTCTGGGTCGCATACGCCATCGTGTTCTTCGGCACCATCGTCAAGCGCCGGGTGCGCCATATCTACGTGGCCAACTGGTTCTTCGGCTCCTACATCCTGACCATCGCCGTCCTGCACATCTTCAATAACATCGAGCTGCCGGTTTCGATGTGGAAATCCTACTCGGCCTATGCCGGCGTGCAGGATGCCATGGTGCAGTGGTGGTACGGCCATAACGCCGTGGGCTTCTTCCTGACCACCAGCTTCCTGGGCATGATGTACTACTTCATTCCCAAGCAGGCGGAGCGCCCCATCTACTCCTATCGCCTGTCGATCGTCCACTTCTGGGCGCTGGCGTTCACGTACATGTGGGCGGGTCCGCACCACCTGCTGTACACGTCGCTGCCCGACTGGACGCAATCGCTGGGCATGACCTTCTCGCTGATCCTGCTGGCGCCTTCCTGGGGCGGCATGATCAACGGCATCATGACGCTGTCGGGCGCATGGCACAAGCTGCGCACCGACCCTATCCTGAAGTTCATGGTGACCGCGCTGTCGTTCTACGGCATGTCGACCTTCGAGGGCTCCATGATGTCGATCCGTTCCGTGAACGCCCTGTCGCACTATACCGACTGGACGGTGGGCCACGTGCACTCCGGCGCGCTGGGCTGGGTCGCCATGATCACGTTCGGCTCGCTGTATTACCTCATTCCGCGCCTGTACGGCCGTGTCGAAATGGCAAGGCCGCGCCTGATCGAGCTGCATTTCTGGGTGGCCACGCTGGGCGTCGTGCTCTATATCGCCTCCATGTGGATCGCCGGCGTCATGCAGGGCCTGATGTGGCGCGCAGTCGGCGCCGACGGCATGCTGACCTACAGCTTCGTCGAGGGGGTCAAGGCGACCTATCCGTTCTACATCATCCGTCTGTCGGGCGGCGTGCTCTTCCTGGCAGGCATCCTGATCATGGCATGGAACGTATATCTGACCGTCAAGGGCCAGGTCAAGGTCAACCCCGCCGTTCCGCTTCGCAACCCTGACGCACGCGATCCTTCGCTGGTCGGCCCCGCATCCGTGACTGCGTAAGGAGAGCAACATGAGCAATCACGAATCCAAGCGCTTTTCGCACGCCACGATCGAACGCAACACCGGACTGCTGATCATCCTGAGCATCCTGGTTATATCGTTCGCCGGCCTGGTCCAGATCGTGCCGCTGTTTTTCCAGCACTCCACCACCCAGGCTGTCGAGGGCGTGGAGCCCTACGATTCGCTGCGCCTGATCGGCCGCGACATCTACATCCGCGAAGGCTGTGTCGGCTGCCACTCGCAGCAGATCCGCATGCTGCAGTCCGAGGTGCAGCGCTACGGCCCGTACTCGCTGGCGGGAGAATCGGCCTTCGACCACCCCTTCCTGTGGGGCTCCAAGCGCACGGGTCCCGACCTGGCGCGCGTCGGCCAGCGCTACTCCGACGAATGGCATCGCATCCACCTGCGCGATCCACGCGCTGTGGTACCCGAGTCCAATATGCCCGCCTATCCCTGGCTGGCGAAGAACACGGTCGAAGGCACGAACGTACAGCGCCGCATGGAAGTCCTGCGCCAGCTGGGCGTGCCCTATACCGACGAGCAGATCGCCGCCGCTCCGGAAGCCCTGAAGGGCAAGACCGAGGAAGACGCGATCGTGGCGTACCTGCAGGGCCTGGGAGTCGCATCCCATGACGCTGCGGCCCGCTATATGGCAGGAGAAAAATGATCATGGCGCTTCTTAACGGAATTGTTACATTGATTGCGATGTTCACCTTTGGTGGCATCGTCTGGTGGGCGTTCTCTCGCGGTCGTGTCGAAGCCAATCGTGAGGCTTCCATGCTGCCGTTTGCGCTGCCTGATGAATCCCCCCGTGTTGAAAAAGAGGGTAGTCATGAGTGATTTTGTCAGTTCTTTCTGGAGCTACTTCATCAGCGCCATCGCGCTGGGGGGGATCGTCTGGTGCGTATGGCTGCTGTTCTCTCAGCGCGCCTGGCTGAAAAAGACCGTCGCGCAGGCGGAAGATACCGGCCACGTATGGGACGGCGACCTTACCGAGCTCAACAATCCCGTGCCGCGCTGGTGGACGGTCATGTATCTGCTGCTGTGCGCTTTTGCGCTGGCCTACCTGTGGCTGTATCCGGGCCTGGGCACCTACAAGGGGTGGCTGGGTTTCAGCTCGGCGGATCAGGTCCGCAGTGAGCAGGCAGCCCTGGCCGAGCGCATCCGTCCGGTATACGAGCGCTATACGCAGATGCCCATCGACCAGATCGCCTCGGATGCTGAAGCGCGCGCCATCGGCCAGCGCCTGTTCCTGAACAGCTGTGCGCAGTGCCACGGCTCGGATGCCCGCGGGGGCCCCAGCTTCCCCAACCTGACCGACGCCGACTGGCTGCATGGCGGCGAGCCCGAGCAGATCGAGCAGAGCATCGCCAAGGGCCGCCATGGCCTGATGCCTCCCTGGAAGGGCACGATCAGCCCGTCCGAGGCATCGGATATCGCGCAGTATGTGCGTTCGCTGTCCGGCCTGGCCGCCGATGCACTGCGCGTCGTTCCCGGCAAGCGCGGCTTTGATACCTACTGCGTGGCCTGCCACGGAGCGGAAGGCAAGGGCAATCCCATGCTGGGCGCTCCCAACCTGACGGATAACGTCTGGCTGCACGGCAGCAGCGAAGCCTCCATCGTGAACATCATCCTGAACGGCAAGGAAAACGTCATGCCGGCGCAAGAGCGCAATCTGACTCCCGAGCAGATCCGCCTGTTGACCGCATGGGTCTGGGGGCTGTCGCGCCAGGGCGGCGCGGCGCAGGCATCCAGGTAATCCATCACTGAGTTCCACATGCCCGCCCCAGGGCATGACTGCAGCGGCGATATCCTCAGCACATGGGCATATCGCCGTTGTCAATCTGGCGAATGCTCCTGACGACAGAAGGGTTATTTCGCCATGCGGCTGCAGGCAGCCAATGCTGCAGCCAGTCTTTTTCGCAGAAACAGGGGCCAGAAGCCATGAGTTCCGAGCAAGATCCATCGAACGCATTGCCGACGCAGCCAGAAGCCGCCGGAAAGCAGGATAATCCCGAAGTCCCAGCCTGGAGACCGCCAAAAATCACGAAGCCCAGGGGATCGTCTCCGCATGTCGAGAAGGCGCTGACCGATGTCCGCTCGAAGATCTATTCGCGCTCCGTGACGGGAATCTTTGCGCGCTGGCGTGTCATACTGGTCGTGCTGACGCAGGCGATCTTCTACGGCCTGCCATGGATCAACTGGAACGGCAGGCAAGCGGTCCTGTTCGATCTGGCCGAGCGCAAGTTCTACCTCTTCGGCATGGTGATGTGGCCGCAGGACGTCATTTACCTTGCCGTCCTGCTGGTACTGTCCGCTTTTTCCCTGTTTCTGTTCACGGCAATGGCGGGGCGGCTGTTCTGCGGCTACGCCTGTCCCCAGACGGTCTACACCGAGATATTCATGTGGGTGGAGCGCAAGGTCGAGGGCGATCGTGTCGCCCGCATCCGGCTCGACGAGCAGCCATGGAGCCTGCGCAAGGTCCGCATCAAGGCCACCAAGCACATCCTGTGGATTCTGATCGCCTGGTGGACGGGCTCCACCTTCATCGGCTATTTCGCCCCGATCCGCGAACTGGGCATGGATCTCTTCACGCTGTCGCTGGGCCCCTGGCAGTGGTTCTGGATGGTTTTCTATGCCGTCGCCACCTGGGGCAACGCGGGCTTCCTGCGCGAGGCCGTCTGCAAATACATGTGCCCCTATGCGCGCTTCCAGAGCGTCATGGTCGACCATGATACGTTTGTCGTGACCTACGACCACGTCCGCGGCGAGCCCAGGGGAGGCCGGTCGCGCAAGATCGACCACAAAGAGGCAGGCCTTGGCGACTGCGTCGATTGCAGCCTGTGCGTCCAGGTTTGCCCGACCGGAATCGATATCCGCGACGGCCTCCAATACATGTGCATCGGCTGCGGGGCCTGTGTCGACGTCTGCGACCAGGTCATGGACAAAATGAACTACGATAAGGGGCTGATACGCTATACCTCCGGCAGGGCGATCGAGGAACGCATGACGCAGTCCCAGGTCAGGAAGCGCATGCTGCGCCCGCGCGTCATCGTTTACATTGCCTTGCTCAGCCTGATCGCACTGGCGTTCGTGTATTCCCTTGCCACGCGCACGACCCTGAGAATGGACATCATCCGCGATCGGGGCGTGCTGGGCAGGGAAATCCCCGGCGGCCTGATCGAAAACGTCTATCGACTGCAGATGATGAACGCGGCCGAGGAGCCGGTGACGCTGACGCTGGGTGTCGAAGGCGCGCCCGGCCTGAGCATCTCTACCGCCCAAGGCGAAGAGAAGAGCATCCGCCTGGAGGCCGCATCGAATGCGCTGGTGCCCGTCGTGGTGCGCGTCCCGGCGGGAGAGTTGGAGCCGGGCCTGCACGACATCGTCCTGCGCGTGGATTCGGACGAGAGTTCGGGGCCGGGCCGGAAGGTTCTGGAGAAAACCCGTTTCTACGTACCGCAGTAATGAGGATTTTTAGGTGAATACCATGAATGAGCAGGCGGAAGGCGGCAAGCCCTGGTGGCGCGAACCCTGGCCCTGGATCCTGATGGCGGGGCCGGCGGTTGCGATCGTCGGTTGCGCCATTACCATCGTGCTGGCGCTGGAAGGCTCGGGCTTCGAGTCCGTGAACGACGGCGGCACCAAGCGTGGGCTGGTTGTCACAAAAGAGCCGGTGAAAACGGACGCTTCCATCAAGGACCCGACATCTGTAGAATAACCCTGGTCACAATGCGGAATTAAGGCTATGAATGGTCGTTTCCTGATGCGAGTGCTTTGGCCGTCTTTTCTGATGGCGGGAGTGACCGGGGCTGTCGTGTTCGCTCTCATCGATCCGTTGGACATACGGTTCCTGGGCCATCTTCAGACGGATGACCGGCAGGTCGTCTATGCAGGGGGATTTTTCCTGTTCTGGATCATGGCGGCGATATCCAGCGCCCTGACGCTGCAGATCGGAAAGCCCTCAAAGACTGACCGCAGCCCTTTGTTCGGCGACGACGAAGACGACTAAGCGCCGGATTTCCGGCGTGATGTGCGGCGGCATCCAGCCCGGACCTTGCGACGGGAGCGCGGCGGCTCAGTCCCCGCAGTCCGAGCCGGACAGGGCCTGCAGCGCCTGATAATCCAGCAGCTTGATTTCGCGCTGCTGTATCCGTATCAGACCTTCCCGTGCAAAGCGGGAAAAGAGGCGGCTGACGGTTTCCAGGGTCAGGCCAAGATAATTGCCGATTTCCTCGCGGCTCATGCGCAGGATGAAGTCCGTGGACGAATAGCCCAGCGCGGACAGGCGGTGCGACAAATTCAGAAGAAATGCCGCCAGGCGCTGCTCGGAGCGCAGCGAACCCAGGGACATGACCAGCCGGTGGGACCGATTGATTTCCTTGCTCATCAACCTGCGGAACTGCTGCTGCAGGGACGGCATGTGCATGGACAGCCGGTCCATGTCTTCCAGGCGCATGACACAGACCTCCGAGTCTTCCAGCGCGATGGCGTGCGAAGTCTGCTCGTAATTCAGAAGGCCGTCCATCCCGATGAGCTCCCCGGGCAGCAGGAAGCCTGTGATCTGCACCTGGCCGGTCGCGTCTTCCAGTTGCGTCTTGATGGAGCCCGAGCGGATCGCGTAGATGGCCTCCGCATGGTCGCCCAGATGGAAGAGGGCGGACCCTTTGGACAGGCGGATGCGTTCCTTGATGAGTTCGTCCAGCTTGATGACATCGTTGTGGGACATGCCCACGGGCAGGCACAGCTCGTTCAGCATGCAGGTTGAACAGCGGGTTGATTCAGGCGAGATCGGTATTTTCTTTTGCATACTGGAGCTTTGGGGGACGGTCATGAAGGGTGCTCTTACGTTCGGACATGCGCAGACAAGCTGCTGATGAATGCTGCGTGGCTGCCATGCGCATGCGGCAGGATAGTTCCCGTTTTGTAACAACTGGGCTGGAAATGCGCAGCCCTGGCCCTTCTTCCACTGCGCCGTACCGGCTGTCCTGCTACCAGATAGCGGTGGAAACACGTTGGACGTACGTCAAGGATACTTGAAATCGATGGCGTGCACGCCTCTATTATAAGGAATTTGGAATAAATAATAGTGCATGTTATGCGAGTAAAGTACACGCTGCATGCAATCGTTTGCGTCTCGACTACGACTGTCCCGGAGCAGGGAAGCCGCCTTGCAACGGAGCGACTGCCGGCGACTGAGGTCGGACAAGAAGACAGCAAGGTTCACCATCGATACACTGGTGGAAATGTTGAGCCGGGCAGGGAGGTCGGTTCGGCTGGCGATGGGCCGAGGACTGTTGGCCTGATCAGGTACGAGGCTTTTCGCCCCAGTGCGTGAAGCCGCTGTAGCGTTCCTTCAACAGATCGATGAACGACTTGACGCGCAAGGGCAGGTGGCGGCGTTCTGGAGTCAGCGCGAAAATCCCGTTGGGAGGGGCGGCGTATTCGTCCAATACCGTGACCAGCCTGCCGTCGCGGATGTCGTCATACACCTCCCACAAAGACCGCCACGACAGCCCGCATCCGGCCAGCGTCCATTCATGCAGCGAACTGCCGTCGCTGCAGGCCAGGTTGCCCTTGACGCGGATGGAGCTGACTCGTCCCTTGTGGCGCAGCAGCCAGCCCTTGCTCTGGTTGCCGCTGCCGTCAAATGACAGGCAGTTGTGCCGCAGCAGGTCGTCCGGCGTTTGCGGACGGCCGTGGCGTTCCAGGTAGGCGGGAGTGGCGACGATGACGCGGCGGTTGTCGGCCAGCCGGGTGCCTATATTTTGCGAGTCAGCCAGGTCGCCGATGCGGATGGCGCAGTCGTAGCGTTCCTCGATCAGGTCGACCAGGCGGTCACTGAGGTCCAGCGTGACTGTAACTTGTGGGTGCAGCGCAACGAATTCGGGCAGCAGCGGGGCCACGTGGCGCCGGCCAAAGCCCGCCGGGGCGCTGATGCGCAGGTGTCCGCTGGCCTCGGCGCTGCCCTGGGAAATACGGGATTCCGTTTCCTTCAGCTCGCGCAGGATGCGCTGGGCCTCTTCGAACAGGATTTCGCCCTCGGAGGTGAGGGCGATGCGGCGCGTCGAGCGGGTCAGCAGCTTGATGCCCAGCCGGGATTCCAGCGCATCCATGCGCCTGCCTATCATGGCGGGGGCGACGCCCTCGGCGCGCGCGGCTGCCGACAGGCTGCCCAGCATGGCGACGGAAACGAAGCTTTCCAGTTGTTTGAAATGGCTCATGTCGCGGCTTCCGTGCAACCTTGAAATCGGGGAATATGGCCGTATATATCCTTCATCCGGGCGAACCGCCCTCATTGAAAAGATACTTACGATCATGCGATTCGACAAATTTACCACCAGGTTCCAGCAGGCGATTGCGGAAGCACAGAGTCTGGCTGGGCGCAATGATAACCCCTACATCGAGCCGCTGCATGTCCTGGCCGCACTGTTGTCCGATGCCGATAGCGGCACCGGCAGCCTGCTGGCGCGCGCCGGCGCGGCCGTCAACAAGCTGATTCCCGCCGTGAACGCGGCTATTGCCGCGCTGCCGCAGGTGCAAGGCGCCGAAGGCTCGCAGCAGGCCAGCCGCGAACTGCAGGCTGCGTTCGTGCGCACCGACAAGGAGGCCGCCAAGCGCGGCGATTCCTACATCGCCAGCGAGCTGTTCCTGCTGGCCCTGCTGGACGACAAGGGCGAGGCCGGTCGCCTGCTGCGCGAAGCCGGCCTGCAGCGCAAGGCGCTGGAAGCCGCCATCGAGGCTGTGCGCGGCGGCGGCAATGTGTCCGACCAGGAAGGCGACTCCAACCGCGAAGCCCTGGCCAAATACACGACCGACCTGACCGAGCGCGCCCGTCAGGGAAAGCTGGATCCCGTCATCGGCCGCGACGACGAGATCCGCCGCGCCATCCAGATCCTGCAACGCCGCACCAAGAACAACCCCGTCCTCATCGGCGAGCCCGGCGTGGGCAAGACCGCCATCGTGGAAGGCCTGGCGCAGCGCATCGTGAACGACGAGGTGCCCGAGACCCTGAGGGGCAAGAAGGTGCTGTCACTGGATCTGGCCGCTTTGCTGGCCGGCGCCAAGTTCCGCGGCGAATTCGAAGAGCGCCTGAAGGCCGTGCTGAAGGAACTGTCGCAGGACGACGGCAAGACTATCGTCTTCATCGACGAACTGCACACCATGGTGGGCGCGGGCAAGGCCGAAGGCGCCATGGACGCGGGCAATATGCTCAAGCCGGCCCTGTCGCGTGGCGAGCTGCACTGCATCGGCGCAACCACGCTGGACGAATACCGCAAGTACATCGAGAAGGACGCCGCCCTGGAGCGCCGCTTCCAGAAAGTGCTGGTGGACGAGCCCGACGTCGAATCCACCATCGCCATTCTGCGCGGCTTGCAGGAGCGTTATGAGCTGCACCACGGCGTGGCCATCACGGATCCGGCCATCGTGGCGGCGGCGGAGCTGTCGCACCGCTACATCACGGACCGCTTCCTGCCGGACAAGGCCATCGACCTGATCGACGAGGCTGCGGCGCGCATCCGCATGGAGATCGACTCCAAGCCCGAAGTCATGGACAGGCTGGATCGCCGCATCATCCAGCTCAAGATCGAGCGCGAGGCCGTGCGCAAGGAGAGCGATGAGGCTTCGCAGCGCCGCCTGAAGGTCATCGAGGACGAGCTGGAAAAGCTGCAGCGCGAGTACAACGACTACGAGGAAGTCTGGAAGGCCGAAAAAGCGGCGGTCCAGGGTTCGCAGTCGATCAAGGAAGAGATCGAGCGCACGCGTGCCGAAATGGCCGAGTTGCAGCGCAAGGGCCAGTTCGACAAGCTGGCCGAGCTGCAATACGGCAAGCTGCCGGAACTCGAAGGCCGCCTGAAGGCTGCCGAAGCCGGGCAGCAGTCCAGCGAGCGGCCCAAGCTGCTGCGCACCGAAGTCGGCGCGGAAGAAATCGCCGAAGTGGTGTCGCGCGCAACCGGCATTCCCGTCTCGAAGATGATGCAGGGCGAGCGCGCCAAGCTGCTCGGCATGGAATCGGCACTGCACCAGCGGGTGGTGGGCCAGGACGAGGCGGTCAGCCTGGTGGCCGACGCCGTGCGGCGTTCGCGCGCCGGCCTGTCGGATCCGAACCGGCCCTATGGCTCGTTCCTGTTCCTGGGGCCGACCGGCGTGGGCAAGACCGAGCTGACCAAGGCGCTGGCGGGCTTCCTGTTCGATTCCGACGAGCACATGATCCGCATCGATATGAGCGAGTTCATGGAGAAGCATTCGGTGGCACGGCTGATCGGCGCGCCTCCGGGCTACGTCGGCTACGAAGAGGGCGGCTACCTGACCGAGGCTGTGCGGCGCAAGCCCTACAGCGTTGTGCTGCTGGACGAGGTCGAGAAGGCGCACCCCGATGTGTTCAACGTGCTGCTGCAGGTGCTGGACGATGGCCGCCTGACCGATGGCCAGGGGCGGACGGTGGATTTCCGCAATACTGTCATCGTGATGACGTCCAATCTGGGTTCGCAGCATATCCAGACCATGGCGGGCCAGCCTTACGAAGTGGTCAAGGAAGTCGTGTGGGAAGAACTCAAGACCTCTTTCCGTCCGGAGTTCCTGAACCGTATCGACGAAGTGGTGGTATTCCACTCGCTGGACGAGAAGCATATCGAGTCCATCGCAAGGATCCAGTTGCAGCGCCTGGGCGAGCGCCTGGCGCAGCAGGAGATGCGCCTGGAGGTGTCCGATATGGCGCTGACGCAACTGGCCAAGGCCGGTTTCGATCCGGTGTTCGGGGCGCGGCCGCTCAAGCGCGCCATCCAGCAGCAGATCGAGAACCCGGTGGCGCGCCTTATCCTGGAAGGCCGCTTCGGCCCGAACGATGTGGTGCCGGTGGACTGGCGCGACGGCAAGTTCGTGTTCGAGCGCACGCTGCAGTAAGGCGAAGGCCTTAGTCTGTTGCGTACGTAATGAGAGCCGGGTTTTGCCCGGCTCTCATTTTTCTGTAGCGGCGGCCATTTGCTTGGCCTGCGAAATGAATGCGCGGCTGGCGGGGGAGAGGTGGCGATTCTGGCGATAGACGATTCCGATGCGCCGTTGCGCGGATGTGTCGGAAAGCGGCTTGTACCGCAGCTTGCCCATTGGCAGGACGCTCAGCGGCAGTTTGGGCAGCACGGCGATGCCCAGGCCCTGCTTGACCAGCACGACGGCCGTCGTCATATGCGTGATGTCGTAATGCAGCAGCTTGGGCGCATGCGTCAGTCCGAGCGCCTGGTCGAACTGTCTGCGCGCGCTGGAGCCCGGCGAGAGCAGCACCAACTGGTATGAGAGCAGGTCGTTCCAGGAGACCGAATCGTGTTCTCCTATGGGATGGCCGGGCGGGAACACCACGCAGAACGTATCGTCCACCAGCGGCTCGAACATCATGTCCGCCATGTCGCCCAATTGCGCGGCAATCGCAAATTCCACTTGATTCGTGCGCAGCATGTCCAGCAACTCGTCGTTGTACGCCTCGACGATTTTCGGCTCCAATCCCGGATGGCTGCCGCGCAGCGCGGCCAGCGTGGGCGGCACCAGCACAAGGGAGGCGGAAGGCAGGGCGCCCACGACGACCTGGCCTCGACGGACCGCGGCCAGGTCTTCCATGCTGCGATAGGCTTCTTCGAGGTCGGCGATGGGGCGCTGGATGCGGTCGCGCAATTCCACGCCGGCCGCCGTCAGCGCAATGGCGCGCGTACTGCGTTCGAACAGCTTCAGGTCGAGCACTTGCTCCAGGTCCTGGATCAAGGCGGTGAATGAGGGCTGCGTCACCCCGAGGCGGTTGGCTCCCAGGGTGAACGAGCCTGTTTCCACGGCGTACAGGAAAGCCTTGAGGGACCGGTATTTGATATTGAGAGCCATGGAGCCTGAGATTCAATAATTAGTTATAGACTAATAATAGCTAATTAATATCGAATTGTGTCTATGCATGAGGTCGGGCATGATGGCCGGAGTTTGTGACAACTCACGGAGACATCCCACTATCATGGCCACTACCGTCAAACCCTTTCTGATCGGCAGCATTGTTCGAGACACGAGCGGCAATGCAGGTGTCATTACCTCCATCAATCCGGCCGATGGCAGCATCGCGGGGCAGGTCGTGCGCGCGACGCCCGAAGATGTCGATACTGCGGTGCGGGTTGCGTGGGATGCATTCCGCAACAAGCCGTGGCGCAAGCTGCGCCCCGATCAGCGTGCATCGATCCTGTTCGAGATCGGCCGCAGGATCCTGGCCGAGCGCGAAAGCCTGGCGCGCTTGCAGATGCTCGACAGCGGCAAGCCGTACAAAGAATGCATGAACATGGTGACCTCGGCCGCCAGTTATTTCCGCTACTACGCTTCGGTTTGCGAAACCTGGCAGAATGAAGTGACCTCGCCGCGCGGCGAATATTTCTCGATGGCGCTGGCCGAGCCTTATGGCGTCGTCGCCTGCATCACGCCCTGGAATTCTCCGATCATGAACGAGGCGCAAAAGGCCGCGCCCGCGCTGGCGGCCGGCAACGCCGTGATCATCAAGCCGTCCGAGGAAACGCCGCAGCTTGCGCTCGAACTGGTACGCATCTGCACCGAGGCGGGCCTGCCGGAAGGGCTGCTGATTGCTTTGCCCGGCTATGGTGAAGACGTGGGCGCGGCGCTGGTCAAGCATCCCGGCGTGCGCATGGTGTCGTTCACCGGAGGTACCGAGACGGGCCGGGCCATTGGCGCGATCGCCGGACAGCGCCTGATTCCGGTCGGACTGGAGCTGGGCGGCAAGTCGCCCCATATCGTCTTCGAGGATGCCGACCTGGATCGCGCGGTGGCGGGCGTGATGTCGGGTATCTTCGGCTCGGCGGGACAAAGCTGCGTGGCGGGCTCGCGCTTGTTCGTGCAGAAATCGGTCTACAAGAAAGTGCTGGACGATCTGGCGGCGCGTACCCGCGAAATCCGCGTACGCCTGCCCGATGATCCGGAAGTCCAGATGGGCCCCCTGGTTTCGGCCGCGCATCGCGACAAGGTCGCCGCATGCGTTGACCTGGCCCGCAGCGAAGGCGGTTCCATCCTGGTCGGAGGCAATATGCCGAGCGAGCAGCCTTTCGACAAAGGCATGTTCTATATGCCGACCATTGTCGATGGCCTGAGCAATGCTTCGCGTTCGGCCCAGGAAGAAATCTTCGGTCCCGTGCTCGTAGCCATTCCGTTCGAGGATGAAGCCGATGTCGTGGCGCAGGCCAACGATACGGTATTCGGATTGGCCGCGGGCATGTGGACTGGCGACTATGCCCGCGCATGGCGCGTCGCCCGCGAGATCGAGGCCGGTTCCGTCTGGATCAACACCTACAAGCAATCCCATATCGCCACGCCCTTTGGCGGCTTCAAGGACAGCGGCATCGGCCGTGAAAAAGGCCTGCATGGCCTGCGTCTGTACAGCCAGGTAAAGAGCGTGTTTTTTGGCATGCATGAAAAAAGCATGTCCCTATAGTCCCCAATGAAGGAGAGGCAAATGAAACTCAAGACATATTTTTCCCTGGTACTGACAGGCGCGGCCCTGGCCGTTTCGGGCGCTGCCCAGGCGTGGCCGGATCGTCCGATCGAACTGGTGGTGGGCTTTGCGCCGGGCGGCGGCACAGACATCACCGCCCGCACGCTGGCCAAGTTCTTGGAAGACGAACTGGGCAAGCCGGTTACCGTGATCAACAAGCCGGGCGCATCGGGCGCCATCGGCCTGGCTTACGTCGGCCGCTCCAAGCCCGATGGCTACACCATCGGGATGACCAATATGCCCGGCCTGGTCAGCCTGCCTATCGAGCGCGATGCCGGATTCACTCTGGACAGCTTTACCTATCTGGGCAACCTGGTTCGCGATCCCAGCGCGTTCAGCGTCACCATGGACTCGCCGTACAAGTCCGTGAAGGACATCATCGAAAAGGCGAAGGCGAGCCCTGAAGAGATCAGCTATGGCTCGACTGGCGTGGGCACCGACGATCACCTGGCGCTGGTCCTGTTCGAGGACGAAACCTCGGCCGACCTGAACCACGTTCCCTACAACGGCGCCGGCCCGCTGCGCAACGCCGTGCTGGGCGGCCATACCGCCGTCGGCGGCATGAACCTGGGCGAGGCCATGCCTTACCATGGCAAGAACCTGCGTATCCTGGCGCAGGCAAGCGAAGAGCGCTCGCCGCTCGCTCCCGACGTTCCCACGTTCAAGGAGCAGGGCGTCGATCTGGTGTTTGCCTCCGAGCGCGGTATCGTCGGCCCGAAAGGCATACCCGAGGACGTGACCGCGAGCCTGCGCGGCGCACTGAAGAAGATCGCCGCCACCCCCGAGTTCCAGAAACACATGCAGCAGCAGTTCACTGAAATGGACTACTTGGACGGCGACGAATGGCTGGCCCGCCTGAAGGCGGCGGACGAACGTTTCCGCAAGCTGTGGCTGGAAACCCCCTGGACGGAATAAGAGCAAGAGCAGGAATCCTATGAGTGCAAAGCAAGTCGCCCTTTATGGGCTGGGCAATATGGGTTATCTGGTGGCCGAGCGGATCGCCAGGAAGTTTCCTGTTCAAGTTGCGGATTTGAACAAGCAGGCGGTCGAAAGAGCTCGGAAAGAGTTCGATGCGCGTCCTGTCTCGACGCCTGAAGATCTGGAGCAGACCAGCGTGGTCGTACTGTGCCTGCCCAGCCCGGCAGCATCGCAGGCGGTGCTGACGCAGATTGCCCCGCATTTGCCCAGGAATGCCGTGGTGGTCGAGACCAGCACGGTCAACCCGTCCGATATCCATGCCAGCGCGCGCATTCTCGACAAGTTCGGCATTCCGTTGATCGATGCATCGATCATGGCCGGAGTCAGCCAGATGGCCGCCGGAACTGCGATGCTGCTGGTCGGCGGCGACAAGGGTGCCCTGGACGCATGCGATGACGTGCTCGCCGCCATCTCCGACAAGCGCATTCACTTCGGCCCCGCAGGCTCGGGGGCCGCCGCAAAAGTGATCAACAATGCCGTGGCGCACGCAGTGATGGTTGTCGTCGCGGAAGCGGGCTCCATGGCCACAGCGGCGGGGGTGGATTGCGAAAAGCTTGTGGGCCTGCTGGCCGACAAGCAGATGGGGCTGCACCGCCCGCTGACGCATCGGTACGCCGAGCGCATCATGCAAGGCAATTATGAAGGCGGCATGCCACTGGAGGCCGCGCGCAAGGATTCCGTTCTGGCGCTGGAGCTTGCGCAGTCGCTGAAGGTGCCTCTGTTCGCCATCCAGGGCGCGCACAGCGTCTATGAAATGGCGCTGGCTGCCGGTTATGGCCGGGACGATTATGCGGCCGTCGCCAAGATATGGAATGACTGGGGTTGCCCCGCAGTGCCGGCGAAGGCGGCTGGCCGGGCATAAGCCGCCTGGCGGTTCCCGGAGCATGCGATCCCCGTGGATGCATTTGCATCTGCGGGGATTTTTGCTGGAGCGCCACGGTGCCGGGGAGAACTCTTGCGCTATTCGGGCCTAGTGGCGTTGGCGACGCATATCCGCCAATGGCTTGCCACCGGAAGCATCACTTTCCGCTTGCGGGCGGTGCGGGCATCGCCTCGAGCTCGTCCTTGCCGTAGAACTTGACGCCGATCTGGATGCGCTCGCGGCCTTGGCTGCGGCGCCAGCGGTTGGTGTCGCGCAGCGAATAGACACAGCCGCAGTATTCCTGCTGGTAGAACTGCTCGCGCTTGCTGATTTCCAGCATGCGCTGCGCGCCGCCGCCCTTGCGCCAGTTGTAGGTCCAGTAGAGCATGTCGGGGTAGCGCGCGGCCGCGCGTTCGCCGCAGCCGTTGATCTGGTTCATGTCTTTCCAGCGCGAGATGCCCAGCGAGCTGGTGATGGTGTCGAAGCCGTGCTCGTGGGCATAAAGGGCGGTGCGCTCGAAGCGCATGTCGAAACAGACCGTGCAGCGTTCGCCGCGTTCGGGCTCGTCTTCCAGGCCCTTGACGCGCTCGAACCAGTTGTCGCGGTCGTAGTCGGCGTCGATGAATGGAATATTGTGCTTTTCCGCGAAACGGATGTTTTCGTTCTTGCGGATTTCGTATTCGCGGTCGGGATGGATGTTGGGATTGTAGAAATAAATGGCGTACTCGATGCCGGAGAGCGTCATGGCTTCCATGACTTCGCCTGAGCAGGGCGCGCAGCACGAGTGCATGAGCACCTTGCGGCGTCCTTCGGGCAAGGAGAGCAGCGGACGGGTAGTGGTCGTGTTCATGAGCAGTATTTTACCGCCGGGTTGCTCCAAGGCAAAAGCGCCTCTTTTCAGGCGAGACAGGCCGTCCCCAAAGAGGCTTCCGTTGTTCCCTATGCACCGATGACGTGGTTCCAAAGCTTGATGACGGCATTGCGTTCCGCCAGCAACTGGTCCTGGCCGATCCTGACCTTCTCGGCGCCCTGCAGGCGCAGGGCGTGCTGCATGCGGCGGAAGGTGCGGTAGGCGTCGGCGACCGGGATGGCGAGGTCAGCAGGGATCAGTCCGGCCTGGCCGGCGATGCCGAGCAGCGCGATATTCCCCAGGTTTTCCAGCAGGATGGGATGCTGGTTGGAACACATCAGCACCAAGTATTGGGTAATGAATTCGATGTCCACCATGCCGCCGCGGTCGTGCTTCAGATCGAAATCCGCTGTCGGGTTGGGATGGCCGGCGCTGATACGCTCGCGCATGCTGCGGATTTCGTTCTTCAGGGCTTCCGCCTCGCGTGGGCGCAGCAGGATCTCCCTGCGCAATGCCTCCAGTTTGGCGCCGATGGCCGGGTCTCCCGCGGCGTAGCGCGCGCGCGTGAGGGCCTGGTGTTCCCAGGCCCAGGCGCTTTCCTTCTGGTAGCGCTCGAAAGCGTCCACGGAAACCGCCAGCAGCCCCGCGTCCCCGTCGGGCCGCAGCCGCAGGTCGATGTCGTAGAGGCGGCCCGACGAGGTCAGTGTGGAAAGCCAGGAAACGATCCTGCGACCCAGGCGGGTATAGAGTTCCGTGGCGTCTTCGCGCGTATCCTGGTACAGGAAGACGAGATCGAGGTCCGAGGCGTAGCCCAGCTCCTTGCCGCCGAGGCGGCCGTAGGCCAGGATGGCGAAATGGGGCGGTTCCAGCTGTGCCAGATCGGTTCCCTTGGGCTGCACCAGTGGCCAGACGCGCTGGATGGTTTCCCGCAGCAGCAGATCGGCCAGGGCGGAGAGCTGGTCGGCCAGGGCTTCGATGCTGAGGATGCCCTCCAGGTCCTGGGCCAGCAACTGGAAGGTGGTTTGCCGCTGGCAGTCGCGCATGAGATTCATCTGTTGCTCGACATCGGGCCGGCCGTCGGGCAGCAGGCAGGCGTCCAGGTCGCTCTTGAGCTGTTGAGCGACCTGTGCGAGATCAAGCGGCAGCATGAGCGAGCGCCATTCGATCAGGCCGTCAAGCAGCAGCGGATAACGCTCCAGGTACTGGGAGGCCCAAGGGCTGGCGCTGACAATGCGGGCGACACGAGCCAGCGTGTCGGGATATTCGGCCAGCAGGGCGAGATAGGCACTGCGCGGCGCAATCGCTTCCACCAGGTCCAGCAGGCGAGTGGCGGTCTGGACGGGATGCGCAGTCGAGGCGGAGGCTTCCAGCAGGCGCGGCATCAGGGCCTTGACCCTGTCCCGGCTGGTGCGCTGCAGGCTGCGCAGCCTGGGACTTTCCAGCAGCGTCTGCATGCGCTGTCCGATGACGCCGCAGTCCTGGCCCAGGCAATCCTGCAGCCTGGTCTCCAGATCGGCCTCTGGCGCCGGCTCGGACGATGCGGTTTCAGGGTCCTGCATGCCTGCGATGCGAAAGGCGTTGCGGAAAGCCTGGGATACGAAGCTGCGATGCGCCTGCAGCGTCTCTTCGAAGGCTTCGGGAGACATCTGCATGCTGGCGGCAAGCTCTTGCCGCAGTCCGGCATCCCTGGGCAGCAAGTGCGTCTGTTCGTCCTCTCGATATTGCAGCCGGTGCTCGACGCGCCGCAGGAAGACATAGGCGGCTTCCAGCCTGTTCGCGTCTTCAGGCGGCATGACCCCGGCCCGGCGCTGCTTGTACAAGGCAGCCTGAAGCGAGCGCTGCTGCAGCGAAGGTCTGCGCCCGCCCCGGATCAACTGGTTCAACTGGACGACGAATTCGATCTCGCGTATGCCGCCTTCGCCCAGTTTGATGTTGTGCGTGGCATCGATGCCATTGCGGGCCAGCGCGCGGCGCTGCCAGTCCTGGCGGATGCGCTCGCGCAAGCTGCGCAGGGCGGCCAGGGCGTCGAAGTCGAAATACTTGCGGTAGACGAATGGGACGCGCAGGGCTTCCAGCTGGTGCCATTGCGCCGACGGGTCACTGCCTTCGAAGGCGCGGCAAAGGATGGGCCTGGCCTTCAGCCAGGCATAGCGCTCCCATTCGCGGCCTTGCGCGACGAGGTAGTTTTCCAGAGCGTCCAGGCTCCAGGCGAGCGGACCGGAGTCTCCGTCGGGCCGCAAGCGCAGATCGGTGCGGAACACTTGCCCGAAGGCATCGATTTCGGACAGGACCGGCATCATGCGCTGGACGACGCGGCCATAGAATTCGTGGTGGCTGAGGCTGCGCCTGCCGTTCGTTTCTCCTTCTTCGCCGTAAAGGGCAATCAGGTCGATATCGGAAGAGACATTGAGCTCGCGTCCGCCCAGCTTGCCCATGCCCAGCAGCAGCAGCTCCTGGGGCTTGCCCGTGGCGGGATCCAGGGGAGTGCCGTGCGTGGCGGCCAGCTCCGCAGCTGTCAGTTGGTAGGCTTCGGAGACGGCGAGGTCGGCCAGCGCGGACATGGCCGCGACGACTTCGTGCAAGGGAGCCAGCCCGGCAATATCACGGACCATCAAGGTGAAAAATACGCGTTCGCGCAACTGGCGCAGGACGCGGCGGATCATCGTGGCCGGCGGTTCGCTGTCCGCTGCGGCGCCTTTCAGTTCGTCCAGCCACAGAGGAATTGTCTTGCGCGTCACAGGATGCTGCGCCGCGCTTTCCAGCCACAGGCTGAAGGCCGGATTCGCATCCAGTTTGCGGCGAAGCACGCCGGACCAGCGCAGGGCGGGCTCTACTATAATCAGTTCGGACATGGGTGATAATGACATTCGTTATGTTCTTGCCTGACTTCCCTGGGCAGACCCGCAAGATACTGCAAAAACACGCAATTTGGCTAATCACTTTCTTCTGTATCGGTTTTTCGGGTTCCTGCGGCTGTTGGGACGTTTCGCCTTGCTCGTGTATTTCGTCGCCGGCATCGGCCTGCTCGGAATCCGCTACTGGCTGCTGCCCAATGCGGACGAATGGCGCGGCGCTCTGGAAAGCCAACTGACGGATGCGCTGGGAACCGAGGTTTCCCTGGGAGAGGTCAAGGCCCAGTGGCTGGGAGCGAATCCCAGGCTGACGCTGTCCGACGTGGTGCTGCGCGATGCGAACGACCAGGCGCTTCTCAGGCTGCCTTATCTGCGCGCCGTGCTCGACTGGCGCAGCATACTGGGGCATATCCAGTTCGACAGTATCGAGGCCAGCGGGCTGGACCTGACCATCCGGCGGGATATCCAGGGGCAACTGCACCTGGTCGGCCAGTCCTTCTCGCTGTCCGCCGATGATGCCCGGTCCGGAGAGTTGCCTCCGGTCCTGGGCTGGCTGTCGCTGCAGCGCCGGGTGCTGTTCACGGACGTGACATTGCGCTGGGACGATGCGTCCAGCGCCGGCGGCGCACTGGTGCTGGATCGGGTCAGGATGCAGATCGACAATGACGGCCGCGATCGGCGCTTCGCCTTGCAGGCCGCTGCGCCCCAAGAACTGGCCTCCATGATTGATGTCAGGGGAGAACTGCGCTCCGATGAGAAAGGCCGGGTGGACCGCCTGGACCAGGTGTCGGGGCGTCTGTATGTCCATGTCAGGGACTGGCAATCGCAGGCCTGGCGCCCGTGGCTCGAACTGCCGGCGCAGTTGGAATCGGGCAGGGGCTCCGCACAGGCCTCGCTGTCGTTTGCAGCCGGAAAACCGGACGGTATGGCCCTGGACGCCAGCGTGCAAGCGTTGCGCTGGCGGCTGGATGGCAAGGATCATATCGGCGTGGAAGCCGCTCGTCTGCATGCGGAAGGCGAATGGCGCGAATGGAGCGAAGCGCCTCGGGCGCTGTCGTTCCAGTGGCAGGGACGCGGCGTTTCCGTTGCGGTCGCCGAGGCTTATGAGCAGGCGCTGTCCTTCGATGAGACGAGGCTGCAGGGAAGAGTGGAACGAGCCGCGGATGGCGGGCTGTCGGTCTCGCTGGCTTCGGCCGATGTCGGCAATGCGGATCTCGACCTGCATTTTTCGGGACATTGGCGCTCGAGTGAGACTTCCGGGTCGGGCGAGGCGGATATCCAGGGACAGGCAACACACGTCAGCGTACCCGCCATCGTTCGCTACTTGCCTGCGGTCGTCAGCGAGGATGCGCGGATATGGATGAAGGAAAGCCTGATCAAAGGACGGGTGCGCGATGCCGCCTTCCGGCTCAAGGGAGAGCTGGACGCATTTCCCTTCGGCATCGACCCGGAGAAAGGCGAGTTCCGGCTGGAGGGCAGGCTGGAAGACACGCAGATCGATTACCTGCCGGCGCACAATGGCGCAAAGGGCTGGCCCAGCGTGGACGCCATCGAAGGCAGGCTGAGCATGGACAGGGCGAGCCTCGGCATCCATGCCGATACGGCGCGGATGCTGCCTTCGGCGCAGCAGCCCGCGCTGGAGCTGCGGGGCGTGCAGGCATCGATTCCCGATCTCGAGCACAACGCCACGCTGTCCATCAAGGGAGAAACATCGGGCAAGGCTTCCAGCTATATCGCGTTGGCGCATCATTCCCCGCTTGGAGAGCTGATCGGGGGCGTGCTCGATGAAGCCACGGCCAGCGGCGAGTGGTCCGTGCCGCTGGAGCTCTCCATCCCCTTGATGCACAGCATCGATACGACGGTCAAGGGCAGCGTTTTGCCCGGCGAAGGCTCGGCGCTGCGGCTGATGCCGGAAATGCCGCTGCTCGAGCGCCTGTCCGGCACCCTGGAGTTCAGCGAAACCGCAGTCAGCGCAAAGGGCTTGAGCGGCCGCTTTCTCGGCGGCAAGGTGGACTTCGCGGACGGTATCGGCGGCGGACAGGCGGGGCTGAGACTGCGCGGCCGCATGACGGCGCCCGCGCTGGCAGAATATATAGACCTGAAAGGCATGGAGCGCCTGGAGGGCAGCATCGCCTATACGGCGCGGCTAGGCCTCGACAAAGCCGGCAGATTCGTCATGGAAGCCGAATCCAGCCTGGAAGGCATGCGCCTGGATTTTCCTGCTCCTTTGGGAAAATCGGCGAAGCAGCCCATGGCCTTGAAGGTCGACTGGTCCGGCCACAAGGACGAACGAAACGTCATGGCCCTGGATATCCGGCTTGGGAGCGGAATACATGCCAGGGCGCTGCGGCGCAGCCTCGAGAACGAAGGGCCTTATTTCTATGCGCTGGGCGTGGGACGCGATCAGGTCCTTCCCGCGCCGGCTTCGGGGGCGGAAATCGACGTGCAGGTGGACGATTTCAATGCCAGAGCCTGGGAGGCCGTGGTGGAGGATTTCTCCCGCGCCGCAGGGGCGAATCAGACGCAGGAGTCGTCGGCGCGCAGGCCGTTGCTGCCTGAGCTCCGGCGCTTTCGCGTGCAGGCGGACAAGGGCAGCATCTTTGGCCTCGGGACGACGCAACTGACCCTGACCGGCGGGAAAACGGACGCGCAGCGCTGGCGCATGGACATCAGCTCGACGGAAACGGCGGGGACGCTGTTCTGGCAGGAAGCCGCCGGAAAGGTCGAGGGCAGCATACAGGCCAGGCTGGACAGGCTCGCCATCGGCGAAGCGGGAGACAAGGAAGGCGCGGATATCGCCGAGTCGGAGGGCTCGGCGCTGCCGGACGAACTGGATATTCCCGCCATCGATCTGACGGTTGGCCGATTTACCTTATATGGCAAGATGCTGGGCGAGCTTGCGGTGACGGGAGTCAACCAGGAACGGGGACGCCTATGGCGTCTGGACAAGTTCAGTATTGATAGCCCCACGGCATCGTTGCAGGGCAAAGGCAGTTGGCAATTGTCGGGCGAACGCCGGGGCCTGCAGCTGCAGGCCGACATCGCGGTACACAATCTCGGCGGCTACATGGAACAGATCGGTTTTCCCGGCGCAGTGCAGGACGGGCATGGGAGCGTGCGCGCGGATCTGTTCTGGCACGACCTGCCTTGGTCGCCGGAGATTTCCGGCATCCAGGGAACATTGGAACTGGAGCTGGACAAGGGGCGTTTCAACCAGGTCAACTCCCGCGTGGCAAGGTTGCTGGAGCTGTTGTCGTTGCAGTCGGTCAAGCGGCTGGCCAGCCTGGACTTCAACCCTGGCGGATTGCTGAAGAATGGCTTTCCCTACGATGCGCTCAGGGGAAAGCTCGATCTGGACCAGGGGGAGTTGCGCACGCAGGACTATCGCGTCGTGGGGCCGGTCGGGACCATCGTGATCGGCGGCAATGTGCATCTGTTGCGCCAGACGCTGGATCTGCAGGCGGTGGTCGTGCCCAGCCTGGATGTCAGCGGCGCGGCCATTGCAGCCGGCATTGCGGTGAATCCCATCGTGGGCGTGGGAGCCTTCCTGGCGCAATGGCTGCTGCAGACGCCATTGTCGCGGGCGATGACGGTCGAGTACCGTATCAGCGGCGATTGGGACAATGTGGCGGTGGAAGAGGTGAATGCCGACAGGCGCAAGGCCGCGGATTCGGAGCAGATGCCGTAAGAAAAACCGCAATGGGTCGGCCCGCCTTTCGGCCCGGGCCGGCCCATTGCAAGACCGCTTCGGTGTCAGTACACGCCTTGCTGCAGCATGGCGTCGGCTACCTTCACGAAAGCGGCGATGTTGGCGCCGGCGACATAGTTGACGTGGCCGCCTTCTGTGCCATAGTCCACGCAATTCTGGTGAATGCTGCGCATGATGGCATGAAGCTTGCTGTCGACCTGCTCCGAAGTCCAGGCCAGGCGCTGCGAGTTCTGGCACATTTCCAGTCCGGAAACGGCGACTCCGCCTGCATTGCTGGCTTTGCCCGGCGCATACAGGATGCCGGCCTCGTGGAAGGCGTCGACGGCGTCCAGCGACGTAGGCATGTTGGCGCCTTCGGCGACGCAGCGCACGCCATTGGCCAGCAGCGCTTTCGCATCTTCCAGTTCCAGCTCGTTCTGCGTCGCGCAGGGCAGGGCGACGTCGACCGGGACATTCCAGGGACGCTTGCCGACGTGGTATTCCAGGCCGAATTCCTTGGCGTAGACTTCGATGCGCTCCCGACGGACATTGCGGATTTCCAGCAGCGCGGCCAGTTTTTCCGGAGTGAAGCCGGCTTTGTCGTAGACGAAGCCTTGCGAGTCGGAAACCGTGACCACTTTGGCGCCCAGGTGCAGGCACTTCTCGATGGCGTATTGAGCAACGTTGCCGGAACCCGAGATGGAGACCGTCAGGCCATCGATGGACTGGCCAACGTGCTTGAGCATCTCTTCGGCGAAGTAGACAGTACCGTAGCCTGTGGCTTCCGGGCGGATCAGGCTGCCGCCGAAGCTGGGACCCTTGCCGGTGAACGTGCAGGCCGTGGAATTGGTCAGCTTCTTCATCATGCCGGCCATGAAGCCGACTTCACGCCCGCCCACGCCGATATCGCCCGCTGGGACGTCGGTGTCGGGACCAAGGTGGCGATGGAGTTCCAGGATGAGCGCCTGGCAGAAGCGCATGACTTCCGCGTCGGACTTGCCTTTGGGGTCGAAATCGGAGCCGCCTTTGGCGCCGCCCATGGGGAGCGTGGTGAGGGCGTTCTTGAAAGTCTGCTCGAAGGCGAGGAACTTAAGGATGGAGAGATTCACCGAGGGGTGAAAGCGCATGCCGCCCTTGTAGGGACCGATGGCGGAGCTTTGCTGGATGCGGAAGCCGCGGTTGACCTGTATCTGGCCCTTGTCGTCCATCCAGGAAATGCGGAACTGGATGACGCGCTCTGGTTCCACCAGGCGTTGAAGCAATCCCTGTTCCGCGTATTTCGGGTTGCGCTCTATGAAGGGCCACAAGCTGTGCATGACTTCTTCCACAGCTTGCATGAATTCGGGCTGATGCGGATCCCGGCGCCGGACTTGTTCTAGAAAATACTCAATTGTCGGTAGTGTCATCAAATCGTGCTCTAAATTGCGCACAGAGACGCGTGTCGTTGAAAGATTATTTTTTCATCATGTCGAAGAACTCGGCATTGGTTTTTGTCGCCCGGATTTTGTCCAGGATGAATTCCATGGCTTCGATTTCGTCCATATCGTGTATGAACTTGCGGAGCACCCAGACTTTTTGTAGAAGGTCTGGCTGTATCAGCAACTCTTCGCGGCGTGTGCCGGATTTGTTCAGATTGATGGCAGGGTAGACGCGCTTTTCGGCCAGACGGCGTTCGAGGTGGACCTCGGAGTTGCCCGTACCCTTGAACTCTTCGTAGATGACCTCGTCCATGCGGCTGCCAGTTTCGATCAGGGCTGTGCCGATAATGGTCAGCGAACCGCCTTCCTCGATGTTGCGCGCGGCCCCGAAGAAGCGCTTGGGGCGCTGCAGAGCGTTGGCGTCGACGCCGCCGGTCAACACCTTGCCCGATGCGGGAACGACGGTGTTGTAGGCGCGGGCCAGGCGGGTGATGGAGTCGAGCAGGATGACGACGTCTTTCTTGAGCTCGACCAGGCGCTTGGCCTTTTCGATGACCATCTCGGCAACCTGGACGTGGCGCGTGGCGGGTTCGTCGAAGGTGGAGGCCACGACTTCGCCGCGCACCGTGCGCTGCATTTCGGTGACTTCTTCGGGGCGCTCGTCCACCAGCAGGACGATCATGACGGCGTCGGGATAGTTGGTGGTGATGGCATGTGCAATATGCTGCATCATCACGGTCTTGCCGGACTTGGGACTGGCTACGATCAGGGCGCGCTGGCCTTTGCCCAGCGGGGCAAAGATGTCTAGGATGCGGCCGGTGTAGTTTTCCTCGCTCTTGATGTCGCGCTCGAGTTTCATCGGGCGATCTGGATGCAGCGGCGTCAGGTTCTCGAACATCATGCGATGCTTGATGGCCTCGGGCTGCATGCCGTTGACCTTGTCGACCTTGACCAGGGCGAAATAGCGTTCTCCGTCCTTGGGCACGCGAACCTCGCCTTCGATGGAGTCGCCGGTATGCAGGTTGAAGCGCCGGATCTGCGAGGGCGAGATATAGATGTCGTCCGTGCTGGCCAGGTAGGATGTTTCAGGTGAGCGCAGGAAACCGAAGCCGTCGGGCAGCACCTCGAGGACCCCGTCGCCGAAAATCTGTTCTCCCTGCTTTGCCCGCCGCTTCATGATGGCGAACATTAGTTCCTGCTTGCGCAGGCGATTGGCATTGTCGATTTCCAGGGTCGCCGCCATTTCGAGCAGTTGCGAAACGTGCAGTGCTTTGAGTTCTGTAAGGTGCATGAGAAAGAAAGAGGAATCGGATAAAAATGGCGGTCCCGGACGGGAATCCGCGCGCTTGCAAACGAAGGTTTATAGGTATTTTGGGAAACTTCAGCGTGACAGATGGCGACGCATCAAGCCGATACCGGGCAGAGGAGTGATTTGCCCGGGTCAGGGGAGGCAGGCCGGTTGGCGGCCCGCATGTCCGGTATTACAGCGATTCTTCCAGGAAAGCATTGAGTTGGGCGCGGGACAGCGCACCGACCTTGGTGGCGGCAACCTGACCATTCTTGAACAGCATCAGGGTAGGGATGCCACGAACCTGGAATTTTGCTGCGGTATCGGGGTTTTCGTCGACATTCAGCTTCGCAATAGTAACACGGCCCTGGTGTTCGGCGGCGGCTGCATCGAGAAGAGGGGCAATCATTTTGCAGGGGCCGCACCAGGCTGCCCAGTAGTCGACCAGCACGGGGCCTTCGGCTTTGAGTACGTCGGCTTCGAAACTGGTATCGGTAACGTGTTTGATGAGGTCGCTCATGGTTTTGTCGCTAAAGAAAAGACTGTAGACGTAAAGACTGTATCAGAAGGACTATACGGGAAATTCCATCCCGCGTAAAACGAGCTGCGGTCGTATGGCCCGCCGTCTTGTTGCCCGTAGCCCACAAACTGCGCCCCATCGGCGTCCGTCCGGAGCACAGGCCATGCCCGTTGCGGTTTTCGCCGGTATCGGACGGCGATTGTGTCAAGGATTGTCCGGGCGTTTTTCCCCTGACTTGCCTTACTACGTAAAATAGGCGTTTTCCGAAATATTGGCAGTGGAGCAAAATTGACTAGTTCCCGGTATGACGAAGCATCCATCCAGGTGCTCAAAGGACTGGAGCCGGTGCGCCAGCGCCCCGGCATGTATACACGCACGGACAACCCCCTGCACATCGTGCAGGAGGTCATCGACAACGCCGCCGACGAGGCGCTGGCGGGATCCAGCAAGAATATTGCCGTTACCCTGCATGCCGACGGCAGCGTCAGCGTGGAAGACGACGGACGCGGCATTCCGGTGGGCAAGCACCCCGAAGAGCAGGTGCCCGTGGTCGAGCTGGTGTACACCCGACTGCACGCGGGCGGCAAGTTCGACAAGAAATCCCAGGGAGCCTATGCCTTTTCGGGCGGGCTGCACGGGGTGGGCGTATCGGTGACCAATGCGCTGTCGACCCGGCTCGAGGTCAGGGTCTGGCGCGACGGCCATGCGCACGACATCGTGTTCGAAAACGGAAATCTGGCGCAGCCGCTGACGGTGGCCGAGCCCGTGGGCAAGCGCAAGACGGGAACGCGCGTGCGCGCTTGGCCGGATCCCAAATACTTCGACAGCGGCGTGGTGCCGGTGGCGGAATTGGCCCACTCCCTGCGCAGCAAGGCGGTCCTGCTCAGCGGCGTGCAGGTGTCGCTGACCATCGAAAAGACCGGCGAAGTGCGCCAGTGGCGCTATGACGACGGTCTGCGCGGCTATCTGACCGAGGCGCTGGGAGAAACCGAGACCATCGTGCCCCTGTTCGAAGGCCAGCAGTTCGCGGGCGCCGACGACGACAGTTTCGCCCAGGGCGAAGGCGCCCAATGGGTGGTGGCCTGGACGCAGGAAGGCGCGGTGGTGCGCGAGTCCTACGTCAATCTGATTCCGACCAGCAACGGCGGCACGCACGAGGCGGGGCTGCGCGACGGCCTGTTCAATGCCGTGCGCTCGTTCGCCGAGCTGCACAGCCTGATTCCCAAAGGGGTCAAGCTGTTGCCGGAAGACGTGTTCGCGCGCGCCAGTTTCGTGCTGTCGGCCAAGGTGCTGGATCCGCAGTTCCAGGGGCAGATCAAGGAAAAGCTGAACAGCCGCGACGCCGTGCGCCTGGTGGGCGGTTTCGTCAAGAACGCGCTGGATCTGTGGTTGCACGGCAATGTCGAGTACGGCCGCAAGCTGGCGGAAAGCGCCATCAAGCAGGCTCAGGCCCGGGCCAAGTCGGCGCAGAAGGTCGAAAAGCGCAAGAGTTCCGGCGTCGCCGTGCTGCCGGGCAAGCTGACCGACTGCGAGTCCAGCGATGTCTCACGCACCGAGGTGTTCCTGGTCGAGGGGGATTCCGCCGGCGGTTCGGCCAAGATGGGACGGGACAAGGAATTCCAGGCGGTGCTTCCGCTGCGCGGCAAGGTGCTGAACTCCTGGGAAGTCGACCGCGACCGTCTGTTCGCGAACAATGAAATCCACGACATCGCTGTCGCCATCGGCGTGGATCCGCATGCGCCCGGCCAGACGCCGGATCTTTCCGGCCTGCGCTACGGGCGCATCTGCATCCTGTCGGATGCGGACGTCGACGGTTCGCATATCCAGGTACTGCTGTTGACGCTGTTTTTCCGGCATTTCCCGGCGCTGATCGAGGCGGGCCACGTCTATGTCGCCAGGCCGCCATTGTTCAGGCTGGACGTGCCTGCGCAGGGCAAACGTCCGGCGCGCAAGATCTACTGCCTGGACCAGGGCGAGCTGGAGGCCGCGCAGGAAAAGCTGCGCAACGAAGGCGTCAAGGAGTCCGCCTGGAGCATCAGCCGCTTCAAGGGTCTGGGGGAAATGAGCGCCGAGCAGCTCTGGGACACCACCATGAATCCGGACACGCGCAGACTGCTGCCCGTGCGCTTCGGAGACCTGGGGGCGGAGGCCACGCAGACCATGTTCAATATGCTGATGGGCAAGGGCGAGTCCCAGCAGCGCCGCCAGTGGCTGGAAGACAAGGGAGATCTTGCCGAGCTGGATGTCTGAGTTCCGTAAATACTCCCCGTACGCAGCCGGCCTCCACGGCCGGATGAGCGACGGGAGACGCGGGGCAGGCGCGGGCAGGCCATTTCCCTCCAGTGCCATGAAGGCACGAAACGAATGACACGGGTTTCAATGGATACTACACAAGCAGGACTTTTCGATCAGCAGCCCTCCGACGGCGAGGAACACATCACACTCGGGCTGTACGCAGAGCAGGCCTATCTGGACTATGCCGTGTCCGTGGTCAAGGGGCGCGCGCTGCCCGACGTGACCGACGGGCAGAAGCCGGTGCAGCGTCGCATCCTCTATGCCATGCAGGCCATGGGCCTGGGTCCGGGAGCCAAGCCGGTCAAGTCGGCGCGGGTGGTCGGCGACGTGCTGGGCAAGTATCATCCGCACGGCGACCAGGCGGCCTACGACGCCATGGTGCGCATGGCGCAGGACTTCACGCTGCGCTATCCCCTCATCGACGGCCACGGCAACTTCGGCTCGCGCGACGGCGACAATGCCGCCGCCATGCGCTATACCGAGGCCAGGCTGACGCCGTTCTCGCGCCTGCTGCTCGATGAACTGGACGAGGGCACGGTCGATTTCACGCCGAATTACGACGGCAGCCAGAAGGAGCCATTGCTGCTGCCCGCGCGCCTGCCGGTCATGCTGCTCAATGGCGCTTCCGGCATCGCGGTGGGCATGGCGACCGAGATCCCGTCGCATAACCTTCGTGAGGTGGCCAGCGCCTGCGTGGCCCTGATCCGCAATCCCAAGCTGGATGATGCGGCGCTGCACGACATCATTCCCGGACCGGATTTCGCCGGCGGCGGGCAGATCATTTCCCAGCCTGCCGACATCGCCGCCATCTACGAAAGCGGCAGGGGCTCCATCAAGGCGCGCGCGCGCTGGGTGTTCGAGGAAATGGCGCGCGGCCAGTGGCAACTGGTCATCCACGAACTGCCGCCGGGCGTGTCCGCGCAGAAGATCCTGGAGGAAATCGAGGATCGCACCAACCCCAAGCCGCGGCAGGGCAAGAAGACGCTGACGAACGAGCAGACGCAGACGCGCGCGCTGCTGCTGGGCCTGCTGGACGCCGTGCGCGACGAATCCGGCAAGCAGGCTCCGGTGCGCCTGGTATTCGAGCCCAAGAGCAGCCGCATCAACCGCGACGAGTTCGTCAATACGCTGCTGGCGCAGACCAGCATGGAAACCAATGTCTCCGTCAACTTGGTCTGCATCGGCACGGACGGGCGCCCGCGCCAGCGCGGGCTGCGCAACGTCCTGACGGAATGGCTGGAGTTCCGCGCGCGTACGCTGACGCGGCGCACGCAGTTCCGCCTGGACAAGGTCACGGACCGCATCCACGTGCTGGAAGGCCGCATGGTGGTCTACCTGAATGTGGACGAGGTCATCCAGACGATCCGCGAATCGGACGAGCCCAGGCCCGCCCTGATGGAGCGCTTCGATCTGTCGGAGCGTCAGGCCGAGGACATCCTGGAAATGCGCCTGCGCCAGCTGGCGCGGCTGGAAGGCTTCCGCATCGAGAAAGAACTGGAGAACCAGCGCAAGGAACAGGCCGAGCTGCAGGAACTGCTGGACAACCCGCAGGCTTTCCGCCGGCTGATGATCCGCGAGATCGAATCGGATGCCAAGCAGTACGGCGACGACCGCCGCACCCTGATAGAGGCGGCCGAGCGCGCCGTGCTGGAAACGAAGGTCGTCGACGAGCCGGTCACGGTCATCATCTCCCAGAAGGGCTGGCTGAGGTCTCGCCAGGGGCATGGCCACGATGCTTCGCTCTTCAGCTTCAAGGCAGGGGACTCGCTGTATGATGCCATCGAGTGCCGCAGCACGGACGAGTTGATCGCCATTGCCAGCAACGGCCGCGTGCATACCGTGGCGGTGGCGAACCTGCCTTCGGCCAGGGGGGACGGCCAGCCGGTGACGTCGATGATCGAGCTGGAGCCGGGCGCGCGCGTTGTGCACATGGTGGCGGGCTTGCAGGAACAGCGCTATCTGCTGGGCGTGCAGCAGGGCTACGGCTTCATCGCCAGGGTGAAGGACATGAGCACGCGGCAGAAGGCGGGCAAGCAGTTCTTCAACCTGTCTGACGGCGACAAGCTGCTCAAGCCGGCGGCGGTCCGCGAGGACGATACGCATCTTGCCATGGTGAGCAAAAAGGGCAAGATGCTCGTCATCGGCATGGACGAGGTCAAGCAACTGGCTTCCGGCGGCAAGGGAACCATACTCATGGGCCTGGACGATGACGACCGGCTGTCGCAATGGATACCTATCGGTGCGCAGGGCCTGCGAGCCGAAGGTATCTACCGCAACAAGGAAACCGTCCAGGAGCTTGCGCTGGAGGATCTGTCCGAATATACCGGCAAGCGGGCCAGGAAGGGCAAAGTGCTGTCGCTGAAGATCAAGCAGCCCGTGCTTGGCGCCGTGCGCCAGTCCGGACAGTCCTGAGGCGGGATCATGGCCTGCCGCGGCGGGCCGTCACCATTACCTATTTGAAAAGAATGTCATGAGTTTCAAAGTCAAGATAGAGCCCAGCCAGCTGGAATTCACGGTCGAGCCGGGGCAGACGGTACTGGACGGCGCCATCGCCGCCGACATCATCCTGCCGTACAGTTGCAGGGATGGCGCGTGCTCCACCTGCAAGGGCAAGGTGGTGTCGGGGCAGGTCGAGGCCGGCGCCGCGCCGGCGAAGATCCTGTCCGAGGAGGACCTTGCCGAAGGCTATACCTTGTTCTGCCAGGCCAGGCCCTGTTCCGATCTGGTGATCGAGTCGCACCAGGTGCGGCTGGCGACGGATATCCAGGTGCGCAAGATGCCCGCGCGCGTCATGGAACTGAACCGCCTGGCCGACGACGTCATGCAGATCATGGTGCAACTGCCGCCGTCCGAGCCGTTTCGCTACTACGCGGGGCAGTACATCGAATTCATTCTCAAGGACGGCAGCCGGCGCAGCTATTCCATGGCCAATCCGCCCAGGGACAACAACCTGGTCGAACTGCATGTCCGCCACATGCCGGGCGGCGTGTTCACCGATCACGTGTTCGGCACCGGCGCAACGCAGATGAAGATCAGGGAAATCCTCAGGGTCGAAGGTCCGCTGGGGTCGTTCTTCCTGCGCGACAATATCGACAGGCCGATCATATTCCTGGCCAGCGGCACGGGCTTCGCCCCGATCCAGGCCATCATCGAGCGGATGATGGAAAACGGCAGCACCCAGACGTGCGTGCTCTACTGGGGAGGGCGCAGGCCGCAAGACCTGTATCTGGACGAAAAAGCGAAGCAATGGGAGCAGGCGCTGCCGGGTTTCAGCTACGTTCCCGTGGTCTCCGACGCCTTGCCCGAGGACGGCTGGACGGGGCGTACGGGGTTCGTGCACCAAGCGGTCATGCAGGATATTCCGGACATGTCGGGATACCAGGTCTATGCCTGCGGCGCGCCGATCGTCGTGGAAAGCGCAAGGCGGGAATTCGCCCGGCAGTGCAGTCTGCCCGATGAATTCTTCTTTGCAGATGCTTTCACTTCGCAAGCGGATACCGCCTGATTCTGTCGTATCATGATGCGGCTGGCGCACCTGCTTGACGCACCCGATCGGCAGGCGTATTTTGCACAGGTTTTTCCCAATCAATAGAGGTCCGCGCAATGAAAGTCGCCGTATTGGGCAGCGGTATTATCGGCATCTCCACGGCATGGTGGCTGCGACAGGCTGGCCATGATGTCGTGGTCATCGATCGCGAGCCCGGGCCCGCACAGGATACCAGCAGGGCCAACGGCAGCCAGATATCGGTGTCGTACGCCGAGCCCTGGGCCAATCCCCAGGCTCCCATGAGATTGCTGCGCTGGCTGTCGCGCAGCGATGCGCCGCTCAGGTTCAGGCTGCGCATGGATCCACGGCAATGGCTGTGGGGCCTGAGCTTTCTCAGGGAGTGCCTGCCGTCGCGCCTGGAACCCAATATCAGGGCCATGGTGCGCATGGCCGAGTACAGCCGGGGCACATTGCGGGAAATGCGCGCCGGCCTGGACATCGAATACAACGGCCTGCAGCGCGGCATCCTGAATTTCTACCGCGACCAGCGCGAATTCGAGGCGTCGCAGAAGGCGGCGGATGTCATGCGCGATTTCGGCGTGGACCGGCGCATCGTGTCCGCGGATGAGGTCGTGCGCATCGAGCCGGCGCTGGCGCATGCCGCCAAGCAGATCGTGGGCGGCGACTATACCGCCGACGATGAAAGCGGCGATTGCCACGCCTTTGCCACGGCCCTGGCGGGCCTGGCCGAAAAAGCCGGCGTCGAATTCCGCTTTTCCACGCAGGTCAGCCGGTTTGCGGCCGCGGGGGGCGCCATCGAGTCCGTCGAGGTTATTCAGCCGGACGGCCTTTACGGCCATATCAAGGCCGATTGCTACGTGGCTGCGATGGGCGTGCATACGCCGCGTTATGTCGGTCCGCTCGGCGTTTCCTGCCTGGTGTATCCCGCAAAAGGCTATTCGGCCACGTTCCGCATCAAGGACGAAGCGCAGGGGCCGTTCGTCAGCCTGACCGACAGCGAGCACAAGGTGGTGTATTCCAGGCTTGGCGATACCCTGCGCATGGCCGGCACGGCGGAACTCTCCGGCTATTCGCGCAGCCTGAATCCGGCGCGGTGCGCATCCATGGTGGCGCAGGCCCGGGGGCTGTTCCCGGATGCGCTCGATTTCGACGATGTGCGGTTCTGGAGCGGGCTGCGGCCGTCGACGCCATCCAACGTGCCTCTCATTGGGCGCACGAAAATCTCCAATCTTTACCTGAATACGGGGCACGGCACGCTGGGATGGACCATGGGCGCAGGCTCGGGGCGTGCGCTTGCCGATATCATCTCGGGGAAAACGCCCGAACCGGAATTTCCTTTCCTTTCATAGGTTGAAGCACTTCATGAAGATCAATCGTTTGATCACACGCCTGCCCGGCAGGAATCTGCTTGCGGCGGCAATGGCGGTGGCGGGCATGGCGGCCGCACCCGCAGTGCTGGCGGCAACCAGCATCGAAGTCTGGCACGCGCTCAACTCGCACAACAAAGATGTGTTCGAGGATCTGGTCAAGCAGTTCAACAAGGATCAGAAGGATGTCAAGGTCACGCTGAAGTCCTTCGACTCCCTGGATGCCGTGGAAGCAGAACTGGTCAAGGAGGCCAAGGGCAAGAACGCGCCCAACCTGGTGCAACTGGACGACCACCGTTCTCCGGACGGCGTCGCCAGCCGGTCCTACATCACGCCCATGCATGTGCTGCTGGCCAAGTACCCGATCAAGAACCAACAGTGGTATCTGTCGCGCTCCAATTCATTCGCCAGGGATGAAAAGGGCAATCTGCTGGCTTTTCCCTATATGGCGGATATTCCCGTCATGTTCTATAACACCGAAGCCTTCAAGACGGCGGGCCTGACGCCGACGACGCCGGAGCGCTCCTGGGAGGGGCTGCAGGGGCAACTGGTCACGCTGGCGAACAACGGGTCGCGTCATTGCCCTCTGGTCACGGACCAGGTAGTGTCGATGAACCTGGAAAACCTGGCCGCTGTGAACAACCAGCTGTACACCTCGAACAATAACGGCATCGGTCAAAAGACCAACCCCGCCTTCCTGTTCGATATCACCTACGTACGCCATCTTTCGCTGATGATCAGCTGGGTGCGCAGCGAAATCATGGTGCATCCCGAGCTCAGCGTGCAGGCCGCGCAGCGCTTTGCCGACCGCGAATGCGCCGTGCTGATTTCCAGTTCCGGAAATCTCGGCTGGTTCAGGAAAGTGAAGGCCCTGGACTTCGGCGTGTCCGGCCTGCCGTATTATCCCCAGGTCACGAAGTCGCCGGGCAACCCCTTCGTCGGCGGATCCGCGTTCTGGGCCGTGCATGGCCGCGCGGCGGAGCAGGACAAGGCCACGGCGGCGTTCCTGGGCTGGCTTGCGGAGCCCAAGCGCGCGGCGCAGTGGTATCAGGAAACAGGCTTCCTGCCGCTGACGAAAGACGCCTACAACCTTACGCTGGACGACTATTACAAGCACCTTGGGCAATGGCAGCCGCTGGTGGCGGTCTATTCCAAGGATCCCAGCGCGCTCAATCGCGGCTTCAGGGTGCGCAACTACGACAAGATCAAGGCCATGTTCAATCAGCGCCTGAACAATGCGCTGAAGGGGCAGGAACCCGCCACGGTCATGCTGAAATCGGCTTCCACCGAAGCCGGAAAGCTCATGCAGCAGCGCTGATGCGCGCAGACTGATCGGTGCGAAAGGGCGGCCTTGGCCGCCCTTGCTTTTTTAGCCTCCTGTTGGCATGGATGCTGTTTTCCTCCATGCGTACAAGCCGATCTGTTGCATTTTTCAGGCTGCGGGCAAGATGCGTCTGTCGATGAAATGAACAATCACCAACAGCGCACATCATGGTCAGAGCAATCTTCGCCAGCCTGCTTGCCGGCAGCCTTTCGGCATGCGTGAGCCTGGATCATCCGGGAGGGGGACGGCATGCGCCGGCGGACATGCCGGCGCATTACCACTTCGAATGGCAGCTTTCCGGACATCGCGCCGTTGCGCCGCTGCAGGTATTTGACGATGGGAACAAGACGTGGCTGCAGTTTCCTCCCGGGCAGCCGGTTCCCGCCATTTTTGCGATTGCTCCGGAGGGCGACAGGCTGCTGCGTCCCAGGCTGCAGGGCGACTATCAGGTGCTGGATGGCGTATGGCCGCGCCTGCGAGTACGGGGAGGGCGTCAGCAAAGCCTGCTGATCAGGCTGGATCCGCTGGCTGCTGCTCCGCAGGCAGAAGTACGCGCGGTTGTGCTCGATGATCCGGCGCCTGCTGTCCAGGCTGCGACCGAAGTGGAGCCGGAACGTAGTGCCGCAGGAGATGCCCGGGCGGCAATACCGCTTCCGCAATCGCCGGAACCCCGGGCAGGGGATTCTCCGCAGACCTTGTTCGAAGTCAATCCTGGAGACCTGACGCTGCGCGCCGCCCTGCAGCGCTGGGCGGACAGCGCAGGATGGACATTCCTGCCGGAGCATTGGGCTGTCGACGTCGATATTCCCCTGGCCGGGAGCGCTTCGTTCCCGCAGTCATTCGAAGGCGCTGTGCTGGAGCTGGTGGCAAGCACGGAGCTCGGGGATTATCCGTTGCAGCCGTGCTTCTATTCCAACAAGGTGCTGCGCGTGGTGCGGCATGCGACTCCATGCAATCGCGTCGCAGGAGGCATTGCGCCATGAAGCGCTTCGCCCATGCTTTTCCTGTGCTGCTGTTCCTTGGCGGATGCGCGCTCCAGGAGCGCATCCAGTCGCTTTCGCAGGCGCGGGAAGACGCCTCGGCGCATCTGGATGCCGCGCACGAAGCCTTCCGCCCGATGGCGCCGGACAGCGCAGCCAGGCGGCAGGCACGGCATATCGCCCGGCCCTGGCTGGCCGGGGCGTCCCAGCCCCTGTCGCGCGATGTCACGCTTCCGCTGGCGCTGCGCGCGAATGTCCGGACCACGATGATGTTCGCCGATGGCGAACTCAGCCTGGATGAAATCGCCGAGCGTCTGACCGAGGTAACAGGCATTCCCGTCCGGGTGCGGCCGGAGGCCATGCTGCCGGCAGGCGCTTTCATGAGCAGGGTGCAGGGCGATATCCTTCAGCCGGGCGCCGGAGAAGCGGACAGGGTATGGCTGTCGGGGGAGTCAGCTCCGCTGGCGCGCATCCTAGACCGCATTTGCGCCAGGCTGGGCGTCTGGTGGAAGTACGAAGACCAGCAGATCCTGTTCTATCGGACCGAGACCAGGGTGTTCGATCTCCATGCGCTGACGCTGGCGGCAAGCACCGAGGCGTCGCTGGGACTGGGGTCGACGCAGAACCAGGAGGGCTTTTCCAGCCACTCGCGCACGCAACTGGCGTCCGGGCAGCACGATATGGCAGCCGTGCTGAAAGCGCGCATCGAGCCGTTCCTGTCGCGCGCCGGCTCCGTTGTCCTGGATACGGGAGCCGGCATGTCCGCCGTCGTGAGCGATACGCCGGCGGTTCTGCGGGCCGTGGCAGATTATCTGGCCAGGGAAAACAGGCGCATGCTGCGCCGGGTGCGCATCGTGTTCGAGGAACTGACGCTGGCGCTGAACGACGATGCCGAGGCAGGCATAGACTGGAGCGTGGTATTTTCCAGTGCTGCGCTGTCCGGCAGCCTGCTGTACCAGGGTACGGACGCAATAGGGGCGGGCAGCCTGGCGCTGGATGCCGCCAAGGGGCCGTTTTCCGGGTCGGGAGCGGTGCTCAGGGCGCTCAGCAGCCTTGGCCATGTCGTGCGCAGGAACAGCGTGCCCCTGTTGACCCTGAATCGCAGACCTGTCACGCATGCCGTGCGCACCACGTTCTCCTACATCGACAGGGTCGAAACGACGGCCTTGTCCGACGGGATCGGCATGGCGCTGCCCTCGGTGTCGGTAAGCCAGCGCGAAGAAACCGTTGGCACCTTGATCACCCTGGTGCCGGATGCGCAGGACGACGGCCAGATTCTGCTGTCTATCGCCTATGACAATACCGTGGCGCAGCCTTTGCGCTCCGTGACGTTCGGCTCGCAGTCGAATCCCCTGCAGTTGCAGCAGATCACAATCGACGGCAACGGCACGGTACAGCAAGTGGCGTTGCGTCCCGGCCAGCCGCTGCTGATCGCCGGATTCGACCGCAGCCAGGAAGAGCATGCTTCGCGCCGGCTTCAGCCGGACCTGCCCCTGGCGCTGGGCGGACAGGAGCGCGTGTCGGTGCAGCGCCTCAAGACAGTCATGCTGGTGACTGCGGAACTGGAAGAGGGCTACTGACATGGCGGCCATGACGCAGCGCGAATGCTCCGGGCTGGTGCTGGTCTTCGGACTGGCGTGGGAGCCGGTCATCGGTGGCGACGGCAGGGCCCAGGCCCTGGGCGCAAGCCGCAGGGCGGGCTCAACGCACATGGTTTTTCCCGGCGGTGTCATGGCCGCGGTCGGCCATGGCTCTCCCGGAGGCGGCGCAAGACGAGGCATGGCCATGCATTCGGCAGCGCAGTGCGTTGCTTCATTGCATGCGGCAGGCTCCGTGCTGCTGATGGCGCCGATCGAAAACATGGGCGTCTGGACGGTCGCCTGCCACGAAGGCACTGTCGTTTCAAGGACCGACTGCTTTTGCGACAGTGCGGCGCAGGCCGGGCGCATCGCGGACGAATTGCGCCAAGTCTATGCGCAGTTGCAGGTGATCGATGCTCTTGCCGATCCCTCCATGTTTTCGCTGGAAGTGCTGGCGGGACAGGCTGGCAGGCACAGCCAGCTCGAGCGGATCGCCTCGTTGCGCAACCTGGCGGCCGGGCGCTGGCGGTGGCTGTTGCCGGCATTGCTGGTTCCGGGACTGCTGTACCCGGCATGGCGCGACGAGGCAGTACCGGACATGTCCGGCCCGGCTTCGGAAGCGAATGCGCATGCCTTGTGGCGGGATGCGACAGAGCGACAGCTGGCTGCAAGACAAACCGGAACAGTGGCCGGCGAGGCCTTGTTGCGGTCGGTGTATGCGGTACCGGTGGGCATCGGGGGCTGGTCCTTGCTGCATGTCATTTGCCAGGCGGAGGGCGCGCGCTGGAACTGCCAGGCCGTTTATGTGCGCGGACAGGCCGGAGCGGACAACGAGGCATTTTTCCGGGAGATACCCTCGGGCTGGAAGGTTCAGGTCATGGCGCTGGACCAGATCCGCGTGCGCTGGCATGTGTCGCATCGCGACGCTCCCTTGAGGCTGGATGTCCTGCAGGGCAGGGAAACGACGGATCGCAGCCTGCTGAGCGCATTGCAGCATATCGAGCCCGCATTCGAGCGGGTATCCGTGGGGCAGCCCGAGGCGATGACGGTGGTGCTGCCGGATACTGACGGCGCGGCTGCCATTGCCAGGCCGCCGTCGGTTCCCCGCGTGGCGCGCCGGCCCCTTCAGCTCAGTGGCCCGCTGCGTTCAGCCGCATTGCTGCTGGCGCACGCGCAGCCAATCTCATTAAGCCGGATCGAGCTGGCGCATCGCTCTGAAGCCGTCGCCGCATTGCGCGACAGCAGGCTGAATATCGTTCTCACGGGAGACATCCATGAAACCATGTAGCCTGCGCTGTTTGCGGCGCCTGGCCGTGCCGTTGCTGCTCTGGGGCGATATCGCGGCGGCGGGCGTGGATGCGCATCTGCCTCTGCTCGAGCAACTGATGCGGCAGGAAATGGAAAGCTTCGCGTCCGCGTCGCTGGATCTGCGCGAGCCTTCCGCTGCAAGCGTTGCGAAACCCGAGCATAAGCCGGAGCTACTGGCCGTCTATGGCGTGGGCGGCCGCCTGTCGATAGAGGTGAAGTATGACGGACACGTCTATCGCTATCCGGCAGGCCGGCGCGATCCTGTAGGCTGGGAGGCGGGGAAAGGGCCATTGCGCCTGCGCGGGATGTCCGGTCGTTGCGCAAGTCTGGAGCACGACGAAGGCTCCGCCGAAGCCTGCCTGCCGGACATGCTGGCAAGGCATGCGGTGAACGGGCCTGCGCATGATGGAGCGGGTCATGCGGGCCGCTAGCGATATCGAGGTGCGCGCGCCATGGGGAGGCATGCACGATGGGCAGGCTTGCGATCCCGCGATAGAAACGCCTCGGGACCTGGCCGCCCTGAAGCCTGGGGTTGCGGTTTCGATGGCGCAGCGCCTTGCCATGGAGGATATGGCATCGCGCCTGATGGCTGTGGAAATGCAGGATGGCTCGGTCGCCATTTTCGCCGCGCCGGGCTATGTGCGCAGCGATCATGCGGATGCGCTGGAACGGCGGCTGCTGGAGTGCGGCTACCGTTTGTCGCATCCTGTGCGGTATGCGGTCGCCTCCCCATTGTTGCTGTCTCTTGCCAGGGGGCAGCATGCCTTGTCCGGACAGAAGCCGGCGGGCGTCAGGGAGCTGGAAGAGTCGGGCACGGCGCTTGGGGATGTATTTCAGGATGTCCTGGATTGGGCGGTTGCCCATCATGCCAGCGATATCCATTTCAATGTCAGCCTTCGGCAGGCGCACTCCCAGGTGCGCTTTACCATCGGAGGACGCTATGTCCAGCCGGAGCGTTTTCGCAGCCTGTCCAGCCGGATGGTGCTGGACATCCTGTCCGTCGCCTGGATGGATGTCCGGGGCGGCAATGGCGCGGTGTTCGACCCAGGATCGGAGCAGCAGGGCAGCCTGACGAGAATGTGCGGCGACCGGCCCTTCATGTTGCGCTGGTCGTCGCTGGCCGCTGAACAGGGCCCCAGCGTCTGCCTGCGCCTGCTGGATCGCAGCGAGGCCGGCGGCAAGATATCTTTGGAGTCGCTGGGCTATTTTCCTGAGCAGGCGGCGCGCATAGGGCAGGCTGTCGGCGTGCAGGGAGGGGCGGTCGTCGTTTCGGGAACGGTGGGGGCTGGCAAGTCGACGACGCTGGCAAGCATGCTGGGCCTGGTTCCCGCGCATCGCAAAGTGGTGACTATCGAAGATCCGGTGGAGCGTCTGCTGCCGGGCGTGATCCAGAATTCGATTGCCCGGGACCTGCACGGCGATTCGCACGAGGCCTATACGGCCAAGCTGCGCAGCCTGAAGCGCGCCGCGCTGGACGATGTCTGCCTCGGGGAAATCCGCGACCGTGAAACCGGACTAGTGTTCTCCGATTCCGTCAGCTCGGGCGTCGGCGTCTACACCACGGTCCATGCGCCATCGGCGGCCGGCATCGTGGATCGGCTGTGCTCCTCCTTTATCGGTATTCCCAGGGATCTGCTGATGTCGCCGGGTATTCTGAAGCTGCTCGTCCATCAGGCGCTGCTGCCTGTCGTGTGCGACGGGTGCGCAATCGGGTTGCAGGAGCTTTGCGTTCTTCCAGGCGGGCAGGGCGCGGCATGGCGGCAGTGGAGCGGGAGGATGGAACGAATGCTGCAGCAGGATTGCCGGCACGTACGCTGGCGCGATCCGCGCGGCTGCGAGGCTTGCCGCCGCAGGGAATTGCCGGAATTGAACGGCTACGTCGGAAGGACGGTTGCAGCGGAAATCCTGGCGCCTGGCGACGATGCGTCGCGCGATGAGGGGGATTGCAGGGTCCTGTTCCCTGCCCGGCATCGTGCGTTGCCCGGAGCACGGCCGGACAAGCATTCGGCGCTGGGCGCCGCTGTGCGGAAAATGCTGGACGGCCAGGTGGATCCCCGGGATGTGCAGGAGCGCTTTTCCGCATTCCTCATGCCTGCGTCGCCACGGTGGCCCGGAGACTGCATATGAAGGAATGGGCGCGGCGAAACCCATACCTGTCGAGCCGGTCTTCCCGCCCGGGGCAGTGGCGCCTGCGCGCGGACCAGCGCTGGTTCCTTCGGCGCCGCGCGGCGTATTTCGATTACCTGGCCTCTTTGCTGGAAGGCTTGCGGGGCAGCCGCACGCTGCGCGATGTGTTTGCCGACGATGTGCTGCGTTACGGAGCATCTCATCCGCGCGGCCGGCTGGCTTCCCAATGGATCGGGAGATACGCCATTTCCGGAGGCATCCTGTCCGATACCTGGCGCGGCTGCGTGCCGCAGCAGGAACTGGCGGCGATAGGCGCCGCGCAGCAATTGGGAAATGCAATGCTCAGGCAGGCATTGGCTGATCTTGCGAGAATCGTGCGCCTGGAGGACGAGTCCCGCGCCTATGTACATGCCACGCTGATGGCGGCATGGGGAGCGCTGGCCGTCATGTGTCTCGTGCTGGCGGCGATCCCGGCGTTCAGCGTTCCTCGTCTGCTCGAGGCATTTTCTAGGGTGCCTGCCGGGCATCACGGTCCTGCCACGGTGCGCCTGATCGCGCTCGCCTCTCAGTTGCAGGGAAAGTGGTGGGCCGTTCTAGGCATGCTGCTGCTTTTCGCGCAGTGGACGCGCTGGTCGCTGCATGCGTATTGCGGAAGGATGCGTCGCATGCTGGACCGTTTCCCTCCATGGAGCCTGTATCGCTATCGCTACAGCCTGTCTTTCCTGTCCATGCTGCAGCTTGCGCTCCAGTCGCAGGATACCAATCGCGTTCAGCTCAGGCAGGCGCTGGCCGGGCAGCGTTTGCATGCCGCTGCCTGGGCCGATACCCACCTGAAGGAAATGCTGGCCAGGCTGGACGGCGGAGCCATGGGAGCGAGCGTGTTCGATACGGGCTTGCTGGACCGCGAGCATTTCTGGTTTCTCGACGATATGGTGCGGGCGCGCGGCATGTCGACCGGCATGCAGTTGACGGTAAGGCGCCTCGAGCACTGTCTGATGGAGGCGATACGCCGCCAGGCGGTGCTGTTGCGCTGGGTGTTGCTGTTGTCCTGCGTGGCGTCCATTCTCGGCGGCGTGCTTTGGCATTACGCCGTCATCGATGAGTTCCGGCGTGCGTTGATGCTGCTGTACTCATCCTAGGGCCTGTTAACACGAACAACGGATTTCCATGGTTTTTTTCTGAACGAAGGAGCAGGTATGTATGCGAATCAATTGGTACACAGGGCCGGCAGGCATGAAGACTCATCCGGAAAGAAAATGCCGGACGGCCGGCGCGCTTCTCCGCCGCAGGCTGAGAACAGCCGGCGACTGCGGGCGCAGCGCGGCTTTTCGCTGGTAGAGGTATCCATCGTGACGGCGATCGTGCTGCTGCTCGCGGTCATTGGCATTCCAGCGATCAGCGGCTACCTGATCGAAAACAAGGTGCCCAAGGTGGGCGAGGATCTCGTGCGTTTCATCCTGCAGGCGCAGGTGGGCAGTTTCGATGGCACGGGAGCGCCGTATGCCTCCATCAGCACGGATGCCGCGGCCAGATACCTGCACGACTCCAGCGTGATCAGCATCAGGGAGAGCTCGGGAACGACACGGGTTCTGCACGGGCTGGGCAATAACGGGGAATTGACCGTTGCGCCGCAGGGGGGAGGGGCCTCGTTTTCCATCGTGCTGGACAAGGTCAATCATGCCGCATGCCCCTCGATCGCCTCCGTATTGCAGCGCGTATCGGACAGGATCACGCTATCCGCCGAAGGGCAGTCCGCTGCCGTCCTGAAGGATGAAACGCTGTCATACAGCGCCCTGGCGGCGCAGTTGCGCTGCAGCAAGGGGGACAGCAATACCTTTACCTTCGTTGTGAGCTGAGTCCATGCAGGCCGGCCAATCCGCAGGCGGGCATCGACAGCGAGGGTTCGTGCTGCTTGAGCTTGCGATCGCCGGGCTGATCGCTCTTTTGTTCGCCGTTTGGGCAGCCGGTGCATGGAAGCGCGAGATGCAGCAGGCGGGAGTGAATGCGCACCATGCCTGGATGGATGGCGTACGCGCGGCGGCCCAGCGCTACCTGCAGCGCTATGACGGCCGCTTGACTCCGGACTCTCCGGCGGCCGCGCTGGCCGATGCCGGTTACGCCGACTGGCGCAGCCCCTCGATCGCGGAATTCAAGGCCGACGGGCTGCTGCCGCAGGGCTATCCTGAAACAGGCCCAATGCGGGCCCGGGCGGATATCACGGTTGGCCCGGTGTCCGGATGCCAGACGGATTGCGTCTTGCAGGCACTGGTCCATGGTGTGTTGTGGCGCGACGGCGATGGCGGGAATTATGGCTGGCGGGCGCTGGCTTCGCAGTGGCTGCTGGCCGCCGGGGGGAAGGGAGGGCAAGTGTCCTCGAACGCACCCCAGTTCGTGCGCGGCCCATCGTTTTCCTGGAAGAACCCACCGCGCGAGGGCGTGCAGCCCTTGCCGGAGGGAACGGTGGCGCTGCTTGCAGCCGGCTTGTCGGGCAAGGAGGATTACTTGCGCGTGCGCGACAAGCGGGATCCGGATTTTCAGGGAGGGATGCGGGTAAAGGGAGATATCGGCACGGAAGGGTCCGTTTCGGCCTCTGCCTATCTCTCCATCGGCGCGCGCGCCGTCAGGGCGGAGGCCTGCCCCGAGGAGGGCGTGATTGCGCAGGAGCAGGCTGGAGGACTCCTATTCTGCCGATATGGGTCCTGGAGAACCGCGCCGGGCGCGGGCGGCGGTTTTTCCACGAACAGCAGGCATGGCTGCATGACGCCGGAAAAAACCAGCACGGCCAATCCAGTGACGAAAGGCTGCTGGTGCCCGGCCGGCTACGTCATGCTGCGGATATCCGACAGCGGAGTCGCTTCGGCCTCGGAGGCTTCGGGGCGCACGATCGGCTATCTCTGCGTCGATTGATCACGCGCCCAAGCCCCCCCGTATTGTGGCGAGGAAGCTCCCGACTTTAGGCGAGAGTGACTCAAAGCGGCGCTGCCCGGCGAGAAGCGTTGGGAATTCCCGCGTATTTGCTGTAGAGGAGAAGCCCCGACCGATGGGCCGGAACTCTTCACTGCACGATCTCAAGCTCAAGCGGCGATATCGTGCGGCCTCGGCGGGTGGTTTCCGGGATCGTTGTCGTCGCCTTCGTCGTCGGGGCGTGGAGGCAGCGGCGGCAGGCCGATGGCTGCGCGCAGGCGCTGGCAGTCCGGATTTGGCGAGCCGTCTTCCATCCATATGGGGTAGTCGCGGCAAGGAGAGGGGCGCAGTTCATAGATGCTGCAATGCACGCCTGCCTGTCCGACCTGCCCGCGCAAGGCGATGCAGGGCTTGCCTCCGAGCTCCGTTCCTTTCATGCAGGCGCGCAGCGGACCGATTTGAGTGACGAGCTCGGGGGGAACTGTGCCGCCGGTTTCCCCGGCGATTTCTCCGCTGTAGAAGGAAACGCGGAAATGCGAGCAGCAAGCGCCGCAGCTGAGACAGGGGTTGTTGGCGGCGCTGTCGTTGGCGGCCGGAGGCGCTGCTGCGGGCAGGCTGGCCAAGTGTTCGTGTGGCGGTAGGTGGCGCATCATGAAATTCCGCGAAGGGACGGAAATTTTAGCGGATGCGCGGACTTTTCGCGTGGTTTCGTTGCAAGCCAGCCTCAGGCGCGATTGTCGTAACATAAATTAGAAAATACTAATTTAGATAAATCTAATATATAATAGGAAATCCATTTCCTGGCTTGTCTTGTTTTCCCGAAGGAGTTTCACATGCTTCGCTTCGATCTGCCGCCCGTCTGGTCCAACGTCACCCGATGGGAGGCGTTCGTCAACTTTGCCGTCTGCGGCGCAAGTTTGCTGGTCACGCCGTGGCTGATGGTCATTCCGCTGGTGCAAGGCTTTGTACGCGGCTTCCTGGGGCATTACAAATGTCCGGCCCATCGCGTGTGGGCCAGGCTCTTCGAGTCGCGCGGATGGGGCGGAAAAAAGGAGAACGCGGGCGCCAAAATGTTTGCGAACAAGATCCTGTTCATCGCCAGCCTGGTATCGGTGATGGCTTATGCGCTGGGCAGTGACTTCTGGAAAATTCCTTGCATTGTGCTGATGGTGTTCACCACGCTGGAGTGGGCTTTCTCTTTCTGCGCAGCATGCTCCGTGTATGGGCTTTGGTACCGCTGGTTCCCGCCCAGGCACGGCTGAGCATCCCGGTTTCAGCGGCGGAGCTGATCGTGGCGGAAGCAATCGGTGGTGTGGTCCATGAAGCAGCCGACGGCCTGCATGTAGGCATGGCAGATGGTGGGGCCGACGAAGCGGAAGCCGGCTTTTTTCAGCGCGCGGCTCATTTGCTCCGCCTCGGGACTGACGGCGGGAATATCTTCCTGGCGCGCATAATGGTGGACGATGGGCTTACCGCCGGTAAAGGACCAGATCAGCGCTGCCGGATCCTCCAGCCGCAGCCAGGCCTGGGCGTTCAGGCGCGCGGCATTCAGCTTCAGGCGGTTGCGGATGATGCCTTTGTCCTGCATGAGTTCCTCGATCCGGGCATCGCTCATGGCGGCCAGTTTTTCCGGATCGAAGCCGAAAAGCACCTCGCGGTACCTGTCGCGTTTTTTCAGCACGGTGATCCACGAAAGCCCGGCCTGGAAGCCTTCGAGCAGCAGCATCTCGAACAGATGCGCCGCATCGTGCGAAGGCACGCCCCATTCCTGGTCGTGATAGGCTTGGTACAGCGGATCGCCGGAGCACCAGCGGCAACGTGTGTGGTTGTTCATGTTCTACCCGGGTGTGTGCAAAAGCAGATTGAGTGATTGGCAAGGGTGCGCGACGGGCGGCATCATGCGCCCGAGCCCTGGGCGACCGCCAGGCTGTCCATGTGCCGGGGCAGTACGCCAAGATCTCTCCAGGCTTCCGGATGGCAGGAAAGCAGGAGGATCTGGTGGCGCGTGGCGGCATCGAACAGAACGCGCTTCATCTGGTCCAGGCGCTCGGCGTCGGTATGGACAAGGGCGTCATCCAGCAGGATGAAGGTAGGGCGTCCGGCTTCCTTCAGCAGATCGGCATAGGCCAGCCTGCCGATGATGCCAAGCTGCTCCCTGGCGCCGTGGCTGAGCAGTTCCAGTAGTTCCGCCTGCTGGCCCTGGCCGCCAGGCCGTATCAGTCTGTCGGGGGCAAGCTGCTCCGTCAGGTCTAGGGAAGCCTCGGGGAAAAGCAGGCGCAGATAGTGCAGCATGCGTGCTTGCAGAGGAGCCTGCAGCGCCTGGGTCGCCTGCCTGCGGTGCGCGGTCAGCCTGTCCAGCAGGAAGTCCAGCGCCCGGGCGCGGCGTTCGAGTTCCGCCGTCCGGCGCCTGGCATGTTCCAGCGCCTGCCGCTTGTCGGCCAGCGCTTCGTCCAGGCCACGCGCTCCCAGCGTCTGCAATTCCACTTCCAGCCGCAGCAATTGCTCAGCCCGCTGATGGTGCGCTTGCTCCTGCTGCTCCGCGCTGAGCCTGTAGCGCGCGATATCCTGCTCGAGTATGTCCGGCCTGGCTGCGCGGATGCCGTCCTGCAAGGTTTGCAGGCTTTGGCGCAGATCCGCCAGCGACAGGTTGATCTCGACCAGTTGGCGCTGGTAGCGCTGCTGCTGTTCCTGGCGCCCGGCATCCCGCAGCAGGGCCCCGGCCTTGTCGTATTCCTGCTGGGCCGTTTCGGCATGGGCTTGGGCGCGGCTCGTGTCCAGTTGGGCCTGGTGCCATTGCTGCTTGGCCGTTTCCAGCAGCCTGGCGTGCTGCGCATGAGCGCTTTCGGCTTCTTGCAGGGATGGGCCTGGATCCGCGGGCGGCCGCGATTCGTCTTCGTCCAGTACCGGCAATGCCTGCAGCTGGATGCGCAATTGCTCCAGCTGGTTATGCATGTCCTGGATGCCGTCCGGCGCCCGCAGCAGCAGTTCGCGCTGCAGCAATGCAAGATCGTTTCGCAGATGCTGCGCTTTCTCCTGGCGCTCCTGCGCATGGGCGAGGTCCCGGATGTCGTGGGCGGATTGCAGCGCTTCCACCTGCCGCGCCAGCGCGGCGTCCTCCTGTTGCAGCGCGGCCAGATCGTCTCCGCCTGGGGTGATGGTGAATTCACCCACGCCCGCAACGGAAAGCGTCGCGCCTTGCGTCAGCAGCCGCTCGCCGGACTCCCGGATCCCCTGTCCGTCCAGGGCGACCTGCGCATCCGGTTGCAGGCGGAAGGCAAGGCGGGTGGCCATGGTTTCCCGGCGGATGCCCAGCTCGCGCCGTTTGGCGATCTGCTGGCGCAGCTGTTCCAGCACGCCGTCGGGCAGGGCGATTTCGGCCAGTTCTGCAGAAAGCCGGGTCTGTCTCGATTGGAGCGCCTGCGCCTGCTCGAGCTGGTGCGTCAAATGAGCGATCCGGTGTTCCAGCGCCTGACGCTGCTCCCTGCGTCGGGACGCCTCCAGTTGGCGGCGCGCGGACTGAAGCGCTTCGTCCGATTGCAGAACCTGCTGGTGCGCCTGGGCGTAGCGCTGCTGCAGGTGCGCTTCCTGCGCCCTGGCGGACTGCAAGGCCTCCATCGCTTTTGCGTGCGCGGTCTCGCGCGCTTCGAGCTCCCGTTCCTGCAGCAGCAGCGTCTGGAGCCTGTCGTGCAGCAGCGATGCCCGGTTTTCCAGCTCCGTCCGTTCTCGCGTCTTTTCTTCGAGAGAGGCGCTCAGTTTCCGGATTTCGTCGCGCTGTTGTTCGGCATCGCGCTGTTGCCGGCGCAGTGCCTCCCATGGGCGCTCTTCTGCGCCGGCGGCATGCTCGAGCCGCAGGTTGGCGAGACGGTCGACGGAGGCGCGGTATTTGTCGGCTTCGGCCTGCAGCTGTTCCAGTTCGGCGCTCAGCGTATCGACGGTGCGCAATGCCTCGGCGTAGCTGCCGCGCGGCGTACCGGTGCTGGGGGTCAGCAGGGCATTGCGCATGTCCTGCACGGCCGAAATCACGCTGTCGGCTTCTTCCGATGCCTGCGATGCTCCGGATCCGCTGCCCAATGCGGAGCGGATGTGCTCGATCGCATGCCCGACCACGCTGCCGAGCGCATGGGCCTGACCCTGTTCGATCCACAGCAGCCCCGGGATGCCCTGGTGCTTGGCCTGGCTGGCGCCGGACTTGGCGTACTCATAGCCCAGCAGGGCGGCCAGGCGGTCTTCGGCTTCGCTGCCTTCGTAGCGCTGGTCTCCGGCGGCGAGTTCACACCTGGGCCGGCTGAGATAGCGCTTGCTGAGGCGGTAGCCCGTGCCTCCGACATCGAAGTCGATGCTGATGGCGGGGGCGGCGCTGTTGTCACCGAGCGGACGCAGGGATTCGGCTGCCACGGAACGGTAGCGCTCGAAGAAGGCGGAGCGTATGGCGCTTGCCAGCGTGCTTTTCCCGGACTCGTTCGGGCCGACGATCAGGTTCAGTCCGGGCTCCAGCCCGTCGATTTCGATGGCGCCGCGGAATTTCCTGACTTGTTCGAGGCGGATGCGGGTCAGCTTCATGCGCCAGCGTCCTCCGTGGGTGCGGCGGGTCGCGTTTCGGCAAGCAGTCCTCCGAGAATGAGCAAGGCATCGCGGGCCAGCGCGGACTGCTCGCCCTGTTGCAGTTGCCGCAGCTCTTCCAGTGTCTGCGCCAGATAGCCTTCGGCATGCAACTGGCGCAGGTCGTCGTCGCTGGGTTCGACCCGCAGGGATTCGCAGTCGAGCTCCATGGCGCGGACTTTGCCTTGCAACTGCTGCAGGGCGCGCTGCAGGCGCTGGTATTCCGTCAATGACAGTTGCCCCTCCAGGCGCAACTGGAGGACGTGGTCCGTGCCGGCATCCTGCAGTCGGGCCAGCAGTTGATCCGTATCCGTGGCGCCGTAGAGGCTCGACCGGATGGATAGCCATTGATGGCGGGAGACGCGGTGCGTCGAAACGGACGGCGCTTGTTCTGGAGCGAGTTCCACGAGCAGCGCGTTGCCGGAGTCATTGGCGCGGAAGCGGTCGGTTTCCGGCGTGCCGCTGTACCAGGTGCGTTCGTCGATCCGGCGGGCTCCGTGCCAGTCTCCCAGTGCGAGATAGTCCAGCCGCGCCGTCGCGGCGCGATCGGGAGCAATGGGATTGCTGGAGTCGATGTTGTCCGCCAGGAGTCCCTGGATGCTGCCGTGCGCCAGGCCGATACGCAGATAGCCTTCCGGCGAGCTTGCGCGATCGAACCACTGCGTCAGGTCGTCGTAGGTGATGCGCTGCGTCAATGGAGCGGGCAGGACGGCAATCTTTGAGGACTCGAGTAGCACAGGAGTGTTGTCCAGGCAGAGCCTGACATTGTCCGGCGCCGCGCCCAGATGCCGGATGCGGGTCCAGACGGACTCGGCCAGCGCGGCGTCGTGATTGCCGGGCAGCAGCAGCCACGGGCCGCCGTAGCCCGACATGGCGTGGAACAGCCGGTGCAGCGTTCTGTCGCTGACGCTTTGCATGTCGAATACGTCGCCCGCCACAAGAACGGCGTCGACCTGCCGCCCGGCGGCCAGCGCTGCCAGCGCTTCGACCGCCTGGAAGCGGGATTCCGTGAGAATGGCGGCATCTTCCGGCGAGAATTGCCCGAAGGTCTTGCCGATTTGCCAGTCCGCCGTGTGCAGTAGTTTTCTCATCGTCCGTTGCTTTGTGAGCTGTTCCTGCGCGGCAGGCCGTCGTTTCGCTGCCACAAAGAGCGCGAAGATGCACATGCCTGCCGTCTGTTCTTCGTTTTGGGAACAGCGCCATGGTGCCATAATCCAGCAGAATCCGGGGAGCCGGCCCGGTCACGCATGTTATCACTACCGATACGGAGCCGATTATGACTGGTACGCAGGGGTGGAATCCGCCGGGAATGCAGGTGGACTACGCGCCGCTTTCTCCTTTGTCCTTTTTGGCGCGCACGGTGGCGATGCATCCGCAGCGCCTGGCCGTCGCGCATGGAGCGGGAGACCAGATCGTCAAGCGCACCTGGCTGCAGCTGTATGCCAGATGCGGCAGCCTGGCCTGCGCGCTGAAGCAGGAGGGCATCGGCAAGGGCGACGTCGTTGCCGTCATGCTGCCCAACACGCCCGCCATGGTGGAGGCCGGATTCGCCATCCCGATGGCGGGCGCTGTCTTCTGCGCGCTGGATCCTCGCCAGGAGCCATCCGTCATCGCGAAGATGCTGGATGACAGCGGGGCGAAGGCGATCCTGGTGGACGCGGAGTTCGCGGAATCCGCCCGCGATGCCCTCGATCTGCGCCGCTCTGGGCATCCCGTGTTTGTCATCGATGTCGTCGACCCCGTCTTCGAGGGGGCGGCGAATCCGGTGGGGGACATCGGCTATGAGGAATTCCTTGCCCAGGGCGATCCAGCCTATGCCTGGAAGCTGCCCCAGGACGAAAACGACGCCATCGCGCTCAGCTACGCCTGCGCGGACGGCGGCCTGGAGTCCCTTCTGTGCAGCCATCGTGGCGCGGCCATCAGTGCGCTGGCCGTGATCCTGGAATGGGACATGCCCCGGCACGCCTCCTATCTATGGACTCAACCCATGCCTCATGGCAATGGCTGGTCGCTGTCGTGGTCGGTGGCGGCGCGCGCAGGAGTGAATGTCTGTCTTCGGGATGGTCATTTCGATCGCGCGCCGGAGCTCATTGGGGCCCACGGAGTCACCCATTATTGCGGGCCGGCGAACGTCCATGCACGATTGCAGGAGGCCCTGTCGGCGAGCCAGGCGCGAGAGGCGGCGGGGTTGCAGGGCATGGTAGCCGGAGACCCGCCCGTCCAGGACGTGATCCTGGGACTGGAGCGGCAGGGAGTCGTACTGACGCATGCGCAATGCTTGCCTCGCACCTGCGGGCTTTCGGTACGAGTTGACCAGGCTGGCGACTAAGGCTGTTCGCCCGCGATAGGTTTCAGCCGAAGCAATACTTGTCCCGAGGGCCGAGTATTGTGTCTGGCGCGTGTTCAGGAAACGGAGGGGGCCCTGGCCTGCGCCTCCAGCGCTTCGATGAAGGCGGCCTGCAGTCTTCCCTGGGCTTCGTGATGATGCGTCATGACGCATAGAGGGATCCGGATGGCCGGCTCCAGGCGGCTGATGTACATGCCGGGCTTGGTCATGGCGCGCGCCGTCATCGCGTCGACGATGGCGTCGCCGCAGCCGGCCTCCACCAAGGCGCAGGCGACATAATGCGTCTGCACCTGGATGCTGGGCTGGGCCGGAATCCCGGCATGCTCCAGCGCCTGCTGCAGCAACGCGCCGGCGGAGTCCCTGGCATCGAGCAGAATCAAGGGCATGCCAGCCAGATCGGACAGCGACGATACGGGCGGCTGCGGATTGCGGCTGAGGCGCACCAGCTCCGTACCACCGATTTCCCGCAACTGCAGCCCCGGGAAACCCATGGCGGAGAGCGTCAGGATCAGATCGAGGTCGCGTGTCTGCAGGCTGTCGATCAGTTCGGAGGTGTGCTGGGTGCGGATGTCGAAAGTGACGCTTGGGTTGCGTTTCTGGAAGCCGGCAACCACCGCGGGCAGGAATGCCATGCCGATGGCTGGCGTGCAGCCGATGCGCAGATGGCCTTGCCGGCCCTGCTTCAGGCTGTGCGCCAGCCGCCTGGCGTTGGCCAGGTCCTGGCTCAGGCGCGACATCCGGGGTGCCAGGATGTCGGCTTCCGGCGTAGGGACGAGCCGTCCCTTGACGCGTTCGAACAAGGGAAAGCCCAGTTGCGCTTCCGCGTTTGCCAGCAGCTTGCTGGCGGCCGGTTGTGAAATGTGCAGCAGGTTCGCCGCCTGAGTCAGGGTGCCGGTACGCCGGATGGCTTCGAAGATTTCTATGTGTCTCAAGCGCATGGAGATGCTCAGGCGTTGGGGTTAGCGGCCTTGGGCGGAGGACTGATCGCCGGGGCGGGCGCCATGGAGGCGGCGATCCAGGCAATCACCATCAAGCCTATCAGGAGCGTGAAAGGGAGTGCCTTATCGTATTCATATAGCGTCGTGCTGACAATGGGGGCCAGGATGGCGCCGAGTCCCTGCGCCGACGCGACCAGGCCGGCCGCGGCTCCCTGGTGGTGGCGATCCACGCTGAGCGATGCGCCGGACATGAAAGCGGGAAACAGCAATCCGCCGCTCAGACCGAAGAAGGCATAGGCCAGGTAATAGGCAGGCACGGACTGCGTGTTCAGCATGATGAGCATGCCGACAGCCATCAGCGGGGCGCCCGCCATGGCCAGGCGGCGGGACTGCCATTTCAGGTAGCGGATCTGCACAGTCTGCGTCAGCACCAGGACGAGACCGACGATGGTCAGCGCTCCGGCAAGCAGGCGGGCGGTGGTCCTGGTGTCCACACCCAGGCGGTCCTGGAAATAGAATCCGGCCACGATCTGCAGCGTGACGATGCTGGTCATGGTCATCAGCGCGACGACCAGCCAGTTGCGCAGCCCCGGAGTCAACGGGCTGATTCTTGCCTTCGCTGGCTGCTGGCGCGGCTCGACATGCGGCAGTCCGCGCCTGACGACAAGGAATGCAATCAGGGGAAGAAGGGTAGCCAGCAGCATGGGCCAGATCAGCCCCGCCAGCGCCAGCGTGCCCGCCAGCGCGGGACCTACCACCATGCCCACACCGTTGGCGGCGCTGATCAGGGCCATGCCGGAACTGCGCTGGGCCGGCGTGGTGATGTCGGCCATGTAGGCTTGCGCGCCCGCCGTGGCGGCGGGGATGAACATGCCGACCAGCGCGCGGGTCAGGATCAGCAGCAGGAACAGGGGAAGTCCGAGCAGCAGTCCTTCGAGGCCGAGCCAGACCACCAGGGTATGCGTGATGTAGGCCAGGAACAGGCCGGCGAAGCCCGCGAGGATGACGGGCTTGCGGCCGGTGCGATCGCTACGGGGCCCCCAGACGTTCGCCATCAGCACCATGGCGACCGAGCCGATGGAGACCATCCAGCCTCCCTGGCTTTCCGACAGGCCGAGCTCGCGGATCAGCGGGGCGAGAATGGGCAGGATGACCGTCATGGCGAGCCCGGAAAAGGCGACGCTGATGAAGATCATCGTGCGGGTTGCGCGGTTGGCGGCGGGGAGGGCTGCCGGATCGGCCGAGGGGTCGGGGGAGGAAAGTGTCATCTGCAGCTCCGGCGCGATGCGCCTGCGGGTAGGCATATTGAAAATGCGAATCATCCGGATTGTAGACTGCTCCCCGGCCTCATTGCGTATGCGCCGAAGCGCGGAGGGCGGCGAACGCCGTTGCGGCGATCCTGATGCAAACGTAAACTTGCACGACGTTCGTCTATTTTCAGGGGCAGCAAGGTGCAGGGGATGATCCAGCGGCTGAAGCTGAGGCATTTGAGGCTGGTGCTCGCCATCCACGACGCCAGCAGCCTGGCGCAGGTGGCGCAAAGCCTGCACATATCGCCGGCGGCCGTTTCCAAGGCGCTGAATGAAGTGGAGGCCCTGCTCGGAGAGCCGCTGTTCGAGCGGGGGCGAGGCTGGATAGCGCCGACGCCGCTTGGGGAAACGGTGATCGCTTCTGCGCGCGCGATCAAGGCGGAGCTGGCCGTGCTCGAACAGCGGGTGGATGCCCTGACGCACGGCCACAAGGGTGAACTGCGCATCGGCGTCAAGGCGGTTTCGCTGAATCCTTTCCTGGCCAGGGTGATCGCCAGCTTTTCCAGCCAGTATCCGATGGTGCGCGTGGAGCTAGTCGAAGGAGAATCGGCGGATCTGCTGGCGCAAGTCGCAGAAGGGAAGCTGTCGTTCCTCTTCGCCCGGCTGAACGCTGTCATCACGCAGATGGGGCTTTCGTGCATGGAGGTATTGCACGACGATGCCGTCGTGATGGCCAGCGCATCCCATCCGCTGGCGGCCAAGGCGGACCTGGCATGGCCCGACGTGCTGCAATACCCGTGGTGCCTGCCCGTGCCAGGCACGCTGATGCGGGATCTGCTCGAAAAGACCCTGATGGACGAAGGACTGTCCATGCCGGAGAAGTTCGTCGAAACCAGCGACGTGAATCTGATCGTGCCTTTGTTCCGGCTGTCGCCCTACCTGACCCTGCTGCCTCGCCGGGTGGCGGAACGCTTCATGGATGCCTCGACCGGGCGGGCGCTTGCCCTGGCGGTACCGGCGCCGGAAGATGCCGTTGGCATCATCTGGAACGGCCAGTTGCCCATGCTTCCCGCCGCCGGGTTTTTCCTGGAACATGCTAGGGCCTGTTAACAGGCCCTAGGCGCCAGGTGGAGGAAGGCATGCAGCCGGAACAGGGTACGCCGTGAATATGATGCGGCATGCGCGGCCGAGATGGCACGTATCGGCCGCGCATGGGCGGGAACGCCGCCGCCTTATTGGAACTTGATCTGCTTGTCGCGGATCAGTGCTCGCCACTTTTCATTGTCCGCCTGGATCCGCCGCTGCAGATCTTCGGGTGAACCGGGCGCCGGCTCGTAGCCCTGCGCGCGCAGGGCGTTGCCGGCCTCGGGCGTATTCAGCGCCGTCTGCAGGGCCGTATGAGCCTTGTCGACGATATGGCGGGGAAGGCTGGGCGGGGCGACGATCGCGAACCAGACCGTAGCGTCATAGTCGGGATAGCCGGCTTCCGCCACCGTGGGCACGTCGGGGAAAATGGCGACCCTGTTGCGCGAGGTGACGGCCAAGGGTTTCATCTTGCCGGTTTCGACGAATGGCAGCGCCGTTCCCGTGGATGCGAAGGCCAGGGGAATCTGGCCGCCGACCAGGTCGATGGCGGCCTGGCTGCCACCTTTGTACGGGACGTGTTCCAGGGAAGCTCCTGTCACGGCCTGGAAGAGCTCGCCAGACAGGTGCGCAGCGCCGCCCAGGCCGGAGGTGCCGTAGTGCAATTGTCCGGGCTCTTCCTTGGCAAGGGCGATCAGCTCCCCCAGATTTGAGACGGGCAGGGAGGGATGGGCCACGATGATCGAGGCGCCTTCGCATACCAGCCCGATGGGAGTGAAATCCTTGAGCGGGTCGTAAGCGAGCTGCTTGCCGTTGGGGAGTATGGTCATCGGACCGCTGTCGGTCACGTGCAGCGTATAGCCGTCCGGCTTCGCCCGGGCGGTGTGCGTGGCGGCGATGGTCGCGCCGGCGCCGGGACGATAGTCGAACACGACGGGCTGGCCCAGTTCACGCTGCAGAATCATTTCCAGGGGCCGCATCACGCCGTCGGTGGCGCCGCCCGACGGATAGCCCATGACCAACTGGATCGAACGGTCGGGCCAGTTGCCTGGGGCCGCCCATGCCCGGCCGTGCAGCGCCAGCGCGCCGGCGGCGGCGCCATACAGAAAGTTGCGTCGGGATTGTCTCATTTTCCGCTCCTCTTCATCATCGATGTTTCCATTTGTCCGCATGCGCCGGGCTTGCCGGAGCCGTCGGGTCGACGGGGATCGTCGTGTTCCTGCCTTTCATCTCTTGCCGGCCGTCAGCCTGTGCGGTCGTCCGCCAGCAGGCCGTCGATGGCCGACTCCAGCTCCTGCGCGGCATCGGCCTGGGACTGCAGAGTGGAGCTCAGCCATGCCGTGTCAGCATCCAGCGAGGCTTCGTGCAGCGCCAGAGCCTCGGCCATGCGGGCTGCCGACGGGCCGCCCGGCAATTGCTGGCGCGACACGGAAGCCCTGGCGTCCAGCGCGTTTGCGATGGCGCTCATCGGCAGGCCAAGCGTGCGGCCATCGAGGAGACCGGATGCCCGTTCCAGGATCTCGGCATCGATCGCCGATGGCGTCTTGCCGGCTTCCAGAGCCAGACGGACAGCGATGCCGGCGATCTGGTGCGCGTTGCGCCATGAGCGGCCCGCCTGTTCCACGATGAGCGCGGCCAGGTCGGTGATGGTGGCGCCGTGGCTGCCGGCCAGCGTCTCCATGCGCTCGCCGTGCACGACCAGTGTCTGCAGGACGGCGCGCATCAGTGGCAACCCGGAGATCAGCTCGTCGTAAGAACGCCAATGGTCGGACAAGGCGTGTATCCATTCAAAGACGGGCGCGGTCGATGGGTTCTTGTTGACGACGACGGCGCTGACCAGCAGGCCGCTGCTGGTGGCGACCAGGCCTTTCAGGTGCTCCAGGCCGTTCGGATTCTTCTTCTGCGGCATGATGCTGCTGGTGCCGCAAAGGCCGTCAGCGCATTCGACCATGCCGTATTCCGGTGCGCTCCACAGCATCAGGTCTTCGGCCAGGCGATTGACGTTGCCGGCCAGGATGGTGGCCAGGGCGTGAGCTTCGATTTCCAGGTCGCGGCCCCAGACGGCATCGCGCGTATTGAGCGCCAGTCCGTCGAAGCCCAGCAGCTTGGCAGTCCGGTGCCGATCGAGGGGGAAGGCCGATCCGACCAGGATAGCGGCGCCGGCCGGGCTCTGATTCAGCCGGGCATAGAACGCGCGAAAGCGCTCCATGTCCCGGTCGAATCCGCTGAGCATGGACAACAGGTAGTGTCCGAATGTCAGGGGCTGGGCGTGCTGCAGATGGGTATAGCCGGGCATGACCGTATCCACATGGCGCCGGGCGAGCTGGACCAGATCCTTGCGCAGGCCGCCGAGCTCTTCCAGCAAGTCCAGCAGGCGCGCGCGCAGCGTCATGCGGAAGGATACGGCAAGCAGGTCTCCCGAGCTTCTTCCCAGATGCAGCTTTCCCGCGATCTCCTTGCCGAGCGCCTGCACGAGCAGCGCTTCGCCGGAATGCATGTTTTCGGAGGTGGCGGCGCGGATTTTGATGGGATCCGATTGCTCCATGTCCCGGAATACCCGCAGCATGGCGGCGGCATCCGCCCGATCCAGCAGGCGCTGCTCGGCCAGCATCACGATATGCGCCTTGTCGAAGGCATGGAATGCGGCCAGTTGCGGACGCATGCGGGCGTATTGGCCCAGTACGGACTCATCGGGGCCGGGCAGACACGTGGCTGTCAGCTGTGGATGGACGGTTTCGCTTAGACGGATGTTGGCGTCCCGGTAGACGGACATGATGCGCTCCTGTGCAGTCCCTTTGCGGGAAAGCCTGTTTCAACGACGATGGAGCGCAGTCTAGAGGAGATCGATAAAAACCATAAGCGAATTAATTTCACTTTTAATTAACCAAATGGTTGTTTTGTTTGCCGGATAATCATTTGCAGGGCTTGCAAGTGTGCACTCATTGGCGCCGTTGCGGGGTTGACGCAAGGCGGGCACACTCACATCACCGCGGCCGGGACGGTTCGGCCCAGGTTTTGTACACTGAATGGCGTGCGCGGGACGGAATTCCCGCGGTATTCATGAATCAAGGGATAGATAACAGCCATGCCATCATTCGATATTGTGTCCGAAGTGGATACGCATGAACTGCGCAATGCCGTCGATCAGGCGAACCGCGAACTGAGCACGCGCTTCGATTTCAAGGGAACCGACGCCAAGTTTTCGCTGGAAGGGTTCGTCGTCACCCAGGAAGCTTCCAGTGCGTTCCAGCTCAAGCAGATGCTGGACATCCTGCGCGGCCGCCTGTCGGCGCGCGGCATAGACGTGCGTTGCCTGGAAGTGGCCGATCCGCTGGAGAACGTGGCCGGCGCCCGCCAGAAGATCACGGTGCGCCAGGGCATCGAGCAGGCGATTTCCAAGAAGCTGATCGCGGCTCTCAAGGGCGCGAAGCTCAAGGTCGAGGCCCAGATCAATGGCGACAAAGTGCGCGTCAGCGGCAAGAAGCGCGACGACCTGCAGGAAGCCATCGCTCTGCTGCGCAAGACCGATGTCGATCTGCCCCTGCAGTTCAACAACTTCCGGGATTGATGCGCACGCGCCGGCGTTGTTTTGTCGCCGGGCCGCCCCTAGGCAAAAAGCGCCCCCTTTGGGGGGCAGCAAGCCGAAGGCGCAGCGTGGGGGCATTTTTTCGTCGGTGCGCGATTTCCCACGTCGTGCACGATAGTTTGCGGCCTGAACGAAGCAGGCGGCTGAAGGGCGGTCATCATGAGCCATACGCAGGACTTCCACGATAGCGAATTTCGCCTGCTCACGCCTGCCGAAATGGGCAGGGCGGATACGGCAGCCATTGCCTCGGGAATTGCGGGAACCGTCCTGATGGAAAACGCCGGCGCCGCCGTCGCTCAGGCCATCATGTCGCGCTGGCCCCCAGGACGCGCGCTGGTCGCCTGCGGCCCGGGCAACAACGGCGGAGACGGCTTCGTCATTGCGCGGCACCTGGCGGCATCCGGCTGGCAGGTCGATCTGGCGCTGGCGGGCGAACGGCAGGCCCTGCGCGGCGATGCGGCATGGCATGCGCAGCAATGGCAGGGCGATGTGTCGCCCTTGCCGGAAACCGTGCCGGAATCTGTGGACCTCGTGGTCGACGCCCTGTTCGGCGCAGGGCTGGCCAGGCCGCTGGAAGGCGTCGTCGCGCGATTCGTGGAGTCCGTGAACGCGGGCACTGCGCCGGTATGCGCGGTCGATATGCCCAGCGGCATCGACGGAGCGACCGGCCAGGCGCTGGGCGGTCTTGCCGTCAGGGCGGATCTGACCGTGACATTCTTCCGCAAGAAGCCGGGGCACGTGCTGTTGCCCGGCCGACTGCTGTGCGGCGAGGTGGCGGTTGTCGATATCGGCATTCCGGCTCATGTCCTGCATGGCCTGTCAGGCGCGTCGGACGAAGCTGGGAGCGTCGATCCAGGGAACCTGGTCTTCGAAAACGATATCTCGCTTTGGCATGACGGCTACCCTTGGCCGAGTATGGAAGGACACAAGTATCACAGGGGCCACACGGTCGTAATCGGCGGCGCCGTGATGGCGGGCGCCGCGAGACTGACGGCTACGGCTGCGGCACGCATTGGATCGGGGCTGACGACGCTGCTTGTTTCGCAGGGCTCGCTGCCTTTGTATGCCAGCACGCCTGCCAGCATCATGCTGCAAGGCTGGCAGGACGATGCCGGGCTGCACTCCCAGCTGCGGGATCCGCGCAAATCCGCCATTGCGGTAGGACCGGGGGCGGGCGTTCAGCGGTGGCTGGAGCAACTGGTCCTGCATGTGCTCTCGCTGCGCCGCGTTACCGTTCTGGACGCGGACGCGCTCAGTGTTTTCGAGAAGACGCGCAGCGCCGCTTCCCTGTCCCCCTCCGATTTATTCCGGGCCATCGAGGGGCCATGCGTACTGACGCCGCATGAAGGCGAGTTCGCCAGATTGTTCCCTTCTCTTGCCGCAAACGGCGACAAGCTGTCGAAGACGCGGCAGGCGGCCCGGGAGAGCGGCGCGATCGTGTTGCTCAAGGGGGCGGACACCGTCATCGCCGCGCCGGATGGCCGCGCCGTCATCAATACCAATGCGCCGCCCACGCTGGCCACGGGCGGCGCCGGGGATGTATTGACCGGCATGATCGCCGGGCTGGCGGCGCAGGGCATGCCGGTCTTCGAAGCCGCCTGCGCGGCGGCCTGGCTGCACGGCGAGGTCGCCCGGGCGTTCGGGCCGGGACTGATCGCCGATGATTTGCCGGCGGGCCTGCCGGCCGTGCTGCGCCTGATTCATCCCGCATCGGGCAGGCAAGGCATGCGGCGATAGCGTTGCCGCCCGCAGCCCTGGCGGACTAGCGGTAGCCGACGCCCATGACGTAGTCCCGCAGCAGCAGCTTTTCATACTCCTCTTCTTTCAGCAGCACTTCCAGCGCCTCATTCGCGTATAGCAGCCCCAGAGGCCGCGCATCCTGGCTGCTCACAGGAATCTGTTTCAGCTTCCTGTTCTTCATCAGAAGCCAGATATCGTAAAGATCCTGGTCCGGATGGCACGTTACGACATTCCCGCTCATGACCTCGGACACCATGGTCTTGCAACTGCAGCCTTCGCAGACGCTGATTTGACGCACCACGTCGCTTTTCGTGACCACTCCGGACATGAAGCCCTCCAGATTGCACACGACAATCAGGCTTATGTTCATGGTGCTCAGCAGCTTGGCCGCATCCACCAGCGGCGCCGTGGTCTGGATCGTGATCAGCCGCTTGCTGGCGGCGGGAAGTATTGCTTGGACGAGTGGCATAGTCATTCCTTTGCCTTGTCAGGGAGGTATGGACTGGGCCGGAATACGTGCCCGCCTATATCGAGCGCTGCGTCATCGCCAGCCGGATGTGCTCGATCGCGCGCGAGGGTTCGAGCCCCTTGGGACAGACTTCGGTGCAGTTCATGATGGTGCGGCAGCGGAACAGGCGATATGCGTCGTTCAGGTCGTCCAGCCGCTCTTCGGTAGCCTGGTCGCGGCCGTCTACGATAAAGCGATAGGCGTTCAACAGTCCGGCGGGACCGACGAATTTGTCAGGATTCCACCAATAGGAGGGACATTGGCTCGAACAGCAGGCGCACAGGATGCATTCGTACAGGCCGTCGAGCAGTTCGCGCTGTTCGGGCGCCTGCAGGCGTTCCTTGTCGGGCGGGGGATCATGATTGATCAGGTACGGCTTGATCGACCAGTACTGTTTGTAGAATTGTGTCATGTCGACGATCAGGTCGCGAATGACGGGAAACGTGGGCAAGGGGCGCAGCACGACCGTTCCTTTCAGGGAGCGCACCGGCGTGATACAGGCAAGCCCGTTGCGGCCGTTGATATTGATGGCATCCGAGCCGCAAACGCCTTCCCGACAGGATTTGCGTATGCCCAGGGAATCGTCGATTTCCCGCTTGATGCGCAGGATGACGTCCAGCAGCATGTGGTCGTTGGGCCCGGGCTCCACGTCGAAATCCTGCATCCTGGGTCTTGTGTCGAGGTCTGGATCGAATCGGTATATCGAGAGTCGCATGTCTGGTTCCTGTATGAAATATCGCGGCCGGCGGGGTCAGGGCCGGGCGCCGGACAACGCCAGCACCGCCCATGCAGCCATGCCGCCCAGGCCGAGCGCCAGCAATGCCAGCATGGCTACCCGAAGCCCAAGGGGCTTGACGTAATCCAGAACGATGTCGCGCAGGCCGATCCAGGCATGGGCAAGCAGGGCGATGAAGAACATGCCGGTCGGAACCGCGAGCGCGGCGCTAGACATCGCGCCGCGCCAGGCGTCGTATGAGGCAGGCGGGAAAAAAACCCAGTACGCCAGCGCGAAAAGAAAGAAGAAAAGCAGGTAGACGGCGGTGAACCGCTGGATGAGCCAGGCTCCCAGGCCGCTGACAGGGGACGTTTTCATAGGAAGGCCACGGCGGCAAGCACGGCAAACGAAAAACCGAGGCAGTTGACCGTCCAGGCGCTGCGACGGGCCGTCCGCAGCCTCGAACCGATATCGATGTCGCTGAGCAGGTGGCGGACTCCGGCCAGCAGGTGATGGCCGAGCGCCCAGGCGAAGAGTATCGACAGCCACCGGACCGGGCGGCTGTCGAGCAGGTCTGCGGCGTGCTGGTAGCCGTCCGGACCTGCCAGCGACGAATCGAGCAGATAAATACAGAAGGGAATGCCGGCGGCCAGCAGCACCCCGCTGATGCGGTGGCTGATCGAGGCGATGGCGCCTACGGGCATCTGGATCTGGAATACATTGAAAAAGACGGGTCTTTGCATATTCCCCCCGTATGTGATCAGGGTGCGCCGAATGCCGGAATGTTGCTGGTCTGCAATGCATTGCCGGAAGGCGGCGGAGCCGCCGTGCGGTTTTCCATCCGCTTGAACTGACTATACGTTATTGGCGGGCGCAGACTGCCAATGTCCGCCTCGATGGAAGGGAGATTGGCGTCTGTGCGGCTCACGAACTTCCGCCGGATATCCAGGTCTCGCATGTCGAGTCAAAGACGTGCAGGTTATGATGCCGGCATGCCATTTCCGATGATGCGATCATGTCCGATGCCATTGCCCTGATTTTCGATTTCGACGATACTCTTGCGCCCGACAGCACGTCCGGGTTCCTTGCGGATATCGGCGTGGACGTGCAGCAGTTCTGGCACCAGGATGTCGATCCGCTGTTGTTCGAGCAGGACTGGGACCCCGTGCCCGCCTATCTCCACCAGATGATTGCGCTGTCGAAGTCCGGCAGCCACGGCGCCATCACTCAGGCGAGACTTGCCGATTGGGGGAGGCGCCTGCCCCTGCATGAGGGGGTGCCCACGCTGTTCGAGCGCCTGCGTTCGCACGTGCGGCAGAATCACCCGCAGGTCCAGCTGGAGTTCTACCTGATCTCCAGCGGCATCGGCGATGTGGTGCGGCATACTCCGATTGCGCACGAGTTCACGGATATCTGGGCTTCGGAATTCATGTACGACGAGGTCGGCGGCATTCATTTCCCGCGCCGCATCGTCAGTTTCACGGACAAGACACGCTACCTGTTCCACATCCAGAAAGGCATCATCGGCCCGGCATCGCGCAACAAGCCGTTCGAAGTCAACCGCAAGGTGCCGGAGGACAAGCTGCGCATTCCGTTCGAACAGATGGTGTTCGTGGGCGACGGCTATACCGATATCCCGTGTTTTTCCCTGATCCGCCGTTCGGGCGGCGTCGCCTTCGGCGTCTGGGATCCCAGGCACAAGAACAAGCGCAGCCGCGCCTGGGGCTTCATCCAGGAAGGCAGGGTATCCAACCTGAACCAGGCGCGCTACAACGAAGAGGCTGAGCTTTACCAGTGGCTGGAAGAGGCGGTGGAGAGCATCGCCGGGCGCATTACGCTGAAGTCGCGCATGTACAGGGGATAGGCCGGTATGTGTGGATTCTGTTCCGATAAGAAGCCCAGGGAAGGGCAGGCGCAGCCGGAGCACCGCCGGCAGGACGATCGCATCGATTCCGCAGAGGATGCGCAGGCGGAAAGCGGCGGCGCGCTGATGGCCGATCATGTCTTCACCGAAGAGGAGCGTGGCTGGATGCGGCAGGCCATGGCGCAGGCGCGGCAGGCCTACGCGCTGGGAGAGGTCCCTGTGGGAGCGGTCATCGTCGATGCGCAGGGCAATGTCGTGTCCGCCGGATACAACCGTACGATCATCGACCACGATCCCACCGCCCATGCGGAAATCGTGGCATTGCGCGAGGCTGCGCGGCTGATGGGCAACTACCGCCTGCCCGGCCTGAGGCTGTTCGTGACGCTGGAGCCTTGCGCCATGTGCCTGGGCGCCATGCTGCATGCGCGGCTGCGGGAAATCGTGTTCGCCGCGCCGGACCCCAAGACGGGTTCCTGCGGCGGCCTGATCGACCTGTCATCCAATACCCGCCTGAACCATCAGACCGGCATACGTTCCGGGCTGCTGGCGGACGAATGCAGCGAAATGCTGCGCCGGTTCTTCCGCGAGCGCAGGCAGCAGGCCAAGGGAGCCGCTGATCCGGCCGAACGATAAGCGGATGTGCTTCCCAAGGCGGCCTGCCCGCGGCTTCCGAGGCATTGCTCCGTCAATCCGTTTAAACTTGCAGGGTTTCATGCGATCGGGAGATATCCCCCGTATCCGGCATCGCCGACGCATATCTTTTCAGCGCAGGAGTTTTCATGGCAGGCAAGAAAGAATCCCAACACAAGCACGGACCATCATGCACGCATGACCATCACGAACCTGCGGGAAAGCCTGCCGGAAAGCGCGGCATCTATCTGATCTCGCCATCGGGCGCGGTGCGCAATCCGGCAGAACTGGAACTGGCTTGCCAGCGTCTGGAAGAGCGGGGCTTCACGACCAGCGTGGACCGCACGGCCCTGGCGGTGCACGAGCGTTTCGCCGGCACCGACAAGCAGCGCCTGGCCGCCATACAACGTTCGCTCAAGCAGAAGCACGGCCTGGTCATGGCCACTCGCGGCGGCTACGGCCTGAGCCGGCTGCTGCCGCAGATCGACTGGAAGGCCGTGGCCGACAGCGGAAAGATCTTTGTCGGGCATAGCGACTTCACGGCGTTCAACCTGGCGCTGCTGGCGCAGACCGGTGCGGAAAGCCTGACAGGTCCGGCAGCCGTCACCGACTTCGGTGGCAAAAGCGTGGACGAACTGACGGCCGATCTGTTCGGCGAGGCGGTGCGCGGTGAGCTGGAAGTGCTGGGCTTCGAGTCGCCCGATGCCGATCCCGTGGATGCGCGCGGCGTGCTGTGGGGCGGAAACCTGGCCATGGTGGTATCGCTGCTGGGTACGCCTTATTTCCCCAAGGTGAAGGGCGGTATCCTGTTCCTGGAGGATGTGGCCGAGCATCCGTTCCGCATCGAGCGCATGTTGGCGCAGCTGTGGCAGGCCGGCGTGCTGCAGCGCCAGAAAGCCATTGTGCTGGGGCGCTTCACGGATTACCGCCTGAGCGCCGTGGACAATGGCTATGACCTGGATGCCGTCGTGCGCTGGCTGCGCGCAACGGTGAAAGTGCCTGTCGTCACCGGTCTGCCCTACGGCCACGTCAAAGTAAAGGCGACGCTTCCCGTCGGGCGCAAAGTGGGCATCGCCACGGAAGACGGCATGGCCCACCTGGTGCTGGACGAGCATACGCACTGAAGACGGAACGATCAGAAATGCAGAAAGTCTACGATGCCGCCGTCATCGGGCTGGGAATCACGGGGGCGGCCGCCCTCGACGAACTGGCGCGGCGCGGAGCCTCCGTCATCGGCCTGGAGGCCTACCATCCCGGGCACGGCATGGGGTCTTCCCATGGAGACACGCGCCTGATCCGGCTCGGGTATTTCGAGGACCCCGCCTATGTCCCGCTGCTGCATCGCGCCTACCGGAACTGGCGCAGCCTGGAAGAGCGTGTGCAGGAACCCTTGCTGCACATTACCGGTGTGCTGCATATCGGCAAACGCGACGGCAAGATCCTGAAGGGCACCGGACTGGCCTGCGAGCAGCACGGACTGGCGCATGAATGGTTGGACGCGGATCAGGTGCGCGAGCGCTTTCCGGTATTTGCATTGCAGCCGGACGAAGCCGGCCTGTTCGAACACCAGGGCGGGTACCTGCTGGCGGAACGGTCGGTCAATGCCTTCCTGAAATCCGCAGCGCAGGCGGGCGCAAGCCTGCAATACGGCCAGCGAGTCCTGGGGGTCGAACCCGGCGATGGCGGCGTAACGCTGCGCACGGAGCAGGGCAGCATCCGCGCCCGCAAGGTCGTGGTGGCGACCGGCGCATGGATTGCCGAGCTGGTGCCGCAGCTGCGCGAAGCCGTGTCTCCGATAAGGGTTGTGGTGTCGTGGTTTCAGCCGCGCGAGCGTTTCCTGACCACGCCGCACCGCATGCCGGTGTTCCTGCGTGAAGACAACAAGACGGGCGAAGGCTCTTTCTTCGGCTTTCCCATGGTCGGCAGCGATGGCATCAAGATGGGACGCCACGCGCATTTCCGCGAGCCCATCGCCAACCCGGACGCACCCAACGCGCCGGTTTGCGAGCGCGATCTGGAATTGCTGCAAGATGCCATTGACCGCTATGTTCCAGGTGCGGGCGGCATCTTCAGCAAGGCGATGACCTGCCGCTATACGATGACCCCCACCGAGAACTTCCTGATGGACCTGTTGCCGGGACAGCCCAATGTCGTGGTGGCTTCGCCGTGTTCCGGGCATGGCTTCAAGTTCGGCGGCGTGACCGGCGAGATCCTGGCGGATCTGGCGCTGGACGGCGGCACGGACCTGCCGATCGGGCTGTTTTCCTTCGATTCGCTGCACGGCTGAGCGGTTTAGGGACTGTTTGCGGAATCCACTTGCGTCGGCGGACGAGCGGATTTCGGACTTCGCTCCACTTGCAAAATGCATGCTGGTCTGTCTTCTTGACAGGCCTTTTTTTTGTCCATAAGATATTTCCGTACGTCGTACGACAGTGCCGTACGATAATGAAAAACATGATTTTCCAATACACGCGTACCCCGGCAAACGGGGATGCACAGAGAGGAGATATTGAATGGGCATCAAGAAATACATGGCCGGGTTGCTGGCCGGGGCGGCTTTTTCCATGGGGCTGGCGAATGGCGCTCATGCGCAAACCGTCAATCTGACGCTGACGGCGGGCACGGAATCGAATCGCGACGGCCTGTACTACGCCACCCTTGATCTGCTGGACAAGGCCCTGAAAGAGGAAACCAATGGGCAGGTCAAGCTGCGCATCTATCCGAACCAGCAACTGGGCAATGAAATCAGCATGATCGAAGCCCTGCGCAGCGGCTCCCTGGATATCGCGATCGCAGGCGGAGGAAACTTCGCTTCGTTCGTGCCTCAGTTCCAGCTGTTCAGCGTGCCGTATATCTTCGAAAGCTATGAGACGTATCGAAAGGGCATGGCGCCGGACAGCGAATTGTGGAAGTTCATGCAGAAGTCCGTTGCCGATGCCAAGCTGGGCCTGCAGCTTCTGGCGCCGACCACGGTGGGCAGCCGCTGGGTGGCCAATACCAAGGGCGATGTGCGCACCCCGGCCGACATGAAAACCCTGGGGCTGCGCATGCGCGTGCAGGCAAACCCCATCGAGTCCGAAGTCTGGTCCACCTATGGCGCCAATCCGGTGAACATGCCCATGCCCGAGGTGGTCGCAGCCATGCGCCAGGGCGTGGTGCAGGCGGTCGAGAACGCGCCGGATATCCTGTACACCTATAAGCTGCATGAGGTGGCCAAGCACTTGTCCAAGACCGACCACTCGTTCTATGTGGCCTTGGTGCTGGTATCCGACCGCGCGCTGGAAAAGATTCCGGCGGAACTCCGCCCCGCGGTTGAAAAAGCCTTTGCCACCGCGGGCCAGCAAGTGCTCGACCTGTCGGTGAAGTTCCAGGAAAAGGCCGTGGCGGGCATGCAGGCCGAAGGCGCCATCATCGTCGATGTGGACAAGCCGGCATTCCGTACTCCGCTGGAACCCCTGTATGACAAGGTTGCCAAGGACGTCGGCGCAGAAGATCTGTTGCAGGCCATTCGCGCACTGTAATGCTTCCGCGCGGCGGCGGACTCTCGCGAGACCCGCCGCCGCGCGTCACTGGAAGGCATCATGAATCGATTTTCTTTTGTCTATGACCGGCTGGTCGTCCGGCTGGAGGACTGCGTGCTGAACATCTGCAGTCTGCTCGTGGTTGTCATGAGCGTGTCGCTCCTGCTGGAGGTCGGCAGCCGGAATCTTTTCAGTTATTCGTTCGTCTGGGCAATGGAGCTGGCGACGGCCTGCTTCATCTGGGTGGCGTTCCTGGGGGCGACGGTCGGAGTGCGGCGCAATGAGCACTTCGTCGTCGACTTGCTGTATCGCTGGTTTCCGGAAGGGCATCCGGTATCGATCTTCCTGCAGGTGCTGTCCTATCTGCTGATCGCCTTGCTGGGCGTGGTTTTCCTGGTGCATGGCCTGGATTTCGTCGGAAGCGGCATGCGGCGCTATTCGTTCTCGCTGGGCATCAAGCAGGGTTATCTGATGCTGATCATGCCGATCAGCGGTGCGCTGTTCATCATCAATGCGGTTTACGGCTTGTTGAGGGTGGCTGCGGAAAAAGGATCGCATCATCATGAGTGAAACCAGTCTTATCGCCATTCTGTTCGGAAGCTTCTGGCTGTTGCTGCTATTGCGCGTGCCGCTGGCCTTCTGCCTGTCGCTGCCGACCCTGTTGGTCATATATCTGTCCGATATGCCCACCCAGTTGCTGGTCGAGCGCATGTATGCCTCGCTGGACTATTTCCCCTTGCTGGCCATTCCGTTCTTCATCCTGGCCGGCTATCTGATGAACCTGGGCAATATCACCGATCGCTTCATCAATCTGGCCCAGGCCCTGGTAGGACATATCAAGGGCGGCCTGGCGCAGGTGAATGTAGTGGTCAGCATGATGTTCGCCTCGGTTTCCGGTACCGCTACGGCGGATACTGCCGGCATGGGCTCCATGCTGATCCCGGCCATGGTCAAGAAAGGCTATTCGCCGGGCTTCTCGGCGGCCATTACCGCGGCTTCGTCCACGATGGGCGCGATCATTCCTCCCAGCGTGCTGATGATCGTCTATGGTTCGCTGGCCAATCTGTCGATGAGCAAGCTGTTTCTGGCCGGCGTGGTGCCGGGCATCCTGGTCGGGGTTTCGCAGATGCTGATCGCCTATGTGGTGGCACGCAAGCATGATTATCCTCGCGAGGCGCGCGCCAGCGCGCCCGAAGTCGTGCGTGCGTTCAGGCAATGTCTTCTGCCCCTGGGCATTCCCGTCATCATCATCGGCGGCATCATGGCGGGCATATTCACGCCGACGGAAGCCGGAGTGGTGGCGGTCGCCTATGCTGTTCTGGTGATCATTCTGCTGCGCAGCGTCAGCCTGCGAGAGTTGCCGAACATCGCCAAGAGCGCATCGATCATGGTTTCGTTGCCGGTATTCGCGATCGCATCGGCAGTGGCGTTCGGCTGGATGATCGCCTTTCTGCAGGTTCCGAACATAGTGGGAGAGTTCATTGCCCAGTTCGAGCTGACGCAGGTGACCGGGCTGATTTTCATCTTCGCCATTTTCCTGCTGATCGGCTGCTTCCTGGACGGGGTGCCGGCCATCATTATCTTCCTGCCAATCGCCCAGGAGATCGCCGCCACGGTCGGCATCGATCCGATGCACATGGCCATTGTGATCGTCATGACGGCCGCCATGGGACTGATCACGCCGCCGTTCGGCCTGTGCATACTGATTGCCGGCTCGATCGCCAAGGTGCCCGTCCCGCAAATGATCCGCGCATCCGCGCCTTTTGTTCTGGCTTTCATCGCACTGATCTTCCTGATCATTGTGTTCCCCCAGATTGCGCTGTTCCTGCCGCAATTGCTGACCACCTGATGTTTTGCTGTTCCCTGGAGAAAATATGTCCATCGATCCTTTCGAACAAATCAAGCTGGGTGAAGAGCACACCATCCAGAAGACCGTATCCGAGTCGGATGTCTATCTGTACGCAGGCATCGTGGGCGACTTCCATCCGAATCATGTCAATGCGGTCTACGCGGAAGAAAAGCTCGGCGCGCGCGTCGCGCATGGGGCGCTGCTGCCGGGCTTCGTGTCGCGATGCACGGTCGAACTGATCGGCCCGCGCCTGAATCCGCCGGGCTATGCGGCCCAGACCTTCAACATCAAGTTCCTGTCTCCCGTTTTCATCGGCGATACGATTTCGGTGAAGGTCGCGGTATCCCGAATCGACAGGGAAAGCAGGAAGATATTCATGTCCGCCGAGATCACCAGCCAGGATGGCAGGCTGTGTGCAATCGGAGATACCAATATCAAAGTGCTGAGGGAAAAGGTAGGCTAAAAGCCTTGTATCCACACCACACAGGAACTGTCATGCAAGAAGATCGGGAAAACGATTCGCCAAAAACCATCAGGTCGGTCGTACGGGCGCTATCGGTGCTGAACGTGATCGGCGGTGACAGCAAGGGCATCAGCGCGATCAGCAAGGAACTGCAGTTGAGCAAAGGTACGGTCTTCGATCTGATCAAGACGCTGGAGTTCATGCGCTATGTCGCCCAGGATCCGAAGGATGGCAGCTATCGCGTGGGGCCCGCGCTGCTGAAGCTGGCGGTGCGGCGCTTCAGCGAGAACGACCTGGTCGAGATCGCCCGCCCCTATGTGCAGGAACTGGCCGACGATCTTGGCGAAATCGTCCATTTGGGGCAACGCGAAGGCATGTTCGCGGCGTTCCTGGACAGGGCGGTGAGCCGCAAGGTGACGCGCATGCTGGATCTGAACTCGCAGGTGGGAGCCTTGTCGCCTTTGCACTGCACCAGCATGGGCAAGATATTCCTGACCTACATGAGCGACGCCGAGGTCCTGCAGTTCCTGGACCAGCAGGCGCTGCAGGCCTATACCGAGAAAACCATCACGGACAGGCGCGAGCTGCAGGAAGAACGCCGCCGCATCCGGCAAAGAGGCTACGCCTTGAATATCGGAGAGTTCGAAGAGGGCGTTTCCAGCCTGGCGGTGCCCATCCGCAATGCCCGCGGCGAGGTCATCGCCGGTTTGAATACCGCCGTGCCGTCGGTGCGCATGCCGAAGGAATCCATTCCCGGCATTTTTGCAAAATTGAAGAACGCTGCGCAACAGATCGAGAAAGAGCTTGGGGCGTAAGGGTTCGTTTCTTTGAGGACTATCTGATTTATGAAGGCTGTCGATATTCTGAGTGCGCAAGAGGCGGCTCAACTGGTCAAGGATGGCGACACGATCGCCATTTGCGGCTGCGAAAACGTCCTGCTGCCGGATGCATTGCTGCGCGCGCTGGGAGAGCGTTTCGCGGCCAGCGGTTCGCCGCGCAACCTGACTGAGATCCATCCCATCATCACAGGCATGGGGCCCGGGCTAGGGCTCGAACACCTTGCCCAGCCAGGCATGGTGCGCCGGGCGATCGGCAGCGGCTACAGTTTCCTGAAGACATCGCGCTATACGGAGCTGTTGAAGCAGAACGTATTCGAGGCGCACGTGGTGCCCATGGGGACACTGTTCCAGATGCTGCGCGATACGGCGTCGGGCAAGAAGGAAACCTTCACTCAGGTCGGGCTGGATACGTTCGTCGATCCGGATGTCGAAGGGGGCCGCATCAACCAGGCGGCGGCGGAATCCCTGGCCCGGCGCGTGAAGATCGGCGAGGAAACCTATCTGCGTTACGGCTGCGAACCTGTGCATGTGGCCTTCCTGCGGGGGACCACGGCCGACGAGTACGGCAATATCAGCATGGAAGACGAGCCCGTGTCGCTGGGCGTGAAGACGCTGGCCATGGCGGCCAAGGCCAGTGGCGGGAAGGTCGTCGTCCAGGTGCGCCGGCTTGCACAGGGAGGCTCGCTGCATCCCCGCATGGTCGAGATCCCGGGGATCTGTGTGGACGCCATCGTCATCGAGCCCGAGCAGAGCGTTTCCGGCGGACAGGCGCTGAATCCGGCCCTGACCGGAGAGATCCGCCTGCCGCTGGGGCGCATCGAGCCGGTGCCGGCCGGAATTTCGCGCATCGTGGTCAGCCGCGCAGCCAACGAAATCGCGCCGCACCAGGTGGTGAACCTGGGCGTGGGCATTCCCGTGGACATCCCGAAGATCCTGGTCGAGCGCAGCGGGCCGGACCAGGCCACCTTTTTCCCCGAGCACGGCTCGATCGGCGGGGTGCCGGGAGAGCGGGCCATCTTCGGCACGAATATCAATCCCCTGGCCATCGTCGATTCCACCCAGGTGTTCGAGTATTTCCTGGGCGGCGGGCTGGACATGACTTTCCTGGGCTTCGGGCAGATCGATGCCCAGGGCAATGTGAATGTCAGCAAGTTCAACGGCATCATCCCCGGTTGCGGCGGCTTCGTGGACATTACGCACCGCACGCGCCGGATCGTGTTCTGCGGTTCCTTCTCGGCAGGCGGTGTGGAGATCGAGAGCGGCCAGGGAAAGCTGCGGATCAAGAACGAAGGGAAGTTCTCCAAGTTCGTGCCCCAGGTGGAGCAGGTGACCTTCAGCGCGCAGCGCGCCCGTTCCAAGGGGCAGCAGGTGCTCTATGTGACCGAACGGGCTGTTTTCTCCTTGCAGGAAGAAGGGCTGCAGGTGGAGGAAGTAGCGCCTGGCGTCGATTTGCAGACCCAGGTGCTGGACCTGATCCCGTTCGAGGTCCGGGTGTCGCCCACCCTGAAATCCATGGCTGAAAGCCATTTCTCTTGAAAACGGCATAGCCCGGGAGGAGACGATGCAGAAACCTTATCGTGAAATTACGACCGACGTACTTGTCGTAGGCAGCGGCGGCGCCGCGCTGCGCGCGATCCTGGAGGCGGATTCCGCTGGCGCGGATGTGCTGGTGGCCATCAAGGGGGAGTTCCGCAAGAGCGGCGCCACGTTCCATAGCGTGGCCGAGGTGGGCGCCTTCAACATACCGGATGGCGCGGGCGATCCCGAGGACAATCCGGGAGTTTTCCTGAACGATATCCTGGCCGCCGGCCAGGGGATGGCCGATCCCCGCCTGGCGCGCATCCTGTCCGAAGAGGCCGAAGACACGCTGCGCTACCTGGAGCGCCATGGCGTGCATTTCGAACGCGAGGACGACCATTACCTGGTCTTCCGGGCATGCTTTTCCTCGCGCCCGCGCTCGCACGTCATCCAGGATCACTTCAAGCCCATCGTGAAGGCGCTGGGAACCGAGGCGTCGCGCCGCGGCATCCGGGTCATGGATCAGCTCATGATCGTGAACCTGCTGGCGCACCAGGGCCAGTGCCTGGGGGCCTGGGCCATCGACGCGCAAGGCGATTCCGTGCTGATCCGCGCCAAGTCCACCATCCTGACCACGGGCGGCTCCAGCCAGCTGTTCGCCAAGAACCTGTACCCTTCGGACATCACGGGCGATGGCTACGCCATGGCGTATCGCGCCGGCGCCCATTTGGTGAACATGGAGTTCATGCAGGCCGGGGTCAGCGTCATTGCTCCGTTCATCAACCTGTTCGGCAACTATCTGTGGGATGCCAGGCCCAACCTGACGGATCGCGACGGCCGGCCCTTCGTGCAGGACTACCTGCCCGAGGGGCTGACCCTGGACGCCGTGCTGCAGCAGAAGGAACGCCATTTTCCCTTCAGCTCCAGCGATATTTCCAAGTACATCGAGATCTCGATCCAGAAGGCCATCAACGATGGGCGCGGCACGGACGAGGGCGGCGTGTACATGGACTTCATCGGCTGCGATTTCGATGCGATCCTGGCGGACAAGACGCGCAGCATCGCCAGGATGTGGCCATTGACCTACGAATGGTACAAGGCCAAGGGCGTCGACCTGTACAAGGACAAGGTGCAGATCACCTGCTCGGCGCATGCGATCAATGGCGGCCTGCGCATCGACTCCGATGCCCAGTCCAACCTGAAAGGCCTGTTTGCGGCGGGAGAGGTGGCGGCGGGGCCGCATGGCGCGGATCGCCTGGGCGGCAATATGGCGGTCACCTGCCAGGTGTTCGGTGCGAGGGCGGGCAGGGCGGCGGCCAGGCGGGCGCAAGGCATGGCGCATGTCGAGCTCGCCGATCCCCTGGCGGGACACCAGGCGTTCATGGACCGTTTCGTGGGCCGGGGCGCGCAATCGCTGGAGGCGCTGCGCCGCGCGCTGCAGAAAGCGGCCAACCGCCACCTGCTCATTCTGCGCAATGAGGCAGGCCTGAAGGCGCTGCTGGAAACGTGCGGCGATCTGCGCCGGGCCTTGCTGCAGGACACGCTGATCCAGACCTCGGAGGACTGGGTGGCGGCGCTGGAGCTGGACAATATGATCGAGGTGGCCGGCCTGATGGCGAAGGCGGCGCTGCAGCGCACGGAGAGCCGGGGCAGCCACTACCGAGAGGACCATCCGGCACCGGATCAGGCCCAGGAGCACAACATCATCCTGGACCACGGGCAGCCCCAAGGCTTTTTCACCGCCCGGCTGGGCGATCTTTGACGAGGATTTCAATCATGCAATTGCTGCAAGCGCTGACGCCCGATGGCGGCCGCCAGGTTCTGGCCATCGCAGACGACCTGCGCCGGGCCCGGCGGATCGAAGGCGTCGGGACCATTTACGAGCTGGCGCAACAGGCCCTGAACGAAGGCCTGACCCTGTCCCGGGCGGCGCATCAGCGCCTGGGAACTCACGAGGAAGACGCCCAGTCGCTGGCGGAGCAGGGCCGCCTGCTGGCGCCGCTGGATCATCCCGATGCGGCGCATATGCTGGTGAGCGGGACGGGCCTGACGCATCTGGGCAGCGCCCAGGGGCGCGATCAGATGCATCGCAGCCTGGCCGAGGCCGACTCCCTGACCGATTCGATGAAGATGTTCCGCATGGGCCTGGAGGGGGGCAAGCCCGCCGATGGGCGGATGGGCGTCCAGCCCGAGTGGTTCTACAAGGGGGATGGCAGCATCATCGCGCCGCCCGGAGGCGATCTGTCCATGCCGTCCTTTGCGCTGGATGGCGGCGAAGAGCCGGAAATCGTGGGCCTGTACCTGATAGACGCGCAGGGCGAGCCCAGGCGCCTGGGCTACGCCCTGGGCAACGAGTTCTCGGATCACGTCACGGAGCGCCAGAATTACCTGTACCTGGCGCATTCCAAGCTGCGCCCGGCCAGCTTCGGTCCGTGCATGCTGCTGGGAGAGCTGCCCCAGGATGTGCGCGGCGTTTCGCGCATCGTGCGCAATGGCGCAACCCTGTGGGAAAAGCCGTTCCTGTCGGGCGAGGCGAACATGTCGCATACCCTGGCGAATCTGGAGGCGCATCACTTCAAGTATGCGCAGTTCCTGCGCCCGGGCGACGTGCACGCGCATTTCTTCGGCACAGCCACGCTCAGCTGCGCCGACGGCATCGCCACCGAGCCCGGCGACGTCTTCCATATCGAGGCCGGGCCCTTTGCGCTGCCGCTGAGGAATACGCTGCGGCGGCAGAAGGGCGGCGCGCAGAAGACCCGGGTCAGAGCGCTGTAATCGGCGGGGTTTCCGCCGCGCCTTTGCGGCTTTACGGCTCTTTCGTATACACCGCCATTGCGAATGGCTTGTTCTGGGGCTCCTCGTCCGATATCTGGATGATTTCGGCGGGGCGCGCCTCGGGCGCCTTCATCGAGGGCAGCCACAGCCAGTAGTGATTGTCGGGCAGGCCGTTGACCGCCACGGTACGATGGTTGCCGCGATTGTCGATGGCATGGATGGTGACGCGGCTGATCAGCCCGCCCTTCAGGGCGCGCATGTCATTGACCGCCTCATCGACGGCCCGTTCGACGCTCATGCCCATCTTCATGTACAGCACGACGGCCCTGGCCGTGCCTGTGCGGATGGTCATTTCTCCGGCGCCAGTGCATGCGCATGCGCCATAGCGGCTGTCGGCGTAGGATCCGGCTCCGATGACGGGGCTGTCGCCGAGCCTGCCCGGGTACTTCCATCCCCAGCCTGAAGTGCTTGTGGCCGAGGCGATATGCCGGTGCTGGTCCATGCAGAGGAATACGGTCGTATCCTTGCCTATCTCGGGATCCACGGCATTGTGGCAGTATTCGATCAAGGGAGCATCGGGCCATGCGGCCTGGTGTTCGGGCTTGATTTCGCTGTCGAACCACCGCTGCCAGGCGGTCTTTGCATGGGGACGCAGCAGTTCGCCGGTTTCCGCTCCGATTTCATGGGCGAAGCGGGCGGCGCCGTCGCCGACGAGAAATTCATGGGGCAGGCGCTCCAGCAGTTGGCGGGCGATGCTGACGGGGTGGGTGTAGCCTTTCAGGGCGCCGATGGCGCCGGTCCGCAGCGTCGAGCCGCACATGACCGATGCGTCCAGCTCGACGTCGCCGAGCAAATTCGGCCAGCCGCCGGTGCCGACGGTGCGCACTTCGGGGTCGTCCTCGACCACGCGCACGCCGGCCTCCAGGGCATCCAGCGCCGACGCGCCACGCGAGAGCATCTCGGCCGTGACCGGGATGCCGGATTTACCTTCGTTGTTGCATACGATAATCAAAATAGCTTCCTTGTTGGCGAACGATGGCGCCATGCTCCAGCCATGGCGCCATGACGATATCAGAGGCCTGCGCGGAACTGGCGGTTCCAGAAGTCGAGCAGACGGCTTTTGTTCTGCATCAGCAGCTCGAAGTTGACAGGCACGAGCAGGTCCAGCTGGGCGCTGTCGAAGCCGACGGAGTCCTGCAAAGAGGGAGGGAGCTGGGCGTTCAGCACCGTCGGCGCATAGCCCATGGCTTCGGCGAAGGCGAGCTGGGCCTTCGGCTCGAGCATGCTGTTCAGATAGCGGGCCGCGCATGCGGCATTCTTGCTGCCGCCCGACAGGCCCGCGCAGAACGTGGCCGGAAGCGCGCCTTCCTTGGGGAAGACATAGGCTACGGGCAGCGCTGCCTTCGACCATTGCAGCGCGCGCGCTTTCCATGTCATAGTGACCCAGATTTCCCCGCTCTTGAGCGCGCTTGCCAGCGCATCCACCGAGGGGTAGACCTTGGGCGCGTTCTCGCGCAGGGCAAGGAGGAAGTCCTGGCCTGCCTGCAGGTCGTCGCCCGGTTTGCCTGATGCAAGGGCGCCGGCAAGCGTCAGGTAATCGTACTGATCGTCGACGACGCCCACTTTGCCCTTGAGGCTGGCGTCGAGCAGCGAAGCAAAGCTCTCCGGGGCCGTCTTCAGGAACTCGGTGTTGTAGACGAGGACCAGTGCGCTGAAGATGTGAGGAATGGCGTAATCGGTCTTGAGGGAAGGGATCACATGCTGCAGGTTCGGCAGGGCCGCTTCGTCGAGCGGGGCGAGCGTGTTCTCGTGCGCCATCTGGTACATGTCGTTGTCGCGCAGCAGGACGATGTCCATGGTGCTGCGGCGCGCGCCTCTTTCCGCGCGCAGTTTCGTCTGGCGCTGCAGGGCCGCGCCGACATCGTAGACGACATTGATGCCTTCGGGCTTCACCAGCGGGTCGAGGTTCTGCTGCAGCAGCCGTTGGTAATCGCCTCCCCAGGTTCCGACAACGAGGTCCTTGTCGCATGATCCGGCCGCCCATGCCAGCGAGGGGACTGTCGAGGCCAAGGTCAATGAGCTTGCCGCCTTGATGAAATGTCTGCGATTGAAATTCATGGTGCTCTCTATGCTTTGGGTTGGTGAAGCTCGAAAATGCTCCCACGCCGCGCCTTTGGCTTGCTGCCCCCTGAGGGAGGCATTTTCCCCGGTGCGGCCCGGAGGCGGAAAATCAGGCTGCCATGGTCTTGGCGTACTTGCGGTTGATGAGGCTGTGCGAGATCAGCGCCATGACCAGGGTCGATACGACGAGGATGAGCGCCATCGCGGATCCGAAAGGCCAGTCGGCGGCTTTCGTGATCTGGTCGTACAGGGCGGGCGCCATCATGGTGATGCCGGTGCCTCCCAGCAGCACGGGGGTTGCGTAGGCGTTCATGCAAAGTATGAACACCAGCACCGTGCCGGCCGCCACGCCTGGCGTCGCGATCGGCAGGGTGACGCGCAGGAAAGTGACGATGGGATTGGCGCCGAGGTTGCGCGCTGCTTCTTCCACTGAAAAGTCGATGCCTTCCAGTACGCTTTGCAGCGTCAGAATGAGGTAGGGAAGAACGATGCCGGTGGTTCCGACCACGACGGCCGCGGGCGTGTAAAGCAGCTTGAGCGGCTCGTCCGCCAGGCCCAGCCAGCCCAGCAGGGAGTTAATCGCGCCGGCGTGGCCGAGTATGATCATCCAGCCCGCCGCGCGAACGACATTGCCGACCAGAAGCGGAAACACCACGAGAATGATCAGCAGGCTTTTGTGCCGGCTTTGCGTGCGAGCCAGGAAGTAGGCCACGGGAAACCCCAGGACCAGGGCGAGCACGGTGCAGAGCGCTGCGACCTTGACGGTGACGAAGAAGATGTCCAGGTAATAGGGATCCGTAAAGAACCTCTGGTAGTTGGCAAGCGTCAATCCCTGCTGGATGACGGATTGCGCGGAACTGGCTTCGAAGCTGCCCTGCAGCAGCACAAGCATGGGCAGGACAATGATGGCCAGCACGACCAGAGATGCAGGGCCTGCCAGGCTGGGGCCTTGCCAGGCGCGGGAGGCTGCGTGCGTCATGCTGCGGCCTCTGAGAAAGCGATGCAGTCATGGGCATGGAAGTTTGCGACAGCCGCCATGCCCGGTTGCCAGCACCGGAATCCGTTGCCAGGCTCGGGGAGATTGGGCGCCTGGATGATCAGCTGCAAGCCTGAAGCGGCGCGGAAGCGGATATCGAGCTGATCGCCCAGATAGCTGACGTTATCGATGGCGCCGGCCAACTGATTGGCGAAGCCGGCTTGCGGCGTCGGGCTCAGGCGTATGCGCTCGGGCCGCAGCCCCAACTGCCTGGTGCTTGCGGTCAGGCCGTCGGCTTTGATCGATGTGGACGAGGCTGCGATGAACTCGGTAGAGCCGGCATGGCTGCCGGGAAGAAAGTTCATTCGCCCCAGGAAGCTGGCGACGAACAGATTCGCCGGCCGCTCGTACAGTTCTTCGGGAGTGCCTACCTGCTGCACCTTGCCGTCGAACATGACCGCCATGCGGTCGGAGATCGCCAGGGCTTCCTCCTGATCGTGTGTCACGAAAATCGTGCTGAGGCCGAGTTCCTGCTGGAGCGTGCGGATTTCTTCGCGTACTTCGAGCCGGAGCTTCGCGTCCAGGTTGGAGAGCGGTTCGTCCAGCAGAAAGGCCCTGGGCCGGATGGCGAGTGCGCGGGCGATTGCGACCCGCTGCTGCTGGCCGCCCGAGAGTTCGCGGGGATAGCGCTGGGCCAGGTGCGACATGCGCACCAGCGACAGCACTTCCTGGATGCGGGTCTGGCGTTCGCGCCGATCGACTTTATGCATTTCCAGTCCGAATGCCACGTTCTGCTCCACCGTCATGTGGGGAAACAATGCGTAGCGCTGGAACACCATTCCGGTTTCGCGCTTGTGTACCGGCAGGCGAGTGACATCGGTGTCGCCGATATGGATGGATCCGGCCGTAGGGGCGATGAATCCTGCGACCATCCGCAGCGTTGTCGTTTTCCCGCAGCCGCTGGGGCCGAGAAAGGTCACCAGTTCGCCGTCCGCGATGTCCAGCGAGAAATCCGAGACGGCAACGGTCTGGCCGAATTGTTTTTTGAGATTGCGTATGGAAATATGGGCCATTTTTATACTACCTGGCTGAGTTTGACGTAGCGGTCGGTGATCAGCATGGCCGCGCCGAGCAGGACGATCTGCACGGTTGATACGGCTGCCAGCGTGGGGTCGAGATTGAATTCCAGATACTGCATGATCGCGATAGGAAGGGTGGTGCTGCCGGGACCGACCAGCGACAGCGACAACTCCAGGTTCTCGAAGGAAATGATGAAGCTGAACAGCGCTGCCGCCACGATGGCGGGACGCAGCATGGGCAGCGTCACGAGCAGCAGGGCTTTGGGAGCAGACGCGCCGAGGTTTCGCGCGGCTTCCTCGATGGACGGGTCGACGCCCACCAGGCTGGCGCTGACCAGGCGGACGGTCCACGGGATGGTCAGGCAGATGTGCGCGAGCAGAAGGCCGCCGTACGTTCCCACGATGTCCATGTCCAGCATGTTTTCCGCGCGGATGTAGAACAGGTAGGTGGCTACGCCGATGATGATGCCCGGTATGAGCAAGGGGGAAAGCAGCAGGGTATTGACGATGCCCGCGCCACGGAAGCGATAGCGGACCAGGCCCAGCGCCGCCGTCACGCCCAGGGTGACGCTGACGACGGCCGAGACGGCGGCGACCTGGAGGCTGATGATCAGTCCGTTGAGAAATGCCTGGTTCTCCCAGGCGTTCACATACCATTTCCATGTATAGCCGGACGGCGGGAATGTCAGGATGGCATCCTGGAAGAAGCTCAGCCAGATGACGAAGAACAAGGGACACAGCATGAAGGCATACACGAGCGCGACAACGGCGCGGTGAATGCAGGTGGCCCAGGGCAGGGTTCCGATGGAGCGTGGCGAGGTGGGCATGGAAGGCTGCGTGGATGCGTTGCTGGTCATGGTTTATGGCCTGAGCGGCTGAGATGCTGCAGCGTGTCGCTGGTCAGCAGCCATGGCCGGGTAGCGGAGTTCATCGAAGCGGCGGCATCCGCCGCGTCCGGCTGCCTGTAGGCGACGGCGCCGCACAGGCCCTGGATCGTGGAAAGTACGATGGCGTCGGAGTTCGAGGCGAACTGTCTTTGCGTCTTCAGATAGAGCGAGATGTCGGCGAAGGAGACCAGGGGCGAGGTGGGGCCGTCGGTCAGCGCCAGCACCTTTGCGCCTCGCTTGTGGGCAAAGTGGGCGAGTTGCGCCGTATCGTGCACGTATTGGGGAAACATGATCGCAATGATCAGGTCGTTTTCCGTGACATCGTGCAGCCGGCGGGCAGCGCCTACGGAACCTGCGATGGAGGCCAGCGATTGCACATTGCGACAATAGGGATTGAGCCCGTACTCGAACTGGCCCGCCAGGTGCGCGCTGGTGCCCATGCCGATGATGAAAACGCGATCGGCGCCGATGATGGCCTTGACCGCGCGTTCGCACTCCGTCGAGGTCAGCATCTTGCGCGTGGCCTGGAGGTTCTCGATATCCATGTCCAGCGCAGAAACGATGATCTTGTGATTGGTGGCCTGGCTGTCGGATTGCGCCTGGCGCAGCCGGGCGACGGGAGCCATCGATTTTTCGAACTCACGCATCAGGCATGCCCGGAAGCTGGAGTATTTGTCGAAGCCGAGCATGCGGGCGAACCGGTTTGCCGTCGCGCAGGATACGTCGTTCGCCTTGGCGAATTCCTCGATGCTCATCGTTGCCGAGCGCAGCATTTGCGTCTGGGTGAATTCGGCCATCTTGATTTGTGCTGCCGTCAAGGTCGGCAGGGCGCGCGCGATACGCGACTGTATCGATACGTCCTGCTGATTCTTCCTGGGCTGTCCGGTCGATTGTGTTTTCATGGGATGATATAAAAATTTTCTTTAATGAAAATTCTATGAAAATAAACATATCATTGATAGTAGGTGATTACCCTAGGCGAATATGGCGGGAGTGGCGGCTGGCCGTCCTGCCGCTCCCATCAACCCGTGATAGCGCATAAACTACGTACCGCTGTGCAATAGCCTGCGTTCTTCGTGTCGCAAAGTATTTTGGGTATCTATGGTTGCTGACGATTCCGCCGTTCTGGCGCTGGACCTGGGGTCCACCTGGCTCAAGGCTGGCTGGGTGCGTCCGGATGGAGAGATAGAGGCGCTCGAGCGCGCGGCATCCCCGCTGCGCTCGGATGCCATCAATGCCGAGGACGTCTGGCGGGCGGTCGAAGGCCTGCTTGCCAGGCTGTGCCGTTCGCCGCAGGCGCCCCGCAATATCCTGGCGCTGGCGCTGACAGGCGTGACGCGCTCTCATGTATTTGTCGATCCTGCGGGAGCGCCTCTGGCGCCCGTCATGCTGTGGAGCGATCCCAGCGGCGAGGAGCAGTCCGGCGCCGTGGCGCAGGCCTATGGCATCGACCGGGAAACAGCGGGCCATGGCGCATTCCATCCGCTGGCGCGTCTGCTGCAGTTCACGCATGAGCATGGCGGCAGGCCGCATGCCATGGTCGAACTGAAGGATTGGCTGAATTTCCGCCTGACAGGCCTGTGGGCCACGGACACGGTGGCATACAGCAGGATCCGCCCCGCGCAGGATAGCGGCCTGAGGCTGGAGGACGTACTGGCCCGACTGGGCTTTACCGCCTCCGTGGTGCCGGCGCCGGCCTTGCCCACGCATATCCTCGGACCGGTCCAGCCTTCGATTCCGCAAGCGCTGCGCGCATTGGCCGGTACGCCGGTTGTGGTCGGCAGCTTCGATACCTGGGCGTCCAGCCTCGGCATGGGCGCGATTGCCGACGGCAATGTCTATGACATATCGGGCACGACCCAGGTGCTGGGAACGTTCAGCCGGATGCCGCGGACGGTGGCCGGCATGGTTTCCATCGCCTGGACGCCGGATCTATGGCAGACCGGCGGCCCTTGCCAGACCGGGCTGGGAACCCTGGCATGGTTTGCACGGGCGTTTCTGGACAGCGACAATCCGGCCGATACGCTGGCGGCCGCCGCCGAGTCGGACGGCGTGGACCTGCCCATATGCCTGCCTTATCTGTCCGGCGAACGCATGCCGTGGTGGAGCAGCACGCTTTCGGCCAGTTTTCAGCAGGTCCGGGACAGGCACCGGCGCTGCGATTTCGCGCTGGCTCTGGTCGAAGGGCTGGTGCTGGCGCACCGGCTGGCGCTGGATGCCATGGATGCGCGCAGGCCGGACGCTTTTCTGTATATGGATGGCGGCGGCACCTTGCACGATGCCTGGATGCAGGCGCGCGCCGATGCATTCGGCATGCGGGTCAGGCCCAGCGCGTCCGGCGATTCGCCCCTGGCCGGCGCTGCGTTGACGGCATGCATAGGCCTGGGACTGTACCGCGACATTGCGCAGGCCCAGGCGGCGATCAATGCCGGCGGCAGGGTGGTCGAGCCGGATCCGGCTCGCGCCGCATATTATGATTCCCGGGTAGAAGAGTTTTCCACCCGATTGAGCAGGGACCTTACGCTACTATGAATTCCACCGTCTTCAAGACATGGCTGGGACGCTACGGCACATGTGTCGCCGGATTGCTGCTGTTCGCTTTCTTCGCCGTATTCGCGCCGAATTTCCTGGCGGTGCAGAACCTGTCCAATATCATCAAGCAGATCAGCTTCATGGCGATACTGGGACTGGGCTTTTCCCTGGCCTTCCTGGTAGCCGAACTGGATCTGTCGTTCGCGAATGTCTGCAGCCTGTGCGCGGTCTGCACGGGGTGGTTCATCCACCACGGCCACGGTCCCGAGATTGCCGTGCTTGCCGGGCTGCTGGTCGGTGTTGGCGCGGGCCTGCTCAATGGCATCCTGGTGACGGTGGTGCGCGTGCCCTCGCTGATCGCCACGCTGGCCACGGCCTCGATCGCCAATGGATTTTCCTTCATGGTCACGCAGGGCGTGGCCTTCGTCGGCCAGTGGGATAGCCGCTTCCTTTGGATAGGGCGGGGCGACGTGTTCGGGATTCCGGCCCTGATCTTCTGGCTTGTGCTGCTCAGCGTGCTGGCGCTGTTCCTGCTGAAGCAGACGAGGCTGGGCTTTCGCATGCTTGCGGTGGGCGAGGCTACCGAGGCCGCCCGCCTGGCGGGCATCAATGTCAGGGCCATCAAGATCATCGGCCTGGCCCTGTCGGGCCTGGCGGCCGGCATCACGGCCGTGCTCATGACTTCCAGCCTGGCCAGCGCCTCTCCCAACTCCGCCGCCGACTTGATGCTGACCGCCATCGCCGCCGTGCTGCTGGGCATGACCATGTTCGAGCCTGGCCGCGCCAATGTGCTCGGAACCCTGTTCGGCGCGGTGATCATCGGCATGTTGGGCAACGGTCTGATACTGATGGGGATGGAGTATTATTTCCAGGATATTTTGCTGGGCATCATCATCGTGATGTCGGTGGCCTTCTCATCGTCCGTGCTCAAGAAAGCGGCATTCTCCATATAACAACGTCACTTCAGGAACTGATTCTATGTTGCATCATTTCGCGCGATACGCGGGAGCCGTGCTGGCTTCCGTCTGTTTTGCCCATGCCGCGCATGCCGCTGCGCCCAAGCTGGCCGTCATCGGCTTCCAGATGTCTTCCGAAACCCACGCCCGGGTGGCCAATGCCGCCAAGGCGGCGGCCGAGGCCAAGGGTTGGGATGTCCAGGTGCTGAACAGCAAGGGAGACATGGCCGCGCATATCCATCAGTTGGACAACCTGTTGCTGACCAGGCCCGCCGGCATCATCGTCGCCATGGGCAAGCCTTTGCAGGCCGCGGAACAGTTCAAGAAGGCCAAGGAGGCCGGCATTCCCGTGGTGACTGTCGTCAGCGGCGCCAGCCCCGACGTGCTGTTCGACATCTCGGTCAATGAATACGCGGCCGGAGCGCAGGCGGCCCTGTATCTGCTGGACAACCTGAATTATCAGGGCAATATCCTGAGCCAGCGCTTCGAAGGCAATGTCGGCACGCGCATACGCGGCAAGATGCTGGATGCGGTGCTCAGCGAAAACACCGCCGTCAAGGAAATAGGCTCGCACAGCATGGCGCGCACCGCCTCGTGGCGCGATGACGTCATGGCGGGCATGAATGCCTTGTTGCTGAAGAACCAGGGCAATGTGGACGGCATCTGGGCATCCTTCGACGCGCAGGCCTACATCATCGACGATATCCTGCGCCAGCAGGGTGCCAAGAAAGGCAAGCCGGTGCTGGTCAGCATCGACGGCAGCGATGAAACCTATCGCCGCATCGCGGATCCCGATTCGCTGCTGATGGCGACCGTCATGCTGCCTTTCGAGAAAATGGGCGAGAAGGCCGTAGAGGTCATCGACCGCGTCGCCATCAAGAAAGAAGACAAGAGTGCAATCCACCACGGGCCGTACATTTATCTGGACGCGGAATTGGTAGATGCCAGCAACGTCGACAAATACCTGCAGAAATAACGCCGTGACCAAAGTTCTTGAACTGGAAGGCCTGACCAAAAGCTATGGCGCGGTCCAGGCGTTGCGGGGCGTGAGCCTGCATGCCAATGAGGGCGAGGTGCTGGCCATCTGCGGCGACAATGGCGCCGGCAAGAGCACGCTGATCAAGGTGATCTCCGGCGCGCATGCGCAGACCTCGGGCACATTGCGGCTGAACGGCCGGGAAGTCCGCTGGTCTTCGCCGCACGACGCACTGGTCCATGGCGTTGCCACCATCTACCAGGACCTGGCCCTGGCGCCCCAGCTCAGTGTATGGCAGAACGTGTTCGTGGGAGCGGAAATACGCAAGACACTGTTCCCCGGTTTCAGCATCCTGGACAAAAAGCGCATGCGGGCCGGCGCCGCCGAATACCTGGCCCGGCTGAACCAGAACATCGACGATGTCGAGCGCCCGGTCGCCGATTTTTCCGGCGGCCAGCGCCAGGCCATCGCCATTGCCCGGGCCCTGCTCTGGAACGCCAGCATCGTGATCATGGACGAGCCCACGGCCGCGCTGGGCGTCAAGGAAACCGCCAAGGTCCTGGCGCTGATCCGGCATTTGAAGGACACGGGAGTCACGGTACTGCTGATCAGCCACAATATGGATGACGTTGTCCAGGTGGCCGATCGGGTCGTGATCCTGAAAGCGGGCCGGGTTGCCGCCCAGGGCGCGCTCGAAGGCATCTCGCCGGCGACGCTGGCGCAGACGGTGATGACGGGGGAGTGGCCGCAGGTTCAATGAGGCGGCGAGAGCCGTCTGTCAGCCTGTGCTTGGCCTATCGGGTGCCGACAGCTAATGGAAAAGGGAGACGAAGCGTAATGGCCGTCTCCCTTTTTTGTGCTTTGCGGGCTGGGTGGAGGATCTGCTGTTTTCGATCTTTACCCCACCTGGAAGTGGCTTTCGGGGTAGCGGACGCGGCTGCGCCTTTGCGTGGCCAGGCTGTATATCAATGTCAGCGGGCCGATCCGCCCGACGAACATCAGGACGGTCAGCAGGAACTGGCTGGGCTGGCTGAGATTCATCGTCAGGTCGCGACTCAGGCCGGTGGTGCTGAGCGCCGAGATGACTTCGAAGGCGATGTCCAGGAAGGGAGCATCCTCGAGCAGCGTCATCAGGAAAATGCCCATGAAGGCGCTGAAGGTGGTGACCAGCAGCAGCGCAAGCGATTTCCGCACGATTTCGGGCGAAATGCTGCGCTTCATCAGTACGATTTCCTCACGATGCAGCAAGTAGGAGCGCACGGCGGCAAGCAGCACGATGAAGGTGCCGACCTTGATGCCGCTGGCCGTACTGAGCGACCCGCCACCGATGAACATCAGGGCCATCATCAGCAAGGCGGTGCTGTCGGTGAGCTGGGCGGTGTCCACGCTGTTGAAGCCAGCGGTGCGGGTCGTGATGGCCTGCATCCAGGCGTTGAGCAGGCGCATATCCCAGGACATAGGACCGAGCGTGCCGGGATTGCCGGACTCCAGCAGGAAGATCATGACGAATCCGAACAGGTTCAGGCACAGCGTGGCGATGATGATGGCGCGCGTATAGACGCTGAAGTGGGACCAGCGCCGCTTTTGCCAGACCTCGCTCAGTACGGTAAAGCCGATGCCGCCCAGGATGATGAGAGAGCTGATGGTCAGCAGGATCACGGGCGAGCCCGCATACGGCATCAGGTTGTCGGCATTCAGGGAAAAGCCCGCTTGATTGAAGGCAATGCCGGCGTAGAACAATGCGTGGTACAGCGCGGTCAGCCATGCCTTGTCTTGCAGCCACCAAAGAAACAGAATCAGGGCGCCGGCCAACTGTATGGTGATGGATATGCGGAAGACGGCAAAGGCTGCACGTCTGACTTTGACTACGCTGGTCTGATTGAATGCCTCCAGCACCAGCGCCTGCTGTTTCAGGCTGATGCGCCGGCCCAGCGTCAGCGCGGCGACGACTGCCAGCGTGACGAACCCCAGTCCGCCGATTTGCACCAGCAGAGCCAGAACGATCTGTCCGAAGTGAGTCAACGATTGGCTTACGTCGATTACGGTCAGGCCAGTGATGGTGACCGCGGAAGTGGCGGTGAAGAAAGCCGAGAGCACGCTGAACGGCTCGCGCTGCGAGATGGGCAGGGACAGCAGTACGGTGCCGATCAGGATCAGCAGCAGGAATCCGCCGGCCAGCACCGCGGGCGGGCTGGCCTGGAATACGCCGTTGCGCCGCATGCGCTGATACGACGCAATGGTGCTGCGCGGATGCCAGTTGCGCATGGCTATTTCAGTTGCGGAGCCAGGGCTTTCAAGGCATGGAGCTGGCCCGAGACGAGCAGCACGTCATGCGCCTGTAGCGTGAAGGCGTTATCGGGATGCATGATGATTTCGCCTTTGCGCTTGATCAGCAGGAAATGGATGATGCTTTTCGCGCTGGCGAGCAGCTTGCCCAGTGTCTGGCCTTCGAGTTGCGTTGCTACGTCGATTTCCACGACGAACTCGCCGTTGCCCAGCGGGATGTAGTCGTTCACCATGGGATAGCTCAGCGCCTGGGCGACTCGGACTCCCATTTCTTCTTCGGGGTGGATGATCCGGTTGACGCCGAGCTTGCTCAGAATGAGGTGATGGGCGCGCGATGTAGCCTTGACCCAGATGGTCTTGATGCCCAGGCTTTTCAGGTGGACGACGCACATCAGGCTGGGCTGCAGGTCGCCCATGGCCACGAGCACGACGTCATAGTTGTCCAGGCCCAGCTCTTCCAGCGCGTGCTGGTCGGTGGCATCGGCGATGACGGCATGCGTCAGTTCCTCGGCATATGCATCCACGATTTTGTTGACTGCATCGACCCCCAGAACGGAATGTCCAAGCTTGGTCAGTTCAAGGGCGGTGGCGGAGCCGAAGCGACCAAGACCGATGACGGCGAATTGTCCCATGATCGTATGATTTCCTTGAAATGCAGTACGCTCGATACTGCATATTCCAGTTTAGCGCAGATGCTGGGCGGGTGTTTCCCATTCATTCAGACTGCTTTCAGGTGCGGTGCTTTTCCCTGCTGTACGAATGGGATATATGTAACAAAGATGCACGATCAGGCGTCGTGCAGTATAGTGGAAACCCTGATAGATTCTAAAATTCCGGTATTGGCATTGCGCGTGCCGGGTGGTATAGCTTTATGGCTGATCTGTTTGACCCCATGCATTTGGGGGCAATTGAATTGCGCAATCGTATTGTCATGTCGCCATTGACGCGGACACGTGCCGCGCCGGGCCGCATTCCCAATGAGCTCATGCGCACCTACTATGCGCAGCGGGCGTCTGCGGGCCTGATATTGTCGGAAGCAACCAGTGTGTCGCCGCAGGGAGTAGGCTATCCGAATACGCCGGGCATCTGGTCGCGCGCGCAGGTTGAGGGCTGGCAGAAGATCACCAAGGCGGTACATGACAAGGGGGGCAGGATGTTTCTGCAGCTTTGGCATGTCGGCCGCGTGTCGGATCCGGAGCATCTGAACGGAGGCATTCCCGTGGCGCCCAGCGCCATCGCCTGTCCGGGAACGGTGAATCTGCTGCGTCCCCAGCGCAATTTCGTGGTGCCCAGGGCGCTGCATCTGGAAGAGATGCAAGGCATTGCTGCGGATTTCGCGCAGGCGGCGAGAAATGCGATGGACGCGGGTTTCGATGGCGTGGAGATCCACGCGGCCAACGGCTATCTGCTTGATCAGTTCCTGCACGATGGCAGCAATCATCGCTGCGACGAGTACGGCGGTTCGATACAGAACCGCATGCGTTTGCTGCTGGAAGTCGTGGATGCATGTATCGGTGTCTGGGGCAGCGGACGCGTGGGAGTCCATCTGTCGCCGGGCGGCACGGTGCATGGCATGAGCGATTCGGATCCGCTTACGTTATTCAACAGTGTGGCGCGCGCGTTGAATCAGCGCAGGCTGGCATTCGTATTTGTCAGGCAGGCCGCCGGTGGCGAGGTCTATGCCAATGGCGTGCGTCAGAACTATAACGGTACCCTGATCCTGAATGACGGCCTTACCTTGGAAAGCGCGCGGGCGGCGTTGCGGGCTGGAAGGATGGATGCGGTGGCGTTTGGCCGTGCGTTCATCGCAAATCCGGATCTGGTGCGACGGCTTCGCGAGGGCGCCGAGCTGAACGACTGGGATGCGTCTTTGTTCTATGCGGATGGGGCCAAGGGATATACGGATTATCCTTGCCTGCCTTGCAAAGTGATGACGGAGTCGTGCGACGGGGTGGCCTGAAGCGCCATTCTTGGGTTTTCTTTCTCTTCTCCCGTTTTTCTCTCTTCTCTTTCTGCTGGCTGTCCGTTGCGGCGAATGGCAGTGGCGCCTTATCGGCCCGGTTTGGCTCCATCCGGAGCCAAATGCCCCCTGCGTCGGCTCGTCCGCACGTCCGTGCTGCCTTCGCCTGCACGCGGGCGGGCCTCAAGCCGGCGCCACTGCCATTCGCCGCAACGGACAGCTTGCATTTGTGTGGCTGTAAACGCTGCTGGCTGGAAGGCGGGACGTGGTTTGCCTTGAGGGGCGTCTTGGACCTTGACGCTTTCTTTGCGAGCAAGTGGTTGTTGCAAAACTATCGTATTTTCATCATAATTGAGAATGATTCTTATTTAATTCAACTTGATCCGTTGTATTGAATAAGCGAATACGACTGGAATCATTGTGCAAACCAAGGCATTTTCGCCGGACCTGGAATCCTTGTATCACAACTATCATGGGTGGTTGCAGGGATGGTTGCGTCGCCGGCTGGGCGATTCGTCGGATGCGGCTGATTTGGCGCACGACATCTTTTTGCGGTTGCTCCACAAGCCGCGCCATTTCGGCAGCGAGCCGGAGGCGCGCGTCTATTTGCGGACGATGGCCAACGGCATGTGCGTCGATCTGTGGCGACGCCGTCAGATCGAGCAGGCATGGCTGGAAGAATTGGCCGCTCGCCCCGAGGCGCTGGCGCCGTCAGCCGAGCATCAGGCCATCGTGCTGGAAGCCTTGCATGAGATCGACGGCATGATCCGCAGTCTGCCCGTGAAGGCCGGCAATGCCTTCATCATGGCGATGGCCTATGAAATGACCGACAGGGAAGTCGCCGAGGCCTTGGGCGTTTCTGCCCGCATGGTGCGCAGGTACGTGACCCATGCCATGTTGTGTTGTCTCCAGTTGGAGGCTCGGCGGGTGGCGGGCGAGTCGCCATTGTCCATGCCGCTTTCCGGTGCAGCCTTGTCTGACTCGGCTTGATGTGTCGCTTCCGCCAGTAGCTCCCATGACAGCGTCCGATCTTCTCCTCGCCGGATCGCCCGAGCCATCGCATCAGGCATTGGAGCAGGCCGCAGAGTGGTTTGCGCTGTTGCGGTCTGGCGAAGCCTCTGCCGAGGACCGCGTGAGATGGCAGGCCTGGCTCGATTGCAGGCAGGAGCATCGCACAGCCTGGCGCTATGTCGAGCGGATCAGCGGCCGCTTCGAGCCTATCCAGGCCAGCGTCAACCGCGAAGCTGCCGTCAAGGGTTTTTGCTCTGCAAACCATCGCATGGCGCGTCGCCGTCAGGTATTGCTGGGCCTGGGAATGCTGGCCGGGGGCGGTCTGGCGGGTTGGACGGCATGGCGTCATACGCCGCTATCGAGCATTGCGCTGGCCTGGTCCGCTGATCACCGCAGCGCTATGGGAGAAGTGCGCCAGCTTGCGCTGCCTGATGGTTCGGAGGTCTGGCTGGGCCCCGGCGGCGCTTTCAATCAGGACTATGGCGACCGCTTGCGCCGTCTGTCGCTGGTTTCCGGCGAGATACTGATACAGACAGCAGAGGATCCGGGCCGTCCCTTCGTTGTCGATACGCCCCAGGGGCGGTTGCGTGCCCTGGGCACGCGCTTTACTGTAAGGCGCGATGGCAGTGAAACCCTGCTGGCCGTCTATCAGGGGGCGGTCGAAGTGCGCACGGCGGAATCCGGCGTTACCCGTATCGTCGGGGCAGGCCGGCAGACTCGGTTCACGGATGAGTCGCTGGCAGGCACGCAGACCGCCGATCCGGCGCGCGAGGCCTGGACTCGCGGCATTCTCGTTACGGAAAACACACCGCTGGCCGAGGTTGCGCGCGAGCTGCAGCGTTATCGCGGCGGCCATCTGGGCGTTGCGCCCGAAGTTGCGCATCTGCCCGTCATCGGCAGCTATCCGGCCACGGATCCCGACCGGGCCTTGGCGATGCTCGAAGCGGTTCTGCCCATCAGGATCAAGCGCACCTTGTCCTGGTGGATCAGTATCGAGCCGGCAGGTGGCTCCGGCCGCAGTCGCTGAGTGCTGGAAGGCGGCCGCGTTCCTTTCCATTGCGGCTCTGGCCAAGCGGCCCTTGCGTGGTCGTGCTGCGTCCCGTCGAAAAATCTGGAATATCGCATCGGTGCAGGTTCCGCTTTTGGGCGGTTCATTCGATATACCTGATGAGAACGTAATCAAACGCAGGCATATGCCGCCGGCTGCAGACCAGGAGACGGCGTTGATCGATGCGGACAACACGTTCTCGCCGATCATCCAGTTTCCAAGGAACAGAGCCCGTCATGTCCCGTCATTCTGTTTGCACCGCCCGTGAAGCGGTCGCCTTTTCTTCATCGAGCCGCAACAGCCCCGGTTTCCGCATGGCGCCGATGGCGAGCCTGATCCAGCTGGCCTTTGCCGGCAGCGTGCTGGTCTTGTCGGCATGGCCGGCAAGCGCTCAAGCGCAAGCTGTCTTGCCGGTGCAGGCCTCGCAGCAAAATATTCGCCGCTACGATATTCCGGCCGGCCCATTGAGCACGGTGCTCGCGCGCTTCGCGAGCGAGTCGGGCGTGCTTGTGGCTGGAGCCGGTGAACTGGCCGGGGGAAAGACCAGTCCTGGCCTGTCGGGCTCTCTCGCGCCGCAGGCAGCGCTGGATGCGCTGCTGGCGGGAACAGGGCTGGTGGCGCTTCCTGAGCCGGGAGGTACGTATCGCCTGCGCGAGATTCCACGAGCGTCCTCCGGAGGGGTTGCGCAGCTGGGGGCCGTGACGGTAACGGGCAGCCGTCTGGGCGAAACTACCGAAGGCACGGGCAGCTATACCACGCGCGCCATGTCCACGGCGACGCGGCTGAGCCTGTCGCCGCGCGAAACCCCGCAGTCGGTCAGTGTGCTGACGCGCCAGCAGATGGAGGACCAGGGGATCTCCACGCTGGATGATGCCGTGCAGAGCATTACCGGCCTGGTGATGCAAAAGGGCTATTACTCAGGCAACTCGGGCAGCTTCAGCGCGCGCGGCTTCGCGGTCGATAACATGATGCTCGACGGCTTGCCGACAGGCATGGGCGCCAACGGTACTTTCAATGCGGACAATGCCGACCTCGCCATCTATGATCGCATTGAAGTGGTGCGCGGCGCCAATGGCTTGACCAGTGGCAGCGGCAATCCTGCCGCCAGCATCAACCTGGTACGCAAGCGGCCCACAGCGGAGCCTCAGGTATCCCTTACGGCAAGCGCAGGCAGTTGGGACAACTACCAGTTGCAGCTCGATGCCGCCGATGCGCTCAATAAAGCCAAGACATTACGGGGCCGCGCCGTATTCGCCATGCAGGACAAGGACAACTTCTACAGTGTGGCGCATGACCGCACTCAGCAACTGTACGGCATTCTTGAGGCCGACATCGCGTCTGGCACAACACTGACATTTGGAGCCCACTACCGCAAGTACGAGAACGATGGCGGTTATCAGGAGTTCCCAACACGCGACGACGGCAGCCAGCTTGGCTTGCCGCGTTCGACCACGCTGGGCAATGCCTACGATTTCTGGAACCAGACCGATACGACCGTTTTTGCCGAAATCGACCATCGATTCGCCAACGGCTGGAAAGCGCGCCTCTCCGCCGTCAAACGCTGGCAAAAACTGGACATGATGTTCTCGTCCATCGGTGGGTCCGAAGGCGCGTTCACACAAAATACCCAGGCTTACTGGCTGGACAATTCGCAGACCAGTCTCGACGCCATGTTGAGCGGCCCCTTCGACTTGTTTGGCCGTACTCACGAGGCAGTTGTTGGTGTCAGCCAGCGCAAGGCCATCAATGACAACTATGGTGACTGGAGCATCCGCTCAAACCCCTTGCCGCTGGATCCATGGAACTGGGATCCGCATGCCGCAGAGGCGCCGGGACCTATCAATCCGGATCGCTGGACATACCAATACACCTTGCGTGAAAAAGGTTTGTATAGTTCGGCGCGCTTCAGTCTCAGCGATCCGCTTTCGGTCATCATCGGCGCGCGCATGAGCTGGTATGACTATGAAAACAACGGGACCGGCGCTGGCTACAAAATCACGCAAGAGATTACGCCGTACGCTGGCCTGGTCTTTGACCTGGATGACCGTCATTCGGTATATGCCAGCTGGACAGAGATTTTCCTGCCTCAGGAAAAGCGGGATATCAATAATGAGCTGCTCAAGCCGATTACAGGCACCAACTATGAGCTCGGCATCAAAGGGGAATACTATGGTGGTCGCCTGAATACCAGCCTGGCGGTGTTCCAGATCAACCAGCGCAATCGCGCCATCAGCGACTTGTCCGGCCCGAATCCTTGCCCCGGCAGCATCCAGGGGTATTGCCAGCGCGCATCCGGCGAAGTGGAAAGCAAAGGGGTCGAGCTGGAGGTCAGCGGCGAGCTTATGTCGGGCTGGCAGGCAACAGCCGGTTATACCTATGTTTCGGCAAAATACGTGCGCGATTCGGATCCGGCCAATGTCGGCAAACCGTTCGATACCGATTATCCCCGTCATCAATTCAAGGCATCCACCACATATCGTCTGCCGGGCGACTATAGCCGTTGGCGTGTAGGCGGTTCGCTTTACGTGCAGAGCGGCATTCGCGCTTCTGATGATGAGCGTATCCAGCAGGGGGGATATGCGATCTTTGGCCTGCATGCCGGTTATCGGTTCAATGACAAACTGGATCTGCGTCTGAACGTGAATAATTTGTTCGACAAAATGTATTACCAGGGACTGGGATGGTCGACGGGTGGCAACAGCTACGGCGCACCCCGCAATTTCATGCTGACCTTGAACTATCAGCTGTGACCAAGCCCCAATGCGCCTGATCCTTGTTGTTCACGGCGAGATCAAGCGCGGGGTTGATCAGGCAGGCTGCCGGGCGCAGGTTTCTGCACATCCCGGAGGGTGATGCGCATTGGCTTCGCGCTTTGGCATCGCGTAAAATGGCGCTTTGGACTTACCAGGATTCCATCATGAGCCAGACGCTCAAAGACCGCATTTCCGACGACGTCAAATCCGCCATGCGCGCCCGCGATACCGCCCGCCTTGGCACGCTGCGCCTGCTCCAGGCGGCCATCAAGCAGAAGGAAGTCGACGAGCGCAAGGACCTGGGCGATGCCGACGTCACCGCCATCATCGAGAAGCAGGTAAAACAGCGCCGCGAGTCCGTGGCCGCCTACGAGCAGGCCGGCCGCACGGAAACCGCCGAGCAGGAAAAAGCCGAGATCCAGGTACTGCAGGAATACCTGCCCAAGGCGGCCGATCCGGCGGAAGTCGAAGCCGCCATCGATGCTGCAATCGCCTCCGTGCAGGAGCAGGGCGCCACAGGCCCCGCCGCCATGGGCAAGATCATGGCCATCCTGAAATCCTCGCTGGCAGGCCGCGCCGACATGTCCGCAGTGTCCGCACAGGTCAAGGCGAAGCTTTAAATTTCCAACCGTCTTGCTGCTAACCAGGGCAAGGCGGGAATATATCTGACAGTAGAACATCCTGGCGTGCTTTAAGCTACGCTGATGTGAGCTGCCTGTCGTGGTGCATGAGTGCAGCGCCGTTTGAGGTCTGCCCGCGTGCAGGCGAAGGTAGCGCGGAGGCGCGGACGAGCCGACGCAGGGGAAGTTTGGCTCCGGACGGAGCCAAACCAGGCCGACAGGCGCAGCACTCATGCACCGCGACAGGCAGCCAGAAGAACGCGCACAAGTGCGGCAAAAAAGAAAACGCCCTCAAACAGAAGAGGGCGTGTCAAACGGCAAGGCGCATCGTCTCAGTCTTCCCGCGCAATCACCTCCACTGACGCCTCTCCAGCATCCCCGGATACCCAGACCGTGCCATCCTGCACATTCATGTTCAGCGTCATATTGCGCTGCGCCAGCTGCGCCAAAGCCTGCGTCTGCTCGGCAGGCAACAGGAACACCTTCAGATTGCGCGCGCGCGAAACCTTGTTCTGCACGCCTTTCCACCACAGCTCCGCATTGCGCCCGTAGGCGAACACAACGACCTGTTCCGCACGGCCGCTGGCCTTCAGCAGCCGCCGCTCGTCCGGCAGCCCGGTTTCGATCCAGAGCTCCACGGCGCCAGTCAGATCCTGGCGCCACAGATCCGGCTCGTCCGTTTCGCTCAGCCCCCGCGTGAAGGCCAGACGCTCATCGGCATCGGCGTACAGCGCATAGGCCAGCAGGCGCACCATCAGGCGCTCATCGGTCTCCGATGGGTGGCGAGCCACCGTGACACTGTGGCTTCCATAGTAGCCACGGTCATTGTCGGCGACATGGAGCTCCGCCTTGTAGACGGTCGCGCGCAACGCCATGGCTCAGGCTCCTTCCGGTACGGCGTCTTCCTGCGCGAGCTCGGGCAGGAACCAGTTCATCAGCAGGGCGCAGATACCGCCGGTGGCCACGCCCGACTCCAGCACATTGCGCAAGGCCGACGGCATGTGTGCGACGAACTCCGGCACCTGCGACACGCCCAGACCAAGCGCCAGCGACACGGCGATGATCAGCAGCGCGCGGCGATCCAGGCGGATGCCGGCGAGAATATTGATGCCGGCCGCAGCAACCGCGCCGAACATGACCATGGCGGCGCCGCCCAGCACGGGCTCGGGAACGGCCTGCATGACTCCGGCGACCGTCGGGAACAGGCCGAGAAGCAGCAGCATGGCGGCGATCCACATGCCGATATGGCGGCTGGCGATGCCGGTCAACTGGATGACGCCATTGTTCTGCGCGAAGACCGAGCTGGGGAAGGTATTGAAAATGCCAGCCAGCAGAGAATTCGCGCCATTGACCAGTACGCCGCCCTTGATGCGCCGCATCCAGACGGGACCTTCAACGGGCTCGCGCGAGATCTTGCTGGTCGCCGTGATGTCGCCGATGGCTTCCAGCGAAGTCACCAGGTAGATGATGATCATGGGAATGAACAGCGACCAGGAAAAGCCCAGGCCGAAATGCAGCGGACGAGGCAGCTCGAACAGCGCGGCCTCATGCATGCCGGTGAAATCCAGCCGCCCCATGTAGCCTGCGATCAGATAGCCGGCCAACAGGGCGATCACCAGGGCGGCGCTGCGAATCCAGGCCAGAGGAATGCGGTTCAGGATGACGATGATGGCCAGCACGCTGCCCGACAGGATAAGGTTGTCGCGGTTGGCGAACGTGCCGTCGCCCATGGCGGAGAAGCCGCCGCCCATGCTGATCAGGCCGACCTTGATCAGCGTAAGGCCGATCAGCAGCACCACGATGCCGGTCACCAGCGGCGTGATCAGGCGCTTGACGAACGGCAGAATGCGGGAAATGCCGATTTCGACAAAGGACCCGGCAATGACGACGCCGAAGATGGCCGCCATGACTGCTTCCACCGGGGTTCCCTGCTTGACCATCAGCGCGCCGCCCGCGATCAGCGGGCCGACGAAATTGAAACTGGTGCCCTGGACGATGAGGAGGCCGGCGCCGAAGGGACCGAAGCGCCGGCATTGCACGAACGTGGCAATCCCGGAGATGACCAGCGACATGGAAACGATCATATTGGTGTCGCGCGGCGATACGCCCAGGGCCTGGCAGATGAGCAGGCCCGGCGTCACGATGGGAACGATGATGGCCAGCAGGTGCTGGAAGGCCGCAAGCAGGGACACGAATGGGCGGGGCGAATCTTCCGGGCCGTAGATGAGATCGTTGGGCTCCCGGGATGCGGAGGGCGGCGAAGAGGTGGCTGACATGCTGGCAGGTCCGTGCAAAGATGCAAAAGACGCAGATTCTACTGCGCCAGCCGCCTTGGGGTCATCTTTTCGCCCCCGTCCCGGTTGTAAAAAGGCGCCGCCAGGCGGGGAAACGGGCTCAGGCGACGGATTGCATATGGGAATAGAGAATGCCGATACCGATGCCGACGAGGATCAGCCCGCCCAGCAGCTCGGCGCGGCGGCCCACAAGCGCGCCCAGCGCGCGGCCCAGCATGACGCCTATGGTGGTCATCAGCATGGTGGCGGCGCCGATGGCCAGCGCGGTCGGAATGATGGAGACATCCAGGAAGGCAAGACTGATGCCGACGGCCATGGCGTCTATGCTGGTGGCGACGGCCGTCAGCGCCAGGGTGCGGACGGACTTGGACGCGGGGCGCGGCGGCTCCGGTTCCTCCTGGCTGAAGCTGCGCCAGATCATGGCGGCGCCCAGACAGGAAAGCATGGCGAACGCGATCCAGTGGTCCCAGGCGGAAATATAGCTGGCGGCCAGCATGCCCAGCATCCAGCCGATGACGGGCGTTGTTGCTTCGATGATGCCGAACAGAGCGCCGATGCGTATGGCATCGGCGAAACGGGGCTTGTGCAGCGTGGCTCCCTTGCCGATGGACGCGGCGAAGGCGTCGGTCGACATGGCGAAGGCAAGGAGCATGGTAGCGGCGAAAGTCATGAGGCTTCCAGGTCGGGCTGCGGTTACCACGGCATATTCGCATGCGCCCGACCAAAGGACTGCGCGAATATGTCGATGGTCTTGCCAATCTGGATGATGCCATCGCCATGGCCTTGTGGGCCAAGCATGTTGACGATGGCGCTTCCGGAGACGGAAGCAGGCTACTCCCCAAAGAACAGGCGCGAGTTTAGCACGGCATATGCCGCATTGCGGTATATCCCTTGGCGAAGTCGGGTTATGGCGCCCGGCTGGCTGCGAGCTGGTCGATGGCGCGGTCCACGTGAAAGGACCAGTCCGGCAGATGCAGTCCCAATGCCTGGCTTAGCTTGTCGCTGGACAGGATCGAGTTGAGCGGGCGTTTGGCCGCCGTCGGATATTCGCTGGTGGCGATGGGCTCGATGTTTTCTGATTTCAGGACGAGTTTCACGCCTTCGGACTGCAGGCGCCATACGGTATGCTCCGCCAGCCCGTGCCAGGAGGTACAGCCCGAGGCTGTCAGGTGATACAGGCCGCATGCCAGGCGCTGCTGCTGCCAGGCGTGGATGGCGAGAGCGCTGGCATCCGCGATCAGTTCGGCGGATGTCGGCGCGCCGAACTGATCGGAGACGACGCGCAGATGCTCGCGCTCCTGGGCCAGGCGCAGGATGGTGGTCAGGAAATTGTTTCCCAGCGATGACACGACCCAGCTGGTGCGCAACACCAGCGACTGGCAGCCGCTGTCGGCAATGGCCTGCTCGCCGGCGAGCTTGGTTTGTCCGTAGACATTCAGGGGGTTGGTCGGGTCGGTTTCCACATAAGGCGAGGACTTGCTGCCATCGAAGACATAGTCGGTCGAATAGTGCACAAGCAGGATGCCGTGGCGGGCGGCATATTGGGCCAGCACGCCGACGGAGCGGGCGTTCACGTCGTGGGCCGTGGCGCTGTCGCTTTCCGCGCGGTCCACCGCCGTGTGGGCGGCGGCATTGACGATGATGCTGGGCTTGTGGCGCGCCAGTATGGCCATCAGGGAGTCAGGCTGCGAAAGATCCGCCTCGCTGCGATCCAGCGCGATGACCTGGCCGAGCAGGGCAAGAGAGCGTTGCAGTTGAAGGCCGACCTGGCCTGTTTTTCCCAGAAGCAGAATTGGCATGCGGGTACCCGTAAGAAGAAAGGCAAGTGGATGCAGGGCAGTGTATCACCGGACGGAGGATATTCAGCAGGGCCCGGCGCCCCCGTTTCAAGCGACGCCGCGGCTTCCAACGTACAATGCGGCCATCATGAAACCAGCATCATCCGCTTCCTCTCCCGTCTCCCGGAACGATCTTCAGACCATCAAGTCGCTGCTGCCGTACGTCTGGCAGTTCAAGTGGCGCGTCATCCTGGCGATGTCCTGTCTGGTGGGCGCCAAGGTCGCCAGCGTCAGTGCGCCCCTGTACCTGAAGGATATCGTCGACCAGCTGGGCGTAGCACCCAGCCTGCTGGTCCTGCCCGTGGCCGCGCTGCTGGGCTATGGCCTGGCGCGCCTGCTGACCACAGTGCTCGGCGAACTGCGCGACGCCCTGTTCGCCCGCGTGACGCAGGGCGCCATACGCCGCATCGCCACGCGCGTGTTCGAGCATCTGCTGTCGCTCTCCATGCGCTTCCACCTGGATCGCCAGACGGGAGGCCTGAGCCGAGACATCGAGCGGGGCACGAAAGGCATCGGCTTCCTGCTGAACTTCATGCTGTTCAGCATCCTGCCGACGCTGCTGGAAATCGTCATGGTGGCAGCCATCCTGCTCTGGCGCTATGAATGGCCATTCGCCGTGGTCACGCTGGGGACGATCCTGGCCTACATCGTGTTCACGCTGGTCGTGACGGAAAAACGGATGGTGTACCGCCGCAGCATGAACGACCTGGACAGCAAGGCCAACAGCAAGGCGATCGACGCCTTGCTCAACTACGAGACGGTCAAGTACTTCGGCAATGAGGCCTATGAGCTGAAGCGCTATGACGCCAACCTGGAGCGCTGGGTCGATTCCGCCGTGCGCAACCAGGTGTCGCTGAACCTCCTCAACATGGGGCAGGGCGCCATCATTTCGGCGGGCATCGTCCTGCTGCTGTGGCTGTCGGCCGACGGCGTGGTCGAGGGGACGATGTCGGTCGGCGACGTGGTGCTGGTGTCCGCCTTCCTGACGCAACTCTATACACCCTTGAACTTCCTGGGCTTCGTATACAGGGAAATCAAGCATGCGCTGGCGGATATGGAGCGCATGTTCGGCCTGCTGGACCAGGGCGCAGAGGTCGCCGACAAGCCGGATGCGGCATGCCTGCGCGCGGATGCGGCCAGCGTCGAATTCGAGCACGTCGATTTCGGCTACAACCCCGACAGGCAGATCCTGTTCGACGTGAGCTTTGCGATACCGGCAGGTTCGACACTGGCGGTGGTGGGCGCTTCGGGAGCGGGGAAATCCACGCTGTCGCGGCTGTTGTATCGCTTCTACGACGCAGGCTCGGGCGCGATACGTGTCAATGGCACGGATATCCGCGACATGACGCAGGCCAGCCTGCGCCGGCATATCGGCATCGTGCCGCAGGATACCGTGCTGTTCAACGACACCATCCTGTACAACATCGCCTATGGCAATCCGCTGGCATCGCGCGAAGAGATCATCCAGGCGGCGAAGGCCGCCAGCATCCACGAGTTCGTCATGAGCCTGCCCCAGGGCTACGATACGCCGGTGGGCGAGCGCGGGCTGAAACTGTCGGGCGGGGAAAAGCAGCGTGTCGCCATTGCCCGGACCCTGCTGAAGAATCCTCCCATCCTGATCCTGGACGAAGCGACCAGCGCGCTCGATACCCGTACGGAGCGAGCCATCCAGGATGAGCTGAGCCGGATTTCCAGGGACAGGACCACGCTGATCATCGCGCACCGCCTGTCCACCGTGGTGGATGCCGACGAGATTCTCGTCATGGAGGGCGGCAGGGTGATGGAGCGCGGCTCGCACGATACGCTGATGCGGGGCAACGGACGTTATGCGCGCATGTGGGCCATGCAGGCCAGCCAGTCGGACGATGCCTGAGCGATACCGGTTGCTGCAAATTTACAACAAGGGGCTCCGGCGCCCGGCGCTTTGCCCAGGAACGGCAGGCCGCCCGTGCTAGTATTCGGCCTGCTTCTTTTTCAGGCTCCAGGCGTTGATAATATAGTACCAAAGTAGTACTATATGTACTGTAGTTCCGCTTCGGAGATCTCCTTCATGCTGCGTGTCAGCAAACTCATCGATTACGGCACCCTGATGCTGGCTCACATGGCCCAGCAGCCCGATCGCCTTTTCAGCGCATCCGAGCTCGCGGCCACGCTTGGCCTGGGGCAGCCTGTCGCCAGCAAGATCCTCAAGCTGCTGGGCCAGCACGATCTGGTCAAGAGCAGCAGGGGAGTGCGCGGCGGCTACGCGCTGGCGCGTCCGGCGGAGCAGATCAATGTCGCGCAGATCATCGACGCCCTCGAAGAGCAGCCGTTCGGCCTGACCGAGTGCACGGCGCAGCCCGGCACCTGCAGCATCGAGTCCGACTGCAATATGCGCATGAACTGGCAGCGTATCAATGCCATCGTGCGGCGCACGCTCGAAGACGTCAGCGTGGCCGACATGATGCGCCCCGCGCCTTCGCCCCCTGTCGAATTTCCCCTGATGGACAGAACCGCCCTCGATGCCGCGGTCTGTACCGAATCCCAGCATTCCACGCCCTGGAGTTTTCGTAAATGAGCACCGTCAACGACCAACTCGATTCGTTCCTGGATCGGGAATACACGGCGGGTTTTGTCACGGAGATCGAATCCGAGACATTCCCTCCCGGCCTGTCGGAAGATGTCATACGCCGTCTTTCCGCAATCAAGGGCGAGCCTCAGTTCCTGCTGGACTGGAGGCTCGAGGCCTTCCGTCTCTGGCAGACCATGAAGCCGCCCGTATGGGCCAAGGTGGACTTCCCGCCGGTCGACTTCCAGGACATCAGCTATTATTCCGCGCCCAAGAAGAAAGACGGGCCGAAGAGCCTGGATGAAGTCGATCCCGAACTGCTGCGCACCTACGAGAAGCTGGGCGTTCCGCTGCACGAGCGCGCCCGCCTGGCAGGCGTCGCCGTGGACGCCGTGTTCGATTCCGTATCCGTGGCCACGACATTCCGCAAGCAACTGGCGGAAGCCGGCGTGATCTTCTGTTCCTTCTCGGAAGCGGTCAAGGAGCATCCCGAGCTCATCAAGCAATACCTCGGCACGGTGGTCCCCCAGGGCGACAACTTCTACGCCGCGCTGAATTCCGCCGTATTCTCCGACGGATCGTTTGTCTACATTCCCAAGGGCGTGCGCTGCCCGATGGAACTGTCCACGTATTTCCGCATCAATGCGCAGAACACCGGGCAGTTCGAGCGCACGCTGATCATCGCCGACGAGGGCGCTTCGGTCAGCTACCTGGAAGGCTGTACTGCGCCAATGCGCGATGAAAACCAGTTGCATGCGGCGGTGGTGGAACTGGTCGCGCTGGACGGCGCCCGCATCAAGTACTCCACCGTCCAGAACTGGTACCCCGGCGACAAGGATGGCAAGGGGGGCATCTACAATTTCGTGACCAAGCGCGGCGACTGTCGCGGCGCGCGCTCCAGCATTTCCTGGACGCAGGTGGAAACGGGCTCGGCCATTACCTGGAAGTATCCCAGCGTCATCCTGCGCGGCGATGATTCCGTCGGCGAATTCTATTCCGTGGCGCTCAGCAATCATCGCCAGCAGGCCGACACCGGCACCAAGATGATCCATATGGGCCGCAACACGACCAGCACCATCATCTCCAAAGGTATTTCCGCGGGCTACGGCAGCAACACCTTCCGCGGCCTGGTGCGCATCACGCCCAAGGCGGAAGGGGCGCGCAATTTCACGCAATGCGATTCGCTGCTCATCGGCAAGACCTGCGCGGCGCACACTTTCCCGACAGTGGAGGTGCAGAACCCCAGCGCCAGCGTCGAGCACGAAGCTACCGCTTCGCGCATCGGGGAAGACCAACTGTTCTACGCCATGCAGCGCGGCCTGTCGGCCGAAGACGCCGTTTCGATGATCGTGAACGGTTTCTGCAAGGAAGTCATCAAGGAATTGCCCATGGAATTCGCGGTCGAGGCGCAGAATCTGCTCGGCGTCAGCCTGGAAGGCAGCGTGGGTTAATCGGAGTCATATGAAAATGCTGAAAATCAACAATTTGCACGCCACCGTCGAAGACAAGGCGATCCTCAACGGCCTGTCGCTGAACGTGAACGCGGGCGAAGTCCATGCCATCATGGGGCCCAACGGCTCGGGCAAGAGCACGCTGTCGCAAGTGCTGGCCGGCCGCGACGACTACACAGTGACCGAAGGCTCGGTCGAGTATGAAGGACAGGACCTGCTGGAAATGTCCATCGAGGACCGCGCCCGCTCCGGCCTGTTCCTGGCGTTCCAGTATCCCATCGAGATCCCCGGCGTCTCCAACGCCTACTTCCTGAAGGCTGCCGTCAACGCCGTGCGCAAGCACCGCGGCCTGCCCGAACTGGACGCCATGGACTTCCTGCAGCGCGTCAAGGCCGAAATGAAGGCCGTCGGCATGCGCGAGGAATTCCTGTACCGTTCTGTGAACGAAGGCTTCTCGGGCGGCGAAAAGAAGCGCAACGAAGTGCTGCAGATGGCGCTGCTGGAGCCCAAGCTGGCCATCCTGGACGAAACCGATTCGGGTCTGGATATCGATGCGCTCAAGATCGTGGCCGACGGCGTCAACCGCTTGCGCTCGCCCGAGCGCGCCCTGGTCGTGATCACGCACTATCAGCGCCTGCTGGACTACATCGTGCCGGACTACGTGCATGTGCTGTCCAAGGGCCGCATCGTCCGCTCGGGCGGCCGCGAGCTGGCGCTCGAGCTGGAAGAGCACGGCTACGGCTGGATCGACGAAGAAGCGGCCAAGGGAGCCCGGGCATGAGCAGCGTACAACCCTGGAACGATGCATTCCGGGCCAGGGCGGCGTCCCTGCCCGGCGCATCGATCGATTGGCTGGCGCAGCGCCGCCAGCAGGCCATCAACCGCTTTGCCGACGAAGGCTGGCCCGGCGCGAAGCAGGAAGGATGGCGCCATACCTCGCTGGCCAGCCTGGAACAGTCATTTTTCGGCTGGGCCGACGGCGGGCGGGATGCACGTGGCAGGGCCGAGGCCTTGCTGCAGCCGTTGAAGCAATCACAGACTGGACACTGGCTGGTTTTCGTCGACGGCGTTCATGATGCGGCGCTGTCCGATATCGGCTCGCTGCCGTCGGGCGTGCGCATCGAGACGCTGGCCGCGGCCGTGGATCGCGATCCCGCCGCGCTGGAAGGCTGGCTTGGAGACGCGGACGAGGGCGCTTCCGTACATGCGCTGAACCTGGCGCTCGCCGCCGACGGCGCGTTCGTGTCGCTGCCTCGCGGCGCGGCGCTGGAAGCGCCGGTCCACCTGGTTTTCCTGACGCTGACGGGTGACAGCGCGTCGTTCGTGCGCAATATCATCGTGGCCGACAACGGCGCGATCGCCACAGTCGTCGAGCATTATCTGGGTGAAAACGGGCTGAACAGCTTCACGAATACGGCGACACGCACATTCGTGGCCAGTGATGCGAACATCACGCATCTGAAGCTGCAGCAGGAAGGCGACAAAACCTTCCATATCGGCGCCATCGATATCACGCAGGAAGGCAAGTCCAGCCATGAATCGCATTCATTGTCCTTCGGGGCCAGGCTGGCCCGCACCGACATTGCGACGCATCTGCTCGGCACGCATTGCGAAACCCTGCTCAACGGGCTGTATTTCGTGGACGGCCGCCGGCATGTGGATCACCATACCCTGATCAACCACGCGCATCCGCATGGCGCTAGCCGCGAGTATTATCGCGGCATCCTGGCCGATGCGTCGCGCGGGGTATTCAACGGCCGCATCCTGGTGGCCGAAGGCGCCGACCGCACCGATGCGATCCAGCGTTCCGACAGTCTGCTGCTGTCGCGCCTGGCGCGCTCCGATGCGCAGCCCGAGCTGGAAATCTACGCGGACGACGTCAAGTGCGCGCACGGCGCGACGGTCGGCCAGCTGGATGCCGACAGCTTGTTCTACCTGCGCTCGCGCGGGATGGACAAGGAGCATGCGCGCAGCATGCTGATCTACGCTTTCGCCGCCGAAGCGCTGCAGCGCATCCAGTCGCAATCGCTGAGGGCTTCGGCTATCGGCGCGATCCGCGGCCTGCTGCCTGGCGGCGATGTTCTCGGAGAACTCGCATGAGCGAAGCAGAAGCACTTCAGGTACAGGAAGGCCTGCTGGATCGCGCCGCCGATTTCCCGCTGCTGGCGAATCCGGTGCACGGCAAGACGCTGCATTACCTGGACAATGGCGCAACCACGCAGAAGCCAGCGTCCGTCATCGAGGCGGAGCGCGTCTTCTACGAACGCTCGAACGCCAATATCCATCGAGGCGTGCACTGGCTGTCGCAGCACGCCACCGACCTGTACGAGATTGCGCGCGAATCCGTGCGCGGCCTGCTCAATGCAAGGCTGGCGAACGAAATCGTGTTCACGCGCGGCACGACCGAAGCCATCAACCTGGTGGCCGCATCGTGGGGCAGGGCGAACCTGAAGGCGGGCGACGAGATCCTGCTGACATGGCTGGAGCACCACTCCAATATCGTGCCCTGGCAACTACTGTGCGAGCAGACCGGCGCGGTGTTGCGCGTGGCGCCCATGACCGAAAGCGGCGAAGTCGACCTTGACGCATTTCGTGCACTGCTGAACGAACGCACGCGCCTTGCTGCATTCACGCACGTGTCCAATGCATTGGGCACCGTGAATCCGGTCGAGGAAATGACGCGCATGGCGCACGAGGCCGGCGCCCTGGTGCTGATCGACGGCGCCCAGGCGGTGGCTCACCAGCGCGTCGATGTGCAGGCGCTGGATTGCGATTTCTACGTGTTCTCGGGACACAAGCTGTACGGCCCCACGGGTATCGGCGCATTGTACGGACGCAAGGCCCTGCTCGATGCCATGCCTCCCTGGCAGGGCGGCGGCGACATGATTCTTACTGTCGCTTTCGAAGGCAGCACCTATGCCCCCGCGCCGCAGCGCTTCGAAGCGGGCACGCCCAACATTGCCGGCACGGTCGGCCTGGCCGCAGCCATCGAGTATGTGCAGTCCGTGGGGCTGGACGCCATCGCGCGCCATGAGCAGATATTGCTCGACTACACGCAGGAACAACTGCAGCGGCTGCCGGGCATCCGCATCCTGGGCACGGCAGCGCACAAGGCGGCCATCGTCTCGTTCATGGTAGACGGCATCCATCCGCACGACCTCGGCACCATCCTGGATTCCGAGGGCGTGGCGATCCGGGCCGGCCACCATTGCGCCATGCCCATCATGACGCATTTCGGCATTCCGGGAACAGCCAGGGCGTCTTTCGCGCTGTACAACAGCCTGGCCGATGTCGATGCGCTGGTCGATGCCATCGGCAAGGCGCAATCACTGTTCGGCATAAGGAGCTGATATGGGCGCTGGTGATCTGCGCGAGCTCTACCAGGAAGTCATCTTCGATCACAATCGCAGTCCGCGCAATTTCCGCAAGATCGAGGACGCGACGCATTCCGCCGATGGCCACAACCCTCTGTGCGGCGATCAGCTTACGGTGTATGTCAGGCTGGAGGACGGCCGCATCCAGGATGTCAGCTTCATCGGCCATGGCTGCGCCATTTCAACCGCATCGGCGTCGTTGATGACGGAAGCCGTGCGCGGCAAGACGGTGGATGAGGCCGTGGCGCTGTTCCGCGACATGCACATCATGCTGACCGAGAACCACCCGGAAAAGGATTTCGGCAAGCTGGAGGTGCTGTCGGGCGTGCGCGAATTTCCTGCGCGGGTGAAATGCGCGACGCTGGCGTGGCACACGCTGCACAACGCCATCACGCAATCGATGGAAACCGCCAAGACCGAATAGGCCGGGGCTCGTAGCAATGAGGCATCACAGGAGTCTGCTTGTATGAGTTACTACAGCGACACAGAAGAAATCAGGGTCAGCCGCGATTGCCCCGCGGTCACGATTCCGTACGGTTCTCCGGTCACTATCGAAGAGGGCTGCATGGCGCGCATTACGCAGCAGCTGGGCGGCAGCTATACCGTCCTGGTGGAAGGCAATCTGTACCGGGTGGAAGGCAAGGACGCCGATGCGCTGGGGCTCGAAGCAACGGATTCGGAGCTCCCACGCCCGGACGGCCCCATCACGGAAGAGTACGTGCGCAATATGGCGTGGGATCAGTTGGCGACCTGCTTCGATCCCGAAATCCCCGTCGATATCGTGAATCTCGGGCTGGTCTACGGCATCGACGTGGTCGAGCTGGGGCCGGAACGCTACCGCATTGAGGCTCGCATGACGCTGACTGCTCCTGGCTGCGGCATGGGCACCATGATCGCCGACGAGGCCAGGATCAAGCTGCTGGCCATCCCCGGCGTCGAAGAGGCTGTCATGGATCTGGTCTGGGATCCGCCCTGGGGCCGCGAGATGATGAGCGAAGTGGCGCGCCTGCAGCTCGGCATGCTGTAGCCGCGATTTTCTGACAAATGACGCCAGCTTTGTCTTGGCGCAATATCGGGCGGTTCCCTGCGTGATACCATCGTGCGCATCATGATGCGATGGTTCCAACGACATCTCCGTTTCTGCTCCCTGGCGCTGCTGCTCGCGCTGGGGGCGCAAGGTGTCGCCGCGGCGTCGCTGTCATTCTCTCCCTCGCCCTCATCCGGGCATGGCGACTTTCCCATCGTCATCTGCACGCCAGCCGGCATGATGGTGCTGCCGGCGGACTATCTGTTCGATGACAACGGCGACACGACGGATATCATCGCCCAGAGTCCGCAGCACTGCATTTTCTGCGCGGCCGCGCATGCAGTCCCGGCGCTGCTGGCTTTCAGCTTTTTCTTCCTTCCCTCAGATACCCAGGCTCCGTCATATCCCGCTGCAGGGCGGGAGGTTTTCCTGCCGGATGACGATGCCTGGATGCGGCTGCCCGTCAGGGCGCCGCCGCTCGCAAGCTGATCCTGTTTCCAGGATTGTTTTCCGCACCACGACAGCCACCCGCTGATACCGCCGAATGACGGTTCGGGACATGGCGCGCCTGCAAGCCGGCGCGGCGTGACCTGCTGGCTGGATGCGGCAATGACCGCATCGCGCGCGAACCATCCGTGTTCCGGAGCGCCTGCGATGTCCGTTTATCACTGCGCGGTATGCAGCCGCATGAAGCGCTGCGCCAGCGCTCGTCGAGTCTTGCGAGTCGAATCATGAAACCAGAACTCCAGTCTTCCTTTGCTCTCCTGTCTCTCATAACGGTCTTTCCGCTTGCCAATGCGCAGACGGTTCCCGTGTTTACTTTGTCTCCTACGGTCGTGACGGCCCCTGCCACCGAAGCACCATTGACTGTAATCACCGACCCCAAGGCGCCCAGGCAGCCATTGCCTGCCCATGATGGCGCCGACTTCCTGAAAAGCATTCCCGGTTTCTCCGTCATCCGCAAAGGCGGCACGGACGGTGATCCTGTATTTCGCGGATTCTCCGGCTCCCGGCTGGGCATTCTGCTCGATGGCCAGGAGATCTACGGCGGTTGTGGCAACCGGATGGACCCTCCAACGGCCTATGTGTACCCGGAACAATATGATCGCGTGATCGTACGCAAGGGGCCGCAGAGCGTGCTGTACGGTGCGGGGCAATCGGCGGGCGTAGTCCTGTTCGAGCGCGATATCCGGCGGTTCGATGTCTTCGGCTGGAAGGGCAATGCCAGCGCTACGTTCGGCAGCTTTGGCCGCAACGACCAGATGGCTGATGTGCGCGTCGGCAATCCCGACTTCTATGTCCAGGCCGGCGCGACGCGCGCCGATGCCGATGACTACAAGGATGGGGATGGCCGCAAGGTGCATTCCTCCTACACGCGCTGGAGCACCAATGCCGCCATAGGCTGGACGCCGGACGATAATACCCGGCTGGAACTGTCGGCTGCCCTCAGCGACGGCGAGGCAGCGTACGGAGATCGCTCCATGGACGGATCGAAGTTCCGACGCGAGAATGTGTCGCTGGCATTCGACAAGCAGCGCATATCTCCCCTGCTGGAAAAGGTCGAGGCGCGCATTTATCGCAATTATGTGGATCATGTGATGGACAACTACAGTCTGCGCGACAATCCCGGCGGCGGCATGATGTCCTTCAGGGCCATGAATCCCGACAGGGAAACTGTCGGCGGCCGTGCGGCCGTAACGCTGCGCCTGGCTGAGCCGCTGCAGGTGGTGACGGGTTTCGACATGAAGCACGATTCTCACCGCAGCCGCATGGGCATGGGCGCCAGCGCCGAGGCAGCGGACGGCTACAGGAACCTGGAGCGCAAGAAAAACATGGCATTCCGCCAGTTCGGCCTGTTTGCGGAGGCCACCTACGAACTGAGCGACGAGCAACGTGTCATCGGCGGCGTCAGGGTGGATCGCCATGAGGCCGAGGACCAGCGCAAGACCGTCGGTTCCATGATGATGCAGCGCCCCAATTCCCTGCATGGACAGAAGGACAAACGCACGCTGACCAGCGGGTTCGCCAGGTTCGAGAGCGATTTCGCCGATGGCGCCGGCACCTATTATGCGGGCGTCGGCCATGCCCAGCGTTTTCCGGACTATTGGGAGCGCATGAACCGGGTCGATGCCGACGGCAAGGATGCCATCCTGAGCGTCAAGCCGGAAAAGACCACGCAGCTCGATATCGGCATGACCTGGAAGCGTGGCGATTGGATGGCTTCCTTGTCGGGTTTCTATGCGCATGTCGATGACCAGATCCTGCTGGACTGGAGAAACGCCAGCGCCGTCGTTGCGCGCAATGTCGATGCCCGCGTCATGGGCGGGGAATTGGATCTGGGCTACCGCTTTCACCCGAAATGGCAGGCGACGGCAAGCGTGGCCTATGTCTATGGCAAGAACCGCAGCGACGATCGCCCATTGGCGCAACAGCCGCCGCTGGAAGTGCGCCTGGGCTTGAACTACGAGACAGGCCCTTACTCTGCAGGGGTGTTATGGCGTGTGGTTGCGTCGCAGGGACGCTATGACAAAGGCATGGGCGGCATCGCCGGGCAGGACGTGGGCGAGTCCGCGGGCTTCGGCGTGCTGTCGCTCAATGCCGGCTGGAAACCACGCAAGAACATTCTGCTGACGGCAGGAGTCGATAATGTATTCGACAAGACCTATGCCGAGCATCTGTCGCGCAGCGGCGCGGAGATAGGCGTCATCCCGCAAAGCACGCGGCTGTACGAGTCAGGCAGGACTGTCTGGATGAAGATGCAGATTGCGTTCGATTGAGGCGGAGTGCCCGCTGGCGCTGGATCGGAGATTCAGCGCCAGACCTGTTTTCAGGATCCTTGAGGCGTATCGCTGTCTTGTTCCGGCAAGAAGTCCGGGGCGGCAGCATTATCGCTGGCCGCAGGCTGTGTCTCCGAAACCGCCGCAATGCTTTCCTGCCCGGATGCGAAAGGGGCAGTTCCGGCTACGAGCGGCGCAGGGGTTTGTTCGACGGCCTGTTCCGCCGTTGTTTCGGCGCCGGCCTTCGTTTCAACGCCGGGCTCAGCGGGTGTTTTCGCGTTCGCAGCAGGCGTCTTGACCTCCTTGGCGGCTTTCTTCTGCGCGTTGCGCGCCTGCCAGCGCTGGCGGGAGGCCAGTTGCTTGGCGCGCTTGGCCTCGGCTTCGGTGACGACGCCGACGACTTCGCCGGACAGGTCGATGCGGGGCGCGTCCAGCACCAGGCAGCTCCAGTAGCGGCTGCCCTGGCACCAGGTCTGTATGGCTTCCTTGATCTCTTCCTGAGTCAGGCCCAGCGTTTCCGATTGTGCGTACAAATCGTTGTGGATGCCGAGCTTCAGCGGCACCTTGGGATCGGGGCGCTTGGGAAAGGCCTTGGGGTACTGGCGCTGCAGGCGTGAAATGTTCAGCACCACGGGCTCGACCTGGGGCTGCGGCTCCCGGCGCGGCTTCTGCGCCGTACGGTTCTTGTCCTGCGCTTTGCGCTGCGCCTTTTCCTGCGCGGGCTTGCCGGCCTGCGATGGGTGCGAGGCCTCGTCCTTCCTGGAGGAAGGTTTGCGCGCGGGCCGTTTGTTTTTTGCCGCTTCCGCGGCTAGCTGATCGCGAAGAGCAGCGAGCTGTTCAAAACCCATGTCGGACGTACTGTATGAGGTGCAGGTTGAGTGCGGTTGAGGGATGGCGCGATTGTAGCAGGCAAGGGCGGCGGGACAGGCCGCCGCCCTTGCCGCGCTCAGGGCGCGGGGTTGGGATGATCCCGGTGGATGGACGCGATTTCCTTCAGAACCTCTTCCGGGAGCGAGATATCGATGCTGTCGATATTTTCCTTCAGTTGTTCGAGCGTCGTGGCGCCGATGATATTGCTGGCGACGAACGGCTGTTCGTTGACCCATGCCAGGGCAAGCTGGGCGGGCGACAGGCCGTGATCCAGCGCGAGCTGGACGTAGCGGTCGGTGGCTGCGATCGTCTGCGGGCGGCTGTAGCGGTCGAATCGGGTGAACCTGCTCAGGCGCGCGCCTTCGGGACGCGCGCCATTGCGGTATTTGCCAGTCAGCATGCCCATGCCCAGCGGCGAGTAGGCCAGCAGGCTGACCTGCTCGAACTGAGTGAATTCCGACAGGCCGGATTCGAACAGGCGGTTCAGCAGGCTGTAGGGATTCTGGATGGAGGCGACGCGGGGCAGATTGTGCGTTTGCGCCAGGTGCAGGAACTGCGCCAGTCCCCACGGCGTTTCGTTCGACAATCCGATATGGCGGATCTTCCCGGCGCGGACGAACTCGTCCAGCACGGAAAGCGTTTCCAGGATGGGCGTGGTGGTTTCGTCCTTGACCCAGGGGTAGGCCAGCTTGCCGAACGTCGCTGTGGTGCGGTCGGGCCAGTGCAACTGGTAGAGATCCAGGTAGTCTGTCTGGAGGCGTTTCAGGCTGTCGTGCAGCGCCTGGGTCAGATTGGCGCGATCCAGGAAGGTCTTGCCTTCGCGGATGTGCCCCGGACGCTTGGCGTCGCGCACCGGGCCCGCCGCCTTGCTGGCCAGGAAGATATCCTGCCGGCGGCCGCTCTTGGCGAGCCAGGTGCCGATATAGCGTTCCGTCAGGCCCTGCGTTTCCGGCCTGGGCGGCACGGGGTACATCTCGGCGGTGTCCACCAGGTTGATGCCGCGATCCAGCGCGAAGTCGATCTGCGAATGCGCTTCGGCTTCCGTGTTCTGTTCTCCCCACGTCATGGTGCCCAGCCCGATGAGGCTGAGTTTGACGTCGGTGCGGCCTAGGTTGCGGTATTTCACTGCGTGTTCTCCGGAACGGATGGGGGAAGCAGAATAGTTTGCCTCAAAGCGCAAGATCCTGCAGCGCCGCCAGGTGATTTTTTTGCCGCTGGGTGATCATTTTTCGTTTCTGATCCGGTATGGATGATAACGCTTCCTATTTCATGGGGCGCTTCACCATAACGAATAAAACTACGGGGAATGAAGAATGAGGTCTTTGTCGCGTCGCTGCGTCCGGTCCGCCGGGCGGTTCAGCATGAAAACATCGCTGGTGCTTCATGTGCTTGCCGCGGCGGGCGTGGCGGGTGGGGTGTTGCATTATGGCGAAGCGCAGGCGCAGGCGGCGGCGCGCCATTACACGATTGGTGAGGGCCAACTGGGACATGCCCTGTCGGAGTTCGCCGCAGTCGCCGGCGTGCAACTGATGTTCGATCCGCTGGTGCTGGCGGGCCGTACGACTGGAGGCCTGCAGGGCGATTATGCCGTGGACGAGGGCTTTGCCGTTCTGCTGTCCGGCTCGGGGTTCGAAGCGATCCGCGCGCCTGGCGGGGAGTATGTGCTGCGCGCCTTGCCGGATACGCCCCGGACGCAGGCGGATGGCGCCGATGCTGACGCCGACGTTACGGCATTGGCGAGCATTACCGTCGCCGGCGCGCAAAGCGAAGGTTCCGCCCCCAACACCGGCTACACCGTCACCCGCACCTCCAGCGCCACCAAGCTCGACCTGGCGCCCAAGGAGACCCCGCAAAGCATGACCACGTTCACGGCGCAGCAGATCCAGGACCAGGGTCTGCTGGCGCTCAATGAGGTGCTGGACCAGACGCCCGGCATCACGCTGGTGACCGCCGGCGTGGCCGGCGCGGGCAGCCAGCCCATCTACTCGCGCACCTTTCCCGTCACCTCGGTGCAGATGGACGGCGTCATGGCCAGCACCTATATCCTGTCGGGCTCGGCCAATGGCGACATCGGCATGCAGGATTCCTTCCTGTACGAGCGCATTGACGTGATCCGCGGCTCGAACAGCCTGACGGGCGGGGCGGGGGATGCCTCGGCCAGCCTGAATTTCGTGCGCAAGCATCCCTATGCGGATCGCCACCTGTCGGCCAGCCTGAAGTACGGCAGCTGGAACACGCGCCGTGGCGAATTCGACTTTTCCACGCCGATCAACGACAGGCTGCGCGTGCGCCTGGCGGCGGCCCTGCAGAAAGGCGACCATTGGGTGGATCGCGTCAGCAGCGACCGCCAGGCGGTTTCGTTGATAGGGGAACTGGACGTGACCGCCAGCGACCGTGTCAGCCTGGGCGTGACGCATTTCGACTATGAGCTGAAAGGAGCTTCACCCCATGGGATTGCGCGCTATTCGGAAATTCTGGACTATACGCAGGACGGCCGCCCATATGCGCAGGAAACCGAAGCCGTGGACCGCAACTTCAACAACGCCACGCCCTGGTCGCGCACGAAGAGGAAATACACCAACGTCTTTGCGAGCTGGGAGCACATATTCGACAACGACTGGGCGCTGAAGGCCAGCTTCAACTACGCCAACAACAAGGACGACAAGCTCTACGGAGAGATCGGCACGACTTACTATGTGCCCTCGGCCGACCGCGCATCCTATGCTGCCAGACGCGACGATAGGGAAAACGAAGTCAAAGCCTTTGACCTGCACTTGAAGGGCAGCTTCGAACTGGCCGGACGGCAGCAGGATTTCGTTGTCGGGGCCAACTATTATGCAGTGCATCGCAAGCTGCACTGGGGGTACGCATCGGACTCAGCGAACAATAACGCAGTCATTGGCGGATACAGCGGGCAGCATAAGCAGATGTGTTCTGAGGAAGCATTTGCCGCACTTGACAATAGCCGTGAAGTCTATCGGCCATACGCGGAACTCATTTGGGGGTCGTTGGAAGCATTTGAGGCCCATTTTGATCAGCAGATTCAACTACGAACTGAGACATGCGAATACAAATCCGGCATTTCCATCGGCGAATGGAATGCCAACGGCGGCAACAGGGCGCCAACGGAATGGACAGTGGAGGGCGGCTATTCCGGCTATCAGAACCTGTTCGACAGGCAGATCACTACACATACCAGAACACGCCAGACTGGGCTTTATTTTGCCAGCCATCTGCGTCCGTTCGAGCGCACGCACCTGATCCTGGGGGGGCGCTGGGCCAGGGACAGGCAGGATGATCCTTACTTCACCTGCAGCGCTGATGCCATTCAATCCATCAGGAATTACTGCGAAGGCAATTACGTCAGTCGGGCCGCCACGCCGCACAGGCTGGAACCCAAATTCCTGCCCTATGCCGGGCTGATCTATGAAATCACGCCGCAGATCAACGCCTATGCCAGCTATACCACGACCTATGTGCGCGACATCAACTCCAACAATACGACCAATCTCGCGACGGGAGAATGGCTGTCTCCGGTGCGCTCCATCACCTATGAAGGCGGCCTGAAAGGCGCATTCTTCGACGACCGGCTCAATGTCGCCGCATCGTATTTCAAGATGCGGCAGAAGGATTTCCCCTACCAGACCTACGATGCCAGCACCTCGGGCACGACCGACGAGGGCTGGCGCGTCTATGGCTGGGAATTCAACATCGCCGGCGCCATTACGCCGAACTGGAATATCGCTGCCGGTTACGTCAAGCAGAAACAGGTCGTTCCCTCGAATGCGGGAGAAGTCCTGCTGGGCGCGCGCGACGATTTCACCGCTTCCTATCGCGCGCCGGAAAAATCCTTCAAGCTTTTCACGACCTACCGCCTGGACAAGCTGACGCTGGGGCTGGGCTGGCGCTGGCAGAGCAGCACGCAGTCGGCCTGGATTCCCACGCACAAAACCCAGGTCGAGCAGCAAATGATGAAGCAGGACGCCTATCACCTCGTCGACCTGATGGCCCGCTACCAGATCGACAGGAATTTCAGTATGCAGCTGAACGTCAACAACGTGTTCGACAAGGTCTATTACCAGCATGAGCGTTCCTATATTTCTGGCGCGCCGCGAAATGTGTTGCTTACCTTGAGCTATCGGCTGTAAGAGTTGTTTTTGCGAAACCCGAGTGGTTTCAGGAATGTCGGTCGCCCGCTCGCAATGCATACGGTCGAAGGAAGGGTAGTCCGACAGGCTATCCGCCATGGCGAGGCGCCCGCCTTTTGGCGCCGATTTGATGTTCCTTTCGTCAAGGAGTATTGCAATGAAGATCCGTAAACCCATCATGTTTTCCGCCGCCTTGCTGGCCGTTGGCTTCAGCGGTGCCGCCGCCGCATGGAACCAGTTGGACCTCAACCAGAACGGCAATGTCGCCAACGCGCCTTATCTGGGTTCGTTCAACTACAATGGCCAGACCTATGGTCCGTCCACGGCGCTGTCCGTGCCCGACCAGTCCAGCACGACCATTGCCAGCACGTTTGATCTGAACAGCCTGCAGGCGTTCAAGCTGTACGGCAAGGACGGCGCCAACGGCCATGGCCACAACGACATTCTGCTAAGCGTGAACGACAACTCGGCTGCCGCCAACGCGCCCGTGGTATACCGCCTCTATCGCCAGAACTACTCGGCGGCCGTGGTCAACCTCTCGCGCGGTACCGAGGCCCGCCACTTCGTCAAGAGCGTGGTCGGCGAGCAGACCACGCCCGGCACGCTGGTAAACGGCACCTACAGCTATACCGGTGTGGCGTTCACCAATTTCCCGCGCGGCGACTTCAACTATGGCGTAACGGTTTTGGGCCCGAGCTCTGCCGTGGGACAAGGCACGTTCTCCCTGAACGAGATCAAGATCCCCGGTTCGCAGTCCTCGACCGGCGATGATATTTTCTTCGACATCAACAGCGGCAAGCTGAACGCGACCAATCTCATCGCTACATCCAATGGGTTGGTGTTCAATGGCGGCGTCACGGTAACCGATGCGGATGTCAGCAATGCGGATGCATGGGCCGAAATCGGCGGTCCCTCGTCCAGCGCCACCTACAACCTGACCCTGTTCGGCCCGAACGGCGCGGAAATCGCCGGTTCCATCCAGGGCCTGCCGGATCGCATCGGCTCTGCGGCCATCATCGGCGTCAAGCAGTAAGCCGCAATGGCGCCTGGCAGTCGTCCTTGGTGTATAAATAAATATCAATATTATTTGCAATTCTATTTATATCCAATGACGACGGCCAGGGACCATGCCGGTCCTGGATTGCAGGGGTGCATCATGCCCCTGCAATCCTTTTGCGCATCCCCGCATCCGCATCCCGGAAATCCCATGCCGTCTTTCATCCTGCTTCGCCGTTGTTTTGCCGTTTCGCTCGTCCCGGGCTTGCTCGTACTGTGCTTCCTGCACGGTACGATCCGAGCTCAGCCTGCCGCTCCGGCTCCGGGGCTGCCTGCGCCGATACGTCCGCTGGAGCCGGAGCAGCCGTTTCTGCCACAGCCGCAGTCGCCCACGCCGTCGATCGTGCACCGCCAGCCCGCGCAGCCGGCACAGCCGCAGGTGGAGCTCACCGATCAGGACCTGGCGCGCGACGTCAAGCTGACCGAGATGATCCTGAACCAGGCGATGCTGCAGGAAGACTGGGACACGCTGCGACGGATCATGCGCTTCTATCCATGGATGCGAGGCGTCGATTCCATCCTGCGCGACTATGTGCAGGGCGCGCTGCTGCGGCACGACGGTCGTCTGGCGGAAGCGATCATGCTCTACCGCCGGCTCGTCGAACAGCATCCCGATCTGGATTATGTGCGTCTGGAACTGGCCACCATGCTGATGGAAGACCGGCAGTTCAGGCAGTCCGACGCCGAACTCGCCCTGTTGCGCCAGCGTCCGCTGGAATCCGCGGCTCAGCGCAGCATCGTGCTGTACCGGCAGGCGCTGGCGCAGCAGCGCCGCTGGGATTTCCGGCTGGGCGCCGGACTGGCCTATAACAACAATGTCAATTCGGCCAACCGCGACCGTATCTTCTATCTGCCCCTGGCCGTCGGCGAGTGGACATTCTGGGCGCCTTTCGCCAAGGGCCGGGATGAATTGCCCAAGTCGGACTGGGGGCTGAAATATGCGGGCGGCGCCAGCGTCGAACGCAATATCGCCGGTCATCACTACTACACCGTGAGCGCCGACATCGACGGCGTGGCCTACGAGACGGAACGCGACTACAGCGATCGTTCGCTTACCCTGCGCGGAGGCTATAAATGGCAGAACTTCGATACCTGGTTCGCGGCTACGCCGCAGATCGGCCAGATATGGATGGGAGGCGGCCGCTACAGCCACAACCGCGGCCTGAGCATGGAATACGGCTGGCGCCCCACGCAGGCCTGGCAACTGATGGGATCCTGGCTGTGGCTCAAGCGCAAGTATGATGATCAGGATTATGCCGCCTATGATGGCCACCTGGACATCATGTCGCTGACGGCGGTGCGTATTTTCTCGCCGAGCCTGCTGGCCTTCGGTAGCCTTGGCCTGCAGCGCGAATCGGTCGCCGCGTCCGAATATTCCTACCGGTTTCCCTGGCTGCAAGCGGGCGTGGTCAAGACCTTCGGCAATACGCTCGGCGCCCGCGTGAGCGCCCGCTATGGCAGGCAGTCTTATGACGCACCCTATGCCTTGTTCCTGAACCAGAAGAGGCGCGATCGCGAACTGCGCATCGATGTTTCGCTCTGGGCGCCGGGTTTCAAGATTGCCGGCCTGGAACCAAAACTGAACGTCAGCTACCTGAAGATCACCAGCAACCTGCCCATATACGAGCGAGACCGCACCGAGGTCAGCTTGATGTTCGAGAAAAAATTCTGAAGGCCTGAAGGGATGTCTTCAGGCCGGGCCTACGTTGATCCAGTAACGGCTCAGCCGGTTGACGCGCAAGGGGAAATGGCGTTGCAGCAATTCCAGGGCGGCATCGGTATTCGTCAGCTTGATGGCGCCGGAAATACGCAGATCCGCTACATCGGGATGGCAGCGCAGCACACCTTTGTGGTAACGCCCCAACTCCTGGATGACGTCGGCCAGGCGCATGTTCTGGGCGACCAGCATGTGGTTTTCCCAGTATGCGGCGGAATTCTCCAGCCGGGACGGCGTCGCAATACCGGATCGGGTGAATGTCGTTTGCCAGCCGGCGGATATGATCAGGAGTTCTGCTTGATCCATTTCGCTCGGCTGGATGGAAACGGCGTGTTCAAGGACAGCGACGAGCGTGCTTTCATTGGATAGGTTCCTGACGGAAAATCGGGTGCCCATGGCTTGTATCAAACCGTGCGATGACTCCACCAGGAAAGGTCGGGACGGTGTTTGTTGATCCGGGTGCGTACGGACCAGAATTTCGCCGCGCCGTAGGCGCAACCGGCGTTCGCTGGCCGTGAAGGCGACGTCAACGGCGGATGCCGTGTTCAGCACCAGCTCGGTGCCGTCGGCAAGCGTGAAAGAACCGATTTCTCCCGTGGCTGTCGTCAGGTCGGCGGTCCAAGACTGCCATGGCATACGATACGCCAGCAGCAGGCCGGAGGGAATCAGGACGCCTGCCGTACAGAGCGTGCGCAGCAGATGGCGTCGTTTCATCGAGCTCAGCGCCTGTATGGCGTCTTTGCCTATGTCGGCGGGAAGTTGGCGGAATGTCTGCAGGACGGCCTGGGCATGCTCCCAGGCTTGCGCATGGGCCGGGCTTTGGCGATACCAGCGCACAAAAGCTTCGCGGTCTTTTTCGCCAAAGGTGTCGAATTGCTGCGTCAGCGCCCAGTGGGCCGCTTCGTTCAGCAGGTCCGCTTGAGAAGAACTGGAGGAAGGATGAGCTGTCATGATGGTGTCCGAGTGGATATACCGGGGTTGCCGGATCCGGTCAGCATCGATTGGCCACTGCGCAGTCATGGACGTCAGCCTTGTCTGGCGGATCGTCGAAAGCTAGGCGGGCGCTCATGCAGGCGACCAGCGCCTTGTGCAGATGTCTGCGCACAGTAATGACGGGCATGCCGGTTTTTTGGGATATCTGCTCCAGGGTTAGGCCATGGATTTGCGCCAGCAGAAAAGCGGTGCGCGTCTTTTCCTGCAGGCTGGAGAGCATAGCGTCGATTCGGACCAGCGCTTCGATGACCAGGTAGCGCTCCTCAGGTGAAGGCTCATGCTGGGCTGGCGCATGCGCCAGCGCTTCCAGATAGGCCTGCTCGACGTCCTTGCGCCGCCAGTGATCGATGAGCAGGCCTTTGGCGATATGCGTGAGCAGGGCGCGAGGCTGCGGCTGCGGCGTATTCCTGTATCGGGATTGCATCAACCTCAGGAAGGTGTCCTGCATCAGATCCGCGGCATCGCTTGCGTTGTTCAGCTTGCGGTGCAGCCAGCCTTTCAGCCAGCAATGATGACTGGCATAGATCGTTTCCACAGAAGTTGCGGCTGGCGACGGATCAGGAGAGGGCACGGCATTGCCTATCTTCGTAAACGAGAATTATTCCTAATTATATAGTTAGTGATTGCCTGTGACAATCAATCAAGGCGGGCGGTATCGGGAGCTTCAGGCGGGAGCGGACTCACGTGCGGGCCGGGATGCAGCAGGCTGAAGATACAGTGTGGAAGGATTCTTGCGTTTGAAAAAAAATAAATTGTGTTCTATAATCTTTTGCTTGTTCGGGGCGTAGCGCAGCCTGGTAGCGCACTTGCATGGGGTGCAAGGGGTCGAGTGTTCGAATCACTCCGTCCCGACCAAAAAAATACCCTGAAAGGCCTTACAGTGAATCACTGTAAGGCCTTTTTCATTTTCTGGCAGTAATGCTCAGGCCCTCTCCGGATGCCTGTCCTTGGGGCAGGAAACCTTCAGCTCCGTCATGATCGCGGCTTGCGCCGTATTGCTGTTGTGCTGCCTGGATGCTGGGCCAGCCCAGAGTGGCGCCGCGCGATATGGCGGTATATACCGCCGCATTCCGGCTATGGACGTCCAGCCGCTGATACAGCATTTCCGTATGCGCCTTTGCCGTTGCAACCGAAATGTTCAGCAGGCTCCCGATCGTCTTCATGGGATATCCGCGCGCCAGCAACACCAGCACCTCGTACTGGCGCGGCGTCAGGCCCAGTTTTTCGCATTCGCGTTCGGATCCGGATGCGCTTGTTCGTGCATTCCAGCGCGCGGGTTCGGCATGGGGGATCGGCGCCATGCCATTCGCATTCGCCGGCCTTTCGGCGGCAGCCGGGTTCTGGAGGGGAAAACAGGTTCCTCCCGCCAGGACCAGCTTGACGGCGGCAAGCAGCAATTCGGGAGTGGCGCTCTTTGGGACGTAGCCCAGGACGATGGGGGGACATTCCTGGATCCAGTCCGGTATGCCGCTGCTTTCGGAAAGCAGGAGTATCGCCTTGGGCTCATAGGCATGGCTGGCGGCCGAAATGAGCTGGTGAAATCGTTCGAATGAGGGGATGGAAAGGATGAGGAGCTCGCACCCTTTTTCGGCGCAGGTCTCCGAAAGGGCGGTGTAGTCGACGCCTTTTGCGGTGCTGCCCGACAGGCCTGAGGACAAAAGCTGCAGGATACCCAGCCGCAGCAGCGGGTGTGGTTCAACGAGCATGATCGCAGACATGTCGCATTCCTCCCGGGTGCGTCTGCCTGGGGCAAACGCCACTGCGTATCTAACTGTCGGCTGTAGCGACAGATTATTCTTGAATTATGAAATGTAGAATAATGGAAAGAGTAATATTTGAATTAAATTGAAATAATGATGCATTAATTTGCTTATTTTTTATACCTTGATATTTCAATCAGGGCAAGGAAATTGATAGCTTCTGCCGGATTCCGGCAATGACCCCTCTTTTCCGGTAATGAAAATGACGATGTCGCAGGTTTCGCCCGAGTTGCGGCTGATCGCCATATTGCTGAGCGCGGTCGGCTTGCCGGCGGCAAGAGTGACATTGCTGCCTTGCCTGATGACGGCGCGGCCTTGGGGGCCTTCCCTGACAGCCTGTATTTCGTAGTGCAGGGGGCCGCCTCCGGCGCTTTGCACATAAGGAACGATGACGCTGGGCTGAGTGCCGGCGACAGTTTCCAGCCAGACTTGGATGTCGGCATCCACGTTCATGAGCGTTTTCTCCTGAGGCAATCACTGGAGTCGGAAACGCACGGGCCCTGGGGTGCCGGGCTCGTGCGCAAGCAGACTGCCGAAGCAGTCTGCCCGATCGGCATCAGTAGCCGGTCTGAACGACGTTGGACGTATTTCCGTAGCCATTCTGCGTTACGTGGCTGGTGTGATTCCTGCCCATCTGGACGACGTTGGAGCTATTGTTGGAGCCGACCTGCGTAACGTAGGAAAGAAGATCCCTGCCGTTTTGCATGGTATAGCTGTCATTGCCTGAGCCGTGCTGCGCGACGGTAGCGACGTTCCTGTCGCTGGAATGAGAGCCTGTGCCGGTCTGGTTGATCGCGGCGGTATTGCCGGAAGACCATTTGCTGCCGCCTTGCTCGATGTAGGCTTCGAGATGCGATCCTTTCTGCACGATGCTGGCGTCGTGGCTGCTGCCGGCATACTGGCTGATGTAGGCGCTCTGGTTGTTGCCGCTGCTATGATAGCCATAGCCGGACCGGCCTTGTTCGATGTAGGCGGAGCTCCGGCTGGCGTCCTGGTCGATGCCGGCGCTGGAGCTGCTGACCCGGTTCTGATCGATGGTGTTGTTGTTGCGGTCGCCAGTGGTGGATACATAGGCTGTCACGAAGTTGGTCCCGGTCTGGTCGATGACATTGAGGTTGCGATCCCCATGATTGACCCAGATCTTGGCCGAGCTGTTTTTCGTGTTGTCCTGGTTGATATAGCTTCTATCCCTGTCACCCTGCCAGACATTGACCAGCGCGGTCGAGTTCGTGTTGTCATCCTGAGTGATGGCGGCATAGTTATTGTCGCCGGTCTGGTTGATGGCTCCCTGGGTGTTGTTGTTGTCGTCCTGAGTGATGAAGCCCTGGTTGTAGTTGCCTTTTTGATAGACGTCCGCCGTGTTGGCGGCCATGACGGCCGTCGAGCCGAAGGCTACGGCGATTCCCAGGGCCAGAGTGGACAGTTTGGTTTTCATGTGTGCTCTCCTCGAAATAAAGACCTGCTTCCCTTCTCAGTCATCCGGCGGCCTTTGAGACCGGACGGCTGTTGCCTGGCAAAATGCGCGGTCGATGTTTCTACTGATTGGGCTCGACTGCGCCGCTGCTTGCCTGGTTCGTCGAGGCATCGTCTTCGGGCAATGCCAATGCATAGGTTTGTTCTTCCTGCAAATAGTTCTGGAAGAGGGGGGAATACCAGTCGTCCTGGTTTGCCAGCGCCCAGTTGCCGGCCTTGACGCCTTGGACTGTGAGATGGATGACGGCAGCCTCGATCGCTTCCTTCACGCACAGCTGCGCCGGCTCGTTGCGGGTGATGCCGCCCTCGACCTCGAGCAGGTCCTTGAAGTTCACGAACTTGAAGACGCTGGGCCGGACCTCATAGGAAAAGATGGTCTTGGTGGTCGATACCGTCTGCAGGACTTCTCCCGTACGTATGTCGACGCTGCGCAGCCCCACGGTGACCTGATCCACGCGGTATTGCGTCGACAGGCCTATGCCCAGGAACCTGGCGCCCAGGCCGCCGGTACGCACATTGCTTTCATACGAGATGATGCCTCCGTTGATCAGGATGGATGCGGGCACCAGCGCGGGAATATGGATGCTTGGCGCCTTGTCCTGCGATCCGTCCAGCGCGCGTACGATGCGCCGTTCCGTGAGCAGCTCCTGCAGGCTCTCGCGTTCTACGGGAGTGAACCATCCCGATTCCTTCAGCGCCTTGACCAGCATCGATGCCGCTCCTTGCGTGACCGAGGTCGAGAAAGAGCTGTCGGGCGCAGGCTTGTATTGGCCGGTCTGGTCGCGGAAGCCATAGACCGCGGCGGTGATTTTTCCCTTGGGCGGAGGCAGGCTGCGCAGATCGTAGGTTGATGGAGTCGCTGGCGTGAGCTGCGCCGCATTGGCGACCTGGGAAGGTTCGCGGGGCAGGGCGCATGCCGAAACCAGCAGGCAGGAAAGGATGGACAGACTGAGCCGGAGGGATCGTTGCGAGGGCGACAGGCGGCCGGGCCATGGCAGGGCGTTCATCAGAAACCTCCCAGACTGCTGACCTGGAATGTGGTGACATTGCCGGTCGACTTGTCTTCGGTGGTGACCGAGAAGATGCCGCCGCCCATGTCGGCGATCGTGATGATGAAGTTTTCCGTCTGCAGCGTGCCGGGCACGAAATTTCCCTGCGCGTCGAACAGCTTCGATGCGGCTGCCGAAGACAGGCGGTTCAGGATCGAGCGCTCGAGGCTTTCCTGGAAGTTCTGCAGCGGCGTGCGCTGTTCGATGCCGAGCCGGTCGGAGTCAATGTCCGGCGCCTTGTGCTTGTTGGTGGCGATGGCCGAATTCAGCAACACGGGCCCGTTCAGGGGGCTGCCGCCGAAAGAGGGGTTGAGCGGGTAATACACCAGTTCGGTGGCTCCAGCGGATGTCGTGCCTGCGCACAGGCATAGCGTCAGCACGGCGCTGCGAATTCGGGGTTGTTTTTGTGCGGACATCATCTTCTCCTTTGGATAGCTATAGTTCTTCGGGCGCCAAATCGTGGTCTTGGAAGGTCATGCGGTGGATTTCGGTGCGGGTGATGTTCTGTTCGACGATTGCGGCAGCGGCTTCCGCGACTCCCTTGGCGGCCTGGCGGGCCGGCGACAGGAATGTATGGAAGACGCGATCCTGGCGAAACTGGATCCAGATCTCGCTGCCCCAGCGGGCCGTCGGCCGCTCGTAGATGGCGATCGAGTACCGGTTGTTTTCGTTGAGCTCATTCCAGTACGTGGAAAAGTACTGATAGAAATCGTTGCCCAGTACCGTGACGGTCCGGTTCACGATCACGCCTTGGAGCGGATCTTCGAAAATCGTCTTTTTCTCCTGTTCCGCTGCAAGCTTGTCCATGGCGGTTTCGGGAAGGCTGTTCTTGACCGCACTGCCGTTCCTGACGCCGTTCTGCTTTGCGCCAGCGCTTTTTGCCGCGTTGCCCTTTGCGATATCGCCCTGCGCCTGGACCAGTGTTCCCGGCAAGGCCAGTGCAACGGAAAGTGCAACTATGGTCAGCGGTCTCATCGCCAAAGCCCCTATTGATCCGTGCAAGCTTGAATTTTTTTACGTCTGGAAATCTGTTTGCAAGCCAATGATAGAGATGTAAAACGCGCCGAACATGCGGCGTATGGCGTAAGCCTCGGGCGGTTATTTGTCCTAGGAGCAAATGCCGGTGTGAGTGCCGCCGGCCCGATCGCGCGTTCCAAGGGTTGGAATCCCTCCGTCTTCGCCGTACCGGAGTCGTTTGTTTTGATGATTTTTGCGAGGCTGCGACGTGAGGCTTCCTGGGTGGAAACCGGGCCTTTGTCTATGAAAAATGGCTAAGGGTTAGTACCAACAGCCAAAAGTACTAGACCTTTTGAGCGCCAGCCCTAGGGTAATTGGCGCATGTCGTACGCGCAGCGGTGTCTTTATCCTATTACAAAAGAAAAAAAACATTTCGGTGCGTAAGAACGATATGCATGCATGGTCGACCGACGGTGCCAACATGACAAAGACGCTGCAAAACAAGACACGTTTTGTATACATTCAGGCAGCCGGCCTGAAGGGATGGCGGCGGCATGTTTGCATCGCCCGGCTGCTGCGGCACAGCCTTGCATGGGGGCTGCCGTTCATTTTCGCCTGGCTGGCTTCAGCGCATGCCGCGGAAACGACGCAGTCGCTCGTTTCCGCCAAAGCTCCCAACGTAGCTTTTTATTATCAGGACGCGCTGCCGGTCGACGAGCTGCAGGCCTTCGATGCGGTTGTGATCGATCCCGCGCGGGCGCGCCTGCCGGATGCCAGCGCGGCTCCGCATACGTCCTGGTTCGCCCGCCTGGATCTGGCATCCTGGAAGCGTTCGGCTTCGGATGCTGCCGGCCAGGCCGTCATGTCCGGCATCCAGGTCTTGTGGGACGAGGGGTATCGCGGCTTTCTGCTCGACGATGGCGTGCAGGCCGATGCCGGCGGGAGCGACGACGGCATGCTGGCGCTGATGGACGCTATCCGCGATCGCTATCCAGAAGCCAGGCTCATGCTGCGCAACCATATCGCTCTGGCGCACGCGCGCGCCGCAAGCCTGTACGCGCTGGTGGTCGATTCGCTTTATCACCGGCCCGGCGGCTTTACCGGGATGATGGGCAAAACGCCCGATGGGTTGCGCGACGGCTTGCTGGGGGAAATCCGGCAATTGCAGTCGGAATTCGCGCTGCCGGTGGTTGCCGTCGACTACTGTCTTGCCGGCGACAAGGCCTGCCGCCGCGATCTGGCGCGGCGCTTGCAGGAAGATGGCGTGCAGCCCTTCGTCACCGCGCCCGGCATGGGGATAGTGGGGACGGGACGCATCGAGGTGATGCCCCGCAAGATATTGATGGTGCAGGCGTTGGGCAGAGACCAGTCCCTCGATCAGAGCGTGGGAGTGATAGGGCTTTCCATGCCATTGAACTATCTGGGATACGACGTCCAGTATCTGGATCTCAACAGCAAGGACCTGCCGGCGAACATAGGCAGCGACAGGTATGCCGGCATTGTGGTGGCCTTGAATCAGCAGGCGCCGAAGGCGGGAATCTGGCGGCAATGGCTGCTGGCTCGTATCCGGGAAGGAATGCGGGTGGCCGTGATCGGAAGTTTCGGCTTTCCCCTGGATAGCGCCGCGTTGGCTGCGCTGGGGCTCGAGGGCGTGCCGGGCAAGGTGCCGCCGGGCAGCGTGCCTCAAGTTGTCGGCAAGGAGCCCTTGATGGGCTTCGAAACGCTGCCGTCGCCGGATGCGCGCGATGTCGTGGGAGTCAGGGCGGGGTCCGCCGATGCGTCTTTGCTGCGACTGGCGTTCGACTCCTATGTTTACGATGCCGCAGCCTTGACATCGTGGGGCGGCTATACGCTGACACCTTACGATGTGGTGTTTCTGGATGCCTTGCGCGAATATCGCCTGGTGTTCCAGCCGATCGATTTCTTCAGGCAGGCATTGCAATTGCCGGAAATGCCGGTACCTGACGTGACATCGGAAAACGGTCGCCGGCTGATGTTCACGCAGGTGGACGGCGATGGCTTCGTTTCCAGGGCAGAGTTTTCCAGCGCAGCGGACGAGTTCAGTGCGGAAGTACTGTATCGCCGTATCCTGACCAAGTATCCCGTGCCGATGACGGTCTCGGTGATCGAGGGCGAGATTGGCCCCGAGGGCGCCTATCCGGAACTCAGTCCGAAGCTGGAGCCGCTGGCGAGAAAGATCTTCGCACTGCCGAATGTGGAGATAGCCAGCCACAGCTATTCCCACCCCTTCTTCTCGTGGCAGATCGACAATCGGACGGGAAAGCGCATCAAGCCTTTCCACCAGACGCCGGAAGAAGCGGCCGATCCGTTTTCCATGGATATTCCCGGATACGAATTCGATCTGGACAGGGAGATCTTCGGCAGTATCGATTACATCAATCAGCGCCTGGCGCCTCCCGGTAAAAGGGTGGAGGCCATGCTGTGGACGGGAGATACCGAGATGCGTCCGCTCGCCTTGCGCAAGGCGGCGCAGGCGGGCGTGCTGTCGATCAATGGCGGCAATACGGTGATCACCAAGGCCAGGAACAGCTGGACCAATATCGCGCCTTACGGCGTGGCCAAGGATGACGATCCCGACGCATACCAGGTGTATGCCGCCACCATGAACGAGAACGTGTACACCAATGATTGGCTGGGGCCGTTCTATGGATTCAAGCGCGTGATCGAGACGTTCGCCATGACGGACGAGCCCATCCGCTTCAAGGCGCTGGATATCTACTACCACTTCTATTCGGCCACGAAAAAAGCATCACTGGCGGCGTTGGAGCATGTGTTCGATACGGCAATGAAGCAGCCCGTTTTTCCCGTATACACCACGGAATACATCAAGCGGGTCCTGCAGTGGCGCCGAGTGTCGGTTGCCAGGGACGGGGACCGGTGGATAGTCCGTTCCGGCGCCGATCTGCGCCAGTTGCGCTGGCCTGGGGCAGGGGTGCCGGAACTGGCCGGAGCCACAGGCGTGATGGGCTACAAGCCGGGACCAGGCGGACTGTACATCCACATGGGAGGGGATGAAGCATCTTTTCGCATCGCATCCGCCGGGAAGCAGGGTTTGCCGTACATACAGGAGGCATCCGGGTTCGTCAGGAATTTCCAGCGCCAGGGGCGCGGCATGCAGTTCGAACTCGGCGGTTACTACAAGCCGTTCGTGCAGTTTGCTGATATGTCGGGTTGCGTGTCGAGCGTAGCCGACGGCTCCAGGGGATCCGGGCGAAGCGCGGGCCGGGTCGATGTCGCGGGAAATGCGGCCAAGCCCGTTGTCTATCATTCGATCAGGGTGCATTGTGAATAAGATCCGAGAACAATTGTGTCCCGCATGGCTGTCCCTGCTGCTTGGCGCCGTCGTCATTGCTGCGCTGGTGGCGGCCTATCCGAGGGCCGACGTGCATACGCGCAGCCTGTCGACACAGCAGGCATCGATGATTTCCGTCGCCTATCTCGAGGCTTGGCTGCTGGTCGAGCCGGATTCGCCCGCATATCTGGAGTCCCTGGCCATGCAGTATCTCGAGCTGGGACGCTGGCAATCCGCCCTGGGTGCGTCCCGTCGCTTCTCCCAGGCGGCGCAGGACGATACGGGCAAGAGGAAGGCGCTGTTCCTGGAGCTTGTGGCCACCGAACAGATGGCGTACGCCTTGCCGGAGGACGCGCCTGAGCGGGAACTGGGTGTGAACCGCGTTGCGGCGATTCTCGGCGAGGCGGCGGGGCTGTCCTGGAATATCGCCGCCATGCGCTCGCTGGCGGAAAAGGCCCGTACGGCGGGTGCCGATGATGCAATGGTGCGCTTCTACCAGAAGCTTGCGCAGACCGATACTGAGAATTCCGCCCGCTGGCAGGCCAGGCTCGGCGAAGTGGCATTGGCTACCCAGGCTTATGAAACCGCTGCCTTCTCCTTTTTCTCCGCCTATGAGACGGCCGTTTTGTTCGATGAGAAGCGCCATTATTTCATCCGGGCGCTGCAGGTGCTGGAGTCGGCGGGGAAGGTCGAGCAGGCCTGCGCCGAAGCCCAGCAGAGGCTGGGCGTGCTGGCAAGCGACAGCCAGACACTGAGATATCTGCTGACGCTGGCGCGGCAGGCCAACAGGGGCGATCTGGCCGCCGTCTATGCGCGATCCCTGCTCAAGGCGGTCGGAGGGCCGCGCCAGCAGGCGCGCGGCAGGGATGCCTCCATCGTTCTGGTCGCGGCGCATGCGTCCGCGCTGAGCCACGATGCGGGCACGGACATGGCTGCGCTGGAGGAGGAGTACAAGCTGGTCTACCAGACTTTCATTGAAAGCGGCGCGCTGGATGATGCGGAGCAGGTTGCACGAATGGCGCTGGATGCGGGCCTGGACCGTCTTGCATGGAGCGCGAATCTGGCAAGGGCGGCGCAGTGGAACCAGCATCCGGGCGTCGCCCTGGAGCATTGGCTGTGGTATGCGCAGGCTTCCAACGACCAGGAGGCCTGGCGTCAGGTTCTGGCCTTGGCGCCCGCGCAGGATGACGATGATGCCTATCTGCTGGCCTGGATGCGTCAGCACGCGGAGACAAGTGAAGGCGCTTCCGGCACGCAGGCCGGGCTGAATGCGCTGGCGGCTGAATACATGCGGGCGGGGCGCTGGACTTCCATGCTGAGGGTCATCGAGCGGCTGAAGCCGCTTGGCGACGGCCAGGCGCGGCAGCGTGTCATGATGCTGGAAATCATGGCGCTCGAGCAGCATGCCTATGAGTTTGAACCGGGCGATCCCCGGCGCGAAGCCTTGATGCATCGGCTGCATGCAACGATGGAGGGAAGCTTGCCGCTGCCGCTGGATCCTTCCTCCATGGAGTGGCTGGCGCAGAAGGCGGAAGCGACGGGCGCCGACGCCGTGGCGGAGCGCTATTACAGCCGGCTGGCAGCGGAGGACTCCGGCAATGCCGCGCATTGGCTGGGGAAGCGGGGGGACTTCGCGCTGGGCCGGCAGGCCTATGAGGATGCGGCGGAGGCTTATTTTTCCGCCCGGGAGGCGGCACAGGACCGCGATGAGCAGCGCCGGTACTTCCAGGCCGGGCTGGGCGCCTTCGTGGCCGGAGGAAAGGTGGGCCAGGCTTGCGAGGCGGGCGAGCGACGTGCGGGAGACCTGATGGACGATCCCGCTACTTTGCGCTACCTGATCGATCTGGCCCGCCAGGCGCATCGGACGGACCTGATGACGCGATATGCGCGCGCGCTGATCCAGACGAGGCAGGAGGACAGGGCCGGATCGTCGCGCATCGGCCTGGTCTGGTCTGATATGGGGGGCGCGTCGATGCAGGCCGGCTTCTGGAGAGGCGGATTGCCCGTCCGTCATGCGGATTTCAGGCCGTCGGATGCGGCCGGCCGGTTCATGGCGGAGAACGCCGCAGGCATGTCCGAAAATCAGGAAGGAGATGTCGATGACCTGGATATCGCCTTCCAGGCGTTCGTGGAAAGCCGCCAGCTTTCGGATGCCGAGCGGACCGCGCAGCGTGCTCTGGATGAAGGCAGGGATCCGCAGGTATGGGGCCCCAGGCTGGCCCAGGTGGCCGAATGGAACGGCAATCCCAGGACGGCGCTGCGTCATTGGCTGCAATACGCCCAGGCTTCGGGCAACGAGCAGGCATGGGCCAATGTCCTCGTCCTGTCGATGCAATTGAACGACAATGCCGCCCAGCTTGCGGCTCTCAAGCACATGTCGGCCCGGGCGCCCGGCGATCTGGAGCTGCTGGACCAGGTGGTGCACGCCTATGAGCTACTCGGCCAGCCCGAGGCGGGATTGGCCTACCTGAAGAGCAGGGCGCAGGGATCGCTGCGCACGCCCATGCTCGAACGCTATGCGGACCTTGCCGAGCGCTCGGGAAATGATGAGGCCGCCAGGCAGGCCTATGAAGCGCTGGGAGGGTCCGGCGCCAATGCCTGGCAATATGCCATGCGGCTGGCAAGCATGGATTACGCACAGGGAGATCTTGCCGGCGCCCTGGCCAGATTGCGCGATGCGCGCGACCAGGCGGGAAGGGGCCCGGAGACCGTGCCTTACTGGAGGCTGTACAGCGAGCTGGCACGCTTGGCGCGAAGCCGCGAGGACGCCGGATTCGCGCATGAGGGGCTGCTGGAGACTGGGCAGGCCAACGATGCCGACCTGAATGCTCTTGCCTATCTTTACGAGCTGAGTCCGATCGATGGCGGCCGGCTGGCCGAGGCGCAGTTCCGCAAGGACGGCTCGCCCGCTGCATTGCAATCCGCCTTGCGCATGTATGCTTCCGTGCGCGCCTGGGGGCGGATCGAGCAGTTGCTGCGCGCCCTGCCGCCGGAGCAGCGAGGGTTCTTTGCGCATTCCGGGCAGTTGCTGAGCGCCCGCGCCGATTACTACATCGGCACCCAGCGCTGGGAGGCCGCGCTTGCCGACCTGCGCGCAGCGGCGAACATGCCGGATGCGGATGACTATGTGCGGGTGGCCTACCTGTGGACCCTGACCTGGTTCGGCACGGAGGCAGAACTCCGGAAGGCAGTGCACCGCTGGCGCAAGGCGGCGCAGACCCATGCCAGCTATTGGGATGTCCTTGCCGCCGCGCAGATGCGCCTGGGCAATCCAGTCAGCGCGGCGCATTATTTGCGCAGGCAGCGATTGAGCAGCGGGGATGATCCTTTGTGGCTGATGATGCTTGCGGATGCCGAAGAAGCGTCGGGCCACGTCGAGCGTGCATGGAGGATCAGGAGGCAGGCCTGGAAGCTGTTGCGCGAGAAGGCTCCCCTGGGACAGGATCTGGAAGCTTCGGGCGCCGCGGAGGGCGGCGCATGGGATCTGTTCGGGCCGACGCCGCAGGATGCCCGCCATCGCAACGCCGCTCGTATTGCGTTGAGCCAGCAACTGGCCAACGGCGATTACTCTCGCGCGCTGCTGGTAAAGCTGTTGCGCCAGGAAATCCGCTCACCCGAACAGGCCGAGCTGACGCGGTCCCTGCTTGGCGACAAGGCGAGCCTGCCCGCGCTCGATGAGGTCGTTCCCTCGACGGCGGATGGCGGACGCAATCGGCGGGAGCCCATCGGGCCGGTACTGAGGGATGCGGTGCTTGCATGGGCGCTGGGCGGGGAGCATGACAGCCTGGCGCGGGCATGGCTGACCAGGAGATATGCGGATCGTCTGCTCAGCCCGGTCGATGCCGAGGTGACGCTGGCGCTGATGGAAGGTGATCCTGTTGAACTGGGAATCCTGCTGGACGACAGGCGCAAGAACATACCGGTTGAAAGCAGGGTCGATGCGCTTGCCGCCGTCGGACGGATACCCGAAGCCCAGATGCTGGCGTTCGACGCTATGGACGGGGCCCCGGAAAGCGATGCCAGGTACCAGGCGATGGCCGATCTCCTGATGCGCGATCGTCCGGCGATGGGCATGGATGTCGAGCATGTCGATAACGATTCGCTGAAATACCTGCAAACGTCCGTGACTGGCGGATTGAAGCTGACGAATCGCTGGGGCATCGGCATGGAGGCGATCGATCGGAGGCAGAAAACGACGGACCAGGACGTATTGGCGTGGGTACCTTCCCATGACAGGGAACTCAACCTCACGCTTTCCGATACGACGCCGGAGCGGAAGCTTTCCATGACGGTCGGCGTGCGCAACGCCAGCGAGACCTTCCATACAGTCAGCCTGCGTGCAGATCTGAACCGGCAGGGCGCTTTCAAGACTTCGTTCCTGCTGGGACTGAACCAGTTCACCGATGCGTCGCAACTGTTGCAGGCGGGAGGGGCCAAGGATCTGGCCCAGGTGTCATGGCAATGGGATAGCGGCGCGCGATGGTTCCTGTGGGGCAGCGCGCAGGCCAATCGCCTGCTTGATCAGGATCGTACCTATATCGGCCGCGGGCTGGAGGTTTCGGGAGATCTGGGCTATCGATTCCTGTTGTCCCATCCCGACTGGAGCGTCCGGCTGACGGCGGCGCACGGCACGTACTCGGCAAGCGGCAACACCATCCATCGCATGCGCAGGCTGCTGCCCTCCGGGCATTCGCTATCGGCCTCGGAAATCGTGCCGGAAGACTTTACGCAGTACGGAGTGATCGTGGGTTTCGGCTCCAGCGACCAGAATGCCTACTGGCGGCGCTGGCGATTGTTTCTTGACGCCGGCTATGTGCATGACAGCAAGGAGGGCTGGGGAGCCCTTGTCAATTTCGGCGCCGGCGGCTCGGTGTTTGGCGGCGACCATCTCCATGTTTTCTATTCGCATACGGCGGCGCGGCAGGGAGACGGGAGCTCGATGAGCCGTATCGGATTGTCTTATCGATTGTTTTTCTAGTCATGGCAACGCAGAGCGCGGCGCCAATCCGGACTGCGCTTGATTACAACCTGGAGTGAGATATGAAAGTTTCCAATATCAAGCACGCGAAGTTGTGGACCGCCCTTGCTGCACTGGGATTGCTCGGCGCTTGTTCGACTGTCGATGTCAGCAGCGGGCCTGGATTCGCCGCCGCCGACGGGCTGGCGGTGCTTCCGATCGCAAACTACACCGAAACGCCGGAGGCGGGGCAGCGCGTGCGCAGCATCACGCAGAGCCTGCTGTATCAGAAGGGCTTTACCAACCTGCAGTCGTATCCGCAGGACGAGACCACGGATCTGCTGATAGCCGGCAGCGCGGACCGGATGCAGCAGCAGGCGCTGGAATGGGCGCGCAGTTCCGGCGCCCGCTATGCGCTGACCGGCTCGGTGCAGGAGTGGCGCTACAAGGTGGGCCTGGACGGCGAGCCCGCCGTGGGCGTGACCTTTCATCTTGTCGATGTCTCCAATGCCGCGGTGGTATGGAGCGCGACGGGCAGCCGCAGCGGCTGGAGCCGTTCCAGCCTGGCGGGGGTCGGCCAGACCCTGATCAAAGAAATGCTCGATCCCTTGTCCGTCAAATAAAAGGTGATGCCGTGCACGACAGCAGCCTGGCGCATGCGATGCCGAAGAAGCAAAAAACCGATCAGAGGGGAGAGGGCGGCTCCAGCACGTACGGACGGACGCTTGCGCCCGTTGCCGTACGCCCGCTGGCCGTCGTCGAGGTGCTTGCCGGCATGGCGCTGGTGCTGGCGTTGTGCCGCTTGATGCGGCCTGCCGATCCCTTGTTCCTGGAAATCGGATTTCCGTGGATATGGCTTGCCGCCACAGTGTTCGCTCTGCGTTATGGGGCCATCCTGGGCGTGCTTGCCGGATTGTGCATCGCGGCTGCCTGGTTCGTCTTCCACGGAGGCCAGGGAACGATGGCCTTTCCCGAAATGCTGTTTGCGGGCGGGATGGCGCAACTGGTCATTACGGGTCATTTCAGCGACATCTGGTCCGCGCGCGAAAGGCGCTTGCGCGCGATCAATGCCTATCTGGACGACAGTCTGGTGGCGCTCACCAATAACCATTATCTGCTGCGGGTCTCGCACGAGCGCCTGGAGCGGGACATCCTGGGCAAGCCTTTCACGTTGCGCGACGCTATCGAGCGCGTGCGCAGCCTGCCGGCGGAGAACGCCTCCCGCGCAGTGCCCTCGTCCAGCCGTTCTTCCGGGGATGCCGCGCTGCCCAATGCCGATGTCGTCCTGGACTTTGCAGCCAGCGGCTGCCGTATCGGACAGGCCTCGATCTTCGCCATGACGGCGCAAGGCCTTGATCCGGCTCCCGCCGCATCTGTCGGCGCGCCGTTCAAGCCCGATACCGGCGATGCGCTGCTAAGGGAGTGCCTGCTGCAGAAGGATTTGCGGCATTTGCGCCAGACCGATGACGCGCAGGGCGGCTATCTGGTGTGCGCGCCTCTCCTGTCCGCATCGGGACGCCTGTTTGGCGTGCTGATCGTGCGCCAGATGGCGTTCCTGTCGCTCACGCATGAAAATCTGCAGTTGCTGCTGGTGCTGTTGAGCTATTACGCCGATGGCCTTGAGCAGCATGCCCTGGTCGCGCCGGTGCAGAGCCGGTTGCCGCAGTGCCCTCATGAGTTCGCGCTGGACCTGGCCAGGCTGGCGCATATACAGCGCTGCAGCGGAGTGCGCTCCATGATGGCGGGCATGGTGTTTCCCGTCGGCACGCTGGGCGATGCCATGATCGAGCAACTGACGAGGCAGCGCCGGATGCTGGATTTGCTGTGGGTCTACGATCAGGAGGAGGCGAGGGTGGCGATCGCGCTTCTGCCGCTGACGGACGAGGTGGGTGTCAACGGATATTTTTCGCGTATTGCACATGTGGCCCAGACGCAGTTCGGCGTGGATCTGGCGCAGTCCGGCGCCGTATCGCACAGCGTCGCCGTGGATGCCGAGGCGTCCGCATATGGGTTGGAGTACCTTGTTTTGCGGTGCGGGCGCCATGATTAGGCTCCTGATCACCCTCCTTCTGGCCGCTTTGGCCGTGTTCGCCCAGTTCGAGGCGGCGGCGCCGCTGTTGCCGGGCTGGCGCGGGACGAGCGTATCCTGGCCGGTGCTGCTGGGCTGGCAGGCGCTGGCCGCCTTTGCCGCCGCGTTGTGCTTTGCCTGCTGCATGCCGGGAAAATCGCGCCGATACAGACGAGAAGTGTTCGTCCATGCCTTCTGCCTTTCCCTGTTCCTGCCGGTTGCGGGCCAGATCCTGTTCCTGTGCATGGTGCTGGCGCCTGCCATATTCCCCGGGGATGGACGCGGAGCTGAGTCGCAGGCGCTCGAAGCGCCCCGATTCATCCCGTCCCTGGCTTCGCATGTCTCCTACGGAACAGGGGCGCGCCTGCGGGTCCGGCTGAACAATCGCAGCGCCCTCGACGACGACAGGGTGGGGGCCATGGTCGCCATGCGCTCCCTTCCCCTGAATGTGACCGGGGGGATGCTGCACGACCTGCTGTCGGATCCCCTGGAAGAAATACGGCTGCTGGCATACGGCATTCCGAATGCGGCCGAGAACCTCATCATGCAGAGGATTCTTGCCGTGTCGCGGCGCAGGGACATGGCCGCGACGGATGGAGAGAAATCCCTGTTGAGCAGCGAGCTGGCGGAATTGCATTGGGAACTGATCCACCAGAACCTGGCTCAGGGCGAACTGCGGCGCCATGCGCTGGAGCGGGTCGAGAGATATGCGCGTTCCGCGTTGGCGCTGGATGAAAACAATGCGGCCATGTGGTATCTGCTTGGCCGCTGCGCCCTGCTGGACGGCAGGCCGCAGCAGGCCGAGGTTTTCCTGGAGCACGCCCAGGTCAGGCGGTTTCCGGCCCAGCGCCTGCTGCCCTGGCTGGCGGAGGCCGCCTTCATGCAGCGCGAATATTCGCGCATCGGCCCGATCATTGAACCATTGCGCGACGGCATCCTGCCGCCGGCGCTGCAAGCTAGCGTGCGCTACTGGACGACATGAAAACGCATCTGAACCGCCGGGCGCCTTCGGCCGATATCATCCTGCTGCTGGAGGGGACATTTCCCTACGTCCCCGGCGGCGTGTCGTCCTGGGTCGACAAGATGATACGGGCCTTTCCGCAATACGCCTTCGCCCTGGTGTTCATGGGAGGCCGCCGCCAGGATTATGGCGATCCCTCCTACGCGCTTCCCGATAATGTGGTGCACTTCGAAGAGCATTTCATCCATGAAACCCCGGCTCCTCCTCCCATGCGGGCGAGCATGGGAAAACGCGACGCCTTTGCGAGCGTATCGCATATGCACGATGCGCTGCGCGAGCCGGAGATGCGGGGCGCCATCGCCGGGCTGATGCGGGAACTGATGCCCATGCTGGCACCCAATGGCGGGCTGGGCGAGCAGGAGTTCCTGCATTCCGAATACTCATGGGAGATGATCAGTGAGCGATATGAGGCCTATTGCACGGATCCGTCGTTCACGGATTATTTCTGGACGATACGCATCATGCACAAACCCATATGGCAGCTGGTGCGCATCAGCGAGCAACTGCCCTCCGCCAGGATCTACCACACGGTGTCCACCGGCTATGCGGGATTTCTGGGGGCTTTGCTCAGTTTCCGGGGGCAGGGCCGCCTGCTGGTGTCGGAGCATGGTATCTACACCAAGGAACGCAAGATCGATCTGCTGCAAAGCCAATGGATACGCGACAACCGCGGGGTATTCGAAAGGGATACGAGCCGTGTCGGCTATCTGCAGGACCTTTGGGTGCGGTTTTTCGAGGCGCTGGGCCGTATCTGCTATGAAGCCGCCGACGACATCGTATCCTTGTACGAAGGCAATCGCATGCGCCAGATCCACGATGGCGCCAGCCGGGAGAAGACGCGCGTCATCCCCAACGGCATTGCGGTTTCGAGATTCGCGCCCTTGCGGGACCAGCGCGAGACTGGAACTGCGAAAGTCGTTGCATTCATCGGAAGGGTCGTGCCCATCAAGGACGTCAAGACATTCATCCGGGCGATTTTCGTGGCCAGCCGCAGCATGCCGGAGCTGGAAGGCTGGATCATCGGCCCCGATGGTGAGGATCCCCAATATGCGCAGGAGTGCCGCGACTTGGCCGCGAGCCTGGGAATACAGGACAGGCTCAGATTCATGGGGATGCAGCGGGTCGACAGCTTCCTGCCCCAGGTCGGCCTGGTGGCCCTGAGCTCGATCAGCGAAGGGTTGCCGCTGGTGATCCTGGAAGCCTTTGCAGCAGGCGTTCCCGTCGTCACGACCGAGGTGGGCTGCTGCCGCAGCCTGATCGAAGGAAGGGACGAGGCCGACAGGGCGCTGGGCCGCGCCGGAGAATTGGTGCCCATCGCCAATCCCGATCTGTTCGCACAGGCGATCCTCGGCCTGCTGGAGCGGCCCGACGTCTGGCAAGCCGCCCAGGCGGCCGGAGTCGCCAGAGTGGAGCGCTATTACACCGATACCTTGATGCAGGACAGCTACCGGGAGCTGTATCTGAAGCTGATGCATAGGTCAGTTTTATCCGTGGAGGAGGGCTAAGCCATGGCCGGCGTCGGATTCCAGCTAAAGAGGCTATTGCGGCGCGACAGCCTGAGCTCGGATCTGTCGGCGTTCGTCTATGCCGGCATCATCAGCGCGGGGCCTCTGATTCTGTCGATATTGGGCATACTGTTCATCGGCGCGCTCAGCCTGGGCGTCGTGGATCCGCCGGTATTGATCGTGCAGTTCCAGGTATCGGTAACTTACCTCATTTCCTTCAGCCTGGTGATCACCGGGGCCGTGCAGCTGCTGTTCACGCGTTTCATTTCCGACCGCCTGTTCCAGGGCCAGCATGACCGGGTCCTGCCCAATTACAACGGGATGATGGTGACTACGACCCTCTTCACCGGATCGCTGGCGGTGTGCCTGGCCATCTTCGCGTTCGACGGTACGAGCCTGTCGTATCGCGTGCTGATGGTGATGGGTTTCGTCATCGTGAGCAATATCTGGATATGCATCATCTTCCTGGCGAGTCTCAAGCGGTACTCGATCATCCTGGCTGCCTTTTTCGTGGGCTACACCGTCACTGTAGCGGTTGCCGCGGGCCTGAGCCGATACGGGCTGGAGGGACTGATGGCCGGCTTCGTCGCGGGGCATTTCGTCTTGCTGGCCTGCATGGCGGCGGTCATGCGCCGCGATCACATGTCAGGGGACAGGCGCTACATGGCGTTCGAGGTGTTCGACCGGCGCTATGTCTATCCCAGCCTGGTCATGGTGGGGCTGCTGTTCAACCTGGGCGTGTGGCTGGACAAGTTCATGTTCTGGTTCTCGGCCACGGGGACCAGGGTGATAGGCCCCTTGCATGCTTCCGTGATCTACGATTTGCCGGTATTCCTGGCCTACCTGTGCATCATCCCGGGCATGGCCGTCTTCCTGTTGCGTCTGGAAACAGACTTTGCCGACAGCTACAACGCCTATTACTCCGCAGTACGCAATGGCTCCACCCTGTCGCACATCCGGGAGATGCGCAATGACATGGTGCGCGGCGCCAGGGCGGGGCTGTACGAGATACTGAAGATCCAGGCCGTGGTTACCCTGCTGGTTTTCGCCTTCGGCGACAGGCTGCTGGAGGCGGCGGGCATTTCCGTGCTGTATCTGCCTCTGCTGCGGATCGATGTGGTGGCCGCCAGCCTGCAGGTGCTGTTCCTGGGGTGCCTGAACATTTTCCTGTATCTGGACCGCCGAGGCATCGTGCTTGCGCTGACGGCGCTGTTCGTGGGACTGAACGGCGCATTGACGTGGATTACGCTGGAGCTTGGCCCCAACACCTATGGCTATGGCTTCGCCGGCGCCCTGGTGATTGTCGTGCTCGTGGCGGTTTTCATGCTGAACCGGGGCTTCGACCGTCTGGAATATGAAACCTACATGCTGCAGAAGGCCTAGGGCCTGTCGAAACTGAAAGGAGCCTCGCGCTGGTCATGAAATCCGCCATGCCGTCCGTTCGCAAGATTCCCCTGTATGCCCGCATGGTCATGGGACTGTTCCTGTCCTTGCCCATCGGGGAAATGCAGGCCGGGGCGGAGTTTGCGGCCGACAGCATCGTATTCTATTACGGAGACCGGCCGGCGGTGGACCGGCTGAGCCGTTTCGACCTGGCAGTGGTCGAGCCCGACACAGGCTTTTCTCCGCCGAAGGAGGGAGAGACGCGGACGCGCTGGTTCGCCTATGTGAGCGTGGGCGAAGTGAGCCGCTCCAGGGAGTACTACAAGGCAATTCCGGCGTCGTGGATCGCGGGCTACAACAAGGAATGGCGGTCCGACGTCATCGACCAGACGGCGGAAGGATGGCCGGAGTTCATGACCGAACGCATCATCGCTCCTCTATGGAAGAGAGGCTACACCGGATTCTTCCTCGATACGCTGGACTCCTACCAGTTGGTCGCGCGGGATGCGCTGGACAGGCGCGACAGCCAGGCGGGGCTGATTGCCGTCATACGCGCGATACGGCAGCGCTTTCCAACGGCCCGCCTGATCCTGAATCGCGGGTTCGAGCTCCTGCCCGCCACGCACGAGCATGTGTACGCCGTCGCGTTCGAGTCGCTGTTCAAGGGCTGGAGCGAAGCGCGCGGCCAATACGTCGACGTGCCCGAAGATGATCGCAAATGGCTGCTGGATAGAGTGGATGAGGTGAAGCGGCAATATGGGCTGCCGGTCATCGCCATCGACTATTGCCCGTCTGCGCAGTACCAGTGCCTGAAGGAGACCGTGGAGCGGATCCGGGCGCTGGACATGATCCCGTATGTGGGTGACGGCCGCCTGCAGCAAGTGAACGATGCCTTGCTGGATTGAAGGCATGGAGGATATGTTTATGGCCAATGCTGCGGATGGGTACGACGCCTCCATCAAGGGGGCTGATCGCCTCGCCAAGCAGATATTGCCGGCGCAGCTGGATCTGCTGCAGCTATTCCTGCCCATGGACTGCTGGATGGTGGGCAGGCGGGATGGCAAGCGGCTCGAGGTCGTCGCCACGCAGGGCGAAGCGGACGGGGTTTCCGCCATCTGCATGCGCAAGGCGCTTGCCAGCGATCGCTTGTCTTCCAGCATGGACGGCAGGCTGCACCGCTGGCCGGATCTGCAGGCCTGCCGCATGGCGCCGGTATGCGACCAGAAGAGGGCGTCGTGTCCGAAATATGTATTCAAGGCCTTCCTGCCCGACAGGCACGGCAATCTGACCGGTGTCGTCGCGGGCTTTCTGTTCAGGGAGGAGGGTCCGAGGGAGGTTCCTCTTTTCTGCGCGCCCGTGATCATGCTGTGCCTCAATACCATGGCCCATGCGCTCAGCCTGCAGGCCGATCTCGCCATGGCGGACAAGCTGATGCTGAAAGCCCAGCAGGGAGCCCGCATCGATCCTTTGACGGGGGTGCTGAACCGCGCGGGATGGGGGCTTGCGCTGAGCGGCGCGCGCAAGGCGGCGGGAGAAATTGCCGTTGCTTTTCTTGATCTTGACGATTTCAAGCGCATCAATGACACGCGCGGGCATCAGGCGGGCGACGACGTCCTGAAGATCACGGCCAGGGCGGTCAGGAAATCCCTGCGCTCGCATGACTGCGTGGCCAGGCTTGGCGGAGACGAGTTCGCCATGCTGTTGCCGGATACGTCGCTTGCCGATGCCTGCAGCCTGGGCGAGCGCCTGTGCTGGCTGCTGGGGAAAAGAGGCATCATGGCTTCCATCGGCGTGGCGGCCAAGTCGGAAACCGGCTCCCTGCAGAAAGCGCTTGCGCTGGCGGATGCGAGAATGTACGAAAGCAAGCAGCAGCGGACGCACGACCTGGAAATCCGGGAGCGCAGGCAGACCATGTGACCACGCGCCCAAGCGCAAGCCTCGGCCTTCAGACCGAGGTCGAGCAGTTCAGAGGGAGTGACTCACCCGCCCGCCCCGGGCGGCATGCCCGAGCCGATCCTGTCTACAATGCGGTCTTGCATTTCAATCGCGGGAAACCAGGCATCATGGCAGACATCAGTATCCGTCCGGCGCAACGCGGCGACGCGGCGCTCATCCATCGTTTTATCGTCGATCTGGCCATTTATGAGAGGGCCGAGCACGAAGTCGAATCCGGCGTGGCGGATATCGAGCGCAGCCTGTTCGACGAGCCGAGGTCCAGCGCGGCCCTGATCTGCGAGGTGGACGGCAAGCCGGCGGGATTCGCCGTGTATTTCGCCAGCTATTCCACCTGGCTGGGCCATCACGGCATCTATCTGGAAGATCTGTATGTCTCGCCGGAATACCGTGGCCTGGGCGCGGGCAAGCGCCTGCTGCATGCCGTTGCCGGGATCGCCGTACGGGAAGGCTGCAGGCGCATGGAGTGGAGCGTGCTCGACTGGAATGAGCCGGCCATTCGCGTCTATGAAGCCATAGGCGCGCAGCCTCAATCCGAATGGACGCGCTACCGGCTGGCGGGCGACGCCTTGCTGGCGTTTGCCGCATCGGGGAACACCATTTCGGCGTAGGGGATGATGCGAGAGCCCTTTACCAGGCGATAGCCCAGCCATATGCCCAGGAACAACGGCAGTCCGATATAGGTCGCCACAGCTCCGTTCCAGTCGATGCGGTCCTGCAGGAAGGCCTGGTAGTTCTGTCCCAGAGTGATGATCAGGCAGAGGATGAAGGCGAAGACCGGGCCGAACGGGAACAACTTCGACTGGTAAGGCAGGCTGGCCGGGTCATTGCCCTGCAGGACGTAGCCACGGCGAAAGCGGTAATGGCTGATGGCGATGCCCAGCCAGGCGATGAAGCCCGTCATGCCCGATGTGTTCAGCAGCCAGATGTAGACTGCATTGGGGCTGTAGACCGAGCTGACGAAGCACAGCGCGGCGATCAGCGTCGTCGCCAGCAGCGCGTAGCGCGGCACGCCATTGGCCGAGAGCCGGGCGAAGATCCGGGGCGCCTTGCCTTCCCGGGCCAGGTTGAAGAGCATGCGCGTCGAAGCATACATGCCGGAGTTGCCGGCGGACAGCACAGAAGTCAGCACGACGGCGTTCATGACGGCCGCGGCGGACAGCAGGCCTGCTTTCTCGAAGACCATGGTGAACGGGCTGATGCTGATGTCAGTGACTTCGCTGCCCAGCAATTGCGGATCGGTGTAGGGGATGAGCAGACCGATGATCAGGATGGAGAAAATATAGAACAGCAGGATGCGCCAGAAGATCTGCTTGACGGCGCGGGGGATGTTGCGCGCCGGGTCCTGGGATTCACCCGCCGCGATGCCGATGAGCTCGGTGCCCTGGAAGGAAAACCCGACGATCATGGCCACGCCTATCAGGGCGGCGAATCCGCCCGCGAAGGGAGCGTCGCCGATGAACCAATTTTCCATGATGCCGGCGTGGCGTCCCTGCAGGATGCCTGCGATCATCAGCAGGCCCGTGGCGATGAAGATCAGGACCGTCACGACCTTGATGGCGGCGAACCAGTATTCGGCTTCGCCGAAGCCTTTGACGGAGATATTGTTCAGCAGGAACATCAGCAGCAGGAACAGCGCGCTCCAGAGCACGCCGGGTATGTCGGGAAACCAGTAGTTCATGACGAGCTGCGCGGCCACCAGGTCGACGGCGATGGTGACGGCCCAGTTGTACCAGTAGTTCCAGCCCAGCGCGAATCCAAAGCCTTCGTCGACGTAGCGCGCGCCATAGGTCGCGAATGAGCCCGATACGGGGAGGCAGGCGGCCAGCTCGCCGAGGCTGGTCATCAGAAAGTAGACCATGATGCCGATCAGTGCATAGGCGAGCAATGCGCCGCCCGGGCCAGCCTGGGAGATGGTGGCCCCCGAAGCCACGAACAGGCCGGTGCCGATGGAGCCGCCGATGGCGATCATGGACAGGTGGCGGGCCTTGAGTTCACGGCGCAGTTCGGGCTCGGCCGCTCCGGCGGTCTGTGGGTGGGCGGAGGTCATGGGATGGAGATGGTCTTGGTGTTCTGGATTACGCTGGATTACGCGCTGGTGCGCGAAAGGTGTGCGCATCATATCAGGTCGTCTTCGGCCTGCGCTTGCATATGGAAACCGGCAATGGGGAGCGATTCTTGGTAATCTTTTGGTTTGCGAATGTCATTCTTCGGTTGCTCCCTGTGTCTTCATTGTCGTTTTTCCGGTTTTCGCCATGTGTCGCTGCTCCGCGGGGCGGGCTTTCCGCGTTGCATCTGCGTTCGCTGCGTCTGTGTCTGGCCGCCGTCTGCCTGGCGCTGCTGGCGGCTTGCGGCACGACCGGGCAGAAGGCCGTGGGGCCCGGACAGTATCGTGTCGTTGCTGGGGACACGCTGACGCAGATCGCGCGCAAGCACGGCCAGTCGGTGGATTCGCTGATGCGGATGAATAATCTGCGCAATCCCAACAATATCAAGGTGGGGCAGGTGCTGAGGGTAGGAAGCGCGTCTTCGGGCCCGGCCGCTTCGGGAAGCCTGCCTGATGCGGGTTCCGGCACGGTGGTGCGGGGGCAGCGCCAGGCGCCGGCCGCGGCGGTGCCGCGCACAACGATCGGGCTGGCGTGGCCGGCGGAGGGCAGTGCGGTTCGCAGCAGTACGGGTCCCAGTCCGCATGGCGTCTATATCAGCAATAAGGCAGGTACGCCGGTGAAGGCGGTGGCTGCCGGGACGGTGGTCTATTCGGGCAATGGCTTGCGGGGTTATGGGAATCTGATCATTGTCCGGCACGCTTCGGACTATATCAGTGTGTATGCGCATAATCGTTCGCTGGCGGTTTCGGAGGGGCAGTCGGTGAAGCAGGGGCAGAAGGTTGCCGAGATGGGGAGCACGGATATCAATCGCACGGTGCTGTATTTTGAACTCAGGTACAACGGCAAGGCGGTCGATGCCATGCGGTATTTGCCCAAGCGGTGATTATTGCGCTCTAGGAATTTTGGAGGTGCCTGTTGATTTGATAGGTGCCTCTTTTCTTTTTAAGACGCCTTGGAGTGGGAGGCTGTTGGGCGTTGTCTCAAGCGTGTTGAATGTTGCTTCGACTGTTTTGCTTGCGGGCTGGATTGCAGTCTTGTGCCTGGGCCGTGAGACGGGTAAATCTTCTTTGTCTGCGGGTGTTTGCTGCCTGGGATGGCCTGTCTTGTTAAACTAGACGGTTATTTCTTATTTTTTGCAGGCACACTTCGTCGTGATCTCCACCTCAAACCTTACCATCCAGTTCGGCTCGAAACCTTTGTTCGAGAATGTCAGCGTCAAGTTCGGCGAAGGCAATCGCTATGGGCTTATCGGGGCCAATGGTTCAGGAAAGTCCACTTTCATGAAGATCATTGGCGGCGATCTCGAGCCTTCCAGCGGCAATGTGGCGCTGGATCCGGGGGTGCGGCTGGGCAAGCTGCGCCAGGATCAGTTCGCCTTCGAGGATGAGCGCGTGCTCGACGTGGTGATGATGGGGCACGTGGAAATGTGGCAGGCCATGGCGGAGCGGGATGCGATCTACGCCAACCTGGAGGCCACGGAAGACGACTATATGCGCGCCGCCGAGCTCGAGGCCAAGTTCGCGGAGTACGACGGTTATACGGCGCAGGCGCGCGCGGGCGAGCTGTTGCTGGGGCTGGAGATTCCGGTCAGCCAGCATGAGCTGCCGATGCGCGAGATTGCGCCGGGCTGGAAGCTGCGGGTGCTGCTGGCGCAGGCGCTGTTCTCGAATCCGGACGTGCTGTTGCTGGACGAGCCGACCAACAACCTGGACATCAATACCATCCGCTGGCTGGAGGATGTGATCAACGGCTACCAGAGCACGATGATCATCATCAGTCACGATCGGCACTTCCTGAACCAGGTGTGCACGCACATGGCCGATCTGGACTATCGCGAGCTGCGCATTTATCCGGGCAATTACGACGATTACATGCTGGCCTCGACGCAGGCGAAGGAAAAGACGCAGGCGGTCAATGCCAAAGCCAAGGAGCGCATGGCCGAGCTGCAGGACTTCGTGCGCCGTTTCTCGGCCAACAAGTCCAAGGCGCGCCAGGCGACTTCGCGCATCAAGCAGATCGATCGCATCAAGGCGGAGACGGTCGAGGTCAAGCCTTCTTCGCGGCAGAATCCCTATATCCGCTTCGAGCAGAACAAGCCATTGCATCGCCTGGCGGTTACCGTGGAAGGCCTGTCCAAGGCTTACGACAAGCCCATTATCACGAATTACTCGGGCATGATCGAGGCGGGCCAGAAAGTTGCCATCATTGGCGCGAACGGCGTGGGCAAGACCACGTTGCTGCGTCTGCTGGGCGGCGATCTGGCGCCGGACTCGGGCACGGTGAAGTGGTCCGAGAATGCCGATATCGGCTATATGGCGCAGGATGTCGCCGATCAATTCCAGGCCAAGGTGAATCTGTTCGACTGGCTGTCGGATTATCGCCAGCCCGGCGATGATGACCAGGCCATGCGGTCGGTGCTTGGCCGTCTGCTGTTTTCCAGCGACGAGATCAACAAGGAAGTCCATGTCCTGTCGGGCGGCGAGAAGAATCGCATGACTTTCGGCAGGCTGATGCTGGGCCGGCACAATGTCATGCTGATGGACGAGCCGACCAATCACCTGGACATGGAGTCCATCGAGTCGCTGCAGTTCGCGCTGGAGCTGTACAAGGGGACGCTGATCTTCGTGTCACACGACCGCCAGTTCGTATCCGGCATTGCCGACCGCATTATTGAAATCCTGCCCGACGGCAAGATCATCGATTATCCGGGCGAGTACGAGGATTATCTGGCGGCGCGCGAAAACCTGCTGTAAATCTGCCGGACGAGGCGCGAGCCGCCATGCCTTATACCTTGACCGCGCCGGCAAGCTACGAGGAAGACATCCGCAAGAGCCGGTTCCTCGTGTTTGCGCAGTCCGTGGCTTCCGTGCAGGAGGCCATGGATTTCTTCGCGGCCAATTCGGTGCCTGCGGCTACCCACAATTGCTGGGCCTACCGGATCGGCGATCTCTATCGTTTCAATGACGACGGCGAGCCTGGCGGCACGGCGGGGCGACCCATTCTCCAGGCCATAGAGTCGCAGCAGTGCGATCGGGTCGCCGTGCTGGTGGTGCGCTGGTTCGGCGGCATCAAGCTGGGGCCGGGCGGGCTGGTGCGCGCTTATGGCGGAACCGCGGCGCAATGCCTGCGGCTGGCGGACAAGACTGAATTGGTTCAGGAAACCGAGGTGCGCTGTAGTTGCCTGTTCGGCGATATGGCGCTGGTGCGGTCGCGCTTTGCCGGATTCGGCATCCGCGTGGTGGACGAGCAGTTCGATGCCGGCGGCGTGCAGTGGAGGCTGGCAGTGCCTTCGATGGAAGTCGATGCGTTCGTGAAAGTGCTGACCGATCTTACGCGGGGGCAGGCGCAGGCTGAAATAGGGGAGTGATTGCGGCCTGCATGCCGCTCGGATTCGTCAGGCATAGGACAGTCCGCAGGGACTGTCTTATGTCCGAGCTCCGCTTCGCGGTCCACTTCGCGGCCTGCATGCCGCTCAGGTTCGCCAGGCACAGAATAGTCCGCAGGGACTATTCTGTGTCCAGGCTCCGCTTCGCGGTCCACCTCGCGGCTTGCATGCCGCTCGGATTCGTCAGGCATAGGACAGTCCTCAGGACTGTCCTATGTCCAGACTCATCCCTCCGGGAAGAAGGCGTATTTCAGGACGAACAGCGCCGCCACCAGCAGCGTGGCGGGGTGGATGTCGCGGAAGCGTCCAGTGGTTGCCTTGAGGACGACGTAGCTGATGAAGCCGAAGGCCAGGCCGTTGGCGATGGAGTAGGTGAACGGCATGATGAGGGCGGTCAGGGCGGCGGGAATGGCCTCGGTCAGCTCTTCCCAGTCGATTTCCGTCAGTTCGCGCATCATCAGGCCCGCGACGTAGATCAGCGCCGGGGCTGTGGCATAGGCAGGCACGGAGCCGGCCAGGGGCGCCAGGAACAGGGCCAGCAGGAACAGCACGGCGACGGTCAGTGCGGTCAGCCCGGTGCGTCCCCCGGCCTGGACGCCGGAGGCGCTTTCTACATAGGCCGTCGTGCTGCTGGTTCCCAGCACGGAGCCGGCCACGATGGCGGTGCTGTCGGCGAACAAGGCGCGCCCCAGGCGGTTGGGCTTGCCTTCGGGCAGCAGGTTGGCGCGCTTCGCCACGCCGATCAGAGTGCCGGTGGCATCGAATACTTCGACCAGGACGAATACCAGGATGACGTGGATGAAGCCTGTGCTCAGCGCTCCCACGATGTCCATTTTCATGAAGGTGGGCGCAAGGCTGGGTGGCATGGAGACGAGGCCGTTGAATGTGTTGTGGCCCGTCAGCATGGATAGGACGGTCACGGCGAGGATGCCGATGAGGATGGCGCCCCGGACCTTCAGACTGTCGAGCGTGGCGATGATGAAGAAGCCCAGCATGGCGTAGAGCGCGGGCGCGGCGGTGAGGTCGCCCAGGCTGACCTTGGTTGCCGGGTGGGAAACCACGATGCCTGCGCTGCTGAGCGCGATGATGCCCAGGAACAGGCCGATGCCGGCGGCGATGGCGGAGCGCAGGGACTTGGGGATGCCGGCGATCAGCCAGGAGCGCACGCCGGTGACGGTGAGGACGAGGAAGATCACGCCGGAGATGAAGACGGCGCCCAGCGCCTGCTGCCAGCTGTAGCCCATGGTCGCCACGACAGTGAAGGCGAAGAAGGCGTTCAGGCCCATGCCGGGTGCCATGCCGATGGGCCAGTTGGCCACCAGCGCCATGATGAGCGTACCCAGCGCGGCCGCAAGGCAGGTAGCGACGAAGACGGCGTTGCGGTCCATGCCAGTAGAGGACAGGATGTCCGGGTTCACGAAGATGATGTATGACATGGTCAGGAATGTCGTCACACCGGCAAGGATTTCGGTGCGCAGCGTCGTGTCGTGCTCACGCAGCTGGAAAAATCGTTCGAGCATGCTTTCCCCCTCAGGTTGGCTGAACGTTGCAAGCTGGCATTCTATGCCGATTTCGGCTTCAGCCGCACTCTCGACGGCGCGCCGGGGCTATGGGGCTGCGCTGCGCAGCCACCATGCCGCCCCGATTTCGCAGCGGCGGCACAGGCCTGCGTCCGGACTGATGTGGCGGGCAATTCCGGGTAAACTTGCGGCCATGATTATTCTCGGCTTTGAAAGCTCCTGTGACGAAACCGGCGTGGCCGCGGTCTGTACGGAACGCGGCCTGCTGGCGCATGCCCTGCACAGTCAGGTGGCCATGCACCAGGAGTATGGAGGCGTGGTGCCAGAACTGGCTTCGCGGGACCATATCCGGCGGGCCTTGCCGCTGACCAGGGAAGTCCTGGACAAGGCGGGGCTGTCCCTGGGCGATGTGGATGCCGTGGCCTATACGGCGGGCCCCGGCCTGGCGGGCGCGCTGCTGGTCGGCGCCAGCGTGGCGCAATCCCTGGCCTGGGCGCTGGAAGTGCCTGCCGTGCCTGTCCACCACCTGGAAGGGCATCTGCTGTCGCCCTTGCTGGCCGATCCCGTACCCGAATTTCCGTTTGTGGCGTTGCTGGTGTCTGGCGGACATACGCAACTGATGCGTGTCGATGGCGTGGGTTCCTATGAATTGCTGGGTGAAACGCTGGACGACGCCGCGGGCGAGGCGTTCGACAAGACGGCCAAGCTGCTGGGGCTGGGATATCCGGGCGGCCCGGCACTGTCTCGCCTGGCGCAGCAAGGGGATGCCTCGCAGTATCAACTGCCCAGGCCGATGCTGCGCAGCCAGGATCTGGATTTCAGTTTCAGCGGCCTGAAGACCGCCGTGCTGACCAAGGTCAGGGCGCAGAAGACGCCGCTGTCGGATCAGCAGATGGCGGATCTTGCCGCAGCCACCGAAGAGGCCATCGTCGATGTGCTGGCCGGCAAGGCGCTCAAGGCCATGAAGCAGACCGGCTTGCGCAGGCTGGTTGTGGCTGGCGGCGTGGGCGCCAATCGCCTGTTGCGCGAGCGCCTGGTGGGGACCATGGAAAAGCGCGGTGGCAAGGTGTTTTTCCCGCCGCTGGAGCTGTGCACCGACAATGGCGCCATGATCGCCCATGCGGCGGCCCTGCGCATCAAGGCGGGGCTGGAGCGTTTGGAGCCGACGAATCATGCCTTCACCGTCAGGCCGCGCTGGCCGCTGGAGGATGTCTGCGCCAAGGTCGGGCAGGCCTGAAGCGGAGGCGGGCTTTCCGGGCCGCTGCGTCGGGCCGTGGCGCTCGAATCGCCGGTGGTTCAGGGCGCAAAGCCCGGAGCGGTGTAATCCCCCACAAGCTCTCCGGTGCGGATCGACTGAATCGCCCGCTCCACATGGTCCACGATGGGCAGGGGCGGCTCATCGGGCCTGCGCCACAGGAATCCCGCGCACTTGTGGGGCTCCCTGTTTTCCAACGTACCCGTCCATGTCCGGCACAAGAAGAAAAAACTGATGCGGTGCTGGTCCGAATCGCGGCGCATGACATGCCGGAGTTCGAGCGCATCCGTATCCACGGCGACGCCGGCTTCTTCCATGGCTTCGCGGATGGCGCATGCCTTGAGCGACTCGCCGGGCTCCAGGTGGCCGGCGACGAGCGAGAACTGTCCGTCCTTGTAGCCGGTGTTGGCCCGCCGGCTGAACAGCCATTCGCCTTTCTCGTTTTCGAAGATGATGTGCACGTCGACGACGGACACGAGCCGTGCCTTTTTCATCGCCGGGCCGCCCCAGGATGGAAACGCCCCCTTGGGGGCCAGCAAGCCGAAGGCGCGGCGTGGGGGCCTTTTTTCATTCCGTATTGCCTTTGCCTGTCGTTCCGGCTTGCTGTCAGCGGGTTTTCTTCTTTTCCCCGATGCGGCTTTCCTTGCCCTGGAGCAGGCGCTGGATGTTGGCGCCATGCCGCGAGATAAGCAGAGCGGAGATGATGAAGATGGCCAGGGTCACGCTGGTATCGCGTTCCCAGGCCACGTTGCTGCCGAAGATATGATAGAGCGGGGCGAAAACCGCGGCCAGCAGGGCCGCCAGGGAGGAATAGCGCGTGGCGTAGGCGACGATGAGCCAGGTGGCCGCGGTGGCCAGTCCGAGCCAGGGGGAAATGGCGAGCAGCACGCCGAGCGCCGTGGCGACGCCTTTGCCCCCCTTGAATTTCAGGAAGAGGGGGTAGAGGTGGCCCAGGAATACGGCCAGCGCGCTGGCGGGGAAAACCCAATCGGGCAGCCCCTGGCTTTCCTGCAGATAGCCCGCGGCGCAAACCGCGACCAGGCCCTTCGCCATGTCTCCGAGCAGCGTGAGGATGGCGGCCGTCTTGTTGCCCGTGCGCAACACGTTGGTGGCGCCCGGATTGCCGGAGCCGAAGGTGCGCGGGTCTTTCAGGCCCATCAGGCGGCTGACGACGACGGCAAAGGGGATAGATCCCGCCAGGTAGGACAGCAGAACGACAACAAGGCCGGACAGTACGGATAAACTGGATGTCATGGTGACTCACCTCTCCTCGGAGGAGCTGATTCTAACGGCACTCCCACAAAACGCCAAAACGAACGGGTACAATCCCTGACGATTCGCAAGCATGAGCAAGAGTGTAAGGAATATGCGCATACTGGTTTCAAACGACGATGGTTACAACGCAGCGGGAATCGAGGCGCTCGTGGATGCACTGGCGGGCCTTGGCGAGCTGACGGTGGTCGCGCCCGAAACCAATTGCAGCGGCTCCTCCAACTCCCTGACGCTGAACCGGCCGCTGTCGGTCAGGCAGGCTCCCAACGGGTTCCACTATGTCAACGGCACGCCTTCCGATTGCGTGCACATCGCATTGACAGGCATCCTGGACTTCAGGCCCGATCTTATCGTGTCCGGCATCAACAACGGCGCCAACATGGGAGACGATACTCTGTATTCGGGCACCGTGGCCGCCGCGACCGAAGGGCATTTGTTCGGCATTCCCGCGATGGCGTTTTCCCTGGTGCAGAAAGGCTGGAAGCATCTCGACACGGCAGCGCGCATTGCAAGGCAGATTGTCGAACGCCATTTGCAGGAGCCGATCGACGGCAGCACCTTGCTCAATGTGAATATACCTGCGGTGCCGTACCAGGTACTGCAGGGCATGCGCGTCACGCGCCTGGGCAAGCGCCATCCGTCGGAGCCCGTTATCCGCAGCAGCACGCCGTACGGCGATCCTGTCTACTGGATAGGTCCGGTGGGCGGTGTCTCCGACAACGCGACGGATACGGATTTCGGCGCGACGGGGCATAATATGGTGTCCATCACGCCATTGAAATTCGATCTTACCCATTACGAGCAACTGGAGAAGATCCGTTCCTGGGCAGAAAAGTCATGCGCAAGCCTCTAGCGCCCGGCGCCATCCACGGATTCTCCCGTTTCGGGCGCAGCACGAGCGGCCAGCAGGCGTTCACGCCGGCCAACAGCAATACGCGGATTTCCGCGCCCGGGGCCATGCAGCGTCCGGTGGCTGCCGCGCTTGCAGCGGCAAAAGCGCCGCAGGCACCATCAACAATGGTCAATTTGGGTTTGAACTCGGATCGTTCGCGTGGCATGATGGTCGAGCGCCTGCGAAAGCAGGGTATCGTCGACGATCGCGTTCTGGCAGCCATGCTGGCGGTTCCGCGCCATCTGTTCGTGGATCAGGGGCTTGCCAGCCGCGCCTATGAAGATGCCGCACTGCCTATCGGATTCGGGCAGACCATTTCCCAGCCTTGGGTCGTGGCACGCATGATTTCCGCCGTATTGCATGAGCGCTCGCCTGCCAGGGTGTTGGAGGTCGGTGCGGGTTGCGGCTACCAGGCGGCTGTTCTTGCGCATGTGACCAGGGAGGTGTTCGCCGTCGAGCGCATCCGCGGGCTTTACGACATGGCTCGGGAACATTTGAAGGCCCTGAAGCTCAATAACAGGGTTCGTCTTTCGTTCGGAGATGGTACGCTGGGAGTCTCGTCGGCTGCGCCTTTCGATGCTATCGTGGTTGCCGCCGCCGGGCTGGAGATTCCGCGCGGCCTGCTGGAGCAGCTTGCCATCGGTGCGCGGCTGATTGCGCCCGAGGGCGGGGTGTCGCAGCGCCTCGTGCTGATCGAGCGCACAGGCAAGGCGTCATGGCGGCGTGAAGAGCTCGAGCAGGTCCGGTTCGTACCGTTGCGTTCCGGCATACAGGCTTAGACTCGAAGTACAGGCTTGGATTCAAAGATTCATCTAGGAGATTCATATGCACGCAGGGATATCCGCTCCGTGCTTTGCGGTACGTTCTGATGTGTCCGGCATCGCCGGCAGGAAAACGTTCGTGGCGCTGCTGGTGGTTGCCGCCGCGCTGGCGGGGTGCTCTTCGCGCATGTCGCCGGCCCCGGTCACGGACCTGACGCAGGGACCGCCCGCAACGGACAATGCCATCAACATGGCAGGAAAGACATATACCGTACGCGCCGGCGATACGCTCTACAAAATCTCGCAAAGCACCGGGGTCGACGTCAGCACGCTGGTCAGGCTCAATAGCATCTCGGATCCGAGCCAGTTGAGGATCGGGCAGGTGCTCAGGCTGGGTGGCAGCGCGAACGTCGCCACGGGTCCGTCGCCCACGCCGGCGCCGACCCAGGCCCCAGGCACGGAAACCCCCCCGGCCCCGCCTGCGTCGACGCCGGCTCCCGTGACGCCGGTGACGCCGTCGGTGCCCGCAAGCGCGCCGCGCGCCAGCGATGCGGCCCTGATCCAATGGAGCTGGCCGTCCGGCGGCAAGATCATCCAGGGGTTCAATGCGAACACCAAGGGCATCGACATCGAAGGCGCGGAAGGCGATCCCGTCCAGGCCGCCGCCGATGGCAAGGTCATGTATGCGGGCAATGGCGTGCGCGGCCTGGGCAATCTGATCCTGCTGGGCCACAGTGATGGTTTCATCACGGCGTATGCGCACAATCAGACGCTGCTGGTCAAGACGGGCGAACAGGTCAAGAAGGGCGCGAAGATTGCGACTATCGGCCAGACGGATACCACTTCTCCGCGCCTGCATTTTGAAATCCGCCGCAGGGGTACGCCGGTCAATCCGCTGTCCTATCTGCCGTCGCGCTGACCGGAAGCCTCATGATACCTACGCTGGTTTTCGATCTTGAGACCATCCCCGATGCCGATGCGCTGCGCAAGCTCAACGGCTGGGGCGGCGAAATGGACGATGTGCAGGTGGTGGAAAAGGCGCTTGCCGAGCGTCAGGCTTCCCATGGCAGTGATTTTCTGCCACTGCACTTGCACAAGATCGCCGTCATCGGCGCAGTGTTCCGCGACGACCAGGGTTTTCGGGTGCGTACCATCGGTCAGGACGGAGACCCCGAATCTGCGCTGATCTCGGGCTTCTTCAAGACGATCGAGCGCTATGTGCCCCGGCTGGTCAGTTGGAACGGGTCCGGTTTCGACCTGCCCGTCCTGCACTATCGCAGTCTGATCCACGGCGTGCAGGCGCCGCGCTACTGGGATACCGGCGAGGACGACCGCGATTTCAAGTTCAACAACTACATCAATCGCTATCACAATCGCCATATCGACCTGATGGATTTGCTGGCCAAGTTCAACGGCAGGGCCAATGCCCCCATGGACGATCTTGCCAGGCTGTGCGGCTTCCCCGGCAAGCTCGGCATGGACGGCAGCCAGGTCTGGCGCGCCTGGGCGGCAGGAGAACGCGACAGCGTCCGCGCCTATTGCGAAACCGATGTGGTCAATACCTGGCTGCTGTTCTGCCGGTACAGGCTGATCAAGGGCGAGCTGGACCGCCAGGCCTACGAGGCCGAGGTGCAGCTCGTGCGCGATACCCTGCTGGAAAGCGATGCGGACCACTGGCTTGAGTACCTGGAGGCCTGGGACGGAGCCCAGGACTGAAACCGGCTGAAAGATCGGGGCCCCTGCCTGAAACAGGCTCGAAATGGCCCGGACACCATACTGGAGGCTCTTCAATCCAGTATGGAGCACGCACATGACATCCCGTATTGTTACCCTGAAATCCGCATTGCTGGCTGTCGTGGCCGGCGGTCTCGTTGGCGCCGCCGGCGTTTCGTCCGCTGCGTCTCCTGCAACGGCTACGTTGCTGGCTCCCGTGACGGTGCTTGCTTCCGCCGATGCGGGCAAGGCCGACGCCAAAGACAGCAAGGAAGGCAGGCGCCACCATGCGAAACGCTGGGGCGGCAACGCATTGATGATCCCCGGCATCGGTCCCCTGAGCGGCAAGGTGCTCAAGGATCTGGAACTGACGGACGCGCAGAAAACGCTGCTGGAGGACGCCAGGAAGGCCCAGAACACATTGCATGAAGAAAGGCGCGAGCTGATGAAGCAGGCCTTCGAGAGCAGGGATGCTCAATTGAAGGAAGGCAAGCTGGACCCCAGGGCGGCCATCGGCGCCATGGAAGCGGCGCATGAGGCGCAGGCCGGCAAGCGCAAGGAAGTGCAGGAAAAATGGCTGGCCCTGTGGGATGCGCTGCAGCCCGCCCAGCAGGAAAAAATCGCGCAGCACTTGAAGGACGGCAAGGGCCGCCACGACAGGATGCATCGCGGCGAGGGGCGTGAGCACCCACGTCACGAAGGCGGTCCCCAGGCATCCTGACCACGCGCCCAAGCTCAAGCCGCGCCGTTCACTGCGGGAGGCCTGCAACAAGGGCGGCATGCCATGGCATGCCGCCCTTTGCGTTTGCACTGCCGGAAGATACCGCATTCCATCGCACGATCCGGATCGCCGGACTCGACGGAAACAGGGTAATAATGTCAAAATCAAAAGTTATCCTTGTTTTGCCTGAAAGCGAATGTCCGAACTCTACGAAATCGAATCCCTGGACCTTGATGCGCGCGGTATTGCCGTAAAGGACGGCAAGCGCGTGCTGGTCGATTCCGCCTTGCCGGGCGAGCGCGTCATGGCGCACAAGGTCAAGCTGGGTACGGAATACGACAAGGCCAGGCTTGATCGGGTGGTGCGCCGTTCCGCGCAGCGCGTCGAGCCTCCCTGTCCTTATTTCGGCGTCTGCGGCGGCTGCAAGATGCAGCATCTGGAACCTGCGGCGCAGGTGGCGGTGAAGCAGCGGGTGCTCGAAGAGGCCTTCCAGGAGCAAGGCAGCCTGAAGATCGGGCATGTGCTTGCGCCGATGCACGGCCCGTACTGGAACTACCGCTATCGCGCGCGTCTTTCCGTGCGCAGGGTGGTCAAGAAAGGCGGGATGCTGGTCGGGTTCCGCGAACGCAATGGCAGCTATGTGACGGACATGGCTTCCTGTCGTATTTTGCCGGTTCATGTGTCCGATATGCTGGTGCCTCTGCGCGAACTGATCGGCGGCCTGTCGAACCCGCATCGCTATCCGCAGATCGAAGTTTCCGTCGGCGACCGCACGACGGCGCTGGTGCTGCGTCACCTGGAACCCCTGACGGAAGACGATCTGTCCGCCTTGCGGGCATTCGGCGAGACCTGGAACGTGAGCTGGTGGCTGCAGCCCAAGGGGCCGGAAACCGTGGCGCCGCTGGATCCTGCCCGTGTCGAAGATCTGGCCTATGAATTGCCGGAATATGGCTTGCGCATGGTCTACAGGCCGACGGATTTCACTCAGGTCAACCCGCATATCAATCGCATGCTGATCCAGCGCGCCATCCGTCTGCTGGAACCGGGTCCGCAGGATCGGGTCGCGGATCTGTTCTGCGGACTGGGCAATTTTTCGTTGCCGTTGGCAAGGGTTGCCGGCAGCGTGCTGGGCGTTGAAGGCAGCAAGGCCCTGACCGAGCGCGCCATGCAGGGTGCTGTCCTGCATGGCTTGCAGGACAAGGCGGCATTCGGGATGCTGAATCTGTTCGAGGTGGATGCGGGCTGGCTGCGCAGTCTGGGCTATTTCGACCGCATGCTGATCGATCCGCCCAGGGAGGGCGCGGAAGCGGTCTCTCTGGCGTTGGCCGAACTGACGCCGGACGAGCGCCCGAAGCGCATCGTCTACGTCTCCTGTAATCCCGTCACCCTGGCCAGGGACGCCGCGATACTCGTGCATCGCGGCAAATACCGCCTGCGTTCGGCCGGCGTGGTCAACATGTTCCCGCATACGGGGCATGTGGAGTCCATGGCGGTATTCGAGTGATGCCGCTCCGGCGCGAAGCCGCGCCGGAATCTGTTTTATCCGGGACTGGGCTCCAGGAAATGAAAATGCCGGCCTGGAGCCGGCATTTGTGCATTCACGCCTTTGATGCGGAGGGCATCACTGATATTGCGCCAGGATGCGGCGGGCTTCTTCCATGACGCGTTCGGGCGCGGTTCCGCCGATATGGTTGCGTGCGGCGATCGAGCCTTCCAGCGTCAGGACCTGGTAGATGTCGTCGCCGATGGATGCATGGAACTGCTGCAGCTCGTTCAGCGGCAGGTCGGACAGGTCGCAGCCCTTGGCTTCGCAGGTACGCACGGCATGGGCCACGGCCTCGTGGGCATCGCGGAAGGGCACGCCTTTCTTGACCAGGTAGTCGGCAAGATCGGTTGCGGTGGCAAAGCCTTGCAGCGCCGCCGAGCGCATGGCTTCGGCGTTGACGCGGATGCCGTCGACCAGGTCGACGAAAATGGTCAGCGTGTCGCGGATGGTGTCGGCCGAGTCGAACAGGCCTTCCTTGTCTTCCTGGTTGTCCTTGTTGTAGGCCAGGGGCTGGCCCTTCATGAGGGTCAGCAGGGCCATCAGATGGCCGTTGACGCGGCCGGTCTTGCCGCGCGCCAGCTCGGGAACGTCGGGATTCTTCTTTTGCGGCATGATGGAACTGCCGGTGCAGAAGCGGTCGGCCAGGTCGATGAAGCCCACACGCGGACTCATCCACAGGACCAGCTCTTCGGAGAAGCGGGAAATGTGTACCATGATCAGCGCGGCGGCCGAGCAGAACTCAATGGCGAAATCACGGTCGGAAACGGCATCCAGCGAGTTGCGCGCCACGCCGTCGAATTCCAGCGTCTTCGCGACGCGTTCGCGGTCGATGGGGTAAGTGGTGCCGGCCAGGGCGGCAGCGCCCAGCGGCAGGCGGTTGACCCGTTTGCGGGTGTCGGCAAGGCGTTCGGCGTCGCGGCCGAACATTTCCGCGTATGCCAGCAGGTGATGGCCGAACGTGACGGGCTGGGCGACCTGCAGGTGGGTGAAGCCCGGCAGGATGGTTGCCGCATGCGTTAGGGCAAGGGTCGCCAGCTTGGCGCGCAGTTGTCCGAGCAGCTGGATGGCGATGTCGATTTCGCTGCGCAGCCAGAGACGGATGTCGGTGGCGACCTGGTCGTTGCGGGAGCGGCCCGTGTGAAGGCGCTTGCCGGCATCGCCGATCAGTTCGACCAGGCGCTTTTCGATATTCAGGTGCACGTCTTCCAGGTCGAGCGACCATTCGAACCGGTCGAGCTCGATTTCTTCGAGGATGCGCGCCATGCCGCGCTCGATGGCTGTCTTGTCTTCCTGGGTTATGACACCGACGGCGGCAAGCATGTCGGCATGCGCCAGGGACCCCTGGATGTCGAACAGGGCCAGGCGCTTGTCGAAATCGACCGAAGCGGTATAGCGCTTGACGAGATCGGAGACTGGTTCGGAGAAACGGGCGGACCACGCCTGGGCTTTGTTGTCGAACTGGTTTTGCATGGGAGATTCTGGCGGTTGAAATAATACGGATCATTATAGATGAGCCGGCCTGCGCTTGGCGCGGGCAGTGGTTCCGGGTCCCGCCAATGCCTGGATTGCAGGTTATAGTTTCGGCCGCAAACAGGCTGCGGTATGCTGCCGTTGTCACCTTACGCAATGCAGTAAACAGGGGAAAAATGCTGAACATTACAGCTTGGATGACGGAACTTGGAGAAACACCGCTCGGTCATTGGGTGCTCAATACCGCTATGGGCCAGATCGTGGCGGGCGTGGTGCTGCTGGTGCTGATATCGCTCGTGACCGGCTTCGTGGTCTCGAAACTGCTGGCGTTGCTGGCCCGGCGCATGCTGACCGCCGTGGGCAAGGGACACTGGGCCGAGGCGTTGAAGCGCAGGCGTGTGGCGCGGCGGCTGAGCTATGCAGTGCCCTTGATGCTGGTCATGAGCCAGATATACCTGCTGCCGATGGATGCGTCCCTGGGCAGCCTGCTGGCGCGGCTGTTCCTGATCGCGGGAATGGTGTTCCTGTTCGTGGCGATCAACGCCATCCTGTCCGCATGGCAGGATATCTATGCGCAATCGGCGCGGGCGCAGACATATTCGATCAAAGGCTATCTGGAGCTGGCGAAGATCGTGGTCTGGTGCGTCGGGCTGGTGCTGATTCTCTCCATCATCATCAATCGTTCTCCGCTGCTGATGCTCTCTGGCATCGGCGCCTTGTCGGCCGTATTGCTGCTGGTATTCAAGGATACGCTGCTGTCCATGGTGGCAAGCACGCAGATGACGGCCAACGACATGCTGCGCATCGGCGACTGGATAGAAATGCCCCAGGCCGGGGCGGACGGCTTCGTCATCGACATGGCGCTGCATACCGTCAAGGTGCAGAACTGGGACAAGACGGTCACGACGATCCCCACGTACAAGCTGTTCTCGGAAAGCTACAAGAACTGGCGGCACATGTTCGAATCGGGCGGGCGGAGGATCAAGCGCACCCTGCGCATCGATGCGAGTTCCATCCGCTTCCTGGACGATGAGGAGATCAGCAGCCTGAGCCGCTATTCCCTGCTGCACGAATACCTGCTGGAAAAACAGCGCGAGGTGGAGCAGACCAATCGAGCGCTGGGCGAAGCGGCGCGCGTGGATGCGAACCGCCGCCGGCTGACGAATATCGGAACCTTCCGTGCCTATGCGCTGGCCTATCTGCGGCAAAACCGCGAGCTGCACCAGGACATGCTGATGATCGTGCGCATGATGGAGCCGGACGCTCAGGGCGTGCCGGTCGAGGTGTATTGTTTCGCCAACAAGACCGCCTGGGTGGAGTACGAGCGCATCCAGGGAGACATTTTCGATCATCTGCTGGCGGTGCTGCCCGAACTCCGGCTGCGTCTCTACCAGGCGCCGTCGGGCAGCGATATCGCCAGAGGCCTGGGAGGCGGTTCCCGGCGCGAGGCGATGGAGCGCGCCTATGCGGTGCAGCCATCGCCCCAGGAGGCGGGTCCGGCCTCGCAGTAGGGCGGGCGCGTGCGATAATTTTGCCTTTCAAGCTTTTTACAGGGTGGTGAACATCATGGGGCGTGTGGCGATCGGCATGGCGCAGATCAACACCAGGGTCGGGGATCTGGCCGGCAATGCGGCGAAGATACTGGCGGCTGCCGCCCAGGCGCATGCCGGCGGCGCGCGGCTGCTGGTCACTCCCGAAATGGCATTGACCGGATATCCCACGGAAGACCTGCTGTTCCGCCCCGCTTTCCTGAGCGAGCAGGACCGCATGCTCGAACGCCTGCAGGCCGGCTTGGCCGCTTTCGAGGGTCTGACGGCCGTGGTGGGGCATGTGAGCCACGAGTCGGGCGGTTTGTTCAACGCCGCTTCCGTCTTCGAGGGCGGCAGGCGCATCGGCCTGTATCGCAAGCAGGAACTGCCCAATTACGGCGTGTTCGATGAGCGCCGCTATTTCAGGGCGGGAGATGAACCCCTCGTGTTCGAGGCCGATGGCGTGCAGTTCGGCGTGGCCATTTGCGAAGACCTGTGGAAGGAAGGGTGCGCATATCGCGCCCGGGAACTGGGCGCGCAGGCCATGCTGGTGCTAAACGCGTCGCCCTTCACTCAGCACAAGGTCCGCGAGCGCAGGGAAACCGTGCGGCGCTATTCGGCGGGCCTGCCCGTGGCGTATGTCAACCAGATCGGGGGGCAGGATGAGCTGGTGTTCGATGGCGGTTCTTTCATGACGGACGCCGGCGGCAATGTCTGCTTCCAGGCGCCCCAGTTCGAAGAGACTGTCGCCGTGCGCATGCTGGATACCGACGCAAGGGCGGACGATGCTCAGGTGGGAGAGGATTCCTTGTCCGAGATGCATGCGCAGGTCTGGGGCGCCCTGGTGCTGGCAGTGCGCGATTACGTCGGCAAGACCGGCTTCTCCCGCGCCCTGATCGGCCTTTCCGGCGGCATGGATTCCGCGCTGGTGCTTGCGATTGCAGTGGACGCCCTGGGAGCTGAAAACGTCGGCACGGTCATGATGCCTTCTCGCTATACGGCGGATATTTCCACGCACGACGCCAGGGAAATGGCCGAAGGCCTGGGCGTGGCCTACCGCGAGATTGCGATAGGAGGCCTGGTGGAAGCTTTCGATACCGCGCTGGCGCCGGCGTTCGCCGGGCTTGCCGCCGACACGACGGAAGAAAACATCCAGGCACGCATTCGTGGAAACCTGCTGATGGCCCTATCGAACAAGAGCGGGGCGCTGGTCCTGACGACGGGCAACAAGTCGGAGCTGGCGACCGGGTATTGCACGCTGTACGGCGACATGGTCGGGGCGTTCGCCGTCCTGAAGGACGTGCCCAAGACTCTGGTCTATGCGCTGGCGCGATGGCGCAACGCGCAATCGCCCGTCATTCCCGTGCGCATCATCGAACGCCCGCCTTCGGCGGAATTGCGCCCGGACCAGACCGACCAGGACAGCCTGCCGCCGTATGATGTGCTGGACGCCATTCTCGAGCAGCACATCGAGCACGATGCCTGCGCGGGAGCCATCGTCGCGCAGGGATACGATGCGGATACCGTGCATCGCGTGCTGCGCCTGGTCCGCATCAGCGAATACAAGCGCCGCCAGGCGGCCATCGGCCCGAATATCACGTCGCGCGCCTTCGGGCGCGGCTGGCGGCTGCCGGTGGCTTGCGCCGCGACGGAAGCCCTGGATGGATAATATTTCTACGAAACGCATGGAGCGTCGATCATGAAACAGGTTACGGCAATCATCAAGCCATTCAAGCTGGATGAGGTACGGGAGGCGCTGGCGGAAATCGGCGTGAACGGCCTGACGGTGACGGAGGTCAAGGGGTTTGGCCGGCAGAAGGGCCACACGGAGCTCTATCGAGGGGCGGAATATGTCGTTGATTTCCTGCCCAAGATAAGGATAGACGTCGTCGTGCCCGCCGCCATGGCGGAAGCCGCCATCGACGCCGTCGTCAAGGCCGCGTTCACGGGCAAGATCGGGGACGGCAAGATTTTCGTGACCGCGGTCGAGCAGGCGGTGCGTATCCGTACCGGGGAAACGGGTCAGGATGCCCTGTAGATAAACGGAACGGCGCGCCGGTCAACGTTCCAGCAGTTGCCAGAATTCGGGCAGAAAGCATTCAGCCACGAGCAGGGGCTGCCCGCTGCGGCGGAATATGGAGCACCGCGCCCAGGGCCTGTCCGGCCTGTCGAGATCCGACAGGCCCGCCTTGCACAGGGAACGGAACAGGGGATCGCGCCTGTCCAGCTTGCGCACCATGAAAGGGGAGCGGCTGATCTGCGGATCGTGATACAGCATATCGGCCAGAGGACGGGAGCGCAGGCTGCGCATTCCCTGCCAGAGGCCATGGGATGCCCTCAAGGGTGTGAAGCTGCGGGCGTAGACGCTGTCGACGCCGTCGATGGACATCAGGACTTCGCGGATCCAGACCGGGGTGCCTGCCGGCATCTGCAGCATGCATGCTTCGATGGCGGACAGGCCCCAGGCCCATTCGCCCATGACTCTCAACAGCATGTTGCCCTGCTGGCGAAGCCCATTGGTCAGGGCGCCGGGGCGCAGCAGCCATTGGCGTTTCGGCAGGGGCAGGGAAGCGGGCGGTACGGCGGTCCAGCGGGTTGGCAGAAACTTGTGTGCATCCATACCCGTTATTATCGCCAAACTCCTACAATAGTGGCTATGGAAAAAATACGAATCTCGAAACTCATGGCCGAACAAGGCATGTGCTCCCGTCGCGAGGCCGATGCCTTCATCGAACGCGGCTGGGTGCGCGTGGATGGCGTCGTGGTCAGCGAACTGGGCTCCAAGGCCTGGCCAAACCAGAAAATCACGCTGGAGCGCCAGGCGCGCCAGCGCCAGCAGGAACGCATCACCATCCTGCTGAACAAGCCTGTGGGCTATGTCTCGGGGCAGGCCGAGAAAGGCTATCGCTGGGCGGCCGCGCTGATCCGGCCCGAAACCCGCTATCGCAACGACCGCTCTCCGCTCAAGTTCGATCCGTCGCATCTGCGCGGGCTGGCGCCGGCCGGCCGGCTGGACATCGACTCCCAAGGCCTGCTCATCCTGACCCAGGACGGCCGCATCGCCCGCCAGTTGATCGGCGAAGACTCGGAAATCGAAAAAGAATACCTGGTGCGCGTGCAGGGCAAGCTAGGCGCCAGCGGCCTGGCGCTGCTGAACCACGGCCTGGTGCTGGACGGCAAGAAGCTGCGGCCGGCGCATGTCACCTGGCAGAACGAGGACCAGTTGCGCTTCATCCTGAACGAAGGGCGCAAGCGCCAGATCCGCCGCATGTGCGAACAGGTGGGCCTGAAGGTCGTGGGCCTGAAGCGCGTCCGCATGGGCAGGATCGTGCTGGGCGACCTGCCCAGCGGCCAGTGGCGCTACCTGAAGGAAGGTGAGCGTTTCTTCTGATTTCCGGCGCCGGCCGGCCTGCGCTGAGTGCCGCCGGGTGCGGCGGGCTTGCGCTCCGCACCCGAATGGCCTTTGGCGCGCATCTCTTCGCTGCCCCGCAGCGTGTAGCCGGCCTTGGCGTCCTGGCCCAGCTGGCGCGCCATCCAGGGCTGCGCGTCGGCAAGCGCCTGGCGCAGCGTCCAGGGAGGATTGATGACGAACATGCCGCTGCCGTGCATGCCGAAACCATCGGGAGACGGTGAGCTGACCGACAGCGTAGCGTGCAGCCATTCGCAGTCCGGCAGTTTCTGCAGGCTGCGCACCAGATTGTCCGCCTCCCTCCGCTGGACCAGCGGGTGCCATATTGCGTAGCAGCCGGTGGCGAAACGCTTGAGGCCTTCTTCCAGCGCCTTCGGCAGCCGCTTGTAGTCGTTCTTGTCTTCGTACGATGGGTCGATGATGACGATGCCGCGGCGCGAGGGCGGCGGCAGCAGCCCCTTGATGCCGTCGAAGCCGTCCGAGGCGTGCAGGCTGACCTGCCTCGGAGGGATTCCACGGCGCCGCCTCAGGTTGCCGGACAGGACTTCGATCTCCGTGGGATGCGTTTCGAACAGGTGGAGCTGGTCGCCGGGCCGCAGCGCATTGAGCGCCAGCCAGGGAGAGCCTGGATAGCTGCGCACAGCGGCGTCGGGCTGCTGCAGGCCTGTAGCTTCCAGGTAGCGCTGCACGAGAGATGGAGTGTCGCCGGCGCGGCCGGCGAGTTTCAGGCCTCCCTGTGCGGCTTCATTGCTGTGCGCGGCCCATTCGTCGTGAAGATCGTAGACGCCCGCGCCGGCATGCGTATCGATGACGCGGTATGGAGTATCCTTTTTATTGAAATAGTCCAGAATATGCACGAAAACCGCGTGTTTCAGGACGTCGGCGTGGTTGGCTGCGTGAAAGCCGTGGCGATAGCTGTGCATGTTCTGAGTCCTGTGCTGCGGATGTATATCAAAAGAGGGGGGGCGAAAACAGATATTTTTACCGTTTTCTGCAAGAAAAGGCGGGAAGATGCCGGGCTGAATTCGCGATGAGCCGGTTCATGTAGTGTAAACTTGCCGAAAATTTTCATGTGTACCGGCGTTTCCCGGGACCCGAAAGAGAGATCCATGTTTGATTTTATCCGTACGCACCAGCGACTGATGCAGCTGGTGTTGCTGGTGTTGATTCTGCCTTCGTTCGTTCTTATTGGCGTCAGTGGCTATACCACTTATGTGTCCGGTGACAACGAACTGGTCAAGGTGGGCGATTCCGCCATCACTACGCAGGAATACGACCAGGCCCGCCGCGCGCAACTGGATCAGTTCCAGCGCCAGATGGGTACCGCATTCGATCCCGCGCTGCTGGAAAACGAGCCTACGCGCCGGGCGCTGCTCGAATCCCTGATCGATCGCCGGGTCATCATCGACGTGGCGACCAACGAGCGCTTCAGCGCCTCGGATGCCGCATTGCGCAATGTGATCGCCAATACCCCGGATTTCCAGGAAGACGGCAAGTTCTCCGCCGGCCGGTACAACGAGCTGCTGGCCATGTCCGGACTGGACAGCAAAATGTACGAGCAGGGCCGCCGCTCCGAGCTGGCCCTGGATCGCGTGCTTGGTCCCGTGCGGGCGACAGGCACCGTGCCCGCGCCCGTGGCAAGCCTGCTGCGCCAGGCGCTGGTGGCGGAACGCACGCTGCGCCTGGCAAGCTTCGATGCCGCCGACTACCGGGAAGGCATACAGGTCAGCGACGAGGACATCGCCGCCTGGTATGAAGAGCACAAGTCGGAATTCGCCCTGCCGGAGCAGGTAAGCATCCAGTACCTGCTGCTGAACGAAGAGGCGGCAATGAAGAACCTGCCCGCGATCAGCGAGGCCGAACTCAAGAAATACTACGAGCAGAACAAAGCGCGCTATGTCCAGCCGCCTAGGGTGGACGTCAGCCATATCCTGATTTCCGTGCCGGCGGGCGCAAACGGCGAAGCGCGCGAAGCCGCCCGCAAGAGCGCCCAGGAAATCGCGGATCGCGTCGCGGCGGATCCCGCGTCGTTCGCCGATGTGGCGCGCGAGGCGTCGCAGGATGCGGGCACCGCCCGCAATGGCGGCAAGCTGGGCTGGATTTCGCATGGCATGTGGCCGGAAGCCATCGAAAAGGCGGTGTTTGCCCTGGAAAAAGGCAAGGTGTCCGGCGTCGTCGAAGGTCCCGAAGGCTTCCATGTGTTCAAGGCCGATGACGTCCAGGCGGAGCAAGGAGAAAGTTTCGAGCAGGCGCGCGCCAAGGTCGAGTCCGAGGTTCGCCGCCAGTTGGGCGCCGAGCAGTTTTCCGATATGGCGAGCAAGCTGACGGGGCTGGTGTATGACAATCCCGAAAGCCTGGAGCCGGCCGCTTCCGCATTGGGACTGGAGATCCGCGCGGCGGACGGCGTTGCGCGCGACCGCCTGCTGAGCGAAGACGAGGCTGGCAAGAATGCCGCAAGCGCGGGCCAGCACGCAGCCATCCTCGAAGACGTGCGCGTCAGACGCGCGCTTTTCTCCTCGGCTGTCCTGGCTGACAAGCAGAATTCGGGCGTGATCGAGATTTCTCCCGACACCATGGTGGTCGTGCGCGTTGCTGATCGCAAGCCTGAACACATTCCCGAACTGGCCGCCGTGAAGGATCGTATCGCAAGCCGCCTGGTCGACGAGCGTGCCGCAGAGGCCGCGCGCAAGGCGGGCGAGGCCGCGCTGGAAAAATACAAGGCGGCATCCGCCGATGTGCTGCCCGAAGGCTTCTCCGAGCCGCGCAAGGTCAGCCGCCTGCAATCGCAGGGTTTGAGCAAGCCGTTGTTCGACGCGGTCTTCGCTGCCGGCACGGACGCCTTGCCGGCCTACGTCGGCGTTGGCGACGAGACGGGCTATGTCATTGCAAGGGTCGAGCAGGCCAGCGATGGCAGCAGCGTCGACCAGGGATTGCTGGCGGGTCTGAACGAAGAGATCGGGTCAGCCTGGGGGCAGTTGGAAGAGCAGGCAGTGTTGCGGGCGCTGCGCGAACAGGCCAAGGTCAAGATACTCCCCGAAGCCGAAAACGCCATCAAGGGCGAAGACCAGAATTCCTGATGCATAAGGCGCGGCGTAAATGCCGCGCTGCAATAAAAAACGCTTGCCGGCAGTTATACGGCAAGCGTTTTTTATGGTGCGGCAAAAAATGCCGTCCTGCCGCGCAACTTGTTGCCCGGGCTGTGAGCCGCGCGAGGCTGCGCTTAGTGCGATTTCTGCGTGGCGGGGGGCTTGGAAACAATCAGGGTTTCTGTTCCCAGGCTGCGATCACGAGCAGTGTGGCTATGATGCCGCCGCCAAGTGTCAGCAGAAAAACGGAAAGTGCGCTGTCGAGCATATTTCCTCCTGCATGTGTGATGAGTCTTTGTAAGACAATCGTCTTATTTGTTATTAAAGTTAAATTTCCATTTTATGTCAATGTGTTAAGCCCGGTTTTTATTGAAAATGTTTCAATAAATGCAAAGATGGTTCTTTTCGCAGCGAATCGCTCGCCGGGGGCGCTCTTCGGCGGCGGCTCTGCATTTGCAGCGACTTAGGCGTATAATCTCGCTTTGCCCGGAGCAAGGTTTATGCGTCTCATCAAAAAAGCGCTTACATTCGACGATGTCTTGCTGGTTCCAGCCTATTCCGACATCCTCCCGCGTGACACATCCCTGGCTTCGCGTCTTACACGCGACATCACGCTGAACATCCCTCTGGTTTCCGCCGCAATGGATACGGTGACCGAAGCGCGCCTGGCCATCGCCATGGCGCAGGAAGGCGGCATCGGGATCATCCACAAGAACCTCACCAGCGATCAGCAGGCGCGCGAAGTCTCGCGCGTCAAACGCCACGAATTCGGCATCGTCATCGATCCGGTCACCGTGACGCCCACGATGAAGGTGCGCGACGCCATTGCGCTGCAACGCCAGCACGGCTTCTCCGGCCTGCCCGTCGTCGAAGGCCGCAAGCTGGTCGGCATCGTCACCAACCGCGACCTGCGTTTCGAAGACCGTCTCGATCTTCCGCTGCGCGACATCATGACCCCGCAAGACCGCCTGGTCACCATGCAGGAAGGCGCCACGCTGGAAGAAGCGCAAGCCCTGATGCACAAGCACCGCCTGGAGCGCGTGCTGATCGTCAACGACAACTTCGAGCTGCGCGGCCTGGCGACAGTCAAGGATATTGTCAAGAACACCGAGCACCCGCTGGCATCCAAGGATGCCCAGGGCCAGTTGCGCGTAGGCGCGGCGGTCGGCGTGGGCGAGGGTACCGACGAGCGCGTCGAAAAGCTGGCCAATGCCGGCGTCGACGTCATCGTGGTCGATACAGCCCATGGACATACCAAAGGCGTTATCGATCGCGTGCGCTGGGTCAAGAAGAACTACCCGCGCATCCAGGTCATCGGCGGCAACATTGCCACGGGCGCCGCGGCAAAAGCGCTGGTCGAGGCGGGCGCCGATGGCGTCAAGGTCGGCATCGGCCCGGGCTCCATCTGCACGACGCGCATCGTCGCCGGTGTCGGCGTACCGCAGATCTCCGCCATTTCCGATGTGGCCGGAGCACTGAAGGGCACTGGCGTGCCCCTGATCGCTGACGGCGGCATCCGCTTTTCCGGTGATGTTTCGAAGGCCCTGGCCGCTGGCGCATCCGCCTGCATGATGGGCGGCATGTTCGCGGGCACGGAAGAAGCGCCTGGCGAGGTAGTGCTGTTCCAGGGACGCTCCTACAAGTCGTATCGCGGCATGGGCAGCCTGGGCGCCATGGCGGACGGTTCCGCCGACCGCTATTTCCAGGATCCGTCCAACAACGTCGACAAGCTCGTGCCGGAAGGCATCGAAGGCCGCGTGCCGTACAAGGGCAGCGTCATCGCCATCATCTACCAACTGATCGGCGGCCTGCGCGCCTCGATGGGCTATTGCGGCTGCGGCTCGATCGCAGACCTGCACGAGAAAGCGGAATTCGTCGAGATCACCGCCGCCGGCGTACGCGAATCCCACGTGCACGACGTGCAGATCACCAAGGAAGCGCCCAACTACAGGGCTGACTGAGCCTGATGTCCGCCGGACTGGCGCGCATGCCTGCCGCAGGCCGTCCATTCCGGCGCTTCACCATGCGGCATGATTGCCGCATGTCCAGCACAGGCTGGCATTTTCTCCCGCAGATTTTCCAATTCCATCTTTTCTACCAGCCGAATTCATCATGCACCAGCGCATCCTGATCCTGGACTACGGTTCGCAAGTCACCCAACTCATCGCCCGCCGCGTGCGCGAGGCCGGCGTCTACAGTGAAATCCATCCGGGAGACGTGGACGACGCCTTCATCCAGGAGCAGAAAGAGCAAGGCCTGAAGGGCATCATCCTGTCGGGCAGCCATGCCTCCGCCTATCACGAAAACTCGCTGAAAGTACCTGCTGGCGTATTCAGCGCCGGCGTTCCCGTGCTGGGCATCTGCTACGGCATGCAGTCCATGGCGCTGCAGCTGGGCGGCAAGGTCGAGTTTTCCGATCATCGCGAATTCGGCTATGCGGAAGTGCGCGCCCACGGGCATACGCGCCTGCTCGACGGCATCCAGGATTTCGCCACGGCGGAAGGCCACGGCATGCTGAAGGTCTGGATGAGCCACGGCGACAAGGTCACGGAGCTGCCTCCCGGCTTCAATCTCATGGCGTCGACGACGTCCTGCCCGATCGCCGGCATGGCCGACGAGGAGCGAGGCTTCTACGGCGTGCAGTTCCATCCCGAGGTCACGCACACCGTCCAGGGCGAGGCTTTGCTGAAGCGCTTCGTGCGCGATATCTGCGCATGCTCGGGCGACTGGAACATGCCCGACTACATAGAAGAAGCCGTCGCGCGCATCCGCGAGCAGGTGGGCGACGAGCACGTGCTGCTGGGTCTGTCGGGCGGCGTCGATTCCTCCGTGGCGGCGGCGCTGATCCATCGCGCCATCGGCGATCAACTGACCTGCGTTTTCGTCGACCATGGCCTGCTGCGCCTGAACGAAGCCGACCAGGTCATGAAGACATTCGCCGACAATCTGGGCGTGCGCGTCATCCACGTGGATGCCACGGAACAGTTCATGGGCAAGCTGGCCGGCGTTTCGGATCCCGAAGCCAAGCGCAAGATCATCGGTCGCGAGTTCGTCGAGGTCTTCCAGGAAGAGGCGGGCAAGATGACGAACGCGCGCTGGCTGGCGCAAGGCACCATTTATCCCGACGTGATCGAGTCCGCCGCCTCCAAGACGGGCAAGGCGGTGGCGATCAAGTCGCACCACAACGTGGGCGGCCTGCCGGATACGCTGAACCTGAAGCTGCTGGAGCCCTTGCGCGAACTGTTCAAGGACGAAGTGCGCAAGCTGGGCGTGGCGCTGGGCCTGCCGCACGACATGGTTTACCGCCATCCGTTCCCCGGCCCCGGCCTGGGCGTGCGCATCCTGGGCGAGGTCAAGAAGGAGTATGCCGACTTGCTGCGCCGCGCAGACGCCATCTTCATCGAAGAGCTGCGCAACACCATCGATCCCGAAACGGGCAAGAGCTGGTACGACCTGACATCGCAGGCATTCACCGTATTCCTGCCGGTCAAGTCGGTGGGGGTCATGGGCGATGGCCGCACCTATGACTACGTCGTGGCGCTGCGCGCCGTGCAGACCAGCGACTTCATGACGGCGGACTGGGCCGAACTGCCTTATGCACTGCTCAAACGGGTGTCGGGTAGGGTGATCAATGAAGTCCGCGGAATCAACCGGGTTACGTACGACGTGAGCTCGAAGCCGCCTGCGACGATCGAATGGGAGTGATCTGGTGCTCGGCAATGTCCGGCGCTAGATAGCAAAAAAGGCACCTAAGCCCGCGTAAATGACAGACAAGTCTGCATAGCTGCCGAATTTTGTCGCGCAACTTCGTCAAGGCGCCTAAACGCCGTCAGGCAGCTTCGACCGCATCGCCTTCTTGCGGTCGAAGCGTTCGCCATCGGCGACGAAAGTGCCGTCGCCGATGGCGTGCAGCATGCGCTGGTCGGGTTTTTGTTGATTGACATACGCGGCCAGGCCATCGAGCACGACAATGCCGTGCGAAGTGATGATATTGGCGACCTTGCATTCAATGTTCGCCAGGCATTGCGCGACCAGCGGAGCCTGCACGTATTTGCCTTTGGAGGGCGTGAGGCCGAAGCGCTCGAACTTGTCGGTGTCCGCACCTGAGCAGGTGCCGATGCCGACGACGGTGTCGAGCATGTCGGCGGAGGGGATGGCGATTACGCATTCGCGCGTTTTTTCCAGCGCGATGAACGAGTGGTTCCACGCTCCGGTGCAGATCGCAAAGCGCGGCGTGAATTCCATTACCATCGTCCACGATATGGTCATGATATTGCTTCGCCCTGCATGGTGCGTCGTGACCAGCACGACCGGGCCGGGTTCGAGCAGCGTGAAGATTTTTGTGGGGGCAAGGCGTCTCATCATGCTGCAGTTCTCCAATAAAGATTTCTATGCAGCCCGTCGCCATGGTATTTCTTTGGCTCTTTTTGATATGTTAATCCCGGTAAGGGCCTGGGAGTAGATTGATGAGCGAGACTCACACAAGGAGATGCATGTTGTCTGGCCCGACCCGATTCCTGGACACGTCTGCGTTGCCTGCGGCACGCATGCGCGAGTTTCCGTTGTCTCCCGGACAGATCGGCCAGTGGCTTGCCGACATGGAAAGTCTGCTACAGGCGAGACAGGCTTTCGTACTGGTTTACGAGCGCTTGCCAGGCCCTGGTCAGCAAGGGGATCCCGAAGGCTTCAAGAAAACCGTCCTGTGGCTGAAGGCGCACCGCGATGCTTTTGGAATGTATTGCAAAGGCATGATCCTGATGTGCGAAGACACCAGCGGCTTGGCGGTATTGCAGGCCAGGCTGGGACCGTTGGAAAAAGTCTATCGCGTGCCTGCCCGTGTGGCCTGCAGCGCCGATGAAGTCCAGAAGTGCGTCCATCAACTGGCGGCGGCCTGAGGCTCGAAGGCGTGGGTCGGCGTGCGCGAGGCTATCTGTCCCGGCCAGCCTGCAATCCCTGCGAGGCAACCAGACTTGGCTGAACTAGCCTGCGGCGGCAATGGCGGAGGACTGCCTGTATCTCAGTGTCTGGACGCCTTCCACTGCAGGCTGCTGCCCGGTGCTGGTGTGGATGCATGGCGGAGCCACGGGCAAGGGTCAAGGCGCATCGGAGGCGATTTGCGGGCCCCGGGCACCGATATTTTTTGCGCCAAAGAGTAGCAAAAAAATAATACTTCCATATAATATTTCTTACGTCATGACGTTCTGGATCGATATTCATGGATGCAAGCAGGGTGCTCGATCCTGTTTTGGAGCGGCTGGAAGCTGTTTGCAAGGCGTGATATGCGGCAGGGGACAGCGCTGCGATCAATAGCTTCCCGCCATGAACGGGCAGGCGTCATAGCTTGAGATAAAAATCGCCATTCTGCGGCACGATGGCATCGGAAGACATGAGAGCCCTTGAGCATGGGTAACGGCGGGCTCGCGTCGATTCCCTCGGAAAGGGAGATATCCATGTCACAAGTGCTGCAAACGTCTCGGAATCCCCATCCGGCTCGCTCCTGGCCTGTGCGGCTTGTCATCGCGTGCATCGCAGTAGCAGCGATGGCCCTCGTCGCTTTGGCGCTGATCACGCTCAGTTGGTATGGATCACGGGCCATTCTGCTGGATATGGCTGCGACGGTAGCGCGCGATACAAGCCAGATTGTGGCGGAGCGTTCGCGCCGCATCATCGAGCCCGGCTCGGTCTCGCTGCGCACGCTTGCGTTCGATCCCATAGCCGATGCGGCGGAGCTCGATGAGCGGCTAGAGCGGCGCAGCGCCCTGGCGGCCGAACTGGTCGCAAATCCGCTGGTATCAGCCATCCATGTAGGCTATCAGAATGGCGACTTCCTTCTCATGCGGGCGCTGGACAGGCGCGACATCCGCGCGCGTTTCCAGGCCCCTCCCCAGGCGAACTACCTTGTGCAAACGGTGGAGAGCGGGAATGACGGCACCCGGCGCGGGCAGTACCTGTTCTACGACGCCAAGCACGACCTGGTTATGCGCCGCTCCGAGCCGGACTATCGATTCGATCCGCGCGAGCGGCCCTGGTATATCGGCGCGATGGATACGGTGGCCACTGTCACTTCGAGGCCTTATGTCTTCTTTTCGACCCGTCAGGTGGGGATCACGCTGTCACGCCTGTCCCACTCGGGGAACGCTATCGTGGCCGTGGATGTGACGCTTGAGGACTTGGGCGAAGCGTTGGGCGGCCTGAGCATGACCCCCAACACCGAGCTGGCGCTGGTGGAAGAGGACGGCAGAGTGATCGGCTATCGCGACATGGAAGCGTTGCTGGTGCACAAGCCGGATTGGGACGATTTTGCCCTCCACTCGCTGGATACGCTGGGAATCGATGCGCTTGCCAGCTTGTGGCAAGTTGCCGCTGATGACGGCCGGGTCGTTTCCTATACGTCCGATGGGCTTGAATGGTCTGGGGTGGTGCTGCCCTTCGATGGTATCGACGGCGTGGACATGCGCTTGCTGGCCGCAGCTCCCTCGGACGAATTGCTAGGTGCGCTGGCACTCAATCGAACACGCATGATCCTGATATCGATTGCGCTGATCGTGCTGTTCCTGCCGTTCGGCTGGCAGGTCGGCAGTGCCGTAGGCCATGCGCTGGAGGGCATGACGGCGCAGGCACTGCGCATGTCGCGGTTCGATTTCCGTCGCCGCAAGGAGCGCTCTGCTTCGATGTTGCGCGAGGTGGATGCGCTCAATGGCGTGATGGACAAGGTCGCGGGCTCAATGGAAGCACTGCTGTCGATCAGCCGCGTGCTTGGCACCGAGCCTCGCATCGAGACTATGCTCGTGCAGGTGCTGGAAAAACTCGTCCATGCCACACGCTGCGAAGGCGGCGCCGTCTACCTCTTCGATCGCGATAGGAACGGCCTGACTCGTGCGGCCGCATTCGGAGAGCAGGGCGCGTTGCGGGAATCGATGAGTGCGCATGAAGGGGAGGCGGCGCTTGCCGGCGCCCAGGACCGGGGACGCCGCCGCATCGCTTTTGCGCTGCATGGCCGCCACAGCCAGCCGCAAGGACTGCTTGTGCTGGTGCACGATGAAGACTGGGATCATGCAACACCGGAGTTTTTGGCCTTTACCGATCGCCTGACCGGCATGCTGGCCGTGGCCATCGAGACGCGCCAGCTCATCGAGGCGCAGCGCAGGCTGTTCGAATCCGTGACTCGGATCGTGGCCGATGCCATCGATGCCAAGAGCCCCTATACAGGCGGACATTGCGAGCGGGTGCCACAATTGGCTACCTTGCTGGCGGATCGCATGGAAGCCGAAAGCAGCGGACCATACGCGGACTTCCATCTTGACGATGACGAACGTCAGTCATTTCAGCTTGGGGCGTGGCTGCACGATTGCGGCAAGGTGACCAGTCCGGAGCACATCATGGACAAGGCTACCAAGCTGGAAGTCGTCTACAACCGCATCCATGAGATCCGCATGCGCTTCGAAATCCTCTGGCGCGATGCCGAGATCCACTGTCTTGAGGCCCGATTGAACGGAGAAGACGCGCACGTTGCCGGCCTCCAGCGCGATGTGCGCCAAGCGCAGCTGCGCGAAGACTTCAGCTTCATCGCCGAATGCAATATCGGCAGCGAGTTCCTGTCTGACGAGGCCGTCGAGCGTCTGCAAGCCATTGGCGCGCAGACTTGGTTGCGTCATTTTGACGATGCACTGGGCCTGGATGCGCAGGCCGCACTGCGGCTTGCGCAAAGCCGGCCAGAGCCGCCCGTCTTGCCCGCTGTCGAGCGATTGCTTGCCGATCAGCCGCATCATATGGTGCCCTGGGATGATACGCAGAGGCCTGCCGTGGAGCGCGACGATCCGCGCAACATATGGGGGTTCGACATGAAGCTGCCCGCGCACCGGCAGCACATGGGAGAACTGCATAACTTGTCCATTCGGCGCGGTACGCTCACCGATGAGGATCGTTTCATCATCAACGATCATATCGTGCAGACAATCATCATGCTCAAGCGTCTGCCTTGGCCCCCGCATCTGGAACGAGTGCCCGACATTGCGGGCAATCATCATGAGCGCATGGACGGTAATGGCTATCCGCGCCGCCTGCGCGGTGATCAGTTGCAGACCACCGAACGGATCATGGCGCTGGCGGATGTGTTCGAGGCGCTTACCGCTGCTGACAGGCCCTACAAACAATCCAAGACACTGTCTGAGTCGCTGGGCATCATGGCTGCCATGTGCAGGGACGGACATCTGGATCCAGAGTTGTACCAGTATTTCCTGCGCAGCCTTGTATGGCTGGATTATGCCCGGACTTTCATGAAGTCCGAGCAGATCGACGACGTGGATATCGAAACGCTTGCGCGAGTCGCGCGGCAGGAGGAATCGACATGATCCGTTTCCTGCGCAGCAAGCCGCAAACCTCATTCCAGGAGCGCCGCCGCCAGACAGACGGCAGGCGTCTCATGCTGTTTGGCGTATTCTATCTTATGCTGCTCGCCGCCGTGGCGGTGCTGGTTGCAGTCTCCATACGTCCGCGGGAGATCGCAGCGCCTGGGCAATCGGCGAATGCCGGCAAAGTTGTTCTGACGGTTGAGGGTCATGGGCGGCGGACGACATTCGACATGAGCACGCTGCAGGCGCTGCCGCAACACATCCATAAAGTGAGTACGCCCTGGTATCTGCGGCCTGTGTCATTCCAGGGGCCGCTGTTGAGGGACGTGCTTGCGACCGCCGATGTCAGCGGCACCCGCATTGCGGCCGTCGCGGTGAGTGATTTCACCGCCGACATTCCTTTCGAGCACACCGAAAAATACGACGTGATCGTCGCGCTGCGCATGGATGGCAGGCCCTTGCCGGCGCGCGACAAGGGGCCTCTGTTCGTGATTTATCCCTATGACAACTTGCCGCAGAAGGAGCGCGAGGAATCCTTTGGGCTGTCGGTCTGGCAGTTGGATGTGCTCAGGGTGGAATGAGGGTTCGGCCTCGTATACTTGGATTTGCGCAATTCCCGCCAAGGATCGAACCACATGAAGACAATAGGCATACTGGGGGGCATGTCCGCCGCCTCGACCCAGATCTACTACCGCCAGCTTTGCCAACTGACCAGGGAGCGCCTGAGAGGGCTGCATTCCCCGGAACTGCTGATCCGCTCCCTCGATTTTGCGGAGATCGAGGCGCTGCAGATGGCGGGAAACTGGGACAAGGCCGGCGAGATCCTGAACCGTGAGGCCAAGGCGCTGGAGCGCGGAGGAGCGGGCTTCGTCGTTCTGGCGACCAATACCATGCACAAGCTGGCCGACCGGATGATGGAAGGCGTTTCGATTCCGCTGCTGCATATTGCGGATGCAACCGCTGGCGCCATTCAGCGCGAGGGGCTGCATTCGCCGGGCTTGATGGCTACCGCGTTCACGATGGAGCAGACTTTCTACACCGACCGCCTGGCACAGGCAGGCCTTGCGCCTGTCATTCCCGAAGCGCCGGATCGCGCTGAAACCCATCGCATCATCTATGAAGAACTTTGCCGCGACGTGATCACTCCGCAGAGCGAGGCGGCGTATGTGGCGATTGCAGGGCGTCTTGTGGATCGCGGTGCGGATTGCCTGATCCTGGGTTGCACCGAGGTGGGGATGTTGCTCGATCAGGACAATGTGCCGGTGCCGGTCTTCGACACCACGCTGGTGCATTGCGATGCCGCCTTGCGACTGGCACTTGGAGAGTAAGCCGCGCAGTATGGCATTAAATACTTGGAATACAAATAATTGACGAATACCTGAATTTCAGATAAATTCGATTTACTTGAATTTCAGGTATTTTGCCATGTCTTCATCGCCTCAAATCCTGGCGACTGCCTCGCAGCTCGGGCCGCTTCTTCAAGCCGCCCGCAAGGCCAAGGGAATGACCCAGTCGTCGCTGGCGAGCCGTATCGGCCTGAGCCAGTCTCGCGTTTCTCATCTGGAGCTGAATGCGCACGAGCTGAGCGTGGAGCAATTGCTGGCCTGGTGTTCCGTGCTGGACCTGGAGCTGGCCGTCGGTCTGCGCGGCGTTCTTGCCCCGTATTCCGGCAAGAGCGCGGACTGGTGAGCATGGGTCGCAGATCGCATAGCCGAAGCCTGTCCATCTGGACCAATGGCGTCCGTGTGGGGCGATGGACCCTTCCTGCGCGCGGCGAGATGGAGCTGCAGTATGACTCTCAGTGGGTGGACGCCGGGATCGGCCGCCCGCTTTCTTTGTCCTTGCCGTTCAATTTGCAGAATTTGCCTCTCAAGGGCGAGAAGGTGGCGAATTATTTCGACAATCTCCTGCCTGATAGCGACGCCATCCGCAGGCGAGTGGCCGAGCGCTTCAGGGCGGACTCGACCGGCCCCTTCGATCTGCTGACGGCCATCGGACGCGATTGCGTGGGCGCGGTACAGATACTGGGGGAGGATGAGGCGCCGGACGGCCATGACCGCATCGATGCGGCGCCTGTGTCCGAGGAGGATATCGAACGGCATCTGCTTGAAATGGTTTCGCCGCACGCGTTCGCGGCAGGCAGGGATAGGGATGCGGATTTCCGCATTTCCCTGGCGGGCGCCCAGGAAAAGACCGCTTTCCTGTGGTGGAACGGGAAATGGCATGTGCCGCTCGGCGCCACGCCTACGAGCCATATTTTCAAGTTGCCGCTTGGGCTGGTGGGCGGCAGGAGGGCGGATTTCAGCACTTCCGTCGACAATGAATGGCTGTGCCTCAGGCTGCTGAAGGCCTATGGATTGAGCGCAGCCGAGGCCGATATTGCGACTTTTGGAACGCAACGCGTTCTGGTTGTCGAGCGCTTCGATCGTCGCATCTCTCCCGATGGCGGGTGGCTCATGCGCTTGCCGCAGGAGGATTTCTGCCAAGTGGAGGGCTGCTCGCCGTTGCGCAAATACGAGAGCGAGGGAGGGCCGGGGCTCAAGGCCTTGTTCTCTACGCTGCGTCAGTCGATGAATGCCGAGGCCGACATGAAGGCGCTGATGGCTGCCCAGGTCCTGTTCTGGCTTTTGCGCGCGCCTGACGGCCATGCCAAGAACTTCAGCCTCCGGATACTGCCGCGCGGCCGTTTCCAACTGACGCACCTGTACGATGTGATGTCGGCGTATCCGGTCCTGGGCCGCGGCTCCAATCAATGGTCGCCGCGTGAGATCAAGCTGGCCATGGCCTTGCTCGGCAAGAACAGGCACTATGAAATGCATGGCATCCAGCGCAGGCATTTCAACAGCACTGCGAAGAAAGTGGGCTATGCCTCTACGGCCGAGCCGATCATCGAAGACATACTGGCTCGCACGCCGGCGGCCATTGCTCAGGTCCAGGCGGAACTGCCCCGAGGATTTTCCCAGCGTGTCGCGGATGCCATCCTGGGCGGCGTCGAGCAGGCGGCCGCCGTTCTCGAACGGATGGCGCCGTGAATGGGATCGAGGGAAGCGCGGAATCTGGTGGTTACCGGTGCGCTTCCGTTCGATGCTGCTTTGGATCCGGCTCCTGAAGGATGAAGTTACATCTCTTTGTCCTCTTCCAGCCCCGGATGTTACCCTTTAAAGAAACAAGCGGCATGCCTGTAGCAAGCCGCTTTTGCTTTTCAGTCGATCATTCAGCAAAGGGAGCCGGGAATTTGTTTTCTTTCAGGGCGCACAATCATTTGAAAGTCGGCCGGGCAGGCAAGGGGCTCATGGCCTTGCTGTGCTCGGTGCTCTTGTGGTTTTCCATCTCCGCGAGCCATGCGCAGCAGGGCGGGGCTCCGGCAGAGAGCAGGGATGCCTCGTATGAAGCGCTTGCCGATCTGCTGGAGGACCGGCAGATGCGCGAACAACTGATTCAGCAACTGCGTTCCCGGGCGGGAGAGGCGGGCGCCGAGGCTGCGGCGCAGCCGTCCGCCGCGAGCAGGCAGGCCGGGAGCAGCCCTCCCGCGCAGACGCCCGGAAAACCGGAAGATACGATTCCCGGCGCACTCCAGGCATTTGCCGCAGGCATGAAGAGCGATATCGCGGAAACCTGGCTGGTGGTCAAGGCGCTGGCGACTGGCAATCCTGTGCCGGCGAACCGGATGGAGCAGTGGCGGCCTGCCTTGGCTGGCCTGGCCATCGCCATCATTTCCGCGCTGCTTGCCTATGTCTTGCTGCGGCTGGCGGCCAGCTACGCATTCAGGCGGATGAACGACTGGGTCATGCTCGATGCCGGCAAGCCGCCGCAGCCTGCCGCGCCGGTCCAGGAGCCGGGCAAGGCGAAGCGCCGGCTGAAGTCGCTGGCGCTGGGGCGCAAGCTGCTGGCCGTCATCGGAGCCTTTGCTGTCGATATCGCCGTGGTCGCGCTGGCGGCGCTGGCGGCCTATGCCGCGGTGATCCTGTTTGCCAGCCCGGGCGCGAGCGCGTCCTTGTTCGCCATGCAGTTCCTGACGGCGTTCGTGCTGGTGGAGTCCTCCAAGGCGGTTTCCCGCGCAGTGTTCTCGACCCGCTATGATCAGTTGCGCCTGTTGCCCCTGTCCTCGGAGACGGCTGCCTACTGGAACCGCTGGCTCATCATCCTGATCGCGGCGGCCGGCTACAGCCTGATGGTGGCGGTGCCTGTGGCTCAGGCATTGCTGAGCGAGGGGACGGGTCGGTTGCTGGGGCTGGTGCTGATGCTGATGGTTTACCTGTATGCCATTTCCATGGTGTGGAGAAATCGCCGGGAAGTCAGCGAGGGCCTGCGGGCTTATGCCGAGAAATCCGCCGCGCCGGTATTCGGTACTCTATTGCGGATCCTGGCCAGGATATGGCACTGGATGGTGCTGACGTATTTCACCGTCTTTTTCATCGTCAGCCAGACCAATCAGCAGCATGCCTTCGATTTCATGTTCCATGCCACGGTGCAGACCATCGTGGCGGTGCTTGCCGGCCTGCTGCTGTCGGCGATATTGTCCGCACTGCTGGCTCGCCATATCAATCTGCCGGACAACTGGCGCAAGGCCTTGCCCCTGCTGGAGGCGCGCGTCAATGCCTATGTGCCGGCATTCCTGCGCAGCCTGCGCCTGCTGATCCTCATCGTGGTCGTGCTGGTGGTGCTGGATGCATGGAGGATCTTCGATCTGGCCGGCTGGCTTGGTTCCGAGAACGGGCAGAAGGCGGTCGGCACGCTGATCCACGTCGGCATCATCCTGCTGGTCGCGGCCCTGGTCTGGACGGTCCTGGCCAGCATCATCGAGCACAGGCTGGGCATTTCCACGGGCAAGAACAAGCCGACGGAACGCGAGAAGACCTTGCTGATGCTGTTCCGCAGCGCGGCATCGGCCGTGATCGCCACCTTGACGGTGCTGGTGGTGCTGTCGCAGATCGGCATCGATATCGGCCCGCTGATCGCGGGGGCCGGGGTGGTCGGCCTGGCCATCGGCTTTGGCGCCCAGAAGCTGGTGCAGGATGTCATTACCGGGATTTTCATCCAGTTGGAAAACGGGATGAACCAGAACGATATTGTCGAGGTCGTGGGCCTGTTCGGCACGGTGGAGAAAATCACGATACGGTCGGTGGCCATTCGCACGCTGGATGGCGGCTATCACCTGATTCCGTTTTCCACCATCGACAAGGTGAGCAACCACACTCGGGATTACGGCTATCACTTCGGTGAATACAACATCGGTCATCGCGAGAACGTGGACGAGGCCGTCAAGCAGCTGGAACAGGCGTTCGCCGAGCTCAAACAGGATCCGGAGCTGGCTTCCGAGATCCTGGAGGATATTTCCATTCCGGGAGTGACCGCCCTGAACGAGCGCGGCTTTACGATACGAGTGCTGATCAAGACGACTCCGGGAATGCAATGGGCCGTGCAGCGCGCCTTCAATCGCCTGGTGAAGAAATACTTCGACGCCGCTGGCATCGAGATTCCCTACCCGCATACTGTCCTGCAGTTCGGGCGCGGCAAGGACGGCCATATCGAGCCGGCGGATGCGCGTACCGTCGAGGCGCTAAGCCAGGCCGTTGGCCGGCCGCCCGTACCGGAGCGTAATCCCAAGCCGCTGCCCTCAGAGGAGACAAAGCCCGATATGCCGTAGGCAGAAACCAGGTATCGGGCCGGAACGTGAATTCTGCCGTTATGGCGAGACCGTATTTTTCTTTTCGACGCCGTCGCTGGCCATGCGCCAACGACGGCGTTTCTGTTAAAGTCGATCGCGATGCTGCCGCCCGGCGGATGGATGTATCACCCGCGCCGGCGTATCGTGGCAAGAATCAATAATGAAGCAATAGAGACAAGACTATTTCCGGTCTGGCGGTTTTCACGCGATAGGGGGTGTACCGTGGCCAAATCACGCATACAGGGGATGAGCGAGAAAGATCTGCTGCTCGGGCCTGTGCTGTCGTTTCGCGGTGTAGGCAAGAACAATGCATGGCGGGTGACGGCGCTGATCGGATTGAAGGAGTCCGCGCCCGTGCCGGCTCTGGAGGTCGACGGGCACAAGTGTCCCGCGCCGCGAGAACTGTTGCTGCACAAAGGGGAGCGCTATCTGCGCTATGACATTTCCTGCGATATGCAGGTGGGGGAGCGTAGGGTGTCTTACGGAATTCCCGGCGGCCTGCAGTGGAGCTTTACCGTGCCGGGCAAGGCGGATGCGCCGCGCATGGCGTATGTATCCTGCAATGGCTTTTCGGATCCGTCAGCCATGCGCAAGATCGTCCGGACCGCGAATTCCGTGTGGGAAGACCTGCTCTACAGCCATGATCGCGAATTGCGCGCGAAGTCGGGCGCGGGCGAAGCCAAGCTGCTGGACAAGGAGCAGTTGTGGCACGAGCAGCGCATCCACGACAGGGGGCTGCAGCGCTTCCATCTGATGCTGATGGGCGGAGACCAGATCTATTTCGATTCGATCTGGGAAGACATCAAGGCGCTGAGGGAATGGGTTGCGATGCCGCGCGATCGGCAACTGGCCTTCGAGGTTGGCAAGGCGCTGGAACGGGAGATCGAGTCTTACTATCTGGGCCTGTACCAGCAGCGCTGGCTGCCGGCGGGACGCAAGTCCTGGTCGTCTCCGGAACCAGCGCTGGATGCCAGTGTAGCCTTGGCGAGCATCCCGGCCATCATGATGTGGGACGATCATGATATCTTCGATGGCTGGGGTTCCTTCAGCCCCGAAATGCAGCAGTGCCAGCTGTTCGAAGTCATGTTCCGCCATGCCCGGCGGGCGTTCTGGGTCTTCCAGATGCAGCATGCGCTGCAGGATCTGCCGGAGCTGGAGGATGCGACACCGCCCGGATTCGCGCGCCAGGATCCCATGTTCAGGCCCATTGCCTGGAGCCAGGCGCTGGCGCAGGACAGGCTTGCCTTGCCCATGCTGGATGCGCAACCCGGCTTCAGTTCGGCGTATGCGGTCGGGCCCGTGGCCATTGTGGCGGCGGATCTGCGGACCGAGCGTTCGCGCACCCAGGTCATTGGCAACGATACCTGGGGCCGGCTCAAGGCGTGGATAGGCGGCCTGGGCGGAGGCAATGGAAGCCGCCGGTCGACGCGATCGGCCTGTGGGCATTTGCTATTCATGTCGTCGGTGCCGGTCGTACACCCCAAGTTGTCGATGGCGGAGCTGCTGCTCGACAAGTTCGGGCAGGATCACGTTACGGACAGCAATGCCGACGACCTGAAGGACCATTGGTCCCATGATGATCACGAAGGGGAGCGCAAGCGTCTGCTGGAGGTGCTGAGCAGCCTGGCGCGGGACAAGAAGATTCGCGTGTCGCTGGTATCGGGCGACGTGCACGTGGCCGCCTGGGGGACCGCCTACAAGAAGGATCTGCCGGCTTCCGAGACATGGTCGCAGATCCACCAACTGACGTCGTCGGCGGTCGTGCATCCTTCGCTGATGGGAGTGATGGAGCGGCTGTTCCTGTTCTGGCTCAACAGCAGCGCCAAGAGCCAGCAGAACATCGATGTCCAGTATGTCGCCGAGATGATGATGTTTCCCGGGCATGACCAGTACGTCAAGGCTGCCCGGAACTGGCTGGCGTTGGAGCTGGATGCGGGCTCGGCCGAGAACCGCAAGCTGTGGGCGACCTGGCGCTGCGAGACGGAAACCGGGTTTTCCAATCATCTGCTGGCGATCGCGCCGGTGCTGTGACCACGCGCCCAAGCTGCAGCGCTCCCGGCAGGCTGCCGGGAGCGTGATTCGTTACTGAGCCAGCAATGCCACGCCGCAGATCATGACGAGGCAGCCGACCAGGCGCCATATTCCAACAGCCTCCTTCAGGATGAGCGCACCCATCAGAGCGCCGGCCATCATCGACATTTCCCGAGCGGGAGCGGCCAGGCTCAGCGGCGCGCCCGCTCTCAGGGCCTGAAGCACAAGAATGTAGGACAGGGGAGAGAGCACGCCCACCGCGATGGCCAGGCCCCAGTGCCCGCGCATGCTGGCCATGGCTTCGCGGCGGTGTGCCATGAGCCAGGGCAGCAGCATGAGCATGCGCACGACATTGGCGCACCAGTCCAGCACGACAGGGTGTATGCCCAGCATCTTGACGCCGTAGGCATCGACGACCGTGTAGCCAGCGATGGCCGTGCCCGTGGTCGCTCCCCAGCGGACGCCGACCAATGCGGCGGGATCCGCGAAGCGGGACAGTTGCCCTTGCGTGGAGATCAGCAGGATCCCGACGACGATGGCCAACAGTCCGGCGACGCCGGTGATCGACGGAGATTCCCCCAGCAGCAGGAACGCGCCTATCGTGGACAGCATCGGTCCGGTGCCGCGCGCCACGGGATAGACCACCGACAGGTCGGCGACCTGGTAGCCGCGCTGGAGGCACAGACTGTAGGCCAGGTGCAGGGCGCCGCTGGCCAGTATGCAGGCGATGCCGGCGCCGCTCCAGGAGATGCCGTCGCCCAGGAAGATCCAGAGCACCCATGGAAAGTAGGTGACGCAGGAAACTCCCGTATAGGCGAATACGAAGACCGGTCCCGCCTGTGCCGCGCGCTTGGCAAGCAGGTTCCAGCTGGCGTGGATGAGCGCGGCCAGGACGATCAAGGCAAAGGCGGACAGAGACATGGAGACTCCGGAAATGGGCCGCGCTCGGGGAGGACGCTATCTAGCCGAACACGCGAAAGCGCTGTGCGTCGTCCATGAAGGTCTTGTTCTTGAAGCCGCCCTGGTTCGAGCCGAACGGCATCTGCGCGCGCAGCTTCCAGCTGGCGGGGAGCTGCCATTCCGCCGCCGCGGCCGCGTCGGGCAAGGGATTGTAGTGCTGCAGGCTGGCTCCGATGCCAGCATTGGCAAGCGCAGTCCATGCGGCGAACTGGGCGATGCCGGAGGAGTGCTCGGACCAGACGGGGAAATTGTCGGCGTACAGCGGGAATTTTTGCTGCAGGCCGGAGATGACGTCCTGGTCTTCGTAGAACAGCACGGTCCCTGCGCCCGCGGCGAAGCTGTCGATCTTGGCCTCGGTGGCGGAGAATGCATCGACGGGGACGATCTTGCGCAGCTCTTCCTTGACAATGCCCCAGAGTTTTTCGCTCTGGGCGCCGAACAGGATGACGGCGCGCGAGCTTTGCGAGTTGAACGACGAGGGGGAGTGCTTGATGGCTTCCTGGATCAGTGCGGAGGTTTCCTGCTGCGATATGGGCAGATCCTTGCCCAGGGCGTACTGGCTGCGGCGTTTCTTGAAAGCTTCTATCAATGTGTTGCTCATGGAAATTTCTGTTCAGTGGTGATGCCAAGACTGGATTCTACTCCGTCAAGGCCCGCCATGAGCGGAAAGCTTGGCGTATGCTGTTCCTGCCTGAAGCCGGACGCTTTTTCGTTGCATTACAAGGCGTACCGTATCGCGTGATCCTGCCGTGGACGACGAGCCTGCGCCTGGGTGCGCGGTCACTGGGGAAGGGTGTGCAGCAGCCACTTCTGGATGTGCAGGGCGATATCGTCGCTGTTGTCATCCATCATCAGCACATGCGAGTTGCCTGAGATGCCCAGCGCTTCCAGGTCAAGCACTTGCACGCATTCATGCCGGCCGGCAAAGGCAGATATCTTTTCGCCCAATCGCTGCCAGCGCTCGTCACCGGCAAGATTGCCGCCCATGACGATGAGGGTAGGGGTAGCGTAGGTTTCGATTTCCGCAGGAATGCCGGCAGGCTCGATGGCGACGAGCGCGCGAAGGTGTTTGGGGACAGCATTGGCAAGTTGCATTGCCAACGGCCCTGACTGGGAGTGACAGACGATGCTGGCCGGGCCGATGCGTTCAAGCAGCGCCTGGAATGCATCTATCATGGCCTGATTGGTATGTGTCCAGCGCGGCACCATCTGCATACAGAAATCATCGAAATGCGCCAGCGGAAAGCGAGTATCCGGATGAGCTGTACGCAACGCTGGGTCGGGATAATAGCTGTGCTCGCCCCTGCCGATGCGAAAGCGAGCATACACATCGTCCACTGTCTGGATGATGGGACCCTCCGGCCAGATATCCGGGAACGGGGCGAAGCCCGACCGTCCTCGTTCGACGGCATCGCAGACATAGACATCCCAGCCCTGACGGATGAAATAATTGACCCAGCCGTCTGCGCCATCGGGCTTGGTTTCCCAGGCGGCGCCCGTCATGCCTCCGCCGTGCCAGAAAACCAGGGGGCCTTTGCCGTTGGGATGTTGGGGCAAAAAGTACTGGACGTACATCTGCTCGATGGCGTAGGTTCCGTTCGGATTGATGTTGACGGGCTCCCCGCCTTCGCTCATGGTGCGGCTGTAGCAGGGCTTGCCTGAAAGCAGGACGCGCCGCCCGCCTACATGGAAGGACCCCATTGCGCGAAGGTGTAGCGGTTCTGGTGCTGCGGTCGTGCTCATGCGTGTTTCATGTCGTGCGTCGGCATGCGCCGGCGCGGGGAGAAGAATTGCCTGGCGGAAAAAGACTTATTCCTTCGCGGTGATGCCGTTTTCTTCGATCAGTTGCGCGATAGCGGAAGTTTCCCTTTCCAGGAACGAGGCGAGTTCTGCGGGCGAGCCTCCCGCCGGATTCACGCCGAGCGTATCCAGGCGCTTTTTGATGTCGGGATCGTTCAGCGCCTGATTGAATGCCGTATTCAGGGCTTCGACCGCGCCTGCCGGCGTTCCCGCGGGGGCCAGCAGTCCGAACCATGGGTTGATCAGCATTTTGGGATAGCCGGATTCGGCAAACGTGGGCACATCGGGAATTGCGTTGGCGCGCGTCTTTCCCGCTATGGCGATGGCGACCAGGCGGCCGTCCCGGATGCTTGCCAGAGAGGCTGGCAGATTGTCGAAGTACATGTCGACCTGTCCACCGAGCAGGTCGCCGGCAACCTGTCCGGCTCCCTTGTAGGGGATATGGGCGATGTCCACTTGGGCCTCGCGTTTCAGGAGTTCGAGCGCCAGGTGGGCGGAGCCGCCGATGCCCGAAGACGCGGCGTTCAGCTTGCCGGGATTGGCCTTGGCATATTCGACGAAGCTTTTCACGTCTTTTGCCGGCACCTGGGGATTCACAACCAAGACGCTGGGAACAGTGCCTACAAGGGTCACAGGCGTGAAGTCATCCGAAATGCTGTAGGGCGCAGGCTTGTAGAGGGAGGGCGATACAGCGCAGCTGTAGGCGCACATGACGAGCGTATAGCCGTCGGATTTTGTGCGGGAGACATGCTTGACGCCGATGTTTCCACCCGCTCCCGCTTTGTTTTCCACGATGACGGTCTGTTTCAGGCTTGCGCCGGCCTTGTCCGCAAGCATCCGGGCAATGATGTCTGGCGTGCCTCCGGCGGGGAAGGGAACCACGATGGTGACGGGGCGTTGCGGAAAGGCGTCCGCAGCTTGCGTCAGGGCGGGCAGCGCGACGGCGGCTACCGTGGCCAGGGCCAGGGTGGATAGTTTCAGGGATCTCATGTGTTGCCTCCTAGTCGTTGGGATCATGGCAGGATTCTAGTCAGCCGCCTTGTATTTGAATAATGATTAGTTTTGATAAAATTCATATCATTAATGTTATGCATAGGGCAGCTTTATGCAGTTGGATCAATCGCAGGATTTTTCCCTGTTGCGTCGCACCAGCATGTCGCTGCTGCTCTGTTTTGATTCGCTGATGGACACGCGCAGCGTCACGCTGACCGCTGCGCGCCTGAATAAAAGCCAGCCCGCCATCAGCCGGGATCTTGCGCGCTTGAGAGCGCTGCTGAAAGATCCGGTGTTTGTTTTCATCAGGAAACGCCTTGTGCCGACCGAGCGCGCGCTGGCGCTGCACAGGCAGGTACGCGAGGCTTTGGCGGGCCTGGAGCACGCTTTGGGCGAAGGCCAGCCATTCAAGGCTTCCGAGCTTGCCGGCGTCATCAATATCGGTGCGGCTGCGCATATCGAACTGCTGCTGGCGGCGCCCCTGACGTTGGCCTTGCAGAAGGAAGCGCCAGGCCTGACGGTGCGATTCCAGCCGGTGCATGGCGATTTTTCTCCTGACGACCTTGATTCCGCCAGTATGGATCTGGCCATCGGCCTTTTCCAGGGCTTGCCCCTGCGTTTCCCAAGGCAAGTCCTGTTCGAGGATGAACGGGTGGGTGTGCTTTCGTCCAGTCATCCGCTGGCAAAGCGTCAGCGTTTCGGCTTGCAGGATCTTCAGCATGTGAAGTGGCTGGCGTTTTCGCATATGTACGGGAAGCAGACCAATTTCGACCGCGCACTTCAGGACAGCGGCTACAACATGCGTTTCAGCGCCTATGTCTCCAACTTCGGCCTGGCACCGTATTTCCTGATGGAAACAGACTACGCCACTACTATGCCTCGCCTGATTGCCGAGAAGTATTGCCGGTATTTCGACCTGGGGCTCGTGCAGTTGCCGACCGAGCTGAGGGAAGCGCGCATGTTAATGGTCTGGAGCGAGCGCAATGAGCGGGATAGGCTGAGTCTATGGCTGAGGGGTATGGTGATGCAGGTCGTGAATGGCTTGCTTCCGGATCGCATGCGGCCGGGGCGGAAGTAGTGCGCCGTCAATGCAGCACGGATGTGTTGTAAAGCCGCTCGGTATAATTTTTAATAAATGAGAATAATTGTTATTATCTATTGTTCTTCACGCCCACCCGATATGTATTTTCATGGCCCGTTTCAATGTTTCCCTGAAAAGCTGGCTTGCGCATTACCATGCGCTGGCGGAGACATGGGGGCGTAAGGTCGGTATCCATGAGGATGCGGAGGATGCAATGCAGGACGCCGTGTTGCGTATCCTGGAGAACGACGCTGCGGCCATCGATGATCCCAGGGCATATCTCAGGCGCAGCGTGGCCAATGGCGTGATCGACAGGCATCGCCGCAATGCGATATTGCCTGTCTTGCCATTGCATGAGCTTGAAGAACGAGAGCATCCGATGGTTTCGGATCTCGAGTCGGAAGTGTTCTCCCGGCAACTGGTGGATGATCTAAAGACCGCGTTGGCGGAGCTGCCGCTATCCTGCCAGCAAGTCTACGTACGCCATCGGCTCGAAGGGTGGACGCATGCCGAGATCGCTCGCGCCATGGGGATATCCAGGGCGATGGTGGAAAAGCATATGACCAGGGCGCTGCAGCATCTAAACAGAAAGTTACAAAAATATGCGCCATGATCATTCCGGTAATGACCGGCTTCGTTCGTCTTTAATAGTGGAAGCACCTGTGTTGCAATGCACGGCTGCTCTGTCGCGCAAGCATGTGTGCTGTATTCAATGAAGCCATCAAGCGTTACTTCTATATCGGATGACCCTCGTGATCTGGCAGCCTCGTGGTTTGCCTATATGCATTCCGGCAAGGTCACGGAAGAGGGGCGGTGCGAGTTCGAGCGCTGGTACCAGGCCGATCCCGAGAATCGTCGGCAATACCGTAATGTGCAGCAGATATGGAGTGCGACCTTGCAGATACCGGAAGGGGAGCTGCGCAGTATTCTTGCCCGGCAGAATCCCGTTCTGCAGCCGGCCGCGAATGTCGGCCGGCGCCGGTTCTCCTTGGGCGTGGGTGTGGCGGGAGCCTGTTCCCTGGGCGTTCTTGGCAGTCTTGGTTTCCGATGGCTGACCCAGGCCTCGCCCATCCATGTAAACCGGATCACCTCTCTGCGCGGAGAGCGCCGCGAGGTGGTCTTGCCTGACGGCACCACGCTGCTCATCAATACAGGCACTCTGGCGGAAGCGAGGTTGTATGAAGACCGGCGCATCATTGATCTGGAGGAAGGAGAAATCTACTTTTCCGTCAGCCATGATGCGCAGCGCCCATTTATCGTGAATGCGGCGGATAGCCGGATTGTCGTTACAGGCACGCAGTTCAATGTCCGCCATGAACGCGGGCATATGCAGGTCAGTGTCGCGTCGGGATCCGTCAGCGTATCTCGCGGCCCCTGGTGGAACAGGGAGTCGCGCGCATTGACGCGAGGGCAGGCGGTGGAGTCGGATGCGGCGCAGATGCTGGGCGAAGTGCATTCGACCGATTTGTCCAAGCGGCTGGCCTGGCAGCGCGGGAAAGTTGTTTTCGAAAATACGCCGCTGCGGCAGGCGATAGAGGAAATCAACCGCTATCTGCCCAAGCCGGCAAGACTGGATGCGCCATCGCTGCAAGACTATCGCATCGCGGGGATCTTCAGTGTGGATGATCCGCTTGCATTGATCGATACGCTCCCGGATTTTGCGCCTGTGCGCGTCTTTCATCTTCCGGACGGGCAGGTACGCATCAGCGACCGCTGAAAGCACGGGGGAAGCTTGCGGGGCAGACGGTATGCCTATTCTTTGTTACATTGAGTTTCAATAATCATTATCATTTCTATTCCGATATTTGACGCGCTCGCTCGTCTGTTTAGATAGGGGGAGCTGTTCCGTTTCTGCGCGACAGGTCCGGCCAGAACTCTTGATCGAACGTTTTGCGCTGATGCGTGGAATGCTCATTTATTGGACGATGTAAGACAGTGAATATTTCGAAATCTCGCGCAGAGTCGCGCATAAGGAAGTCTGGCCTGAAACAGGGCATGACGGCGCTGGCCCTTGCTCTTGCTGTGGCGTTCGGGACACTCCCCGCGCAGGCGCAGGAGCAGCCAGTGCAGATCAGCATCCCGTCTCAGCCGCTGAGCAAAGCGTTGCTGCAACTGGGCGAGCAGGCGTCGTTGCAGATTTTCTTTGCGCAGAATCTGGTGGATGGCTATCAGGCGCCCGCGCTGTCCGGCAACCTGCCGCCGGAAGAGGCGCTGCGTCGCCTTCTGGCTGGCACAGGAATCGCGTTCCGCAGGAATGGCAACAATGTTTCTTTGTCGCGCGTTGCCGATGCGGAGGCAGCGGTACTGGATACCGTGGAGGTTCGCGGCTCGTTCGAGGGAGGCCTGCTTGGAACATATGCCGGAGGGCAGATGGCGCGAGGTGGAAGCCTGGGTATCCTGGGGACGAGCGATACCATGGATACGCCGTTCAGCATGACCAACTACACCTCGGCCATGATAGAAGATCAGCAAGCCCGGACTTTGGCTGATATCGTAGTCAATGATGCGTCCGTGCGCACGACGACTGCTCCGGCAGGTTTCGGAGAAGATTTTCAGATCAGGGGGTGGAGCGTAGGCAGTGGCGAAGTCGGGTTCAATGGTCTGTACAGTCTGGTATCCTCCAGTCGTATTCCTGTCCAGATCATTGAGCGAGTCGAGGTGCTCAAAGGACCGGGTACCTTGATGCGTGGCATTCCTCCGAATGGCAGTATTGGCGGAAGCATCAACATGCGGAGCAAGCGGGCGGGCAACGAGCCACTGACGCGTTTGACGACTTCATATGTCAGCAGCAAGAATCTGTCGGCGCACATGGACGTCGGCAGGCGCTTCGGCGAGGCGAAAGAATGGGGTGTGCGTTTCAATGGCGTGCTGAAGGGCGGAGAGGCATCCATCAAGGGCGGCAAACAAGATCTTGGACTGGCTGCACTTGGCCTTGATTACACGGGCGAGCGTTTGCGCTGGTCCATGGATGCTATTTATCTGGACGACACGGTAGAGGATTTTCGTTCTCAGATCGGATTTCTCAATGATGTGACAGAGATGCCGGCAGCGCCGGATGGCGACATCGGCTTTTACCCCGGTACGCGACTGACACAACGGGATAGCACTGTAGCTTCTCGTTTGGAATATGACCTGACGGACAGGATCACTGCGCATGTGGCGGTGGGCTATAGGGATGGCAAAGCCAGGCAGATATTCCCGGTCAATCCTGAGCGCTCGGATGCAGAGGGAAACTTCAGGGTAGCCAGCACATTTTATGACTCTTATAGCGAAACCTGGAATACGGATGCTGGATTGAGCGCTGTATTCAATACGGGTGCTATTGGTCACAGGTTGGCGCTTGGCGCCACGCGCTTGACGCAAGAATCAGGCAATGCATACAGCGCTATCGCAAACGATCCTGGAGAGTGGTCGAATATCTACGATCCCGTGCCGTTGCCCGCGGGGCCTACGCAAAGGCTGGAGCCAAAGCGTAGTTCGGAAAAGACATTGACGAGTATCGTGATTGCGGACACGATGTCTTTCGCGGAGGATCGCGTGCTGCTGACACTGGGAGCACGCAAGCAAACCGTCGATACCGAGAACTACAACACAACAACCGGCGCACGCACCAGCGGCTATAAAGCCAGTGCGATTTCTCCTGTTGCCGGCTTGGTGGTGAAACCTACTGAAAACGTATCGTTGTACGCCAATTACACCGCAGGCCTTTCGGCGGGCAGGGTTGTCGGAGCAGGCTACAGGAATACCGGCGAAGTTCTCGACCCCTACAAAACCAAGCAGTACGAGGCTGGCGTCAAAGTGGATTGGGGAAGCTTGATGACGACAGTGTCGGTTTATCAGATGGCGCGGCCCGCTGGCCAGGAGGAATTCTACCCCGATGGGACAAAGAGCTATGGCTATTTTGGTGAGCAACGCAACCGTGGCCTCGAGATCACTGCATATGGTGAACTGCAGCCAGGCCTGCGGATGTTCGCCAGTGCATCTTTTATCGATGGGAAGCTGACCAAAACCCAAAATGGGGTTAACGAAGGGAACCGGGCTCCAGGCGTGCCGAGCAGCATGTATAACCTGGGGCTGGATTGGGATACGCCGTGGGTCAATGGCTTGAGCCTGAATGGGCGCATGATTCGTACGTCTTCCATGTATCTCGATAACGCAAATACGCGTCGTCTTCCTGGCGTGACGCGATTTGACGTGGGGGCACGATACTCCACAGTCATTGCAGGAAAGCCGGTTGTATTGCGCGCGAATGTCGAGAACTTGACTGATAGAAAATATTGGCTGGCTTCAGGCACTTATGCAACCAATGCGGCAGGCCGAACGTTTGTATTGTCCGCAACCGTCGATTTTTGACTGCATGACAGAGCGTAAGACGTTTTTATGAAAGCAATAAAGTTACACATGCAACGTATTTATCGCTTTGCGCCTCTTGCATCCCGTATAGCCGCTGCACTGTTCGGCGGTTATGCGTTGGCGGCGCTGAGCAGCGTCGCCGTGCTGGCAATACCGTCAAGCAAGCCGCAGGCAGTCCTGTCCGGAATGATGCTGAGTTTTATCGTCTATGCAGGAGCCGTCATCTGGGTGTTCGCGGCCCGCAGTGCGCCGCGTGCCTGGGGCGGGCTGCTGTTGGCGGCGTTTCCGTTGCTGTTGGCGTCGTGCTGGGTCTGGTTTGGTGCAGAGGCCGCATGATGGCGGGAAAACCGATGGGCAAACGACCTCAGGGCCTGCGTCAAAGCATGTCCGGCCTGCACACATGGGTCGGGCTGCTGCTGGGCTGGGTGCTGTACGCCATGTTCCTGACTGGCACGGTCGCCTATTTCAAGGACGAGCTGTCTCAGTGGATGCGGCCTGAGGTGGCGCGTCGGCTGAATGTGCCGGATCCCGGCATCGTGGCGCAGCGCATGGCGCAGGCATTCGATGGTGCACCGCAATGGAGCATAAGGCTCCCGGATGCGCGCAATCCGCTTGTCTACGCGTTCTGGCGCGATCCGAAGGAGCAAGGCCGGCGAGGTTTTCGGGACGGCTATTTCGATCCGCTGACGGGAAATGCCGTCGATTCCCGTGAAACCATGGGCGGGGATTTCTTTTATCGCTTCCATTTCCAGTTCCACCACATCCCGGTGTTCTGGGGCAGATGGCTGGCGGGGCTGGCTGCGATGTTCATGCTGGTCGCCATCATTAGCGGCATCATTACGCACAAGAAGATTTTCGTGGATTTCTTCACCTTCCGCTGGGGTAAAGGGCAGCGTTCCTGGCTGGATGCGCACAACGCCTTGTCTGTGTTCGGGCTGCCTTTTCATTTGATGATCACTTACACCGGCCTGGTGACGCTCATGGCGATGTATATGCCGTGGGGCCAGCAGGCCGCTGTAAACACGCCGCAGGAGCGGCAGGCGCTCAGCGCGCAGCTCGGCGCTTTCTCTCCTCCCGCGCAACCCGGCGGGCAGAGCGTCGCGCTGGCGCCGCTGGGCCCAATGGCGGGCCAGGCGCAGGAACGCTGGGGTGGAGGCAATGTGGGACGCATCAGCGTCAGCCTTGCCGGCGATGCTGCCGCGCGTGTTTCCATTGTGCGTGCAGAGGCGGGGCGTGTCTCCATGAGTCCCCAATACATGCTGTTCGAAGGCAGCACGGGGCGACTGCTGGAAACGCGCGACAGCGTCGGCGCTGCGGCGGAGACCCGCGGTGTGCTTTACGGATTGCATCTTGGGCGGTTCAGCGACACCGTGACACGGTGGCTGTACTTTATCGTAAGCCTTGCCGGCACGGCGGTGGTGGGCACCGGACTGGTGTTGTGGACCGTCAAGCGCAGGCAGAAGCTGCAGGCTTCAGGAAAGAATGGGCATGCGGGACTTTGGCTGGTCGAGCGCCTGAACATCGCCGGTATTGCCGGACTGTCGGTGGCGATGGGAGCCTTTCTTTGGGCCAATCGCCTGCTGCCGGTTGACGCGCCGATGCGCGCGGCAGGGGAAATACAGGTTTTCTTTGTCGCCTGGCTGCTTGCGCTGGCGCATGCGCTGGTACGGCCGCCAAAGGCGGCATGGCTGGAGCAGTGGATGCTTGCGGCGCTTGTCCTGGGGGGACTTCCTTTGCTCAATGCCGTGACGACTGAGCGCTCCTTGTTTCGCAGTCTTGCATCCGGAGACTGGGTTTTCGTGGGGGCGGATTGCCTGTTTCTTGGCCTGGCTGGGCTGCATGGCGTGCTGGCCTGGCGTCTGTGGCGCCATGTGCCGGCGGCGGCCAGGCATGCCAAGCCCAGGCCTGCGGCGCGGGGAGCGCAGGCATGATGCATTTGCTTGCACTGGTTGGAAGCATTCTTGGCCTTGGCTTTCTGGCGTTCGCCGCGGAGCGGGTGAGGGAAGATCTGTGCGGTCGCCAGCCTGATGCGCGCGCGTCGCGATGGTTGCGGCTGTCCGGCGCCATCGTCCTGGCGGCGGTGTTGGCGCTGCTTGTCTGGTGGCAAGGATGGAGTCTGGGGCTGGTCATGTTCAGCGGCCATACCAGTCTGGCCGCGGGAGCGGTGTTGTGCTGCTTGATCCTGCACGCCCGACTGCGCAGGCAGGGTGAGGGCCGCCGCGACTGACCACGCGCCAAAGCGCGGCTGATTGGAAGCCCGGCAGCCGGTGCCTGTCTCCAGGAAGTGCTACGCCGTCGCGGAAAGCAGCACGATATGTGCCGAGGCTTCCGTGTCGCTTGCGGGCTGCTGGGGCTGGGCGGCATCGCCGGAAAACCGGAAGTCGGAGGCAATGGCATGCAGGCGCAGGGCCTGTTCGCTCAGGGCCATGGTGGCGTTGCCTGTCTGCTGGACCAGATCGAGATTGGCCTGCGCATTCTGCCGGACACTGCCGACCGCGCATTTGACTTCAGCGATATCCTGCGTCTGTTGCGCGCTGGCTTGTGCGATCCAGGCTATCCTCTGGTTGACGGATGCGACGGCTGTCAGGATGGCATCCATTGCCTGGCCTGCCTGCCGGACCTGCATAGTGCCTGCCGCCACGCTTTGGTCTGATGCGGCAATCAACTCCTTGATGTCGTTGGCGGCCTGGCTGCTGCGATGCGCCAGTTCCCGAACTTCATTGGCTACGACGGCAAACCCTCTGCCGTGAACGCCTGCCCGTGCCGCTTCGACGGCGGCATTCAGCGCCAGCAGATTGGTTTGCGTTGCGATGCCATTGATCAGTTGAACAATGGTGCTGATATGTTTTGCGCACGAGGATATCTCGCCCATACTGGAAATGACCTCGGATACCGCCGTATGGCCCAGGCTGGCGGTGGCCTGCGCCTCCTGGGCCAGCTCCGTGGCTTCCGTTGCATGGCGGCTGCTTTGCGCCACGTTTTTTTCCAGTGTGTCTATGGCAAGCGCGGCCTGGTCCAGCGCCTGGGCCTGCGTGTCGATCTGCGTGGATATCTGCCGGTTGCGCTGCGCGATATCATTTGTGTCGGTATACATGGCATTGGCCTCGTCCTGCATGGAGGCCACGGTACGGACCAGGCTGGCCTGCATGTGCCGGACGCCTTCCTGGAGACGGCCGATTTCTGTCGTGCCGCCGGAAGGAAGCTGCGGTCGCAGGTCGCCGGTGGCCATGGTATTGAAATGGGACAGCAAGCCATTGAGAGGGCGCAGCAGGGCTTTGCGGAAAATTCGGTGAATGCCGAACGCCATGAGAAGCGACAGCGCAAGTACGAGCGACAGCGCCTGGATTGCCCTGAACGAAATATGGTTGGCATGCTGGATGCCTTGCTGCGCCATTGTTCGGTTGCGTTGCTGGAATGCTTCCAGCGAGGCAAGGAAAGTATTGGTGGCCGGCTCCATCGCCTGGTCCACGATACGGTTGGCTTCTATGCCGTTCCAGCTGCGCAGCGCGGTTGAGAGCGGATGCAGGGTATCGTCCAGCAAGGCATGATAGTGCTGTACCAAGGCGGGCTGCCCGGCGGGAGGGCTGTCCGCCTCCGCCTGGAGGGACTGATGGAATTGCCCGAACGCGGTCGCGCTGCGCTCCAGCAGCGTACCGGCCTGAGCCAGCGCTTCATCGCGTTGTTCCTCCAGCCCTCCTTCCATGTATGTCTTGGCATTGATCAATGCGACCCGGCCAAGGAAAAGGGCGAGCGTGGCATCCGACAGGCGGTTGGCCTGCTCGATGCCATGGCGCCCCAGGTCCGATATCGTTCTCTGAGTGCTCTTGAGCATGAATATGCCAGCGACTCCGGAAGAAATGAAAAGGACGATGAAACCGGACAGCACCAGCAGGAGAATGGTGCGGACGTGCAACTTGGTCGGCATGGAGGCGATCCTGTCGGGGAGCATCAAAGGAAATGCAATCAAATGAGATGATTGTGACGATGTCATGTTGCAATGTGGTGACATGTCCGCATTCCTGCCGGATGCTCCCCGAAAAACCGAACGCCTGTATGCGGCCGTGATGTGGAAGCGGCCTATTTCACTGCGGCGTCCTTGGCATTGGCCTCCAGGAACTCCATCACCAGCTTGCGTTCTTCGTCGGTCAGGCCGGCGCGCGGGAACATGCTTTCCGTGATGCCGTACCACTGCAGCACGGTATGATCGCTGGGTTCGCGAGCCACGTGGCAGAGTGTGCAGCGCTGGTAGAACAGCTTTTCGCCGGGCAGCATTTCTTCAGTGGCGGCCGAGCGCGCCTTGAAGGCGCGGTCTTCCAGGGTCAGCGCGGCGATGTCCGTTTGGTACGAGACCGTTTCGCGCTCGTCGATGCGGGGCGGCTCGTAGGCCCGGTTGGGACCCTCGGCATCCTCGCACTTGCGGAAGTATGCCAGGCAGGTATTGGCGCTGTTGGCCTGGCTCAGATCCGAAGAGGCGACGCTGGTCGTCAGCACGTTGATGGCGCCGCTGTTGCAGCGGCCCTTGCTGTCCTTGGATATCCATGCGCCTTCGAAGATGCTGATGACGCCTTTCATGATTTTGTCGGACACGCGCGCGCCGACGATCAGCGCGCCGCGATCGTTGTAGACCTCGATCAGATCGCCGTCGGACACGCCGCGCTCCTTGGCGTCCTCGACGCTGATCAGTGCGAACTCGCGATCCTGGATGTTCAGGATCTTGTTGATGCTGGCGTTGGCCATCTGCGAATGCAGGCGCATGTAGGGGTGCGGGCTGACGACATGCACCTGCCCCGGCTTGGCGTTGCCCAGGTACTCGGCAGGCTCCAGGAACTTGGGTATGGGCGGGCATTCATTCATCTTGAAGCGGGCGAACGCTTCGCAATAAAGCTCGATCTTGCCGGACTGCGTGTGCAGCGGATTAGCCTGCGGATCGGTGTAGAAGTCGCCATGGCGCACCCACTCGCGGGCCTCATCGGGCACGGACATGTCGGCGACGCCGGTTTCCCAGAACTCTTCGAAGGATATCTCGGTATCGGTATTGGCGTAGGCTTCCTTGATCCAATCCATCATGGTCTTGCCTTCGGTGAAGCCGAATTCGACGCCGAGCATGCCGCCCAGCCTGCGGAAGATCTCGTAGTCGTCCAGGCTTTCGCCGTAGGGCTCGATGACCTGGCGTAGCGCATAGACCTTGTCCATGCTGTAGGTGCCGCCGGAGGAGATATCGTTGCGTTCCAGCGTGGTGTTGGCCGGCAGCACGATATCGGCATAGCGTGAAGAGGCGCACCACCAGGGATCCTGGTTGACCACTGTGTGGACCTTGGCGTTCATGGCGCGCAGCAGCTCGTTGGTGTCCTGCTGGTGCGAGACGAAGTTGTTGCCGGCGTTGTAGATCATGTGCACGTCCGGGTACTTCATTGTGGAGCCGTCGCGCGTGTATTCCTTGCCAGGGTTGAGCAGCATTTCCGAAATGCGCGAAGCCGGGCAGCGTGTCTTGACCGGATTGCGGCCCTGGGACAGGCCGACGGGGCCGCGCTTGCCGGATACCGGCATGCCGCCGCCGCCATAGTGCCAACTGAAGCCCACGCCTTCGCCGGGCTTGCCGATCTTGCCCAGCATGGAGGCGAGGGCGATGATGGCCCAGTGAGACATCTCGCCGTGGTGCGCGCGCTGCAGCGACCAGGCGCCGGCGAACTGCGTGCGGCGCGAAGCGAACAGCTCGGCCAGCTCGCGGATCTTCTCAGCGGGGATGCCGGTGATGGAGGCCGCCCATTCGGGGGTCTTGGGCGGCGTGCCGTCGGCGTCCTTGCCGAGCAGGTAGGGCAGGAACTTGTCGAAGCCGACCGTGTACTTGTCCAGGTATTTCTGGTCGTGGCGCCCCGTGGTGTAGACATGATAGGCCATGGCCAGGAACAGGGCCGTGTCGGTGTTCGGCACTATCTTCACCCAGTCGGCGTCGAGCGCTTCGTCCGTCGTGGTGTACTGCGGGTTGATGGAGATGAACTTCACGCCGGCGGCGCGGATCTTCTTCCACAGCGGGTACATCTGGTGGTCGGGCACCGTGAATTCGATGCGGTTGTTCTTCCAGGGATCGCAGCCGATCAGCACGAAAACTTCTGTGTGCTTCATGACGGTTTCCCAGGCGCTTTGTGGAGAGTAGACCTCCATGTCGCCGATGATGTGCGGCAGGCTGACCTGGGAAGCGCCCGCGGAATAGTCGCCCGTGGTCACGCTGTGGCCGCCGATCAGGCCGAACAGGCGGCCTTGCAGCACTTGGGGACGGAAGGAGCCGGCATGCGACCAGCCGCCATAGGAAGAACTGAAGATGGCTTCGTTGCCGTGCTCTTCGATAGTGCGCAGGATGGCATCGGCGGTCAGGGCCAGCGCTTCGTCCCAGCTGACGCGCACAAACGGATCCTTGCCGCGCAGTTCGGGCCTGGTGTCGCCGCGCGGATTTTCGAGATAAGAGCGGCGGACCATGGGGTACTTCACACGCGTGGGATGGTAGGTGCGGCTCACCACGCCGTCGAGCAGCATTTCCGTAGGCATGGCGTCGTAGTTCTTCAGCGGCTGGACGCCGACGAGGACGCCGTTCTGCACCACGGCCTTGAAGGGACCGTAGTGGGAGGCGTGCGGGATCAGCACGGTATCGGCGCCGAAGGCTTCACTGGGTGAAAACACCCGCAGGCTGCTGCCGGCGACTGCAGTGGCTATCGTCGTTTTCAGGAATCCCCTGCGTGTAATCATGGTCATGGTCATGCTCCCCGCCCATCATGGGCATTGTTTCCATGACCATTATGCGAACCGGGTGTTAACCCGGTTGGATATCGCGTTAATGTCGGCCCCGGTTTTGTTAACGGCGTTTACATGATCAGGGCGATGGCAGGGCGGGATTGGGCGGCAATGTATAGATCGGCGTGAATCCGGCCGGTGGCAGTATCCATCGGGCGGGGTATTGCGCCACCGTATCGCGAGTGAGCAGGGAGACCTCCGGGCCGATGAAGGATCTGGCCGGAACTCCCTCCAGATGCGAGACCGCCTGCTGCACGGCGAGCTTGCCTTGCAGCACGGGAAAGTCGCTGACTGCCGCGAGAATGCGGCCGCGCGACAGGCCGCCATAGGCACCGGGCGTCATATAGCTGGAAACCAGGCCTATGCGATCCTGCAGGCCTTTGTGCCGCAGTTCGGCGATGGCTACCTCCGCCATGACGGCGGTGCCTGCCAGGTAGCGCAGGCCGGGATGTTCTTCCAAGGCTTCCTCGACCAGCCGCCGCTGCGTCAACCGGCCCGTGTCGCCCCATTTCGTGACGGCTACATTGATCGCGCTGCCGGCGATGCCTTCGCGAAACCCGGCATCGAGGAACCCGACCCAGCCGGCTTCCTGCGGCCCGAGAAACCAGGCGATATCGGTGGAGGGAGTTCCGGCCGGATGGCGTTCGGCGAGCCAGCGCCCGATCTCCAGGCCCAGTTGCTGCCAGGGGACGCCGATCTTTCCCTGAACGCCGGCGGGAGCGATGTCGTTGGCGAGGGCGAGCACGGGCTTGGCGCCGGCATGACCGGACAGTAGATCGTTCAGGCCGTCATAGGACACTGTGCCGAGCAGCAAGGCATGGCAATTCTTGTCGTCCAGGGCTTTGGAGACCTGCTGGCGCTGTTCTTCCAGGTTGTGATATCCGCCCGATTCCGCTATTTCCAGCCCGACGCCCAGCCGGCGGGCCTCTTCTTTCATGCCGTAGTTCACGGCAAGCCAATAGCCGTCCTTGAGGTGCGGGTAGATGGCGCACAGCCGCCATCCGCGTGTGGCGAGCGGCGTATCCGAGGCCTCGCGCAGCAGCTGGCGCTGTTCTTGTGGAGCATCCCACAGCATCAGGGGCCACCGCTCGCCGGCGGCGACCTGGCTGCCCCACAACGCTGGAAGCAGCGCCAAGGCGGCCAGCAGGCGGCGACCGGCCCGGGAGTGCCGACGGTAGAATGTGGCCATTGTTCTCGCCATGTCACCAGATCATCGAATCCATGAAGCATACATTGTCCGGCAATACGCAGGCCTTGGCCAATAGCGGCATTGCGCGAAGGCGGTTCGGCATACGCGAGAAGCTGGCGCTCGGCCTGATCCTCAGCGCCCTGGGCATTGCACTGGTTGCCGTGGTGGGCTGGGTCAGCTTCCAGCGCGTGGTGGACAGCCAGCAAACCATCCTGGCGGAAACCATGCCGGATGCGGAGGCCATGCATGCCCTGGTCCGCGGCAATGCCCGGCTGGCGGCGCTGGCCCCGCAGATGAACCGGGCCTCCGATACCGTGGAAGTCTCACTGTTGCGCGCATCCCTGGAAAACGAAATGACGGCCATGCGCGCACGCATCGACTCGCTGAAGAGCACACACGTGGAACAGGAGCTTATCGCCCGCCTGCGCCAGACATACGGGGACTTGTCCGATACCGTGACGGAGATGACGCAGGCTATCGTCATGCGCCTGACTTTGTCCGCGGAGAGGGATCGGCAACTGCGCAGTCATCGCGCGACCATCAGGGACATGGAGCAACTGTCCGAGAACCAGGCCGACAATGCCATGGCGAGGCTGGTTTCCGTGCTGACCTCCAGTCTCGTGGCCGGCGAAGAGCTGCGCCCGAGCGTGCAGGAGAATCTCATCGACATCGATCTTGATCACCTGGAGCGCATGTACGAACTGCGGCTGGCCGTGCACAATCTGTCGTCGCTGATCGAGCGGCTGCAGGAGTTCGACGACGAGGGCAGGCTGGAGGCCGGGCGCGCGGACTATGCCAGGCATCTGCAGACCATGAGGCGGCGGCTGCTCAATGTGCAGGACCCGGGGGATCACAGTACCAGCCGGCGGCTGTACGCGCATCTTGCCAGCCTGCTGGACCGTGATGGCGTGTTTTCGCTGCGGGCGAGAGAGCTTGCGCTGTCCGACAGGACGGACAGGCTGCAGACGAGCCTGGGGCAGCAGACCGCGCGTCTGGATGCGCTGGCGGGGGAACTGATAATGCGCAGCGGGCAGATGCTGGCGTCCGCCACCGCAAAGGCCAGGGACGCGGTCTCCTCCGGCATGCTGGCGTTCGGCACGATGGCGGTCCTGCTGATGCTGCTTTCGTGCGCCATGCTGTTCTATGTGCTGCGCAGGCATATCTTCTCCCGGTTGAAGAAGCTGGAATCGGCCACGCTGGACCTTGCGGACGGGCAGCGGGATGTCTTCATCGATTTGCGGGGCGATGACGAGTTGTCGTCGCTGGCGCATGCGTTGTCCCGCTTCCGGGACAACGCACTGGAGCGGGATCGGTTGGCGCGCGAGCTGGAGCAGGAGCGGGAAAACCTGGAGCAGGAGGTGGCCCAGCGCACGGCGCAGTTGCGCAAGGCCAACGAGGCGCTGGCCCGCGAAATGCAGGAACACGCTACAGCCAGGACGCAGGCGGAGCAGGCGAACCGCTCCAAGACGGCATTCCTTGGCGTCATGAGCCACGAGCTGCGCACACCGATGATCGGCGTGCTGGGGACGCTGGAACTGCTGGACGACTCGGACCTGGAGCCCTGGCAGCGGCAACTGACGGCGCAGATGCGCACGGCGGCGACCTTGCTGCTGGAGATTCTGGAAGACATGCTCAGCTATGCCCAGTACGAAGTCTCGCGGCCGCAGATCGATCATGGCCGCTTCCGGCTGCGTGCGTTGCTGGACGATATTCTTGCCGTGCAGGGTGCGCGGGCGCAGGAGAAGGGCCTGGCCCTTACGGAGAACATCGCCACGGATGTGCCTGCCGCGCTGTTTGGCGACAGGCGCAAGTTGGCGCAGGTGCTGCTGAATCTGGTCGGCAATGCCATCAAGTTCACCGATGACGGGGTGATCGAGATCTGCGTGGAGGTGCGCGAGAGGGCGCAGGAGCATTGCATCCTGGCATTTTCCGTGATCGACAGCGGCATCGGCATTCCGCGAGAGCAGCAGGCGAGCCTGTTCGAGCCTTTCGTCCAGGGGAAGGAGGGGCGCAGCCAGCATGGAGGAACCGGGCTGGGGTTGGCGGTGTGCCGCCGTCTGGTGGAGGCCATGGGAGGTTCCATCTGGATGGACAGCTCGCCGGGAGAGGGAACGACGGTGTCGTTTGCACTGCCTCTGAAGATGGCGCAGGCCGAGACGGAGGTCCTGCCGCCACGGTCGAAACAGGAGCGGAAGGGGGGCGTTGCCGCGCAGCGGATCCTGCTGGTCGAGGACGATGCCGTGACACGTATGGTGGCAAACCGCTTCCTGGCGTCCACGGGGCATGCCGTGGAGGCTGCGGACAGCGCGGCGCACGCGCTGCGCGCTTTCGAGCGCCGGGCATTCGATCTGGCGTTGATCGACATGCATCTGCCGGACGGCAACGGCCTGGATCTCATGGCCAGGCTGCGCGCCTTGCCTGGCAAAGAGACATTCCCCGTCATCCTGATGTCCGCGCATGTGTCGGAGGCGAAGGCAGGCCATTTGCTGGCTGCTGGTTGCGATGCCTATCTGGGCAAGCCATTTCGCAGGGAACGGCTTGCCGACGTCATTGTGCAGGTCATGGAGGCGCGCATCGGGGGAGATGAGGCGCAGGAACCGAGTGGCGCGGCAGGCGGGCTGGCGCCGGAAACCGTGGAGCAGAGGAGCGAGCCGGCGCCAGCCTGCGGACAGACCTGGGGAAATCTCGATTTCCTGCGGGAAGAGGCCGAAGCCTTGGGCGCCGATGTATTGTGGCAGATCGCCGATGCATTCCAGAGGCAGAGCCAGGAGTCGATGACGGCGCTGGAGGCTGCGATATCCACGAGGGACAGGGATGCGTGCCGCTACCATGTCCATCGCCTGCGAGGTTCGGCCGCCAACCTTGGGCTGGAGCGGCTTGCGGCGCAAGCGGCCGCGCTGGAAGCGGGGTTGATGGACGGGACGAGCGCCGAAGCGGCCTGGACTGGAGAGGCGCAGGCCTTGTGTCAGGCGGTTCCGGCTGCGTTGGCGTGGTTGTCGGCCGCCGTGACCTCGGCCGCAAGACGGTAGCCTTCTCCCCTGACGGTCGTGATCAGGGATGGCAGCGTATCCGTGTCCAGCTTGGCGCGCAGCCTGCGGATCAGCACATCGACGGTGCGGTCGGCCGGACTCCAGTCCTTGCCCCCGATGGCATGGCATAGGCGGTCCCGGTCGAGTACGGCGCCCGGATGCTGCACCAGTGTTCGCAGCAGGGAAAACTCGCCGCGCGTCAGGGGCACTTCCCGGCCTTGGGTGTTGAAGAGGCGCCGCTGTTCCGTATCCAGGACGAAGCCGGCGAAAGACAGGCGCCGGTGTCCGATGCTCCCTGGCGCTTGAGCGGCCACTGTCCGCCTGAGCAGGGTTTTCGCGCGTGCAAGCAGGAGCCGAGGGTTGAAAGGCTTTGTGACATAGTCGTCGGCGCCCACTTCCAGGCCCACGATCTTGTCGATGTCTTCCGTGCGGCTGGTGACGAGGATGATGCCGATGCCCGCATTGCGGGCCCGGATCTCGCGCGCCAGGGAAATGCCGTCCTGGCCGGGAAGATTGATGTCCAGCAGGATCAGCGCGACGGGAGATGACGCCAGTATGCTCCACATCCCCGATCCGTCCTCGGCTGCAAGCACGCGGTAGCCCTCTTTGGAAAAATAGGCGTGCAGGCGCTGCCGCATGACGGCGTCGTCATCCACGACGAGGACGGTGGCGGGAGCGCTGGACGGTGTCGCAAGGATGGAACTGTGCATGCGGGAATTATGCCATGTCGCCGCGCTCCGCCAGGGATGTCACGGTGTCGGGCGTGACGATCATGTGATCCAGCAGCCGCACGTCGATGAGCTGCAGGGCATTGCGCAGGTGGCGGGTCAGCGCCAGGTCGGCGTGGCTGGGATCACGGACGCCGGACGGGTGATTGTGCGACAGGATGACTGCGGCGGCATGATGGGCCAGGGCGGCCTTGACCACCTCGCGAGGGTAGACCGACGCCTGGCTGAGCGTGCCGCGGGACAGGGTTTCGTGGCAGATCAGCCTGTGCTGGCTGTCGAGGAAGAGGGCCATGCAGTGCTCGACCTTCAGGTGGGCCAGGTGCGCCGCGCAGAATTGCTTGACCTTGCCGGGCTGATCCAGGCAGTGCCCGTTGGCCAGGGTCTCTCCCAGCGAGCGGCGGGCAAGTTCGCTGACGGCGAGCAGTTCGCAGGTTTTGGCCTTGCCCAGGCCGCGCGTGCGCATCAGGCTGCCTGCGTCGGCTGACAGCAGGCCTCGTAAACCGTTAAACTGCTGCATCAGCGCGTGGCCCAGGGCCACGGCGTCACAACCGGGAATGCCGGTGCGCAGGATGATGGCCAGCAGTTCCGGCGATGTCAGGGCGGAAGGCCCGTGGGCCAGCAGGCGTTCGCGGGGACGCTCGTGCAACGGGACGATTGCTTGGTTTTTCATGATTGTGCCGCAGGCAGTGTTTCATCCGGTGACTTTCAAACTACCCGCTACAGTGACAGAATTAGATTGCCATGTCTGAACCAGTGAATGCTTTTGTCCTTGCAGATTCCTACCTGACCCTGCACTATCGCGTGACGCTCCTGAGCGGCTCCGCCGCCGGTTCGGTCTTTGCCGATACGTTCACCGGCAGGCCGGGCACCCTGCAGATGGGCGACGGCCAATGGGCCCCGGCCATGGAAGCGCCGCTGGTCGGCCGGCAGGAAGGCGAGGCCTTCAGCTATGAGATTCCGGCGGCGCAGGCCTACGGCGAGCGCAACCCCGAGCTGCTCCAGCGCGTGTCGCTGAGCCTGCTGGCCGAGCACGGCGGCGAGGATGCGAACTTCCAGCCCGGGGACCTGGTCGAGTTCTCCGCGCCCAATGGGGGAAGCTATTCGGGCGTGCTCAAGGAGCTGGGCGACGACTGGGCGCTGTTCGATTTCAACCATCCGCTGGCGGGCGCGGACCTGAAGCTGGATGTTTCCATCCTCGGAGTGCTGTAATGGCGCAGTCATCCAATACCGATATGCATGCGGAAATCGTGCTGGCGCAGCCGCGCGGTTTTTGCGCCGGGGTGGACAGGGCCATCGATATCGTCGAGCGCGCGCTCGAACTGCATGGCGCGCCCATTTATGTCCGCCATGAAATCGTGCATAACCGCTACGTGGTGCAGGACCTGAGGGCGAAAGGCGCCGTGTTCATCCAGGAACTCGAGGAAGCGCCGAAAGGCTCTATCGTCGTGTTTTCCGCGCACGGCGTCTCCAGGAAGGTGCGGGAGGATGCCGAGCGCATGGGGCTCAAGGTATTCGATGCTACATGCCCCCTGGTGACCAAGGTGCATATCGAGGTGTCGCGCATGCGCGCGGCAGGCCGCGAAATCATCATGATCGGCCATAAGGGTCATCCCGAGGTCGAAGGGACGCTGGGGCAGGCCGATGGCGGCATGCACTTGGTGGAAACGCCGGAAGACGTGCTGGAGCTCGAAGTCCAGGATCCCGGCAATCTGGCGTTCGTGACGCAGACGACACTCTCCGTGGACGATGCGCAGCGCGTGGCGCAAGCCCTGCGCGACCGCTTCCCCGGCATCGCCGAGCCCAAGAAAAGCGATATCTGCTATGCCACGCAGAACCGCCAGGACGCCGTCAAGATCATGGCGCCGACGTGCGATCTGGTGATCGTGGTGGGCAGTACGAACAGTTCGAATTCCAACCGCCTGAGGGAAGTTGCCGAGCGCAAGGGCGCGGCCGCTTACCTCGTGGACGACCCGGGCATGATCGATCCGGCATGGCTGGAAGGCGCGAAGCGCGTCGGGGTGACGGCGGGCGCGTCCGCGCCCGAGGTGCTGGTGGAGCAAGTGATAGGCCGCCTGAAGGAACTGGGCGCAATTTCCGTGCGCACGCTGGAGGGAGCGGAGGAAAACGTATCGTTCCCCCTGCCCAGGGAGCTGTCGCGCAAGCTGGCGGACGAATCCGTTTCCAAGAGCGGGTCCGGCAAGTAATCCCAGATCATCCATTGTTTCAAACCAAGGAAATCTTTCTATGAAAAAAAGTACAGCCGTCGTTGCGGTGGTGGCAGCGCTTGTCCTGGCTTATGGCGGGGCATCCTGGTACATTGGCAAGCAGGCCCAGACCAAGGTGACGCAGGCGGTCGAAGAGGCCAACCAGAAGCTGATTACCGTGCTCGGACCGGATTTTTCCGGCGAAGACCTGAAGATTTCCATTCTGGAGTACCAGCGCGGAATCTTTTCGTCGGATGTGAAGTATTCGCTGCAATTGCGCGATGCCGACGGCGAGGCCATCGAGCTGCTGCTGCAGGACGACCTGCAGCACGGGCCTTTCCCCTGGGGAGCGTTGGCGTCCGGCACTCTCAAGCCGCTGCTGGCCTATAGCCAGTCCAAGCTCATCCCCACCGAAACGCTCAAGCCGTGGTTCGATTCGGCCAAGGGCGAGCCGATGCGGGTGCGTACCAGCATCGGCCTGGGCGGCGAGGGCGTATCCGACTGGCGCTTCGCGCCTGTCGATCTGGCCAAGGACGATGTGCGCATCAGCTTCAGCGGCGCCGATCTGAACATGAATTTCGCCGGCAATTGGGAAGAAGGTACGGCCGATGGCGGATTCGCGCTGCTGGACATCAAGGACGATACCGGCCAGTTGCTGATTCGCGATGTCGTCCTGGAAAGCAATGCGAAGCGCAATGACGAGAATGTGTTGCAGTCGGAGAGCAAGGCATCCGTCGGCCTGGTGCAGGTTTCAGGATCGGAACTTGCCGACGTCGAGCTCGGCAAGCTGGAGGTTGCGCTGAGCAGCGAGCAGCAGGGCGACATCATCGATGGCGATCTGCGCTATACCTTTGGTTCGGTCAAGGCGTCTGGCATGGATCTGGGCACCATCGGCCTGCGCGTGAGCGCGACCGGGCTGGATGCCAAAGTACTCGGAGAGCTGGCCGCGCTGTTGGAGCAAAGCGATCCGGAAGAGGTCGGCATGGGCACGGAAGCTTCCGGCGCGCTGGCCGCCAAGTTCGTGGAGCTGTTCAAGACCGCTCCCAGCATTTCGATCGATCCCCTGTCCTGGAGGAACGATAAGGGAGAAAGCCGCCTGATCCTGAACGTGGACCTGAAGGACGGCAGCGCCCAGGAAGCCGAAATCGCCGAGCTGGCCTATCTGGACAAGGCTAACCTGGATGTGATGATCTCCCGCGACATGTTCCTGCGTCTCTTCAGCCAGGCACAGGGCGGCGAAGGCGGCGATGCGGAAGCCATGGAAAGCTTCGGCGGCATGCTGTTCGACCAGTACACGGCAAGGCTGCACGGTGCGGGTCTCGTGGCGCAGGAGAGCGGGGATATCGCCATCAAGATTTCGTACACGGATGGCAATATCGATCTCAATGGCCAGACCATGCCCGTCGAGGAATTCATTCAGCGTGCGATGATGGCCGCAATGTAAACCGAAAGTGGTGTTGGGCGGCGACGCCGCCTTCAACCCGATGCGCAATGGAAAGCGGCGCTTCCCGTGGATGGGAAGCGCCGCTTTCTTTCATTCGGCGAAGGATTCGGCGCAGAGTTCCAGCAACTGGTCCGATTCGCCCTCCTGGATGCGTGTGGGCAGGCCGATGTCGTTGAGCAGTTCCAGCAGAGGTTCGGGAGGCAGTTCCTCCACGTTGGCCATCGTCTTGACGTCCCAGTCTCCGCGGGCGATCAGCAATGCGGCGGCCGCCGCTGGAACGCCGGCCGTGTAGGAAATGGCCTGGCTGCCGGTTTCCGCATAGCTTTCCTCGTGGCTGCAGATGTTGTAGATGAAAATCTCGCGATGCCTGCCGTCCTTTTCTCCCTTGACGAGATTGCCGATGCAGGTCTTGCCGGTGTAGTCGGGCGCAAGGGACGCGGGATCGGGCAGGATGGCCTTGACGACTTGCAGGGGGACGACGGACTGCCCGTCGTCCAGGCGCACAGGCTTTTCCGAGAGCAGGCCCAGATTGTTCAGGACATTGAATACATTGATGTAGTGTTCGCCGAAGCCCATCCAGAAGCGTATGTTCGGTACTTTCAGGTGATGGGACAGGCTGTGGATCTCGTCATGGCCGGTCAGGTAGGTGGTCTGCGTGCCGACGACGGGGAGGAAGTCCGTGCGGTGGACTTCGAACATGCTGTTGGCTACCCAGGCATTGTTCTGCCACGTCCATGCGCGCCCAGTGAATTCCCGGAAGTTGATTTCCGGGTTGAAGTTCGTGGCGAAGTAGCGGCCGTGGCTGCCGGCGTTGACGTCGATGATGTCGATGGAGTCCACGCGGTCGAAATAGGATTTGCAGGCCAGCGCGGCGTAGGCGTTGACGACGCCGGGATCGAAGCCGATGCCGAGGATGGCGGTAATGCCGTTTTCCCTGCAGGCGTCGCGGCGCTTCCATTCATAGTTGGCATACCACGGAGGCTGTTCGCAGACCTTGGCCGGGTCTTCGTGGATGGCAGTGTCGATGTAGGCGGCGCCTGTTTCGATGCAGGCCTGCAGCACCGGCATGTTGACGAAAGCGGATCCGACATTGATGACGATCTGTGCATTGGTGCTGGATATAAGGGATTTGACCGCCTCGATGTCCAGCGCATCCAGTGCATGAGCCTGCAGCACGCCTGGAGCCTTCAGGCTGCGTTTTTCATGGATGCTGTCAATGATGGCCTGGCATTTCTCGACCGTGCGCGAGGCGATATGGATGTCGCCCAGCGTATCGTTGTGTTGAGCGCATTTGTGCGCAGCGACCTGGCCTACACCGCCAGCGCCGATAATGAGGACATTTCTTTTCATGTCGGTTCGGACTCTCGTGATAGTGGTTAGTGGGGGCAGGGATGGTCAGGAAAGACTCTGTACGTAATCATCGAAAACGAACTCCTTGACGAGTTGAGTGGTGCCGTCGAGGCGCTTGACGGCGATGGACGGCATGTTGACGCCGTTGAACCAGTTTTTCTTTACCATGGTGTAGCCGGCCGCGTCCTGTATGGAGATGCGGTCGCCGACCCGCAGCGGCCGATCGAAGCGGAATTCGCCGAAGATGTCGCCCGCCAGGCAGGACTTGCCGCAGACCATGTAGGCATGTTCGCCTGCGTCGGGCTCGATCCTGGCGCTCAGCCGGTAGATCAGCAGGTCCAGCATATGGGCTTCGATCGAGCTGTCGACGATGGCCAGCTTCTTGCCGCCGTTTTCCAGCACATCCAGCACCGAGACTTCCAGCGTAGCGCTGTTGGTGATGGCTGCTTCGCCGGGTTCCAGGTAGACCTGGACGCCGTAGGTTTCGGCGAAGGCCTTCAGGCGGTCGGCGAAGGCATCCAGGGGATAGTCCTTGCCCGTGAAGTGGATGCCGCCGCCCAGGCTGACCCATTCTACTTTATGCAGCAAATGGCCGAAGCGGGATTCGATCTGCGACAGCATTTCGTCGAACAGGGCGAAGTCGCGGTTTTCGCAATTGTTGTGAATCATGAAGCCCGAGATCCGGTCGATGACCGAGGCGATGCGCTCGGGATCGGATTCGCCCAGCCTGCTGTGAGGGCGTGAGGGATCCGCCAGCAGGTAGGGGGAGTTGCTGGCCTGCGGGTTGACGCGCAGCCCGCGCACGTGACCGGAAGATGCCTGCTCGAAGCGCTCGAGCTGACTGATGGAGTTGAAAATGATCTTGTCCGAATGCGCCAGCACTTCGCCGATTTCGTGATCGGCATAGGCGACGCTGTAGGCGTGGGTTTCTCCACCGAACTTCTGGTGGCCCAGCTTGACTTCGTACAGCGAGGAGGATGTGGTGCCATCCATGTACTGGCGCATGAGGCCGAAGGCGGACCAGGTGGCGAAGCACTTCAGGGCCAGCAGCGTCTTGGCGCCGGAGCGCTCCCGGAGGCGCTGCATGATGCGCAGGTTCTCCAGGAGACGGGATTCATCGATCAGGTAGTAGGGTGTCTGCAGCATATGTGATGGTCTGCTCGCCTGTTCCAGGACAGTGCGTTCGGTTGCTGGGCGGGCCGGATGCCTGTTTTCGCGATCCGGATAACTGCGGCCCTCGGGGGCGGAGGTATTCCTCCGCCGGCTAGTGTTGGAAACCTTCGGCGGGAGCCTTGGGCTCCAGGCAGGGATAGTCCTTCGGACGCGTGGTCATGGCGCGCAGTTCTTCCAGGACTGCCTTGCGCCTTTGCGGCTGGTTTTGCCGGCCCTCGACCAGGTCGGACAGCCAGAGGCCGTCGGCCGCCAGCCGCACGATCCAGGTTGCCGGAGAAGCGTCGATATCCCCGTTCTGGCGTAGGCGGCCTTCGACCCAGTCGTGCCAGCGCCTGCGCCATTCCGGCTCGGAGAACAGCATGACGGACAGCACTGCCCATTGGCCATTTCCCGCCATCCAGTCGCGGCTGGCCATGGCATCGAGATAGGCGCGGGCAAAGCGGCCGGTTTCGATTTCGTCCTGGGCCATCGCCTGGGCGATGCGCTCTTCCAGGCGCCGCAGGAATTCGTCGCAAAGGGCTTCGAGCAGGGCGTGCTTGCTGGGGAAGTGGTGCAGCAGGCCGCCCTTGCTGACGCCGGCGGCGCGAGCGACCGCCTCCAGGGTCAGGCCGGTAAGGCCTTGCTCCACGGCCAATGCCGCAGCCTCGTCCAGCAACTGCCGGCGGACTACGACGGGTTGTTTTTTGCGATGATGGGCTTCGGACATCGTAGAAAGATACCGCCTGGACGGTTTCTTGTCAAGAAAAGAGATGACAAGATGCTACGGCGGCGAGGCGGTCGGGCACGCATCAGAACATGCGTCTTCGCTGGGCGGCGTCATCCGCGGATGGGCCCGAAGGGTAGGGGTATTGCGGGCAGGCGCGGATCTGTGCCATGTTGCGGCCGGAGTTTGACGTCAGATTGTCATGGAGTCAGACTAGTCTTTCGTCGGGCGAAATCTCAGGAATGAATCTCCCTGCGGGCCGGCTCTTGAAATATGGCTTTCCGCCCCAATCATAGAATTTACATATCTGCTTTATAAAATTAATCAATTTTATTAATTTCCAGATATTGTTTATTCTACGGTTTTCCTCAACACGACTTAGCAAAAGGATATCTGCAATGTCTCTGATCAACACCCAGGTTCTACCATTCAAGGCAACGGCTTACCAGAACGGCAAGTTCATCGAAGTTACCGACGAGTCGCTCAAGGGCAAGTGGTCGGTCGTCGTGTTCTACCCCGCCGACTTCACGTTCGTGTGCCCGACCGAACTGGAAGACCTGGCTGACAACTATGCCGAGTTCCAGAAGCTGGGCGTCGAAGTCTACGGCGTTTCCACCGATACGCACTTCTCGCACAAAGCATGGCACGACACTTCGGACGCCATCAAGAAAGTCCAGTACCCGCTGGTCGGCGACCCCACCGCAACGCTGGCGCGCAACTTCGACGTGCTGATCGAAGAAGAAGGCCTGGCGCTGCGCGGCACCTTCCTGATTAACCCCGAAGGCCAGATCAAGCTGTGCGAAATCCATGACAACGGCATCGGCCGCGATGCTTCCGAACTGCTGCGCAAGGTCAAGGCCGCCCAGTACGTCGCTTCGCACCCCGGCGAAGTCTGCCCCGCCAAGTGGAAGGAAGGCGCTGAAACGCTGAAGCCTTCGCTGGATCTGGTCGGCAAGATCTAAATCCAGGCGCCAAGCCTGAAACATTGAATTGGATCAGGAACACCTGCTGGGCCGATGCGGTGCCTTATCCGGCACTGCATCGGTCGGGCGGGATGCGCCCGGGCGCGACATGCCCGGAGCCGCAGCAAAGACAAGACAATAGCAAAACCGCATCATTCAAGGAGTCGTCATGCTGGACGCATCGCTGAAGTCACAATTGCAATCCTATCTGGAACGGGTCACCTTTCCAATCGAGCTGCGGGCGTCGCTGGATGACTCGGCAAAAGCGGGTGAACTGCACGGACTGCTGCAGGACATCGCGACTCTGTCGGACAAGATTACATACGTCGAGAATGCGCCGGAAGGCCAGCGCAAGCCTTCGTTTACCATCCAGCGCGCGGGCACCGATATCGGCGTCCAGTTCGCGGGCATCCCGATGGGACACGAATTCACATCGCTGGTACTGGCATTGCTGCAGGTCGGCGGACATCCCATCAAGCTGGAACAGGATGTCATCGACCACGTGCGCGAGCTCGACGGCGACTACCGCTTCGAAGTCTATATCTCCCTTTCCTGCCAGAACTGCCCCGACGTGGTGCAGGCGCTGAACGCGCTTTCCGTCATCAACCCCCGCATCCAGGTGGTCACGATCGACGGTGCGCTGTTCCAGGATGAGGTCGAGAAGCGCGAGATCCAGTCGGTGCCCACGGTCTACCTGAACGGCGAACTGTTCGGCCAGGGCCGCAGCAGCGCCGAGGAGATCCTGGCAAAGCTGGATACCGGAGCGGCCGAGCGCGAGGCGGAAAAGATCAACGCCAGGGCGCCCTACGACCTGCTGGTGGTCGGCGGCGGCCCGGCCGGCGCGGCTGCGGCCATCTATGCCGCCCGCAAGGGTATCCGCACGGGTGTCGTTGCGGAGCGTTTCGGCGGCCAGGTGCTGGACACGCTGGCAATCGAGAATTTCATTTCCGTGCCGCATACCGAAGGTCCGAAGTTTGCCGCGGCGCTGGAACAGCACGTGCGCGAATATGACGTCGACATCATCAACCTGCAGACGGCGACCGCGCTGAAGACGGCAGGCAATCTGCACGAAGTCTCGTTGGCAAGCGGCGCAACGCTGAAGGCGCGCACTGTCATCCTGGCTACGGGAGCCCGCTGGCGCGAGGTCAACGTGCCGGGCGAGCGCGAGTATCGCAACCATGGCGTGGCCTACTGCCCGCACTGCGACGGTCCTCTGTTCAAGGGTAAGCGTGTCTCTGTCATCGGCGGAGGCAACTCCGGCGTCGAGGCCGCCATCGACCTGGCCGGCGTGGCCAGCGAAGTCACGTTGCTGGAATTCGGCGATGCCCTCAGGGCGGACCAGGTCCTGCAGGACAAGTTGCGCAGCCTGCCCAACGTCAAGGTCTTCGTCAGCGCCCAGACCACGGAAATCACGGGCGACGGCAAGAAGGTCAACGGGCTGGACTACAAGGATCGCGTCACGGGCGAACAGCATCACATCGAACTGGAAGGCGTGTTCGTCCAGATCGGGCTGATGCCGAATACCGAATGGCTGAAGGGAACGCTGGATCTCAGCCGTCATGGCGAGATCGAGGTCGATGCCAGGGGCCAGACCTCGCTGCCCGGCGTATTCGCCGCAGGCGACGTGACGACCGTGCCGTACAAGCAGATCATCATCGCCACGGGCGAGGGCGCGAAGGCCTCGCTGTCGGCCTTCGACTACCTTATCCGTCATTCGGTGGAGACCGCTGTCGAGGAAACCGTCGCGGCCTGATGGCGTATTTGCCGGGCCCAGAGACAGTCAGACCTTGGTCCGGATACCTGCGTCCCCGTCATGAGAGATTCATCATGGCGGGGCCTTTTTGCCGCCGGGCCGCTCCCTAGGAAAAAAGCGCCCTCCTTGGGAGGGCAGCAAGCCGAAGGCGCAGCGTGGGAGGCCTTTTTTGCCGCCGGGCCGCTCCCTAGGAAAAAAGCGCCCTCCTTGGGAGGGCAGCAAGCCGAAGGCGCAGCGTGGGGGCTTCTTTGTTTCCGTATGTAGGCAGCCGTCCGTTCCGCAGATTGTGTTTTGCGGGAGAGATGCGGTTTTCCCGCAAGGATCAGAAGCCGGCGGAGTGCGAGATGCGCTCCGATATCTGCCTGGCCGTCGCCAGAAGCTTGGGCAGGATGTGTTGTTGCATGCCTTCGACGGATTGCCGGCTTTTGTGCATGCTGACATTGATGGCAGCGACCACGTGGCCGCTGCGTGAGCGTATGGGGGCCGCTAGCGATATCAGGCCTTCTTCCAGCTCTTCATTGATCAGGGCCCAGCCTTGCTGGCGCACGCGCAGGATTTCCTCGCGCAATGCCGCGCGATCGGTCAGTGTGTGGGGCGTTCTCGCCAGTAGCTCGGTGCTGGCCAACTGCTGTTCCAGCGATGCGTCGTCCAGGCCGGCCAGAAGCACGCGGCCCATGGAGGAGCAGTAGGCTGGCAGCCGGCTGCCTATGCCCAGTGTGATCGACATGATCTTCTTGGTCGGCACCCGCAGCACGTAGACGATTTCCTTGTCGTCCAGGACGGCGGCGGACGAGGATTCCTGCACTTCCTGGACGAAGCTCTCCATGAACGGTTCGGCCAGGCTCCAGAGCGGCAAGGAGCTGAGATAGGCGAAGCCCAGGTCCAGGACCTTGGCTGTCAGCCGGAACTGGCGCCCATTGATATCCACATAGCCCAAGCCGTGGAGCGTATGCAGGATTCGCCTGGCCCCGGCCCTGGTCAGGCCTGTGCGCTGGGCGACTTCAGTCATGGTCTGAGAGGGATGCTGGGCGCTGAAGCTGCGGATGACGGCAAGGCCGCGGGCAAAAGACTGCACATAGCTGTCGCCAGGAGTCTTTTTGCCTTCCGTGCTGGGAGTGGTGTCGGTCATGAAACAGGAAGCGGACGCCTGCGGGCGCCGGGCGGGAGGTTCGGAGGATCGCAAATTATAAGCGAGCCGTCGGGCAGGCAGTGAATGAAGAACTCCGGTCCGGGGAACAGAGCTTCTCCGTCACTGTTCGGCATGCCCTTCAGTTTCGGACTCCCGGAGCAGAGACACCAGGCGGCGCAGCGCGGCATCTTTGCGCCGCAGCGACCGGCGTTGCTCCGGCTGGTCCCAGTCGTAGAAGCCGTGCCCGCTTTTGACGCCGAGACGGCCTTGCTCGACCTTTTCCGCCAGGATGCGCAGAGGCTGCCGGGAGCTTTCCAGATTTTCGTAAAGATAGCCGGCAATGGCGTGATGGATGTCGAGTCCGTTGATGTCGCGCTGCTCCAGGGGGCCGGTGAGCGCCAGCCGCACTCCCAGGCTCCATTTCGCGACAGTGTCTATGTCCCGGGCGGAAGCGACGCCTTTTTCCAGTAGCGACATGGCTTCGCGCGCCAGGGCGTGCTGCAGGCGGTTGGCGATGAATCCCGGAATGTCCTGCTTCAGCAGAACCGGCAGCTTGCCAGTGCCGCGCAGGACGGCCAGCATGTATTCGCCGGTTTCCGGGGCGGTGAGCAGGGATGGCACGATTTCGACCAGGGGGATGATGTCCGCCGGCGTGAAAAAATGAGCGCCGATGAACCGCTCAGGACGGGACAGGGCCTGCGCGAGCATGTTGATCGGTATGCCGGAGGTATTGCTCGCCAGGATGGTCTGCGGCGAACAGATGTCTTCGAGCTGCCGGAATATCTCTGTTTTCAGCTCCAGGTTTTCCGGTGCGGCTTCGATGACCAGCTCGGCGTCATGCGCGGCGGCCAGACTGGCATGCCAGGAGATGCGCGAATCGTCCTCCGATCCGCCGGCCTGAGCGCCCAGCACTTTGCGCCGGGACGATAGCCGCGCCTGCTCGGAGGGATCGATCAGGCGTGCCTGCCAGCCATGAAGCAAGAACAGGCTGGCAATGGCGCTGCCCATGTTGCCGGCGCCTATGATGGAGAGGCGCTTCATACGCGTTCCAGAAGGATTGCAATGCCTTGTCCCACGCCGATGCACATGGTGCAGAGCGCATAGCGGCCGGAGGTGCGGTGCAACTGGTTGACCGCAGTCGTCGCCAGCCTGGCGCCGCTGGCTCCCAGCGGATGGCCGAGCGCAATAGCGCCGCCATTCGGATTGACGCGAGGATCGTCGTCCGGCAGGCCCAATTGCCTGAGTACGGCCAGGCCTTGCGCGGCAAAGGCTTCATTCAGCTCGATCACGTCGAGCTGGTCCAGGGAAATGCCGGTTTGCGCCAGCAGTTTCCTGGTGGCGGGCGCGGGACCGATGCCCATGATGCGGGGTGGGACGCCGGCGACCGCCATGCCGACAATGCGTGCGCGCGGCGTCAGTCCGTGCCGCGCGGCGCTGGCCTCATCGGCCAGAAGCAAGGCGCAGGCGCCATCGTTGACGCCGCTGGCGTTGCCGGCCGTGACGGTGCCGTCCGGACGGACGACGCCTTTCAGACGGGCAAGCGCCTCCATTGAGGTCTGGCGTGGATGTTCATCGTGCGCGACGATGATGGGATCGCCTTTGCGTTGCGGGATGCCGACAGGCGTGATTTCCTCGGCGAGAATGCCGGCCTGCTGCGCGGCCAGTGCCTTGGTCTGGCTGGCCAGCGCCATGCGATCCTGGGCTTCGCGCTCGATACCGAAATCGGTGGCGACGTTTTCGGCAGTTTCCGGCATGGAATCGACGCCATATAGCGCCTTCATGCGTGCATTGACGAACCGCCAGCCGATGGTCGTATCGTGGATGGCCGCGTTGCGCGTAAAGGCGCTGTCCGCCTTGGGTATGACGAATGGCGCACGGCTCATGCTTTCCGTGCCGCCGGCCAGCATGAGCGTGGCGTCGCCGGCGCGAATGGCGCGCGCCGCGGAGCCGATGGCATCCAGCCCGGAACCGCAAAGGCGGTTGATGGTGGCGCCTGGAGCCTCGACGGGAAGCCCCGCCAGCAGGCCGGACATGCGGGCGACGTTGCGGTTGTCTTCGCCGGCCTGGTTGGCGCAGCCGAACAGGATGTCGTCCAGCGCCTGCCAGTCGACGCCTGTATTGCGCTCCATAAGCGCCTTGATGACAGCGGCGCCCAGATCATCGGGGCGTACGCTGGAAAGCGCGCCGCCGTAGCGGCCGAAGGGCGTTCGAATGGCATCGCAGATGAAAGCTTGCGGATTCATGTTGTCTTTCCTGTATCAATCGACGCTGGCACCGGACGCTTGCACGACGCCAGCCCATTTTTCATGCTCGCTCGCGATGAATTTGGCAAAGGATTCGGGTGTTTCACTGTAAACCTGGGCGCCTTGCGCGGTGAATTTTTCGATGACTTCGGGGTTCTTCAGGGCTTCCACGATGGCGGTATTCAGCGTGCCGATGATGTCCGCCGGCGTGCCAGCCGGAGCGAACATACCGAACCATGAAGTGGCCTCGTAGCGGGGCAGGCCCGATTCGGCAATGGTCGGGATTTCAGGGAGTTCCGGCGAACGCTCCGCGGTCGTCACGGCTATGGGAACCAGGGTGCCGCCGCGCACATGCTGCATGGCTGAGGGCAGGTTGTCGAACATGATGTCCACCTGGTTACCAAGCAGATCCGTGACGGCTGGCGCGCTGCCTCGGTAGGGAACGTGCTGCATGTCGATTTCGGCCAGTTGCTTGAAAAGCTCGCCCGACAAGTGAATGGAGCTGCCGTTGCCGGAGGAGGCGAAATTGATCTTGCCCGGGTTTGCCTTGGCGTATTCGATGAGCTCCTTGACGGTGCGGTAGGGCTGCGCCGGATTGGTCACCAGCAGGTTGGGAACCAGCGCGACGCGGGTCAGGGGAGCGAAGTCCTTGATTGGATCGAACGGCATGTTGCGGTACAGGCTGGCGTTGATGGCATGGGTGCCGACTGTTCCCATGAAAAGGGTATAGCCGTCCGCAGCCGCGCGGGCGGCGGCCTGTCCGCCGATATTGCCGCCGGCGCCGGCCCGGTTGTCGATGACGACGCTTTGCCCGAACTTGGCGGCGAGGTATTGACCGACGATGCGCGCCAGAATATCGGTGGTTCCACCCGCGGAGAACGGCACGATGATGGTGATCGGCTTCTGTGGGAATGCCTGGGCGGCCGAGGCGCTGGGGGCCGTCGCGGTCATTCCGGTGAATGCTAGCGCACCGGTCAAGCCGAGCGCGCGCAGGATGGAGCGGCGGGCCCTGCCGGAGAAAAAGGTGTTTGCTTGCTTTTGCATGTCAGGCTCCTTGGATAATGCATTATGGTTATGAGGGTGCCGGCAATCCTGTCCTGCGCATCCCTGCCGGTTCGTGGCCGGCAAGGCGGGCGCGGAAGGGGGTTCAGATGGCGGCCGTGCCGAGCGTCGTGCCGCCGCATACGTACAGGACTTGTCCTGTAACGAAACCGTTGTCAGGGGAAAGGAAGAACATGGCCGCGCGGGCAACGTCCTCGGGCGTGCCGAGGCGTTTGACGGCGATGCTGTCGATGATGCGCTGCGTCCTGGGCGCGCCTTCCGGGTTGCTGTTGCGAAACAATTCTGTTGCGATGGGGCCGGGTCCGATCGCGTTGACCGTGATTCCGTCGCCGCCCAGCTCCATGGCCAGCGTGCGGGTCATGCCGATGAGGCCGGCCTTCGTCGCGGAATAGACGATGCGCTCGGGCTTGCCCAGCGCGGCGCGGGAACTGATGTTGACGATGCGGCCATTGCCGCAGGCGCGCAGCGATGGCAGAACCGCTTGAGTCAGGAGGATGCTGGCCTGGAAGTGCAGCGCGACGACATAGTCGAGATCGGCGAGGCTGGCGGTATCGATCGTCCCCGGACGCGTGGCTCCGGCATTGTTGACCAGAGCCGTGACGGCATATTGCTGCGTGATGCTGCGCGCCTGCGCCTGGGTTTGCTCCGCGTTCGTCAGATCGGCCTGAAAAAAGGCCAGCTTGGGATGCTGCCAGTCTGGACGAACATAATCCAGGTTGATGACGGTCCGTCCTTCGGCCAGAAGCATTTCGCAGATGGCTCGGCCGATGCCGGCGCTGCCTCCAGTGACAAGAGTGGCGGTTTTCAGAGTCATGGTCATGTCCGTTGCATGTGGAGGATGTCGATGTTCGCTCAGGCTGCGTCGGCGATCGGAAGTGCGATGATGCGCTCCAGCTCCGCTTTGTCCAGTCCCGGAACCAGATCGATCAGTACGAGCCCGCGGGGTGTGCATTCCAACGTGGCAAGGTCGCTGTAGACTCTCGAAACGCAGCCGACGCCGGTCAGGGGGTAGGCGCATTGTTCGACGATCTTGCTGTCGCCGTTGCGTGTCAACAGATTGGTCATGACCCAGGTCTGTTTTGCCCCGATGGCCAGATCCATGGCGCCTCCGACCGCCGGGATGGCGCCGGATTCGCCCGTGCTCCAGTTGGCCAGATCGCCGGTGGCCGATACCTGAAATGCGCCCAGCACGCAGATGTCCAGGTGGCCGCCGCGCATCATGGCGAAACTGTCGGAGTGATGGAAATAGGCGCCGCCTGGCAGCAGGGTGACGGGCTGCTTGCCGGCATTGATGAGGTCGTAGTCCTCGTCGCCTTCCGCCGGCGCAGGCCCCATTCCGAGAATACCGTTTTCGCTGTGCAGCACGACCTCGCGATCCGGTGGCAGATAGTTGGCGACCAGGGTGGGCATGCCGATGCCGAGATTGACATAGGCCCCTTCATGGATGTCCTGCGCGATGCGCTGGGCGAGTTCATCTCTGGAGCGTGGTCGGTAGTTGGCCATGTGTATTCCTTTTGCTGCAATGTGCGGCCGCGTCTGCGCGGTGGCGGTCATCATTTGTTGGTACGGATTCGGTACGGCTGGCGCGGCTCAACGCACGAAGCCGCCGGCCGTAGTCGCGCGACGTTCGATCTTGACGATGCGATCGACATAGATGCCCGGCGTCACGATGGCTTCCGGATCCAGTTCGCCCAGTTCAACGATGTCATGCACGGAGGCGACGGTCAGGCGCGCGGCGGTTGCCATGACAGGTCCGAAATTGCGCGCCGATTTTCGATACAGCAGATTGCCCCAGCGGTCGCCGCGCTCGGCCTTGATGAGCGCGACATCGCCATGGATGGGCTCTTCCAGTACGTAATGGCGGCCATTGATTTCCCGTGTTTCGCGATTGCCGGCCAGCTCGGTGCCGTAGCCGGTCGGGCAGAAGAATGCGCCGATGCCTGCGCCCGCCGCGCGCAGCCTTTCGGCCAGCGTGCCTTGTGGAACCAGTTCGAGCTCGATCTTTCCTGCGCGGTAGAGCGCATCGAATACGTGTGAATCCGCTTGTCGTGGAAAGCTGCAGATGATTTTGCGTACTTTGCCGGACTTCAGCAGGGCGGCCAGCCCCGTATCGCCATTGCCGGCATTGTTGTTGACAACGGTAAGGTCGCGCACGGGCATTGCGCACAGCCCGTCGATCAGTTCAACCGGAATGCCGGCCGTGCCGAAGCCCCCGATGAGGACGGTGGCGCCATCCTGAATGCCTTCCAGAGCCTGGGCCACGGATGCCGAGATCTTATTGATCAAGAGTGTCTCCTGCGGATGCGAGATTGACTTGACGGACCGGAAAAGCGGTCCTGCTCAAGCTGTTATCGATTCTGGTATTCTATTAAAAATTCGAATATAGAACAATAGTTTTTATATAGAACAAATTTAAGGGTATATACGGAGATGAATGCGCCGGTCGAATTGTGAGAGATCGTGTCAGCTTGGATCGCCGGATATGCTGTTGTCGCGTGCGCGATGGCTGAGCAGGCTGGCTTGGGTGGTAAGCGGGACGTTGCAAGCCGGCGGCGCTTCGGATGCTTCTGGCACCGAAGACCGCGGCTGTGGCGCAGGGAATTGGCCTGTGGAGAGCGGGCCGGAATGAGAAGGTGTGGAGCTGGGAGAGGGGCGGGCGGATGGGGAAACGCAAAAAGGGACGCATAAATAGCGTCCCATTCCAGCGGCGCGATGGCTGCCGCTTGCGGCGTTGCCCCGATGTCTGTGTTCAGGGCAAGGCGGGCCGAGGCCCGCCTGGAATCAGGCCAGTGCCTTCAGGGCAGCAGCCAGGCGGCTCTTGTGGCGAGCGGCCTTGTTCTTGTGGATGATGTTCTTGTCAGCCACGCGATCGATGATGCTGGTCGTCTTGCGATAGACTTCGGCGGCAGCGGTCTTGTCGCCAGCTGCAATGGCCTGGCGCACGCGCTTGATGGACGTGCGCAGCATGGAGCGCAGGCTGGCATTGTGCGAGTTGCGGGCAACCGATTGACGGGCGCGTTTGCGTGCTTGGGCGGTGTTGGCCATAGTTGTGTATCTGCTGTAGTTCTGTTGCGTTGGTGTATTGAGCCGGGCTTGCGTACAACGTATAGTGCAGTTGTAGTATATGCGAGGTTCGGCAAAGACAATAATTCTATCCTACCTGCCGCGCCGTGTAAAGTCTTTTGGCCTAAAACCTGTAATCCACAGTGTCGTGAAATAGACGGCCATGCATGCGGCGATGACGCCCGCCAGCCAGGCGGCGCGCAGCAGGGGGGTATTGCCCAGCGCGATCCAGTCCAGTTCGCGGGAGGCCAGCAGCAGGGTGGCGGCAAGCGCGCACAGCGGCAAGGCCAGGCGCAGCAGGAAGGCCGGCCAGCCGGGAGAGGGCCGATAGATGCGCCTGCGATGAAGGATGACGAGCAGCATGGCGGCATTGCACATGGCCCCCAGTCCGACGGACAGCGCCAGGCCGGCATGGGCGAACAGGGGAACGAACGCCAGGTTCATCAATTGCGTCAGGACCAGGACGATAATGGCGACGCGCACGGGCGTGCGGATGTCCTGCTTGGCATAGAAGCCCGGGGCCAGTATCTTGATCGACAGCAGGCCCAGCAGCCCGGCGGCATAGGCGGTGACCGCCAGCCGCGTCTGCGCCACGTCCGAAGCGGAGAATGCGCCGTAGTGGAAGAGGGTGGCGACCAGCGCGTCCGACAACAGCGCCAGCCCCAGCATGGCGGGCAGGCCCAGCAGCAGAACGAGGCGCAGTCCCCAGTCCATCAGGGCGCTGTAGCCCGCCGCGTCCGAGCGCGCATTGGCGGCGGACAGGCTGGGCAGCAGTACGGTGCCGAGGGCGATGCCCAGCAGAGCGGTGGGGAATTCCATCAGGCGGTCGGCGAACGACAGCCACGTCACGCTGCCCGGCGTCAGCCAGGTGGCGATATTGGTGTTGATCAGCAGGGAGATCTGGGCCACGGACACGCCCAGGATGGCGGGCGCCATCTGTTTCAGCACGCGCCGGACACGGCTGTCGCGCCAGGCGTCCCCGACGGAGCCGCCGATGCGGGGCCGCATGCCCAGCCGGACCAGCGCGGTCCATTGCACGGCAAGCTGCAGGATGCCGCCGATCATGACGCCGACGGCCAGGGAGTGGATGGGCGTCTCGAACAGGGGCGCCAGCCACAGGCTGGCGCCTATCATGGACAGGTTGAGCAGGACTGGCGTGAAGGCCGGTACCGCGAATCGGCTCCAGGTGTTCAGCACGCCGGATGCCAGTGCGACCAGCGACATGCAGACGATATAGGGGAACATCACCCGAGTCATCCACACGGCGGAGAGGAATTCCTCCTGCCTGTCCGGCGCGCGCATGCCGCTGCCCATGGCGCTGACGACCAAGGGGGCTGCTAGAATGCCCAGCAGGGTGACCACCATCAGCGCCAGCGTCAGCAGGCGCGCGACGCGATCGAGCAGCAATCTGACCTGGTGTTCATCTTCCGTGGTACGGGCCTGGCCCAGGATGGGAACGAAGGCCTGCGAGAAAGCGCCTTCGGCGAACAGGCGGCGCAGCAGGTTGGGGATGCGGAAGGCCACCCAGAAGGCATCGGTCAGCGGGCCCGCGCCGTGCGTGGCCGCGATGACAATGTCCCGCACCAGACCTGTGATGCGGGAAAGCAGAGTGAAGCCGCTGACGGTGGCGGCGGACCTGAACAGACCCATGCGCGGCCGGGATCGCCTTACTTCGGCCCCATGCGGATGGCGCCATCGAGACGGATGGTTTCGCCATTGAGCATGTCGTTGGTCAGAATGCTGTGGACCAGCTTCGCGTAGTCTTCAGGCGTGCCGAGGCGCGAGGGGAAGGGGATGCTGGCGGCCAGCGAATCCTGGACTTCCTGGGGCATGCCGAACATCATGGGCGTGCCGAAGATGCCCGGGGCGATGGTGACGTTGCGGATGCCGTCCCTGGCGAGATCGCGGGCGATGGGCAGTGTCATTCCGACGACGCCTCCCTTGGAGGCGGCATAGGCCGCCTGGCCGATCTGGCCGTCGTAGGCGGCGACGGAGGCTGTATTGACGATGACGCCGCGTTCGCCCGTTGGTTCGGGCGTGTTGCGGCTCATGGCGGCGGCGGCCAGCCGGATCATGTTGAATGTGCCGATCAGGTTGATGGAAATGACTTTCTGAAAGAGATCCAGCGCATGCGGACCGTTCTTTCCCACTGTACGCGAGGCTGGCGCGATGCCGGCGCAGTTGATCAGGCCGAACAGCGGACCGATGGCGGTAGCGGCATCCACGGCAGCCTGTCCGTCGGCCTCGCTGGTGACGTCGCAATGGACGTAGGCCTGTCCAAGCTCGCTCGCCAGCGCCCGGCCGGCCTCGTCCTGCAGGTCCGCCAGCACGACGCTGGCTCCTTGCGAAACGAGCATCTTTGCGGTGCCGGCGCCCAGCCCTGATGCCGCTCCCGTGACGAGAAATACCTTGTCCTTGATTTCCATTGCTTCCCCTGGTTGCGTACCCATTGAAAACAGGGGCTAGAAAGCCCCTGTGGATCAGTTTTCCAGCGCCTGGAAAATCCGTTCGCGGATTTCATCCACGCTGCCCACGCCGGACAGATGCCGGTATTTGGGGGCCCTGGCGTCTCCGGACTTGGCCCAGGACGAATAGTATTCGACCAGGGGCTGCGTCTGGTTGCGGTAGACCGACAGACGGTTGCGCACGGTGTCTTCCTTGTCGTCGTCGCGCTGGACCAGAGGTTCGCCGCTGATGTCGTCGATGCCTTCGACCTTGGGCGGATTGAACTTCACGTGGTAGGAGCGGCCGCTTGCGGGGTGCACGCGGCGTCCCGTTACGCGCTCGACGATGTTCTCTTCGGGGACGATGATTTCAACGACATAGTCCAGGGCGATATCGGCCTCTTTCAGGGCGTCGGCCTGGGGAATGGTGCGGGGGAAACCGTCGAACAGATAACCGTTGGCACAGTCGGGCTGCTGCAGGCGGTCGCGGACCAGGCCGATGATGATGTCGTCGGATACGAGCTGGCCCGCATCCATGATCTTCTTGGCTTCGATACCCAGAGGGGTTTGTGCCTTGACCGCTGCGCGCAGCATGTCTCCGGTGGAGATCTGGGGGATGCCGAACTTTTCGGTAATGAAGGCAGCCTGTGTGCCTTTGCCGGCACCTGGTGCGCCTAGCAATATCAGTCGCATGAATTCCTCCTGCAGGGTTTTTCTGGATTTTTTGAATTATGCCGCAATGCAGCATGTCTTGCATGGAACAGATCGGACGCGGCGCGGGACGATGCCGGGCAAGGGCGCCGGAACGCCATGCAGGTGCGGGAAAGCCGCGTACCGTGCGCTGTGAAATCTGGCCGAGAACGATTTATAACCGATTTGCAAAAACCTGGCGCACCCGGCCGAGATCTTCCCGGGTATCGACGCCGGCGGCCGGGTGCGAGTCGGCAATGTGCACGGCAATGCCGTGGCCGTGCTCCAGCGCGCGCAGTTGTTCCAGGGATTCGCGTTTTTCCAGATGCCCTTCGGGAAGGGCCGGAAAGCGGCGCAGGAACTCCGCCCGGTACGCGTACAGGCCGATATGGTGCAATGCGGGAAGCCCGTCGTCCAGCGCCTGCTGTGCTTTTTCGAGGATGTTGTCGCGCGTCTGCCCGTAGGCGTCGCGGGCCCAGGGAATGGGCGCGCGGGAGAAGAACAGGGCCAGTCCGGCGGCGTTCAGGACGACTTTGACGGCATTGGGGTTGAACAGGGTTTCCGCCTGCGTGATGCGCGCCGCGCAGGTGGCGATGGCCGCTTCAGGCGTGCGGGACAGCAGTTCTGCGACCGAGCGCACGAGCGCAGGGTCGATCAGAGGTTCGTCGCCCTGTACATTGACGATGATCGCGTCATCGGGCAGGCCGAGGATGTCCACGGCTTCCGCCAGCCGGTCGGTGCCGGTGGGATGGTCCCGTCGCGTCAGCACGGCGTGCACGCCGTGGGATTGCGCCGCATCGAGGATGCGTGTGTCGTCAGTGGCGATGACGACCCGCAGCGCGCCGGACTTCAGGGCCTGCTCCGCCGTGCGGACGACCATGGGCTTGCCGGCGATGTCCAGCAGCGGCTTGTCGGGCAGGCGCGTGGATGCGGCCCGCGCGGGAACTATGGCGGTGAAGTTCATTGTGCGTCGGCGTCGTCCAGTCGGCGCGCTTCGCTTTCCAGCAGGATGGGGATGCCGTCGCGGATCGGAAATGCCAGCTTGGCGGCCTGGCTGATCAGTTCCTGGCGGTCGCGGTCATAGCGCAGCCGGCCTTTGGTGACGGGGCAGACCAGAATTTCTAGCAGACGGGTTTGCATAAGCGGTCCTGTGGAGTGAAATTGCGTATGGCGTGAGTGTAGCGCGCTAATGCGGGCTGCGCAGGCCTAGAAGGCGCTGGTGGACGGAGTCCGGCCAGCCCGGATCGGAGAACACCGTTTCGGTCTGCACCGACCACAGCCGGTCGTCCGCGAGATGCTGGCATTTGACGGCGTCCTTTGGCGTGATCAGTATCGGGGCCGCGCCGAAGCCATCGAATGGAGACTCCCGGTAGCCATAATGGTCGGGAAGCGGCAGAGTTGGATCCGGCGCCAGGCCGGACCGGCGCAGCATGTCGAAAAACCTGGCCGGATTGCCGATGGCTGCCGCTGCGGCGGGACGCTGGCCGGCGTGCTTTTCCACCCAGGCGTACCAGTCCATTTCTTCGCCCGAAATCAAGTGGACGACACGTACGGGGCGCATGCACATGCCGATAGACAGAGGGCGCATCTCGGCCCGCACGGCGTCCTGCGATTCAGACAGCTGCAGTTGTTGCGTGACCAGGTAATCGACCGATGACAGGCGTTCGGCCGGTTCGCGCAGCGGGCCTGCCGGCAGGAGCCTGCCGTTGCCTGCGCCGCGCTCGTCCTGGACGACGATTTCGATGTCGCGGGCCAGTTCCAGATGCTGGAGACCGTCGTCGGAAATAAGCACGTCGACTTCCGGGCAGGCCTGCAGCAATGCCTGCGCCGCCAGCTTGCGGCGCGGATGTACCGCGATCGGCGTCGCTGCTGCGCGGGCGATCAGGGCGGGTTCGTCCCCGACCAGGGCCGGATCGGGCATGCCCTGCGCGACGCGTGGCTCGGCTCCGGTCTCGATGCCGTAGCCCCGGCTGATGACGCCGGGGCGCCAGCCGTGCCTGTGCAGCGCCTGCGCCAGCGCGATGACGACCGGCGTCTTGCCCGTGCCGCCGATGAATATATTGCCGACCACGATGACGGGAGTCGGGGCGCGCCAGGCCAGGCCGGGGCTGTCGCGGTAGCGCCTGCGTTTGCGCTCGACCGCCAGTGCGGTGAGCCAGGACAGGGGCAGCAGCAGCGTGCTGACGATGCCTTTCCCGCGCCATACGCCATGGGCGAAGGCGGCCAGACGGGCACCGAAGCTCAAGGCGTCCCCTGCGTGGCGAAGCTGACGCGGCTGATGCCCGCCTGCCGCGCCGCCTGCATGGCGCGGACGACGGACTCATGCGTGGCCTTGGCGTCGGCGTAGATGACAAGCAGCGGATTTTCCATCCCGGCGGCGGCTTTGCGCAGCTCGGCCGCCATTTCGTCGACATTGGCGCCGGACAGCCATTGCGCTTCCAGGGCGTACTGATTGTCCTGGCTGACGGCAAGCGTCAGCGCCTGGGGTTCGGCCGCCTCGGCCTGCGCCTGGGGCAGCGCCAGCTGCATCTGCTGGTAGCGCACGAACGAGGTGCTGGCGGCAAGGAAGATCAGGATGACCAGCAGCACATCGATGAGCGGAATCAGGTTGATTTCCAGCTCATCCTCGCGCAGCGTTCGGCGAAAATTCATTGCCGGGGCTCCCGGGAGGCGTCGGCCAGGTCGTCCAATAGCCGGTCCAATGCGGAGGCATCCCGCTCCATCCGGTGCAGATAGCCGTCCACGCGAGTGCGGAACAGGCGGTGAAACACCAGGGCGGGGATGGCGATGATGATGCCGAAGGCCGTGTTGTAGAGCGCAACGGAGATGCCGCGCGCCAACTGGGCGGGGTCTCCTCCCTCGGGGGTGAAGGAGGCGAAGATCTCGATCATGCCGACCACCGTGCCGAACAGCCCCAGCAACGGAGCGACGACGGCGATGGTGCCCAGCGCGGGCAGGTAGCGGTTCAGCCGCATGGCCATGTCGCGGCCCGTGCTCTCGATGGCGGCGATGCGGTACGATTCCGGTTTGTCGCGTTGAAGAAAGACTTCGGCCAGCACGCGCCCCAGCGCGGAATTGTCGGACAGCTTGCGCAGCGCCTCCGGCGAGGGCGTGCGGCGTAGGGCAAGCTCGGCCACGTGCTCGGCCAGCCTTGCGGGCGCGATGCGTGCTTGCCGCAGCGACAGCAGGCGTTCCAGGATCAGTGCAAGGCAGATGACGGAAGCGGCAATAAGCAGCCAGATCGGCCAGCCGGCGGCGTCGATGATTTCAAGCAAGGTGGGCTCCGTCTCGGGTTCGGGTGGCACGGGCGATGGAAGCATCGCAATGTGGTCTGGCGGTATTTTACGAGGTAAAGGCTGCGGTGAGGGAAAAGGCGGACGGGGCGGCTGTTGCCAGTTCCTGATCCTCGGATCAGGCCTGTTTACGCCATTTCCGGAGGGCAAATCCGCGATGGTGCTGGCTTTGCGCAGGGTATCCACAGAATCTGTGGATAATTCTGTGCATAAAAGAGCGGGAGTGCAGTCTTTGTGGCGTTTTGCGGTCCGTTGGGCATTTCTCGAACACCGGACCAGGTTTATTTAAATTATTTTAAAATCATGTACTTGCTGATTTTGTTTAAAGTTTTTACGCATCATTGGGCAGAATCGGATTGATATTTCGATGATTTGACAAAAGGCCGTTTTCTGTGGACAGCATGGACACCCGGCATTGGTGAACAAGGTTTTTACCGCCGGTCGGATCAAGGTTAAGGACGTCCCCTTGGGGATGGCAAGCGGGCGGCAGGCCCGCGCAGCGTGGGAGTTTTTTTTATGGTGGATGCTGCATCCGGCGTCATTTTCTCCGTAGGGCAGCTCAATCGCGCCGTAGGGCGCTTGCTGGCCTCGGAGTTTCCCCAGGTCTGGGTGCGTGGAGAGATCTCCAATTTCACCCAGGCGGCTTCGGGGCATTGGTACTTTTCGATCAAGGACGAGGCGGCCGCGGTCAGGGCTGTCATGTTCAGGAACAGGGCCAGGCTGGTCGGCCTGACGCCCAGGCCCGGCGAGCAGTTCGAGTTCCGGGCCACGGTCACGCTGTACGAGCCGCGGGGAGACTACCAGCTCCAGGTCGATGCCATGCGGCGCGCGGGACTGGGCAATCTGCATGAGCAGTTCCTGCGCCTGAAGGAGCAGTTGACGGCCGAGGGCCTGTTCGACAGCGGACGCAAGCGCGAGCCCGTGGCCATGCCCAGGGCGGTCGGAATAGTGACTTCGCTGGCTGCGGCGGCGCTCAGAGACGTGCTGACCACGCTGAGGCGCAGGGCGCCGCATGTCCGGGTGGTGATCTACCCCAGCCCGGTCCAGGGCGCCGAGGCTGCTTCAGGCCTGCTGGCGGCCCTGGAGGCGGCGGGAACGCGCGGCGAGGTGGATACGATCCTGCTTGTGCGCGGCGGCGGCAGCCTGGAAGATCTGTGGTGCTTCAATGACGAGCGCGTGGTGCGGGCGGTGGCCGCCAGTCCCTTGCCCGTGATCAGCGGCGTCGGACATGAGACGGATGTGACGCTGGCGGATTTCGCCGCCGACGTCCGGGCGGCGACGCCGACGGCCGCGGCGGAACTGTGCTGCCGCTCGCGCAGCCGCTGCCTGGCCCAGCTCCAGGCACTGGCCAGGAATCTGCACGCTTTGCAGACGCGCCACCTGCAAATGGCGTCCCTGCGGCTGGACAGGGCGGCGGCAATGCTGGTGTCGCCCGGACAGCGCCTGGCGCAGCGGCGCCAGTCCCTGGCTTCGTTGCAGCAGCGCTTGTTGCGCCTGATGCGCCAGCCTGCCCAGGGGCGGGGGCGGCTGGAGGTCCTGGCGGGACGCTTGCGGCAGGCCTCTCCGGATCTCCAGGATCGGCGCTTGCAGGTGCAGCGTCTTTCCGGAGATCTGCAGCGCCTGCTGGAGCATCGCCTGCAGCGGCAGCGGGCGCGCCTTTCGACGCTGGCGCAGATGCTGGAGGCCCTGAACCCCGAGGGGGTGCTGGAGCGCGGCTATGCCCTGGTATGGGACGCGGAAGGCAGGGTGGTGCGCAGCATGGGGCAGGTGCGTCCGGGCCAGGCGCTGGAGTTGCAGTTCAGCGACGGCCGCGTCCGGGCCCAGGCGGGCGGCCGGGAGAGTGATACGCGCTAGTTGGCCGCCGGCAGGCCCTCGACCTTGTCGCCCGCCTCGATGCCGGCATCGCGGAACCATCCCTTGGGCATTTCCAGCGCATAACGCATGGCGCTTTCGGGGCAATGGTTGTCCAGGCTATGAGGCTGCATGTCCAGTATGTTGATGATCCTGCCTGTTCCGTCGATGAAGGCGATCGACAGCGGGATCAGCGTGTTCTTCATCCAGAAGCAGGTCCGGCTCGGCGTATCGAACGCAAACAGCATGCCGTGATCGGGAGGCAGACTGGTGCGGAACATCAGGCCCTGGTTCCGGCTGGCGTCCGTGGCGGCGACTTCGACCCGTATTTCACGTTGCTTCAGCGTCAGCGAGGCGGTGGGCAGCAGCATCGCCTGGCGAGCATGCGCGCGATCCGCCTGCGACAGGAACAGGAAAACGAGAAGAAGGAACAATAGAAAGCCGGGGCTTTTCTGCCCCGGCTTCGGGAATGGAATTTGTCGCGTCATCATACTGTTGGCTGGAACAGAATGCAGGCGCCGTCAATGCACCTGCGGTGTGGAGGTGCACTCAACCCGTCGGATCAGTTCAGGCAGCGTTGATATTCAGCGCCTGCTTGCCTTTCGGACCCTGTGCGATCTCGAACGAGACCTTCTGGCCTTCTTTCAGGGTTTTGAAGCCGCTCATCTGGATGGAGGAGAAATGAGCGAACAGGTCCTCGCCCCCGTTGTCGGGAGTAATGAAGCCAAAGCCTTTGGCGTCATTGAACCATTTGACGGTCCCGGTCAGCTTTTCGGCGTCGCCGGGCGTGGGGGTTGCGGTTGAATCGGACATTCTGACTGCCTCTCGACTAGAGTGTTGAGTTGAAGCTGGACTACAAGTCATACTTTAACCTTTAGCCAACGCATTCCGGAGCCGGGGGAAAAAACAAGACTTGCCCGGCTCCGGAACAGTGTGATAATGCGCAATTCCAGCCGATATGGTCAACTATGGAAATTACTTAGTTTTCAGCTTTTTGCCGCGGGCTTGGCCCAGGACAAAAGCGCTTTGATCTTTTATGGTTATTACGCAGATCACGATGAATCAGGATACCGCGCTGGCAAAGGCTCCCGCGCGCATATCGCCGCCGCCGCTGTACCAGGTGCTGCTGCTCAATGACGATTACACGCCGATGGACTTCGTCGTCAGCGTATTGCAGCGTATTTTTGGCAAATCCGAGGAAGAAGCCTCGCAAATCATGCTAAAAGTTCATCACGAGGGACGCGGCATCTGCGGGATCTATCCGCGCGATATCGCGGCTACCCGCGTTGAAATGGTGCGCCAGCTGGCGTATGCCAGGCAGCACCCGCTGCAATGCGTCATGGAACCGGTGCCCGCCGGCAATTGAACTGCCGCCCGGTGCATGCCGCAATGAGGTTTTAGTCATAGAATAGGAACTGTGGATATCGTTCATGTCGTCGAGCGATATCGGCGCCGGAAGCCGGGAGCATGATCCGGCAAGTCCGAAGGCGCGGGATGAGGGCATGATACCGTTGTGTCCGCTTCGAAATGTAATGGAGGAAGCGTGATTTCCGAAGAACTTGAAGTCAGCCTGCACATGGCTTTTGTCGATGCCCGCGCGGCGCGGCATGAGTTCATCACGGTCGAGCATCTGCTGTTGTCGCTGCTCGATAATGCTGCCGCCGTCGAGGTGCTGCGCGCCTGCGCCGCCGATATCGAAGCCTTGCGCCGCGATCTGCGCAAATTCATTTCCGAGAACACGCCGGTGTTTCCCGGAGAGGACGAAGTCGACACGCAACCCACGTTGGGGTTCCAGCGCGTCATCCAGAGGGCGATCATGCACGTGTCCTCGGGCAACAGCGCCAAGAACTCGGTCACGGGCGCCAACGTACTGGTCGCCATGTACGGCGAAAAGGACTCGCACGCGGTCTATTATCTGCTGCAGCAGGGCGTGACGCGGCTGGACGTGGTGAATTTCCTGTCCCATGGCATCACCAAGACGCAGGACACGCCGCCCGTGCTGGAACAATCGAAGGGCGGTGCGCAGAATACGGTCGAGACCAAATCCGACCAGCAGAAGTCTCCGCTGGAGCTGTACGCGATCGACCTCAACGCCGAGGCCAGGCGCGGCCGCATTGATCCGCTCATCGGACGCGAATCCGAAGTCGAGCGCGTCATCCAGGTGCTGTGCCGCAGGCGCAAGAACAACCCCCTGCTGGTGGGCGAGGCAGGTGTGGGCAAGACCGCCATCGCCGAAGGCCTGGCCCGCCGCATCACGCGCGGCGAAGTGCCCGACATCCTGCTCAAGGCGCAGGTCTATGCGCTGGACATGGGCGCCTTGCTGGCCGGCACCAAGTACAGGGGCGATTTCGAGCAGCGCCTCAAGGGCGTGCTGAAGTCCCTGCAGGACAACGCGCATGCGGTGTTGTTCATCGATGAGATCCATACGCTGATCGGGGCCGGTTCGGCTTCGGGCGGCACGCTGGATGCTTCCAACCTGCTCAAGCCCGCGCTGTCGTCGGGACAGATGAAGTGCATGGGAGCCACCACCTACAACGAATACCGCGGCATTTTCGAGAAGGACCACGCGCTGTCGCGCCGGTTCCAGAAAATTGACGTGGCCGAGCCCACGGTGGCACAGACCATCCAGATCCTGCGCGGCCTCAAGACGCACTTCGAGGCGCACCACGGCGTACGCTATTCCGCCGCGGCCCTGACGGCGGCGGTGGAACTGGCGGCCAGGCACATCAACGACCGCTTCCTGCCGGACAAGGCCATCGATGTCATCGACGAGGCGGGCGCCGCCCAGCGGCTGCTGCCGCGTTCACGCCAGAAGAAGGTCATCGGCAAGGCCGAGATCGAGGCGACGGTGGCCAAGATCGCGCGCATTCCGCCGCAGACGGTCTCCACGGACGACCGCAACCGCCTGGCCACGCTTGAGCGCGACCTCAAGACGGTGGTGTTCGGCCAGGATCAGGCCATCGAGGCGCTGGCGGCATCGATCAAGATGGCGCGCTCCGGCCTGGGCAAACCAGAGAAGCCCATCGGCGCCTTCCTCTTTTCCGGCCCGACCGGTGTCGGGAAGACCGAAGTCGCGCGCCAACTGGCATTCATGCTGGGCGTGGAGCTGCTGCGCTTCGACATGTCGGAATACATGGAGCGCCATGCCGTATCCCGGCTGATCGGCGCGCCGCCGGGCTATGTCGGATTCGACCAGGGCGGACTGCTGACCGAGGCCGTCAGCAAGCAGCCGCATTGCGTGCTGCTGCTCGATGAAATCGAGAAGGCGCATCCCGATGTCTACAACATCCTGCTGCAGGTCATGGACCATGGCACGCTGACGGACAACAACGGGCGCAAGACCGACTTCCGCAACGTAATCATCGTCATGACGACCAATGCCGGCGCCGACACCCTGAACCGCAACAGCATCGGCTTTGCCGCGGCCTCGCGTTCGGGGGACGAGATGGCGGAGATCAAGCGCGCATTCACGCCCGAATTCCGCAACAGGCTGGACGCCATCATCGGCTTCACGCCGCTGTCGCGGGAAATCATCCTGCGGGTGGTCGACAAGTTCCTGATGCAGTTGGAAGACCAGCTTCACGAAAAGCGCGTGGATGTCGTCTTCACGCAGGCGCTGCGCGACTACCTTGCCAGCAACGGCTTCGACCCGGCGATGGGGGCAAGGCCCATGCAGCGGCTCATCCAGGATACGATCCGCCGCGCTCTGGCGGACGAACTGCTCTTCGGCAGGCTGGTTTCCGGGGGCAGCGTGACGGTTGACCTGGACGAGGCTTCGAAGGTGGTGCTGCGCTTCGATGACAAGGACGGCGGCAGCGCGCAGAAACCAGCTTCGATACAGCCGGAACCCGAACTGGTAGATTGATGGAGGGATTCCATCCCCGTGTGGCTTGCCCGCACTGCGGCAGTATGCATGAGCGGGTTCCCATCGCGGTGCGCGCCCAGGCCAACTGCCGCCAGTGCGGCTATGTGCTCTATCACAGGAGCAGCATTTCCCTGACGGGCTGGATCGCGCTGGTGCTGGCCGCGCTGATGGTGTTCGCCATCGCCAATCTGTCGCCGCTCGGCTCGCTGACGCTGGCCGGCAAGGAAGTCCATGCGACGCTGCCGCAGGCGCTGCGCATGACATGGGTGCAGGGGCATATCGGCCTGTCCCTGATGACAGGGTTGTTCGCTTTCCTGATTCCATTGACGCAGCTGCTGTTTCTGTTGTGGGCGCTGCTTTGCCTGGCCAAGGGGCGCCTGCCCTGGGATTTCCGCCATGGCATGCGGATACTGCGCCATCTGGCTCCCTGGAGCATGATGCCGGTCCTGCTGCTCGCCATCGTCGTCGCCATCGTCAAACTGGCGGGCATGGCGAGGCTGGAGCCGGGTCCAGCCATCTGGGCGTTTGCCGTGCTGTCCATCCTGATGACCATGCTCAGCCGTGTTACCGCGCTGTCGCTCTGGCGCGAGGCGGAGGATGCCGGCCTGGCGCCGGTATCGGGACGCAGGCTGAAAGACCGGCAGATGGCTGCGTCGTGTTCCGATTGCGGCTATGTCCAGCCGGCCGGCCTGGCGCATTGCGGCCGTTGCGGCGCCCGGGTGCATCGCCGCAAGCCGGACAGCCTGTCCAGGGCCGCCGCACTGGTGGTTGCCGCGACGATCCTCTATATTCCCGCAAACATCCTGCCTGTGATGTGGGTGCGCACGCCCGCCGGACTGAGTTCCCACACCATCATCGGCGGCGTGATCGAGCTGTGGCAGCTCGGCTCCTGGGACCTGGCCGTCATCGTATTCATCGCCAGCGTCGTGGTGCCCATGACCAAGCTGCTTGCGCTGTCTGTACTTATGTTAAAACGGCGATGGGCCAACGCCGCCACGCAGCGCCAGCGCACGCGCTTGTACGAATTGGTCGAGTTCATCGGGCAATGGTCCATGCTGGACGTGTTCGTGGTGGTACTGCTTTCAGCCATGGCGGATTTCCCGGGCATATCCCAGGTCCAAGCGGGCTCGGGAGCCTTCAGCTTCGGTCTGGTCGTGGTGCTGACCATGCTGGCCGCGCTGAGCTTCGATCCGCGCAAGGGCTGGGACGCCAGGCCGGCGCAGGCGCACAGCGTCCCGGATGCCGGCAGGCCGGTTCCCGGCAATCGGACAGGGGCGGCAGGCCGCGCAATCATTCCACAAATCACTCATGACGCAAGACAAGATGACTGAAGACAAGAGCGGAGCGCCGGAAGCGGCGCCCGCGCAGGAGCCGGAAGTGGTCCAGCGGGAGAAGGGACGCATTTCCTGGATATGGCTGGTGCCTCTGGTCGCGCTGCTGGCAGGCGCGTCGCTGCTGGTCAGGGACTGGCTGCAGACCGGGCCCGAAGTCACCGTCAGTTTCGAGTCGGCGGAAGGGCTGGAGGTAGGGCAGACCAAATTGCGCTATCGCGACGTGGCCGTCGGCGCCGTATCGGATATCCGGGTTGCGCCGGACCGCTCGCGCGTGCTCGTGAAGATACAGCTGGACCGCGAAGGTTCAGAGCACATCACCCGCCCGGAAACCAGGTTCTGGGTTGTCCGGCCCCGTCTGGGTGTCAGCGGCGTCTCCGGGCTGGGAACGCTGCTGTCGGGGCCGTATATCAGCGTGGATATTCCCCGGGCCGACGACAGTGCGTCGGCAGATGCCGTGTATGAATTCGAGGGGCTGGAAAAACCGCCCGAGGTGGTCAGCACGCGCGCGGGATCGCGCTTCACCCTGAAAGCGTCGGAGCTGGGCGCGTTCGAAGTAGGATCTCCCGTCTATTACCGCCGCATCGAAGTGGGGCGGGTCATCGGCTATGCGCTCGAGGATAGCGGGGCTTCCGTGGACATACAGGTGTTCATCGATGCGCCGCACGATCGCCTGGTGACCAGGGATGCGCGCTTCTGGAACGCCAGCGGGCTGCAGGCTTCGGTTGGCGCCGACGGCTTCAATATGGAGGCGGTGTCGCTGGCATCCATCGTTGCCGGGGCCATTTCCTTCGCACCGGGAGGAGAGGACGATACTGCCCGCGCCGAGCCGGAGGCCGTGTTCAAGCTGGCGAGAAGCAAGGAAGAAGCGCTTGCCAAGCCGGATGGAGAACCGATAGAGATCGAGATGGAACTGCGCCACTCCATACGCGGGCTGAAGATCGGCGCGCCCGTCGATTTCAGGGGGCTGGAACTGGGCCATGTGACGGAAATCGATATGGCGTTCGATTACAACACCATGCGCTTCTACGCGCTGGTGAGCGCCGATATCTACCCTGCGCGTCTGGGAGAGCTTTTCGAGCAGCAGTTGGCGCGCATGAAGGGCCAGATGAGCGAGGATACGGTCGCCGCCCTGTTCAAGCCCATGGTGGAAAATGGGCTGCGGGCGCAGATGCGGGCGGGCAACCTGCTGACGGGGCAGCAGTACATTGCCCTGGATTTCTTCCCGAAGGCCGAAAAGGTCACGTTCAACGATGCCTACCGGCCGTTGCAGATTCCGGTCATATCCGGCGATTTCGACCGCTTGCAGCAGCAGATCAGCAGCATCGTGTCGAAGATTGATGCCATACCGTTCGACGGCATCAGTCAGGACCTGCGCAGCAGTCTGCAGTCGTTCGGCAAGCTTGCCGACAGCATGGACAAGACATTGACGCCGCAGGCGGCTGAAATGCTGAAGTCGGCCAGGAAGTCCCTGGACGCGGTCTCGGGGCTGCTGGCTCCGGACTCCGGCATCACGGGGTCCATGGATACCGTCCTCAAGGAGCTCAACAGCGCGGCGCGTTCCATGCGTGCGCTGGCGGACTACCTGCAGACCAATCCCGGGGCATTGCTGCGCGGCAGGCCGCGCGATGCCGTCCTGACCGACTGACCACGGGTCAAAGCGCAAGCCTCGTCGTTCACGACGAGGTCAAGCGAGGCAGTGTTCATGTGGCGCCGCAGGCGCCCCCGTATTGTGGCGAGGAAGCTCCCGACTTCAGGCGGGAGTGACTCACGAGCGCTTCGGCAAAGGATTTGGAGAAAAGAGATGAAGCAATCTTTCCGATTACTGGCGGCGATTCCAGCCCTGTTGCTGGCCGCTTGCGCAACGACGCCGGCAAGCCGTTATTTTTCGCTGGTTTCACCGCAGAATGGACAGTCGGCCTCCGGCCGCGCGGCGGCCTCGCAGGCGATTGCCATCCATCTGCAGCCCGTAGGCCTTCCCGCTCAGGTGGACCGGCCCCAGATCGTCCTGTCCAGGCCGGATTCCGATGCGCTGCTGCTGCTGCTCAACGAAAGTGTCTGGGCAGCTCCGCTGGCCGATGAGATACGGCAGGCGCTGTCGCTGTCGCTGGCAGACCGGTTGGATGCCTTGTCGATCGACGGCATGCGTGCGCCGCAGGGGCTCGCAGTCTGGACGATAGGTTTTACGGTCAATCGCTTCGAGATGCGCAACGGCGATGGCGCAACGCTGGAGGCGACCTGGCGGCTGTCCCCGCCTTCGGCGACGACAGGAGCGCGCTTCTGCCGCGCAATGGCCACGCAGCCTGTCGACACAGCGGGCGTGGAACCGCTGGTCGAGGCGCAGAAGGCACTGCTGGAGCGTTTCTCGCAGGCCATTGCTTCAAGCGTGAAGGGAGAAGCTTTGTCGCGGGATGCCGGCCTGCAGAGCCTGCGCTGCAGTACCGCGAGCGCCGCCGGCTGAGAACCGGGGCCGCCGTGAATTCCCTGCGGACATGTCTGCAGCGGGGATGCGTATAAAATACCGTTCCTCTTCATACGCCGAACCTTTCATCCATCATGCCTCCGGCCTGCGTATTGCACATAGACTCCCTGGATATCGAAGGAAGGGGAGTGGCAAGGCATGACGGCAAGGTATTTTTCGTCGAGGGCGCCTTGCCCGGCGAACTGGTACGGGCCAGCGTGCTCCAGGAAAAGGCGCGATATGCGCTGGCCAGACTGGACCAGGTGCTGAAGCCTTCGCCGCAGCGCAGGCGGGCGCCGTGCCTGTATGCGGATACCTGTGGCGGCTGCAGCATGCAGCATCTAGAACCTTCGGCCCAGGTGGCGACAAAGCAGCGCGTGCTGGAGGATACTCTGCGGCGGATCGGAGGTGTGAAGCCTGAGCAGATACTGCCGCCGCTGCACGGTCCCGAATGGGCCTACCGCCATCGCGCCCGGCTGGCCGTGCGCGCAGCGGCGGGCGTCGTGCGCATAGGCTATCGCGAGCAGGGCAGCCATCGTATCGCCGATGTGCAAAGCTGCGCCGTATTGCCGGCCCACGTCTCGAGTCTGCTGCCGGCGCTGCATGCAATGGTTGCCAGTCTGTCGATGCCGCAGTCGATCCGGGAAATCGGCGTGGCGGCGGGCAGCGCTGCAACCGCCCTGGTGCTGCACCATGAGCATGCGCTGAGCCGTGAGGATATTGCCCTTCTGCGCGAATTCGCGGCGCGGCACGGCATCCTCTGGTGGCTGCAGCCGCCGTCGAGGCGCGAACTGCATCCGCTGAACCCTGGCGACCGGGATGCGCTGTCCTATGCTCTGCCTGCGTTTGGCTTGCGCATGCCGTATTTCCCGACGGATTTCACCCAGGCCAATCCGGGACTTAATCAGGTCATGGTGTCGAAGGCGCTGCAATTGCTGGATGCCAGGCCGACGGACCGGGTGGCGGATTTCTTCTGTGGCCTGGGAAATTTCTCGCTGCCGCTGGCCATTCAGGCAAGACAGGTGCTTGGCGTCGAAGGCAGCCGCGCCTTGACCGAGCGCGCGATGCAGGCTGCACAGGACAACCATCTGCAGGAAAAAGTGCGCTTTGCGACGACGGACCTGTTTGCTGTTGACGCGCACTGGCTGCGCCGGCAAAAGCGCTTCGACCGCGTGCTCCTGGACCCTCCGCGCGACGGCGCCCAGGCGCTTTGCCTGGCGCTCGCCGGCCTGGCGCCGGGAGAGGCGCCGGAGCGCATCGTCTATGTGTCCTGTAATCCGGCGACGCTGGCCAGGGATGCGGGCATCCTTGCCAAGTCCTATCGGCTGCTTGCCGCCGGCGTCATCAACATGTTTCCGCATACGGGGCATGTCGAATCGCTGGCGGTATTCGAGCGTATCTACACAGGCCGTCCGTAGAAGGGATGGCCGGGGTCGTTGTAGCCCGGCGTGGAAGGATGTCCGGGCGAGACGAGCGCATCGACCATGGCTTCTTCTTCGGGCGAAATCGCGATGTCCAGCGCGCCGTAGTAGTCTTCCATCTGCGCCAGGGTGCGCGGGCCCGCGATGACGGAGGTGACGATGGGATTGGCCAGCACCCAGGCGGTGGCGAACTGACCCGGGTTCACGCCCCGCTGGCGCGCATGCTCCGCAATGGTCTGGGCGATGGCCAGGGACTCTTCGCGAAACTCCGTCTCGCGAATGCGGACGTCGCCGCGGCCCATGCGCGTATCTGCATCGGGCTGTGCGCCGGGCTGGTATTTGCCGGTCAGCACGCCGCGCGCGATCGGGCTGTATGGCACCACGCCCAGTCCGTAGTGTTCGCAGGCCGGCAAGACCTCGACCTCGGGCCCCCGGTTGAGCAGGTTGTAGCAGGGCTGCAGCACGACGGGCTGCGGCACGTGCAACTGTCTGCAAAGATGGACCATCTCGGCAATGCGCCAGCCGCGGAAATTGGACAGGCCGAAACTGCGGATTTTCCCGGCCCGGATCAGGTCGCCCAGCGCCAGGGCGGTTTCTTCCAGGTTTTCCCGGTGAAAGTCGCGGTGCAGGTAGAGGATGTCGATATAGTCCGTGCGCAGGCGGCGCAGGCTGTTCTCCACACCGCGAACCAGCCATTGGCGGGAATAGCGGGACTCGTTCGGAATGTCGGGGCGGGCCGCATTGCCGATCTTGGTGGCCAGCACCCAGCTGTCGCGCTGGCCGTCCAGCAGTTCGCCCACGACCTCTTCCGAGGCGCCCTGGTTGTAGATGTCGGCCGTGTCGATGAAATTCAGGCCGCGCTCGCGCGCCGAGGCGACGATACGGCCGGATTCGGCCTTGTCGGTCGCGCCGCCGAACATCATGGCGCCCAGGCACAGCCTGGAGACGCGCAGATTGCTGGCGCCGAGGCGCCGATAGAGTGATGTGCTGGACAAGGCTTCCTCCTGTGCGGTAGCGGATCGTGGCGCGGATGCGCATTGCATGCGCGCAGGTAAGACAGTCTACCGCAAGGCGGGGCCGGGCGGCCCGCGGCCGCTCAGCCGCGTCCGGTGCTGCCGAAGCCGCCGCTGCCGCGCTCGCTGTCCTCGAAGCTGTCGACGACGTCGAACTGGACCTGAGCGACGGGAACCACGACCAGTTGCGCCAGCCTTTCCATGGGTTCGAGCACGAACGGCGTATTGCCGCGATTCCAGACGGACACCATCAGGGGGCCCTGATAGTCGGAGTCGATCAGGCCGACCAGATTGCCCAGCACGATGCCGTGCTTGTGGCCCAGCCCTGAGCGGGGCAGGATGACGGCGGCGTAGCCCGGATCGGCCAGGTGGATGGAAAGTCCTGTGGATACGAGTTCTGTCTGGCCCGGCTGCAGTGTGATGGCTTCATCCAGGCAGGCGCGCAGATCAAGGCCGGCCGAGCCGGAGGTGGCATAGGCGGGCAGATTGTCCCGCATGCGCGGATCCAGGATTTTCAGTGCTACACGCTTCATTTGCGATGGGTTCCTTGCGATTTTGCCTGTATGGAAGAGTGCCGCTGCGCAATGGCGAGTATCAGCTCGCGCGCGGCGGACAGTTTGGGCTGCGCGGGCAGTGCCTGGTGACCCTTGTCGTCGAACAGAACGAACTGGGTCGTATCGGCGTTCATGGCGTGCTGGGCCAGGTTGCCGACCAGCAGGGGGATGCCTTTGCGCTTGCGCTTGGCTTCGGCATGCTCGTGCAGGTTTTCGGTCTCGGCGGCGAAGCCCACGCACCAGGGGCCGTCACTGAGCCTGGCGACTTCGGCGAGAATGTCGGGGTTGGGGGCGAACTGCAATTCGGGCAGTCCCTGGCCTTGTTCCGTCTTCTTCAGTTTTTGCTGGCTGCTGTTGATGACATGCCAGTCGGCGACGGCGGCGACGGAGATGAAAATATCAGCCTGCGTAGCCTCGTTCATCACGATGGCATGCATGTCTATGGCGCTTTCGGTATCGATGCGCAGGACATGCCGGGGGCAGGGAAGCGAAGTGGGGCCGGAAACGAGGACGACCTGCGCGCCGGCTTCACGCGCCGCCTGAGCGATGGCGTAGCCTGTTTTTCCCGACGAGCGGTTGGTGATGACGCGCACGGGATCGATGGCCTCCGAAGTCGGGCCTGCCGTGATGAGCACGCGCTTGCCTGCCAGGTGCTTGGGCTGGAAGTGATCGATCAGGTCGGACAGGAGCTCATGCGGCTCCAGCATGCGGCCGTCGCCGGTCTCCCCGCAGGCCTGGCTGCCCGAGCCCGGGCCGAGAATAACGACGCCGTCAGCCCGCAACTGGGCGACATTGCGCTGCGTGGCGGGATGCGCCCACATTTCGCGGTTCATGGCGGGAGCCACCAGCAGGGGACACTGCCCGCGCGCCAGGCATAGCGTGGACAGCAGATCGTCGGCCATGCCGTGCGCCAGCTTGGCGATGAAGTCGGCGCTGGCCGGCGCGATGAGGATGGCATCGGCGCTGCGGCCCAGGTTGATGTGCGCCATGCTGTTCGAAACCCTGCCGTCATCGGTATCGATGAAAACGGGATTGCCCGACAGCGCCTGCATGGTGGTCGGTGTGATGAAATGCGTGGCGGCGGGCGTCATGACGACATCGACGACGGCGCCGTGATCCTGGGCTCGCCGCAGGAACTCGGCCGACTTGTAGCAGGCGATGCCGCCGGTCAGTCCGAGGACGATGCGCTTGCCGGCAAGGTCGGGGATGGACGTTACCTGTTTCATTTGATGAAGGGCCCGTGTTTATTGGTCGCTGGCGCCGGCCGCCTGCTTCCTGTCGCGGCGCATGCGCAGCAGCTCGTCCAGTATGAGGAGGGCCGCGCCGCACGTAATGGCGATATCCGCCACGTTGAAGGCCGGGAAATACCAGTCGTTCCAGTAGAAAAGCAGGAAATCGACGACATGACCATGATACAGGCGATCCGCGAGATTGCCGATGGCCCCGCCAAGGATGAGACTGAGCGACGTGCAGAACAGGGTCTGCCCGGGATGTCTGCGCAGCAGATGCAGGATCAGCACCGACGCGCCCAGCGCGATGCCGGTGAACAGCCAGCGCTGCCAGCCTTCGCCCGACGCCAGGAAGCTGAAGGCGGCGCCCCTGTTGTAGAGCAGCGTGAAGTCGAAGACCGGCAGCAGCGGCCAGCGCTCGCCATATGCCAGCTGCGTGTCGAAATACAGCTTGGTCAATTGATCGAGGACGATGATGCCGAGCGCGACGAGCAGCCAGAACAGGAAGGGTTTTCCTGTCGCTGCCCGCTCATCGCGGGGAGATGCCTGGTCAGGCATGGCTGCGGTCTTCCGTCTTGCCATTCAGCGTATCGGCGCAGCGGCCGCAGAGTTCCGGATGCTCCGGATCCTGGCCGACCTCGGGACGGTGGTGCCAGCAGCGGCCGCACTTGTCGTGCGACGAGGGCGTGACCACGATGCGCGGCGTTTCGTCTTCGCTGCGATGCACGGTGGCGCGCGACGTGATCAGGACGAAGCGCAGATCGTCTTCCAGTGCTGCCAGGACATCGTAGTCCTCGCCGCCAGCATGGATGTCGATTTCCGCGGCCAGGGACGAGCCGATATTGCCGGCGGAGCGGACGTCCTCGATACTGCGCATGACGTTGGCGCGGATGGCGCGCAGGCGCTCCCAGGCGGCAATCAGCGCAGTGTCGCTTGCCGGGTCGGGCAAGGGTTGGAACAGCTCGGTGAAGATCGTGGCGCCGGCCTTTTCGCCGTGCAGCGCTTTCCAGGCTTCTTCGGCCGTAAACGACAGGATGGGCGCCAGCAGCTTCAGCAGGGCCTGCGTCAGCTGATACAACGCGGTCTGGGCCGAGCGGCGGGCCAGGCTGTCCTTGCCCGTGATGTAGAGCCTGTCCTTCAGCACGTCGAGGTAGAACGCGCCCAGGTCCTCCGAACAGAAGATCTGCAGCCGGGCCACGGCGGGGTGGAACTCGTAGCGTTCGTACAGGGGCAGGACCTCGGCCTGCATCTGCGCAGTCATCAGCAGGGCGTAGCGGTCGATGTCGAACAATTGCCCGTAGGGAACCGCATGCTGCTCGGGATCGAAGTCGGCCAGGTTGCCCAGCAGGAACTTCAGCGTATTGCGGATGCGGCGATAGCCTTCGACCACGCGCTTGAGGATTTCGTCGGAGATGGACAGCTCGCCGGAGTAGTCCGTGGATGCGGTCCACAGGCGCAGGATCTCCGCGCCCAGGGAGTCGGCGATCTTCTGCGGGAAAATGACGTTGCCGATCGATTTGCTCATCTTGCGGCCGTCCCCGTCCACCACGAAGCCGTGCGTCAACAAGGCCTTGTAGGGCGGGCGGCCATACAGCATGCAGCCGGTCAGCAGCGAGGAGTGGAACCAGCCGCGATGCTGGTCCGACCCTTCCAGGTAGAGGTCGGCGGGCCATTGCAGCGATTCGCCATGCGAACCCTTGATGGCGTGGTCCTGGCCGCCCAGCACGGTGGCGTGGGTCGTGCCGGAATCGAACCAGACGTCCAGCGTGTCGCGGTTTTTTTCGTACTGGTCGGCTTCGTCGCCCAGCAGTTCGCGCGGATCCAGGGATTGCCAGGCTTCGATGCCATGGGCTTCGATGCGTTGCGCCACCTGTTCGATCAGCTCGGGAGTACGGGGATGGAGCTGGCCGGTTTCCTTGTGCACGAAGAATGCCATGGGCACGCCCCACTGGCGCTGGCGCGACAAGGTCCAGTCGGGCCGGTTGGCGATCATGGCGTGCAGGCGGGCCTTGCCCCAGGCGGGGTAGAAGGCGGTCGCCTCGATGCCTTCGAGCGCGGATTCACGCAGGCTCTTGCCGCCGTCGGCCGGCGTGCGGTCCATGCCTGCGAACCACTGGCTGGTGGCGCGGTAGATGACGGGAGACTTGTGGCGCCAGCAATGCATGTAGCTGTGCACGTGGTTTTCGGACTTGAGCAGGACACCGGCGGTTTGCAGCGCATGCACGATCCTGGGGTTGGCGTCCCAGATGGTCAGGCCGCCGAACAGCGGCAGGCTTTCGGCATAGCGGCCGTCGGCCAGGACTGGGCTGATGATGTCGTCGTCGGCCAGGCCGTGCTGCTTGCAGGAAATGAAGTCTTCCACGCCATAGGCGGGCGCCGAGTGCACGATGCCGGTACCCGTGTCCAGCGTGACGTAGTCCGCGAGGTAGATGGGCGAGGTGCGGCGGTAGCCTTCGTGGACGTCGTGCAGCGGATGGCGGAAGCGGATGCCGTCGAGCGCCGCGCCTGGCGCCGTGGCGATGACGCTGGCCGACAGCTTCCACTCGTCCAGGCAGGCTGCGACGCGATCTTCGGCGATCAGCAGCAACTCTCCCGTTTCGCGGGGCTGGTCCAGCCTGACCAGCGCGTAGCTGATCTCGGGATGCACATTCAGCGCCTGGTTGGCGGGAATGGTCCAGGGCGTTGTGGTCCATATGACCAGCGCGCCGTCGGCAACGGACGGCAAGCCGAATGCAGCGGCCAGGCGTGCCGGTTCGTCGAACGGGAATGCAGTATGGATGGCGGGATCCTTGCGGTCTGCGTATTCGACTTCTGCCTCGGCCAGCGCGGAAGCGCAGTCGAAGCACCAGTTGACGGGTTTCAGGCCGCGGTAGACGTAGCCTTTTTCCAGGATCTTGCCCAGCGCGCGAAGCTCGTCGGCTTCGTTGCTGAAGTTCATGGTCAGGTAGGGATGGTCCCAGTCGGCCAGCACGCCCAGGCGCTTGAAGTCCTTGCGCTGGCGGTCGATCTGCTCCAGCGCATAGGCGCGGGCCTTGGCCTGGACTTCGGCGACCGGCAGGTGCTTGCCGTATTTCTTTTCGATCTGGATCTCGATGGGCATGCCGTGGCAGTCCCAGCCGGGCACGTAGTGCGCGTCATAGCCGGCCATGTTGCGGCTCTTGACGATGATGTCCTTCAGTATCTTGTTGACTGCATGGCCAATGTGGATGTCGCCGTTCGCATAGGGAGGACCATCGTGCAGCACGAAGCGCGGGCGGCCCTTGCAGGCGGCGCGGATGGCTGCGTAGATCTTGTTGCTCTCCCATTCGGCAATCCAGCCGGGTTCGCGTTTGGCCAGATCGCCCCGCATGGGAAACGGGGAATCGGGAAGGTTCAGCGTGTTTTTATAGTCCATGGATGGCGAAATAGTCGCGTGCGCCACGCACATCGCTGGCAATGGCGGCAGTCAGTGTGGGAAGGTCGGGGAATTTCTCTTCGTCCCGCAGGTATCTGAGGAATTCTACAGACGCGAGTTTACCGTATGCGTCCAGGCTGCGGTCGAGCAAGTGTGTTTCCAGCAGCAATGCGCCGCCGTCGGCCACCGTGGGGCGCACGCCAAGGCTGGCCACGCCGGCCAGCGGCTCGTCGGCCAGTCCGTGCACGCGCACCACGTAGATGCCGGAGCGTGCCGCGCAGGGGTCGGGAACCCGCAGGTTCAGCGTGGGGAAGCCGATGGTGCGTCCCAGCTTGCGGCCGTGAATGACGTGGCCGCTGATGCGGAACGGCGCTCCCAGCAGGGCCCGGGCCCGCTCCAGTTCGCCCACGGCCAGCGCAGTCCGCACATCGGTGCTGGAAATGCGGCGCTCGTGGCTGTCGGTGACGTCGGCAATGGTCTGGACGGAAAAACCGTAGCGTTCGCCGGCCTGGCGCAGAAGGGCGATGTCGCCGGCTCGCTTGTTGCCGAAGCGGAAATCCTCGCCGACCAGCAGCCAGCGGGTGTTGAGTCCGTCGACCAGCAGGCGCGAAATGAAGGTTTCCGGCGAAAGCTCGGCGAAGGCCTGGTTGAAGCGGACGAGCGCAATCTGTTCGATGCCTTCGCCCGCCAGCAGCGCGACCTTGTCGCGCAGGCTGCTGATCTGCGTGGGGATCAGCTCGGGCCGCTGGGCCCGCCGGGCAAAGAAAGCCCGGGGATGAGGGGAGAACGTCATGACGGTCGGGCAGAGCGAGTGCTCGGCGGCCGCAGCGCGCAGACAGGAGAGGATGGCGCGGTGCCCCAGGTGAACGCCGTCGAAATTGCCGATCGTCACGGCGCTGGGGCGGCGTGTGTCGTGGCGGGGGAGATGGCGGTAGATGCTCGGCGTAGGTTTCACGGCAAAAGATTACAATCCCGTTTTTGCTGAATCTGGAATTGTAGTCTTGGACGCAACAAATTCTGAAACACGGCGGTTCGTGATCCTGATTTCCGGCCGCGGATCGAATATGCAGGCGCTGGTGAAGGTTCTGGCCGATCCCGCGCTGAAGGCCCGGGTGTGCGCGGTCATCTCCAACCGGCCGGATGCTTCGGGCCTGGAGTGGGCGCGCCGGCAGGGACTGGAAACCGTGGCGCTGGATCACCGCGCCTATGCTTCGCGCGAGCTGTTCGATGCCGCCCTGGGGGATGCGGTTGCGTCCTTCCGGCCGGACTACATTCTGCTGGCAGGCTTCATGCGGGTGCTGACCGATGCCTTCGTGCAGCGCTTCGAGCGCCGCATCGTCAACATCCATCCTTCGCTGCTGCCCGCGTTTCCGGGCATGCATACCCATCGCCAGGCGCTGGCGGCGGGCGTGGCATGGCACGGCTGCACGGTGCATTTCGTCACTCCCGTGCTGGATCACGGTCCCATCATCGCCCAGGCGGCAGTGCCGGTCGAGGCGCACGACAGCGAGGAAACCCTGGCGCAGCGCGTGCTGCAAGTGGAGCACCCCCTCTATGCACGTGCGGCGCGCTGGCTCGCGCAGGGCAGTGTATCGCTGGACGGTCAGGGCAGGGTATCGATCACAGGAAATCCGATGCGGTCCTTCTGGCTGGCGGCGGACGAAGGGCGCATTGCGCCGGGAGAGCAGGAATGAGCCGTACGACGACAGACAAGGGCAGGGATCGCCGCAGGCTGGCGGGAAAGCCCGCTCCAGGAAAATCGATGCGCCGTACCGGTGCCGCTGACGCGGGCGCGGAACGCAGGGACATCGTGGCGGTTCGCATCGAGCAGGTGCGCGAAGTACTGGGCGAGGTGCTGCAATGGAGCCTGCCCGCGGACGCGGTATTGTCGCGCTGGCTGCGCCAGAATCCCAAGCTGGGTTCCAGGGATCGCAGCGAGGTGGCCGACGCGGTATTCGACGTGCTGCGCCATCTGCGCCGCTACAGGCACTATGCGCAAAGCGGCTCGGGGCCGGCGGCCCGCCGCCTGGCCGTTCTGGGGCTGGCGAGTACGCTGGGCGCCGAGCGCCTGATGCAGAGCCTGGGCGATGCGGAGCAGGGCTGGCTGTCGCATGTGCTTGCCATACGTCCCGATACGCTGCCTCGCGGGGTCAGATACAGTCTGCCGGACTGGCTGGACGAGAAACTGGGCGGCATGGCCGATGCCGAGGCTCTGATGGAGGCGCTGAATCAGAATGCGCCGCTGGACATCCGGGTCAATCCCCTGAAAACCTCACGGGACGAAGTTCTGGGGCAGTTGCAGGAAGACGCTTACGCGGCCTGCGCGGCGCAGGCCACGCCTTATTCACCCTGGGGCATCCGTCTGCAGGGCAGGCCGCCCCTTAACCGCTGGAAGCTGTTCGAGAAGGGCGAGATCGAGGTGCAGGACGAGGGCAGCCAGCTCCTGGCGGCCCTGGTGGCGCCGAAGCGTGGCGAAATGATCATCGATTATTGCGCGGGCGCGGGCGGAAAGACGCTCCTGATCGGCGCCCTGATGCGTTCGACCGGACGGCTGTATGCATTTGACGTGTCCGCGCCCAGGCTGGCGCGCGCCAAGCCCAGGCTGGCGCGCAGCGGGCTGTCCAATGTGGTGCCGGTCGTCATCAGCACGGGCAACGACACCCGGGTGGGACGCCTGCGGGGCAAGGCGCATCGCGTGCTGGTGGATGCGCCCTGCAGCGGCATCGGCACCCTGAGGCGGAATCCCGACCTGAAGTGGCGCCAGCACCCGGAATCGGTGGGAGAACTGCTGAAGACGCAGGCGCAGATCCTGCGCCAGGCGGCCCGCTGCGTGAAGCCGGGAGGGCGCCTGGTCTATGCGACCTGCAGTCTCCTGCCGGAGGAAAACGAGCAGCAGGTGATGCGCTTCCTTGAGGAAAACCCCGCATTTCGCCTGCGCAACGCGGGCGAAATCCTTGCGGACCGCTGCCAGGGCCTGGCAATGGAGGACGATTTCCTGCGCCTGCGGCCGGATGCGCATGGCACGGACGGCTTTTTTGCCGCTGTGCTGGAGCGTACGCAGGAGAGCACGCAGGTTGTTGATTTTGAAGAAAAAACAACAAATTAAGAGAGTGTCGCAGGGGGTGTGGGGAAAAACTGCCTGAACTTGACCGTCATTCCATTGTCATAGAGGCTGTTAACGGGATACACTTTTCCTGTTCTTCTATTAAAGGCCCATCAGCCCTATGGACTCCATCCTTGCGTTCCTTTCCGGCGGCCTGCTTCAGTTGGCTTGGTGGAAAGTTGTCATCATCACCCTGGTGCTGACGCATATCACCATCATCTCCGTCACGGTCTTCCTGCATCGCAGCCAGGCGCACCGCGGGCTCGACCTGCATCCCGCCGTCATGCATTTCTTCAGGTTCTGGCTCTGGATGACGACGGGCATGGTTACCAAGGAATGGGTTGCCATCCACCGCAAGCACCACGCCAAGGTGGAGCGCGAAGGCGATCCCCATTCGCCCATGGTGTTCGGGCTGAGCAAAGTCTTCTTCCGCGGCGCCGAGCTGTACCGCGAAGAGGCGACCAATCCGGAAACGCTCAAGCGCTTCGGCCACGGCACTCCCGACGACTGGATCGAGCGCAAGCTGTATTCGCGCCACAGCCTGCTGGGCATCATGATCATGCTGGGCATCGACCTGGCGCTCTTCGGCGTGCTGGGCCTGGCGGTATGGGCCGTGCAGATGGCATGGATTCCGTTCTGGGCCGCCGGCGTGGTCAACGGTCTGGGCCACTTCTGGGGCTACCGCAACTATGCCAGCCCGGACACCAGCACCAATGTCGCTCCCTGGGGCATCATCATCGGCGGCGAAGAACTGCACAACAACCACCATGCCTACGGCACGTCGGCCAAGTTTTCCGCCAAGTGGTACGAATTCGACCTGGGCTGGGGCTATATCCGCGCCCTGGAGCTCCTCGGCCTTGCCAAGGTGAAGAAGCGTGCACCCAAGCTCAAGCTGGAGCCGGTGACGGACGCCGACCCCATCAGCCTCAACACCCTGAATGGCGTCATCACGCACCGTTACGAGATCCTGGCCCGCTATACCAGGCTGATCAAGAAGGCCGTCAGCGAGGAACTCGAGCGCCTGAAGCCGGCAGACCAGATGAACAACGCTTTCGTCTCGCTCAAGCAGGCGGGCAAGTGGCTGACCCAGCCGGACGCCAGCGAACTGGCACCGGAACAGCGTGTCGCGGTCGACACCGTGCTGGCGCAGAACAAGTCGCTGTCCACCCTGGTGCAGATGCGCCAGGAGCTGGAGCGCGTCTGGGAAAGCTCCAGCGCCACCAGCGAGCAGCTCCTGCATGACCTCCAGGCCTGGTGCCAGCGCGCGCAGCAAAGCGGCATCGAAAGCCTGCAGGAATTCGCCAGCCGCCTGCGCCGCTACGCGGCATGATCGAAGGGCTCAATCCCCAGCAACAGGCCGCCGTTACTCTTTCCTCCGAGCACGCGCTGGTTCTCGCCGGCGCGGGCAGCGGCAAGACGCGTGTGCTGACGACACGCATGGCGTGGCTCATCCAGACGGGGCAGGCAAGTCCTTACAGCCTGCTGGCCGTCACATTCACGAACAAAGCGGCGCGCGAGATGCTGACCAGGCTCTCGGCCATGCTGCCCATTCATACCCGCGGGCTTTGGGTAGGCACGTTCCACGGGCTGTGCAATCGCCTGCTGCGGGCGCACCATCGCGACGCGGGCCTGTCGCAGACCTTCCAGATACTAGACAGCGCCGATCAGCTGTCGGCGATCAAGCGCCTGCTGAAGAACGAAGGCATCGACGATGAAAAGTACCCTCCCAGGGATATGCAGTATTTCATCAACGGGGCCAAGGAACAGGGCGAGCGTCCGGACGACATGGAGGCCTGGGATCCGCACCGCAGGCGCCAGATCGACATCTATCGCCTGTACCAGGAGCAGTGCGAGCGCGAGGGCGTGGTCGATTTCGCCGAGCTGCTGCTGCGAGCCTATGAACTGCTGGTGCGCAATGCGCCGATCCGCGAGCATTACCAGCGCCGCTTCAGCCATATCCTGGTCGACGAGTTCCAGGACACCAATGCCCTGCAGTATCGCTGGCTGACGCTGCTTGCCGGCGCAGGCGCGCCGATCTTCGCCGTCGGCGACGATGATCAGTCCATCTACGCCTTCCGCGGAGCCGACGTCGGCAACATGAAGGATTTCGAGCGCAATTACGCCAGGGGCCGTGTGATACGCCTGGAGCAGAATTATCGCTCTTCGGGCCACATCCTCGATTGCGCGAATGCGCTGATCTCCAACAACGAGGACAGGCTGGGCAAGAATCTCTGGACCGACTCGGGCCATGGCGAACCGGTGCGCATCATTGAGCAGCCGTCGGACCAGCTCGAGGCGCAATGGATCGTGGATGAGATCAAGGCGCAGATCGATGATGGCAGCCTGCGCCAGGAAATTGCCGTGCTGTACCGCAGCAATGCGCAGTCGCGCATGGTCGAGCATGCGCTGTTCCGCGCCGCCATTCCCTATAAGGTCTATGGCGGCCTGCGTTTCTTCGAGCGGCAGGAGATCAAGCATGCGCTGGCCTATCTGCGGCTGCTGGATAATCCGCACGACGACACTTCTTGGTTGCGGGTCGTCAATTTTCCGGCGCGCGGCATCGGCGCACGCACGCTGGAGCAGCTTGGCGATCTGGCGCGCGAGCACGGTATCAGCCTGTTCCGCGCAGTGCCGTTCGTGCCCGGGAAGGGCGGCGGCAATCTGGCGGCGTTCGTGCAGCGCATCCAGGAAATGCGTTTCGAGGCGCAATCCCTGAGCCTGCCGGAGCTGATCGAGCATGTGTTGCACCATAGCGGCCTGCTGACGCACTACTTGAACGACAAAGAGGGCGCGGACCGCATCGAGAACCTGAAGGAACTGGTGAATGCCGCGGCCATGTTCGCGGCCGAAGAGAACATGGAGGGCTTGCCTGCTGGCGTTGCCGTGCAGATGCCCGGAGTCGGCGCCGAGCCTTCGGACACTGAGGACGATCCTTTCGGCCTGGCGGACAGCGGGCTCACGGTGGCGGCGGCGCTTTCGCCGCTGGCGGCGTTCCTGACGCATGCTTCGCTGGAGGCCGGAGAAAACCAGGCGCAGGCGGGTCAGGACGCGATCCAGCTGATGACTGTCCACGCGGCGAAGGGGCTGGAGTTCGATACGGTGTTCGTCACCGGCCTGGAAGAGGGGCTGTTCCCGCATGAGAACAGCATTCTGGAGCAGGGAGGGCTGGAGGAGGAGCGCCGGCTGATGTATGTGGCCATTACGCGCGCCCGCAAGAAGCTGTATGTCACGCTGGCGCAAAGCCGAATGCTGCATGGCAAGACGCGCTATGCGATGCGTTCGCGCTTCCTGGATGAGCTGCCCGATGCGCATGTGAAGTGGCTGAGTCCGAAGGTTCGGCAGCGGATGCCGGAGAGCGGCTGGCACGGCGATGCGTATAGTCGGCCGTCGACGAATGCGATTGCGCCGATGGCGCCCAGGAGGGCGAGCTCGGGTGTGACGGTGGGCGAGCAGCATTTCCGCATCGGCACGGGGGTGGCGCATCCTCGGTTTGGCGAGGGCACTGTCATTGGTTTGAGCGGCAGCGGCCAGGATGCGCAGGCGCAGATCCAGTTCCGGGATGTGGGGCTGAAGACGCTCGCGCTGGGCGTGGCCAAGCTGACGATACTGGTGGCCTGAGCGCTTTCTGGAACACAGGGCCTTGGCCGCTCGGTTTATTAGTCAGGCCATGTCTTCAGGCGGAAGTGCTAACCCGCCTGCTGTCGGGCAGTGCCATCCAGGCCCAGTCGGTCGGCTCGGGCGCGCCAGCAGGCGCCCTCGGCCCCGTTGGGGCTTCCCTCCCTCCAATGTGCCTGGATGGCACTGCCCGACAGCAGGCTAGACATCGGTGGCCAGGCGGGCCAGGCGCTCGCTGGCATCGATCAGCACACTTATGCCTTCGATTCTCGCCTACTGCAGGCTTTGCAACGCTGCGCGGTAAATGCGCAGCGCCCGCCACAGATTGGCGCACAGCCATAGCACGGATGCCAGCATCGCCAGGGCGGCGGGTCGGGCAAGATATGCGGGATACAGCGTAGCGCCGGCCAGCAGGGCCAGGGCGGCAATATGTAATCCGCATTGCCGGCGCGCCTGGCGCAGGGGAATGATGTCGCGCATTTTCGGCATGATGGGTCTGCGCTGTTTTGCCTGGTGATGCGCATGCAGCCAGATCAGGAAAGGAACTATCTGGTACAGCATGCCGTTGATGGCGGAAAAGGCGGCGCCGGCCAGCAGCACGCCGGCCAGCAGGGGCGTGTCGGCTGCCATCCATGAGAAGCAGGCCAGGATCAGGAAGGCCATGGCCGCTTGCCAGAAGCCAGTGGTGCCGTCGGGCTCGGCGCGCTTGCGCGTTTTCAGGGTTTTCAGCGTCAGCAGGGCGAATGCCAGGCAGGCCAGCAGTATTGCGGCCACGGCCGTCTGCCGTATCCACGAGAATGCGGGCAGCAACGCGCAAAGCAGCCAGGACAGCAGGACCAGGGCGAACAGGATGGGGAGTCGCCATTCCGATCGGTAGGGATAGGGTTCGGTGGCCTGGAACATGGGAATGACTTGCGGTGCGACCGCCATGATCATCATTGCGATCCATCCCAGCAGTCCGAGCACGGCATGCGCATCCGTCAGAGCTCCGGGAGCCAGCCATGCGATGGAGGACAGCCATTGATGAGTAGCGAGAGAGCCGCTGCGCAGCATGGCGTTGACGACGCCGCTCAATAGTGCGAACGACAGGAAGCACAGTGCGAGCGCCAGGGTCCGGAACATGGGTTTCGCGCCTTCGGGCAGAGGAGGACGCGGACTGGCGAGCGCATGCAGGCAGCCCAGCAGGAAGAGGGTCAGGCCTCCGCCGGCTGTGACGGCGGCCATGGGGAACAACTGGCGCGTGCCGGACAGGAAGGCCAGTGCCAGCAGCAGCGCGCCGGCCGAGATACAGGCCAGGATGGTGTTGGCGTAGAGGTTTCCTCCAGGAAGGGAGCGCCCGCCGACGACGGGAAACAGTTGGAACAGGGCGCCGATGATGGTCAGGGTGAAGCAGCCCAGCAGCCAGAGGTGGGTCATGGCCAGCACGGCTGGCGTCCAGCGGGATGACAGGGCCTGAGGACCGGCCCAGAGCAGCAGCAGGCTCGCCAGCAGGGCGAAGATCAGGGCGGACAGGAAAAAACGCAGGGGAACCGAAAGCGCCGGAGTCAGGTCATAGTTCAGGGCGCGTTGCATGAGCTATCTTGCCAAATGTGGATATCGAACCCTGTTTTTGTTGGAAAAACAGCATAAAAGTACCCATTGTTGCGCAAAATATCGTACAGTGGATAAGGTTCCCGATGGATGCGCAGGCACAGTCTGCCATCGGGAGGCAGCCGGAAAATCGCTTCCATGGCGAGTTCCAGTGGTTCCGGCGGCGCCAGGTGGCGCACGTCCAATGTAATGGTGGGTTCAGGGTCTTTCGGCATGTCGTGATTCTGAAGCCATAAAATCTCCACATCTTTGATTTAAATTAAAGAGCCCGGCCTCGTCTGGCGTCATAGTACATGACTGCTTTAGAATGGCTGGTCACAACTAGTCACTATCAGGATCAACTTATCGTGTTGCAGACCTTATTCGAACGCGTCAAGCTCAAGGGCAAATCGCTGCTTCCCATCGTACAAGGCGGGATGGGCGTAGGCATCTCGGCGCATCGTCTGGCCGGCACCGTTGCGTCATATGGCGCGCTCGGCACCATTTCCAGCGTGGATCTGCGCCGGCATCACCCGGACCTGATGGCGCAGACCAACCTCACGAAAAACAAAGACAAGGAACTCATCAATTCGGTCAACCTGATTGCGCTCGACCGCGAGATCAAGGCGGCCAAGCAGTTGTCGGGCGGAAACGGCGCCATCGCCGTCAACGTCATGCGCGCCGTGGCCGAATACGCTCCCTATGTGCGTCAGGCATGCGAAAGCGAGACCGACGCCGTGGTCGTCGGCGCGGGCCTGCCGCTCGACTTGCCGGACCTGACCGCCAATTTTCCCAAGGTCGCCCTGATTCCCATCCTGTCCGACGTGCGCGGCATCGGCGTCATTCTGAAGCGCTGGATGCGCAAGAATCGCCTTCCCGATGCCATCGTCATCGAGAATCCCAAGCACGCGGCGGGCCACCTGGGCGCGGCTTCGATCGCCGATATCGACAATCCCGCCTTCCAGTTCACCAGCGTCCTGCCGGGTGCCCGGCAATTGTTCAAGGACCTGGGCATCGAAGGCGAGAATATTCCGCTGATCGCAGCGGGCGGCGTTCATACTCACGAGCAGGTCGGTTCGCTGCTGGCGATGGGTGCGGACGCGGTGCAACTGGGCTCGGCCTTTGCCGTCACGCAGGAAGGCGATGCCCACATCAATTTCAAGAGAGTGCTTGCCGAGGCCAAGCCGGAGGACATCGTCACGTTCATGAGCACCGCGGGCCTGCCCGCGCGCGCCGTGCGTACGCCCTGGCTGGAAAACTACCTCGACAAGGAAGCAAAGATGCAACGCATTGCCAAGGTCAAGCCTTGCACGGCAGGTTTCGATTGCCTGCATCAGTGCGGCTGGCGCGACGGCAATGACAAGGCAGGCCAGTTCTGCATCGATACCCAGTTGGCGTTCGCGCTGGCGGGCGATGTCAAGCGCGGCCTGTTTTTCCGTGGCTCGGAAAAACTGCCGTTCGGCAGCGCCATCCGTCCTGTGCGGGAACTGATCGAATACATGATAGCGGGCCTCAAGCCCGCCTTCATGTCGGCTGCGGCGCCTACCGTCGTGCCGGCATATTCCTATACGGAATCGACGACTGTGTAAACCACGACGCCCCGCCACCGAAGCAACGGCGGGGTAGACGAAGGCAGTGCCGGCGGCACGGGACAGGCAAGTCGATATACCCGTGTTAGCGACAATGGCATTGTCGCCAGGTTTGCCGGCATCGAACTCCAGGACCAGGCGCAGCAGTCATTCGATTGTTGTCCTTGTTTCAGGAGTTCTGCCGATGTTGCCTTCCAGCAGCGCATCCACGCATGCGCCCCCGCCCCAATCGTTCGCCAAACCCGAGCTGCTTTGTCCCGCGGGCAGTCTTCCCGGCCTGAAGGCCGCGATAGACAACGGGGCGGACAGCGTCTATCTGGGGTTTCGCGACGCTACCAATGCCCGCAATTTCGCGGGGCTCAATTTCGACGAAGCCGCGATCAACGAAGGTATCTGCTATGCCCATGCGCGCGGCCGCAAGGTACTGCTGGCGCTCAATACCTACCCCCAGGGCAATGCATGGCAGCAATGGCACGCGGCAGTCGATCGCGCCGCGCGCGCCGACATTGACGCTATCCTGCTGGCGGATCCGGGGCTGATGCGCTATGCGCGCACGCATTATCCGCATCTCGAACTGCATCTGTCGGTGCAGGGATCGGCCACCAACTACGAGGCCATCAACTTCTATCAGGAGCATTTCGGCGTAACGCGCGCCGTATTGCCCCGTGTGCTTTCCATGGCCCAGGTGGAAATGGTCTGCGAGAAGACCGACATCGAAATCGAAGTGTTCGGTTTCGGCAGCCTGTGCGTAATGGTGGAAGGGCGCTGCGCACTATCGTCCTACGTGACTGGCGAGTCCCCCAATACCAAGGGTGTCTGCTCTCCGGCCAAATACGTGCGCTGGCAGCAGACGGGCAAGGGCCTGGAGTCGCGCCTGAACGGCGTCCTGATCGACCGCTACGAAGAAGGAGAAAACGCGGGCTATCCCACATTATGCAAAGGCCGTTTCGACGTCGCGGATGAAAACTACTATGCGCTGGAAGAGCCTACCAGCCTGAATACGCTGGAATTGCTGCCCAGGCTGATGCAGCTTGGCATCAGCGCCGTCAAGATTGAAGGCAGGCAACGCAGTCCGGCCTACGCCGGACAGGTGGCCAGGGTATGGCGCGAGGCCATCGATCAGTGCGCGGCCAACATGGCCCGTTATTCCGTGAAGCCCGCCTGGATGGCGGAATTGAACAAGGTTGCCGAGGGGCAGCAGCACACACTCGGAGCGTATCACAGGCCATGGAAATGAAGACACAACTGAAACTGGCCGTCGGGCCGCTGCAGTACTACTGGTCGCGCGTCGAGGTGCTGCAATTCTATGAAAGTCTGCGCGATTCCTGTGCCGACATCGTCTACCTGGGCGAAACCGTTTGTTCCCGAAGGCACGAGCTGCGTCTTGCCGATTGGCTGGAAGTTGCGGAAATGCTGGACGAAGCGGGCAAGAAAGTGATCCTGTCGACGCAGGTCCTGCTGGAATCCGGCCAGGACCTGACGACACTGCGCAAGATTGCCGAGAACACGCGCTATCAGGTCGAAGCCAACGATATGGGAGCCGTACGCCTGATGCAAGGCAGGCCGTTCATCGCGGGGCCTTTCCTGAACATCTACAATGCGCCTACGCGTGATTTGCTGGCTGGCCTCGGCGCCGTGCGCTGGGTCATGCCGCTGGAAATGGGCAGGGATACGCTGGGCCAGATCCAGTCCGAGGGCGAGCGGCGCATTCCGGCGGAGATTTTCTCCTACGGCAAGCTGCCGCTGGCGTTCTCTGCCCGCTGCTTCACGGCGCGCAATCGCAACATTCCCAAGGACAACTGCCAGTATGTCTGCATGGATCATCCCGACGGGCTGCTCATGCGCACGAAAGAAGGGCAGCCGTTCCTGACCATCAACGGCATCCAGACGCAGTCGGCGCTGGTCTACACCTTGCTGGACCAATTGCATGCGTTCGGCGCCCTGGGCGCCGAGGTGGTGCGTATCAGCCCGCAGTCCAGGCATACGCTGGAGATCCTGTCCATCTTCCGCAAGGTGATGGATGGAACGCTGGGGCTCGCCGAAGCCAACGACCAGTTGTTGCCGCTGATGCCCGAGGGGCCCTGCAACGGGTACTGGTTCGGCCGGCCTGGCCTGGAAATGGCGGCCTGAAGCGTCCAGAGGCGTCCCGGCGGCAAAAAATGCCCCCACGCTGCGCCTTCGGCTTGCTGCCCCCGAAAGGGGGCCTTTTTGCTTAAGGCGGCCCGGCAGCAAAACCTGATGCAGATCATGCCGGGACGAAATACGTTGCGGCCCGGCTTTGATTATTGAGGCAGATCATGGCGTGCGAATGTGAGCGAGGGCATCATGCGTGGCACGCCCACTTCGCCGCATCCCCGGATAGCGGTCCCGCGCGAAGGTGGAGCACATTCACCTTTCGAAGGAGCTTACGGCCATGACGACACCAGGTTATCAGGTACCGGCCCCGGTACGACAAGCCTTTTCCGTTCTGCCTGCCTATCCCGGTTCGGTACTGTTCGTCCTGGGGCTGAACCTTGCCCTGGCAAGGCATCTGCAGCCAGACATCCTGCTATTGCTGGAGAACCGGACCTTGCGCATCCAGGTGCGCGATGCCGGAGTCGCATTCGATTTCATCTGGCGCAACCGGGCGTTCATCGCCGCGCGCCACGAGGGCGAAGTGGATCTGGCGATCTGTGCCAGCCTGCATGATTTTTTCCTGCTTGCCATGCGGAAGGAGGATCCCGATACGCTGTTCTTCAGCCGCAGGCTGGTGCTGGAAGGGGATACCGAGCTGGGTCTGCTGGTCAAGAACACACTGGATGCCATCGACCTGTCGTCGCTGGTTCCGCAGCACCTGTTGCCCATGGCGCTGATGCAGCGCCTGCGCGCCAGGGGCCTGCCTCTGCCAGGAAGGCTGAGATAGCCCGGCGGTAAAAAAGCCCCCACGCCGCCGCTTGCCCCATAAGAAAGAAGAAGGCCGGAATTTGGCCGAGAACCCGAACTCAGCCTTCCCGAAACGTAAAGCGGGGAAACAGGCCGCGCACGGTATCGATCAGGGACTTGCCGGGGTAGTCGTGCATCGGTGCGCGCAGCAACCCGCTGTCGCTGCAGCCCTGCTTGCGGAACAATTGCAACGCGTAGTTCTCCACTTCCATATCGGCCAGCGATCTGGCGAGGCGCAGGATATCGTCCGGCGCAAGCAGCGAGGGATGCAGCGTGGTGCGGCATTCGAGGTCCGTGCCGTGCGACAGTATCATTTCGAGACTGCGCAGGGCAGGCTGGCTGCTGCCGCTGACCTGTGTGACGGTATCGTAGACGTCGAAGGGGGCCTTGATGTCCAGTCCCACCCAATCGACGAGCGGGAGCACATCGGCCAGGCGGTCGGGGTAGATGCCGCCGGTATGCAGGCCGATGCGGAACCCCAGGCCGCGCACGTCGTCCATGGCGCTGCGCAGTCCGGGGTCTATGGTCGGCTCTCCGCCGCTGAAGACGACGGCATCGATCAGGCCGCGCCTGCGCTGCAGCAGGTCCATGATGTCATGCCAGGCGATGGCATGGTCTGTGCCGCGCGGTTGCAGGTGCGGGTTGTGGCAATAGCCGCAACGCCAGGGACAGCCCTGGACGAACAGGACTGCGGAAAACACACCCGGATAGTCGGTGGCGCTGAAAGGCGCCAGCCCACCGATCCGGATCGCACGGCAGGCTTCTTCGGTCATGCGGCTTTGGACAGCGCTTTGGCGCGCCCTTCGACGAAGTACTTGCGTTCGTGGAACTCGCCTTTCTTGCCGATATTGAACGACGACATGGGGCGATGGTATCCCATGACGCGCGTCCAGATTTCGCAAGGCTGGCGCTCGTCGTCGCGCAGTGTGATGGTGTCGGTCGATTGCATGGCTTGTGTCTGGATCATGATAGGCCTCGTATGGTTGGTTGGGTGGGGGATGCGATGTTCAGGCGACCGCCTGCTGCCTTTTTTGCGCCAGCAGTTCCTCGTCGCACTTGGGGCAGAAGGGATGCTTGCCGGCCAGGTAGCCGTGCTTGGGGCAGATGGAAAAGGTCGGCGTGACGGTAATGTAGGGCAGCGAAAAGCGGCTCAGCGCGCGCTTGACCAGATTGCGGCAGGCATCGGCGCTGGAGATGGGCTCCGTCATGTACAGGTGCAGTACCGTTCCACCGGTGTACTTGCGCTGCAGCTCGTCCTGGCGTTCTAGCGCCTCGAACGGATCGTCGGTGAAGCCCACGGGCAATTGCGACGAGTTCGTGTAGTAGGGCATGTCCTCGGTGCCCGCCTGCAGGATATCGGGGAAGCGCTTGCGGTCTTCCTTGGCGAAGCGGTAGGTCGTGCCTTCGGCTGGCGTGGCCTCGAGGTTGTACATGTGGCCGGTTTCTTCCTGGAATTGCACCATGCGCATGCGCACGTGATCCAGCAGGCGCACGGCCAGCGCATAGCCTTCGGCGGTTGTGATATCGTGCCGGTCGCGCGTGAAGTTGCGGATCATTTCGTTGATACCGTTGACGCCCAGTGTGGAGAAATGATTGCGCAAGGTGCCCAGGTAGCGCTTGGTATAGGGGAACAGCCCGTTGTCCATGTATTCCTGGATGACGGTGCGCTTGATTTCCAGGCTGCGTTTGCCCAGTTCGAGCAGCTCGTCCAGACGCCGCAGCAGGGCGGGCTCGTCTCCCGCATGCAGGTAGCCCAGGCGCGCGCAGTTGATGGTGACTACGCCCAGCGATCCGGTCTGCTCGGCGGAGCCGAACAGACCGTTGCCGCGCTTGAGCAGTTCGCGCAGGTCCAGTTGCAGGCGGCAGCACATCGAGCGGATCATGTTGGGGGACAGCTCGGAGTTGATGAAGTTCTGGAAATACGGCAGGCCGTAGCGGGCCGTCATTTCGAACAGCAGATCGGCATTCGGGCTGTGCCAGTCGAAATCCGCCGTGATGTTGTAGGTGGGAATGGGAAAGGTGAAGACCCGGCCCTTGGCGTCGCCCGCCGTCATGATCTCGATGTAGGCGCGATTGATCATGTCCATTTCGGACTGGAGCTCGCCATAGGTGAAAGGCATCTCCTCGCCGCCGATGACGGGAACCTGCTCGCGCAGATCTTCCGGGCAGACCCAGTCGAATGTGAGGTTGGTGAATGGCGTCTGCGTGCCCCAGCGCGAAGGAACGTTGAGGTTGTAGATCAGCTCCTGCATGTACTGCTTGACCTCTTCGTAGCGCAGATCGTCCTTGCGGATGAAGGGCGCCATGTAGGTGTCGAAGGAGCTGAACGCCTGGGCGCCGGCCCATTCGTTCTGCAGCGTGCCCAGGAAGTTGACGATCTGGCCGATCGCGCTGGACATATGCCTGGGCGCGATGGATTCCACCTTGCCGGGAACGCCGTTCAGGCCTTCGTTGAGCAGGGTGCGCAGGGACCATCCGGCGCAATAGCCCGAAAGCATGTCGAGGTCGTGGATGTGCAGATCGGCTTCGCGGTGGGCGTTGCCGATTTCCGCCGGATAGACATGGCTGAGCCAGTAATTGGCGATGACCTTGCCGGAGACGTTCAGGATAAGCCCGCCCAGGGAATAGCCCTGGTTGGCGTTGGCGTTGACCCGCCAATCCTGCTGCGCCAGGTATTCGTTGACGGACGTTGCGACGTCGATGAGGGGCGGGGATTCGTGCCCGGCGGGTTTGCCGGCATGAGATGCGCCTTGCCCGGACGGCGCGCTGGTTTGTCGATTGCGATGCTGAGACAGCGAAATGGCATCTGGCGCCATGAGACCTCCGATTCACTATATATAGTGTTTCATGTATATTATTTTCAATATATAGTGTGGTCAAGAAAGCATCGCGGGCATTTCGTTTTTTCTTGATCCAGATTAAAAAGAGGGAAAAACAGGCGGGCACCTGGGTATTTCGGGTAAAGTGATGTTGTTCGCATGGTCTTTCCGGTACGGCGGTACCGTTCTCATGGAGTCGATGTCATGATGCTGTTGACGCCGGGAGCCTCCCGACGCCGTTCTTCTTTTGCCGCCGGGCCGCCCCTAGGCAAAAAGCGCCCCCTTGGGGGGAAGCAAGCAGGCGCCAGCCTGCGCAGCGTGGGGGCCTTTTTTGCCGCCAGGCTGGCTCCGTTGATGCTGGCGGCCTTCTGCGGTGCCGGCTCGGCCCAGACCCTGGAGTTCGAGCAGAGCTCGGTCAAGCCGGGCGGCATACCCTTCCCGTTCCTCGAGCTGGACGTGCCCTACGTGAAGACGGCGGACGGCGTGGTCGAGCGCATGCTGGACCTTGCCGGTGTCAACGAAGAGGACTACCTGATCGACCTGGGCTCCGGGGATGGCCGCATTCCCATCGCCGCCGTCAGGGACCGCAAGGCCAGGTATGGCTTTGGGGTGGAAATCGTTCCCGATCTGGTGGACAAGGCCCGCGAATCGGCCCGCGAGGCGGGTGTCGGCGATCGTGTGAGATTCGAAGTCCAGGACCTGTTCGAGACGGATATCTCGAGCGCCACGGTGCTGACCATGTACCTGCTGCCGGACGTCAACATGAAGCTGCGTCCGCGGATTCTGAGCGAGCTTGCGCCGGGAACGCGGGTGGTATCGCATGCTTTCGACATGGGCGAATGGGAAAGCGATGAAAGCGATCACCGCGACGGCGCCAGCCTGTACCTCTGGATCGTCCCTGCCAATATCGAAGGCGAATGGAATGTCGATATCGACGGCGAGCCGCATCGGCTGAGCTTGCGGCAGACATTCCAGCGTCTCCAGGGGACGCTCGAGCGCAACGGAAGGGAGCTGCTGGTCGAGGCGGGAGCCATGCGAGGCACAGACGTGCATTTCCTGGTTCGCGACGGCGCCGAAGCGACGCAGTATATCGGCAGGGTGGCGGGAGACTCCATCATCGGCCTGAGCATGGACAGCAAGCACAGGCAGTGGCGTGCTTCGCGCGATGCCGGCAAGGTCGTGTCGACGGGGGCGGAGGGCGGCTAGGCTTTTTCCCGGCCTGGTCAGGGAATGCGGCCTTATCGAGGAGTATTGCGCATTTGTATCCTGCTGGACAGCAGCATGCAGATGATGCTCATGGCTCCGCATGCGATCAGCCCCGCCTGAATTCCCGATGCGACCGAGCTCCTGGCGATGACGATGCCGATGGCGGCTGTGCCCAGGGCGCTGCCGATGGCGCGGGTAGTCTGCACCAGGCCGGATGATACGCCGATGTCCCTGGGCTCGCTGAGCATCTGCATGAACAGTGTCAGGTTGGGCAGGATAAAGCCGAGCCCGAAGCCGGCCATGGAAAAGCTGAGCAGTATCCAGAGCGCCCCTGAGTCGTTGCCGATGGTCAGTATCATCAGGCATCCGGCCAGCAAGGCGCTGAAGCCGAAGGTCAGCAGGCGCTGCGGCTGCTTCTGCAAGGGAAACAGCCTGCCGTTGACCAGGCTGCCCACGGGGATGCCGACGACCAGCGGTGTCATCAGCAGCCCTGCTTTTCCGGGCCGCAGCCCCAGCGTGTCTTGCAGCATGAGCGGTGAATAGAAGATCAGAATGAACATGATGGCGCCGACGAGAATGGCGCTGAGGTTCAGCAGGCGGGCATCGCGCGTGCCCAGCACGCGCGGCGGAAATATCGGCGATGCCGCGCGCTTGGTGTGCCATAGGAACAGCAGCGCGGCGACGAGGCCCGCCAGGGTCAGGAGCGCGGCCAGCACCGGCTTGCGATGCGCGCCGGAAGACAGGCCCAGTTCGAGGGCCGCCAGCGGCGAGGCAATGGCGACGACCAGCAGCGCGGCGCCGGGCCAGTCTATATGCCGGGCATCGCGCGGCGTGGGGCAGGCGATCCTGGGGAAGAAACGGAACAGCATGAACAGGGCGAATGCGCCTGCGGTAGGAGTGACGAAGAACGCGGCGCGCCAGCCCAGCTCCTGGGTGATGGCGCCGCCCAGGACCGGACCTATGCCGCTGGCGATGGCGAAGGTGACGGAGACCAGGGCCATCCATTGCACGCGCTCGCGCACATCGGGGAACAGATCGGCCGGCGCGGCGAACGCGGTAGCGATCATCATGCCCCCGCCTATGCCCTGGAAAGTACGCCACGCGATCAGTTGAGGCATGCTGTCGGCAAAGCCGCACATGAGCGATCCGAAGGCGACGATGGCCACGGACAGAAGCATGAGTTCGCGCCGCCCGTAGAGGTCGCCGATGCGGCCGAAGACGAGGATGGAGGCCGCCATCGACAACAGGTAGCCGGTGCCCGCCCACGCGTAGAGGCTCATGCCGCCCAGCGCCTGCGCCGCACGCGGCAGCATGTTGGCGACGATGGTGGAGTCGAATGCCACCAGCACCACGGTAGCCGCGACTCCGGCCATGGCGAGCAGGCGTGTCTTGTTCGTATTGGGAGGAAGAGGATTGCTGTCGGGGTGTTGCGCTTGTTCCATCGACGTAAATATACACCCTTGGGAGATATTGTCCATTGCAGGAAGGTCACGCGGAAAAGCACAGGGGCGGCATCCTGCCGCCCCTGTGTTCGATCCCCGATGAAGCGGGATCAGGCTTCGGACTCCTTGCGCATCCGGCGGCCTTGCGCGAGCCAGATGGCGATCAGGATCAGAACCGCGGGCAGATAGGTCCAGAACTCGGACGGGCGGGATGGATTGGGTATCTTGACTTCCTTGACGTCCCAGCCTTGTTCCCAGCCGGCGCGATAGGCGGCCGTGCTGAAACCCACGTTGGCGATCTGCACCTGGTCGCCGAGCGCCGACAGCGTGACTCCCGCATTGCGCAGGCGTTGCCGGCCGATGGCCTCGCCTTCCAGGTTGCTGTCCTCGGGCAGCGCCTGCAACGGCACGGCCACGGTCTTGACCAGTTCGTCACCCTCGATATTCATGCCTTCGAGGACGGCGACGATGCGCGCCTTGGGCGGCAGTTCCGTGGCGATCTGCAGGATTTCCGCGGCCGGCCTGGCGACGTGCTTGGGCGCCAGGTAGTTCATGAACCAGTCCGGACGGAACAGCATGAAGGTCACCAACAACAGCAGCAGCGTTTCGGTCCATGTGCAGCGAACGCGCATCCAGCGTATGGTTGCGGCGGCGAAGGTCAGCGAAGCCAGCGTTGCGCCGGCCACGACCAGGATCAGTTCCCAGGTGCCTTCGATGTCGATCAGCAGCAGCAGCGGATTGAAGATGAACATGAAGGGCAGCACGGCGGTACGCATGGCGTAGGTGACGCCCTGCACGCCCGTCTTGATCGGATCTTCTCCCGAAATGGCCGCCGCCGCGAATGTCGCGAGGCCCACCGGCGGCGTGATGTCCGCCATGATGCCGAAGTAGAACACGAACATGTGCACGGCGATCAGCGGAATGATCAGGCCGTTCTGCGCGCCCAGTTCGACGACGACGGGCGCCATCAGTGTCGCCATGAGGATATAGTTGGCTGTCGTGGGCATGCCCAGGCCGAGCACCAGGCAGACGGCCGCCGTGAACACCAGCATGAGCAGCACATTGCCCATGGAAACCAATTCCACGAACGAAGTCATGCGCAGCCCGAGGCCGGTCAGCGTGATGCCGCCCACGATCAGGCCGGCCGTGCCGCAGGCGATGGCGATGCCGATCATGTTGCGCGCGCCTTCCTGGAGCCCGACGATGGTTTCCTTCAGGCCGTGTTCCGCAGCGGGGCGAACGGCCTGTTTGCGGAACCAGGCGATCAGCGGACGCTGGGTCGCCATCAGGAACAGCATGGATGCGACGGCCCAGAATGCCGACAGCCCGGCGGACAGCATTTCCACCGTCAGGCACCAGACCAGGATGCCGATCGGGATCAGGAAATACAGGCCTGCGCGCACTGTGGGCCAGGTTTCGGGACGCTGCGGATTGGTGATGCTGATTTCTTCCGGCAGGTCGGGATGGCGCGAGGCGATATGCAGCAGCCACACATACAGCGCCAGCAGCAGTCCCAGCAGGATGGGCATGGCGGCATTGCCGGCCACCGCCTGCACGCCGACGCCGATCCAGTAGACCAGTCCCACGACGATCAGTGTGCCCGAGACCCCCATGCCCCAGCCCGCCAGTTTCTGCATCGGCGTTTTGGGAGCGCCCGCCGACATCATGGGCTGGATGCCGAGTTTCAGCGCTTCCAGGTGCACGATGTAGAACAGGGCGATGTAGGAGATGGAGGCGGGCAGCAGGGCGTGCTTGATGATGTCGGTATAGGGGATGCCGACGTATTCGATCATCAGGAAGGCCGCCGCGCCCATGACGGGAGGCATGATCTGTCCGTTGACCGACGATGCCGTTTCGATGGCGCCTGCGCGTATGCCGCCATAGCCCGCTTTTTTCATCAGCGGTATCGTGAAGATGCCGCCCGTGACGACGTTGGCCACGGAGGAGGCGGACACAATGCCGTTGACGGCGGACGATACGACGGCCACTTTCGCAGGGCCGCCGCGCAAGTGGCCGAGCAGGGCGAACGATACCTGCATCATGTAGTTGCCCGCGCCGCATTTGTCCAGCAGCGAGCCCAACATGACGAAGATGAAGATGTACGATACGGATACGCCTAGCGCCACGCCGTACACGCCTTCGGTCGTCAGCCACATGTGGCTGACCATGCGCTCCAGCGATGCGCCGCGGTGCGCCAGTACGTCGGGCAGCCAGGGGCCCAGGAACACGTACAGGATGAATACGGTGCCCAGGATGGCCATGGGAGCGCCAAGGGCGCGCCGGGTCACTTCGAGCAGCAGCACCAGCCCGATGGCGGCGACGGTGACGTCGAACGTGGTGGGCTGGCCGGGGCGCATGGCCAGCTGGTTGTATGCCAGATACAGGTAGGCGCCGCACAGGCCGGCCACGATGGCCAGGACCCAGTCATGCAGGGGAATCCTGTCCTTGGGCGATGATTTGCGCGCGGGGAATGCCAGGTAGCCCAGGAACATTGCCAGGCCCAGGTGCAGGGAGCGCGCCTCGGTATCGTTGAAGATGCCCAGGCGCAGAGTAAACGGTAGGGGCGATGCGTACCACAGCTGGAACAGCGCCCAGACTACGGCGCCTCCGAACAGGACAGCGCCAGCGAAGCCGGAAATGTCGCGGCCGCCACGGTCGACGTCGGCAACCAGCTGTTCGAGTTCTTCGTTCGTTGCGCTGGCGTTGGGTTTATTGCTCATGATTCGTCTCGATCTTGGTTATGCCGGGGCATTGCACCCCGGAGGATCTGCTCGGTCCCGGCGGAGTGCGCCGGGACCGATACCGAATTGTCCGCGCGCAGGCCCGTGGAGCCTGGTTGCGCGGATCTCTGCGAGCTGATTACAGGAGACCCTGTTCCTTGAAGTACTTCTCGGCGCCCGGATGCAGCGGAGCGGACAGGCCGTTCTTGACCATCTCTTCCTTCTTCAGATGGGCGAAGGCGGGGTGCAGCTTCTTGAAGTCCTCGAAGTTTTCGAAGACAGCCTTCACGATCTTGTAGACGGTGTCATCGGGAACCTTGGCCGATGTGACCATGGTGGCGAGCACGCCGTAGGTTTCAGTGTCGTTGGGATTGTTGGGATACAGGCCGCCGGGGATGGTTGCCTTGGCATAGTAGGGGTACTGCTCGACCAGCTTGTCCACGGCTTCGCCGGTGATGGAAACCAGCTGCGCGCCGCAGGTGGTGGTGGGGTCCTGGATGTTGGCGGACGGGTGACCCACACCGTAGAAGAAGCCGTCGATCTTGCCGTCGCAAGTGGCGGCGCCATGTTCATCGGGGCGCAGTTCGGAGGCCAGTGCGAAGTCCTTCAGCGTCCAGCCCTTGGCGGCGATCAACTGCTCCAGCGAGGCGCGAGTGCCCGAACCAGGGTTGCCGACGTTGAAGCGCTTGCCCTTCAGGTCGTCGAATGTCTTGACGTTGGATTCTTTGCGGACCACTGTGGTGAAAGGTTCGGGGTGCAGGGAAAAGACGGAGCGGAGGTCCTTGTAGGCGCCCGAATCCTTGAACTGGCCTTCGCCATTGTAGGAGTTGAACCCTACGTCGGACTGCACGACGCCCAGATCCAGTTCGCCAGCCTTGATGGTGTTCACGTTGAAGACGGAACCCCCGGTGGATTCGACGGAGCAGCGCACGCCGTGCTCCGCGCGGTCCTTGTTGACCAGACGGCAGATGGCGCCGCCGGCTGCGTAATAGACGCCCGTCACGCCGCCGGTGCCGATGCTAACGAATTTCTGCTGGGCCTGCGCGGGCTGGTGGAATACGCCCATTGCGCCGATGACTGCAGTAAGAGCCGCAGTGACGACGAAACGTTTGCCTTTCAGGGGGGATTTGAGCAGAGCTGCTGTCATGGTGTTGTACTCCTTGGTCATTGTTGTAAACCGGTTTGTGGCCGGATGGATTATGGCGCACATGGCGCCGAAAACCGAATCCTGCTGGACAACGTGTCGGTCTGGGCCTGGTCAGGCCGGCAGACTTTCGATGGCAGCCTGGATGGCGGCCGCCAAGCGTTGCACGAGCATGTCTATTTCGTTTTCCGTAATAATAAACGGAGGCGCAAGCAAAATGTGGTCTCCTTGACGTCCATCAATAGTTCCCCCCATAGGGTAAACCATGAGGCCACGGGCAAAAGCCTCGCGTTTGACGCGCGCATGCAGTTGCAGGGCGGGGTCGAATACCTGTTTCGTTGCGCGATCTTTCACCAGTTCCAGGCCGAAGAACAGCCCGCGGCCGCGTATGTCCCCGACATGGGGATGGCCGCTGAAGCGTTCGCGCAGCTCTTGCTGCAGCACCAGGCTCAGCTGGCGTACGCGCTCCAGCAGGTTTTCGTCGCGGATGACGTTCTGCACGGCCAGCGCGGCGGCGCAGGCCGTGGCATGGCCAATGTAAGTGTGTCCGTGCTGGAAGAAGCCGGTGCCTTTCTGCATGGCATCGGCAATGCGCTTTTGCACGACGACGGCGCCGATGGGCTGGTAGCCGCCGCCCAGGCCCTTGGCGATGGTGATGAGATCGGGGACGATGTCTTCCTGTTCGACGGCATACAGCGTGCCGGTGCGGCCCATGCCGCACATGACTTCGTCGGCGATCAGCAGGATGCCGTATTTGTCGCAGATCTCGCGCACCCCCTTGAAGTAGCCGGGCGTGGGCGGGAGGGCGCCGGCGGTGGCGCCGACGATGGGCTCGGCGCAGAAGGCGATGACCTTGTCCGCGCCCAGCTTCAGGATCGTGTCTTCGAGCTCGCGCACCAGCCGCTGGCTGTACTGCTCGGCTGTTTCGTTTTCGTGCCTGTCGCGGTATTCATAGCAGGGCGAGACATGTGCGACGTCGATCAGCAGTGGGGCGAACTGCTGGCGGCGCCATTCGTTGCCTCCCACGGCGAGCGCGCCGAGCGTATTGCCGTGATAGCTTTGACGGCGGGCGATGATGTGCGTGCGCTGGGGCTGGCCGATTTCGACGAAATACTGGCGTGCCATTTTCAGCGCGGCTTCGATCGCCTCGGAGCCGCCGGATACGAAGTAGGCATGCGAGGCGTCCCCCGGGGCGTCGTCGACCAGGCGCTGGGCGAGCGTTTCTGCCGGCTCCGTGGTGAAGAAGCCGGTATGGGCGTAGGCAAGCTGGTCGATCTGCCTGTGCATGGCGTCGATGACGGCCGGATGGCCGTGGCCGAGGCAGGAGACCGCCGCGCCGCCCGAACCGTCGAGCCAGGCGTTGCCTCCGGCGTCGTAGAGCCATACGCCTTTGCCACGGGTGGCGACTGGCGGCGTGTTGCGCAGGGAGCGGTGCATGACGTAAGTGGAGCTCATGATGATGTCCTGGAGATTGTGCGAGGGAATTCTCTGGGAATACTGGCCTCCCAGTAGGCCTGGGTCTGGTGCAGGCGCCTGCCGATCTCGGCGGCGCGCCGCTGCACTGCGCCGCCGCCGAGCGCGGCGATGCGGGCAAGCAACTGTTCGATCAGCGCAGTCGCGCCGGTCACGGTATGGAAGAAGGTGGCGGGAGCCTCCATGGCTTCGGAGCTGCGAGAGGACGCGGCTCCGAACAGCAGCGTGTGCTTCGCGATCTGCGCCAGGGGAGACTGGCTGCTGTCGGTCAGGGCGATCAGGCAGGCGTCCTGCTGGCAGGCAAGGCGCGCCGCCTCGATGGTCGAGCGGGAATAGGGATTCAGCGCGATGGCGACGACGACGTCCCGGGACTGCATGGCATGGATCTGTTCGGACAGCGTGCCGCCGACGCCGTCGATCAGGCTGCCGTTGCCCTTCAGGAGGTGATAGGAGTAGTTCAGGTGAAAGGCCAGGGCATGGCAGATGCGCGATCCGAGGAAGCCGACATGGCTGGCCTGGAGGATGGCGCGGGCGGCCGCGTCGATGGCCTCGGACGTATTCAGGCCTGCCGCCGCCGAAACGGCCTGGCGCTGGATGTCGGCAAGCTGGTCGCGCTGCATCGGACCCGCGTGGCGATGCGTGCGCTGCACATGCTGGACGCTGGCGGCAAGGGGCTCGGTCAGCGCCTTCTGAAAAGGCAGACGGAAACTGTTGTAGCTGGGATAGCCGACGGAGCGGGCGAGCCTGAGCATGGTGGCGGGTGAGACGGAAAGCGCCATTGCCTGGCGGCGCATGGACCACAGTCCGACCTCCGCAGGATGAGACATGACCCAGTCTGCGGCGCGCTGAAGTTCCGGAGACAGCGCATGATAGTGCTGCCGCAGTCGGTCTTCAGGAAGATGCTTTTCTTTTGCCGGCATGGGGGGTACGTCCTACTCCTGCTTTCTGCTGCAAGGCCGTCGGGCCCTGAAATAAAACAAATGATACTTAAGCTTTGCCGGGAAAAACAAATGTTTCTTGCCGGGGTTTTCCCCATGCGCACGCATCCGGGGCGCAAAGGGCCGTGTATTGCACCAATCCGGAGTAAGTATGAAAAAAAGGCCCCCACGCTGCGCAGGCTGGCGCCCGCTTGCGCTCCACCGCGCGGCCTGCAGGCCGCTTGGATTCGCCAGGCATAAGACAGTCCGCAGTGGACTGTCTTATGTCCGGGCTCATCCCCAAGGGGACGCTTTTTGCCTAGGGGCGGCCCGGCGGCAAAAAAACGCCCTATGCGAGGCACAGGGCGGATTGCGATGCTGCTTTTTCCAGCGCTGGTATCAGGCGATCTGCTGCAGGGTATCGCCCACAGCGCTGAACAGCCGGTCCAGTTCCTCGGCTGTCGTGGTGAAGGGCGGCCCGAACTGCAGCGTATCTCCGCCGAAGCGGACGTAGAAGCCCGCCTGCCAGAGCTTCAGCCCCGCCTCGAACGGCCGGACCGCGGCGTCTCCATCGCGCGCTTCGAGCTGCAATGCGCCGGCCAGCCCGCAGTTGCGGATGTCCACGATGTGTTTGCACCCCCTGAGCCCATGGATGGCGGATTCGAATACGGGCGCCAGTTCCGCCGCTTGCGAGACCAATTGTTCGTCGCGCAGGATGTCCAGGGATGCGAGGCCGGCGGCGCAGGCGACGGGATGGGCCGAATAGGTATAGCCGTGACTGAATTCGATGGCGTGCCTGGGCAGGTCTTGCTGCATGAAGGCATCGTAGATGTCGCGGCTGGCGACGACGGCCCCCATGGGGACGGCGCCGTTGGTGATCTGCTTGGCCAGCATCATCAGGTCGGGAGAGACGCCGAATTTCTCCGCGGCGCTGTAGGCGCCGAGACGGCCGAAGCCCGAGATGACCTCATCAAAGATCAGCAGGATCTGGTGCTTATCGCAGATTTCCCTGAGCCGTTGCAGATATCCTTGCGGCGGAACCAGCACGCCGGCGGATCCGGACATGGGTTCGACAATGACGGCGGCAATGGTGGAGGCATCATGCAGCTCTATGAGCCGCAGGAGTTCGTCCGCAAGTGCGACGCCGCCGGTTTCCGGCATGCCGCGCACGAATGCCTGCCCGGCCTGCAGGGTGTGGGGAAGATGGTCCGCGTCCAGCAACTGCCCGAACATCTTGCGGTTGCCGCCGATGCCGCCCAGGCTCGTCCCGCCAATGTTCACGCCGTGATAGCCGCGGGCGCGGCCGATCAGCCTGGTCTTGGCGGGCTGGCCCTTGATGCGCCAGTAGGCGCGCGCCATCTTCAGCGCGGTATCGGCCGCTTCGGAGCCCGAGTCCGTGAAAAAGACGTGGCCGAGATTATCGGGAAGGTGAGAGACAATGCGCTCGGCCAACTGGAAGGACAAAGGGTGGCCGAAATGGAATGCGGGTGAGTAATCGAGCGAGCCGAGCTGGTCGGACACCGCCTTGCGGATGCCTTCGCGCGAATGCCCTGCGCCGCAGGTCCACAGACCCGACAGGCTGTCGAATACCTGGCGTCCGCTGCTGTCGACCAGCCACTTGCCATGGGCGCCCACGATGAAGCGCGGGTCCTGCTGGAATTGGCGGTTGGCGCTGAAGGGCATCCAGTGAGCCCTGAGATCGAGGTCTGCCGTGACAGCGGGCCGGCCTGGGGTGGGCATATCCATCTCGCATGCTCCATGAAGTGGTTGGCGATATCCCTGATTATGGAGGATATGCCCGGCAAGAGCCATGGGGGACCCGCCCGGCGGACGTTTCGCCGGGTTCAGGCAAATCTGCGTATGGCTGGATGCAGGTCGATCGGTCTGGATGCGATGCAGTCCGCCTGCCATTGCGCCGCAGAGGCGGGATCGCAATAACCGTAGGTGGCCGCAATGGTCGGCATGCCCGCGGCCTTGCCGGCGATGATGTCGCGCTCGTCGTCGCCGATGTAGAGGGAGGCTTCGCAAGCAAAGCCGGCCGTGCGCGCGGCGTATTGCAGCGGCTCCGGATGCGGCTTGCTGTATCCGGTGGTGTCGCCGCCGACGATGACGCGAGTGCGGCCGGCCAGGCCCAGGTGTTCTATCAGCGGCAGGGCAAGATAGCTGAGCTTGTTGGTGACGATGCCCCAGGCCAGGCCTTCGGCGTCCAGCGCGTCCAGCAGTTCGGCAATACCGGGAAACAGCGACGTGCGGGACGTCATGTCGCCGGCGTAGTCGTCCAGGAATTGCTGGCGCGTCTTGTCGTATTCCGGGTGCGAAGAGTCCATGTCCAGCGCCACCTTGAGCAGGCCGCGCGCGCCGTGCGAGGCATGGGGGCGATAGGCCTCATAGGGCAGGGGCGGCAGTCCGCGCCGCTCGCGCTGCCTGTTGGCGGCCAGGGCGAGGTTGGGAGCGCTGTCGACCAGCGTGCCGTCGAAATCGAAAAGTACCAGTCGTGTCATGCGGAGCGTGCCGGCTTGCGCGCGGCCATCAGGTAGTTGACCGAAACATCGCCGGACAGGCGATAGGTTTTGCTGAACGGGTTGTACTCCAGGCCTTTCATGCCGCAAGTCTCCAGGCCGGCCTGGCGGGCGGCCGATGCCAGCTCGCTGGGCTTGATGAAGCTTTCGTAGCTGTGCGTGCCCTTGGGCAGCAGCTTGAGCACGTATTCAGCGCCGATGATGGCAAACAGGAACGATTTGGGGTTGCGGTTCAGCGTGGAGAAGAAGATCCAGCCGCCGGGCTTGGCCATGTCGGCGCAGGCACGGACGATGGAGGCGGGGTCGGGGACGTGTTCCAGCATTTCCATGCAGGTAACGACGTCGAACTGCTCTGGCTCTTCCTGGGCCAGCTGTTCGGCGCTGACGGCGCGGTAGTCCACCGACACGCCGGACTCCAGGCCGTGCAGGCGCGCGATCTTGAGCGAGCGCTCGGCAAGGTCGATGCCCGTTACCTGGGCGCCGGATGTGGCCAGGCTTTCGGACAGTATGCCGCCGCCGCAGCCGACGTCCACGACGCGCTTGCCGGACAGGTCTCCGGTATGGGAGATGATCCAGCCCAGCCGCAGCGGGTTGATGGCATGGAGCGGTTTGAATTCGCTTTCGGGATCCCACCAGCGCGAGGCAAGCGCGCTGAATTTGTCGAGCTCGGCCTGGTCGGCGTTGCTGTGTGTGGTCTGGCTGGTCATGACTGATGCATCCGGGGGGGACAGAAAACGCCATTGTACCTGCACGAGTGCCTGGCGCAGGCAAAGAAAAATCCCCTGACCGAGGGTGCAGGGGATTTCGCGGCTTCCAGGGCAAGCCCTGAAGCGAAGGAGGGCAGCGTCAGGCTGCCTTCCGGTCGAAATTAGCGGCGGGTGCCGACGATTTCGATTTCCACGCGACGGTTTTGTGCGCGGCCTTCGCGAGTAGCGTTGGAAGCGACGGGGCTGGTTTCGCCCTTGCCTTCAACGTAAACGCGGTCAGCGGGCACGCCCTTGCCGACCAGGTAGTCCTTGACGGCGTTTGCACGACGCTCGGACAGGCCTTGGTTGTAGGCTTCAGGACCAGTGGAGTCCGTGTGGCCGGTGGCGATCAGCGTTTCCAGGTTGATGGAAGCGGCTTGCGATGCAACCTGATCCAGAATCTGACGGCCTTCGGGCTTGATGGTGGCCTTGTCGAAGTCGAAGAACGTGTCGGCGTTCAGGACAACTTTGGAAGCCGTGGGGGCGACAACCTGGGGAGCGGGAGCAGCCTGGGCAACAGGAACACCGTCGCAGCCGGCGATGCCGGTGGCAGGCGTCCAGAAGTTGTTGCGCCAGCACAGTTCGTTGGTGCCGTTCTTCCAGACGTCACCAAAGTTGCCGCGCCAGTTGTCGACGGTTTGTGCGGAAGCCGAGCCGGCTGCCGTAGCAGCAGCAAAGGCAAGAGCGAGAGCGATTTTGGAGGGTTTGTTCATGTTTCTCCTCGTTTGAGCTTAATGCTGGTAAGTGACCGCAGCGAACCCCCGCCGCATATCAAGAAAACGGAACCAGTATAGCAACGCCATGAGGTTGATCAAGGTATTGCGCTGGGCTTCATGCGTGTTAGGGCGAATCTTACGGCATTTACGCTGGCTTCGTTAAGCTTGTTTGGCCCATATCCCGCAGATAATTGGATTTCCAGGACATCTTTGACAATATTGTTGGTTTTTGGCTACACACGAGTGTTGCGCAAATGCGCATTTTTATCTCATTCCGCCTGTCTTTTTAGCGCCAGGCAAGCCTTATATAAAACATCCGTCCCGGATGGAGGCGCTGATGCGAAGCATCAGGCATGAGGGTGTTTTTCTCGCGGCGAGCCCCGGCCTTCAACGCGGTTCGGGATTAATCCGGCCGGGGTGCTAGAATTTCTCCTTTGCCCGCGGGCCTCTCTTACCAGTATTTAGCGAGTTTCTGAGCCATATGGATTCCTTTGCCAGGGAGACGCTTTCAATTTCATTGGAAGACGAAATGCGTCGCAGCTACCTCGATTATGCGATGAGCGTGATCGTGGGGCGTGCGTTGCCGGATGTACGTGACGGGCTGAAGCCTGTGCACAGGCGTGTGCTGTACGCCATGCATGAGCTGAACAACGACTGGAACCGAGCCTACAAGAAGTCGGCGCGTATCGTCGGCGACGTCATCGGTAAATATCACCCGCACGGAGACTCCGCCGTCTACGACACGATCGTGCGCATGGCGCAGGATTTTTCGCTGCGCTACATGCTGGTGGACGGGCAGGGCAACTTCGGCTCGGTCGACGGCGACAATGCGGCCGCCATGCGGTACACCGAGATCCGCCTGGCGAAGATCGCCCACGAGCTGCTGGCTGATATCGACCAGGAGACCGTGGATTTCGGCCCCAACTACGACGGAAGCGAGCAGGAGCCGCTGCTGCTGCCGTCGCGGCTGCCGAACCTGCTGGTCAACGGCAGCTCCGGCATCGCCGTGGGCATGGCCACCAACATCCCGCCGCACAATCTGTCGGAAATCATCGACGGCTGCCTGTTCTGCCTGCGCAATCCGCTGTGCTCGGTCGATGAACTGATCGAGCATATTCCGGCGCCTGATTTTCCCACGGGCGGCATCATCTACGGCATGTCCGGCGTGCGCGAAGGCTATCGCACCGGCCGCGGCCGCGTCATCATGCGCGCCAAAACCCATTTCGAGGACATGGAGAAGGGCAATCGCCAGGCCATCGTGGTCGACGAGATTCCCTACCAGGTCAACAAGAAGTCGCTGCAGGAACGCATCGCCGAACTGGTCAACGAAAAGAAGATCGAGGGCATCTCCGATATCCGCGACGAGTCCGACAAGGACGGCATGCGCCTGGTGATCGAACTCAAGCGCGGCGAAGTGCCCGAGGTCGTGTTGAACAACCTGTACAAGAATACGCAGCTGCAGGATACGTTCGGCATGAACATGGTGGCGCTGGTCGACGGCCAGCCGCGCCTGCTGAACCTGAAGCAGATGGTGGAGTACTTCCTGTCGCATCGCCGCGAGGTCGTCACCCGCCGCACCGTGTTCCAGCTGCGCAAGGCGCGCGAACGCGGGCACGTGCTGGAAGGCCTGGCCGTTGCGCTGGCCAATATCGATGATTTCATCGCCATCATCAAGGCCGCGCCGACGCCCCCCGTCGCGCGACAGGCGCTGATGGAGCGTACCTGGGATTCCGCGCTGGTGCGTGAAATGCTGGATCGCGCCGATGCGGGCAATACGCCCGGCGGGCGCGCCGCCTACAGGCCGGACCACCTGGCCGCCGGCTTCGGCATGCAGGACGACGGCATGTACCGCCTCAGCGAAGTGCAGGCCCAGGAAATCCTGAACATGCGCCTGCAGCGCCTGACCGGCCTGGAGCAGGACAAGATCGTCGGCGAATACAAGGACGTCATGGCAACCATCACGGACCTGCTTGACATCCTGGCCCGGCCGGAGCGCGTCACGGCCATCATCGGCGACGAACTGACCGCCATCAAGCAGGAGTTCGGCACCGGCGCCAAGGATACGCGCCGCTCGCACATCGAGCACAACGCGACCGAACTGGATACCGAAGACCTCATCACGCCGATGGACATGGTGGTGACCTTGTCGCAGAGCGGCTATATCAAGAGCCAGCCGCTGTCCGAGTACCGTGCGCAGAAGCGCGGCGGGCGCGGCAAGCAGGCGACCGCGATGAAGGAGAATGACTGGGTCGACCAGCTCTTCATCGCCAACACGCATGATTACCTGCTGTGCTTCTCCGATCGCGGGCGCGTCTACTGGCTCAAGGTCTGGGAAGTGCCGCAAGGGTCGCGCAACTCGCGCGGGCGGCCCATCGTCAATATGTTCCCGCTGGTCGACGGCGAAAAGATCACGGTCGTGCTGGCCGTCAAGGAATTCAGCGAAGATCACTACGTATTCATGGCGACCTCGCGGGGCACAGTCAAGAAGACGCCGCTTTCCGATTTCTCCAATCCGCGCAAGTCGGGCATCATCGCCGTGGCGCTGGACGAGGGCGACTACCTCATCGGCGCGGACCTCACCGACGGCGAGCATGACGTCATGCTGTTCTCCGACGCGGGCAAGGCCGTGCGCTTCGACGAAAACGACGTGCGCCCCCTCAGCCGGACCGCGCGCGGCGTACGAGGCATGCAGCTGGAAGACGGCCAGAACGTCATTGCGCTGCTGGTCGCCGGCGACGAAACGCAAAGCGTGCTGACGGCCACCGAAAACGGTTTCGGCAAGCGCACTTCCATCACCGAATACACCCGCCATGGCCGCGGCACCAAGGGGATGATCGCCATCCAGACTTCGGCGCGCAACGGCAAGGTCGTGGGCGCGGTGCTGGTCGATCCTGCGGACGAAATCATGCTGATCACGACCGGCGGGGTGCTGGTGCGCACGCGCGTGTCCGAGGTCCGCGAGATGGGCCGCGCCACGCAGGGCGTCACGCTCATCAATGTCGATGAGGGCAGTGTGCTTTCGGGCGTCAGGCGTGTCGTGGAAAGCGATGCCGACGACGAAGAGGAGGGCGATGGCGAAGACGCCGTGCAAGGCGCCGCTACCGATACTGCCGTCGGGGACGATGGCGCACAGGAAGGTTCACAGGGGAACGGGGAAGCATCGTGACACGAGCATGGAATTTTTCGGCGGGTCCTTCGACCCTGCCGCTGGAAGTACTCGAACAGGCGGCGGCCGAACTGACCGATTGGCAGGGAAGCGGCATGTCCGTCATGGAAATGAGCCACAGGGGCAAGCATTTCACGCGCATCTACCAGGAAACGGTGGCGGATCTGCGCGAGCTGCTGTCCGTACCCGACGATTTCGCCATCCTGTTCATGCAGGGCGGCGGCAGCGGGCAGAACGCGCTTGTGCCGCTGAACCTGATCGCGCGCAAGCCCGCCCGCAAGGCCGACTACATTCTGTCGGGCCACTGGTCGAACAAGTCCTACAAGGAAGCGCAGCGCTACGGCGACATTGCCATAGCAGCCTCCAGCGGCGATGAGATCGTCGTCGACGGCGCGCGCCAGGATCCCTGGACCTGGTATCCGACCCCGGACCTCTGGCGCGTGCGTCCCGACGCGTCCTACCTGCATCTGTGCAGCAACGAGACCATCGGCGGGCTGGAGTTCGCCGATTGGCCGGAGATGCGCGAGCTCGGCGCGCCCGACGTGCCCCTGGTCGTCGATGCTTCTTCGCATATCCTGTCGCGTCCCATCGACTTCTCGAAAGCCAGCGTCATCTACGCCGGCGCGCAGAAGAACGCCGGCATCGCCGGCGTCACGATGGTATTCGTGCGCAAGGATCTGCTGGGGCATGCCTTGCCCGAATGCCCGTCGGTGCTGAACTACCAGCCCGTGGCGGAAAACGACTCCATGTTCAATACGCCGCCGACCTACGCCATCTACATCGCTGGATTGGTGTTCAAATGGATCAAGGCGCATGGCGGCATCGCGGCCATGGAAGAACTGAACTGCCGCAAGGCCGAGCTGCTGTACAGCTACCTGGACAGCTCGAAGCTGTATGTCAGCCGCGTGCATCCCGCGTCGCGCTCGCGCATGAACGTGCCGTTCTTCCTGCGCGACGAAACCCTGAACGCGGAGTTCCTGGCGCAATCGGAAGCAGCGAACCTGCTCCAGCTCAAGGGCCACAAGGCCGTGGGCGGCATGCGCGCATCCATCTACAACGCCATGCCCCTGGAAGGGGTCGAGGCATTGATCTCCTTCCTGCAGGACTTCGAACGTCGCCATGGCTGATTCCCTGAAAGACAAACTGCTTCCGCTGCGCGAGAAGATCGATTCCATCGACGAGCAGATCCTAGGCCTGCTGAACGAGCGGGCGAAGGCGGCATTGGCCGTCGGCGACGCCAAGAAAGAATTCGATGCCAACGATCCCATCCTGAAGCCTGAGCGCGAGGCCCAGGTCATACGGCGGCTGCAGGAGCTCAATCGCGGCCCGTTCACCTCGCAGGCGCTCGAAGCGGTCTGGAGCCAGATCATTTCCACGTGCCGCGGGCTGGAGAGCGAGCTGGCGGTCGCCTATCTCGGGCCGCAGGGATCCTTCTCCGAGGAAGCCGCGCTGCAGCACTTCGGGCACGCCATCCGGCGCGTCCGGTGCGATTCGTTCGACGAGGTCTTCCGGGCCGTCGAGGCGGGCCAGGCCAATGCGGGCATGGTTCCCGTCGAGAATTCGACCGAAGGCGCTGTCAACCGCACGCTGGACCTGTTGCTGAACTCTCCGCTCAGGGTGCTGGGCGAGCGCTCCATGTACATCCGCCACAACCTGCTGACGCAATCGGGCACCCTCGAAGGCGTGACCCGGGTCATGGCGCATCCGCAGGCGCTGGCGCAATGCCAGGACTGGCTGACGCGCAACCAGCCGGGGCTGCTGCGCGAAACAGCAGCGAGCAATGCCGAGGCGGCCCGCATCGCATCGCAGGATCCGACGGTTGCCGCCATTGCAGGCGAAGGCGCGGCGCTGGCCTGGGGGCTGGGAATCACCGTTCCGGGCATTCAGGACGATGCGCAGAACCGTACGCGCTTCCTGGCCATCGGCAATATCGAAACGCTGCCCAGCGGGGACGATAAGACCAGCATCATTCTGGCCGTACCCAACAGGCCCGGCGCGGTCTACGACATGTTGTCGCCGCTGGCGGCCAACGGCGTATCGATGACGCGTCTCGAATCGCGTCCCGCGCGCACGGGGCAGTGGGAGTACTACTTCTATATCGACCTCCTGGGCCACAGGGAGGAGCCTTCGGTCAGGCAGGCATTGACGGACCTGAAGAAGCAGGTGGCATTTTTCAAGGTGCTGGGCTCCTATCCCAGGCAATGAGGACGAGACAATGACGACGCAAGCAACGGCGGCTGTCGGCGAAGCGCCGACGGTTGCAGCGCATATCCTGTCGATTGCGCCATACCAGCCGGGCAAGCCCATTTCGGAACTGGCGCGGGAATTCGGCCTGGATCCCGCCGGTATCATCAAGCTGGCTTCCAATGAAAACCCGCTGGGCATGCCGGAATCGGCAAAGATGGCCATTGCGCAGGCTGTGAGCGACCTGGGACGCTATCCCGATCCCAACGGTTTCGAACTGAAGGCGCTGCTATCGAAGATCTACGGCTTGCCCGCCGCCTGGATCACACTGGGCAACGGCTCGAACGATCTGCTGGAACTGGCATCGCTAGCCCTGCTCGGTCCCGGGACCTCGGCCGTCTATTCGCAATATGCGTTCGCCGTCTATCGCCTGGCGACCCAGGCGCGCGGCGCGCGCCACCTGATGACGCCCGCCAGGAACCACGGGCATGACCTGGATGCCATGTTCGACGCCATCGAGCCGGACACGCGGCTGGTGTTCATCGCGAATCCCAACAACCCCACGGGCACCTACCAGCCGGGCGAGGCCGTGACCGCGTTCCTGGAAAAGGTCTGGAATACGCATGGGGAGCGCGTCACCGTATTGCTGGACGAAGCCTACAACGAGTACCTGGATCCGGAGCTGCGTTTCGACAGCGCCAGGCTGGTCGAGCGTTTCCCCAATCTCATCGTGTCGCGCACCTTGTCCAAGGCCTATGGCCTGGCGGGACTGCGTGTGGGATTCAGCCTGGCGCAGCCGCGCCTGACCGACCTGCTCAACCGCGTGCGCCAGCCCTTCAATGTCAACAGCCTGGCGCAGGCGGCGGCCATCGCAGCCTTGCAGGACAAGGCGTTCCTGCAGCGAACCTACGAACTGAACCGCGACGGCAAGAAGGTCCTGTCGAGCGCCTTCGAGGAAATGGGGCTTGAGTATGTGCCCAGCTACGGCAATTTCGTGCTGGTGCGTGTCGGCGATGCCGCGCGGTTGAACCAGGCGCTGCTGCGCCGAGGAGTCATCGTGCGTCCCGTCGTCGGCGATGGCCTGCCGGAGTGGCTGCGCATTTCGATCGGCCTGCCGGAAGAAAACGCCAGGCTGATCGATGCGCTGAAAGACAGCCTGGCGGAACGATGAGCGCAGCGCTCGATGCGGCTCCCGGGCGGGAGCTTCCTGTCCTTGCCGTCGTTGGCGTCGGGCTGATCGGAGGTTCGTTCGCCGCGGCGTTGCGCAGGGCGGGCAAGGTCGGCAAGGTGATTGGCGCCGGCCGCAGCAGGGATGCATTGGTCCGCGCGAAAGGCCTGGGACTCATCGACGAGGCCGTAGCGTTGGAGGATGCCGCGCGGCAGGCGGACATCATAGTCCTGGCGACGCCGGTGGGCGCCATTCCGGCGATTCTTTCCCGCCTGCTGCCGTTCCTGAAGCCGGATGCCTTGCTGACCGATGTCGGCAGTACGAAGGCGGATGTCGTGAAAGCGGCCAGGAGCGCGCTGGGAGATCGATCGGAATGTTTTGTTCCGGGGCATCCCATCGCGGGCGCCGAGAAGACGGGCCCGGAGGCGGCGAGCGCGGACTTGTTCGTGGGACGCACCGTCGTGCTGACGCCGCTGGAAGAAAACACGGAACAGTGCAGGACGCTTGCCATCGACCTGTGGAAAGCCTGCGGCGCGCGCGTCGTGCTGATGGAGCCTGATGCGCACGATGCCGCGCTGGCGTCGGTCAGCCACGTGCCGCATTTCCTGGCGTCGGTATTCATGGCGCAGGTCTCCGGCGCGGACGACGCCGATCTGCGGCTTTCCCTGGCGGGCAGCGGCTTCAGGGATTTCACGCGCATCTCGGCCGGCTCGGCGGAGATGTGGCAGGACATTTTCATGGCGAACCGGGATGCGGTGCTGCAGGAGCTGAAAGCGTTCCGCGCGCTTCTCGAGCAGACGGAAAGCGCGCTGGCGCAAGGGGATGCGCGGGAATTGCACGAGCTGCTGGAACGCGCCGCCGTGGCGCGCCGGTTCTGGGGAAGCAGGAGCGGACACGAATGAGCAAGACAACAATGCTGCCGCTTGCGCCGGTGGCGCAGGCGGCAGGGCAAATGAACCTGCCGGGATCCAAGAGCATTTCCAACCGCGTGTTGCTGCTGGCGGCGCTGGCGCAAGGTGAAACGCGCATCTCGGGCCTGCTGGATTCCGACGATACGCGCGTCATGCTGCAGGCGCTGGACCAGTTGGGCGTCCGGGTGGATCGCATTGCCCAGGACGAGGTCGTCGTCCATGGCGGCAGTGCGCTGCGGCCGGGGCCGGAGGATATCCATCTCGGCAATGCGGGCACCGCATTCCGGCCCCTGACGGCCGCCCTGGCGCTGAGCGGCGGGGAATACCGCCTGTCGGGCGTGCCGCGCATGCACGAGCGCCCGATCGGAGACCTGGTCGACGCCCTGCGCAGCATGGGGGCCGACATCCTCTACGAGGGCAATGAAGGCTATCCGCCGCTCAGGATCGGCATGCCCGATCTGAAGTCCGGCATGCCGGTGCGCGTCAAGGGCTCTGTTTCCAGCCAGTTCCTGACGGCGCTGCTGATGGCTGCGCCGCTGCATACGGCGGCCACGGGCCAGCCCCTGACCGTCGAAGTCGAGGGCGAGCTGATATCCAAGCCCTACATCAATATCACGCTGAACCTGATGGACCGCTTCGGCGTCAAGGTGACTCGCGAAGGCTGGCAGCGCTTCGTCATCGGCGCGGATGCGGCCTACCGTTCGCCTGGCGATTTGCGCGTCGAAGGAGATGCCTCCACCGCTTCGTATTTCATGGCGCTGGGAGCCATCGGCGGCGGTCCCGTCGTCATCCACGGCGTGGGCGGGGAAAGCATCCAGGGCGACATTACGTTTGCGGACGTGCTGGAGCGCATGGGCGCCAAGGTTCGCCGGGAGGCGCATGCGCTCGAAGTCTCGGGCGTGCGTGTCGCGCAGGGCGGCACGCTGCGCGCCTTCGATGAGGACTTCAACCTGATTCCCGATGCCGCCATGACGGCCGCCGTGCTGGGGCTGTTCGCCGACGGTCCGTGCACGCTGCGCAATATCGGCAGCTGGCGGGTCAAGGAAACAGACCGCATCCATGCCATGCACACCGAGCTGGAAAAGCTGGGCGCCACGGTCGCGTCCGGCGATGACTGGCTGACCGTCCACCCCTTGTCCAGGGACGGCTGGAAGGAGGCCGAGATCGCCACCTACGACGATCACCGCATGGCCATGTGCTTTTCACTGGCGTCCTTCGGACCGAAAACGGTGACCATCCTTGATCCGGAGTGCGTGGGCAAGACGTTCCCGGGCTACTTCCCCGTGTTCCAGGGCATGGTTTCCTGAAGGAGGGCGATCGTTATGGTGAATCAGACAAGCCAGGCTCCGGTCATCGCGATCGACGGGCCCACTGCATCGGGGAAGGGGACGGTCGCACACCGCGTGGCGGACGCCCTGGGCTGGCATGTGCTCGACAGCGGGGCGCTGTACCGCATCGTTGCGCTGATCGTGCAGGAGTCGGGCACGGATCCCGAGGACAAGGGTACGGTCGCAGCCATCGCCGCCAGCATGGAAGTGCGCTTTTCCGCGGGCGCCGTCCTGATGGGCGAGCGGGACATCTCGGCCGATATCCGCCAGGAATCGGTGGGAAACCTGGCTTCCAGGATCGCCGCCTATCCGTTGCTGCGCGAGGCGCTGCTGCAGCGCCAGCGCGCATTTCGCCGCTCGCCGGGGCTGGTCGCGGACGGCCGCGACATGGGGACGGTGGTCTTCCCGGACGCGCCGCTGAAGATCTTTCTGGAGGCCAGTGTGCAGGCCAGGGCGGAAAGGCGCTGTAAGCAGTTGATGGAGAAAGGAATTTCTGTTAATCTTGAGAGCTTGGCAGAGGATATGCGCCTTCGGGACGAGAGAGACCGCATGCGCAGTGTCGCGCCGCTTGCCGCGGCGCCCGATGCCAGGGTAGTGGATTCTTCGACGCTGACCATCGAGGAAACCGTTGCAGCAGTGCTCGATCTCTGGTCGGGCTTGGGGATCCGGAACGATTCGTAGGGTGGTTTGGCAATTCCATCTTCGAAGAAGCATCCGGGTCATGTTTTGACTCCACCGCAGCGGCAGGCGCCGCCCAGGTGTGTTTTTCACTTTTTACCGAGCGCAGTACTGGCTCATGGATCTCATTTAATGTCTTCCACTTCCACCAATACCGCCGCTTTTGGCGGTGAAAGTTTTGCCGATCTGTTTGCCGAAAGCATCAAGAACCAGGACATGAAGTCCGGTGAAGTCATTTCGGCCGAAGTCGTGCGTGTCGATCACAATTTCGTCGTCGTCAACGCCGGCCTCAAATCCGAGGCTCTGATTCCTCTGGAAGAATTCCTGAACGACCAGGGCGAACTCGAAGTGCAGGCCGGCGATTTCGTCTCGGTCGCCATCGACTCCCTGGAAAACGGCTACGGCGACACCATCCTGTCGCGCGACCGCGCCAAGCGCCTGTCGGCCTGGCTGTCGCTGGAGCAGGCGCTGGAATCCGGCGAACTGGTCACCGGCACCATCACCGGCAAGGTCAAGGGCGGCCTGACGGTCATGACCAACGGCATCCGCGCGTTCCTGCCCGGTTCGCTGGTCGACCTGCGTCCCGTCAAGGACACCACGCCGTACGAAGGCAAAACTCTGGAATTCAAGGTCATCAAGCTGGACCGCAAGCGCAACAACGTCGTGCTGTCGCGCCGCTCCGTCCTTGAAGCCAGCATGGGCGAAGAGCGCCAGAAGCTGCTCGAAACGCTGGCCGAAGGCGCCATCGTCAAGGGTATCGTCAAGAACATCACCGACTACGGCGCGTTCATCGACCTGGGCGGCATCGACGGCCTGCTGCACATCACCGACATGGCATGGCGCCGTGTCCGCCATCCTTCCGAAGTCCTGCAAGTGGGCCAGGAAGTCGAGGCCAAGGTGCTCAAGTTCGACCAGGAAAAGAGCCGCGTTTCCCTGGGCGTCAAGCAGCTGGGCGAAGATCCCTGGATCGGCCTGGCCCGCCGCTACCCGCAAGGCACGCGCCTGTTCGGCAAGGTGACCAACCTGACCGACTACGGTGCGTTCGTCGAAGTCGAAGCCGGCATCGAAGGTCTGGTGCACGTCTCCGAAATGGACTGGACCAACAAGAACGTCGATCCGCGCAAGGTCGTCACGCTGGGCGAGGAAGTCGAAGTCATGGTCCTGGAGATCGACGAAGACCGTCGCCGCATCTCGCTGGGCATGAAGCAGTGCCGCGCCAATCCGTGGGAAGAGTTCTCCATCAACTTCAAGCGCGGCGACAAGGTTCACGGCGCCATCAAGTCGATCACCGATTTCGGTGTGTTCGTCGGCCTGCCCGGCGGCATCGACGGCCTGGTCCACCTGTCCGACCTGTCCTGGACGGAAACCGGCGAAGAAGCCGTTCGCAACTTCAAGAAGGGCGACGAAATCGACGCCGTGGTCCTGGGCATCGATACCGAGAAAGAGCGCATCTCCCTGGGTATCAAGCAACTGGAAGGCGACCCCTTCAACAACTTCGTTGCAACACATGACAAGGGCGCCGTCGTTCCCGGCGTGATCAAGTCCGTCGAAGCCAAGGGCGCCGTTGTCACGCTGTCCGTCGATGTGGAAGGCTACCTGCGCGCTTCGGAAATCTCCACCGGCCGCGTCGAGGATGCAACCACCGTCCTGAAGGAAGGCGAAAACCTCGAAGCCATGATCATCAACATCGACCGCAAGACGCGTTCGATCCAGTTGTCGATCAAGGCGCGCGAAACCGCAGAAACCGCCGATACCATCCAGCGCATGTCGGAAGCCAGCGCCTCCTCGGGCACCACCAACCTTGGTGCGCTGCTCAAGGCCAAGCTCGACCAAGCGCGCGACGACGGCTAATCGGCGTGACGAAGTCCGAATTGATCGCAATTCTGGCCAGTCGTTATCCGCAGTTGGCGGGGCGCGACATGGACTATGCAGTCAAGACCCTGCTCGATGCCATGACCCAGGCTTTGGCCGACGGCCAGCGCATCGAGATAAGGGGCTTCGGCAGCTTTTCCCTGTCGTCCCGGCAGCCCAGGGTAGGGCGCAACCCGAAGTCCGGCGAAAAAGTGATGGTGCCTGGTAAGCAGGTGCCGCATTTCAAGGCCGGCAAGGAATTGCGCGAACGGGTGGATCCCGAGCAGGCGGAGAAGCCCGCAACCATGGTTGCGGAATGACTCTGGTGCGATTGCGGTTCGTCACACGAAGGTAAAAACAGGCCCCCTCATCCAGGGGGCCTGTCTGTTCAGGCTTCCATGTTTGCGCAAGCCGTGCGGCCTGGGTCCGTATCCGGGGAAAATGCAATTACAATGCGGACATTGCCTCAAAAATAATTGAACGGAGATTTCACCATGCGTTATGTCGTCTGGCTGGTGCGGCTGTTGGTGTTTGTGCTGGTACTCATGTTCGCGCTGAACAACACAGGCGCAGTCGATGTCCGTTTCTATGGAGACTACTATCTGACGGGCGTTCCGCTGATCGTGGTGATGCTGGTCGTGTTTGTGCTGGGCGCCGTCTTCGGGCTGCTGCTGGCGATGGGCTCCGTCATGCGGCGCAACCGCGAAATCAAGCGCCTCAAGCGCGAGATCACCCGCCTGGAAGACGAGATCCGCTATCCGGCGGGCACGACGAGCCCGGAGGCCCCGGAAACCGTTGCGCCCCTGGCGCCGCTGTGAAATTTTTTGCCGCCGGGCCGCCCCAAGGCAAAAAGCGCCCCCTTGGGGGCAGCAAGCCGAAGGCGCAGCGTGGGGGTTTTTACAGGAATGATCTGTGGATTTTCAACCGTGGTGGCTGATTTTTCTGCCGTTGCTGTTCGCGCTGGGCTGGATTGCCGCACGCGTCGACATACGGCAATTGCTGTCCGAGACGCGCACTCTGCCCAAGTCCTATTTCAAGGGACTCAATTTTCTTCTCAATGAAGAGCCCGACCGCGCCATCGATGCCTTCATCGAAGTTGCGCGGCTGGATCCGGAAACGACGGAACTGCACTTCGCCCTGGGCAGCCTGTTTCGCAGGCGAGGCGAAATGGAGCGCGCCATCCGTGTTCATCAAAGCCTGCTTTCGCGCGCCGATCTGCCGGAGGCGGAACGCGAGCATGCCTTGCATGAGCTGGGGCAGGACTTCCTGAAGGCGGGCCTGCTCGACCGCGCGGAGCAGGCGTTCGAGCAACTCCTCGATACCCGCTTCGCTGTGCCGGCCGTCAAGGCGCTGATTCGCATCTACGAGTCGGAGCATGACTGGATCCGCGCCATCGACGCTGTCAAGCGGCTGAGGGCGCTGGTGGACGAGCCCGTGCCGCAATTGGCGCACTATCAATGCGAGCGCGCCCATGCCGCGCTGACGGCGCGCCCTCCGCAGCCCGATCAGGCGGACGAAGCGCTGGACGCGGCGGAGCACGCGGTGCAGTCGCTGCGTGCGCACGGCGGTGACACGGAGGGCGCAGAAGCCCGTATCGCCATGCTGCGCGCCTTGCAGGCGCGCCTGCGCGAAGACAACGGCCTGGAGCGTACGTATCTCGGCTCGGTGCTGCGCAACGCGCCTACCTACGCCAGCCTGATTGCCTCCGGGCTGCTGGAAAGCTGGCGCAAGGCGGGGGATCCGGAAAGGGGGCTGCAGCTCTTGCAGGAGCATTACGCCTCTCATCCGTCGCTGGATGTGTTCAGCGTGCTGTTCCGGGAACTGAGGGAAGCCCGGGGCAGGCAGGTCGCCTGGGACTTTGCGCGCGATGCCCTGAGCCGGCATCCCTCGCTGCTGGGGCTGGATCGCGTGCTGGATGTGGAAATCGGCAAGGCGCAGGCGGCCAGCGCGCCGCTCGACGGAACCGATATGCCGCCCCTGACGGGCGGGGCGGATTTCGGCCTGCTGCGCTCGCTGATCCATCGGCACACCCAGCGCCTGGACCGCTATTCGTGCAAGGTTTGCGGGTTCGAGGCCAAGACGTATTATTGGCAGTGCCCGGGGTGCAATTCATGGGAAACCTATACACCCCGCCGCGTGGAGGAACTGCGATGAGCCGATTCCCCGAAGAGGCGGTGCGCAAGACCAGGATTCTGGTCATCGGCGATCTCATGCTGGATCGCTACTGGTTCGGGGATGTCGATCGCATCTCTCCCGAGGCGCCGGTGCCGGTCGTGAAGATCGCCAAGCGCGAGGATCGCCTGGGCGGCGCGGCCAACGTGGCGCGCAATATCGTGGCCCTGGGCGGGCATGCCACGCTGCTGGGCATCGTCGGCAGAGATGAAGCGGGGCGCAGCGTCGCCGCGCTGGCGTCGGAGTCCGGCATCGAGGCGGACTGCGTCGAAGACGAGAGCCTGCCGACGACGCTGAAGATGCGGGTGCTGGGCCGGCAGCAGCAGTTGCTGCGCGTCGATTTCGAAGAGCATCCTTCGGCGGCAAGCCTGGATGCCTTGTCCCGCCAGGCGGAGAGCCTGATCGCCTCGCACGATGTACTGGTGCTGTCCGATTACGCCAAGGGTGCGCTGGACCGCGTCGAGCAACTGATCGCCCATGCCAGGCAGGCGGGCGTACCGGTGCTGGTGGACCCCAAGGGGGCGACATACGAACGCTATCATGGCGCCACGCTGGTCACGCCGAATCGCGCGGAACTGATCGAGGCCGTGGGGCGCTGGAAATCGGAAGAGGACCTGCAGCAGCGCGCCCAGGAACTGCGCCGGAAGCTGGAGCTGGAGGCGTTGCTGGTGACGCGTTCCGAGCAGGGCATGACGCTGTTCACGGCGCATGGCCGGGAGCATTTCCCGACACATGCGCAGGAAGTATTCGATGTGTCCGGCGCTGGAGATACCGTGCTGGCGACGCTTGCCGTCATGCGGGCGGCCGGAGAGGACTGGACCCGGTCCGCGGACTGGGCCAACCGCGCGGGCGGCATCGTCGTAGGAAAACTGGGTACGTCGATTGTGACGGCGGAGGAATTGAAATGATTATCGTAACTGGCGCGGCGGGCTTCATCGGAAGCAATATCGTGCGGGGGCTGAATCGTCGCGGACACAAGGACATCCTGGTGGTCGACGATCTGACTCAGGGTGACAAGTTCGTCAATCTCGTCGATCTGGACATTGCGGACTACATGCACAAGGATGAGTTTCGCGCGCGCGTGCTGGGCAATACTTTGCCGCGCGTCGAAGCCGTCCTGCACCAGGGGGCATGCTCCGACACGACGGAACGCAACGGCCACTACATGATGGACAACAACTACAGGGTGACGCTGGAGCTGTTCCAGTTCTGCCAGCAGCATCGCACGCCGTTCCTGTATGCGTCTTCGGCGGCCGTCTATGGGGCTGGTCCGAACTATGTGGAAGATATCCGCAACGAAGCGCCATTGAACGTCTACGGCTATTCCAAGTTCCTGTTCGACCAGGTGCTGCGCCGCCACCTGGATGCGCTTTCCGCGCCGGTGGTGGGCCTGCGCTATTTCAATGTCTATGGCCCGGGCGAGCAGCACAAGGGGCGCATGGCATCCGTTGCCTTCCATAATTTCAATCAGTTCCGCGAGCAGGGCAGCGTGCGTCTGTTCGGCGGCTGGGACGGTTATGCGGACGGGGGCCAGATGCGGGATTTCATTCACGTGGACGATGTGGTGGATGTGAATCTGTTCTTCCTGGGAAATCCGCAGGTTTCAGGGGTGTTCAATTGCGGCACGGGCAGGGCGCAGCCTTTCAATGACGTGGCCCAGACCGTGGTCAATACGCTGCGCACGCACGGGGGGCAGGCGGTCTTGCCGCTGGAGGACCTGGTCGGGCAGGAGCAGCTTGAATACATTCCTTTCCCGGACGATCTGAAGGGCCGCTACCAAAGCCACACGCAGGCCGATCTGACGGCATTGCGCGCCGCGGGATATGACAAGCCTTTCATGGATGTCCAGCGCGGCGTGGAAAAATACGTCACGCATTTGCTGGGGTAGTTTCCGAAGTGGCTATTTCCGCCTCTTTGGCGGGAACGGACTGGGGTTCTGTCGCATGATGGTGGGGACGTGTCGCGCTGGCTTTTTTGCCGCCGGGCCGCCCCTAGGCAAAAGCGTCCTCCCTGGGATGAGTCTGGACACAGGACAGCCCCTGCGGGCTGTGCGGTGCCTGACGAATCCGAGCGGCATGCAGGCCGCGAGGTGGGATGCAGCAAGCCGAAGGCGCAGCGTGGGAGGCATTTTGCTGCCGGGCGCGTCTTCTTTCCAATCTGCAAGGAGCTCAGCCATGAATCCATTCACTCAATCGACCGTTGCCAGTCCCGCTTCAGCGGAGAGTCCGGCAGGTGCGCCTTTCGCTGTCCGGTGCATCGGCGGCAGGGCGGCGTTTTCCCGGCGGATCCGCGGGCCAGCCAGGCTGCTGAGATCACTGGGGCTGGCGGTGGCGCTTGCGGCGTCGGGCGCGGCGCTGGCGGTCGATGTCAATCAGGCGACGCTGGAGCAGTTGCAGGGTGTGCGCGGGATCGGACCGAAGACGGCCCAGACGATACTGGATGAGCGCGGCAGGGGCGGTCCTTATGCTTCGTTCGAGGATCTGTCGGATCGTGTGAAGGGGATCGGGAGTAAAAAAGCGGTCGCACTGCAGGAGGCGGGGCTGAAGATCGGCGGGCAGGGTGCAGCCGAACTTGCGAAGCGGGGGACTACCGAGACGGGGCAACAGAGATCGGCTCGGGCGCAGCGCTAGGGTGCTTTACTTTTGCGTTGGCGGTTTTGTTTGATGCAAGGCTAAGTGCTAACCCGCCCGCTGTCGCACAGTCTCATCCAGGCCCAGTCAGTCGGCTCGGGCGCGCCAGCAGGCGCCCTCGGCCCCTTCGGGGCTACCCTCCCTCCAATGTGCCTGGATGAGACTGTGCGGCAGCGGGCTGGGCATTGGCGCTCAGGGGGAGCAGCAGGCGCTCATTGGCATCAGGCATGCAGGCTCATGATTGTTAGCCATGGCTAATAGGGGGGCTTTGCGGATCGCGCGGCCTTACCTGCGCCTGGCGGTCAGCAGGTGCAGCGCGAACCCCAGCAGCATGCCCCAGAATGCGCTGCTGATGCCTGCGAATGAAATTCCCGATGCCGTGGCCAGGAATGTGATCAGGGCCGCATCCCGGCCCTTTTCGTCGGACAGGGCTGTGGCCAGGCTGTTGCCGATGGTGCCTAGCAAGGCAAGGCCGGCGATGGCTGCGACCAGGGCGGGCGGGAAGGCCTCGAACAGGCCTGCGACGGTGGCGCCGAAGATGCCTATCACCAGGTAGAAGATGCCGGCCCAGACGGCGGCGAGATAGCGTCGGGAGGGGTCGGGGTCGGCGTCGCGGCTCATGCAGATGGCGGCGGTAATGGCGGCCAGGTTGTAGGAGTATCCGCCGAAGGGGGCCAGCAGGACGCCCGTGAATCCGGTCCAGCTGATCAGCGGCGATGCGGGTGTCTGGTAGCCGTTGGCGCGCAGTACCGCCAGGCCGGGGACGTTCTGCGACGTCATGGTGACGATGAATAGGGGCAGGCCGACGCCCAGCAGGGCGGAGAGGGAGAATTCGGGCATCATCAGAACAGGGCGGGCAAGCTCCCATTCGAGCCGTTCCAGGCGCAGTTGCCCCAGCATGGCGGCGGCCGCGATCCCTGCGGCGAGAGCCAGGGGGATGGTGTAGCGGGGCAGGTAGCGGCGAGCCAGCAGAAAGGCGATGAACATGGTCCCCACCATCAGCCACTGGTTCTGCATGGCGATGAACAGTTCGGCGCCGAAGCGGAACAGGACGCCCGCCAGCATGGCGGAGGCGATATGGTGCGGCACGCGCTGGACGATGCGCTGGAAGGCGCCGGTCATGCCGCTGATAGTGATGAGCAGCGAGCAGAACAGGAAGACTCCGATGGACTGGCCGATACCCAACCCGGGCAGGCTGGTGGCCAGCAACGCAGCGCCCGGAGTGGACCATGCGGTGAGGATGGGGGCGCGGTAGCGCAGCGACAGGCCGATGCAGGTGGCGCCCATGCCCAGGCCCAGGGCCCACATCCATGAACTGATCTGTTCGGTGGTCGCTCCCGCGGCTGTGGCGGCCTGGAATACGATGGCTACCGAGCTGGTGTAGCCGACCAGGACGGCGATGAAGCCGGAAGAGATGAGTGAAAGCCTGAACCAGTTCTGCATGTTTTGGTGATTGTCTGATGCGCGGGCGCCGGTATGGAACGCAGAGGCGATGCTACCACTTGTTGCGCATGCCGGCACTCATGACGGGGCTGTCGCCTTTTCCAGGTCGGCGAGCCAGGCGATGGCGTGTTCGCGCGTCATGCCGCACATGTCGGCGGCCGGCTTCAGGCCGCCGCAGAAGGCTGGTCGTTCGGGTTTGTCGAACAGCTTGCAGCGGTAGTCTTCATCCAGCTGGATGCAGGGCACGCCTGCGGGTTTGCCGCGAGGCATGCCGGGAATGGGGCTGGCAATGGACGGCGCAATGCAGCACGCGCCGCAAAGGGGACGGCATTGCATGCTCAGACTCAGAGCATGGCCAGGGTGCCCTGGCTTTCGATCAGGCGCCGCACCCTGACGGCGTCCGCGAAACGGGTGAGGCTGCCGTTGGAGTTCAGCAGTATGACGGCGACCTCGCGATCCTGCAGGCGCGTCAGCATGACGAGGCAGCGTCCGGCTTCCTTGATGAAGCCGGTCTTGGATACCTGGATGTTCCATTCGTCATTGCCCAGGAGCCGGTTGGTATTCTTGTAGGTCAGCTGGCTGCCGTTCTGGAGCGAAATATCGTGCGACGGCTCGGTCGTGTGGCGGCTGATGAGCGGATGCGCGCTGGTCGCCTTCAGGAGCTTGACGAGGTCGTAGGGGGTAGACACGTTTTCGCTGGACAGCCCGGTGGGGTCCGCGAACCGGCTCTGGCTCATGCCGAGCTCCGCCGCCTTGCGGTTCATGGCCTTCACGAATGCGGTGATGCCGCCGGGATAATTGCGGCCCAGCGCATGTGCCGCGCGGTTTTCCGAAGACATCAGCGCAAGCAGCAGCAGTTCTTCGCGAGTGAGCGTGGCGCCTGTGGGCAGCCGCGAGCCGGAGTTGCGCAGGCGATCGATATCGTCGCTGGTGACGTCCAGTTTTTCCGACAGCGGCTGGCCGCCTTCGAGCACGACGAGCGCCGTCATGAGCTTGGTGATGGATGCGATGGGGCGGACTTCGCTGCTGTTTTTCTCATACAGCACGCTGGAGCTTTCCAGGTCGATGACCAGGGCGACTTCGGAGCGGGGCGGCTCGAGGGAGTCCGCGCCGGCGTGGGCGGAAGGGCTGTACGCGGCCGTCATGACAGCGCCCGAGCCCGCGGCGCGCTGGCTCAGCCTGGCGCGCGTATTGACGCCGGATTTGGCCACGCTGGCCTTGGCCGCACCCGATTTCTTGGCTGTGACTGTCTTGGTCGGGCTCGTTTTTTTGGTGCTTTTTGCCTTGGCAGTACTTGTCTTCTTGGCCGAGGCTTTCTTCGAGGCTGTTTTTTTGGAAGGGCTTGCCTTGGCAGTGCTTTTCTTGGCGCTGCCAGCCGCGGCGGTTTTTCCTTTGCCGCTTTTTTTGGTCTTGGCTACCGCCTTTGCATCCGTCTTTTTGGCCTTGGTGGATTTTGCCTTGCTGGCACTGGCCGAGCCTGAGGCGCTGGCCTTGAGCGAGGATTGCGAGGCGGCGACGGCCGATTGGGCGCCTGTCAGGCAGAACAGCGCCAGCAGCATGGCAAGCAGCAATGGCCTGATGGCGGGAAATGCCGGAAGGAATGTGGACATGGTTCGACCAGGAAGAATGGGGCTGAGCGGCAGCGACAGGTTGACGGTTGCGATAATATCAGAAAAATCTTATTTGTATTAGTGGTTTACCCTGTTTTTATAAACAAAATTCTAGCTATGGCAGAAAATTTGCGCCCTTGTGCAAGAACGAGCCAGTCACAGTAATGTGAAGCATTGTGAATAACCCTGAAGTTAATGGCTGTATTCGGTAACGATTGACCTATCATGCGCTCCAGGCTGGATCGAAATATCGCCCAGCGGATGATTTTTCCTGTTTTTGATTATCCTGTTCAAGGAGTACTCTCATGTCATTGAGCAAACGCGCATTGGCCGAATTGATCGGTACATTCTGGCTTGTCCTCGGCGGTTGCGGCGCCGCGGTTCTGGCTGCCGGGTTCCCCGGTTTCGGCATCGGCTTTGCCGGTGTCGCACTGGCATTCGGTCTGACCGTGCTGACCATGGCCTATGCAATCGGCCATATTTCCGGCGCCCACCTGAATCCCGCGGTATCCATCGGCCTGGTTGTCGGCGGCCGGTTCGATGCCAGGGATCTGCCGGCCTATATCATCGCGCAGGTCGTGGGTGCAACGCTGGCGGCCGGCGTGCTGTATCTGGTGGCAAGCGGCAATCCCGATTTCAGCCTGGCGGGAGGCATGGCCTCCAATGGCTATGGCGAGCACTCTCCCGGCGGCTATACGCTGCAGGCAGGCTTCCTGCTCGAGGTCGTATTGACGGCGGGATTCCTTATTGTCATTCTCGGGGCGACCGACAAGCGGGCTCCGGCCGGTTTCGCGCCCATCGCCATCGGTCTTGCGCTGACGCTGATCCACCTGATCAGCATCCCCGTGACTAATACCTCCGTCAATCCCGCCCGCAGCACGGGGCCGGCCCTGTTCGTGGGCGATTGGGCCTTGTCGCAGCTCTGGATGTTCTGGGTTGCGCCGATTCTGGGCGGCATCATCGGCGCCATCGTCTACAAGGCGGTGGCTGGGAACGCCGACAGAACCTGATCGCGCAGGGAGGCGGTCCAGATCCGCGCCTCCGTCCCCGGTTTTCTCGAGCGCGCTGCAGTCTGCGGCGTATTTCCCGGGCGGCCTGGCTCCTTGAGTCAGGCCGCTTTTCCTTTCGTTTTCGTTATTTGACCTGCCGCATGATGGGTGCAATAATTTGCTCTCGTATCATTTGAATAGAAATCAATTTTCTGCAGGGTGTCATCATCATGACGGACTCAACCGGCGTACAGCAATCCTATGATCTGCGCATTCTCAGCGCATTGCGCCGCATTACCCGCTCGGTCGCGCTGCATTCCAGGCAGTTGGCGGCTTACAGCAACATCACGGCGCCGCAGCTGATCTGCCTGCGTGCGGTCATCAAGCATGGTCCGATGACTGCCACGGCGATCAGCCGGGAGGTGCATGTCAGCCCCAGCACGGTGGTCGGCATTCTTGACCGCCTGGAGGACAAGGGCCTGATCCGCCGGGAAAGGGGCAAGCAGGACCGCCGCATCGTGTTCGTGACGGCAACCGAAACGGGCATTCAGCTGGCCCAGGATACGCCGTCTCCCTTGCAGAAAAAGCTGGCGGATGCGCTCAATGCATTGCCGGAGCTCGAGCAGGCGACCATCACGCTGTCGCTGGAGCGCATCGTTGACCTGATCGATGCCAACGGAACGGTGTCCGCAGAGGCTGGGCAGGATAGCGCAGCGCCCATCCTGGATGTGCCTCTGGGCGAGGTACCGCCGGAGTCGGGGCTTGCGGTTTGAACATGGATACCGACACAGTACGCGATGAAGCACTGATCCTGCGACGTCCTTGCGCAAACGATGGCGCGCGAATCCATGCCCTCATCGCGGCTTGTCCCCCTCTCGACACGAATACCGTCTATGCCTATCTGCTGCTGGCGCAATATTTCCAGGATACATGCATCGTAGCCTGCCGTCAGGAAGATGATGATCTGGCGGGCTTCATCTCCGGCTTTATCGTGCCGCAGCGCGCGGACACGCTGTTCATCTGGCAGGTTGCCGTGCATCCTTCGCAGCGAGGACGAGGGCTGGCTGCGACCATGCTCGACCGTTTGCTGCAGGAACAGATTTCCAGGGGCGTGCGTTTCATCGAGACCACCGTCAGCCCCGACAACCAGGGTTCGCGCGCATTGTTCAACGCGCTGGCCCGCCGCCGGGGCGCAGTCCTGTCGGAAACCCCGATGTTCGACCGTTCGCTTTTCGGCGGGCAGTCGCACGAGGACGAGCCTTTGCTCAGGCTAGGTCCATTCCAATGAACCGGCGCCATCCGCCATGCGGATGAGAATGATCCAATGCGCCACTTACATGAGAGGTAACCGAGAATGAAATTAAAAATATTCGACCGGATGGAGTCAGAGGTTCGTGGGTACATCCGGTCCTTCCCAGTGATATTCAGCCAGGCCAGAGGTTCCCTGCTGATTGACGACACGAACAAGGAATATGTTGATTTCTTCAGCGGAGCAGGAACGCTGAATTACGGCCATAACAATCCTGCACTGAAAGAGAGACTGATCGAATACCTGAATACCGACGGTATTGTGCATGGCCTCGATATGGCTACCGAGGCAAAGAAATATTTCCTTGAAACAGTCGAGCGCGTCCTGCTGAAGCCCCGCAACTGGCGCTATACCCTGCAATTCACGGGCCCGACAGGCACGAATGCCGTCGAAGCGGCCCTGAAGCTTGCCCGCCAGGTAAAAGGACGCCAGAACATCGTCAGCTTCACCCATGGTTTCCACGGCGTCAGCGGCGGTTCGCTTGCCGTGACTGCCAACGCCAAGTTCCGCAATGCGGCCGGCGTTGCACTGGCCAACACGACCTTCATGCCTTTCGATGGCTATCTGGGTCCGGACGTCGATACCATCAGCTATTTCGAGCGCATGCTCGAGGATCCCAGCAGCGGGCTGGACCATCCAGCGGCTGTCATCGTGGAAACCGTGCAGGGAGAAGGCGGGGTCAATGTCGCTACATGGCGCTGGCTGCGCGAGCTGGAGCGCCTCTGCCGCAAGCACGACATGCTGCTGATCGTCGACGACATCCAGGTCGGCTGCGGGCGCACGGGCAGCTTCTTCAGCTTCGAGAACGCCGGCATCCAGCCCGACATCATTACGCTGTCGAAATCGCTTTCCGGATTCGGCCTGCCCATGTCGCTGGTCATGTTCAAGCCCGAGCTCGACATCTGGAAGCCTGGCGCGCACAGCGGCACTTTCCGCGGCAACAACCTGGCCTTCGTCACGGCGGCGCACGCGCTCGAGCGCTACTGGAGCGATGATATCTTCGCGGGTGAAGTCGCCAGGAAAGAGCGCATCGTGCGCGACTGGCTGGAAAACCTGGTGCACAGCTATCCCGGAACAGGCCTGAGCGTGCGCGGACGCGGCTTGATCCAGGGTCTGGTCATGAATCAGGAAGGCATGGCGGGACGCGTGTCGCAGGAAGCCTTCCTGCAGGGTCTGGTCATCGAGACTTCGGGCGCGAACGACGAAGTACTCAAGCTGCTGCCCGCGCTGACCATCGAAGACACCTATCTGCTGCAAGGCCTCGAAGTCATCGAGCGCAGCGTGGCGCAGGTCCTGAGCGAGTCCAGGCACTCCGCCAGCGTCGTTCGACTGGGGAGGAAAGCAGGATGATCGTACGCAATGTCAACGATGTGATCGGCACCGAGCACGAAGTCAGGACCGACAACTGGGTAAGCCGCCGCGTGCTGCTGAAGAAGGACGGCATGGGGTTTTCTTTCCATGAAACCGTCATTTTTCCGGGCACGGAAACCTACATCCGCTATGCCAACCATCTGGAGGCCGTGTGGTGCGTCGAAGGCGACGGTGAGATCGAGACCACGGCGGATGGCAAGCGGTATGCATTGGGACCGGGCGTGGTGTATGCGCTGGACCAGCACGACGCTCATTACCTGCGCGGCGGCGCCGCGCCGCTGCGCGTCATTTGCGTATTCAACCCTCCGCTCAGAGGCGACGAGGTACATGACGCCGACGGAATCTATCCAGCCAGCATCGACACGGCGGAGGCCTAGGAACACGCCCCGTGCCGCGCCTTGGCTTGCGCTCCATCCCGCGGCCCGCACGCCGCCGGGATTCGCCGGGGAGACGCATTTTGCCTTGGGGCGGTCCGGCGGCAACAACAAGGAGATGACATCATGAGTCTAGTTCATGAACGCTATCTTTCCCGCACGGAACGCGCCGTCGCCATCATGGCCAGGGAAGAACCTGTAGTCTATGAAGGCGGGGCCTATGCAGATGCGCTGGATGCGCAGACGCTGGCCTCCTACGAGAAAAACGGATTCCTGGTGCTGGACGGTGTTTTCGACGACACCGAAACGCAGGCGCTGCTGGACGAGGTTGTCCGCCTGTCGAACGACCCAGTCATACGCCGCAGGGAAGAGGCAGTGACAGAGCGCGGCAGCGATGTCGTGCGCTCCGTCTTCGCCGTGCACAAGCTCAGCCAGAAACTGGCGGCCCTGGCGCGTGATCCGCGACTGCTCGATGTGGCGCGCCAGATACTGGGGTCCGAAGTCTATCTGCACCAGACCCGCGCCAATCTGAAGCCTGGCTTCACCGGCAAGGAGTTCTACTGGCACTCGGACTTCGAGACCTGGCATGTGGAGGACGGCATGCCGCGCATGCGCGCGCTGAGCTGCTCCGTGCTGCTGACCGATAACACCGCCTGCAACGGTCCGCTGATGCTGATGCCGGGTTCGCATCTGCACTTCATTTCGTGCAAGGGGGAAACCCCCGAGGAGAACTACAAGAGTTCTCTCAAGAAGCAGGAAACGGGCATACCGGACGAGCTCAGCCTTCAGTTGCTGGCGGAGCAGGGCGGCGTCCATGCCGCGACCGCCCGGCCGGGCTCGGTCATATTCTTCGATTGCAACACCATGCATGGGTCGAGCAGCAATATCTCGCCGTGGCCGCGCGCCAATGTCTTCATGGTCTACAACAGCATGGAGAACACCCTGGGCGATCCCAAGTACGGGCTGGCTCCACGGCCGGAGCATATCGCGACGAGGGAGGCGTTCGAGCCCCTGAAACCCCTGCGGCAGCCCGAGTACCAATAGGCTCGGGCATGGCGTGAATCGTATCCCGGTACCTGATGGTATCGGGATATTTTTACCGCCGGGCCGGCCCAAGGTAAAAACGCCCCCTTGGGGATGAGCCCGGGCACAGGACAGTCCACTGCGGACTGTCCTGTGCCTGGCGAATCCAAGCGGCCTGCAGGCCGCGCGGTGGAGCGCAAGCAGGCACTAGCCTGCGCGGCGTGGGGGTCTTTCCTTCATCCTTCCGGATTGATGAACCCCTTCAGGAACTCTTGTGTCCGCGCCTCTTGAGGCTCGGTGAACACCTGTTCGGGCGGTCCCTGTTCCACGATCACGCCCTTGTCAAAGAAGCAGACGCGGTCGGAGATCTGCTTGGCGAACTGCATCTCGTGCGTCACAAGAAGGATGGTCAGATCGTCCTGGTCGGCCAGGCGCTGGATGACGTTGAGCACTTCGCCGACCAGCTCGGGATCCAGGGCGGACGTGGGTTCGTCGAACAGCATGATGTTGGGTTTCATGGCCAGCGCCCGCGCAATGGCCACCCGCTGCTGCTGGCCGCCCGAAAGCTGGCTGGGAAACTTGTCGGCCTGGTCGGAAAGCCCCACCAGCTCCAGATAGGTTTCCGCGCGCGCATTGGCTTCTTCTTTGCCCAGTCCCAGGACATGGACCGGCGCCTCGGTGATGTTGCGGCGCACCGTCATGTGCGGGAACAGATTGAACTGCTGGAACACCATGCCCATTTCCTTGCGCATTTCACGCAGGTGTTCTTCCGAGGCAGGCTGCAGCTCCCCATTTTTCTCTTCGTGCCACAGCGGCTTGCCGGCGACGTGAATGACGCCTTCGTCGATGTTCTCCAGTGTCATCAGTATGCGCAGCACGGTGGATTTGCCCGAGCCCGAAGGGCCGATGATCGTGACTTTCTCGCCCTTGCGCACGGAGAAATTCAGGCGGTCGAGAACCGTCACGTCGCCGAATCGTTTGACGACATCCTTGAACGTGATGATGTCGACGGGTTCGGATGCCTGCGCGGCGGGAGATGCGGCGGAAACCGGAAGGGAAGTATCGCTTGTGTTCATCGCAGGGGGATTCCTTGTTTGGGCAGCCGCCGGTCCAGATAGCGCACGCCGGCCGCGGCGATCAGCGTCATGACCAGATATAGCGCTCCGACCATGGACAGCGGCACCAAGTAGTTGAAGGTGCGGTCGCCGATGATTTTGGCGACGCTCAGCATTTCGATGACGGATACGACGGACAGGATGGGAACATCCTTCATGATGGAGACCAGGTAGTTGCCGAGCGCGGGAATGATGCGGGGGATGGCCTGGGGAACGATGATGGTGCCGAAGGTGCGCAGCGGAGGAATGTCCAGTGCGCACGCCGCCTCGGTCTGGCCACGGGCGACGGACTCGATGCCCGCGCGGTAGACCTCCGAAGTATAGGCGCTGTATTGCAGCCCGAGCGCCAGGGCGCCCGTCAGGAAGGCCGGCAGCACGATACCGTATTCCGGCAGCACGTAGTACAGGAAGAACAGTTGCGCCAGCAGCGGTGTATCGCGGACGAATTCGGTGAACAGCCGCGCCGGCCAGGAAATGATGCGCAGGCGGGCTGCCTTCAATGCGGCCAGGATCAGGCCCAGCACGGCTGCAATCAGGAAGCCGACGACGGTGGCCTGCAGCGTGACGACCATGCCCCTGAGCAGTATGGGCAGTATGGAGGCGGCGAACAGCCAGTTGTTGGTGGTGTCCCACTCGATTCCGAACATCATGTCATGTCCTCCCTGCGCGCCAGCGGCCTACGGAGCGTTCGAGCAGCTTCATGATTGCCGTGAGCACCAGCGCCATGCCAAAGTACATGAGCAGCAGCATGCTGTAGACAGTCGTGCTGTCCTGAGTGAAGTTGCGGATCTGCTCGGCGCGGAAGGCCAGGTCTCCCAGGCTGATCAGGGAGACCAGGGCCGTGTCCTTGAGATTCTGGACGGCCAGGTTGCCGAAGCTGGGCATCATCTCGGGGATGGCCTGGGGCAGGGCAATGCGCCACAACGTCTGGCGCGGCGTGAAGTCCAGCGCCTTGGCCGCCTCGTATTGCGATGGCGCCACCGACTGGATGGCTCCCCTGACGACTTCCGCGCCATAGGCGCCGATGTTCAGGCTCAGCGCGAGCACCCCGGCCACGAGCGGCGGCAGGCGCAGGTCCACGCCGATCCACTGCCCGAATACGGGCAGGGCGAAGTAGAGCCAGAACAGCTGGACCAGCAGCGAGGTGCCGCGAAAGACTTCGATGAAGCTGATCGAGACCCAGCGCAGCAGGGGATTGTGCGCCAGCTTTCCTATGCCGAAGGCAAAGGCGCACAAGGCGCCGAGTATCGTCGAGTAGAACGTCAGTTGGGCGGTCAGCCATGCCCCTTGCAGCAGGGGAGGCAGATATTCAGTCCAGCTCATGCGGGATACCACCGTTGGTCATGACGGGATCGTGCTCCCGGGGAGAGAACCGGACACGACACGGCCCGCAGGAGCTTGCGCCGCGTCTGGCGGATCCGGGCGGCATTCGAGCCGTGGGGAGAGAGTGCGAATCGCCTGAGGCTCAGCCCGAGCAAAGGTCTTCCGCCGTCTTGGTGAACGAGCCTTCGAGGTCGGCGGCGCTGAAGCCGTACTGGGTCAGGATTTCCTTCCAGGCATCGGTCTTCTTGAACTCGGCCAGTTGTTCATTGACGGCGTCGCGCAGGCTTTCCGAATCTTTGGAGAACGTGAATCCGCCCCAGCTGCGCACGGGCTCGCCGTCGACGACCGGATCGGAGAAGTTTTCGGCGGCCTCTACGCGATCGCTCTTGCCGGCAAGCTCGCTGACCGTAAGACTGGTAGCGGCATATGCGCTCGCCCGTCCTGTGGATACCGTGGAGATGGCATCGGCATTATTGGCGATGGTAACCATTCTGTCGGCTGGGACGCCCAGGGCCTGGAACATCTCCAACTGGTCCGCGCCCGCCATGATGGCGACCTTTTTGTCGGAATCTGCGAAGTCTTCGTAGCGATGGACGTCGTCGGGATTGCCCTTGGCCACCAGCAGGCCTTCGCCATAGGAACTGTTGGGGTTGGAAAAGTGCACCTGCTGGCAGCGCTGCGGCAGGATGGCCATCTCGGCGGCGACCATGTCGAAACGGTTGGCCTGCAGTCCTGGAATGAGAGAGCTGAAGCTGGTGGGAATCCACTCGATGTTGGCTATGCCCAGTTCCTTCACGATGTGCTTGGCCACATCTGGGCCCGCGCCCTTGGCCTCGCCGCTGATGTCCATGTAGCCGTAGGGAATTTCATTGGCGACGGCGATGCGGATCGTGCCCTTGGATTTGATGGCGTCCAGATCGGCCGCTTGGGCGGCGTACGGCGCGGTTGCGGCGAGGGAAACGAGCGTCGCGGCTGCCAATGCCTTAGAGAATGAGTTGTTGGGGCGGATACCCGCTTTGCTGGAATGATGTCTGGTCATGGAGTCTGCCTCTGTCTGTTGTGTTCGCCGGAATCCGGCCTGGAGGAAGCTGCCGGACTCCTCGGCAATCTTGCGCCAGCGCATACCGTAGTGTTCAGCGGGCATGCCGATGCGATGAAGCGTATGAGCCCTGGCTGTTTCTCAGTCTAATCATAGCTAAAGAAATCATACGACAATAAATCATTTCTATGCAAACTAATTAGGGACTGACCACGGGCCAAAGCGAAAGTCTCGGCCTTCAGACCGAGGTCGAGCGAGGTAATATCCGTACGGCGCCGCAGGCGCCCCCGTATGGTGACGAGGAAGCTCTCGACTTCAGGCGGGAATGACTCATCAATGGCTGTCTGGCCGGTTTGCGGATGAGGGGCGGGTCGATTACATTGCGTCTTGATGCTCGATTTTCAGAGCGTTTTGATTGTTTTGTTTGGTTGGGTGATATCGTGGTGAACAAAGACTCCGGAAGTGATTCGTTGGTCCAGCGGCTCGATGCGATCCGTCGACGCATGGACGAGGCAGCCTTGCGCTGCGGCCGCGAGGCGGGCTCGGTCGTGCTGCTTCCCGTTTCCAAGACGTTCGGCGAGCAGGCCATCAGAGAAGCCGTTGCGGCGGGAGAGCGCCGTTTCGGCGAGAACAAGGCGCAAGAGATCCGCGAGAAGTTCGAGCCCTTGTCCGATTGCGGAATCGACTGGGTCATGATCGGCCATCTGCAGACGAACAAGGCCAAGGATATCGCCCGGATGGCTTCCGAGGTCCAGTCGCTGGACCGCAAGGATCTGGCCATCGCTCTGGACCGCAGGTTGCAGCAGGAAGGGCGGGCCATCGACGCCCTGGTGCAGGTCAAGACCTCCTCGGAACCGACCAAATACGGCATGGATCCGGCGGAAGTCGCGGATTTCCTGAGGTTTCTCGCGCGCGACATCTCCACGATCCGGGTGCGCGGCCTGATGACGCTGGCCATCAACGAAAGCAACGACGCCGCGGTACGCTCGTGCTTTCGGCAGTTGCGCGAATTGCGCGACCGCCTGCGCGACGAGACCATCGACGGCGTATCCCTGGACCGCCTTTCCATGGGAATGAGCGGCGATTTCGAGATCGCCATCGAAGAAGGCTCGACGGAGGTGCGGATTGGAACCGCGATCTTCGGCGCGCGCAACTATGGTTCGGACTATTACTGGCCCGAAAACACGAAATCGGGCGCAAAAGACGCCGGAGACGCAGAATGACGACGCACGATACTCCCGGCATCGAAGACTATCCGTTCACGATAACAGAGCGGGTCCGCTACCGCGACACGGATGGCCATGGCCACGTCAACAACGCTGTGTTCGTCACTTACCTGGAAACCGCCCGGGTCGTCATGGTGCAGGAACGCGAAGACCGGCTGCTGGACGAAGGGTGCCAGTATGTCGTGGCGCGGCTGGGCATCGATTTCCTGCGCGAGATTCTCTGCCCGGGAGAAGTGGAGATCGGCATCCGCATGCAAAAGATCGGGCGCAGCTCCTTTACGCTGGACCAAGCTATTTTCCAGGATGGAAAATGCGCCGCGCGGGCAGAAGTGGTCATTGTGCAGATCAATAAGGCGCAGCGCAGGTCTCAGCCGTTCAGCGAGGCGCTGCGTGCCAGACTGCTGGAGTTGCAGCCATAAGGCCCAGGCCGTTGCTACAAGATGGGATGAGGCACTGCGCTCAGCCCTTGCTGGAGCAGGCCGATCCCCATGAGACCGATCGCCGTTCCGCCGATGAGGCCCAGTATGTCGAAAATGGTGGCAGTTCGGTGCCCGGACGCCGTCCCGCGTTGGAAAAAGCGCAGCGCGAGATGTCGAAACGACACGGCCGCCGTGGCCAGGAGGCTCACAGTTGCTGCGGTACCAAGCGACATGGCCAGTACGGCGGCAATGCCGACCCAGCGCAAGTCCAGGGAATAGGCAACAAGCAGTACGAGTATGGCGCCGGTACATGGCCGCATCCCGATGGCTAGGATGATGGGCAGTCCGGTACGCCATGTCAGGGGCTGGTCTATATGCTCGTCCGACAAGCGGTGCGGGCCGCCGCATTCGGCGCAATACGCCCGCATCTTGCCATCGCCTGAAAACAGGGAGCCCTTGGGGCGCTTCGCATGGTGCCAGCGGCGATAGAGCGCTCTTGCGCTGCGCAGGGCCAGCACGGCTCCGAGTAGCGCAACCAGGGCGAAGCTGAGGTTTTCCAGCTGGCCTGCGGCGCCCTGGGTGCGCCGCAGCGAGAAGCTCAGCAGATTGGCCACGACTTCGACGAGAAGCACCGCCACGATGCCCTGGATGATGGCCGACGAGATCGACAGGATCAGGCCGCGCCGCAAACGCATCCTGCTGGTACCCAGGTAGGTAGCAATCACCGCTTTGCCGTGGCCGGGGCCGGCCGCATGGAAAATGCCGTAGAGCAGGCTGATCCCGATGAGCGGCCACGTCGCGGCCCATCCTTGCCGGGAGACCTGGCGCATGGCAGAGGCAAGTTGCTGGTGCAAGTCGGCCTGTGTCGTCATGATCCAGGCCAGAAGCCTGTTCCATGCGTCGTAGCGGTCCAGCAGCCCCCATGCCAGGACGACCAGGATGCCGGCCAGGGCGCATCCGGCCAGCATGCGAGCGCTCCTCTTGCCACGTATCATTTGCATCGGATATGCACCTTTTCCGCGAAGAGATCGCCCAGCGTGTCGTCGGGCGAGGCTCCGCGGTCCAGGGCGAACGCGCGCGCAATGGTTGCTGGAGACGGATTGGGCGGTTCGACGTGGACCCGGCAATGATTTTTTTCTTTGCTCTTGATGGAGGGCGGATCGTCTGGACGATGGACCATCCGAATGAAATAGGTGGGGTCGTACACGGAGAACTGGACGGCGTGGTGCTGGGGATCCACGGGCCTGGCAAGGGGAGCGGTAAAGGACAGCAGCAATTGCTCGCCCTTCATTTCGCTTTTGAACTGCGTGACGGTGTCTATCTGGACCGGACGGCCATCCTCGGCGACCTTCATGAAATAGCCATAGGGGCCAAGGTTCCCGATGACCTCGGCGGCGAAGTCGCGAACGGCCACCTCTTTCTCCGCGCCATTATCGGCCAAGCCCTCGAGAATGGCCGAGCTGTACATATCGTCGAACAGCCACTCCTCCTCGATGGCTGAAATCAGACCCTCGGCCGACATGACGATCGTGCTTCGCACATCGATCCATGCGTGAGGGTGGGCATGCAGGCCAAGTGGAACAAGCGCCAGGACAAGCGCGGCAAGTCGTCTATTCATGCTGCTGTTGCGGCCTCTCGGCAGTACCGATGCTCGCTTGTAGCGTTGGGTGCCTTTCGGGTGGTGCATCAGGCGTGCTGGAGTCCTACTCGATATTCTGCGCCTGTTCCCGCAACTGCTCGATCAGCAGCTTCAGGTCGATGGCGGCGCGGGTTACGGTCAGGCTGGCTGATTTCGAGCCCAGGGTATTGGCTTCGCGGTTCATTTCCTGGAACAGGAAGTCCAGGCGCTTGCCTGTGCTGCCGGCTTTTTTCGCGGGAGCAGCGGAAGAGTGCGAGCCATTGCTCCGAGACTCGGCGGGCGCCAGCAGATGGCGCAGTTCACTGATGTGCGAACGCAGCCGGGCCAGCTCTTCCGCAATGTCCACGCGCAGCGAGAACAGCGATGATTCCTGGGCGATGCGCGCCGACAGTTCTGCGCCGCTGATCTGCGCGAACCCTTCGGGGCTGACGGCATTGAGGGCGTCCTGCAGCTTGCGCGCGATCTTGGATCGATGCTCCTCCAGCAGGGCGGGCTGCTCTTGCTCGATCTGATCCACGATTTGCTGCATCTGCCCGGCCTGTTCGAGCATGGCGGTTGCCAGCCTGGCGCCTTCGCGCAGCCGGTTGGCCTGCAGCTCGGCCAGGGCCTGTTCCGCGGCCTGCAGGCACATGGGAACCCAGGTGTCCGGCTCCATGCCCCTGCCATCGTTTCCGCCCGAGGACGCCTGAAGCAATTCCTCGAGCCGGGGCGCGGGTGTATCGGGGATGACGGACCTGGCCTGCGCGAGCAGGTCCGCCTGATCCTCGAGAATGCCGGCGTCGAGCGTGCGCACAGTGCGCGCGACCGCCAGGGAGTAGCTCAGACGTGCATCGATCTTGCCTCGGTTCAGTGTTCTGCCGATCAGTTCGCGCAAGGGTTGTTCGGCGGCGCGCAAGTCGTCGGGCAGCCTGAGGCTGACGTCGAGAAAGCGGTTGTTGACGGTGCGAAACTCCAGGCTGACGCTGCCCGCTTCGTTTTCGACGCGGGCACTGCCAAACGCTGTCATGCTGGAAATCATGTGTGTTCCTGATTCGATGTGAAAAAGATGCCTGGGCGCGGGGCCTTCATCCCGGGACGACCCGGCGATGAGAACGGCGGCCTCCATTATCGCCCACGGCGCGCGCAATCGTGCAGTCATGCGGGACAAGGTTTACACTGTGAGTCGCTCCCGCCTGAAGTCGGGAGCTTCCTCGCCACCATACAGAGGCGCCTGCGGCGCCGTATGGACACTGCCTCGCTTGACCTCGGCCTGAAGGCCGAGGTTTGCGCTTTGGCACGTGGTCAGGCTTTACGGCGCCCCATGCGGCGCAGGCAGTTTGCGGGAGTTTCTTTTGCCAGAAAATACTTTTCAGCGTCCTTCCGGACGCGCGCCCGACCAGCTTCGCAATATCTCCCTGGAGCCGGGCTTTACGCGCCATGCGGAAGGATCCGTGCTCATTCGCGCCGGCGATACACATGTGCTTTGCAATGCCAGCGTGCTGGAGAAGGTGCCTCCTTTTTTGAAGGGAAAAGGCCAGGGCTGGGTCACGGCGGAATACGGCATGCTGCCCAGGTCGACGCATACTCGCTCCGACCGTGAAGCGGCCAAGGGCAAGCAGTCGGGACGCACCCAGGAAATCCAGCGGCTCATCGGCCGCAGCCTGCGCGCGGTATTCGATCTGTCCTTGCTGGGCGAGCGCACGCTGCATATCGATTGCGATGTCCTGCAGGCCGACGGCGGTACGCGCTGCGCCAGTATCACGGGCGCCTGGCTGGCAAGCGCCATCGCGGTGCAGCGATTGATGCGCGAGGGCATCCTGCAGCAGGATCCAATCATCGGCAGCGTGGCAGCCGTTTCCACGGGGCTGGTCGATGGCCGGGCGGTGCTCGACCTGGACTACCAGGAGGACTCGTCCTGCGATGCCGATATGAACATTGTCATGACGGGCGAGGGCGGCTTCGTCGAGGTACAGGGCACGGCGGAAGGCAGGGCGTTCGACCGCCAGGCGCTGGACAGCCTCATGGACCTGGCACGGCAGGGCATCGCATCGCTGACGCGGCTGCAGCTGGAGGCGCTGGGCAAAGCGTCCGGCCGCTGAGACCGCGCTCGTTCGCAACATAATGGAGATCATGGAAACATGGTGAACAACAAACGGGTTTTCGCGACTCTGACTCCGGAAGCCGACAGCGACTGGAAGCTTCAGGAACTCGTGAGCGCGCTGCGGCACTCGCGCGAGCAGACGCACCACATCCGCCATCGGGGCGGCGTACGCGAGCTGCCCTCCCTGGAAGCGCTCGAGGTCATCCTGGGCGATCTGTCCTCCTCGCTGTTTCCCACGCACTACGGCCCGTCCGACCTGACGGACGGCAGCATCGATTATTTCGTGGGCAATACGCTGGGCAATGCGCTCAATGCGCTGGCTGAGCAAGTCAGGCGCAGCCTGCGGTTCCGTCCGCAGGCAGAAGAGCGCAGTCCCTATCCGCTGGACGATGAAGAGCTTCTGCGCGACAAGGCGCTGGAATTGACGGCCCGTTTTGCTGCGCAACTGCCGGAAATCCGCAACCTTCTGGTCAGCGACGTGCGCGCCGCCTATGCTGGAGACCCCGCGGCGTCGCACATGGCCGAAATCCTGCTGTGCTATCCGGGCATGCGCGCCATCATGTGCCATCGCATGGCGCATGCGCTGTACCGGATGGATCTGAAATTCCTGGCCAGGATGATCGCCAGCCTGTCGCAGCGGGAGACGGGCATCGACATCAACCCCGGAGCACAGATCGGCGCAAGCTTCTTCATCGATCACGGCATCGGCGTGGTCATTGGAGAAACCACGATCATCGGCGAGCGCGTACGCCTCTATCAGCATGTGACGCTGGGCGCCAAGAGCTTTGCGGCGGACGAGAAGGGGATGCTGATCAAGGGGCATCCACGCCACCCCATCGTCGAGGACGATGTGGTCATCTATGCTGGCGCCACGATCCTCGGCAGAGTGACGATCGGCGCAGGTTCCACCATCGGGGGCAATGTCTGGCTGACGCAGAGCGTGCCGCCGGGAAGCTCTGTGACCCAGGCGCAGATGCGCAGCGTCTGCGAAGACGATGGCGCGCGCGCGGCGCAGCCCTGAACAAGTATTGCCTACGGTATCTTCATGTCCGAAACTCTATCTTCCACACCTCTCCCCGACGGCAAGGACATTGTTCTGGCCTCCAATAACGCAGGCAAGCTGCGCGAGTTTTCCGCCATTCTCGGCACGGCGGGGTTCCGCATGATCGCCCAGGGCGAGCTTGGCGTTCCGGAAGCGGAGGAGCCTTATTTCACGTTCCTGGAAAATGCGCTGGCCAAGGCCCGCCATGCCAGCCTCCTCACCGGCCGGCCGGCGCTGGCGGACGATTCAGGCCTGTGCGTCGATGCGCTTGCAGGAGCTCCCGGCGTCATGTCGGCACGCTACGCCATGCTTGCCGGCGGAGAGCGCTCCGATGCCGCCAACAATGCGCATCTGGTGCGCGAACTGCAAGGCCAGCCCAACCGTAAGGCGCGCTATGTCGCTGTCCTGGTCTATGTCGGCCATGTCGACGATCCCTGTCCCATCGTGGCGCAGGGAGAGTGGGCGGGCGAGATCGTGGACGAGCCCAAGGGTGGAAACGGTTTCGGCTACGACCCCCACTTCTATATTCCCGCGCAGGGCATGACGGTGGCCGAGCTGGCTCCCGAGGCAAAGAACCGCATCAGCCATCGCGGCCAGGCCTTGCAGGCGTTGCTGACGGCCCTGAAAGCCCGGGAAGGAGCAGTCTGAGTGTCAGCCCGGGCAGATTCCCAGATGAAAGCGCGTCCCAAGGTCAGGGCGCGTGATCCCTCCATGCTGTCGGGCAGGCCGCAGTTCTCGTCCTTGCCGCCTTTGTCCTTATATGTGCATGTGCCCTGGTGCGTGCGCAAGTGTCCTTATTGCGATTTCAATTCGCACGCCCTGTCGGGCGAGATTCCCGAGCAGCAGTACCTGCAGGCCCTGAGCGCCGATCTGGAGCAGGCGCTGCCGCTGATCTGGGGGCGCCAGGTCATTTCCGTCTTCATCGGAGGCGGAACGCCGAGCCTGCTGTCGGCTTCGGCCATGGATCAGTTGCTGGCGATGCTGCGCGCATGCCTCAACCTGCTGCCGGACGCGGAGATCACGATCGAGGCGAATCCCGGAGCGACGGAAGCGGGGCGGCTGCGGGACTACGCCGCCAGCGGCGTCAACCGGGTTTCGCTCGGCATACAGTCGTTCGACGACAGGGCGCTGAAGACGCTGGGCCGCATCCACGACGCGGACCAAGCGCGCAAGGCCATCGCCATTGCGCAGCAAGCCGTCTCCCGGATCAACCTGGACATCATGTTCGCACTGCCCGGGCAGGATATGCATGCCATGGAGCGCGATCTGCGCGAAGCCATGTCGTTCGGCACGGAGCATCTCTCGTTCTACCACCTGACGCTGGAGCCGAATACCGTATTCGCCAAATATCCACCCAAGATTCCCGATGACGACCTGGGCGCGGCCATGCAGGAGCGGGGCGCCTTGCTGCTGGAACAGGGCGGATGGCGGCGCTACGAGGTGTCCGCGTACGCCAGAGACGGGGCGGAGTGCCGGCACAACCGCAACTATTGGGAATTCGGCGACTATCTCGGCATCGGTCCCGGAGCGCACGGCAAACTTACCTTTCATGACCGCATCGAACGCCATGCAAAGCTGCGCAATCCCGACTCCTGGATGCGCAGTGCAGTGCTGCGCGACGGCAGCCACATTGCGGAAACACGCCAGGTGAGTGCGGAAGAAATCACCTTCGAGTTCATGCTGAATGCCTTGCGCCTCAGGGAGGGCGTGCCCACCAGCTATTACCCCGAGAGGACGGGCTACCCGCTGCTGCAGGCGGAGCAGGCCATCCGGAAGGCAGTGGCCCGGGGCCTGATGGACCCTGGCGTGGGCAGGCTGCAGGCCACGCCGCTGGGATGGCAGTTTCTCAACGATCTGCAGGAATCCTTCCTGTAAGCTGTCCAACTGTTGCGTAAGCGTGCGGGCCCATCGGCCCGCACCGGAAAAACGCTCTGTTTGAGGGCGAGAGCCCCGCGCACAAGGCGCGCCACGGGGAGCTTCCGCACCATGACGAGCCATGTTTTGGTGCATAATGCACCATAAGAGTGCATCCATCCATAGTCAGACTGCCTGTGTCCCGCGCAGTTCAGGGCGGGAACCCGCTGGCACGGGTTTTGCTTTATGGTTCATGCAACGCCACTTATTTTCGACTCTATCCAGGCAGGAGCCCCCATGTCCACAAATGAAGATGTCATCAAACTGATCGCCGAACGCGAAATCGCTTTCGTGGATCTGCGCTTTACCGATACGCTGGGCCGCGAGCATCACATGACCCTGCCTGCGCACACCGTAGACGAAGAAAAACTCGAATCCGGGCAGGCGTTCGACGGTTCGTCGCTGCCGGGCTGGAAGGGTATCGAAGCCTCCGACATGGTCCTGATCCCCGACGCAAAGACGGCACGCATGGATCCGTTTCGCGAAGAGCCCACGCTGATCCTGACGGCCGACGTGGTCGAGCCTTCCGATCTCAAGGGCTATGAGCGCGATCCTCGTTCGCTGGCCAAGCGTGCGGAAGCCTACCTGAAGTCTTCCGGCCTGGGCGATACTGCCTATTTCGGTCCGGAACCTGAATTCTTCGTCTTCGACGGTGTCAGCTGGAACGACGACATGTCGGGCAGCTTCGTCAAGATCCATTCGGACGAAGGGCCGTGGTCTCGCGCCAACGACGAGAAGAACAATCTGGGCCATCGTCCCACCGTCAAGGGCGGCTATGTGCCGGTTCCTCCTGTCGATTCGTTTCATGACATGCGCTCCGAAATGAGCCTGCTGCTGGAACAGCAGGGCGTACCCGTCGAAGTGCACCACCACGAAGTGGCCGGCGCCGGACAGCTGGAAATAGGCACGAAGTTCAGCACGCTGGTCGAGCGCGCCGACTGGAACCAGATCCTGAAGTACACCATCCTGAACGTTGCGCATGTCTACGGCAAGACCGCCACATTCATGCCCAAGCCCATCGTCGGCGACAACGGTTCGGGCATGCACGTGCACCAGTCCATCTGGAAGGATGGCCAGAACCTGTTCGCGGGCAACGGCTATGCAGGCCTGTCGGAATTCGCGCTGTACTACATTGGCGGCATCATCAAGCACGCGCGCGCGCTCAATGCCATCACCAACCCGGCGACCAACTCGTACAAGCGCCTGGTGCCTCACTACGAGGCTCCCATCAAGCTGGCGTATTCGGCCCGCAATCGCTCGGCATCCATCCGTATTCCGTACGTGAGCAGCCCCAAGGCGCGCCGCGTCGAGGCCCGCTTCCCGGATCCCATGGCCAATCCGTACCTGGCATTCTCGGCATTGATGATGGCGGGCCTGGACGGCGTGCAGAACAAGATCCACCCCGGCGATCCCGCCGACAAGAATCTGTACGATCTGCCGCCGGAAGAGGATGCGAAGATCCCGACCGTCTGCGCGTCGCTGGAAGAGGCCTTGGCGGCCCTGGATGCGGACCGCGAGTTCCTGACCCGCGGCGGCGTATTCACGAACGATCTGCTGGATGCCTACATCGCCCTGAAGATGGGGGAGGTCACTCGCCTGCGCATGACGCCGCATCCGGTCGAGTTCGACATGTACTACAGCCTCTGATCCGACGGCCGCTCGCGGCTCAGGATATTGCAGCCCGGTGCGACATGCGTCGCGCCGGCGGCTTCCTGCCGCCTTGGCTGGGGCGGGAAGCCATGAATGAGGCCCGACAGCATTCTGCACGGAACATGCCATGGATCTTGCCGCCTACGATGTGCTTTCCACCGCCGTCCTGATGCTGGGCGAGCAGGGCGCCGTGGCGCATGCCAATGCCGCGGCGGAAGAGCTGTTCGGCGTCTCGCGCAAGGTGCTGCAGGGCGTGCTGGCGCAGGACCTGTTCGAGCCGGACGAGGTGTTGCAGAACCGGCTTCCCGGCGCGCTACGGGGCGAATACGGCACGCTGCATTATGCGCTGATCGCCAGGCGCAGGACTGGCGACGTGCCGGTCAACATGACGCTGTTGCCGCTTGCGGGAGCGCCATGGGCGGCAGTGCTGGAACTGCGCACGCCGGAACGTGAGCAGTTGCTCGACAGGCATCACGCCATGACGCGCGAGCGCGAATCCCAGCGTTCGCTGTTGCGCAATCTTGCGCACGAGATCAAGAATCCGCTGGGCGGGATACGCGGCGCGGCGCAACTGCTGGACGGGGAACTGGCCAGTCTGGAGCGCACGGGCGGCGATCCTTCGCTGCGCGACTATACCCGGGTCATCGTGGCCGAAACGGGGCGTCTGTCGGCGTTGATCGATCGCCTGATCGCGCCGCAGGGAGAAGCGCTGCAGCTGTCGACCTTCAATATCCACGAGGTCTGCGAGCGAGTCTACACCCTGGTGCGCTCGGAGTTCGCCGACCGGTTCGAGATCGTGCGCGACTACGACTCCTCGGTGCCGGACGTGAGCGGCGATTTCCAGCGCCTGGTCCAAACCTTGCTGAACATGGCGCGCAATGCGGGGCAGGCGCTGACGGAAGGCCGCCGCAGCGAGGCTGGCCGGGAGTACGGCGAGCCGCGGCTGACGCTGCGCACCCGGATCGGGCATTGCCTGTATCTGCCGCACAGCCATGGCGGCCTGGCCGTCATTCTGTCGGTCATTGATAACGGACCAGGCGTGCCAGAGTCCCTGAAGGAAACGATTTTTCATCCGCTGGCGACCGGCCGGCCCCAGGGAACCGGCCTGGGGCTCAACCTGGCGCAGGAGTACGCGCAGCAGCACGGCGGCCTGATCGAGTTCGAGTCACGGCCGGGCCACACGGAATTTCGGCTGATATTGCCGATGGAGATGTCTTGATGAGCGCAGTCTGGATTGTCGATGATGACCAAAGCATCCGCTGGGTGCTCGAAAAGGCGATGGGGCGCGTGTCCCTGCCGGTGCGCAGCTTCGCCTCTGGCGACGAGGCGCTGCTGGCGCTGCAGGGCGCCAGGCCTGCGGTGCTCGTGACCGATATCCGCATGCCGGGCCGCGACGGCCTCAGCCTGCTGAACCGGATTCGCAAGGATTACCCCGAGATCGCTGTCATCGTCATGACGGCATTCAGCGATCTGAGCAGTACGGTCGCCGCCTTCCAGCGCGGCGCCTACGACTACCTGACCAAACCGTTCGATATCGATGCCGCCGTGGCGCTGATCCAGCGGGCCGTCAATGAGCACGGGCAGAAAGCGCCGCCCGTGCCGCAGGCCGAGGATGATACCCTGCTGGAGTCGGCTTCGAACCCGGAGGCATATCCGGCCGCAACGCAGGGCATCGCAAAGAAAGCGCTGCTGCAGTCCGCATCGCCCGCCATGCAGGATGTCTACAGGGCCATCGGGCGCCTGGCCGGCTCCAGCGCGACGGTCCTGATAACAGGAGAGTCCGGCACAGGCAAGGAGCTAGTGGCCAGGGCGCTGCACGAACACAGCGCGCGGGCCAAGGGGCCTTTCGTCGCGTTGAATGCGGCCGCCATACCGAAGGATCTGCTCGAGGCTGAGCTGTTTGGCCACGAACGCGGCGCCTTCACCGGCGCGGCGCAATCGCGCCGGGGCCGCTTCGAGGAGGCGGATGGAGGCACGCTGTTCCTGGACGAAATCGGCGACATGCCTTTCGAATTGCAGACGCGTCTGCTGCGAGTATTGGCCGACGGCTGTTTCTACCGCATCGGAGGCTCGCAGGCTGTGAAGGTGGATGTCCGCATCGTGACCGCCACGCACCAGCCGCTGGAGCAGCGCGTGGCGCAAGGCCAGTTCCGCGAAGACCTGTTCCATCGCCTGAACGTGATTCGCCTGCGGCTGCCAGCGCTGCGCGACCGGAAAGAGGACATCCCGGCCCTGGCCCGCCTGTTCCTGCAGAACAGCGCCGGCAGCCTGGGCGTCCCGGTACGCATCCTGGAGGACGACGCCATGCGGGCCCTTCAGGCGTTCGACTATCCGGGCAATGTACGTCAGCTCGAGAACATCTGCCAATGGCTGAGCGTGATGGCGCCGAGCCAGCGCGTGCATGCCAGGGATCTGCCTCCGGAAGTCCTGGAGAAGGATGTCCGGCAGCCTGGCGAGCCGTTCTCCGATGCAGCTCCCGGAGCCACAGCCGCGGGCGCGGCCGGAGGTGAACCGGAGCAGGGCGGTGCGGGATGGCTGGCGTTGCTGGAGGAGGATGTGTCCGGCAGGCTGGCATGCAATGAGCCCGCCCTGATGAGCTCCATGCTGCGGGATTTCGAGAAAGTGCTGATCGCCGCCGCCTTGCGGCATACGCACGGTCGCAGGGCGGAAGCGGCCATGCGGCTTGGGATCGGCAGGAACACGCTGACGCGCAAGTGCGCCGAACTGGGGCTGGATGATCGCTGACGCGGTCCTAAGGGTGGCGGCTGCCGGTCGAAGCGCCGCGCATCGAGGCGTTCGCGCGGCTGCTCATCAATGATTCCCGACGAATGAATTCGGCCACGAAGTCGTTGGCGGGATGATGATGCAGCCGCCATGGGCTGTCCCACTGCTCGATTTTTCCTTCTCGCATGATGCCTATCTGGTCGGCTATGGCGAAGGCTTCGGCCTGGTTGTGCGTGACCAGCAGCGCGGTGTGGCCGGTGCGCTTGAGGATATCGCGCACTTCGTAGGCCAGGCGTTCGCGCGTGTCGACGTCCAGGTTCGAAAACGGCTCGTCCAGCAACAGCAGTTCCGGTTCCGGCGCCAATGCCCTGGCCAGGGCGACGCGCTGCTGCTGCCCTCCGGATAATTCGTGCGGATAGCTGCGCGCCAGCGCCGAAAGTCCTACCAGCTCCAGCATTTCGGCGGTGCGCCGGAGGCGCTCCGCTGCGGGCCGCTTGCGCAGGCCGAAGGCCACGTTGCCCTCCACCGTCAAATGGGGGAACAGAGCATAGTCCTGGAACATCATGCCCACGCGGCGGCGCTCCGGAAGCACCTGGATGCCATCGCCGGACAGCGTTTCGCTGCCCAGGCGGATGACCCCCGAACGCAACGGCTCGAAGCCGGCGATGGCGCGCAATATCGTGGTTTTGCCGCAGCCCGAAGAGCCCAGCAGGCAGCCGATGGCGCCTTGCTCCAGAGTCAGGGACAAATCGTCGACGACGGCGCGGTAGCCGTTGCGGCTTTCGTAGCCGAGGGATATGCCGTCCAGCACAAGCCGATCGGGCGTAGAGACGGAAGGCGCGTCCGGCGCGGCGCTGAGAGCGGGCGGCATTCCGCTCCTTGGCGAATCGGAGCCACTACTATGGCCGGTGGGCGACGATGTTTCGATCACGTTTTCTTTTCCATGGAAAACTGGGTTCTTGCCAGCAGGATCACGGGCAGGAGGCCGGCCAGCACGATGCCGAGCGCGGCAATCGCTCCTTCTTCATAGGTGCCGCGCGCCGCCTCCGCGTAGAGCCAGGTGGCCAGAGTCTCGAAGTTGACGGGCCGCAATAGCAGCGTGGCGGGCAATTCCTTCATGGCGTCGACGAATACCAGCAAAGCGGCGGCGCCGATGGCCGGCCGCAGCAGGGGCAGATGCACGCGCCTGAGCGTGCCTGCCGAAGTCTCGCCCAGCAGGCGGGAGGATTGTTCCAGCGAGGGCGGAATCCTTGCCAGCCCGGCTTCGAGGCCGCCTACGGAAATCGCCAGGAAACGAATGGCATAGGCAATGACGAGGGCGGTGAAGGATCCCGTCAGCCAGAGCTGGGGACTGATCCGGGAAAACAGCGACAGGATATGGTTGAACAGTCCGTCGACCAGGACGAACGGCGTCAGCAGTCCGATAGCAAGCACAGTGCCGGGAATCGCGTAGCCTATGGTAGAGAAGCGCGCAGCGATGCCGAACAGCGCGGATGGGCGCCGGGACGGCCTTGCCACCCACACCACCAGCAGGCCGCAGAGAATTGTCAGCAATGTAGCGCTCAGCGAGACGGATACGGTATTGACGGCGCTGGAGATCAACTGGCTGGACAACTGGCCGGCCGAGCCCAGCCGTTTGACGGTTTCGTTCAACAGGTACAGGGCTGGAGCGACGAAGCCGATCACGATCGGCGTCCAGCCGAGCAGGGCGGCCAGGAGGGACCGGGCGGGGGAGAGCGTCTGGGGCCGCAAGGGACGCGAGCGCTGCGTGAGCGCGTAGCGCTGATGTCTCCTGCCATGGCGCTCCAGCAGGATCAGTCCGGCCACGAGCACCAGCATGGCAAGCGAGATCTGGGCTGCGCCAGCCAGGTCGGATCGCGTCACCCAGGTCGTGTAGATGGATACCGTCAGTGTCTGCACGCCGAGGAATTCCGATGCGCCGATGTCGTTGAGAGTTTCCAGCAAGGCCAGGCTGACTCCTACGGCAATGGCGGGGCGCGCCATGGGCAGCGCGATCCGGAAGAACACGCTGCGGCGGGTTTCTCCAAGGATGCGGCCGGCCTCCAGCAGGCTGGCTGCCTGCGAGGAGAACATGATGCGTGTGGTCAGGTAGACATAGGGATACAGCACGAATCCCAGCAGGAACACGGCCCCGGGCAGGGAACGGATGTCAGGCAGACGAAACTGCCGGGGACTGTCGTAGCCCAGGATGTCGCGGACCAGCGTCTGGATGGGGCCGATGGGATGCAGAAGGTCCAGATAGGCGAATGCGATGATGTAGGTGGGAACCGCCAGCGGCAGCAGCAGCGCCCAGGAGAGCACGCGGCGGGTAGGAAAATCGTAGGCAGTGACCAGCCATGCGCTGCCCACTCCGAGGCAGGATACGAGAACGCCCACGCCCGCCAGCAGCAAGGCGGTATTGCGCAAGGCTACTGGCAGGACGTATTGCGCCAGGTGGGCCCAATGCTCGAATGAGCCGTGAAGCGCGTGCCACAGTAGAGTCGCCACCGGGGCCATGACGCAAAGCGCAACGAGCAGGGCGGCAAAAGGCGTGGCCGCCCCGCCGGGAAGAAGACGCAGGTATCGCAAGATTCAGACCCGATCCGCTCCGTGGGTGGAAACTGGCGGGATGGACATCAATTGTTGAAGCCTACCTTGTCCACCAGTTCGCTGGCCTGCTTGCGATGCTTGGCGATTTCCGTCAGGGGAAGGGAGTCCACTTTCAGGGGGCCGAAGCTTTCCACTACCGGATCGAGCGTCACGCCGGCCTTGACCGGGTATTCGTAGTTGGCCTTGGCGTAGAGATTCTGCGCCTTGTCCGAAACCAGGTATTCCAGCAGCTTGACGGCATTGTCCCGGTTGGGCGAGTGGCGCGCCACGGCGGCGCCCGAGATGTTCACGTGCGTGCCCTGGCCGTCGGCGCTTGCGAAGGTCGGACGGACTACTTTGATGGCGTCGCCCCACTTGCGCGCGTCGGTGCCGGGCTCGGCATTCTTCATGTGGCCGACGTAATAGGCATTGGCAAGGCCGATATCGCAGATGCCGCCCAGGATGTCGCGGGCGACGTCGCGATCGCCGCCGGCCGCCTTGCGGGCCAGGTTGTTCTTGAGATTGCGCAGCCACGCCTCGGTGGCCTCGGCGCCATTGTGGGCGATCATGGCCGCGATCAGCGCGGTATTGTAGGGATGCTGGCCGGACCGGATGCAGACTTTGCCTTTCCAGCGGGGGTCGGCAAAGGCCTCATAGGTGATGGCATCGACTTTCAGGTCGGCGGCGACATAGGCCACGCGATCGCGCAGGGACAGGGTGTACCACTGGTTGTCGCTGCCGCGCAGGTTTTTGGGGATGGCTTCCTGCAGCACCTTGGATTCGACGGGCTGTGTCACGCCGGCCTCGACGAGGTCCAGCAGGTTGCCGATATCCACGGTCATGAGGATGTCGGCGGGGGATTTTTCGCCTTCGGTCCTGACACGCTCGATCAGGCCGTCCTTGACGAAAACGGTATTGACCTTGACGCCGGTATCCTTGGTGAACTCCTCGATCAGAGGCTGGATGAGCTTGGGCTCGCGCGTCGTGTAGACGGTGACGTCGTTGGCAGCGGCGAAGGCGGGAAGGGCGATGAGTCCGGACAGCGCAAGGCCGCGGATCAGTGGCAGTAGTGCGGAACCTGTTCGCATGGGGGTCTCCTGTGTGGAATCGTGATGGCGCCGATGCCGCATGAAGATGAGGCTTCCTGGGTGGAAACAGGTCTCGCGAGCGGCGCATGTTTGCCAGTGGCGGGGCAACAGCTATTCTAACTCATCAGAAATGATTCTTATCAACAAGCTGCTGTAGAATGACGAATCTTGCGATTGCTGCTTCGATGGCGCGCAGCCATTCGTTTCACCATCCGGGATCCATGCGCTTACAACAGCGTAAATCCTTGATCCATATTAAGGTCCTTGTCGATGGCAGAAGGCCTTGCGGAAAGAGCAAGCGCCTGCTGGCGATATAATCCCCTGGACTTGCCTGCCGCCCGGCGTCGTTTTTTTGCTGCGTGGCATACCTAATTTTTCGATCTTTTCAGATCCCGACGGATAATTTTTTCTTCATGGCTGCATTCAATACCGAGAAGGTTCTCAGTGTGCATCACTGGAACGACACGCTCTTTTCCTTCACTACGACGCGCGATGCTTCCTTGCGTTTCCATAACGGCCATTTCGTCATGCTCGGTCTGGAAGTCGACGGCAAGCCGCTGATGCGCGCCTACAGTATCGCCAGCCCGAACTACAGCGAAAACCTCGAGTTCCTCAGCATCAAGGTGCAGGACGGTCCGCTGACTTCCCGCCTGCAGCACCTGAAGGTCGGGGATTCCGTCCTTGTGAGCAGGAAGCCGGTGGGCACGCTGGTCATCGACGATCTGAAACCCGGCGCCAGGAACCTTTACCTGTTCGCTACCGGCACGGGCTTGGCTCCCTTCATGAGCATCATCCAGGATCCCGAGACCTACGAAAAGTTCGAAAAGGTGGTGTTGCTGCATGGCGTGCGCTTCGTCAGCGAACTGGCCTATGCGGATTTCATCCAGAACGAGCTGCCGCAGAACGAATACTTCGGCGACGTCGTCCGCGAAAAGCTGATCTACTATCCCACGGTCACGCGCGAGCCTTTCCGCAACCAGGGCCGCATCACCGAGCTGGTGGAAAGCGGCCAGTTGTTCACCGACATCGGCTTGCCGCCGCTCAACCCCGAGACAGATCGCGGCATGATCTGCGGTAGTCCCGCTATGCTGGCGGACATCAGCAACATGCTCAACAGCCGCGGTTTCACCGTCTCTCCCGGCGTCGGCCAGCCCGGCGACTACGTCATCGAGCGCGCGTTCGTCGACAAGTAAAGTCGTCGCGCCATCCCGGCGCCGTACCAGCCCGATCCATTAAAGCCCTGCGGCCAACCCCGCGGGGCTTTTAATTCCGGCTATAGATGTATACACTCCGATAGTCCTTATTCCATTTCCATATCGAACGTGCGCTTTGCCGGCTTCGCTTGCCATGCCAGCGTTTCGCCTTCGCGTTCACGCACGATCCGGAACTGGAGCTATTTGAAAAATCCATCGGAGGTGTCACATGGGCAAATCAGTCATACATACGGAAGCCGCGCCGGCGGCAGTCGGGCCTTATTCCCAGGCCATCGTCGCTCCGCAGGGCCGGACCGTCTACCTGTCCGGCCAGATCGGACTGGAACCCGAGACCGGCGAGCTGGTTTCCGAGAATTTCGAAGCCCAGGTGCGCCAGGCTTTCTCCAATATGAAGGCCGTCATCGAAGAAGCGGGCGGCACGCTGGAAAGCATCGTCAAACTGACGCTGTTCCTGACGGACCTGAGTAAGTTCGCCAGCGCGAATGCCATCATGGCCGACCTGATTCCGCAGCCGTTTCCGTCACGCTCTACCGTTGGAGTGGCCAGCCTGCCCAAAGGGGCGCAGTTCGAAGTGGAGGCCATCATCGTCATCTGACGCGCATGCCCACGACTTCGGACAGGCGGGCGTCCCGTTCCGGCGCGCCCGCGCGACCCGACGGGTTGACGCCGTCCGAGCGCAAGCTGCTGCAGCTGGGGCTTAGGACGCCGCAGGACCTGATCGTGCACCTGCCGCTGCGCTATGAAGACGAAACGCGCATCCACGCGGTCGGTGGGTTGGTGCCGGGGCAGGCGGCGCAGGTGGATGTGACAGTCATACGCAGCGAAGTCCAGCTCAGGCCTCGCCGCCAGCTCCATGCCGTGGTCGAGGACGGTACCGGGCGCATCGCGCTGCGCTGGCTGCATTTCTATCCCAATCAGCAAAAACAGCTGCAGGCGGGTGCGGCCCTGCGAGTGCGCGGAGAGGTTCGGCGAGGCTTCGACGGCCTGGAAATGGTGCATCCGCATATCGGACGCCAGGAAGAGCCGCTGCCTTCTTCGCTGACCCCGGTCTATCCATCGACGGCCGGACTGACCCAGGGCTATCTGCGCAAGGCGATTGCGCGCGCGCTGGACATCGCCGACCTGTCCGACACGCTGCCGGAAGCGCTGCGCGAGCAGCACGGACTGATGCCGTTTCGCGATGCCATCCGCTTGCTGCACAATCCGCCACCCGATGTGTCGGAAGCCTCCTTGCGCGAGAAAGGGCATCCGGCCTGGAAGCGCATCAAGTTCGACGAGCTTCTGGCCCAGCAGCTTTCGCTGGCCATTGCCCGCGAAGAGCGCATGAGACAGCATGCGCACCAATTGTCCGTGCGCAACGGCGCGCTGGAACAGGCATTGCGCTCCAGCCTGCCATTCCAGCTGACCGAAGCGCAGGAGCGCGTCATCGCTGAAATCGGTGCAGACCTCACGCGTGCCCATCCCATGCACAGACTGTTGCAGGGAGATGTCGGCAGCGGCAAGACCATCGTCGCCGCATTCGCAGCTACCCAGGCCATTGACAGTGGTCAGCAGGTCGCCATCATGGCGCCGACGGAGCTCCTGGCTACCCAGCATTTCGACAAGCTGATGGGCTGGCTGGCTCCGCTGGGCATCAGCGTGTGCTGGCTGACGGGGAGCCTGACGGGCAAAAAGCGCAAGGAAGCCTTGCAGGCGATAGAGTCCGGGTCGGCGCAACTGATCGTAGGCACGCAAGCCCTGATACAGGAAGGGCTGTCGTTCGCCCGGCTGGGGCTCATTATCCTGGACGAACAGCATCGTTTCGGCGTGGGCCAGCGCCTGCAGCTGAGCCGCAAGGGAGAGGAGGTGGCGACCACAATCATCCCGCATCAGTTGCACATGAGCGCCACGCCTATCCCGCGCACGCTGGCCATGACTTTTTTCGCCGACCTAGATGTGTCCGTGATCGATACGCTTCCGCCGGGACGCACGCCCGTCGTGACCAAGTTGGCGGACAACGCCCGCCGCGACGAGGTCATCCAGCGGGTGGTGGCAGAAGTCAGGCAGGGCAGGCAGGCGTACTGGGTGTGCCCGCTGGTTCAGGAGAGTGAAGCGCTGCAGCTGCAGACAGCGGAAGATACCTTTCAGTCCCTGGCCGGGCTTTTGCCCGACCTGCGCATCGGACTGATCCACGGCCGTCTGCCGACGGCGGAGAAATCCAGGGTCATGGATGCCTTCCGCTCGGGCGAGTACGACGTTCTGGTGGCGACGACCGTGATCGAAGTGGGCGTGGACGTCCCCAATGCCTCGCTGATGGTCGTCGAGCATGCGGAGCGCTTCGGCCTGGCGCAACTGCACCAGCTGAGGGGCCGGGTGGGGCGGGGCAGCGCTCAGTCTGTCTGCGTGCTGATGTACCAGTCGCCGCTGTCGCTCATTGCCAGGCAGCGCTTGCGCGCCATGTACGAAACCACGGATGGCTTCGAAATCGCGCGGCGTGATCTGGATCTGCGCGGGCCGGGGGAGTTTCTGGGCATCAGGCAATCGGGAACCGATATCCTGAGGTTCGCCAGCCTGGCGGAGGATACGCAACTGGTGGAAAAGGCGCAGGAGGCGGTTGGGCTGATGCGCAGCAGGTATCCAGGGCATGCGCGCAGGCACATGCACAGGTGGATGAAGGGCAAGCAGGATTTCCTGCGCACATGACAAGAACGGATGATGCCGGCATCGGCATCGCAAGAGAGCGGACATGACACTTACCGAATTGAAATACATCGTCGCAGTCGCCCGCGAACGGCATTTCGGCAGGGCGGCCGAAGCTTGTTTCGTCAGCCAGCCGACGCTGTCGGTCGCCATACGCAAGCTGGAGGACGAACTGGGCGTCACCTTGTTCGAGCGAGGCGGGAACGAGATAGGCGTGACGCCCATCGGCATGCGCGTCGTGGAACAGGCCCAGAGGGTGCTGGAGGAAAGCGCCAATCTCAGGGAAATCGCGAGACAGGGGAATGATCCGCTGGAAGGCCCGCTGCGCGTGGGTGTCATCCACACCGTGGGGCCGTACCTGCTGCCCAGGCTGGTGCCGGAGCAGATACGCATGACGCCGCAGATGCCGCTGCTGCTGCAGGAAAACATGACGCAGCGCCTGCTTGAGCTGCTGCGGCAGGGGGAAATAGACTGCGCGATCGTCGCGTTGCCGCTGCCGGAAGTGGGGTTGACGGTGCGTCCGCTCTATGACGAGCCTTTCGTTGTATCCGTTCCGTCCCAGCATCCGCTTGCGCAAAAAGAGCAGATCGACGCCGCCGAACTGAAAAACGAGACCATGCTGCTGCTGGGTACGGGGCATTGTTTCCGAGACCAAGTTCTGGGCGTATGCCCGGAACTGGCGCGCTTCTCGGCCGCGAGCGAGGGCATCCAGCGTACTTTCGAAGGCTCCTCACTGGAAACCATACGCCATATGGTCGCGGCGGGGATCGGCGTCACGGTGCTGCCTGCCAGCGCCATCGCCACGAACAGCGCGGAAAGCCAATACCTGACCTATGTCCCGTTTTCCAGGCCCATTCCCGACCGCAGGATCGTGCTGGCATGGCGCAAGAGCTTCCCCAGAATCAACGCCATCGACGCATTGACGCAGGCGATCCGGGCCTGCGGCCTGCCCGGCGTGCAGTATCTGGATGACGACGGCAACCCTGTGGGCAAAGGCTGACGCCGCGGCCGTGCTCCGGGGTGTGATATTGCCGTGCGCCGTGCTATCCTGAAGTCGTTATCTTCATTGAATGACTGACGGAGATTGTTCATCATGACCAAAGCTCGCAAAACAAGCAAAACCACGGCCATTCCCAGCGAGGGCCTCCGGATCGATATCGGCATCAGCGAAAAAGACAGGGCGGCAATCGTCAAGGAACTATCCAAGTTCCTGGCGGATTCCTACACACTGTATCTGATGACGCACAATTTCCACTGGAACGTCACCGGGCCGCTGTTCAATACGCTGCACGTAATGTTCATGGACCAGTACAGCGAAGAATGGCAGGCGCTGGACGAGATCGCCGAGCGCATCCGCGCTCTGGGTCACTATGCTCCCGGTACCTATGCGCAGTACGCCAGCCTGAGCTCCATCGCGGAACCCAAGAACGTGCCAGACGCCACCGAGATGGTGCAACTGCTGGTCAAGGGCAACGAAGCCGTCGCCAAGACCGCCCGCGCCGCGCTCAAGCGCGCCGACGAGGCCGACGATGCGCCGACCGCCGACCTGCTGACGCGCCGCCTGGACGTGCACGAGAAAAACGCCTGGATGCTGCGCAGCCTGCTGCAGTAACGCGTTTCAGGGCTGCGCAATAGCGCAACCGCGCCAGCGCCAGCACAGCATGCCCGGCCTCGAAGCCGGGCATGCTGCATTCAGGGGCTTGGCGTGCAAGGCGATGGGCTTCGGTGTATCCTTCGCAGGTCTACAAGGAGGCACACATGAACATCAAATCTCACCTCACCCCTCTGGTTGCCGCATTGAGCATGGTTGCGGGCCTGGCCGCCGCGCCGGTCGCCCATGCCGACAGCATCCGTATCGCCATCGCCGGACCTTTCACGGGTTCGCTCACGCAATACGGAGACATGGTGAAGCAAGGGGTTGATACCGCCGTCGAGGTCATCAACGCCGGAGGCGGCGTACTGGGCAAGACGCTGGAAGTCGTCACGATCGACGACGGTTGCGAGCCCAAGCAAGGGCCTGTCGTCGCCAACCGTGTCGTCAATGACAAGATCGGCTATGTCGTCGGCCACGTCTGCTCCGGCGCGACCATCGCCGCCACCGACGTCTACGACAACGAAGGCGTACTGATGATCACGCCCTCGGCCACGGCGCCGGCCGTCACAGACGGCAAGAACTACGAAATGATCCTGCGCACCATCGGGCGCGACGATCAGCAGGGCCCGGCCGCGGCCAAGTTCATCATCGACAAGATCAAGCCGCAGCAGGTCGCCGTGCTGCACGACAAGCAGTCCTACGGCCAGGGCATCGCCGCCGCGGTGAAGCGCGATCTGGAAGCCGCGGGCATCAAGGTCGCCATCTACGAAGGTATCAATGCGGGCGACAGCGATTACTCCGCCGTGATTACCAAGCTCAAGAGCGCCGGCGTCGACTTCGTCTATTTCGGCGGCTATCACCCCGAAGCCGGACTGCTGCTGCGCCAGGGTTCTGAGCAGGGCCTGAAGAATGTGCGCTTCATGGGCCCCGAAGGCGTGGGCAATCCCGACATCAACGCCATCGCAGGCGAAGCCGTGGAAGGCCTTCTGGTGACACTGCCGGCCGACTTCACCAAGGATCCCGACAATGCAGCCATCGTCAAGGCATTCGCCGACAAGAAGCGCGACGCCAGCGGAGCCTTCCAGATGACGGCGTATGCAGCCACGCAGGCCATCGCCGAAGGCATCAAGGGCGCTGGCGTCAACGATCCCGCCAAGGTCGCGCAATACCTGCACGCCAACTCAGTCAAGACGCCAATCGGCACGATCTCCTGGAACGAGCAGGGCGACCTGAAAGACTTCCGCTTCGATGTCTTCAACTGGCACAAGGACGGCAGCAAGAGCCTGTACGAGTAAGTAGGGTGGTCGGCCCCGGGGCATGCATCGCCTGATCGGGCCGACGCAAAGAAAAAGGCGGGGCGGTTCTGAACCGTCCCGCCTTTTTTTGGCGTCCCCGCAAGTCCGGCCTCAGGACAGGGCGGACAGCCTCAACAGTACATCTCCCGAGCCGGCTCTTTGTCCCGGCTGGAAATTGACCTCCGTCACCCGGCCATCGGCCTGCGCTGTGATGGCATGCTCCATTTTCATGGCCTCCACGACACCGACCACGTCGCCGGCATGGATTTCGTCGCCTTCCTTGACGGCGATGGACAGCAGGACGCCGGCCATGGGCACGGAGATCCGCAGTCCGCCGTCTTTGGATTCGGGCGCAGGCATATACAGCAGCGCCTGATGGCTGGCCTGGGACAGGACGCCCAGATCCAGGCGCAGGCCGGCCTGCTGGAGCCGGTATTCATAGCCTTTGGCGCCGGGCAACTGGACTATCTGCGCCGCCAGGGGCTTGCCATCCGCTTCGGCACAGAGCAGGCCCGCGACCTGCCCGCGCGCAATCGCAATGCGGATCTGCGTTCCGGCCTTCGTCCGCACGGTAAAACGAATGCGCGCATCGTTCGTATCCGGGTTTTCCCGCTTCAGCGCCAGCAGGCGGCATGTCTTCGGATCGGCAACCGAGTAGACCGCCAGACGGATTTCCTCGTCCCGGGCGGCATGCAGGGATCCGTCCAGGCAATGCTTTGCCGCGACCAGCGCCGCCAGGGCGTCGGACATACCGTCGAACTGAACGTCGGCCCGCAGCCCGGCGGGGTAGTGCGCCTGCAGGAAGCCGGTATCGAAGTCGCAGGCGGCGAAGGCCGGATGGCGGATCAGCTCGGCCTGCAGCGGCAAACTGGAATCCACCCCGCGTATGACGAAGCGGTCGATGGCCTCCGCCATGCGCGCGATGGCCTGCTTGCGGTCCGGCGCATGCACGATCAGCTTCGCCATCATGGGATCGTAGTGCACGGGGATATCGGAACCGTGCGTCACGCCGCTGTCCACCCGGACGCCGTCCATGCCTTCCGGCGGCTGGAACAGGGTCACGCGGCCTGTGGACGGCAGATTATCGTGATAGGGATCCTCCGCATTGATGCGGCACTCGATGGCCCAGCCATTGCGGGGGATATCCTCCTGCCCGAAAGTCAGGGGCTCGCCCGCGGCGGCGCGCAGCATCCATTCGACCAGGTCGAGGCCTGTGATGGCTTCGGTGACGGGGTGCTCTACCTGAAGCCGTGTGTTCATTTCGAGGAAATAGAAAGACTGGTCCTTGCCGACTACGAACTCCACTGTGCCCGCGGTGAGATAGTCGACGGCGTGCGCCAGCGCCACGGCCTGTTCTCCCATGGCCTTGCGGGTGGGCTCCGACAGGAAGGCGCTTGGCGCTTCTTCGATCAGCTTCTGGTGGCGGCGCTGCAGGGAGCATTCGCGTTCCCACAGATAGACGGCATTGCCATGCGCATCGGCCAGCACCTGAATTTCGATATGACGGGGCTGCTCGATGTATTTCTCGATGAAGATCCGGTCGTCGCCGAAGCTGCGCATGGCCTCGCTGCGGCACGACTGGAAGCCGCTCAGGGCCTGGGCGTCGTCGTAGGCCACGCGCAGGCCCTTGCCTCCGCCGCCCGCCGAGGCCTTGATCATGACCGGGTAACCGATACCGCGGGCGATTTCGACCGCTTCTTCCGCGGAGTCGATGACCGCGTCATGGCCGGGAATGGTGTTGACGCCGGCTTTTTGCGCGACCAGGCGGGAGGCGATCTTGTCGCCCATGGCGCGGATGGCGTCCGCTCGCGGCCCTACGAACACGATGCCGGCGTCTTCCAGCGCCTGCGCAAAGGCCGCATTTTCCGAAAGAAAGCCGTAGCCCGGGTGGACGGCTTGAGCGCCGGTTTGCCTGCAGGCCTGCAGAATGGCTTCGATATTCAGGTACGAATTGCGCGAAGGAGCCGGCCCGATGCGAACGGCTTCGTCCGCCAGGCGCACGTGTTGCGCATGCCTGTCGGCATCGGAATAGACGGCTACGGTGGCGATCCCCAAGCGCCTGGCCGTGCGCATGATGCGGCAGGCGATTTCTCCGCGATTGGCGATCAGGAGCTTAGTGAACATGAGGAACTTCCGAGGGTGATTCCGTGAATTTGCCGCTTGCGTCCCGGGACAGCAGGCGTGCGAGCGATTGGGCGGTCAGTGCCGGAGCGATGCGCGTTATGCCGTCGTCCCCGGCGGGTATGCCGCGCCTGCCGCCGGCGCTTATTCTGGCCCCGTTCCAGGCCAGGCAGGTCCGGCGATCCAGGCTGGCGGACAGCCCCATGGCTAGGCCTGCCGCGCCCAGCGCATCGCGAAGGACCAGCGTGACGATTTTGCCATGCCGCTGCCATTGTTGCATGAGGCGCGCGGCCAGGGCTGCGATGCCCGCACGCTCCTGCGCCTCTCCGGGGACGAAACCTGGCGCATCGATCAGGCTGACGACGGGCATGCGGCGTCTGACGCATAGCGCGAGGAAGCGGCTGGCCTTCTCCAGAGCGGCGGCATCCAGGCAGCCGGCCAGGATGCCGGGATCGCTGGCCACGATGGCGCATGCCTGTCCGCGCAGGCGGGCGAACCCCGTGATCAGCGAGGTTTCCCTGCCGGCCTGCAGCTCCAGGAAGCTGCCGGGATCGAGGACTGCCTCCAGCAGCACACGGATATCGTAGGCTCCATTGCCATCGTCCGGCGGCAGCAACTCGTCCAGGCAGGCCAGCGCCGCGTCTTCCTGCGCGCGAAGCTGATCATGGAATGACGGTGAACTATCCGATGTCGCCAGCAGATAGCGCCTGGCCTGGAGCACGGCATCGAGCAGGTGCGGGCATGCCCGGCAGGCGATGCCGCCGGCGCGGGCATGGGCCAGTGCTCCGCCCAATTGCTCCGGGTCCTGGCGCACGCCGCAGACGGCTTCCACCGCATCGGCCGCGCTCAGCGCCAACCTGCCGGAACCCTGCACGAAGAAGGCCGCATCGGCAAGGCAGGGCAGCGTGGACAGGAAGCCGCTGGTATCGGCAGCCACAATGGAAAGCAGGCAGCGATTCTCGGCAGATTCCGACAGGGCGAGAAAGAGCGCCGCCTGGGCCCCGGCCAGGCCCGGATCGTCGCGCAACATGACGTTGCCGCCCAACGCCAGCACGATGGTATGCCCCTCGCCGGAGGCTGCGCGTATCTGCCCGGCCAGAAGACGCAGGTCGCCGGCGGAAACACCGTCCACGCTCGACAGCAGGAACAGGCTGACAGGGGTTTCGGCGATCCGACCCTGAATACCGGATACCGCCGCGCCATGGCGAACCATGGCAGACGCTCCGGCGGATGCGCTGCCGTCGTCGAACAGCAGCGGCAGCACCTGGTTGTCCGCGAGGCTCATGCAAGGCCTTTCAGCGTATAGCCTTCGGCGCGCAGCGAGTCGCGCAGCAACCTGGCGGTATTCACCGCATCGGGGCCGTCGCCGTGCACGCAAATGCTGTGGATGGGAGTGGAGAGCACCTTGCCCGACGCGGAAATCAGTCCGCCGCTTTCCAGCATGCGCTTGACGTGCGCAAGCGAGGCTTCGGCGCCGTGGATCATGGCGCCGGGCTTGCTGCGCGAGACCAGCGAACCGTCTTCCTCATAGGCGCGGTCGGCGAAGGCTTCCTCGGCGACGCGCAGCCCTTGCTCCTTTCCGGCGCGGCTGAGCTGCGACAGGGCGGGCGACAGCAGGACCAGCGACGGATCGTAGGCGTGGATGGCCCTGGCCACGACCTGGGCCAGCGCATAGTCGGCCGCGGCCATATTGTTCAGCGCGCCATGCGCCTTGACGTGGACGACGCGGGCGCCTTCCGCCTTCGCCATGCCGTCGAGCGCGGCGATCTGGTAGATGATGGCGGCTTCGAGCTCATCGGGCGCCATGACCATGTTGCGGCGTCCGAAGCCCTGCAGGTCGGGAAAGGAGGGATGAGCGCCGATATCGACGTTGTTTGCCTTGGCTGTCCGTATGGTGTTGCGCATGACGAGAGGATCGCCTGCGTGGAAGCCGCATGCGATATTCGCCGAGTCGATAATCTGCAGCAAGGCTTCGTCCATGCCCATTTTCCATGCGCCGAAGCTTTCGCCCAGATCGGCGTTCAGTCCAACAGTCGGTGTCTCAGTGTGTGTGCTGTTCGTTGCCATGCGAGGCTCCTTTTAGCGGTAACAGGCCCTAAGCCTGTCATTCATTCGAAGAAGAAATAATGATGCCGCTGGCCAGGTTGGCCCTGCGCAGCCGGGATTCGTCCGGAGCGCCCGCCACGGCGAGGCGCTCGATGGCATCCAGCCTGCGACGGAATGCGGCGGCGGCTTCATGTTGGACCCGTCGGGCTTCCTGCATGCCGATCTCGACGAAGCGGATGCGATCCCCGGGAACGAGCCGGCCCAGCAGCGGCATGTCCGCGCGGATGACGACGCAAGGCTTGGTGTAGCCGCCCGTGGTCTGCGCATCGGAAAGCAGGATGATGGGCATGCCGTCCGCGGGCACCTGTATGGCGCCGGGCACGATGCCGTCGCTGGGAATGTCGGCGCCGAGCTCACCGTGCTCGAGCGCGGGCCCGTGCAGGCGCAGGCCCATGCGGTCCGCCTGCGGGGATACGGTATAGACGGTGGAGTAGAACTGTTCCAGCGCCTGCGGCGTAAAGTGATCGCGCTGCGGGCCGGCGATCACGCGCAGCTCGACGGGCGCTGCGTCGTCCGCCGGCTCCCGGGCCGGATCCGGCCCTAGCAGGAGGTCGCAGCCCTGTTCGCTGGCCGGCAGGCTTCCGGTTTCCAGCCGGTCGCCCGTCTGCAGCGTGCGCCCCTCCAGGCCGCCCAGGCGGGAGCGCAGATAAGTGGAGCGGCTGCCCAGGACCGGATCGAGCTGGATGCCGCCGCTGAAAGCCAGATAGGCAGGGCGGGGCGAATGGCAGACGACGCTGGCGACATCCCCCGGCTTCAGGACGGTTCCGCGCCCTGAGGGAATCTCCAGGGATTCGCCGCTAGCCCGGGAAACCTTGAGCAGTGCGTCTCCGGCCAGACCGCAGCGCACGGCGGGGCCTGCGACGCGGAACCGGGGGCCGCCGCCCAGGAGCTCCAGCGCGGCCGAGCCTTCCGGCGCGCCGGCAAGCGCATTGGCGATCCGGAAGGTTTCGGGATCGTGCGCGCCGGCCAGGGGAACGCCCAGATAGCGCCAGCCGCTGCGTCCTTCATCCTGCACGGAGACGCCCCATGCGCCATCCAGGATTTCCAGGCATGAGCGGGACTCTGCGACGGCGGCCGGCGCACATCCTTCGCTGTCCAGGCTGAAGCGCGCGGATGGCGTCTGCGCCTGCGTCTGTGCGTCGGCCAGCAGGCTTTCCGGCTGCCAGTCGGCAGCGGCGCAGGCTTGCTCGAGTTCCAGGTATTCGTCCACGGAGATGGGGCGCCAGCGCACCGAGTCTCCCGGAGCGAGCAGGGCGGGCCGGCTCTTCCAGTTCAGGCTGAACAGGGGGACGGGTGTACGTCCCAGCAGGTGCCAGCCGGCGGGGCATTGCCAGGGATAGATCACGCACTGGGTCCCGGCGACGGCAATGGAGCGCTCCGGCACGGAAGTGCGCGGCGTCTTGCGGCGAGGCTGCTGCATTTCCGCCGGTATGCCGTCCAGGTAGGGAAGCCCCGGCATGAAGCCGAGCATGCCCACGGTAAGCATGGATTCCTGCATTCGCTCGATGATGTGCTCGGGGCTCAGGGAGCAGGCTTCGGCAAGAGAGTGGAGATCGGGCGCATAGTTTTCGTCGAAGCAGGCGGGAATCTCCCATGTCCTGCCTGGAGGCAACTGGTCTTCCGCCTGCCCCGCCAGATCCAGCAGGGCCGCGTCCAGGCCCGAGAGCGTCTCCTGGCGAGGATCCGCATGCACTGTGACGGATGTGAAGGCGGGCGTCCATTCCAAAATGCCGGTCAAGACGCCTGTGCCCGCATGACGGGCCAGCAGGGAGCAAAAAGAGAGGGCGCGTGCATTGGCCTGCCGCGTGATGGCGCGACCGAAGTAGATGGTCCAGGCCCCATCGCCCAGCGCCTGGATCCAGGGAGCCATCGAATTTATATTGCCGGGGGAGTGTGTCATTGATAAGCAGGTTCTTTCCGTCCCGGCGGCTGGCCGGGCCCGGATCCCGCCATGAGCGGGATGGTTTCGCCAAATAAGGAAGTCAGGGATTATTATGTCATGTCTTTGCCTGCCATTTCGCCCCTGCGATACGGGCCGGCCACGGGCGCACCATTCCGGATCCCCACCCTCCCTGGAACTCTTCGCAATAGTAATCATGAATACTTCCGCACAACAAGCATTGACACTGGCATTCATCGGCGGCGGCAATATGGCAACCGCCCTGGCTTCGGGCCTGATCGGCAAGCGCTGCGGCGCGCACGACGTCCTTGTCATCGATCCGCACGAGGATACGCGCCGGCGCTGGGAGCAGCAGGGCACGCAGAGCGCGGCCCAGGCCGGCGAGCAGCTCGCCGGGCAGCGCATCTGGGTATTTGCCGTCAAGCCCCAGGTCATGAAGGACGTCGTCGCCGCCTGCAGGCCGTTCCTGACGCCGGATACCCTGATCGTCAGCGTGGCGGCGGGCATACCGGGCAGCGCAATTTCCGGCTGGCTGGGCGGCCATAAGCGCATTGTGCGCTGCATGCCGAATACACCTGCGCTCATCGGCGCGGGCGCCAGCGGCCTGTTCGCGCTCGACGATGTTTCTGACGAGGACCGCGGCGTGGTGCAGCAACTGCTCAAGGCGACGGGAGAAATCACCTGGGTCGACTCGGACGAGCAAATCGACGCCGTCACCGGACTTTCCGGCAGCGGCCCCGCCTATGTGTTCTATTTCCTGGAGGCGCTGATCGACGGCGGCATCGCCATGGGTCTGTCGCCGGAGAAATCCCGCATGCTCGCCCTGGCGACGCTGCGCGGCGCGACGGAGCTCGCAGCAATGTCTCCCGAGCCCCCGTCCGTGCTCCGCGACCGCGTCACCTCCAAGGGCGGCACGACCGCCGCCGCGCTGGGCGTGCTGGAGACGGGCAAGGTGGCTGCCACCGTCAAGCAGGCCATGGAGGCGGCCCGTGTCCGCGCGGGAGAGCTGGCAGGCGAATTCGCCAGGTAATGCGCCCTGATGCGGGGCGCGGCGCACCCCGGAGACGGCCCCGCCCGCACAAAAGCGGGGCGCGGCGCCGCCTCGGTAGTTATCCGTAGTGACAAGACACCGCTGCGGTGGGCAGAATACGTTCGCCGCTACAAGCGGAGCCTTTCATTACACAGCTTGCCGCAACAAACAGAAACGGGCGCCACAAGCCTCTCGTTGCGACCTGCGCCACAGGAGATGTATCTGCATGAAACTGATCAAAAAAGCCCCAAGCCTGGTATTGGCGTTCAGTGCAGTCGCTATGTCCGCCAGCGTCATGGCGGCCGATCCCATCAAGATCGGTATTCCGCAACCCATGACTGGTCCGGCCACGCAATACGGCGACCAGATCCAGGCCGGCGCGCTGACTGCCATCGATGCCATCAACGCCGCAGGCGGCGTCAAGGGGCGCAAGCTCGAACCGCTGCTCATCGATGACGGCTGCGAGCCGAAGCAGGCGGTTCCCGCGGCCAACCGGGTCGTGAACTCCGGCGCCAAGTTCGCCGTAGCGCATGCCTGCTCGGGTACGACGGTTCCCGCCGTCAACGTGTATGAGCAAGAGGGCATTGTCGCGATCACCCCGGGCGCGACCTCTCCGCTGGTGACCGACACCATCAAGCCGCATTTCTTCTTTCGCACCATCGGACGCGACGACCAGCAAGGTCCGTTCGCGGCCAAGTACATCGCCGACACGCTCAAGCCCAAGAACGTCGCCGTGCTGCACGACAAACAGACCTACGGCTCCGGCGTGGCTTCGCAGGTGCGCGACAGCCTGCAGCAGGCGGGCGTCAAGATTGGGCTGTACGAGGGCATCAACGTCGGCGACAGCGACTATTCCGCCGTCATCACCAAGCTGAAGGGTTCGGGCGCGGATCTGGTCTATTTCGGCGGCTACCACGCCGAACTCGGCCTGCTGCTGCGCCAGGCGCGCGAACAGGGCCTGACCACCCAGTTCATGGGGCCTGAAGGCGTCGCCAACCAGGATCTTGTGGCCATTGCCGGCCCGGCTGTAAGCGGCCTGCTGGTTACGCTGCCGACCGACTTCACCAAGATGGAAAGCAATGCCAAGGTCATGGAGCACTTCAAGACCTACAAGCGCAGCCCGAACGGCGCATTCACGTTCCCGGCCTACGCCGCGGTGCAGATCATCGCCCAGACCATCGACGCAGTCGGCGAAGACCCGACGAAGGGCGCGGACTACATCCACGCAACCACGTTCGACACGGCCATCGGCAAGGTCGAGTACGACGAGAAGGGCGACCTGAAGGAATTCGAGTTCGCCGTCTTCAAATGGGATGAAAAAGGCAATCTGGAATTGCTGTAAGCTTTCCATGATCGCCGGGCTCCAGCCTTGTTCCAGGCTGGGGCCTATTCCTTCTCATGCTATGGCTTCGCCCTGGATCAGACCAGGCGGCACGGCAAATAACATAAAATGCACGCCGTTTTCCGCAAGCCCCGGGTCGCAACGTTACCGGAACTACTCTTATGTCTGAATTACTTCCCCAATTGGTGCAGCAGCTGTTCAACGGCCTGTCACTGGGCGCCATCTATGCCCTGATCGCCATTGGCTACACCATGGTCTACGGCATCATCGGCATGATCAACTTCGCCCACGGCGAGATCTACATGATCGGCGCCTATGTCGGCCTGGTCACGCTTTCAGCCATCGGCGTCGGCAGCGGCCTGCCCGTCGCCGTTGTCATCCTCCTGATGCTGCTGGTGGCCGTGCTGGTCACGGGCGTCTACGGCTATGCCATCGAAAAAGTCGCCTATGCGCCGCTGCGCGGAGGCCCGCGCCTGGTGCCGCTGATCTCTGCCATCGGCATGTCGATCTTCCTGCAGAACTGGGTTGCCATCGGGCAGGGCGCCCGCGACATGGCCGTTCCCGCGCTGGTCTCCGGCTCGTTCCAGTTCAGCCTGGGTTCGGACTTCGTCGTCACGGCTCCGTATTCGCGCATCATGATCATCGTCGTGGCCGTCATCCTGATGGCCGCATTGACGCTGTATATCAAGTACTCGCGCACCGGCCGCGCCTCGCGCGCCTGCTCCCAGGACATGCGCATGGCGAACCTGTTGGGCATCGACACCAACCGGATCATTTCCTATACCTTCATCATCGGCGCCATGCTGGCGGCCGTGGGCGGCGTGCTGATTGCGCTGGCCATTGGCAAGCTGAATCCCTTCATTGGCTTCATCGCCGGGATCAAGGCGTTTACCGCGGCCGTGCTGGGCGGCATCGGCAGTATTCCCGGCGCCATGCTGGGCGGCGTGCTGCTGGGGTTGGCCGAGACATTCGCCGCCGCTTATATCTCCTCCCAATACAAGGATATCGTGGCGTTCAGCCTGCTGGTGCTGATCCTGTTGTTCCGTCCTACCGGACTTCTTGGCAAACCCGAAGTGGAAAAAGTCTAATGGACAAAGCATTCAAAAACGCATTCATCGCGGCGCTGATGACGGGCGTTATCATTGCGCCCATTTTCGGCTTCCAGATCCTGCGCTCCGGCATGCAGACGCATCTCCAGGCCGACTGGAAGATGATCCTGGGCGGCATGGCCGTCGTGTTCGTCTTCCAGATGGTGAGGCCGCTGCTGCGCAAGGCCATGGGTGGAAAGCAGCGAGCCTTCTCGCTGCCGCCGCTGTCGGAGACCGCGCGCAAGGGCATCATTCTCGTGCTGATCGCCATCGCGCTGGTATGGCCGTTCTTCACGGGCAGGGCGCAGGTCGATATCGCCACGCTGGTGCTGATCTACGTCATGCTGGGCCTGGGCCTGAACATCGTGGTGGGCTTCGCCGGGCTGCTGGACCTCGGCTTCGTGGGTTTCTACGCCGTGGGCGCCTATACCTATGCGCTGCTGTATCACTGGGCCGGCTGGGGCTTCTGGCAGGCATTGCCGCTGGCCGGCGGCTGCGCGGCGCTGTTCGGCTATCTGCTGGGCTTTCCCGTCCTGCGGCTGCGCGGCGACTATCTCGCCATCGTCACGCTCGGTTTCGGGGAAATCATCCGCCTGCTGCTGATCAATCTCTACTCGTTCACCGGCGGTCCCGACGGCATCTCCGGCATTCCCAAGCCGACCGTATTCGGCTATCCCATGGCAAGGCGCGCGCCCGAAGGGCAGACCACGTTCCATGAGCTGGTGGGGTGGACGTTCTCCAACCAGGACGTCATTGTTTATCTTTACCTGATGGCGCTGTGCCTGGCGCTGATCACATTGTTCGTTTCCAATCGCCTGGTCCGCATGCCGGTGGGCCGCGCATGGGAAGCCCTGCGCGAAGACGAGATCGCCTGCCGTTCGCTAGGCCTGAACCCCACCAACATCAAGCTGTCGGCTTTCACCATCGGCGCCATGTTCGCCGGCTTCGGCGGGGCTTTCTTCGCCGCCCGCCAGGGCCTGGTCAATCCCGAGTCCTTCACCTTCATCGAGTCCGCGCTGATCCTGGCCATCGTGGTGCTGGGCGGCATGGGCTCGCAGGTGGGCGTCATCCTGGCCGCTGTCCTGTTGACGGTCGTGCCCGAAATCGCGCGCGAATTCGCCGAATACCGAATGCTGATTTTCGGCCTTGTCATGGTGTTGATGATGATGTGGCGGCCCCAGGGGCTGCTGCCGGTGAAACGCCCGCATGTGGAGCTTGCATCATGAGCGACGTACTACTGAGCGTTTCCGACCTGACCATGCGCTTCGGCGGTCTGCTGGCTGTCTCCAAGGTCGCCTTCGACGTGCGCCGCGACGAGGTTTTCGCCATCATCGGCCCCAACGGCGCGGGCAAGACCACGGTATTCAACTGCGTGGGCGGCTTCTACAAGCCGACGAGCGGCAACATCCACATGGACGGCAAGCCCATCCATGGCCTCTCCAGCCACAAGGTGGCGCGCCACGGGCTGGTGCGCACGTTCCAGAACGTCCGGCTGTTCAAGAAACTGACCGTGCTGGAAAACCTGCTGGTCGCCCAGCATGCGCACATCAACACCAATTTGCTGCATGGGCTGCTGAAGACCCCGTCCTATCGGCGGTCCGAGGCGCAGGCTCTGGCGAATGCCGTGCAATGGCTGGAGTTCATGGGCCTGCGCGACTATGCTAACCGCGAAGCGGGCAATCTGGCCTACGGGCACCAGCGCCGGCTGGAAATCGCGCGCTGCATGATCACCTCTCCGCGACTGCTGATGCTGGACGAACCCGCCGCCGGCCTGAATCCCCAGGAAAAACGGGATCTCAGCGCGCTGATCGACAGGCTGCGCAAGGAGTTCGGCGTTGCGGTGCTGCTGATCGAACACGACATGAGCCTCGTCATGGGCATCTCCGACCGCATCATGGTCATGGAACACGGTCAGCCCATTACAACAGGGCTGCCCAACGATGTGCGCACGGATCCGCGCGTCATCAAGGCCTATCTGGGGGAAGAATAAGTGCTGAAGCTACAGAACGTGCACACGCATTACGGCGCCATCCAGGCGCTCAACGATGTGTCGGTGGAAGTCAACAAGGGCGAAATCGTCACCCTGATCGGCGCGAACGGAGCGGGCAAGACGACGCTGCTGATGACTGTGTGCGGCTCGCCCAGGGCGAGCTCGGGCGCCATCACCTTCGAAGGCCACGACATCACCAAGGAAGACACGCATACCATCATGCGCCGCGGGATCGGCATTTCGCCCGAAGGGCGGCGCGTCTTTCCCGACCTGACCGTGCTGGAAAACCTGCACATGGGCGGATTCTTCCTCGGCAAGCAGGAGATCGAGGCAAGCATCGAGCATGTCTATCATCTCTTTCCTCGCCTGAAGGAGCGCAGCAACCAGCGGGCGGGCACCATGTCGGGCGGAGAGCAGCAGATGCTGGCCATCGGCAGGGCGTTGATGACACGTCCGCGCCTGCTGCTGCTCGACGAGCCCACGCTGGGCCTGGCGCCGCTGATCATCGCCCAGATATTCGACATCATCCGCACGATCCGGGACGAGGGGATGACTGTGTTTCTGGTCGAGCAGAACGCCAACAAGGCCTTGCAGATCGCCGACCGGGGCTACGTGCTGGAAACGGGCAAGGTGGTGCTTGCGGACACGGGAGCAAACCTGCTCATCAATGACGACGTGCGCAAGGCCTATCTGGGCGCCTGAGTCCGCGCAGGGGTGTTACCATTGCCAGGCCCTACAGCAATAACAGCAAAGAGACAACGCTATGACGCAACAGAAGCTGAACGTCGTATTCCTGGATCGCGACACCCTTGCCCCGCACACGCACCTGCGCCCATTCGCATTTCCGCATGAGCTGACCATCCACGATCGCACAAGCCCCGAACTGGTGGCCGAGCGCATCCGCGACGCCGACATCGTCATCACCAACAAGGCTCCGGTGCGCGAAGACGCAATCGCCGGGGCGAAACGCCTGCGCCTGATCGCCGTGGCCGCAACGGGTACGGATGTCATCGACCTCAAGGCGGCGGCCGACAAGGACGTCGTGGTGTCCAATATCCGTGGCTATGCCGTCAACACGGTGCCTGAACATACGTTCGCGCTGATCTTCGCCCTGCGGCGCAGCATCATGGCCTATCACGCATCGGTGAAGGCGGGGCGCTGGCAGGAAGCCAGGCAGTTCTGCTACTTCGACTATCCGATCCGGGATCTGGCGGGCTCCGTCATCGGCATCATCGGCGAAGGCGCGCTGGGCCAGTCGGTCGCGGCCATCGCCCGAGGCCTTGGCATGAAAGTCCTGTTTGCCGCGCGCAAGAACGGGCCCAGGCAAGGCAGCCTCTATACACCGTTCGAAACCGTGATGGAGCAAAGCGACATCATCAGCCTGCATTGTCCGCTGAAGCCGGAAACCCGCAACATCATCGATGCGCCGGAATTCGCCCTGATGAAGCGCAAGCCGCTGCTCATCAACACTTCGCGCGGCGGTCTCGTCAATGAAGAGGCCCTGGCAAAGGCGCTGCGTGGCGGGCAGATTGCCGGCGCCGGCTTCGATGTGGTCACGGCAGAACCTCCCGCGCCGGATCATGTATTCATGTCCCTGCTTGACCTTCCCAACTTCATCCTGACGCCGCACGTGGCCTGGGCCAGCGACGAGGCCATGCAGGGCCTGGCTGACCAATTGGTCGACAATGTGGAAGCCTTCATCGAAGGCGCGCCGCGCAACGTGGTGCCCGCGCCGGCGCGCTGAGCTTCCATTCATCCATACACATAGGTAGTCCTGTTTCATGCGTGTCGTCATTGCACCCGATTCCTTCAAGGAAAGCCTGAGCGCATCCGGTGTGGCCCAGGCCATTGCCGAGGGCATCAAGGCTGCTTGCCCGGAGGCGGAAACCATCTGCATCCCCATGGCCGATGGCGGCGAAGGCTCGCTGGACGCCGTACTGGCGGCAACGGGCGGAGAGCGCCGCGCAGCCAGGGTCCGCAACGCCAACGGCCAGGAGGTGGATGCCGCCTGGGGCTGGCTGGGCAACGGACGCGCCTTCGTCGAAATGGCCACGGCCGCCGGACTCGAGCAGATCGCGCCGAAGGACAGGCGGGTGCTCGATGCCAGCAGTTTCGGCGTGGGGCAATTGATCGCGGAAGCACTGCGGGCGGGCGCCACGCACATCATCATGGGGCTTGGTGGCAGCGCGAGCAACGATGCCGGCGCAGGCCTGATCCAGGCGCTGGGCGTACGCCTCCTGGATGCCGAAGGGCGAGACCTGGCGTCCGGCGGGGCGGCGCTGGCCGGACTGCATCGCATCGATACGTCGGGCGTCGATCCGCGCCTTGCGCAAGCGCGTTTCGAACTGGCTGTGGATGTGGACAATCCGCTTTGCGGCGAACGCGGCGCATCCGCCATTTTCGGCCCGCAGAAGGGCGCTTCGGCAGCCGACGTGGCGCAGCTGGATGCAGCGCTCGCGCATTTCGCCGATATCCTGCAGGCGCACACGGGCCTGGATTTCCGGGACATGCCCGGCATGGGCGCCGCCGGCGGCATCGGCCTGCCGATGAAAGCCCTGTTCGACGCTACGTTCCAGCCAGGCATCGAACTGGTGGCAGCCCTGTCCGGACTGGACGAGGTGCTGGATGGCGCGGACCTCGTCATCACCGGGGAAGGGCGCATGGACCGGCAGACGTTGCTCGGCAAGACGCCGGCCGGCGTCGCCCGCCATGCAGCGGCAAAGCGCATTCCCGTCATCGCCATCGCCGGCTCGCTGGGCGACGGCTACGAAGCCTTGTACGAGGCGGGCATCACCGCCTCCTTCAGCATCGCACCCGGACCGGTCGCGCTGGAGGACGCATGCCGCAATGCGGCGCAGTACCTGCGCCAGCGCAGCCGCGCCGTCATGCAGGTCTGGATGGCGGCGCAGTCCATCGGAAAATCCGCCTGAGCCATGCAGGAAAGCCATATGCCCGCCATGCCGTGCGCCGCTCCGGATTTCTCGCTGCGGGACAAGCTGGCGTTGATCACAGGATCGACGCAAGGGCTGGGCTTCGCCATCGCCTGCGCCTATGCCGCCAGCGGCGCGCGTGTCATTCTCAATGGCCGCAACCTCGAACGCCTGGAGCTGGCTGCGCGACGCCTGACCGAGCGCACGGGCCATGTTCCCCATGCGTGGCAGGCCGATGTCTCCGACATCGACAGGCAGGAACAGGCGTATGCCGCCCTGTGCGCGGATGCGGGCGTGCCGGACATCCTGGTCAACAATGTGGGAGTCAGGCTGCGCAGCTCGATGCAGGACAGTACGACGCGGGAGATCGCGGCGCACCTGCATACCAATCTGACCTCTTGCGTGACATTGTCGCGGCAGGCCGCGGGCGCGATGCTGGCTGCCGGCAGCCAGGGGCGCATCGTCACCATGACATCGATCGCCGGCATGCTGGCGCGGGCGGGAGACGCCGTCTATCCCATCGCCAAGCAGGGGCTGGCAGGCATGGTCAGGTCGCTGGCCGTGGAATACGGCCGGCACGGCATCACGAGCAACGGAATCGCGCCGGGCACGTTCGCCACGGAATCCAATGCGGCGCTGGCCGCCGATCCCGTCAAGGGCCGGCATGTGGTGGGGCGCAATCCCCTGGAGCGCTGGGCGAGGCCGGACGAGATCGCCGGCGCGGCAGTGTTCCTGGCATCTCCGGCGGCAAGCTATGTCAACGGCCATATCCTGGTCGTGGACGGCGGTTTCTCCATTACGTTCTGAGTCCTTCAGTAACCCTGATCCGCATAGGGTTCACCGCGGCTGCGGCGGTACGCCTGCCTACAATGATGGTTCACCCACCATTGCAAGGAGTTCCGCCATGACCACGAACCACGGCACGCCAGACGAAAGCCTGCCGCAGGCCACTTATCCCTTCGATGCGCGCGGCGTGGCCAAGCGTTTCCGGCATGCGGCCATCTTCGGCGCGCTTTCCTCACTACAGCCCGGGGAAACCATGCGGTTCTGCAATGACCACGACCCTTTGCCGCTATTGCGCCAGATCGACGATTTCTATGGCGAACAGCTCGGCATCCAGTATGTATCCCGCGAGCCGGGCCAGATCGTCATCGATTTTTCCGTACGCTACTGAGGCGGCGCGGGCAGGCCACGTCGGGCGGTATCCGTAGTAAAGTACCGGATTGGGAATAACAGCCGTCTGTCGAGCACTTCATGAATTTTCCGGTCCGTCTGGCCATCAATGGCTATGGCCGCATAGGCCGTTGCGTGCTGCGCGCCCTCCAGGAATCCGGCCGCGGCGACTATTATCAGGTGGTTCTGGTCAATGAACCCTCGGACCTGGACAGCATGGCCTACCTGACCCGCTTCGATTCCACTCATGGCATTTTCCCAGGCGATGTTTCCGCCGAGGACGGCCATCTGCGCATCAACGGACAGAAAATCCGCGTCACCCATGCCGACAGTCCGGAAGCGGTGGACTGGCGGGCAGAGGGCGTCGATTATCTGCTGGAATGCTCCGGCCAGTACGGCAGCCGGGAAGGGCTGATGCGCTTCGTCGGGGCCGGATGTCCCAGGGTGCTGGTATCGCAGCCCGCCAACAGCGCGCAGGACGTGGACGCGACCATCGTGCATGGCGTCAACCACGAGTCGCTGCACGGCGGCGAAACCATCGTTTCCGCGGCCTCGTGCACCACCAATGCCATTGTTCCTGTGCTCGACTTGTTGGACCGCGCCTATGGCATCAGGCACGCGCTGCTGACCACGCTGCATTCCGTCATGAACGACCAGCCGCTCATCGACGGCTACCACCACAGGGACCTGCGCCGGACGCGCTCGGCCATGCAATCCATCGTGCCGGTATCCACCGGCCTGGCGCAGGGCGTGGAGCGGCTCCTGCCCAATCTCGCCGGCAAGGTGCAGGCCAAGGCCATCCGGGTGCCCATCCACAATGTCTCGGCTATCGACATGGTGCTGAACCTGCGGGAAAACGAGGGCGCCGATGCCATCAACGCGCTGATGCGAGACGCCACTGAAATCGTGCCTGGCCTGCTGGATTATTCCGATAATCCGCACGCGTCCATCGATTTCAATCACAACCCTCATTCCGCCATCGTCGATGGCAGCCAGACGCGCACAAATGGCGACGGTTTCGCCAATCTCTTCATCTGGTTCGATAATGAATGGGGCTTCGCCAACCGCATGCTCGACGTGCTGGACTGCTGGGTGGGCAAGCGGGAGCAGGGCGGCGCCGCGGCACGCCGGTAATACTACATGAGGACGGCATGGGAATATGCCGGCCCGCAGGAAAACGTCGTATAGTGTCGGGTTTGATTACCTGTACCGAAACAAGAGAATCACCGTTTTTTACTTTAAGGAGCTCTACCATGGCCGCCAGCCGTACAGAAACCGATTCGATGGGTGCGATCGAGGTCCCTGCGGATCGCTATTGGGGTGCGCAGACACAGCGTTCCATCCAGAATTTTCCCATTGGCGTTTCGCGTTTCCAGTGGCAGCCCTCGGTCATCAGCGCGCTCGGCACTCTGAAGAAGGCGGCCGCCCAGGCCAATGCCGGACTGGGCGAACTCCCCAAGGACATCGCGGCTCTGGTCGTGCAGGCGGCTGACGAGGTCATCGAGGGCAAGCTGAACGACCACTTCCCTCTGGTAGTGTTCCAGACGGGTTCTGGCACGCAATCCAATATGAACGCCAACGAGGTTATTTCCAATCGCGCCATCGAGCTGGCCGGCGGCACCATGGGCAGCAAGGCTCCTGTGCATCCCAACGACCACGTCAACCGCGGCCAATCCTCCAATGACACGTTCCCGACCGCCATGCACATCGCCGTGGCGCAGGAACTGCATCGCCAGCTTTTTCCCGCGGTCGAGCAACTGCGCAACACGCTGGCTGCCAAGGCAGAGCAATATGCGGATATCGTCAAGACCGGCCGCACCCACCTGCAAGACGCCACGCCCATCACGCTGGGCCAGGAAATCGGCGGCTGGGTCGCGCAGATCGACTTCGGCCTGGAAAGCGTGCGCAACTCCCTGCCTGCCATCTATGACCTGGCCATCGGCGGCACGGCCGTCGGCACGGGCCTGAACGCACACCCGAAATTCGGCGATACCGCGGCGGCCCGCATTTCCGACATCACCGGCCTGCCGTTCCGTTCCGCCGCCAACAAGTTCTTCGCGCTTTCCGCGCACGACGCCCTGGTCAACACATCGGCGGCGCTGCGCACCCTGGCCGGCGCGCTGTTCAAGATGGCCAACGACGTGCGCTGGCTGGCCAGCGGCCCCCGCTGCGGCATCGGCGAGCTGATCATCCCCGACAACGAGCCGGGCTCCTCCATCATGCCCGGCAAGGTCAACCCCACCCAGTGCGAAGCCATGACCATGGTGTGCGCTCAGGTGTTCGGCAACGACGCCGCGGTGGCGTTCTCGGGCACGCAGGGCAACTTCCAGCTCAACGTCTACAAGCCCGTCATGGTGCACAATGTGCTGGAAAGCATCCAGTTGCTGGCGGATGCCAGCCGCGCCTTCAATGACGGCTGCGCCGTGGGCATCGAGCCGAACGAGGAAAAGATCGCCTCGAATCTGGAAAAGAACCTGATGCTGGTTACCGCGCTGAACCGCCACATCGGCTACGACAAGGCCGCCGCCATCGCCAAGAAGGCCCAGAAAGAGCAGACCACGCTGCGCGAGGCAGCGCTTGCCCTGGGCCACCTGACCGACGAGCAGTACGACCAGTGGATCGTGCCCATCGACATGACGCACAACTGATGCGGGAGCGGCGGGAGGGCTTGCGCCTCTCGCCTCGACGCAAACCACGTTCTGCAGCAGGCTCCGCTTGAACAGGCTGGGCCTGTTTTTTTATTGTCTGGCGGGCGGAAACGCAAGCCGGAGCCCGGCACAGTCTTCCTGCACGCATGCCGGATTCCGTTGTACAGTGGCATGGAACCCCATGCTGAAACGGCAGCTTTCCTTCAAAGAGCATTCATGACCAGAAAGCCATTCATTTCGACATCGCAGGCGCAAGCCATCCGCCTGGCGGCCGCCCTGGTCATCCTGGCGCCGTCCGCCTGGGCCCAATCGACGGGGCAGGCCCCTGGCCAGGATCCCGTGCCGGCGCCGCAAACCGGATCCGCCATCCAGGCAAGGGAAATCGTGCAGGGGCTGGAGCACCCCTGGGCCATCGCCTTTTTCCCGGGCAGCACGGACGCCTTGATCACGGAGCGGCCGGGACGCCTGCGCCTGCTGCGCAATGGAGAGCTGGCGCGGGAGCCCGTGGCGGGCACGCCGGAGGTCTTCGCCAAAGGGCAGGGTGGGCTCCTGGACGTCGCACTGTCGCCGGATTTCGTCTCGGACCGGCGCGTATACCTGGCTTATGCAGAGGCTGGCGAGGACGGCAAGGCGGGCACGGCCATAGGCTATGGCCGGCTTTCCGAGGATGGCGACCGGCTGTCCGATTTCCGGGTCATTTTCCGCCAGACGCCCAAGCTGTCCAGCGGACACCATTTCGGCGCAAGGCTGGTCTTCGACGGCAAGGGCCATCTCTACGCAACCCTGGGCGAGAACAACCAGCGCCCCACGGCGCAGGATCTGGACAAGCTGCAGGGCAAGGTGATCCGGATCGATGCCGATGGCGGCATACCGGCGGACAATCCTTTCGCCGCCGGACCTTCCCAGGGAAAAAGCGCCCTCGATGCTATTTGGTCCTACGGGCACCGCAATCCGCAAGGTGCGGCACTGAACCCATGGAACGGCGAGCTGTGGGTCAATGAGCACGGCCCCAGGGGCGGGGACGAGATCAACCGGGTCAGGCCGGGAGAAAACTACGGCTGGCCGCTGGCGACCTATGGCCGCAACTACACGGGATTCGCGATCCCTGAGGCCGAGGGCAGCCATGTCGATGGCACGGCACAGCCCGCCTATTACTGGAGCCGTTCCCCGGCGATCAGCGGAATGGTCTTCTACGACAGCGACCGTTTTCCCGCCTGGAGGCGCTCCGTGTTCATCGGCGCGTTGAAAGAGGGCGCGCTGATCCGCCTGCAACTGGACGGAGAGCGCGTCGTCAGTGAGGAATGGCTGCTGCAGGACCTCAAGGAGCGCATCCGGGACGTCAGGCAAGGATATGACGGGTACGTCTACGTGTTGACGGACTCCCCCGACGGGAAGCTGCTGCGTATCGGACTGACAAATTAAAAACAAGGGCCGCAGACACGATGTCTTGCGGCCCTTGGCTTTCGGAGCCCGCCCCGAGGGGCGAAGCCCTTCGCCGGCTGATAGCAGCTTATTTCACCAGGGTCACGGGAATGTTGACGAGGCTCAGGACCTTGGTGGCCACGGAACCCAGCAGCAGGCCCGAAACAGGGCTCAAGCCGCGTGTACCCATGATGATGTAGTCAGCCTTGTGCGCATTGGCATAGTCGACGATGGTCTGGGCGATCGGACCGATCTCGACGCTTTGCTTGCATTCCACGCCGCTGCCTTCGAGCAGGGGCTTGACTGCGTCCAGCGCTTTCTGGCCTTCTTCCTGATAATAGTCATGGATGGTCTGGGCGGATACAAAACGGCTGACATTGCCCGACAGGATAGGCGGCTGTATCGTAATGACATGCAGGGAAATATCGCTACGTCCCTTGGTCCAGTCGAGCGCTGCTTTTACGGCGTTTTGCGAGGAGACGGATCCGTCGACCGGCACGAGAATCGTTGTCATAAATGTCCTTTGAAGTGCGATTGCCCAATGGGCCTATACCATGAACCCCAGTAGGGGATTTGTAAAAAGACAGCAGTATATATGGTAAAGCATCGATGCCGTCGCATCATGATTAATATCAAATCAAGCAGTAAATTGCATCTCGATCCGGGCCGGCATCGCTTTTCTATGCGGTGACGCGCCGCTTGCGCGCCCAGGCGTGCGCGCAGCGATAGATAGGGGTGGTCAGCAGCACCACGACTATCATACGCACGACCTGCATGGCTGTGACCAGCGGCACGGCCAGGCCGAGCGCCTTGGCTGTGATGGTCATTTCCGCAATTCCGCCTGGCGCCATGCCCAGCAGCATCACCGGCAGGGACGCGCCCGACAAGCGCGCGAGTATCCAGGCGACGCCGGCGGACAACAGCAGCATGACAACGGTAAATGCGGTCACGATACCCAGCAGGCGCGGCGCAGTACGGAAGAAATCGGGGCGGTAGCGGTCGCCGAGCGACCAGCCGATCATCAATTGCCCGGCGATCAGGACACCCTGCGGCAGGGCGGAGAATACACGGATTTCCTGTGTGCTCAGCAGCAGAGTGAAGGTCATCGGCCCCAGCACCCAGGCGCTGGGCACGCGCAGCTTCCGGAACAGGAATACCGTTGCGCAACTGCCCAGAACGAACAGCGCGACGGCGCCCAGATGCGCGTCGATTTCGCTCAGCGTCGCGTAAGCGCGAGGAACCATCTGCGCACCCATCCACCACTGGAAAAAGAAGGGGACGAGCACGACGACCAGCAATACGCGCAGGCTGTGCGCCGTCGCCACGCGATCCGCCTGAGCGCCATAGCGCTCCGCCTGGGTCGTCATTTCGCTGGCGCCGCCGATTGCAGCCGCGAACCAGGCGCTCTTGGCATCCAGTCCCGCATAGCGGTGCATGACCCAGCAGCCCAGAGAGCCCAGGAACAGGGCGTGCAGGACGCCGGCAAAGATCAGCCAGGCATTGTCGATCACATGGCGTGCGACTTCCGGTGTGAAGTACAGCCCCAGGGAAATGCCGATCACCCATTGGCCGGCATTGCGCACCATGCGTGGACAGAAGCTGCGCAAGCCGGACATCCTCGTGGCCGCCGTTGCCAGCAGCGGACCGAGCAGCCAGGGCAGGGGAAAGGACAGCAGCTTTGCAATTCCCGCACCAGCCAGGGCGATGGCCAGACCGAGCAGGAAGCGCCGAACGATATTCATGCTTCGATATTCCACATTCGCAAGCCGGGATTATCGGCCATGGAGCGCCAGGACGCCAAATGACCACGTGCAAAAATGCAAAATGGCTGGGATGCCGATAGCATTCCAGCCATGCGCCGCGGGAGATTGTGTCTTCGCAGCGGATTACATCGGCCGATCAGGCCTGAGAATCATTGGCCGCCTCGTGCTGCCTGGCACGCCGCTTGGCAATGCGGCGGAACGTGATGGGCAAGGCGATGACCAGCGCCGTCAGCACCCAGAAGGTGATGGACACCGAACTATGGAACAGGATGCTTACATCGCCGTCCGACATGGAAAGCGCGCGACGCAGGTTCTGCTCCATCAGATTGCCCAGTACCACGCCCAGCACCAGGGGAGCCAAGGGCACCGAAGCCTTGCGCAGGAAGTAACCGACCAGGCCGAGGCCGGAGACCATCAACAGATCGAACGTCGTAGCATTGATGGCATAGACGCCGATCATGCTGACGGATACGATGCCGGGCACCAGCAGCCATGGCGGGATGGACAGAATGCTGGCGAACACGCGCACCATGGGGATGTTCATGACGAGCAACATGACGTTGGCGATGAAGAGCGAAGCGATCAGGCCCCACACCAGCGCAGGCTGCGTCTCGAACAGGACGGGCCCGGGCGTAATGTTGTAGAGCGTGAGCGCACCCATCATGACGGCCGTCGTTCCCGAACCCGGCACGCCCAGCGTCAGCATTGGAATGAAGGAGCCGGTTGCCGAGGCATTGTTCGCCGCTTCCGGCGCGGCCAGGCCGCGCATGTCTCCCTGGCCGAACTTGGCGTTTTTCGGGTCGCGCTGCTCAATCAGGCGCTTTTCGTTGGCATAGGCCACGGCGGACGCCACGCTGGCGCCGGCGCCGGGAAGCACGCCCATGCCGGCTCCGGTCAGCGCGCTGCGCATCACGGTAGGCCAGGTAAAGCGCAGCTCCTGCATATTGAACAGCTTGCGGCCGCTCTTGGGCACCTTGACCGACATGCCGCCCGCCACGTTCTCCAGCATCTGCAGCATTTCGCTGATAGCGAACAGGGAGATGACGACGACGACGAAGTCGATGCCGTCGGCGAGATTGGGGTGGTCGAAGGTAAAGCGATACACGCCCGAGTTGGAGTCGACGCCGACAGTCGAGATGGCCAGGCCGATCATGGCGGCCAGCACGCCCTTGGTGGGCTGGTTGCCCAGCAGGCCCGTCAGGCAGCAGAACGCGAATACCATCAGCACGAAGTACTCGGGCGGCCCGAATGCCAGCGCCCAGCTTGCGAGGATCGGAGCGAAGACGAGGATGCCGATGAAGGCGACGGTAGAGCCGACGAACGAGGCCCATGCCGACAGCGACAGCGCCACGCTGCCCAGGCCCTGGCGGGCAAGGGGATAACCGTCCAGCGTCGTCATGACGGACGCGGCTTCGCCGGGAACGTTGATGAGAATGGAGGTAATGCGACCGCCGTATTCGGCGCCGACATAAACCGCCGCCAGGAGGATCAGCGCCGTTTCGGGCGGCAGATTCATGGCGAAGGCGATGGGGATCAGCATGGCGACGCCATTGATCGGCCCAAGCCCCGGCAAAACCCCGACGATCGTGCCAAAGAACGAGCCGATGGCGGCGACCAGGAGATTCAGCGGAGAGAACGCAACGCCAAAGCCCAGAGAGAGATGATCAAGAATTCCGCTCACAGGAGATCTCCGAGAAGGCCGGTGGGAAGCACCACATCGAGTGCCTTGTCGAACAGCAGGAAGAAAGCAACGCCGAGGATCACGCCGCTGAGAATGGTCCAGAGCCATTTACCGCCGAACAGTCTTCCCACGATCGCGGTCATGCCCGCGGTCGCAATCACGAAGCCCGCCCACTGGAACAGAAAGGCGTAGGCGGCAATGCAGATCACCATCGAGGCGATCCGGGCATTGGCGCCGGGAGGATTGCGATCGACGATCAGGCTGCCTTTGACGATGAGGATCAGGCCGCAGACGCCGATGATGAATGCGATCATCAGGGGAAAGGCGTTCGGCCCCAGAGGCTCATAGGAGAACGGAGCCTCCATGCCGTAGCTTTGCCACGTCAGGAAGATTGCCAGCAACAGGGAGGCAATACCGAGTATGCGATCGTTCATGGGATATGTCTTTGGTTGGCCCGATGCCGGCCCAGCCTCGCATGGGCAAGGGCTGGGCCGGCATCGGTTGGTGGATGAAAGATCAATCAGCCAGGAATTACTTCTTGATCAGGCCGAAGGAGTCCGCCAGCTCGGCGTACTGCTTGACCCGCTCCTTGACGTAGGCGTCAAGCTTCTCGCCAGTCAGAGCCAGGGGGAACAGGCCTTGCTGCGTCTGGAGCTTGGCGAAGCTTTCCGAAGCCATGGTCTTGTCGAACGCATCGACCCACCACTGATAGTCGGCGTCGCTGACCTTGGGGCCGACATAGAAGCCGCGGATGATGGGCCATTCGATATCGTAGCCTTGTTCCTTGGCCGTGGGGACATCCGCCAGGCGGCCGGGCAGGCGTTCGTTGTGGAAGACGGCCAGGATGCGGATGGGCGTGCCGCCTTCCAGCATGGTGATGGCCTCGGCGGCGTCGCCCATGTAGGCCTGGATGTGGCCGCCGCGCAGAGCGGTGACCCCTTCGCCGCCGCCTTCGAAGGCGACGAATCGCATGCGCTTGTAGTCGACTCCGGCCGCTTTCGCTGTCAGGGCTGCCTTCATCCAGTCCTGGCTGCCGACAGTGCCGCCGGCGCCGAAGATGATCTTGCTGCTGTCCTTCTTCAGCCCTTCCATCAATTCGTTGAGGTTGGTGAACTCGGAGTCCTCGCGCACCATGGCGACGCCGTAGTCCGCGCCGATCGCGGCCAGCCAGCGCACGTCGTCGACGTTGTAGCGGCCGAACTTGCCTTGCGCCAGGTTCAGCAGCGAACCGCCCGAAAAGGCGACGATAGTGCCGGCTTCGCCGGGACGCTGAGCAACGATGTTGTTATAGGCAACAGCGCCGATGCCGCCTGGCATGTAGACGATGCGCAGAGGGCTCTCCAGGGCGCCGCTTTCCTTCAGGGAAGCCTGGGCGAGGCGGCAGGTCAGGTCGAAGCCGCCGCCAGGCTGGGCCGGCGCAACGCATTCGGGACGGTTGGGTTCCGCCGCAGCGGTGCCTGCCGTGGCAAAACATGCGGACACCAGCATTGCGCCCGCAATGGCCTTGGAAACGGTTTTCATGGACATATGTCTCTCCGGTTGACTGGAAGGTCATCAATTATCGTAAGCGGATTCTGCGGTTGCGCAGAATGGCACGCCGGCAAAGTTACGCCTTCCCAGCTTTCCGTTACCTTTCAGAATCCCCAGGACTAGCGGAAACCCTTATTAGGGAAAACACCAATTCAGCATCCAGCCCCTGGCGATTCCGTGGAGAGGCAAGCCGCAGCTCGCCCATGTGCAGTTCCGCGATGGCCTTGACAATGGCCAGCCCCAGCCCGGCGCCGGCCTGGCTTTTCCCGGCGGCGCCACGGCGAAAACGCACGCCGGCCTTGGCCATGTCCTGGGGGCTCATGCCCGGGCCGTCGTCGGCCACCGTGATGCGGATTTCATCCGCGGATGCGGAGAGCAGCACCATGACGCTGCCTCCCTCGGGGCTGTAGCGGATCGCATTGTCGATCAGGTTGACGATAGCCTCCTGGAGCAGCAGCTTCATGCCCGTGAAAGGCACTTGCCGAGGAGGGAGATCCATACCGTAGTCCAGCCGCTTGGCCTTGGCTGCGGGCAGCATCAGGCGCGTGCTTTCCTCCACCAGCCTGTTCAGCGAGAACGATTCACGCGCCATGGCGGCTTCCGGCTGCGCGGCGCCATGAGCCCTGGCCAGCGCCAGCATCTGGTTCGTGACGCGCGTTGCCCGCTCCAGTCCATCGCGCATGGCGTGTATGGCGGCCCGGGTTTCCTCCAGATCGTTTTCCCTGAGCGCATAGTCCAGCTGGGTGCGCAGTATCGTCAGCGGCGTGCGCAATTGATGCGAGGCGTCATCCAGGAACTGCCGCTGCGATTTTGCCTGGCGGGCATAGCGCTCCATATGGTGATTGATGGCCTCCACCAGCGGCAGGACCTCGGAGGGCACGTCTTTCTGCGAAATGGGGCTGAGGTCATCCGTGCTGCGCTGCGCCAACTCGTTTCTCAGGCGCAGCAGCGGCCGCAAGGCGAAAATTACGCCGCAGACCAGCAGCACGCCGTTGAGAACGATGACCAGCACGTCCCGGCCTGCCGCCCGCAGCAGGATGTCCTGGATGAAGGACTGGCGCTGTTCCAGGCTTTCGGCCACCTGGATGACGACCCGCTGGCTGACGCCTTGCTGCGTATGCAGGGGCGGACTCAAAGGGCGGGCCAGCACGGCGGCCCGCACAGGTTCTTCGTCCAGGTAGCGGGCATTGAAAAAATACATTTTCCCCGACTCCATGGCATGCGAGGGCAGGGGAAGGCCGCCGTGACCGATCTCGGCCAGGCCGTCCTCGGTGGCGATGCGGTAGTACACATTGCCGCTGGCGGTCAGGTCGAAGAACTCCAGCAGGCGGTATGGCTGCTCCAGCGCCAGGCCGCCGCTATCCGTGGAAATATTGATGTCGATGGCTCTGAGCACGCCCGCCAGGGAGCGGTCGTACGCGGCCTCGACCTGCTCCTTGAGCACGGTGTTGGAACTCCACAGGCCGAGGGACGAAACCAGCAGCAGGATGGGGATGATCCATAGCAGCAGCAGGCTCTTCAGGCTGCGCTGCGGTCTGTTCGCATGGGGTTTGTCTTTTGCCGGCATGGCTATCGCAAAGCGTCCTGGTAGTGAAGAGCGGATGAGGAAATCTCTCCGCTCATCTGTCGTTGCCGGTCGCCCGGGCCTCTGTCGCGGAGCCGGCGATATCGCCTGAGCCGTTCAGAGCGTCCAGTGAATAGCCCAGCCCGCGCATGGTGACGATCTGGACGTCGGAGTCCATCAGTTTCTTGCGCAGTCTGTGGATGGCGACTTCGATGGCCTCCAGGTTGACATCGGTATCGCCGGAAAACATGCGTTCGAGTATGTATTGCTTGTTCAGCGGCTCTCCGCTGCGCTGGATCAGTGTGCGCAGGACGGCATGTTCCCTGGGCGAGAGCGCCAAAGGCTCCCCCGCCATCAGGAATTTCTGGCTGGCCGGGTCGAAAGACAAGCTGCCGCAGGTGAAGCGCGGATGTTCCCGGCCCCGGCTGCGGCGTATCAGCGCCAACAGCCTGGCTTCCAGTTCCTCGATGCGGAAGGGCTTGGGAAGGAAGTCGTCGGCGCCATCGTTGAGCAGCTCGACGCGCTCGGACAGGGAGTCGCGCGCGGTCAGCACCAGGACGGGCGTCCGGTCGTCGCGGTTGCGCATGCGGCGCAAAACTGTGTGGCCGTCCATGCCCGGCAAGCCCAGGTCGAGGATGAGAGCGTCGAATTCCTCCAGGCTGAGCCTGCGGTCGGCAATCAGCCCGTCGTTGGCCCATTCCACGATAAAGCCGGCGTGACGGGCCAGCGCACGGGAAAGCCAGTGGGCCAGGTCCGCCTCGTCTTCCACAAGAAGTACGCGCATGGTTCGCAAACACCATGAAAGCCATGACACACATGGCGGGATTCCGGCCATTTTAAGGCCAGGCGTCCTGCAAAGGCCATACGCGGTGAACTCAGGCGCACCTAGCTCAGGCCAGGCACCTTGAGCCTGGCGGCGCAGGCATCGATGCTAGCGACGACGGCGTCGTCGACGGCCAGGCCATTGGCCAACTGGTCGGCGCGCTTTTCCTGGGCGCGCTGCCCTGGCATGCGCACGCCCGGGCCGTTCTTGGCCGACGGGCCGCTCCCTAGGCAAGAAGCGCCCTCCTTGGGAGGGCAGCAAGCCGAAGGCGCAGCGTGGGAGGCGTGTTTCGCCGGCGTGCTGTCCAGGCACTGTTTGCGCACGAAGGTCGTTTCATCGAGGAATACGTCGGATCCGCAGAATCTGGCCGGATCGATGACCTGGAAGAACACCCCCTGGCCGCCGCGCTTGTGCCCCTGGTGACGGCCATAGCCCGTCAATGCCAACGCATAGGCCTCCACCATCAGGCCCAGGCCGAATCCCTTGTAGCCGAAATCTTCGCCGCCCAGGGGCAGGATGGTGCCGGGAGGATCGTCCGCCAGCACGGAGGGCTCGTTCGTGGGCACTCCCTGGTTGTCCAGCAGCCAGTTGCCGGGCAGCTTGCGGCCGGCTTCCTGGTAGTTGCGCACAGCGGTATTGCTGGTGACGGAAGTGGAGACATCGACCAGCACGGGCTGGTCCCGCGTGGGGATGATGACGGCCATGGGATTGGAGGTCAGTACCGGAGTCGCGCCGCCGAACGGGGCGACAGAGACGACACCGGGATCCGTCACCATCATCAGGCCCAGCAGACCGCGTTGGGCGATTTCGTCGGAATAGACCTGCAAGGCGCCGATGTGGCCGCAATTGGCGATCGTGGCGGTCACGACAGGATGGGACTCGATCCGCTCCAGCATCTGCCCGATAGCCTGCTCCATGACCCATGCTCCGGGCAGGCGGCCGCACTCCCATGAGAAGGCGGAGCCGTGGTCCTGCAGGGTTTTCAGCGTTCCGTCCGCGCAGATGCGGCCGTCGCCCAGCCGCTCCAGATACATGGGTACCATCGCCACGCCATGCGTCACATGTCCATAAAGATCGCTGGCCACCATGCGCCGGGCCACGGCCTGCGCCTGCTCAGGCGTCATGCCGCCCGCCTGCATGATGTTCTGTACTACGGTTCTTGCATGGGAGACGTCGATACGCATGAGGATTGCCCCGTCAGACATGAAATGAAAAGACAGCGGCGGCATCGCGCTGCCGCTGGATCGGCTTTCAGCAGTATAGGTGAGTCACTCCAGCCTGAGGCCGGGAGCTTGCGCTTTGGCCTGTGCTCAGGGAGCCGTCTGCAGCGTGACGCCGACTTCCTTGATCACCTTGCCCCAGCGGTCCGTTTCACTCTTGAGGAAGGCCGCCAGTTCCGCCGGACCGCCGCCGTCGACCTCGGCGCCCAGATCGAGCAGGCGCTTGCTGAGCTCGGGGTTCTTCAGCACTTTTTTCAGGGCTTCGTCCATGCGCTGGACGACGGGCTGCGGTGTTCCCTTCGGCGCGAACATGCCGAACCAGCCTACGACTTCGAAGCCTTTGTCCTGGCCCAGTACTTCGAACAGTGTGGGCAGTTCAGGAAGGAGAGGGGAGCGGTTCTTGCCCGTGGTGACCAGTCCGTTGAATTCGCCGCGGCGGATGTATTGCGTAAGAACCGCCACGTTGTCGATGCCGGCGACAAGTCGGCCGGAGAGCAGGTCGGTCATGAGCGCGCCCGTGCCGCTGTACGGGATGTACATCATGTCGGTTTCAGTGCGGCGCTTGAACATTTCCCAGGCCAGGTGCTGGCCGCCGCCGGGCGACGATGCGGCATAGTCGACCTTGCCGGGATTCTGCTTGGCGTAGTCGATGAGTTCCTGCGCCGTCTTCACCGGCAGGCTGGGATGCGAGACCATGACATAAGGCGTCTTTACCATCAGCGTAATGGGTTCGAAGTCTTCTTGCGGCTTGAACGGCACGTTGGCATACAGGCTTTCGAACACCGCCATATGGCTGGTGGAGAACAGCAGGTTGTAGCCGTCGGGCTTGGATTTCGCGACCTGGTTGCTGGCAATCAGCCCGCTGGCGCCGCCGCGGTTGACGACCACGACTTGCTGGGAGAGCTCTTCGCCCAGGTAGGGAGCAATCAGGCGGGCCAGGATGTCGGTCGTGCCCCCGGGAGGCGCGCCGACGAGCAGGTTGACGGGATGCTCCGGCCATGCCGCATGCGCGGCGCCGATGCTGAGCGCGCTTGCCACCATGAACTGGGCCAGGCGCTTGATGGTGCTGGTTTTCTTGGACATTGTCTTGTCTGCTGTGTAATCGCCGAGGCAATACGGCAATGCGATTCGATCGCCGCCGGTTTATTTGTTGTCTTGGGCGGCCATCCGACATCGTACATATCAGATGGGCAGTCAAATGTAGTCGACGGAGTGGATGCTGTCCAATGCGTGAATGGCATCAATTGATTCAGTAGTTGGATCATGCCGACCCAGGAAAAGCCGCTCCATTCAGCCTTGCTGGAAATCATCCAGCTCTGCCTCAAAGAAGTGGCAGAGCGCTTGCACTCGGGCGCTTCGACCCTTGCGCGTGGGCACCATCAGCATGAGTGGGAGCGGCGCGCAGCCTTCATTCCACATTTGACTCCTATGGCCGAGGCCGTCTCACTGGCCAAGTCCGCAGGCGAAAATCCGGACCTGCCAGCAGTGCTGCTTGCCGATGTTTTCGATTTCCATCGTTTGCCTCGGCCCTGCGTGCCGTTGGACGAAATCGAGCACTGGAGGCTGAAGTGCGGCTTCTTGGAAAGCGGAGCGTTTGATCTGAGGTTCTACGTGGAGACCGATAACGTGGGCGATGATTGATATATTTCGCCCAGATCTATTTTACTTTACATAATATACATTATGCGTAATTTACCCAGGAAGGCGGAAGAGCTCAGTTGCAGCAAATCCGGACTCAAACGGCTCTCGCGCAAAATCGGGATATATCGCCGCAACTCGCAGCACCTTTGGCCTGGCTGGTTGTGCCTCTGGAGACCGGAGTTCATCTTTGTTTCCCGGCTTGTCCCTTGGCCAAGGCTCGCGCGCCTTCCACGACCAGCAGCCCTACGGCGATCCATACGGGGCCGTAAGTCAGCCATTGGCTGGCGGCGAACGGTTCCCGCAGCAACAGCGTCGCCACGAAAAACAGCAGGACGGGCTCTACGTAGCCCAGCAAGCCGAACAGGCCCATCGGCAGCAGCCGCCCGGCGGACAGATAGAGAAACAGCGCCGTCGTGCTGATGATGCCAAGCAAAGGCACGAGCGCAAATAATTTAATATGCTCGGCCATCAAATTGAAGGTGTCGCCCGTCGCCAGGATCATCACGGCAAACGGCATGATCAGCAGCATATCCACCATCAGCCCTGGCACGGCTTCGATGCGGAACACTCGCCGCATCAGGAAATACACGGGAAACAGCAGGCAGACCCCTGCCGTGGCCCATGAAAACGTGGCCGTGCGCCATAATTCATGAGCTACGCCGACCAGGGCGAAAATCACAGCTGCAGTCTGCAGGCCGGACAGGCGTTCGTCCAGGAACAAGCGCCCCACCACCACCATGATCAGCGGCAGCAGAAAATACCCCAGGGAAACGTCCATGGCCATATTGTGCAGCGGCGCCCACATGAACAGCCAGAGCTGGAAGCCAAGTATGGCCGCACAGGCCGGCATGACGGCCCAAAGCGCGGGTTCCCGGGGAATGCGGCGCAGCAACAGCCGAAGCTGGTGCCAGCCCTGCGTCAATGTCAGTATCAGCAGCAGTCCGGGCAGGCTCAGCACGACGCGCCATCCCAGTATCTGCGAGCCATCCAGCGGCGCCAGGAGCACGGCATAGTAATACAGCACCGCGAACAGGACCGATGCGCCGACGGAAAAAATAACGCCTTTCAATATGGAATCGCCAATAATTTCGCGGATACCGCTGCAAAATACCAGAAAATGCCCGAACGCACGGGCAATAGACCGACCGCCGCAAGACGTTCGGAAACCCGGGATTGTCTCATGGAACCTCCAGGATATCGACTGCCGGGAGTGAAGCAAAGTACACTTCATCTTGGTTTCATATCATGGCAACTGACACATGACGCACGACAATGCCGGAAAACTCGTATTGCGCCTGACGATCGGCGTTCTGCTGCTGTTGCATGGGCTGCACAAGCTCATGTATGGGATGGGTGGCGTTTCCTCGTTGGTGGCATCGCAAGGATGGCCGCACTTCATCGCCTACGGTGTCTATATTGGCGAGGTGCTTGCGCCCGTTCTGCTGATCCTGGGCCTGTACACCCGGGCGGCCGCATTCATTGTGGTCTGCCACATGCTTGTCGCGATATTCCTGGCGCACATGGGGCAACTGTTCCAGTTGGGCAATAACGGCGGCTGGCGGCTGGAGTTGCAGGGGCTCTTCCTGTTCGGCGCTTTCGCCATCTCGCTGCTGGGAGCGGGACGCTACAGCGTAGGCGGAGCCGGCGGACGCTACAACTAGGACGAGCCAGGCCGCCTGTCCGGACTCACCCGGCCGTCGGCCGCCCTCTCCAGGCGCGCCAGACGCCTTCGTGCTCAGGCGGGCGCAGCGCCCGCGTCATCGGTGCCGGCATGCATGGCTTCCAGTTCCCGGCGAATGCGGTACGCTTCGGTAGTGCGATCGATGACAACATCGTCCCACGTCACGATCTGCCCTTTCGCTACGGGCCGTACCAGTTTGACATCGTGCGCAAGCCCAAGCGGCAAACCGCCCAATCGCCGCGAGGTTTCCACTGGCAGCAGCTTGCCCCATACGGTATAGCCGCCCTCGCCATCCAGAATTGCCCCAGGCGACAGATCACGCTTGGCGGTTGCCACGACATCGGCGTTCCACTCCTGCGCCGTACCGGTAGCTTCGCCGCGCAGCACGACGCTGGCGACCGACACGCCCACTTCCAGGCCAATCAGATGCCAGCGTTTGTACAGCGTGAAAAAACGTCCCGTCGGATCCGTATGCGCATTGTATTCCTCAAAACAATGCTTGATATAGTCGCTTTCCGCCTCTACGGTCACCCAGACGCCCATGCGGATGTCGTAGGGGATTGCCGTGCCGTCCGCTTCCAGCGATGACACCACCTCCACCATCCCTCGTCTTTCCAGCAGCCCGCCTTCACTGAGCGGACGCGTGACGGAAGGAATGTCCGCAATGCTGGCCGGCGGATACAGCAGCCCGTTGGACGGCGCCGCCAAGCCTGTGGCATTAGCCACCGCCGCGCTTTCGATCGATGGCTTGGATCCGTCCAGAAAGCTGTTGAACATTTTCGGGTTCAGTCCGCCGCGCACTGCCTGCTCCGGTGTCAGGCCATAGTTTTCCCAGACGGTATCCGGCGTAGAAGCGGAAAAATGCGGCAGCCACTTGTGGCCGCGCCCCGCCGCCACGACAGGAAACCCGCAGGCGCGTGCCCAATCGACCAAATCGCAGATCAGCGCGGGCTGGTCGCCGAACGCCAGCGAATACACCACGCCCGCCTGAGCCGCCTTGCGCGCCAGCAGCGGGCCGCAGAATGCATCCGCCTCGACGGTGACATTGACCACAGGTTTGCCGTGGCGAAACGCTTCCAGGCAATGCGCCACGGCGGCAATCGGGTGGCCCGTGCTTTCCACGATGATATCTATGGAGGGGGCGCGAACCAGAGCCTCCCAGTCATCGGTGATCCATGTGCCGCCGCTGCGCAGGGCTTCCGCCATGGAACCAGCCTGCATTCGTTGCGGGTCCCACCCTACCCTGTGAAGATTCCGCCTGGCCCCATCCGGCGACAGATCAGCAATGGCCGCTACATGGATGCCCGGCGTGCGCGGCGCCTGGGCCAGATACATGGAGCCGAACTTGCCCGCGCCGATCAGGCCGACGCGAATCGGCCGTCCTTGAGCCTGTCGTTTCAACAACTGGGAGTAAAGACTCATGGCGATGCCTATAGGATGTCTTCAAGCACCGATACTGGCCGGCACAGCCTTGCGCCCTTCTCCGTCCTGACGAACGGACGGTTGATGAGCACGGGCGTCGCCACCATCTTCGCCAGCAATACCTCGTCGCCCAGGCTCGGATCATCCAGGCCTTGCTCCAGGTATTCCGGCTCTTTGGTCCGGATGGCATCGCGCACCGAAAGCCCCGCATCCCTGATCAACTCGGCCAGCGTCCCGGCATCGGGCGGCGTTTTCAGGTATTCGATGACCTGCGGCTCGTAACCGGCCTGCTGCAAGCGTTCCAGTGCGTTTCTGGAGGTGGAACAGCGGGGATTGTGATAGATTGCGCTCATATGTCCTGAATCCTTTTCCGGTATGGTGATGGATGGCAAAGGCATCGTACCTTATTCAAACAGGTAGTACTCGCATCATGACAGAAAGTTTTTCCATGGCCAGGTCTCCTCTCAGTCCCACGGCGTTGCGCCTGTCCCGCATGGCAACGCTGTTGGCCTGCACAGCCCTGCTCTCCGCTTGCGCCAGCAAGCCATCGGAAGTCATTTCGCTGATCCCGGCGGATCAGGTTGACGCCCAGACCCGCAAGGATGGCCTTTTCTCCCAGCCCGTCAAGTTCGAGCGCAAGAAGCCGGAATGCTCGGGCGAATGCGCCTCCCTCAAGGTGGAGTCGCTGGCGTTTCCCGGCAACGGAACGCTGACGCAACTGGTGGATCACGCGCTGGCCACCATGACGGGCACGGGCGACTCAACCCCCCAGGCTTACCAGACAATCGCCGAGTTCGAAGCGCATTACTGGCGAACCGCTGCGCCGCGCGACGAGGTCATTCTCGAGGCCAAGACCGTCTATCGCAACCGCAATCTGACCGTGCTGGAACTGAACAGCTACCAGTACTTCACTGGAGCCGCCCACGGCATATCGGCCACCCAGTACCTGAACTGGGACAATCAGCGCAAGCGCGTGCTGTCCCTGGACGATGTCCTGGCTCCCGGGGGACGCGAGACCTATCTGCAGGCCCTGCGCCAGGCGCATGCGGCCTGGCTGGCCGGCAACAAGGAAGCGCAGGAGGATCCCGCGGGCTATCGGCGCCTGTGGCCATTCCAGGCCAGCGACAATTTCGCGCTGACGGACAAGGGCGTCGTCGTGAAATACGACGCCTATGCGCTGGCGCCATACTCCGCCGGGCAGCCCGAATTGCGCATCCCCTATTCCGCACTGCGCTCGGCCTTGCGTCCCGAATTCGTCCCCGCCGCTTCCTGAGCCCGGGCGCAAGGCTTCGGGCCTGGAAAGGCGCACGAACTCAGGGAAGCGCTTCTTCGCCGGACTCGAAGCGCTTCAGGTCGAAGTAGCGCTGGCCGCCGCTGGCAGGCGCCTCTGCATCCAGGGGCTTTTCAGGCGCTTCCGCCTCGGGCTTGGCCTTTGTCGCCGATGCTGGGTTGCGCTGCGCTTCGCGGCGGGCCAGTACGCTCTGCATGAGCGTATCCAGCTTGCCGCCTAGCGCCGTGTGGCTTTTCATCCTGGCCCAATCTCCCGCCGAGCGTCCTTCCAGGTCGCGGATGGTGGGATCGGCGCCAGCGGCCAGCAACTGGCGCACCACCGCCTCGTGCCCGCCGAGGGCGGCCATCATCAATGCATTTTCTCCCTGCGGGCCCGGAGAATTGACGATGGCGCCATGATCCAGCAGCAATTTCACGGTTGCTTCCCTGCCCGTCGATGCGGCATACATCAGCGGCGTCCATCCCAGCCGATTGACCTCGGCACCCTTCTTGATCAGCGCCTCCGCCCTCTTCTCGTCGCCTACCAGCGCCAGGTACATGAGCAGGGATTCGTGGCTGGCATTTTCGACATGGATGTCCGTGGAGGGCTGGGCCAGCAGCAGGTCATAGACGTTCCAGGCGCCTTCCGTGACGGCGAACATGGCCGCCGGCAGGCCCTGGGGGCCGAACGCGTTGGGATCCACGCCCCTTGCAAGCATATCCCGTACTTGAGAGACCCTGTCGTTGGCGATATGGACCCACCAGTCGCTGGGAGGCGCCTGGTGGGCCTGGAGCGGCAAGGCGATCAGCAAGCACAGACACACCAGCGCCTGCCGCATTCTTCGGTTCGAGCTGGAGAACGCTTGGAAAACTCCAAGAAATATTGGATAAATCAGTTTCATATCATATAGTTGAGTGATTTATATAATAATTTACTTTAAATAATTTTCTTCAAATAAATTACTTTAGATATATCACTCCAGATAAATTACTTTAAATAAAATACTTCAGATAATCTAAATTAAATTATCAATTTAACTTATTGAATAAATTGAAGAAATTATTTTTTGTCGTGGAAGCTATCTCTGCGACACTGATGCCGCGAAGATTCGCGATATGCTCAGCCACATGAACGACCTTTGAAGGATCGTTCTGCTTGCCGCGGAACGGCACAGGAGCAAGGTACGGGGAATCTGTCTCGATCAACAGGCGATCCAGGGGCACTTTCCGGGCGACCTCGTGCAGATCGACTGCTTTCTTGAAGGTGACGATGCCAGACAGGGAAATATAGAACCCCAGATCCAGGGCGGCCTGGGCCACGTCCCAGGACTCGGTGAAGCAATGCATGACCCCGCCAGCCAGCTCCGCATGCTCCTCGCGCATGATGCGCAGCGTATCTTCGCTGGCCGACCTGGTATGAATGATCAGCGGCAGCCCTGTCTCCCTGCTGGCCCGGATATGGGTGCGGAAACGCTCCCGCTGCCAGTCCAGCGGTTCCTGCAGCCGAAAATAATCCAGCCCGGTCTCGCCGATTGCAACGACCTTGGGCGACGATGCCGCCATTTTCACGAGCATGGCCACGTCCGGCTCTTCCGTATCCGGATAGTCCGGGTGCACCCCGACGGAAGCGGACAGCTCCTCGTGCTCCTCCACCAATTGCATCAGGCGCGGCCAGTCCGGAAGGCTGACGCTGACGACCAGCGCATGGCAGACACGGTTCTGCTTCATGCGAAGCAGTATTTCATCCAGGTTTTCGGCCAGATCCGGAAAATCCAGGTGGCAATGCGAGTCAACGTACATGAATCTTGTCTTTTACGGAAAATGAAGCGTGCATCCCATACAGGATGATAGTCCCCGCTGGCCCTCTTGTGCTGGCAAAAGTCGCGCTCAGGCAGCTCTTCCCAGTACAGTAGCCATGCGCTGGATGAACGCGTGGGAAAACAGCTTGGCATTGAGCGGATGCGAGGCAATGGCGCGCTGGGATGTCAGCCATTTGCTGGACTGCGCCAGGGCCTGGGGCGATGAGCGCTGGGCCAGTGCGGCAATTTTCGACTGCAAGGCGGGATAGTACCTGACCTTCACGCCGGAGGCCGCCAGCGCCATATCCGTCAACAGGCGCTGCAGCGTATCGATCCATATCGCCGGATCCTGGGGCTCCAGTTGGTCCGCCATGGACGCCACATTGACGCCATCGGCGGCCGCCGCTTGATCCAGCAGTATTTCAAGCCAGGCGGGATATGGCGCATCCTGGGTGCCTGCCTGCTGCAATGCCTGCACAGGAGCCCCGCCGGCGGCTGCCAGCCACTGCGCCGCCCTGGCCACACCATGCTCGCCCAGCCACGCCAGGCTTTCCTTCTCGGGCGGCGTAGGCAGCGGCAGGCGCCGGCAGCGCGATACCAGCGTAGGCAGCAGGCGGTCCGGCGCGTCGGCCACCAGCAGGAATACTGTATGCTCCGGCGGTTCCTCCAGCACCTTGAGCAAGGCATTGGCGGAAATGACATTCATGGCCGAAGCGGGATAAATGACGGCCACCCGCCATCCGCCCCGGTGCGTGGCGGTATTGAACCAGTCTCCCAGGCTGCGCAACTGCTCCACCCGGATTTCCTTGGAAGGCGCTTTCTTGGCTGCCGCCTTCTGCGTGTCGTCTTCCGCGCCCTCGCCTTCCTCCAGCGCAACGGCGTCCGGGCGGATCCGCCTGAGATCGGGATGATTGCCCGCGGCTACCCAGCGGCAGGCATTGCAATGACCGCATGCCAGGCCTTCCGCCGGCGCTTCGCACAACAGGCTGGCCGCGGCAGCGAGTGCAAACTGCCGTTTGCCGATACCGGCGAGCCCGTGGATGAGCCATGCATGGGCGAAGCGGTCCTGCTGCCTGGAAAGCCACTGGCGCGCAAGCTCACGCTGCCAGGGAAGAAAGACGGGGATGGCGATATCCGATGGCGCGGTTTCAGGCTGCATGCCGGACTTACCCTTGCTTGCCGGGCCGCAATTGCGCAAGAATGCCGGCGATCTGCTCGCGGATCTGCGCAATGCTGCGCGTGGAGTCGATGATATGGAAGCGCCCGGGATGCTGCTGAGCCCGCGCATGATAGGCGGCGCGCGTCCGCTGGAAGAAATCGGCATTCTCCTGCTCGAAACGATCCAGGTTTTTGCCGTTTTCCAGGCGCTGCCGTGCCACTTCCAGCGGCACATCGAACAGGAATGTGCAATCGGGCTGGAGATCGGGATGCACCCAGTCCTCCAGCACGGCGATGCGCTGTGCGCCGAGCTCGCGGCCGCCGCCCTGGTAGGCATAGCTGGCATCGGTGAAACGGTCGCACACCACCCAGATGCCATCCGCCAGGGCCGGCTCGATCACTGTGCGCAGATGCTCGCAACGTGCGGCAAACATCAGCAGCGTCTCGGTTTCGAGCGTCATGGGGCGGGTCAGCAGCAGTTCGCGCAGCGTTTCTCCCAACGCCGTGCCGCCGGGCTCGCGCGTGGAAAGCACACGGGCGCCCGTTGCCGCCAACTGTTCTTCGAGCCATTGCAGGTGCGTGCTCTTGCCGGCGCCATCCACGCCTTCCAGCGTGATGAACCGGCCGCGTGAAATCTGCTTCAATTCGACCGCCTGAGAATGTACTTGGACACGGCGCGATTATGCTCAGCCAGGTTCTGCGAGAATTCGCTGGTGCCGTCCCCACGGGAAACAAAATAGTAATAGCGGTGCGTCTCGGGCTGCAAGGTGGCCAGCAACGCCGCCTTGCCGGGATTGGCGATCGGCGTCGGCGGCAGGCCCGGACGGGTATAGGTGTTCCAGGGGGTGTCCGTCGTCAGGTCGCGCTTGCGTATGCGCCCCTGGTAGGCTTCTCCCATGCCATAGATAACCGTGGGATCGGTCTGCAGCAGCATTCTCGCCTTCAGGCGGTTGATGAAAACGCCCGCGACCCTGGCGCGATCCTCGCCGTGGCCAGTTTCCTTTTCCACGATGGAAGCCAGTATCAGCGCTTCATAAGGCGTTTTCAGCGGCAGATCGGGCGCGCGCTCCTGCCAGAGCCCTTCCAGCAGCTCTTTCTGCGCATGATGGGCGCGCCTGAGCAGATCGAAATCGGTGGAACCGGGCACAAAGACGTAGGTGTCCGGATAGAACATGCCTTCGAGGGAGTCCGCCTGGATGCCCAGGCGCCCGATAAGTTCGGCGTCCGTTACCCCATCCAGGGTCTGGCGCACATTGGGATCATTGCGCAAGGCTTCGCGCATGCGCTGGTATGTCCATCCCTCGACGAAGGTCAGTCTTGTCTGCAACATGTCGCCGCTGGCCATGCGCTCGAGCAGCGCCATGGGCGAATCGCCGCGCACGGCCTCGTAGGCGCCCGCCTGCAGCCTGGTGTGCAGGCCCGTCACCCGCGCCAGCGCCACGAAGGCATCTTCGTGGATATCGATGCCTTCCCTGCGCATGGTGCGAGCCACTGCCCGTACTCCGGCGCCGCTCTCGATGATGTAGTCCACGCGCTCGGCAGGCATGGCAACGGGTTGCCGGGACCAATACCAGGCCAGGCCGGAGACGGCCAGCGCGCCCAGGCAGAGAAGCAGCAGCAGGGAAAGGAGAATGGTGGTGATTTTTTTCATGAAGCCGTGAGTGTAGCCGACAAGCCAGGCCGTGAGGCGGAGAAATCCCGGCCAGCAGGCCGGATTCTTCACTGTCCTGAAGGCAAGACCGTTATCATTGTCTATTGTTCCCGTTTCATGCTTTGTCAGAGAAAATGACCACTCCGCTTTCCGCCATCCCCGCCGGCCAGGCTGTTGCCTTGCCCGATCTGTCCGTCATCTCGTTCTCCGGAGCCGATGCCGCTACCTTCCTGCAGGGGCAATTGAGCAACGATATCAAGGCCGTTACCGCCACGCAGGCGCATCTGGCGGGCTATTGCACCGCCAAGGGCCGCCTGCTGGCCACTCTGATCGTCTGGGCCGCGCAGGACGGGGACGGCTATCTGGCCCTGGTCAAGTCCGATATCGCCGATGCCCTGGTCAAGCGCCTGAGCATGTTCGTGCTGCGCGCGAAAGTCGTCATCCGGAAAACCGACGCCGTCGTCGCCGGAGTATTGGAAGACGGCGCAACGGTGGCGCCTTCGTTCAGCATCCGGCACCGGGACGACGCAATCTGGATACTGGCCCCTTCTCCCGAAGCTGGCGCCTGCCGCTGGTGGCGCATCGGTACGGCCGGCCATCAAGAAGCGCAAGACAACGCGTCGTATCTGCAAGCCTGGCAAAGCCTCGATATCCGCGCCGGCCTGCCATGGATCACGCAGGCCGTGCAGGATCTGTTTATTCCCCAGACGCTCAATCTGGATCTGATCGGCGGTGTGAGCTTCACCAAGGGCTGCTATCCGGGCCAGGAAGTCGTGGCCCGCAGCCACTACAGGGGGACGATCAAGCGCCGCATGGCTTGCGGCCAGGCCGATAGCTCGAGCCTGCCGGAAGGCATGGTCCAGCCGGGCACGGATATTTTCGATGCCTTGCGCCCCGGCAATCCCTGCGGCCGTGTCATCAATGTGGCCAGCGATGGCCAGGGCAAGCTGTGGTTCTTGCTGGAAGTCCAGCTGGCGGACCTGGATTCGGCCAAATTCCGTCTGGGCAGCGCCGATGGCGCCGAAATCACGATACAGGCCTTGCCCTACGAGATCCGTCCGCCGGCGCAATAACCTCTCAGAAGCCTAGGCGCTGGCAGGAGGCGGTGTATGTAAAAACAAATTAACCCGGGGGCAACGGGTCTCTGGCATGCTGCGGGCTCTGCTTGCTTCTGTGAAGCCGCTATTTGTTTCTTCCAGAGCCGCTATTTGTCTCTTCCAGAGCGGCTGTAAATCAGGATTCCAGATCCGCCAGCGGATGCGCCATGTTTTTCGGCCACGGCTGGACAAAAAATTTCTCTACCCATGCCTCGTCGGCTTGCTCCAGCGTTGCCGGATTCCATCGGGGAGACTTGTCCTTGTCCACCAGCAACGCCCGTATCCCCTCCTGGAAATCACCATGCACGCCGCATTGCAGCGCCGCGACATACTCCATCCTGAAGACATCGGCCAGTGACAGCAGCCTGGCCCGCTCCTGCAGCGTATAGGCCAGCCGCGCCGTGCCCGGCGAGCCATGGACCAGCCCCAGGGCCGCCTTCTGCAGCCAGGGATTCTCGTGCTTCCGCAGCGCCGCAATGTTCTCGCAGATTTCCAGGAAAGACCCTGTGCCGGCCGTGCGGCGGATCAGGTCCGCATGCGCCTGCAGCGGTCCCTGCACCTCCGGCTGAGCCTCATGCGCCCGCAGCAGGCGGGACAGAAGCTCATGATTGCTTGTTGCATCGCCGGTCCAGTCGCATGCCTGCATGTCCGCGAGGATTACCGCCTCTTTTTGACCATGAACCAGATAGTCCGCCAGCCCCAGATGCAGCGTATCCGCGGCCTCAATCGATGCGCCTGTCATACCCAGGAAGCGCCCCACGTGCTTCGGCAGGCGTCCCAGCATCCAACTGCCGCCCACATCCGGGAACAAGCCGATGGCCACTTCCGGCATAGCGAAGCGCGATGTTTCCGTCAGCACTCGGTGGCTGGCTCCGATGAAGAGGCCGACTCCGCCTCCCATGACGACTCCGCTGCCCCAGGCCAGCACAGGCTTGCCATAGGTGTGCAGAAGGTAGTCCAGCCGGTATTCGGTCGCGAAAAAATCGCGCAGATACGGATTGCCCCAGGCACCCTCCCCGGCATGCGCCTGCATGGAGCGGTAGAGCCCCTGGAGATCGCCACCCGCGCAGAACGCTTTTTCCCCCGCGCCCCTCAGGACGAGCAGTGCGATTCCGTCGTCCGACCGCCAGCGCAGCAATTGCTCCCTCAGCAACTGGCACATTTCCAGCGTCAGGCTGTTGAGCGCCTGCGGGCGGTTGAGCGTGGCGACAGCTATCTTGCTGCCTCCTGCTGCCGGGAGGAGTTCGAATGCGACGGGGGCCTGCGTCATGAGGAAGATCCTTTGCGGGACTGCGCCTGCTGCCTGCGCTTGTGCTCCGCCCGGCGCCTGCGCGACTCCATCGGATCGAAACGCAAGGGCCGGTAGATTTCGATGCGATCCCCTTCGGCAACGATGCGATCCGGGGAACAGGCCTGTCCGTAGATTCCGGTCTCAAGCGTGGATTGCGAGATATCCGGAAACTCGCGATGGAAATCGCTGCCCTGCAGGGCCTGCTGGATGGTGGAGCCAGCGGCCACTTCCAGGGTCTGGCGCCAGATGCGGCCCGAGGAGGCCGCATGAATCAATTCGACCTGAAGTTGCGCTGCTCCCTTATTCGCCATAGCAGGCCTGAGCTCGCTGCGTAAAGGAGTCGATGAAGCTGCTGGCGATGCGGTTGAACACCGGTCCGACCAGCGCTTCCAGCGCGCGATTGGAGAACGCATATTCCATCGTATAGTTGACCTTGCAGGCATCTTCCGCCAGCTCCACGAACTCCCAGCGCCCCGTCAGGGCGGAAAACGGCCCGTCCACCAGGGAAATCAGGATTTCATGGGGGTAATTGTGCGTGTTGCGCGTGACGAAGGTCTGGCGGATTCCCGCGAAACTGATCGTCACGGAAGCCTGCATCCCCGATTCATCTCGGTGATGCACCTCGCTTCCCCCGCACCAGGGCATGAATTCGGGATATTTGCCCACGTCCGCCACCAGATCGAACATCTGGGCGCAGCTGTAGGGAACCAGGACAGAGCGTTTTACGGTATGCATCGAAACTGTTAAATGGATAGAATGTACCGATTTTACCTTCTATGGCCTTATTGATTCATGAGCATCGTTGAGAACCGCAAAGCAACGCACGACTACTTCATCGAAGACCGCTTCGAGGCTGGACTCGTGCTGGAAGGCTGGGAGGTCAAGGCGATCCGGGCCGGCCACGTGCAACTGAAAGAAAGCTACATCATCGTCCGCGACGGCGCGCTGTGGGTGATCGGCATGCATATCAGCGCCCTGCCGACGGCCTCCACCCACATCCATCCCAATGCAACCAGGACGCGCAAGCTACTGCTGCACGCGGAGGAAATCAGCAAACTGATCGGCAAGGTCGAACAGCGAGGCTATACGCTGGTTCCATTGAACCTGCATTACCGCAACGGGCGCATCAAGCTGGAGTTCGGGCTGGGGCGCGGCAAAAAGCTGCATGACAAGCGCGATACCGCCCGCGACAAGGACTGGGCGCGCGAAAAAGAGCGCCTGATGAAGCACGACAACACGCGCCGCCAGTAAGCTCAGGCGGCGATCCTGAAACCTTCCAGCGACAACAGGCGCAGCTTGCGCCACAAGCCTCCCGAGTAGCCCGTCATCTTGCCGTCCTTGCCGACGATACGATGGCACGGAACGATGATGGACACCGGGTTGCTCCCCACCGCAGTTCCCGCCGCCCTTCCATAGCTGGACGGCGCATAACCGGCTTTCTCCGCAAGTTCGCCGTAGGAAAGGCTGGACCCTAGCGGTATTTCCAGCAAGGCCTGCCAGATGCGGCGCTGGAACTCCGAGCCGTCCAGTTGCAGCGGGACGGAAAAAACCTTCAGGGCGCCGCGGAAATAGCGGTCCAGTTCGTCCACCGCCTTGTGCATGAGTGCGATATCGGCTTGCGGCGTGTCCGGCTGCAGGCTGTCGTCGATGAGGCGGCAGCCTTCGGCTGCATCGGTATCGGCCTCTTCGTCCCACATGGGAAAGGCCAGTTCCCCTTCCCCCGCCAGGCGGAAGGTGCATATCCGGCGTCCGTCCAGCAACCCTTCGGAGGGTTTTTTTGCCGACGGGCCGCTCCCTGGGCAAAAAGCGCCCTCCTCGGGAGGGCAGGAAACCGAAGGCGCGGCGTGGAGGGCTTTTCCTGCCGCAGCCTGCGCAGCCGGGCTTTCAGCCTCGTCTACGAAATCCAGGGCGGTCAATCGCCCCGAGCGGCTACCAAGCCGGATCCGGCCCAGCGGAGAGGCCGCCAGGGCGCTGAAATCCTTGCCTGTCGTCTGTTCTGCCTGCATGCCGATTTCCCCTCTTCTCAATGCAGCTTGACCCGGTGCGTGCTGCGCTTGAGCAGCAAGCGTCCCAGCGCCATGGATGCTGTTCTTATCGGGCCCAGCACTGCCATATGGTGCATGATGTGCAGACTCATGTACATCATGCGCGCGAGCAGGCCCTCCACGAACCAGCTGCGGCCTGCGAGCACTCCCATCAGGCTGCCTACGCCGCGGCTGTGGCCCACGGATACCAGGGAGCCGTAGTCCTTGAACACGAATGGCTTGTCCGGAACGGGCCCGCCCTGAATGCGCGCCTGCATGATGGGCACCAGGTACGAGGCCTGCTGGTGCGCCACCTGCGCCCTGGCCGGCAGGAAGGCGTTGTCATCGTCCCACGGAGCCTGGGCGCAGTCTCCCATGGCATAGATATCGGCGTCCACCGTCCTCAGCCGGTCGTCGACCTGCAGTTGGTTCAGGCGGTTGACCGCAAGCCCCTGCTCCGCCAGGAATGCCGGAGCCTCGATACCGGCCGCCCACACACACAGGTTGGCCGGATAGAAGACCTCGTTGCTGTCGTACAGGCCCTTGTCCGTCACGCGCGTCACGCGCACCGAGGTGGCGACGAATACGCCGCGTTCTTCGAGCAGATTGCGCGCCGTCTGGGATAGCCTGGGCTGCAGCGCCGACAACAGGCGGTTGCTGCCTTCCAGCAGCGTAATACGGATATCCGTTGCGGGATTGAAGTTTTCCAGTCCGTAGAAGGACATGCCGCGCCGGGCTTCCAGCAGTTCCGCGGCCAGTTCGACTCCGGTCGCGCCTCCTCCGACGATGGCGATGTTCAGGATCGCATCCGGTTCATGATTCTTGCGCTGGTTCAGCAATACCAGTTCGCGCATCAGCTGCATCCGGAAACGCTCCGCCTGCGCGGTCGAATCCAGTGCGATGGCATGCTCGGCCGCGCCGGGCGTGCCGAAGAAGTTGGATCGGCTGCCTACGGCCAGCACGAGCGTATCGTAGGCGATCTCGCGGGAGGGAACCATCTCCTCGCCTTGAGGCGACAGCACGGGTTTGAGCCTGACTTTGCGATTCGGCCGGTCGACGCCTTCGATTTCGCCGAGCACGAAGCTGAAGCGCCGATCCCGCGCCAGCATGAAGTACGACAGGCCTTCCCGATGGATGTCCAGTGTTCCCGCCGCCACCTCGTGCAGCGAAGGTTTCCAGATGTGCTCTGTGGATTTGTCGATCAGCGTGATATGGCTGGTACCGAACTTGCGGCCCAGCTTGGCTGCCAGCTCGAGCCCGCCTGCGCCGCCGCCGACGATGACGACCCGGTGGGAGGAGTCGTCCGAAAAAGACGTTGAAGTCATACTGCAAGTCCTGTGGGTAATGGAGGAATGTGCCGTACGGTTCGATTTGAACACAAGCCGGGAGGCAAATCAGCGTCTTTTACGGAAAAATGCGCAGCTCGGCATGCGCTTGCCGCCCGGAAAGAAAAAAAGGCACTGCCGCATATCAGGAAGCGGCAATGCCTTTGGCCCAGTTCGGGTCAGGCTCAGGAAGGCGAGTCTGTTATGCCTTCGCCAGGCGCTGCCAGGTATCCACGACGGTATCCGGGTTCAGCGACATGGAAAGAATGCCTTCCTTCATCAGCCATTGCGCCAGGTCCGGATGGTCGCTGGGCCCCTGGCCGCAGATGCCCACGTACTTGCCAGCCTTCAGGCAAGCCTGGATGGCGCGACGCAGCATGAACTGGACGGCGGCATCCCGCTCGTCGAAGTCCGCCGCCAGCAGCTCCATGCCGGAGTCGCGGTCCAGGCCGAGCGTCAGCTGCGTCATGTCGTTGGAGCCAATGGAGAATCCGTCGAAGTATTCCAGGAACTCTTCGGCCAGGATCGCGTTGGAAGGAACCTCGCACATCATGATGACACGCAGGCCGTTCTCGCCGCGGCGCAGGCCGTTGCTCGCCAGCAGATCGATGACCTTGGCGGCCTGGCTGGTGGTGCGCACGAACGGAACCATGATTTCGACGTTGGTCAGGCCCATGTCGTCGCGCACTTTCTTCAGCGCCTCGCATTCCATGCGGAAGCACTCCGCGAAGTCGTCGGAGATGTAGCGCGATGCGCCGCGGAAGCCCAGCATGGGATTCTCTTCCTCGGGCTCATAGCGCGAGCCTCCGACCAGCTTGCGGTACTCGTTGGACTTGAAGTCCGACAGGCGCACGATGACGGGCTTGGGATAGAAGGCCGCGCCCAGCGTGGCCACGCCTTCGGCCAGCTTCTCGACGAAGAAGGCGCGCGGACTGGCATAGCCGCGGGCGGCGGATTCGACCGCCGTCTTCAGCTCGCTGTCGACATTGGGATAGTCGAGCACGGCCTTGGGGTGCACGGCAATATTGTTGTTGATGATGAATTCCAGGCGGGCGAGGCCCACGCCGGCGTTCGGAATCTGGGAAAAATCGAAGGCCAGCTGCGGATTGCCGACGTTCATCATGATCTTGACGCCGATCTCCGGCATCTGGCCCCAACTAACCTCTTCGATCTCGGTCTCGATCAGGCCTTCGTAGATACGGCCCTCGTCGCCTTCGGCGCAGGATACCGTGACCTCGGCGCCGCCCTTCAGGATATCGGTCGCGTTGGCGCAGCCGACGACGGCGGGGATACCCAGCTCGCGGGCGATGATGGCCGCATGGCATGTGCGGCCGCCACGGTTGGTGACGATGGCCGACGCCAGCTTCATCACGGGCTCCCAGTTGGGATCCGTCATGTCGGTCACAAGGATGTCGCCGGCCTTGACCTGATCCATTTCGGAGATGTCGCCCACGATGCGAACCTTGCCCGCGCCGATCTTCTGGCCGATGGCGCGGCCCGTGACCAGCACCTGGCCGGTGGCCTTCAGGCGATAGCGTTCCTGCACGTCGTTGTGGCCCTGCTGGGACTTCACGGTTTCAGGGCGCGCCTGCAGGATGTACAGCTTGCCATCGATGCCGTCGCGGCCCCACTCGATGTCCATCGGACGCTGGTAGTGCTTCTCGATGATGGTGGCGTAGCGAGCCAGCTCGATGACCTCTTCGTCGGTCAGCGAATAGCGGTTGCGCTCGGAGACAGGCACGTCGACCGTATGCACGGCATGGCCGGACTTGCGCTCGGCGTCGAACTCCATCTTGATCAGCTTGGAGCCAATGCGGCGGCTGATGATGGGATAGTGGCCCGAGGCCAGCGTGGGCTTGAAGACGTAGAATTCATCGGGATTCACTGCGCCCTGCACCACGGTTTCGCCCAGGCCGTAGGACGACGTGATGAACACGACGTCGTTGAAGCCCGACTCGGTGTCCAGCGTGAACATGACGCCGGCGCTGCCGACGTCGGAGCGCACCATGCGCTGGATGCCGGCCGACAATGCCACCTCGGCGTGGGCATAGCCCTTGTGCACGCGGTAGGAAATGGCGCGGTCGTTGTACAGCGAGGCGAACACCTGGCGCACCTTGTCCAGCACGTCGTCGATGCCGACGACGTTCAGGAAGGTTTCCTGCTGTCCGGCGAACGAGGCGTCGGGAAGGTCTTCGGCGGTGGCCGACGAGCGCACGGCGAACGAACCCTTGCCGTCGGCGTCGAGCTTGGCGAAAGCCTCGCGGATGGCGGATTCGAGTTCGGCGGGGAACGGCGCATCGATGATCCACTGGCGGATCTCGGCGCCTGCGGCGGCCAGGGCGCGCACGTCTTCGGGGTCCAGGGTGGACAGGCGCTCGGCGATGCGCTGCTCGAGCGAGGACTGCTTCAGGAATGCGCGGAAAGCGTCGGCCGTGGTCGCAAAACCGCCGGGCACGCGCACACCGGCGCCTGCCAGTTGGCTGATCATTTCGCCCAGCGAGGCATTCTTGCCTCCGACCGAGTCAACGTCCGTCATGCGGAGCTGCTCGAAAGATACTACATACGACATAAAGTCACCTTTGAAGATAGAAGAAAGCGTGTTTGCTCAAGGTGCTCGGGCGGCACGATGGCCGCACTCCCGCGATGACCGCCCTGGGCAAACCTGCCTTGTCTGGTATTCCGGCGACTGTTAATCTTGCGATTGTACCTGTTTCCATTCGGACCTAGCGACTTCCACCAATGACATCTTCTTCCAATGTGCGTACGGTATTCATCGTATCCGACAGCACGGGCGTCACTGCCGAAACATTCAGTAACTCAGTCCTTTCGCAATTCGAGCAGATCAAATTCGAGCTGATCCGGATCCCCTTCATCGACAGTCCCGAGAAAGCGGCGGCCACCGCGCAACGCATCAATCTGTGCGCCCAGGCGCAACAGCAGCGCCCGTTGGTCTTCAGCACCCTGGTCAACCAGGACAGCGTGCTGAAGATCCGCGAAGCCGATTGCATTTTTCTCGACCTGTTCGGCACTTTCGTCCAGAACCTGGAAGATGCCCTGGGCATCAAGTCCAGCCACTCCGTGGGCCGCTCGCACATGGGCGGCAGCTCCAAGGAATACAGCAACCGCATCGAAGCCATCAACTTCACGCTGGCGCATGACGACGGGCAGTTCATCCATGGCCTGAAAGAAGCCGACGTCATCCTTGTGGGCGTATCGCGCTGCGGCAAGACGCCCACGAGCCTGTACCTTGCCATGCAGTATGCGGTCAAGGCGGCCAACTTCCCCCTCATTCCGGAAGATTTCGAACGCGGCTCCCTTCCCGCCACGCTGCATCCATACCGCCACAAGCTCTTCGGCCTTTCCATCCAGCCTTCCCGGCTGTCCGAAGTGCGCAACGAGCGCCGGCCGAACAGCGAATACGCGTCATTGAAGCAGTGCCGCTACGAAGTCGCCGAGGCCGAGCGCCTGATGCGCATGGAAAACATTCCCTGGCTTTCCACCACTACGAAATCCATCGAGGAAATCTCCAGCAAGGTGCTCGAAGACGTAGGCTTGAACCGCCGGGTGTTCTGATCCGTCCATCGTTGAAAAAGCCGGCGCTCAGCCTGTCTGACGCCGGCTTTTGATTCCGCCCCGAATCCGTTTCCGGCCCGCTTTCAGGCGCTCAGCTGCCGCCTGCGCTGCTCGAACAGGCAGATGGCGGCGGATGCGGCGACATTCAGCGATTCGACGGCGTCCGACTGCGGAATGCGCAGGCGCAGATCGGCCTGGGACAGTAATTGCTCCGACACGCCCTGTCCTTCGTTGCCGAACACCCATGCGCACGCTCGCGGCAATTCCGCCTGATACAGGGACTGCGCGCCTTCCAGCGCGGTGACGACCATGGGGATGTCCAGTCTGGACCGCAGCGCGGACAGCTCGCAATCTTCGTGGATCCGCATGCCGAACTGCGCGCCCTGCCCCGCGCGCAGGGCTTTCGGCGACCAGGCGAATGCGCAGCCGCGCGAAAGAAACGCCTGCCGGATGCCGGCGGCCGCGGCCGTGCGCAGCAGGGTTCCGACATTGCCTGGGTCCTGCACGCGATCCAGCCACAAGGCGTTTTCGGCAAGCCGTTCGGGCAGCTCCAGCGCGGGCGGCGCCACAAGGCAGAACACACCCGGGCCATGCCCCACCATGGAAAGCGCTTCCGCCAGGTCAGTATCCAGGACGATGCAGATTTCCTGCGGCAGCGTGGCGCACAAGTCCTGCAACTCATGGTTCTGCCGCAATTGCGCCTGGTTGAACAGCACGGCTTCGGGCTGGCCGACATAGGCAAGCCACATCTGCGCGAGATGCACACCTTCCAGTACGACTGCCGCGTTGCCTTTGCGGCGCTCGCGGGCGATGAACGCCGTGTCCTGCCGCAGCCGCAGCAGCCGCTTGTAGAGGGGATTGTCCTTCGACTGTATGGCCCGCAGGCCGCCGGCGTCCGGCGCGCTCATGCGCCCTCCGGCCGGATCAGCAGTTGCCGTACCGGGGAGAAACTGCGCCGGTGCGCGGGGCTGGGACCATGCAGGCGCAATTGCTGCAGATGCAGCGCAGTGCCGTAGCCCTTGTGCTTGTCGAATGCGTACTGGGGATATTGCGCATGCAATACCAGGCAGTCGGCGTCACGCGCCGTCTTGGCCAGGATGGAAGCCGCCGAAATGGCCTGCACCTTGGCATCGCCCTTGACGATGGCCTGCGCCTGGCACGGCAGTCCGGTGGGGAGGCGGTTGCCGTCTATCATGGCCATTTCCGGTTGCGTCGCCAGTCCCAGGCATGCGCGCCGCATGGCCAGCATGGCTGCATGCAGGATGTTGATGTCGTCGATTTCCTCGACGCTGGCCTGAGCCACGCACCAGGCCAGCGCATTGGCGCGTATTTCGTCGGCCAGGCGCTCCCTGCGGGCGGCGGTCAGCGTCTTGGAATCGGCCAGGCCCGCGATCGGGCGCGCCGGATCCAGAATGACTGCTGCCGCGAATACGGGACCGGCCAGCGGGCCGCGTCCCGCCTCGTCGATCCCGGCAACCAGCACCGTATCGGAAGCCGGCATCAGCGCCAGGCTACCCTGCTCCATGGCCTGCCTCCCTGAGAATGGCCTGCGCGGCCAGTGCCGGCGTATCCCGTTCAAGGTCCGCGTGCAGGCGCTCGAACACGGCGCAAACCTTGGCGCGATGCTCCGCATCCGTTAGCGCCTTCCAGGTGGCCTGCGCCAGCGCGTCCGGCGTGGCTTCCTCCTGCAGCAATTCGGGCACGACGAAATCATTCGCCAGCACATTGGGGAGGCCGACCCAGGGCACGTAAGGCCGCTCTTGTCCGGACTTCCAGGCCATCAGGCGACGCATCATGGGAGACAGCACATAGGAAATGACCATGGGCTTCTTGAACAGCGCGGTTTCCAGCGTCGCAGTGCCGCTGGCGACCAGCACGGCGTCGGACGCCTGCAGCACGTCCCAGGCGACCGGGCGAACCAGGGCATCCGATCGTGTTGCGCCGTCCTGCTGCTGCACAAGGTGAAGATTCTTGATAGGGTGCAGGCGCAAGGCCTGCTCGAAATCGTGCTTGCGCTGCTCGCTTACCATCGGAACCGCAACGACCAGCGCGGGATCCTGGTCCTGCAGCCGCTGCATCGCCTGGAGAAAGCGCGGCGCCAGCAGCTTGACCTCCGAGGAACGGCTGCCGGGCAGCATGGCCAGCACTCTGGCGCCGGCCGCTATGCCCAGGCGTTCGCGGGCCTCCAGGGGGTCCGCCTGCCTCGGGATCACGCTGGCCAGCGGATGGCCGACATAGGTGACCGGTACGCCTTCCTTGCGATAGAGCGCCTCCTCGAACGGGAACAGCACCAGCATGTGCGAGACCGCTTCGCGAATCGCATGGATGCGCTCGTAGCGCCACGCCCAGATCGACGGCCCCACGAAGTGCACGGTGGGAACGCCGGCCTTGCGAAGCTGGTGCTCCAGCCTGAGATTGAAGTCCGGCGCATCGATGCCGACGAAGACATCGGGACGATGGCGCAGCCAGTGCTTCTTCGTATCCCCATAGATGCGCAGCAGGCGCGGCAACTGTTTGAGGGCGTCGACATAGCCGAATACGGACAATGCATGCATGGGATGGCGCATGTCGAAGCCCTGCTCGCGCATGCGCGGGCCGCCGATGCCTTCGCATACGGCGTCGGCGGCGCTGCCACGGATTCCCTGGATGATGCGCGAGGCCAGCAGGTCGCCGGAGGGCTCCCCGGCCACCATGCCGATTTTCAATGGCGTATTTGCCGTGGCCTGGCCGTCTTGCGGCCGGATGCCGGCTGCAGCCGCTCCGGCGCCAGCGCCGGAATTCCACGCGCCGGATCCGGAATGGCTATGCAGGCTCATGAGCGCACGATGCCCCGGCCCGAGGCTTGAAGAAAGCGGATCATGGGTTCCAGCGCGTCATGGGCGTCCGGGCGATCCTGCTGCAATTGCTGCATCTGTTCGACCGCCTCTTCGACGCCCAGGCCGCGGCGATACAGCAGCTTGTAGGCTTCCTTGAGCGCGGAGACGGACTCCTGCGAGAATCCGCGGCGGTTCAGTCCTTCGGAGTTGATGCCGGCCGGGCGAAACGGATCCCCTGCGCCGATCAGGTAAGGAGGCACGTCCTGCCGCACGGAGCTGGTTCCGCCGATCATGGCATGCGCGCCTACCTTGACGAACTGGTGGAAGCCCGACAGTCCGCCGATGATGGCCCAGTCGCCGAGCTGCACGTGGCCCGCCAGCTGGACGCTGTTGGCAATGATGACGTGGTCCCCCAACTGGCAGTCATGAGCGATGTGCACGTAAGCCATGATCCAGTTGTCGTTGCCCATGCGGGTGACGCCAACGTCCTGGATAGTGCCCGTATTGATCGTGACGTACTCGCGGATCATGTTGCCGTCGCCGATTTCCAGGCGTGTCGGCTCGCCGGCGTATTTCTTGTCCTGCGGCATGCCGCCCACCGAGCAGAAGCGGTAGAACGTATTGTTCCTGCCGATGGTCGTATGGCCGTCGATGATGCAGTGCGGCCCCACGACCGTGCCGCTGCCGATGCTGACGTGGTCGCCGATGATGCTGTAGGCGCCCACGCTGACATCTTCGGCCAGCTTCGCCGAAGGGGATACGATGGCGGTTGGATGAATGCGTTCGGCAGACATCAGCTCTCTTCCACTACCCGGATGGCGCACATGATCTTGGCTTCAGCCACCACTTCGCCGTCGACCGTGGCCTTGGCGGTGTATTTGCACATCACGCGGCTGATGCGGTCGGCATCGACTTCCAGCCGCAACTGGTCGCCAGGCACGACCGGTTTGCGGAAACGCGCGCCGTCCACGCCGACCAGATAGTACGCGACGCGCTTGTCGGCCGGGTTCAGCTCGGTATTGCCCTCGAACGAGAAAAGCGCCGCAGCCTGCGCCAGCGCTTCGATGATGTACACGCCCGGCATGACCGGATTGCCGGGGAAGTGGCCATTGAAGAACGGCTCGTTGAGCGTCACGTTCTTGATGGCGACGATGCTCTTGCCCGGCGTCATTTCCAGGACACGATCCACCAGCAGCATCGGGTAGCGATGCGGTAAACGCGCCATGATCTGTTTGATATCCAATTCCATCTTCTTGTCCTGTCTGGCGCATCGCGCGCCGTCGCTGATTGATCTGATTATTTTTCTGTGGCCTTCAGGGCGCTTTCCAGCGCGCGCAGCCGCTTGCGCAGCTGGCCCAGCTGCGTGACGACAGCGGCATTGCGCTGCCAGCCCTGGTGGTCCGCAAAGGGATAGACGCCGGTATAGCGTCCCGGCGTGTCGATATTGGAGGTCACGGCCGTGCCGCCCGATATCTGGACATCGTCTCCCAGCACCAGGTGGCCTGCGAACATGGCGGCGCCGCCAATGATGCAGCGCTTGCCTATGCGAGTGGAGCCTGAAACGCCGACGCATGCCGCCATGGCGGTATGTTCACCCACATGCACGTTATGTCCAATCATGATCTGGTTGTCCAGCTTGACGCCGTCGCTGATCCAGGTGGGTTCGATGGCGCCGCGGTCCACCGTGGTGTTGGCGCCGATCTCGACATCCGAGCCGATGTGCACGCCGCCGATCTGCGCGATCTTCACCCAGGCCCCTGTCGTGCGCGGATCAGGTGCGAAACCGAAGCCGTCAGCGCCCAGCACGACGCCCGTATGCAGGATGGTACGGTCTCCGACCTCGACGCCGTGATACAGCGTGACACGGGCATGCAGCGTACAATCCTTGCCGATGCTGGAGTTCTGGCCAATGACGCAGCCGGCTCCCAGCCTGGAACCCGCTCCTATGCTGGAGCCGGATTCGATCACGCAATACGGGCCGATGGACACCCCTTCTGCGATGACAGCATCTTCGGCAATGATCGCGCTGGCATGGATGCCTGTCGGCAGGCGGTCGATGCGATGCTGGTCGAACCATTGCGCCAGCAAGGCATACAGCAGATATGGCTGGGAACAGATCACGACAGCGTACGGCATGACCGGACTCGTCTCCGCGAGAGCGTCGTAGGCGGGCTGGGTCAGGATGACCGCCGCCGCCTTGCAGCCGGACAACTGGTGCTGGAGCTTGGGATTGGACAGGAAGCTGATCTCCCACTCCCCTGCTCCCTGCAGGGAACCCAGTCCGCGGATCCGTGGCTGGGAACCGCCGTCCGCGAGACGGATGGCGCAATCAAGGCCTACCGTGTTCGCCTGCGCAATCAGCTCGTCGAGCGCCAGCGCCTGCTCAGGCGTCAGTAATACGGGCATTGGATCAGCCGCCCAGTGCTTTCAGGACCTGTTCGGTGATGTCCACGCGCGGGCTGACGGTGACGGCATCCTGGAGGATGATGTCGTAGCCCTGCTGCTCGGCAATGCTCTTGATGGCGGCGTCCGCGCGCTCGATGATGGCGGTGAATTCCTCGTTGCGGCGGCGGTTGAAATCCTCCTGGAATTCGCGGCGCTTGCGCTGCAGGTCGGAATCCATGTCCGTCAGCTGGCGCTGGCGCTTGATGCGCTCGGACTCCGACAGCACGGGAGCGTCCTTGTCGAACTTTTGCGCTTCGGTGCGCAGGCGGTTGGCCAGGGCTTGCAGTTCGTCATCGCGCTTCTTGAACTCGGATTCGATCTTGGCCTGCGCCTGCTGCGCGGGCTTCGAGTCGCGCAGAATGCGTTCCGTGCTGACGAAGCCGATCTTGGCGGCCTGCTGCGCCTGCGCCGGCACCGGCGCCACGGCGAAAAGACTGGCGCCGAGCACGGCCGCCGCCAGCAGCTTGCGAGAACTCGCAATGGTGGCGCAAGCAGAGGCAGTAACGGAAAAGGCGGTTTGAGACTTCATGAAAATACCTTGCAAAAAGCTGCCTGATGGAAAAGAGTTTATTGTGCCATTAAATCAGAACGCGGTACCGATCTGGAACTGGAAGGCCTGCTTGTCGTCGCCGTCCTTGGCGTTGAGCGCGCGGCCGAACGACAGTTGCAGCGGACCCAGCGGAGACTGCCACGACAGGCCGATACCGGCCGAATAACGCCATCCGCACGGATCTTCCACGTGATACTGCGTACCGCCATCGTAGCAGTACTGCTTGTCTTCCGTGGAGACCTGGCCGGCGTCCGCGAACAGGAACCAGCGCAGCGTACGATCGCGCGATGCGCCCGGGAACGGCAGGTACAGCTGCACATTGCCCACGAGGCGGCGCGAACCGCCCAGGTAGTCGCCGCTGTTCGGATCGCGCGGGCCGAGAGAGGCACCGTCGTAGCCGCGTACCGAACCAATACCGCCGGCGTAGAGGTTCTTGATGATGGGGAAGTTCTTGCTGCCGTATGTCTTTCCCCAGTCGGCCATGGCGTTGAACGCCAGCGTGAAACTGCGGCCCATCGGCATGTAGTACTGCTGCTGGGCGCTGAACATGTAGTACTTCAGGTCCATCGTGGAGATATCGGCGCTCAGGCGCGTATAGCTGCCCTTGGTCGGTGCCAGCGCGCTGTCGCGCGTGTCCTTGGACCAGCCAACGTTGAAGACCACGGAATTCGTCGTCTTGCCGTATTCGTCGACGTAGTCCTTGTACGCCTTGGATACCCCGCTGGGATTGTCCTCGTTCAGCTCCAGCGTATTACGTTCGAAATTGAAGCCGGTGAAGATGCGGTCGTACTCGGAAATGGGCACGCCGAAATTCAGGCCGCCGCCGATCGCCGTCAGGTGATAGGTTGAATAGTCGGTATAGCTGTTTTCGTAGGGCTTGGTGCGGCGATAGTACAGCGAGGTCGTCTTGCTGATGCCGTCCAGCGTCCAGTAGGGATCGGTATGCGACAGGATGGCGGCGCGATTGGTCTTGCTGGTATTGACCTGCAGCGACAGCGTATGCCCGCTGCCGAAGATGTTGTCCTGGCTGATGCCGGCCGACAGCATGACCTTGTCGGTGGAGCCGTAGCCTACCCCGAGGTTGATCATTCCCGTGGGCTTTTCCTTGACATCGACATTGACGTCGATCTGGTCCGTGGAGCCAGGCACCGGGGCCGTAGTGACGTTGACTTCGTTGAAGTAGCCCAGGCGGTCGACGCGGTCGCGCGAGGCGCGGATACTGTTCGAATCGTACCAGGCGGCTTCGTTCTGGCGCATTTCGCGGCGGATCACTTCGTCGCGCGTGCGGACGTTTCCGCCGATCTGGATGCGCCGTACATAGACGCGGTTGCCCGGGTCGACGTAGAAGGTCAGGTCCGCCTCCTGCGTGTCGGAATCGAGAACGGGGTTGGGATTGACGTTGGCGAATGCATAGCCCAGCGATCCGAGGTAGTCGGTAATGGCCTTGGCCGTATCGTTGGTCTTCTCGGCGGAGAAGGTTTCGCCTTCCTTGACGCCCAGCAGCGGCTGCAGCTTGTCTTCCAGGCCCAGCAGCTCGCCGGCCAGCCCGACCTTGCGTATGCTGTAGGGCTTGCCTTCGTGCAGCGTGAAGGTGATGTGGATGTCCTTGCGGTCTGGCGAGATCGTGACCTGCGGCGGCTCGGCCGAGAACTCCAGGTAGCCGCGATCCAGGTAGTAGGAGCGGATGCGCTCGACATCGCCTTCGAGTTTTTCGCGCGAGTACTTGTCTGTGCCCGTGTACCAGGTCATCATGCCCGAAGTCGTCAGCTCGAGCTGGTTTTCGAGCGTGCCCTGGGAAAATGCCTCGTTGCCCACGAAGCGGATTTCCTTGATCTTGGCCAGATCGCCTTCGAAAATCTCGAAGCTGACGCCGACGCGGTTGCGTGGCAGCGGCGTGATGGTGGGCGTGATCTCCACGCCGTACTTGCCCTTGGCCAGGTACTGCTGCTTCAGCTCGAACTCGGCGCGTTCCAGCATGGAACGGTCGAAAACACGCCCGGGGCCGAAGCCCACCTGCGCCAGCGACTTGGAAAGAGCGGCGGAGTCGAAGTCGCGCATGCCGTTGAAAGTGACCGAGGCGATGGTCGGTCGCTCGACGACATTGACCACCAGTACGTCTCCGTCGATTTCCAGGCTGACGTCGCTGAAGAAGCCCGAGGAATACAAGCGCTGGATGGCCTCCCCCGCCTTGTCGTCGGAAAACTGGTCGCCCACCCTGACCGGCAGGTGGCTGAAGACGGCTCCGGCATCGACGCGCTGAATGCCCTCGACGCGGATATCGCGAACGACGAACGGCTCGAACGCATGTGACAGGCCTGGCGCAAGCGCAGCCGCAAGCAATGCAGGCAGAATGCGTTTGGCAAAAAAATTACTCCGGCGAAGCGACATCCTGGGTAGTCCTCAGTCGATCTGAATGGTGGAAGATTGTAAGTCAGAACGCCTTCAACTGAAAAGGCGCGAAAAATCATTGAAAAATGCCAGCCCCATCAAGCCCGCAAGCAGGACTATGCCAAGGCGCTGGCCGTATTCCATCCAGGCATCCGGTACAGGTTTGCCCCGCAGGATCTCCAGAAGATAATACATCAGATGGCCGCCATCGAGCATGGGAATGGGCAGCAGGTTCAATACCCCGATGCTGACGCTGATCAAGGCCAGGAACCCGACATAGGCGGCAAGGCCCACCCTGGCCGTCTGGCCAGCGTAATCCGCAATGGTCACGGGCCCGCTGATATTGCGCAGCGACACATCTCCAGTCACCATGCGCCCCATCATTTTCAGCGAAAACATGATTGTCTCGCCAGTGCGCACGATGCCGCGATGCAGGCTTTCCAGGGGGCCGTAGCGCACATCAACCATGGGGAAGTCAGTCGTCAGCATGACGCCGATGCGGCCGATGGTCCCGTTTTCGCCCTGATGAGCGCGCGGCGTGACCTGCAGCCGGTGCTCGGCGCCGTTGCGCAGCACGCGCACTTCCAGCGGCTGTTCGGGATGCCGGCTGATCTCCTCGACAGCCTGGCGCGCCGACGGGCGCTCGATCGAACCCACTGCGACCAGGATGTCGCCGGCCTGCAGGCCAGCCTGCGCTCCGGCGCCGCCGGGATCCGCCTGCCTGATGCCGGGCGCGGGAATCAGCAGCGACAGGCCCGCCTGGCGCAAAGGATCTTCCGCGTCCGGATCGATCGTGGCCGGCTGGAGCTCGAGCCGTCTTTCGAGCTGCCTGCCATCGCCCGCTTGCACCTGGATATATGCCTCGCCGCCCGCGGAAAGCCGGTCCAGCAAGTGCCAGCGCACTTCGTTCCAGGAATCGACCTGCCTGCCGTCGATGGAGAGGATGCGGTCTCCAGCGGAGAATCCGGCCATGGCGGCGGCCGTACCGGCCTGGGGCTGGGCTACGTAGGCTTCCGGCTCCCTGGTGCCCATCATGCCCAGCGCGGCATACAGCAACGCGGCCAGCACCAGGTTCGCAACCGGACCGGCGGCGACGATGACGATGCGCTGCCATACGCTTTTGTGATTGAAGGACTCCGCGATTTCCTCGTTCGATGCGCCGGCGGGCGGCTCATCCAGCATTTTCACGTACCCGCCAAGAGGAATGGCCGACAGCGCCCATTCCGTGCCATGACGGTCGCAGCGATGCGCCAGGACCTTGCCGAAGCCGACGGAAAAGCGCTCCACCCTGACGCCGCACCAGCGGGCCGCCCAGTAGTGGCCCAGCTCATGAAAGGTAATCAGGATGCCGAGTGCGACGGCAAAGGCGAGCAAGGTCAAAAGCATTCAGATTTCAGGTTCCAGATGGTTGCTGTTGCAAGCGAAGCGTTTCGCCCGGCCGGAGCGCCGATGGCGGATCAGGACCGGCTCGGGCAGCGCTGCCGGGCCACGGTGCGGAAATGGCGGTCGAGCGCCAGCACGTCTTCCAGCGACGAGGGCTCTCCTGCCGCATGCGATACGGCGTCTTCCACGACAGCCGAAATGATACGCGGAATATCCGTAAAACGGACTTTCCTGTCCAGGAATCTGGCGACGGCGACTTCATTCGCCGCATTCAGCGCAATACAGGCGACCTGGCCTTCCCGCAAAGCGTCGAAAGACAGTTTCAGGCAAGGAAAGCGCCGCAGATCGGGCTCCTGGAAGTCCAGCCGGGCCAGGCCGGACAGGGGAAACGTTCCGACTCCGCTGTCGATGCGTTCGGGAAAGCCCAGGCCATAAGCGATCGGGGTTCGCATGTCGGGCTGCCCCAATTGCGCCAGGATGGACCCGTCAGTGTACTCGACCATGGAGTGGATCATGCTTTGGGGGTGAATCACCACTTCTATCGCGTCCGCCTGGACGGAGAACAGCCAGTAGGCCTCGATAACCTCGAGCCCCTTGTTCAGCATTGTCGCTGAGTCGACGGAGATTTTCCGGCCCATGCTCCAGTTCGGATGGGCGCAGGCCTGCTCCGGCGTGACATCATCCAGCTGCTCGAGCGGCGTTGCACGGAACGGGCCGCCGGAGGCGGTCAGCAGCAGCCGCCGTACGCCGTGCGACAGGGGGTCCTCCATGAGTCCCGAGCCATTGCGCGGCATGCACTGGAAAATGGCGTTGTGTTCGCTGTCGATGGGCAGGAGCTGCGCCCCATGCTGCGCCACGGCTTTCATGAACAGGCCGCCAGCGGCCACCAGCGCTTCCTTGTTGGCCAGCAGGATGCGCTTGCCAGCCATTGCCGCAGCCATGGCCGCCGGCAACCCCGCCGCGCCGACGATGGCCGCCATGACGGAAGTGACTTCGGGGGCTGCAGCGGTCTGCGCCAGCGCCTGCTCTCCCACCCGAACCTCGGGCGGCTTCGCCGCACCGCCGGCGCTCCAAGCCTCGAGAAAGCGCTGTCTGGCGTCTTCCGTCGGCACGACCACAACCGCAGCCTGCGTCTGCGCCGCCTGCGCGGCCAGCCGCTCCATGCGGCTGTAGGCGCTCAGGGCATATACTTTCAGCCGATCGGGATGGCGGGCGACCACATCGAGAGTGCTCTCGCCTATCGATCCGGTCGAGCCCAGTATGCAAAGTTGCTGCATCAGCGCCCCATTTCAATCAGCAGATAGGCCGCTGGAGCCACCGGCAACAAGGCATCGATACGGTCGAATACCCCGCCATGGCCCGGCAGCAGCCCGCTGGAATCCTTGACTCCGGCGCGGCGCTTGAGCAGGGATTCGAACAGATCTCCCACGATGGAAAGCGCGGCCAGCAGCACGGCGGCCAGCGCGACCACCGCCAGAGGAAAGCGCTCGGCCAGCAAGGCGCCGAAGCTGCCTTCCCAGCGGATGCTGAGCAGAGTCCAGGCCGTGGCGGCCAGGACGCCGCCCGCAGCGCCCTCCCAGGTCTTGCCCGGGCTGACGGCCGGCGCCAGCTTGTGCCTGCCGAAGGCTTTCCCTGTGAAATATGCCGCGATGTCGGCCAGCCACACCAGCATCATCAGCGACAGCAGCAACCACCAGCCATGCGCCTGGAACAGCAGGACCAGCGCAGTCCAGATAGCCAGCATCGCCGCATAGGCGGGCACGATGCGCCAGGCCTGGCGGCGAAGCGCGGTATCCGCGCGGAAGACCGAAAAGGTTGCGCCAACGATCCAGCCAAACACGACCAGGGGGATCAGGATATCCGACAGGACAGCCCGCAGATCCATGGCCCAGGCCGCCGGTGAGCCACTGAACCATTGAAACGCCAGCAGGCACAGAATCAGGAACATGGCGGCGGCGCCCGCCAGCGGAACGCTTCCGGAACCGGAGGATACCAGCCTCAGCCACTCCCAGGCGGCGCATGCCGCCACCACGATCAGGATGGCGACCAGTGGCTCGGGACGCGGCGCCAGCAATGCCGAGATAATGACGATCAGCAGGATGACTGCCGTAATGACCCTCTGCTTCAGCATGTGCGGCTCCCTGTCGATAGGTATGGAGGATTACGACGGCTTGCGGTCGGCCAGGAGCTGCTCGCTGGTCCGGCCGAAGCGGCGTTCGCGCGTGCGGTACCACTCGAAGGCCTGATCGAGGCACTGCGCATCGAATTCCGGCCAATAGGCTTCGGTAAAGTAAAGCTCGGTATAGGCCAGCTGCCAGATGAGGAAGTTCGATATCCTCTGCTCTCCCCCGGTGCGGATGAAGAGGTCGGGTTCCGGCGCGAATGCCATGGAAAGGTACGGCGTCAGCAGGGCTTCGTCAATGCTGTCGGGCGTCGCCGCCAGTTCCGGCCTTGCCTGCAGCAGGCGGCGCATGGCCTGCAGGATGTCCCATCGTCCGCCATAGTTGGCGGCAATGGTCAAGTGCAGCGCGGTATTCCGGCTGGTCCGCTGCTCGGATTCGAGGATCAGGTCCTGCAGCCGCGATTCGAACGGCTTCAGGTCGCCGATGACACGCAGCCGGACTCCCTGGTCGGCCAGTTGGCCGACCTGTTTTTCCAGTGTCTGGATGAACAGGCGCATCAGCAGGGAGACTTCCTCCGGCGGACGCCGCCAGTTCTCGGAACTGAAAGCAAACAGCGTCAGGTACTCCACCCCCCGCCGTCCGCAGGTCTCGACCACGCGCCTTACAGTCTGCACGCCTTTTGCATGCCCCGCGGACCTGGGCAGGTAGCGCTGCGTGGCCCATCTGCCGTTGCCGTCCATGATGACAGCCAGGTGCCTCGGTACGTCCGAGCTTCCGGGTATATCCAGTGTGGTACTGACAGGGGGCATGTGGTGTGTGGCTGCGCGTGATAAAGAGGAGCGGACAGTCCTCAGACCGTCATGATCTCGGCTTCTTTCTGGGCGACGAGCTTGTCGATTTCGGCAACGCTGCGGTCCGTCAGCTTCTGGATTTCGTCCTGGCCCCGGCGCTCTTCGTCTTCGGAGATTTCCTTGTCCTTGACAAGTTTCTTCAGCGCTTCGTTGGCTTCGCGGCGCAGATTGCGGATGGCCACCTTGGCGTCTTCGCCCTCGCTCTTGACCACCTTGTTCAGGTCGCGGCGGCGCTCTTCGGTCAGGGCGGGCATAGGAACGCGTATGTTATCGCCCATGGCGATGGGGTTCAGCCCCAGGTCCGACTCGCGGATGGCCTTCTCCACCACGGCGGCCATGTTCTTTTCCCAGACCTGGACGCTCAGGTTGCGCGCATCGACGACGCTGACATTGGCGACCTGGCTGACTGGAACGGGCGAGCCGTAATATTCGACCATGACGTGATCGAGAATGCCCGCATGGGCGCGCCCGGTGCGGATTTTGGACAAGGCGGCCTTCAGCGCCTCGATGGACTTGCTCATGCGGCTGTCGGCCGATTTCCTGACTTCAGAAACACTCATGGATGGATTCCTTTCTAGACGTGGACCAGCGTGCCCTCGTCCTCGCCGCCAACGGCGCGGCGCAGCGCACCCGGTTTATTGATCGAAAACACTTTAATGGGAAGCTTCTGGTCGCGGCACAGCGCGAATGCCGTGGCGTCCATGACCTCCAGGCGGCGCACGATCGCCTCATCGAAACTGATGCGGGCATAGCGTGTCGCCTCGGGATCCTTGTTGGGGTCGGCGCTGTAGATACCGTCCACCTTGGTCGCCTTGAGTACGACCTCGGCGCCGATTTCGGCGCCGCGCAGCGCGGCCGCGGTATCCGTCGTGAAGAAGGGATTGCCGGTGCCCGCGGCGAAGATAACGACCTTGCCCTCTTCCAGGTAGCGCAGCGCCTTGGGACGGATGTAGGGCTCGACGACCTGGTCGATATTGAGAGCGGACTGCACCCGCGCATCGATGCCGCGGTGCTTGAGCGCATCCTGCAGCGCCAGCGCATTCATGACGGTCGCCATCATGCCCATGTAGTCGGCCGTGGCGCGATCCATACCCTGCGCTCCGGGCGCGACGCCACGGAAGATGTTGCCACCGCCGATCACAATGGCCAATTCCACGCCAAGCGCGGCGACTTCCGCCACTTCTTCGGTCATGCGCAGGATGGTCGTGCGATTGATGCCGAAGGCGTCCTCTCCCATCAGTGCTTCGCCGGAGAGCTTCAGAAGAACGCGCTTGTATGATCTGGTGGTCGTCATGAGTGAGGATCCAGGAGGGAATAACGAGAGGAGTTTACACGACACAGCCGGCCCGCGCGCATGGCGTGCGGCCGGCTGTCCGGGAAGAAACGGTGAATCAGGCCTGGCCGGCGGCAGCTGCAACTTCCGCGGCGAAGTCTTCCGTGCGTTTCTCGATGCCCTCTCCGACAACGTACAGCGCGAAGCCGTTGATGGCCGCATTGCTTGCCTTGAGCATCTGTTCGACGGTCTGCTTGTCGTTCTTGACGAAAGGCTGCGACAGCAGCGTGACTTCCTTCAGGAACTTCTGGATGGAGCCTTCGACCATCTTGGTGACGATTTCGGCGGGCTTGCCCGATTCGGCAGCCTTCTGCGCGGCGACCGAGCGTTCGGCTTCGATGTCGGCCGCAGGCACGCCGTTGGCATCCAGCGCCTTGGGACGCGTGGCGGCGATGTGCATGGCCAGATCCTTGCCAACTTCATCGGCGCCGGAGAACTCGACCAGAACGCCAATCTTGCCGCCGTGCACATAGCTGGCCAGCTTGTTTGCCGTGGAAAACTGCTCGAAGCGGCGGATGGAGATGTTCTCGCCGATCTTGCCGACCAGGGCGGCGCGAGTGGTTTCGACCGTGCCTTCGCCCAGGGGCAGTTCAGCCAGCGCGGCGAGGTCGGCGGGCTTGTTTTCGGTGATCAGCTTGCCGACCTGACCCAGGAAAGCGATGAAGTCGTCGTTCTTGGCGACGAAGTCGGTTTCGCAGTTGATCTCGACGATGCTGCCCTTGCTGCCGTCGGCTGCAATGTCGACACCCACCAGGCCTTCGGCCGTGACGCGCGATGCCGCCTTGCTGGCCTTGCTGCCCAGCTTGACACGCAGGATTTCTTCAGCGCGGTCCATGTCGCCGTCGGCTTCCGTCAGCGCCTTCTTGCATTCCATCATGGGGGCGTCGGTCTTTTCACGCAGTTCCTTGACCATCGCTGCAGTAATTTGAGCCACTTGTGTTCTCCGGTAGATTGATACGTGCGCCGCCGTTGCGGCGGCGGCCCGGCACAGGGCGCGGCCCTGTGCGTTCATCGCGCTGGACGCCATGCCTGGCGGCATGGCGCGTGATCCAGCCGCAGCTTATTCCTGGTCGGCTTCGATTTCGACGAATTCTTCGCCGGCGCCGCCTTCGGACAGCTCTTCGACCAGGCCGTTGATGCTCTGCTCGCGGCCTTCCAGCGCGGCGTCAGCCATGCCGCGCGCGTACAGCGCGATGGCCTTGGCGGAGTCGTCGTTGCCGGGAATGACGTAGTCGATGCCGTCGGGGGAGTGGTTGGTATCGACGACGCCGACGACGGGGATGCCCAGCTTGCGGGCTTCGGCAATGGCGATCTTATGGTAGCCAACGTCGATGACGAAGATTGCGTCGGGCAGCTTGTTCATGTCCTTGATGCCGCCCAGGCCCTTGTTCAGCTTTTCCAGCTCGCGATCGAACATCAGGGCTTCTTTTTTGCTCAGGCGCTCGTTGGCGCCTTCGGCTTGCTGGGCTTCCATGTCTTTCAGACGCTTGATGGACGTGCGGACCGTCTTGAAGTTGGTCAGCATGCCGCCCAGCCAGCGGCTGTCGACGTAAGGCTGGCCGGCGCGGGCAGCTTCGGCCGCGACGATTTCACGGGCGGCGCGCTTGGTGCCGACGAACAGGACGGTGCCGCCGCGTGCAACGGTCTGGCGCACGAACTTCAGGGCTTCCTGGTACTTGACGACGGTCTGTTCGAGGTTGACGATGTGGATCTTGTTACGGTGGCCGAAGATGAACGGAGCCATCTTGGGGTTCCAGTAACGGGTCTGGTGACCGAAGTGAACACCAGCTTCCAGCATTTCGCGCATCAGGGACATATGATTCTCCTAGGGTTTGGTCCTGCAGCAACCCTGCATCCGTGCCGTCAAAGATAAAAGGCGACGCCACGGACACCCTGAGTGGGCTGCTGCGCTATTTTTACTGCGTTGTTCGCATGATTCCCGCACGGAACCCAAGTAGTACACTTGGGCGCAGCCAGCCTCACGCTTGCTTGACAACCTGCTTTACCGGGGTAACCTTTCCGGGACTGCTTTACCGAGATACTCCCTGCGCCGCGCATGGCTAAAACAGGTTTTTCCAAGTAAGCCTATAATTCTACTACTTTTTGCTTTACATATTCAAGCTGTCATGATTCCTCTCATTACCGACCCCTCCGACCTGGAAAAAATGCGCAAGGCCTGCCAGACAGCAGCGGGCCTGCTCGATTACCTGACCCCCCACGTCAAGGCCGGCGTCACCACGGCGGAGCTGGACCGCCTGTGCGTTGAACGCATCGCCGAGCTGGGCGTCAAGTCCGCCACCGTCGGCTACGCCCCGCCCGGCCATACGCCGTTCCCCGGCGCCATCTGCACCTCCGTCAACCATGTCATCTGCCACGGCATCCCCGGCGACAAGGTGCTGAAGAACGGCGACATCATGAATATAGACGTCACCATCATCCAGGACGGGTGGTTCGGCGACACCAGCCGCATGTTCCATGTCGGCGAGCCTTCCATCCTGGCCCGCAGGCTCAGCCAGACGGCCTACGACTGCATGTGGCTGGGCATCGAAAAGGTCCGTCCGGGCGCCACGCTGGGCGATATCGGCAACGCCATCCAGTCCCATGCCGAAAAGCAGGGATTTTCCGTCGTGCGCGAATACTGCGGCCACGGCGTAGGACGCCAGTTCCACCAGGATCCCCAGGTCCTGCACTACGGCAAGGCGGGCACGGGCGTCAAGCTGCAGCCAGGCATGATCTTCACCATCGAACCCATGATCAACGCGGGCCGCAAGGAGTTGCGCGTGCTGGCCGACGGCTGGACCGTCGTGACGCGCGATCACAGCCTTTCCGCGCAGTGGGAGCACGCCGTGCTGGTGACGGACAATGGCTACGAAGTCCTTACGACTTCGCCCGACATGCCGGCTCCGCCGGAATTCGTCGCGCAAGCCGGCTGAGCTGACGCCATGCAAGAGCCCGGAGTCGTCGCTGTCCGCCAGGCGCTGGAGCAGCGCCGGCTCCAGGCCTTCCAGCAGTTCCGGCAACAGCGCCGGCCGGAAACCCTGCTGACAGCCCTGCGCAAAGCCGTCGACCAGGCGATCCACGAGCTTCTGCGGCTGTTTCCCCTGCCTGCGGGCGCCACGCTGGCCGCCGTAGGCGGCTACGGGCGCGGCGAGCTGTACCCTTATTCGGATATCGATATTCTCATCCTGCTGCGCAAGCCGCCTAGCGATGAGGAAGCTTCGGGCATCGAATCCCTGATCGCGGCGCTGTGGGACCTGGGCCTGGACCTGGGCCACAGCGTGCGCACGCTGGAACAATGCCAGGAAGAGGCGGCGAACGACGTCACAGTGGAAACCTCGCTGCTGGAGTCCCGCTGGCTGGCCGGCGATCTTCAATTGCTGCGCGAACTGATCGGCGCCATGCGCGGGCAGCTGGATCCGCAGCGCTTCTTCCAGGCCAAGCGCATCGAAATGCAGCAACGCCATGTACGCTACCACGGCACGCCTTACGCGCTGGAGCCCAACTGCAAGGAGTCGCCCGGTGGCCTGCGCGACCTGCAGATCATCCAGTGGCTGGCGCAGGCGGCAGGTCTCGGCAACAACTGGCGGGAAATCGCCCGGACCGACCTGCTGACGGCATCCGAATTCCGCTCGCTGCGCAAGGCCGAGCTGGCTTTCAAGCGGCTGCGCATCGAACTCCACCTGCTTGTCGGACGCCGGGAGGATCGCGTACTGTTCGATCTTCAGCCCCGGCTGGCCGAAGTCTACGGCTTCACCGGCAGCCGTACCCGGCGCGCCAGCGAACTGCTGATGCAGCGCTATTACTGGGCCGCCCGGGTGGTCAGCCAGTTCCACACCATATTGCTGCAAAGCATCGAGGAAATCCTCTTCCTGCAGCCGGATGCCGCCACCACGCCCATCGACGAGCACTTCCAGATCCGCAACAACCGCCTGGAGCTTTGCCGCGACGACGGCTTCGAGCGCAATCCCTCCCTGATATTCCGCTCCTTCCTGATACTGCAGCAGCGTCGAGACCTGCAGGGGATGAGTGCGCGCATGCTGCACGCCATGTGGCATGCGCGCCGACACATCGATTCGCAATTCCGGCGCAATCCGGTCAACCAGCATCATTTCCTGCAGATACTGCAGCAGCCGCAAGGTGTGGTCCACACGCTGCGCCGCATGAGCCTGCTCAACATCCTGCCGCGCTACCTGCCCGTGTTCCGGCGCGTCGTCGGACAGATGCAGCATGATCTGTTCCACGCCTATACCGTCGACGAACATACCTTGATGGTCATACGCAATATCCGGCGCTTCACGCTGGCCGAATACGCACAGGAACACCCTCTGGCGACCGAGCTGATGGCGGGGTTCGACCGCCATTGGCTGCTCTATGTCGCCGCCCTCTTCCACGACATCGCCAAGGGCCGCGGCGGCGATCACTCCGAACTCGGCGCCAGGGACATACGACGCTTCTGCATCGAGCACAGGCTGGACCCCGCCGATGCCGAACTCGTGGAATTCCTGGTGCGCCACCACCTGAAGCTTTCGTCCGTGGCGCAAAAACAGGATCTCAGCGATCCCCGCGTCATACGCGATTTCGCCACCCTCATGAGAGACGAACGCCACCTGACCGCGCTCTATCTGCTGACGGTGGCGGACATTCGCGGCACAAGCCCGAAAGTCTGGAACGCCTGGAAAGGCAAGCTGCTGGAGAACCTGTACCGGCAGACCCTGCAGGCCCTGGGCAGCGGCAAGCTGGAAACTGCCGACCTGCTGGCGCAGCGCAAGGACGCGGCAATCGCCGAAATACGCCGCCTGGGCCTGAGCGATGACAGCCGGGACCGCTTCTGGTCCCAGCTGGACGTTGCCTATTTCCTGCGCCACGACGTCAGCGACATCGCCTGGCAGACGCGCCATCTATACCGCTGCGTCAACTCTCCCGAGCCCGTCGTCAAGACCCGCATCCTCGGCCAGCACGAAGCGCTGCAGGTCATGGTCTACATCAGGGACAGGAAAGACCTGTTCGTATCGATCTGCCAGTACTTCGACGCGCGCATGATCAGCATCCAGGACGCCAAGATCCACACGACGGCGGCCGGCTGGGCGCTGGATACCTTCATCGTCATGCTGCCCGCCCACGAAAAGGACTACCGCTCCCACGCCGCGCTGATCGAGCATGATCTGGCGCAGTGCCTGCAGAACATGTCACAGTCGCCGTCCGACGGCGCCCCGGCGGGCAGGCGGCGCGAGTCCCGGCAGGCGAAGGCATTTCCCATCGTGCCCAATGCCGAACTGGTATCCGAAGACAACGGCATGACATGGCGCCTGTCCGTCTCGGCCGCGGACAGGCCCGGCCTGCTCTACCAGTTGGCTCGGGTATTCGCCCGGCATGAAGCCATACTGGTCATGGCCAAGATCATGACGCTGGGAGATCGCGTGGAGGACGTATTCATCCTGCGCGGCAAGGTCTTTCTGCAGCCGCGCTTCTCAGGCCTCTTCGAACGCGATATCCTTGCCGCGCTCCTGGGAGACGCCAAATGAGCGCAACCCGGCAGCGCCACCCCTCTTTCAACAGCATGGAATCCGAATGACCTCTTTTCCCGCATCCGACCGACTGCTGCATGGTATTGCCCTGCTGTGCATCGGCGCCGTCCTCGTCGCCCTGATCTCCCAGCATGTGTTCGATATGCGGCCCTGCGCATGGTGCGTCTTCCAGCGGCTGATCTACCTGCTCATTGCCGTGCTGTGCTGGGGAGCCCTGGCTGCGCGGCGCTGGCAGCCCGTCTCCTTCCTGTTCTGCGCCGCGGTGCCGCTGGCCGCCATAGGCGGCGCCTTGGCCGCATGGTATCAATACGATGTGGCCTCGGAAATGTTCTCGTGCGATTTGACCTTCGCTGACCGCTTCATGGTGAACAGCGGCCTGGACGCGGGCCTGCCATGGCTGTTCGGCATACAGGCCAGTTGCCTCGACGCAAAGGTCGACCTGCTCGGCGTCGAGTATGCCATCTGGAGCCTGGCGCTGTTCCTGGTGATCGCCGTTCTGGGCATTCGGCACCTGGCGAACCGCAAGCCACAATAATCCGGTAGGCGGTTGCGTGATCTTCCGTTCCCGTCTTGTCCCGCATCGCTTCGCCCGCAAGCGCTCCTCCTGCGCGGCAGGTTTCGCCAGCCTCTAGGGCGGCGAGCCAGCCGCGCGCGCCCAGGGCAAGTAAGCAAGGGGGTCAGTCCTCCGAGTCCGAATCGCTGGCCGACATGCCGCCGGACTCGCCCTTGACGCCGCGCTCGCGCTGCAGGCGCTCCAGATAGGCCTCATCGATGTCGCCCGTGATGTACCTGCCGTTGAAGCACGAGGTCTCGAACTGCGTCAATGCGGGATTGCGGTCGCGGATGGACTGCTCCAGGTCCGCCAGTTCCTGGTAGACCAGACCGTCGGTACTGATTTCGCGCGCGATCTGGTCTGTGTCGCGCCCCGTGGCGATCAATTCGGCTTGCGTGGGCATGTCGATGCCGTAGACATTGGGAAAGCGCACGGCGGGCGCGGCCGAGGCGAAATAGACCTTGTTGGCGCCTGCCGCCCTGGCCATCTCCACGATTTCGCGGCTGGTCGTGCCACGTACGATGGAATCGTCCACCAGCAGTACATTCTTGCCCTGGAACTCAGTATCGATGGCGCTGAGCTTCTGGCGCACCGATTTCTTGCGCACCGCCTGGCCCGGCATGATGAAGGTCCGGCCGATATAACGGTTTTTGATGAAGCCTTCGCGGTAGTTCAGGTTCAGGCTGGAGGCGAGCTGCATGGCCGAGGGCCGGGAGGAATCGGGGATGGGCATGACCACGTCGATATCGCCCAGGCGCAGGGTCTTGGCTACCCGCTCTCCCAGGTGCTCCCCCATGCCGAGGCGGGCATCGTAGACCGATACGCCGTCCATGATGGAGTCGGGGCGGGCGAAATACACATACTCGAACACACAGGGCGTCAGCACCGGCGCTTCCGCGCACTGGCGGCTCGTCAGATTGCCGTCGAGATCAATGAAAACGGCTTCGCCGGGGGCGATGTCGCGCACGCGCGTAAAGCCGCTGCCGGTCAGCGCCACGCTTTCCGAAGCCACCATCCACTCCACACCCTGCTCCGACTCGTTCCTGCCCAGGCACAGCGGCCGGATGCCGTAGGGATCGCGGAACGCCACCATGCCGTAGTTGGCGATCTGGGCGATGACGGCATAGGCGCCGCGCGCGCGCCTGTGCACTGCGGACACCGCCGTGAACACTTTGTCCTCGTCCAGCGTGACGCCCGTGGATGCCTGCTGCAGCTCATGCGCGAAGACATTGAGCAGTACTTCCGAATCGGAATTGGTATTGATGTGGCGGCGGTCGATGCGGAACAATTCCTGACGTAACTCGCGCCAGTTGGTCAGATTGCCGTTGTGCACGAACATGATGCCGAACGGCGCATTGACATAGAAAGGCTGCGCTTCATCCACGCTGTCGCTGGAGCCCGCCGTGGGATAGCGGACCTGGCCGACGCCGGAATTGCCTGGCAGCGCCCGCATATTGCGTGTGCGGAACACGTCGCGCACCAGCCCATGGGCCTTGTGCATGCTGAAGAACTGGTCGTGCGAAGTGGCGATCCCCGCCGCGTCCTGCCCTCTGTGCTGCAGCAGCAGCAGGCTGTCATACACCAACTGATTGACCGGCGACCTGCCGGCAATCCCTACGATTCCACACATGATTTCATTTCCCGTTGGATGAATTCAATAATTCAATATGGCAGCCACGAAGCCAGCGATGGCGGCAGGAAGCCCTTGACGGACTGGACCGCGCCGACCGCCGCGCCGGAAAGCCTCGCTTCGCGCCACCAGGCTTCCTGCGGCAGCTCCGTGTAGCCGGCGAGCGTTACCAGCGCAAGCACCAGCACCAGGCCGCGCAAAAAACCGAACAGCATGCCCAGCCCATGATCCGCCGGCGTCAGCCCGGTTTTCTGTATCAGCAAATTAGCCGTGACATTCAGCAGCCCCACCAGCAACAGCGCGGTCAGGAACACCACCCCATAAGCGGTGCCTGTACGCAGCAGTGCATTATCGATATACGCTTCCAGCCAGATGGACATCTTCGGCCCCCACCATATCGCGGCCATGAAGGCCAGCACATAGGCGATGAGGGACAGGATTTCCTTCAGCAGGCCGCGCAGCAATCCCAGCACCGATGAAACGGCCAGGATGGCCAGCACGATGAAATCGAAGCTGGTCACTTGCTTGAGATGAATCCGTTGTCATATCCCAGGGCGCGCAGGCGCGCCTGGGCCGCCTGGGCCGCCTCGCGGGTCGGGAACGGGCCCACGCGCAAGCGGTGCGTCGTCTTGCCTCCCGCCTGAGCCGTCTCTACATAGGCATTGGTGACGCCTGCCTCGCGCAGGCGGTCGCGCCTGGTCCTGGCATCCTGATCCGATGTATAGGCAGCGATCTGCAGGACGAAATTGCCTTTCTGCTGCGCGGGCGCCGATGCGGCGCCGGAAGGATTTTTGCCTTCGAGCAGGGCCAGCGCCACGGATCCATCGTCCGTGCGTTCCGGCTTGCGCGGCGGCTTTTGCGGCTCTTTGGCGGGAGCTTCGGGCTTGGGCTGCTGTTGCGGCGGCGTCTCGGGGCGCGCGGGTTCCTGCGCAGGCCGGGGGGGCTGCGTGCCGGCCGAGGGTTCGGCTGGGGCCGCGGGCGCGGGCGGCGACGGCTCGCCTTGAGCGGCATTCTCATCCGTGACGGAGCCCGACGACGGGGACTGCGCAATCAGGGGAGTCTCGGGCATCAACGTCGCGTCCGGGGAGGGAGCCACAATGGAAGGAACGACGACGGGCGTAGCCGCTTCGTCTTCCGGGATCGCCGGATCGAACAGCATAGGCACGACGATGACGGCGGCCAGAACAAGCGCCAGCGCGCCGATCAGGCGACGCCTTGCGCGAACGCGCAATTCCCGTGCCTGCGCCTCGCTGGAAACCGAGGGACGCGTCCCTGTTCGTGAACCCTTCGTTTCAGAAGTGTCTTTGCGAGAGAATAGTCCCATGTGAACAAAAGCCTTTGTCTGTACCTGGCAGGCTGCCGCCTACGACAAGGAGCCGCGTTCAAGCTCCTGCAACACCGGCCCCACCGTGTGGAAGGAACCGAATACGAGAATTCTATCATTCCCGCCCGCACTATTCTTCGCCTCCGCAAGCGCCTGTAACGGGTTTTCGAAACTTGACACGGTTGCGTTGCGCCGTTTGCCCGCGGAGCCCGATGCTGGTGCCGACGCCCTGGGTACGACGCGGCCCGATTTCGGAGCGCCCTCTTCCGCCTGCGCCGCGGCCTCCCGATGCTCGGGGACCGCAAGCAGGTGGGAACTATCCTGCATTCCTTCTGAGCTGGATGGACCGTCCTGCGCCAGGGCTTCGCGGACGATCTCCGCCAACTCGCTGCCCGGAATGCCGCGCGGGCCGTCCAGCCCGGCGCAGTACCAGTGATCCACCCTGGAGGCCAGCCTGGCGATGACGCCCGCAACATCCTTGTCACGCAACATGCCGACGACGGCATGGGTCACCCCTTGCTGCGGCATGCTGTCCAGGTTCTGCCCCAGGGCCGCTGCGGCATGCAGGTTGTGCGCGACGTCCAGGATGATGGGCGGCGTGCCGGGCACGACCTGCAGCCTGCCGGGTAGTTCCACCTGGGCCAGTCCTACCCTGATGGCCTGTGCGGGCACCGCAAGGCGGTCCCGCAGGGACTCCAGGGCGGCCAGCGCGGCGCTGGCATTGAGCAATTGGTTCATGCCGCGCAATGCGGGATAGGCCAGCCCCGGGCGCCGCTGGTCCCTGCCGCCGTAGGCCCATTGCTGCCTGTCGCCGGAATAGTTGAAGTCCCGGCCGAACAGCCAGAGATCGGCGCCGATGTCGCGCGCATACGATACCAGGCTGCCCGGCGCCATGGGATCCGCGCAGATGGCCGGCCTTCCCGGCCGGAAAATATGCGCTTTTTCGTAGCCGATCTGCTCGCGCGTGCTGCCCAGCCATTCGACGTGATCGATATCGATGCTGGTAACGATGGAGCAATCGGCATCGATCAGATTGACGGCATCCAGGCGCCCCCCCAGGCCCACTTCGAGGATGGCGGCATCCAGGCGCTGTTCGGCGAATGCGAGCAATGCCGCCAGCGTGGTGTATTCGAAATAGCTCAGGGAGATGTCGCCTCGCGCGACCTCTATCCGCTGGAACTGCCTGGTGATGGCCAGATCATCCAGTTGCTGTCCATTGATGCGGATGCGTTCGTTGAACCTGACGAGATGAGGCGATGTGTAGAGTCCCGTCCGGTAGCCGGCCGCCCTAAGAATGGATTCCAGCATGGCGCAGGTGGATCCCTTGCCATTGGTGCCGCCCACGGTAATGACGACGCTGGACAGCGAAAGCTCCAGCCGCTGCGCTACCCGCCGTATGCGGTCGAGCCCCAGCTCGATCGTGGTCGGATGCAGGTTTTCCAGGTAGGACAGCCATTCGTCCAATGCGGCATCGCCGCCAGGCAAAGGAAGGGTCATGATGTCGTATCGATTCGGTTGAGCTCAGGCATCCGCCGCATGGCGGGCACTGGGAAAGGAAGCGGTAATAGTAGCACCGCATGAGCGCCGCGCCGCGGGAAACGGATGCGAGCGCAGGGGCTTCCCGCGCACGCATGCCGGGAAGCCATGGGCCGGCATGATTACAGCGTTTTCAACGCTTCCGCCAGCAGGCGATTCGCCAATTCATTCTCGGCGACCCCCTCTTTTTGCGCGCGCTCGCGCAACGCCGCTACCGTATCCTTGTGCAGCTTTACGGGATAAGGCACCAGGCCCGCCGCCTGGTCCTGCCTGCGCTGCTCCCTGCGGTCCTGCACCGACGATGCATTGCCGAAGCGCGCCGGTATCGAGGCAGCCTTCAAGCTGTTGGCCAGCTTGAGCGCCTTGTTCTTTTCCAGATCTGTTTTCTTCATGGATCAACCATTTTGGTAACAGCCCGTCCGCAACCGGACCGGGCTTTCCTGCAACCCGCAGGACCTGCCAGCAGCAAAGAACGCAAAAGCGGCAGCCTTGCTGCAGGCTGCCGCCGGAGCGCGGCCGGGCGGATATCCGCCGGCCGTCGCAGAGGAAGGCAAGGCTTTACTTCTTGCGCACCGGAGGCAGGTCGGTGCAGGTGCCCTCGGCCGCTTCCGCTGCCATGCCGACCGATTCGCCCAGCGTCGGGTGCGGGTGGATCGTCTTGGCGATATCGACGACATCGGCGCCCATCTCGACAGCCAGAGCAACCTCGCTGATGAGGTCGCCCGCCCCGGTGCCGACAATGCCGCCACCCAGAACACGATGGGTTTCCGCATCGAACAGCAGCTTGGTGAAGCCTTCGTCGCGGCCATTGGCGATGGCGCGCCCCGAAGCCGCCCAGGGGAACAGGCCCTTCTGTATCTTGACGCCCGACTTGCGCGCTTCGTCTTCGGTCAGGCCCACCCATGCCACTTCGGGATCCGTATAGGCGACCGACGGGATGACGCGCGCTTCGAACGCCGCCTTTTCACCCGCAATGACCTCGGCCGCCACGTGCGCCTCATGCACCGCTTTGTGCGCCAGCATGGGCTGCCCGACGATATCGCCGATGGCATGGATGTGCGGCACATTGGTACGCATCTGCTGGTCGACGTCGATGAAGCCACGATCGGTGACGATCACTCCTGCATTTTCCGCGCCGATCTTCTTGCCGTTGGGCGTACGGCCCACGGCCTGCAGGACCAGGTCGTAGCGCTGCGGCTCCGACGGCGCATCCTTGCCCTCGAACGTGACCCAGATGCCGTCGTCACGGGCCTCGGCTCCGATCGTGCGGGTTTCCAGCATGATGCGGTCGAAACGACCCGCATTGCGCTTTTCCCAGACCTTGACCAGATCGCGGTCCGCGCCCTGCATCAGCCCCGTCTGCATTTCCACGACGTCCAGGCGAGAGCCCAGCGCGGAATACACCGTGCCCATTTCCAGGCCGATGATGCCGCCGCCGACGATCAGCATTTTCTTGGGGATGGAGCGCAGCTCCAGCGCGCCGGTGGAATCGACGATGCGCTCGTCTTCCGGGAAGAACGGCAGCTTCACCGACTGGCTTCCCGCGGCGATGATGGCGGACTTGAACTTCAGCGTCTGCGTCTTGCCGTCGGCGCCCTTGACGGAGAAATGATGCGGATCGGCGAATTCGGCCACTCCGTGCACCACCGTGACCTTGCGCGCCTTGGCCATGCCGGCCAGGCCGCCTGTCAGCTTGCCGATGACGGCTTCCTTGTGCTTGCGCAGCGCGTCGATGTCCACCTTGGGCTCGGCGAAGTGGATACCGTGCGCGCCCATGGTCTTGGCTTCCTCCAGCACCGCCGCGGTATGCAGCAGGGCCTTGGAGGGAATGCAGCCCACATTGAGGCAGACACCGCCCAGCGTCGAGTAGCGCTCGATGAGCGCGACCTTCAGCCCCAGGTCGGCGGCGCGGAACGCGGCGGAATAGCCGCCGGGACCCGCGCCTAGAACGACGACGTCATATTCGGCGTCGGCGCTGCCGGAGAAACTGGCCGCCTGCGGCGCATTCGCGGGCGCCGGCCTGGAGGCCGGGGCTTCCGCCTTGGCGGACTTCGCGGCTTCGGCCGCGGGCGCCTTTTCCTGGCTTTCCTTGGCTGCCGGAGCGGCATCGCCACCCTGCGCCGTTTCAAGCGTGATCAGCGGCGATCCTTCGGAAACACGGTCGCCCAGCTTGACCAGCAGCGCCTTGACAACGCCGCCCTGCTCCGCGGGGATTTCCATCGAAGCCTTGTCGGATTCCACGGTGACCAGGCTTTGCTCGGCCTGCACCGTATCGCCCACCGCGACCAGGATCTCGATAACTTCGACATCGGTCACGTCGCCGATATCGGGAACTTTCAGCTCTATCGTGCTCATACGTGCTCCTAGATCGCAATTCGGCGGAAGTCGGCCAGCAGGCTTGCCAGGTAGGCATTGAAGCGTGCAGCTGCCGCACCGTCGATGACGCGGTGGTCATAGGACAGCGACAGCGGCAGCTGCAGCCTGGGCTGGAACGCCTTGCCGTCCCATACCGGCGCGATGGCCGAGCGCGAAACGCCCAGGATGGCCACTTCGGGAGCATTGATGATGGGCGTGAACGACGTGCCGCCGATGCCGCCCAGCGAGGAAATCGAGAAACACCCGCCCTGCATCTGCGCGGGAGCCAGCTTGCCGTCGCGCGCCAGCTTGGCCAGATCGGAGGTTTCCTGCGCGATTTCCATCACGCCCTTCTTGTCCGCATCGCGGATCACCGGCACCACGAGCCCGTTGGGCGTATCGGCGGCAAAGCCGATATGGTAATAGCGCTTCAGGATCAGATTGTCGCCGTCGAGGGACGCATTGAACTCGGGGAACTTCTTCAGCGCGGCGACCACCGCCTTGATCAGGAAAGCCAGCATGGTCACCTTGATGCCCGATTTCTGGTTTTCCTTGTTCAGGGTCTGGCGCAGTTCTTCCAGATCGGTGATGTCGGCCACATCGTTGTTGGTGACGTGCGGGATGACCACCCAGTTGCGGTGCAGGTTGGCGCCGGAAATCTTCTTGATGCGCGACAGCGGCCTGGCCTCGAATTCGCCGAACTTGGAAAAATCGACCTTGGGCCACGGCAGCAGCGACAGGCCGCCCTCGCCGCTCGCCACGCCGGCAGCCGCCGACGCAACGCCGCCCTTGAGCGCCTGCTTGACGAACTGGCGGACGTCATCGTGCGTGATGCGCTGCTTCTCGCCCGTGCCTTGCACCAGGTTCAGGTCCACGCCGAGTTCGCGGGCGAACTTGCGCACGGAGGGCGATGCATGCGGCAGCTTGCGTGGCGACCCGTCTGCGCTGACGAGAGCCTCCGTGGGGGAATGGCGGCCGACCGGCGCCGTAGAGCCAGCATCCTCGCTCTCGACCTTGGCCGGAGCGCTCTTGGGTTCTTCCGCCTTGGGCTGTTCTTTCTTCTGCTCCGGCTCGGCAGGCTTTTGCTCCGCCTTTGCGGGAGCTTCCGCCTTGGCCGCCGGCGCGGCGTCGCCCGAAGCCGCATCAGCGTCCAGCTCCAGGATCACCGAGCCTTCGCTTACCTTGTCGCCCAGCTTCACCTTGAGCGACTTGACCGTACCCGCGTGCGACGAAGGCACTTCCATGGAGGCCTTGTCGGACTCGACTGTCACCAGGCTCTGCTCTTTCTCGACCTTGTCGCCGACGGCGACCAGCACCTCGATGACCTCCACGTCTTTGACGTCGCCAATATCCGGCACCTTGACTTCGATTGTTGCACTCATGTCTTTCCCCCCTTATCAGGCGTGATGCGGATTGGCTTTTTCAGGATTGATACCGTACTTCTTGATGGCTTCCGCCACCTTGGCCATGGGGATCTGTCCTTCGTCCGCCAGGCTGCGCAACGCGGCCAGCACCACAAAGTGGCGATTGACCTCGAAGTGCTCGCGCAGCTTGGAGCGGAAATCGGAGCGGCCGAAGCCGTCGGTACCCAGCACGCGCAGATTGCGGCCCTTGGGAACGAATGGACGGATCTGCTCGCCGAAAGCCTTGATGTAGTCGGTGGAAATGACGATCGGCCCCTTGGTGTCCTGCAATTGCCTGGTGACGTAGGGCACCGGAGCCTTGGCGTCTTCCGGGTGCAGCAGGCTGTAGCGTTCGCAATCCAGGCCGTCGCGGCGCAGTTCGGTGAAACTGGTCACGCTCCAGACGTCGGAGCCCACGCCCCAGTCCTTTTCCAGCAGATCCTGCGCTTCGATGACTTCGCGCAGGATGGTGCCTGAGCCCATCAACTGGACGCGCAGCTTGTCGCCGCCGGCCGAGCGGAACTTGTACATGCCCTTGATGATGCCCTCTTCGTCGCCTTCCTTCAGGCCGGGTTGGGCATAGTTTTCGTTCATCACTGTGATGTAGTAGAAAACGTCTTCCTGCTTTTCGACCATGCGATACAGGCCGTCGCGCATGATGACAGCCAGTTCGTGCGCGAACGTCGGGTCGTAGGACACGCAGTTCGGGATGAGCGAGGACATGATGTGGCTGTGGCCGTCTTCGTGCTGCAGGCCTTCGCCGTTGAGCGTCGTGCGTCCGGCCGTGCCGCCCAGCAGGAAACCGCGCGCCTGCATGTCTCCGGCCGCCCAGGCAAGATCGCCCACGCGCTGGAACCCGAACATCGAGTAGTAGATGAAGAACGGGATCATGATGCGGTTGTTCGTCGAATACGACGTGGACGCCGCGATCCAGGAGCTGAACGCGCCGGCTTCGTTGATGCCTTCCTGCAGCAGCTGGCCGTTTTCGGTTTCGCGATAGTACATGACCTGGTCTTTGTCGACCGGCGTGTACTTCTGGCCTTCGGGCGCATAGATGCCGATCTGGCGGAACAGGCCTTCCATGCCGAACGTGCGGGACTCATCCGACAGGATGGGCACGACGCGGGGACCGAGCTCCTTGTCGCGCAGGATCTGGTTCAGGACGCGCACGAATGCCTGCGTCGTGGAGATTTCGCGGCCTTCGGCGGTCGGCTCCAGCACGGCCTTGAAGACTTCCAGCGCAGGAGCGCGCAGTTGCTCGTCGGCCTTGCGGCGGCGCTTGGGCAGGTAGCCGCCCAGCGCCTCGCGGCGTTCGTGCAGGTACTTCATTTCAGGCGAGTCTTCCGCCGGCTTGTAGTACGGCAGCTCTTCCAGCTTGTCGTCCGGAACGGGAATATTGAAGCGATCGCGGAATTCGCGGACAGCGTCCATGTCCAGCTTCTTCTGCTGGTGCGTCGGGTTCTTGGCCTGGCCGACATGCCCCATGCCATAGCCCTTGATCGTCTTGGCCAGGATGACGGTGGGACGGCCTTCCGTATCGCTTGCAGCCTTGAATGCGGCATAGACCTTGTGCGGATCGTGGCCGCCGCGGTTCAGTCGCCAGATGTCTTCGTCGCTCATGCGGCTGACCATTTCCAGCAGCTTGGGATGCTTACCGAAGAAGTGTTCGCGCACGAAGGCGCCGTCGTTGGCTTTGTAGGCCTGGTACTCGCCGTCGACCGTTTCTTCCATGATCTTGCGCAGAATGCCTTCCTTGTCGTGCGCAAGCAAAGGATCCCAATAGCCGCCCCAGATCAGCTTGATGACGTTCCAGCCGCTGCCGCGGAATTCGCCTTCCAGTTCCTGGATGATCTTGCCGTTGCCGCGCACCGGGCCGTCCAGGCGCTGCAGGTTGCAGTTGACGACGAAAATCAGGTTGTCCAGCTTTTCGCGCGAAGCCAGGCTGATGGCGCCCAGGGATTCGGGCTCGTCCATCTCGCCGTCGCCGCAGAATACCCAGACCTTGCGCTTGCTCGTATCGGCGATGCCGCGGGCGTGCAGGTACTTCAGGAAGCGGGCCTGGTAGATGGCCATCAGCGGGCCAAGCCCCATGGACACCGTGGGGAACTGCCAGAACTCCGGCATCAGCTTGGGGTGCGGATAGGATGGCAGGCCCTTGCCGTCGACTTCCTGGCGGAAGTTGTTGAGCTGCTCTTCGGTCAGGCGGCCTTCGAGATAGGCGCGGCCATAAACTCCGGGCGAGGAATGCCCCTGGAAGTAGACCAGGTCGCCGCCATGATCTTCGGTCTCGGCGTGCCAGAAATGGTTCTGGCCGCAGCCCATCATGGTCGCCAGCGATGCGAACGAGGCAATGTGCCCGCCCAGGTCGCCGCCGTCGGGAGGCGAATGGCGATTGGCCTTGACCACCATGGCCATGGCATTCCAGCGGATATAGGCGCGAATGCGGGCTTCCAGCTCGAGATTGCCAGGGTGCTTGGCTTCCAGCGCCGGAGGAATCGTGTTCAGATAGGCCGTATTCGGCGAGTAAGGAATATGCGCCCCGGAGCGACGCGCCAGGTCGATCAGGGTCTCCAGCAGAAAGTGCGCACGTTCAGGGCCTTCGCGATCAAGGACGGCTTCGAGCGCCTCCATCCATTCCAGTGTTTCCTGGGTGTCGCTATCTTGTTGCTTGGCTTGATCGAGAGAGGACATTGTCTGTCTCCAGTTGAAGGATCATTTGGCACGGCTCTTGGGCCGCATCGGTTCCAACGCCCTTGGCGTGCTGGGTATATTACGCGCAGGGACGGGCCATGGCCCTGAGGGAATGCACTCATTCTAGGAAAGACTGCCATCCAGGGCAAGCAAAATTTCACTTTACGGTATCATATTTCACAATATGAAATCAACAAAAAGGCTTGCAAGCCTCCCGCCCACATTTCTTTCCGTAACAGTCTAAAATGCCTGACTGACCCCAACCGTACGACGCATGGCAAGCCCGAGCAAGAAAACCCTCATCCAGACCAGTTTCTATGAGCAGGCCAAGAGCAGCCGGCGCGGTTTCTACTGGCTGGCGCCGGTCATCGTTCTGATCCTGTTCCTCTGCGTCATGGGCATGTTCGCCTGGCTGCAGCAGATCCACAACGACAGCGTCATGTTCGTCACTATAGACCAGGAAACGCGCCAGCAACGCCTGCTGATGGTGGTGGCAGCCCTGTCCTGCGTCATTGTCGTCAGCCTGCTGTTCCTCTGGCGCTATACCCGCATCCGCTCGCGCGCGGAAGCCGCGCTCATCGCGGAAACCGGTTTTCGCCGCGCCATGGAAAACTCCATGTCCACCGGCATGCGCGTGCTCGACATGCAGGGCCGCATCGCCTATGTGAATCCGGCATTCTGCCGCATGATAGGCTGGAACGAGGCCGACCTCATCGGCCGCACCACGCCTTTTCCATATTGGGTGCCGGGCCGCCACTCCCAGCACCAGGAAACCCTCAACCTGCTGATGTCGGGGCGCGCGCCCAGCAGCGGCCTCGAAATCGAAGCCCAGCGGCGCGACGGCTCGCGCTTCACGGCCCGCATGTATGTCTCCCCGCTGCGCGATCCCCAGGGAGAACAGATCGGCTGGATGACCTCCATGACCGACATCACCGAACCCAAGCGCATCCGCGAAGCCCTGACCGCCGCGCATGAGCGCTTCATGACCGTGCTCGAAGGGCTGGATGACGCCATCTCCGTGGTAGCCGATACGCCGGAAGGCCTGGAATTGCTGTTCGCCAATCGCACCTATCGCCGCTTCTTCGGCGCGCAGGCCGGCGGACATGGCGAACTGCTGGGCGGCAGGCTTGGGCGCTTCACCGATGAAACCGTGGAAATCCATTCCGAAACGGCGCAGCGCTGGTTCGAGGTGCACCACCGCATCCTTGCGTGGACCGACGGCAGGCGCGTGCGTCTGCAAGTGGCGCGCGACATCACCGAACGCCGCAATCATGAAGAAGCCTCGCGCATCCAGCAGGAGAAGATCCAGTTGACCAGCCGCCTGACAACCATGGGCGAAATGGCCTCCTCCCTGGCGCACGAGCTGAACCAGCCGCTGACCGCCATCACCAACTACAGCATGGGCGCCGTCGCCATGCTGCGCTCCGGCCGGGCGAAGCCCGAGGACGTGCTCGAAGCCATGGAAAAGGCCGCCAAGCAGGCGCAGCGCGCCGGCAAGATCATCAGCCGCATCCGCGAGTTCGTCAAACGCAGCGAACCCCAGCGGCAGACAGTTTCCGTCACCGGCATCCTCGACAATGCCGTGGCTTTCGCCGACATCGATGCACGCAAGCGCAGGATCAGCATCGAATGCTCGACGCCGGACCCCATGCCTGACGTCATGGCCGACCCGATTCTCATCGAGCAAGTCCTGCTGAATCTGCTCAAGAACGGCGTCGAGGCCATGGAGGCCAGCGACTATCGCACCTTGCACGTCATCATTACCGAGCAGGATCCCCTGGTCGAGTTCGCCGTCATCGATCGGGGCCACGGACTGAAAGACCCCGAGCGCCTGTTCGAGCCCTTCTACAGCACCAAATCCGAGGGGCTGGGCATGGGGCTCAATATCTGCAGAACCATCATCGAATCACATCACGGTCGACTATGGGCCGACGCCAATCCGGACGGCGGCACCATTTTCCGATTCACCCTGCCACGCGTCGCACCACAAGTGCGGATACCATCAGAGGATTCCCAGGAGTTGCATGCATGACCATTACCCAGACACCAAGCCTGATCTACATCGTCGATGACGATGAAGCCGTACGCGATTCCCTGCGCTGGCTGCTCGAAGCCAACAGCTACCGCGTCAAGAGCTTCGGCAGCGCCGAAGAATTCCTGGAAGGCTACGACCCCGACAGCATCAGCATACTGATCGTCGACGTCCGCATGCCGGGCATGAGCGGGCTGGAACTGCAGGAAGAGCTCATCAAGCGCAACTCTCCCATCCCCATCGTGTTCATCACCGGACACGGCGACGTGCCCATGGCCGTCTCCACCATGAAGAAAGGCGCCGTCGACTTCCTGGAAAAACCCTTCAACGAAGGCGAGCTGCGCAGCATCGTCGCCCGCATGCTGCAACAGGCCGCCGAGCGCGTTTCCCAGGCCCAGACCCGCAAGAACCAGCAGCTCATCCTCAGCCGCCTGACCGCGCGCGAGCAGCAGGTGCTGGAACGCATCGTGGCCGGCCGCCTCAACAAGCAGATCGCGGGCGACCTGAACATCAGCATCAAGACAGTGGAGGCGCACCGCGCCAACATCATGGAAAAACTTGAAGTAACAACCGTGGCCGATCTGATGAAGATCGCGCTCGCCAGCAACGAGACCTCGGCATGACAGCGAAACGCATCGATGGAAAACAGCTTTCCGACGCCATCAAGGCCGACGTGGCCCACCGCGTCGCGGCATTGAAACAGTCGGGCATACAGCCCGGGCTGGCCGTCGTGCTGGTGGGAGAAGATCCCGCCTCCCAGGTCTATGTGCGCAACAAGGCGGCCGCTTGCGAAAAGGCCGGCCTGCACTCCGAAGTGCTGCGGCTGCCCGCCGATATCACCGAGGAGCGACTGCTGCGCACCGTGCGCGAGCTCAACCTCGACAACCGCATCCACGGCATCCTGGTGCAGCTGCCGCTGCCCCCGCACCTGAATTCGGCCCGCGTCATCGAAACGATCGCCGCGGAAAAAGACGTGGACGGCTTCCACATCAGCAATGCCGGCCTGCTCATGACCGGGCAGCCGCTGTTCCGCCCGTGCACGCCCTATGGCGTCATGAAGATGCTGGAAAGCGAAAATATTCCCCTGCGCGGCGCGGAAGCCGTCATCGTCGGCGCCAGCAATATCGTCGGCAAGCCCATGGCCATGCTGCTGCTGGCCGCGGGCGCCACCGTTACCATCTGCAACTCCAAGACCCGCGACCTGGCCGCCCAGACGCGCCGCGCTGACGTGCTCGTCGTCGCAACCGGCAAGCCCGGCATCGTCACGGGCGACATGATCAAACCCGGCGCCACCGTCATCGACGTCGGCATCAACCGCCTGCCCGACGGCAAGCTGGCCGGCGATGTCGATTTCGATTCCGCCAGCGAAGTCGCGGGCGCCATCACACCGGTCCCCGGCGGCGTCGGCCCCATGACCATCGCCATGCTGCTGGTCAACACGCTGGAAGCCACCGAACGCTACGCCGCCCGCACGGACGGCTGATCCTCCCATCTGAATCAAGGCAACAATGTCCCGCAATCCCCTGAATGTTCCCATCGACACCCTGCTCGATTATGCGGCCATCGAGCCGGCGCATATCGAGCCTGCCATCGACAGCCTCATGGCCGAGGCCCGCGCCGCCGTCGAGCACGCCGCGGACCCCACGATCGATGCCAGTTGGGATACCGTCGTCGAACCACTAGAAACCGCTTCGGCCCGCCTCTGGCGCGCCTGGTCGGCCGTGGGACACCTGAATGCCGTCGTCAATACGCCTGAACTGCGCGCCGCCTACAACGCATGCCTGCCCAAGGTCACCGAATTCTCGACCTGGGTAGGGCTGCATCACGGCCTGTACATGCAATACCGCCGCCTGCGCGAAGCCCCGGACTTCGCCAGCCTGTCTCCGGTGCGCCAGCGCATCATCGACCTGGCCTTGCGCGACTTCCGGCTCAGCGGCGTGGAGCTGCAGGGCGAGCAGCGCGAGCGCTATGCCGAGATCTCCGACCTGGAGGCCCAGGCATCACAGAAGTTCTCCGAAAACGTGCTGGACTCCGTCGATCGCTGGTCGCTGATCGTCTCCGACGAGCAGGAACTGGCGGGCCTGCCGGCCGACGTCGTCGCAGCGGCCCGCAAGGCGGCGGCCGACGACGGCAAGGACGGCTGGAAGCTGACGCTGAAAATGCCCTGCTACCTGCCCGTCATGCAGTACGCCGAGAACCGCAAGCTGCGCGAAACCCTGTATCGCGCCTACGGCACCATCGCATCCGAGCAAGGCAATCCCGAGCTGGACAACTCTTCGCTGATCGAACAGCTGCTTGCGTTGCGCGCCGAAGAGGCGCGGCTGCTGGGTTATGGCGATTTTTCCGCGCTGCGCCTCGAAACCCGCATGGCCGACAGCGCAAAGCAGGTGCAGGATTTCCTCAACGATCTCGCCAGAAAAGCCCGACCCTACGCCGAACGCGACCTGGCCGAACTGCGCGAGTTCGCCCGCGAGCATCTCGGACTGGAAGACCTGCAGCCCTGGGACAACGGCTTCGCGGCGGAGCGCCTGCGCCAGCAGCGCTACAACTATTCCGAAGAAGAAGTCCGCCAGTACTTCACCGAGCCGCGCGTCCTGCAAGGGCTGTTCGACGTCGCCGGCACGCTGTTCGGCGTGCGTTTCGAACCATTGCAGGCTCCGGTATGGCACAAGGACGCCAGCGCCTGGCGCGTGCTGGACGGCCAGGGCGACACGCAAGGCATCCTGTACCTGGACCTCTATGCGCGCCCCGGCAAACAGGGCGGCGCCTGGGTCGACAGTGAACGTTCGCGCAAGCGCACGGCAAACCGGCTGGAAACCCCCATCGTCTATCTTACCTGCAACTTCACGCCGCCCCAGGACGGCCGCCCCGCGCTGCTGACACACGACGATGTCATCACGCTCTTCCATGAAAGCGGCCACGCGCTGCATGCGCTGCTTTCCCAGGTGGACGAACCCGGTGCGTCACCATTTGCCAGCGTCGAATGGGACGCCATCGAACTGCCCTCGCAGTTCATGGAAAACTTCTGCTGGGAATGGTCCGTGATCGGCCAGTTATCCGCCCACGTGGAAACTGGCGAACCCCTGCCGCGCGAACTCTACGACCGCATGCTGGCCGCGCGCAACTTCCAGAGCGGCATGCAGCTGCTGCGCCAGGTGGAGTTCTCGCTGTTCGACATGCGCATCCATACCCGGCCCGAAGGCCTTTCCATCCAGGAAGTCATGGATGTGCTGCAGGAAACCCGCAAGGACGTCGCCGTCCTGTTTCCGCCGGAATGGCATCGCTTCCCGCACAATTTCTCCCACCTGTTCGCAGGCGGCTACGGCGCGGGCTACTATAGCTACAAATGGGCGGAAGTCCTGTCGTCGGACGCCTTCGCCCTGTTCGAGGAACAGGCCCGGGCCGGCAACGGCAGCGTTCTCGATAGCGCTGCCGGCGCGCGCTTCCGCGACGAAATCCTGGCGGTCGGAGGCTCCCGTCCCGCGAAGGAGTCCTTCGAAGCCTTCCGCGGACGCCCCGCCTCCATCGATGCGCTGCTGCGCCATAGCGGCATGGCGGAAGCGGCCTGAACCAAAGGAACTGCCCGATGCGATCCCTGCTTGCCCTTCTGCTGACAGCCATGCTGCAACTGGGCGGGCTTGGGGCCGCGCAAGCCTCGGCCGTCTACAAGGTGGGCGGTTTCCTGCCCGACCTGCGCTTCACGCTGAGCAGCGCCGGCAACCCCGCGGTTACCGAAGCCGACTTCAAGAACAAAGTCGTCATGCTGTTCTTCGGATACGCCAGTTGTCCCGACATCTGCCCCATTACGATGGCCCAGCTCGCCCAGGTCCGGCAGAGCCTGGGCGACGACGCGGACAAAGTCCGCATCGTATTCATCAGCGTGGATCCGCATCGCGACACGCCGGACATGCTGCAGGCCTACGTTGAAGCTTTCGGCAGCGATGCCGTTGGACTCACAGGCACCGAGCGCCAGATCGCCGCCGTGGCCAAGCGCTACCGTGTTTCCTACCAGATGGCAAGACCCTCCGGCCCCGAAGGCCGGAACTACGAAGTCACGCACAGCCGCGGCATCTATTTCTTCGACAGCAGGGGCAAGGCGCGCTTTCTGGCATCAGACGGAGAGTCCATCGACACCCTGACGGAAACGGCCAGGCAACTCATCACGGAAACCGCGCGCTGAGCACCTTCGGGACTTGCGCGGCTATACGCCGCGCAGCCGGGTTTATCGCGCCTGAGGCGTGTAGCCCGCTTCGCGAATGACCTTCTCGACCACGTCGGATGCCGCATCGGTTTCCACGATGACGATATGCGTAGCGGTATCCGCGCTGACGACGGCGCCAGGAACAGCTGCGGTGACGGCTTCGGTGATGGTGCGCACGCAATGGCCGCAAGTCATGTCCTGAACCTCGAACTTCAGTGTCATGGAGTTCTCCTGATAATGAATGATTAAGAAACCCGTCAAGTCTAAACCTTGCCACGATGGCAAGGGCAAGCTCTTCCTTCACTTCATGGTAAGGTTTAGACTTGTCTTCGTTTCACGACACAGGCGCGACAGCATGAATATCGGGCAGGCGGCAAGCACATCCGGACTTTCCGCGAAAATGATCCGCTACTACGAAAGCACGGGACTGCTGCGGGACAGCAAACGCAGCAGCGCCGGCTACCGCATCTACGATGAAACGGACATCAACGAAATGCGCTTCATCCGCCGCTCCCGCGAACTCGGTTTTTCGCTGAAGCAGACCATGTCGCTGCTGGCTCTGTGGCGGGACAAGAACCGCGCCAGCGCCGACGTCCAGCGGCTGGCCCAGGAGCACATCCAGGAACTGGAAGCCAAGGCGGCTGGCCTGCAGCAGATGGCGGATTCCCTGCGCCATCTGGTCAAGGGATGCCGCGCCGATCATCGCCCCGACTGTCCTATCCTGGAACGCCTGATGGAAGGCACGCTGTTGCTGGCCGCTGATGAAAAAGCGCCGTCTACGGCCGGTACCACACAGTCACGCTGCTGCGGATGAACAGGGGCGGGCTGCTGCCCGCCCACTGCCGCACCTGATGTCGCAGGAAAAAGGCCTGCGCCGCGGGCTGGCCCTGGAAAGCACCCGTCGTCACGGAAGAACCATGCATTTCGATGCACTGGCCCGTGGATGCCGCGCACAGCTCCGTCTTCAGCCAGGCATTGGATTCATATCGGCGGGTTGCATTGACCCGCGTCACTTTGGCGCCCGCCGGAATGGACGCATCCGCTTCCGGAGAAAAATGCTGGGAAACCTCTCGCCCCGGAGCCGTCAACGCGCCGCTGGTGCCGGACGCATTCCATAGCGCATCCGCCTCCGCCGGCAATGCCGGCAGCGGGAGCAGCATGGCGGCCGCGAGGGCTGCCATCCGCAGCAAAGCCCGCAGGCCCGGCTCCAATGAGTCCGCAGTAGGCATGACGCTATCGGCAGGCACTGAGTGCCGCCGTCACTCCCCCGTCCATTCGGACACGAACTGTCGATGGTCGGGCCGTGTCATCGGGAACTGCTCGTCGATGGGCGTCCCGATCGCCAGGAAGCCCATGAAGCGGTATTCCAGGCTGTCGAAGCCCAGCGTCTCAGGCACCGCATCCGTATAGGTCCCGAGGCCGGTGCTCCAGAAAGCACCATAGCCCAGTGCATGCGCTGCATTCAGGATGTTCATGACGGCGGCGCCGGTAGCCAGCAGGCGCTCGTCTTCCGGGATCTTGGTATTGCTGTGGTCCAGCTTGCAGGCTATTGCCAGCATCAAAGGCACCTCGGCCAGCCAGCCGCGTACGGACTGCTGCTTCTGCTCCGGCACCGGCGAGCCGGCCTCGGCTTGCGCGCGGAAGGCGGTATCGGCCAGCTTGCCGACGGCCTCGCCCTGTATCAGCTTGAAGCGCCACGGCCGCAGCTTGCCGTGGTCCGGCGCGGACATGGCCGCCTGGAGGATCTGCTCCAGCTCTTCCTGCGAAGGCGCCGGAGCCTGCACGAACTTGACGGACCTGCGCGACAGCAGGAAATCGATGGGAGAACTGGTCGATGACATGGCAAACCCTTATGAAACAATGACGATATCCGGCGAACCCAGGACCCGCGTATCGAAACCGCTGCTTTGCCAGCCAGCGCAAAGCAGTATCATGGCGACAGTTTACAGGCCGGATCCGGATTGCCGACAGGCGCTGCGCATCAGCGCCTTCATGTCGCGCACGGCCTTGTCCAGGCCATCGAACACGGCGCGGGCGATGATGGCGTGGCCGATATTCAACTCCGATATTCCCGGCAAGGCCGCGACCGCGGATACGTTTTCGTAGTGCAGTCCGTGTCCGGCATTGACGCGAAGGCCTAGCGACAGGCCCGCGACGACGGCCTCGCGCACGCGCTGCAGCTCCGCCGCCTGAACTGCCGCATCAGCGGCATCCGCATACGCGCCGGTATGCAGCTCGATGACCGTGGCGCCGCTGCGATGCGCCGCTTCGATCTGGGCCGTTTCGGGATCGATGAACAGCGACACGCGGATGCCGGCGTCCTGCAACTGCTTCACCGCATCGCCGACCTGGTCGAAATGGCCCAGCACGTCCAGCCCGCCTTCCGTCGTCAGCTCTTCTCGTTTTTCGGGAACCAGGCAGACATCGTCCGGCTTGGTCCTGCAGGCCAGATCCAGCATTTCCGCGGTAATGGCGCACTCCAGATTCATGCGCGTGCGGATCTGCGCGCGCATCTGCGCCACATCCGTGTCCTGGATATGACGACGGTCTTCGCGCAAATGCAGCGTAATGAGATCGGCGCCCGCGTCCTCCGCCACCAGAGCGGCCCGCACGGGATCCGGATAGGCCGTCAGCCGCTGCTGGCGCAAAGTGGCGACATGATCGATATTGACGCCAAGCTCGATATCGGCGCCTGCCATACCCGAAAAAAACGTCATTGCCGTTCCTGATTTTCCTGAGCGTTGACCATGCCCTGCGAAGCCAGGACGGTGTTTTCCGTCCATCCGCCGCCCAGGGCCTTGTACAGCGTTACCCGATTGAGCAGCGCATCCATGCCGGTCTGCAGCAGCGCCTGCTGCGCTTCGTAGAACGTCACTTCGGCCGTCTGCACCTGCAGGAAGCTGTCGATGCCCGTCTCATAGCGCAGTTGCGCCAGCTTCAGGGCGTCGTGTGCGGATTTCTCCAGCGACTTGAGCGCCTCGACCTGCCGGGCATAGGTGGCTTCGCCCGCCAGCGCATCGGCCACTTCGCGGAAGGCCGTCTGTATGGACTTCTCGTATTCGGACACGGCAATATGCTTGCGAGCCTCGGCCAGCGCGAGGTTGCCCGCCACGCCGCCTGAGAAGATAGGCATCTGCACCTGCGGCGAGAACTGCCAGAAACGGTTGCCGCTGCCCATCAGTCCGCCCAGTTGCGGACTGGCAAAGCCCAGCAGACCTGTGATGGAAATGTTGGGGAAGAACGCTGCGCGCGCGGCGCCGATATTGGCGTTCGCACCACGCAAGGCATGCTCCGCCGCCAAGATGTCCGGCCTGCGCTGCAGCAGTTCCGACGGCAGGCCCGCGGGCAGGCTCGCCACCAGTTGATCCCTGCCGAATTCGGCCGCCTCGGGCAGGTCGGCCGGCGGAGTCGTACCCAGCAGCAGGCTCAGGGCATTGCTCGCCTGCTCGCGGGCCCTCAGGGTCGAGGCATGATCCGCCCTGGCCGTATCCAGCTGGCTTTGCGACTGGTGCACATCCAGCTCGGATGCAACGCCCGCGTCGAATCGGGCGCGCACCAGGTCGTGCGTGGCCTGGCGCGCACGCAGCGTTTTCTGGATCAAGTCCGACAACTGCTCCGCCATGCGCTGGCGGAAATAAGCTTCCGCCACCTGCGCGATCAGATTGATCTGGACCGTGCGCTGCGCCTCCCCTGTAGCCAGGTACTGCTGGTAGGCCGCCTCGGAAAGATTCCTGACACGCCCGAAGAAATCGATCTCGAACGAGGTCATGGCGGCGCCCGCCTGGTAGACGCGGCTGACGCTGGGCGAGTCGGGGCCGGCGGCGCGCAGGTCCGGCGGATAGCGCGTGATCTGCCCTGTTCCGCCGATGCCGAGCGTCGGGAAACGGTCGCTTTGCGCAATGCCGTACTGCGCCCGCGCTTCCTCGACGCGCTGGACGGCGATGCGCATGTCGCGGTTGTTTTCCAGCGCGATCCCGATCAGTTCCGCCAGGCGGGGATCGCGGAACATTTCACGCCAGCCGAGATCCGCCGCGGCCTGGGCCGCCCCGGATTCCTGCTGCTGGCCATAGGACGGGAAAGCGCCCGGTACGGGGCTTTCCGGCTGCTCATAGCGCGGAGCCAGCGAGCAACCCGCCATCACCAGCATGACGGCGACGGCTGTCGATGAACGGACAAACATACGTTGGCTCATGCCTGGTCTCCCTGCTTTCCGGCCTGCGAAGCGACTGCTCCCTCGGATGCCTCATGATGGCTGAACCCGTGATCGCTGAATACCTTGGGCTTGGTCTTGAAGAGCCTGAGGATCACGACGAAGAATGTCGGCACGAACAGCACCGCCAGCGGCGTCGCCGCCAGCATGCCGCCGAACACGCCGAAGCCCACCGCATTCTGGCTGGCGGCGCCCGCGCCCGTGGCCAGCATCAGCGGCACCACGCCCAGGATGAAGGCGAACGAAGTCATGAGGATGGGCCTGAAACGCAGGCGCGCCGCATGGATCGTCGCCTTCAGGAGATCGCCCTCCTCCGCGTAGATATCCTTGGCGAATTCCACGATCAGAATGGCGTTCTTCGCCGCCAGCCCGATCACGGTCACCAGCCCCACCTGGAAGTAGACGTCATTCGGCATGCCGAGCGCGGAGACCAGGCCGACGGAGCCCAGCATACCGAGAGGAACGGCCATGAGGACAGACAGCGGAATGGCCCAGCTTTCGTACAGGGCGGCCAGGACCATGAACACCACCAGCATCGACAGCGTCAGCAGAATGGCATTCTGCGCGCCCGCCTGGCGTTCCTGGTAGGACAGCCCGGTCCACTCATAGCCGAAACCGTCGGGAAGCTTGGCCATCAGATTCTCGATTTCCTGCATGGCGTCGCCCGAGGAGTATCCGGGCGCGGCGCCTCCTCCGATCCGGATCGATTCATAGCTGTTGTAGCGTACGATCTGCACCGGACCCGTTTCCATGTCCAGGGTGACGAACGAGGACAGAGGCACCATTTCGCCCGCCGCATTCCTGGCATTGAGCTTCAGGATGGACTCCGGCGTGGCGCGATGAGAGCCTTCGGCCTGTACCCAGACGTTCTGCAAACGTCCCATATTGGGATATTTGTTGATGTAGCTGGAGCCCACCGATGTGGAAATCAACTGCGCAACCTCGGCGAAATTGACGCCCAGCGCGGCCGCCTTTTCACGGTCGACGGTCAGTCGCACCTGAGGACCGGAGCCCAGTCCCGTGATGCGCACGTCGGCCAGTACGGGGCTTTCGGCGGCCAGCGCCAGCAATTGCTGCGCCGCGGCCATCAATTCATTATGCCCCGACGAGGCGCGATCCTGCAGGCGCACGTCGAAGCCCGATGCATTGCCCAGTTCGGAAATGGCCGGCGGCACGATGGTAAAGGTCATGGAATCGGGCAGGCCGAACAGCAGGCTGCCGATCGCCTTGTTGGCGACGGTTTCGGCCGAATGCTCGGCGCCCTTGCGTTCCGCGAAATCCTTCAGGGTCACGAAGGCGATGGCGGCGTTCAACCCGCTGCCGTTGAAGCTGAAGCCCTGTACGGCGATGATGTTTTCCACCTCGGGCTGGTTCATGAAATAGCCCTCGACCTGCTCGATCAGATCGATCGTGCGATTGGCCGTGGAACCCGAAGGCAGCTCGATATTGGCAATGACATAGCCCTGGTCTTCCTGGGGCAGGAAGGCGCTGGGCAAGCGCAGGTAGAGGAAGCCCATGACCACGGCCAGGGCCAGGTAGATGAACATCATGCGCCCGCCGCGCTTGAGGCTGCGCGTCACCCAGCCCTCGTAGGCGTTGGTCGAACGGCCGAACACCCTGTTGAACCAGCCGAAGAAGCCTTTCTTTTCTTCGTGGTGTCCCTTGGGAATGGGCTTGAGGAAGCTGGCGCAAAGCGCCGGCGTGAAGGTCAGCGCCAGGAAGCCTGAGAACATGATGGACACGGCCATGGCGACGGAGAACTGCCGGTAGATCACGCCCACGGAGCCGCTCATGAAGGCCAGCGGCAGGAACACGGCGCTCAGGACCAGTGTAATGCCCACGATGGCCCCGCTGATCTGCGGCATGGCCTTCTTGGTGGCCTCCCTGGGCGGAAGCCCGTCCTCGACCATGATACGCTCGACGTTTTCCACCACCACGATGGCGTCGTCGACCAGAATCCCGATCGCCAGCACCATGGCGAACATGGTCAGCACGTTGATGGAAAAGCCCAGCGCATACATCACGGCGAAAGCGCCCAGCATGGCGACCGGCACCACCAGCGCCGGAATCAGCGTATAGCGGACATTCTGCAGGAACAGGAACATCACCAGGAACACCAGCACCATGGCTTCGAGCAGCGTGTGGACGACCTGCTCGATGGAGACGCCCACATACGGCGCGGTGTCGTAGGGAATGGTGTATTCGATATTGCCGGGGAAGAATCTCGAGAGTTCCTCCATCTCGGCCTTGACGGCATCGGCGGTCGCCAGCGCATTTGCCGTCGGCGACAGCGACAGCGCGAACGCGGCCGTGGGCTGCCCATTGAGGCGCGCGCCGAACTGGTAGCTGTCAGCGCCGACCTCGACGCGAGCCACGTCGGACATGCGCACGATGGAACCGTCCGTATTGGAGCGCAGGACGATCTTCTCGAATTCGGCCACGGATTCCAGCTCGCCGTTGACCACGACCGGCGCGGACACACGCAGTTCGATCGGATTGGGAGGCGAGCCGACAATACCCGCCGACACCGCCAGGTTCTGCGCGGCGATGGCATTGTTGACGTCAGTGATGCTCAGGCCGTATCCGACCAGCTTGTCAGGATCGACCCAGACTCGCATCGCGCGAGGCGCCGCAAACAGCTGGAACTTGCCCACGCCCGGAACCCGCGAGATCGGGTTCTGGATGTTGCGTGTGATGTAGTCGGCCAGTTCCATCGCACTGACGGAACCATCGCTCGACGACAAGGTGACCACCATCAGGAAGCCGGTACTGGTCTGGGACACCTTCAGGCCCTGTTGCATCACCGCGGCCGGCAGTTGCGCAGTCACGTTGGAAATGCGGTTCTGCACGTCGACCTGCGCCATGTCGGGATCCGTGCCGGGCGCAAAAGTCGCCGTGATCTGGGCGCTGCCGTACGAGTCGCTGACGGACTCATAGTACAGCAGCCCCTTGGCGCCGTTGAGCTCGTTCTCGATGATGCTGGCGACCGATTGCGAGACATCCTCGGCCGAAGCGCCGGGATAGGTCGCGCTGATTTCGATGGCGGGAGGAGCGACGGCCGGGTACTGGGACACCGGCATGCTGGGCAGCGACATCAACCCCGCAAGAGCGATGGCCAGCGCCACAACCCACGCAAAGATAGGACGCTCAATAAAAAACTGTGGCATGTGTGCTCACCTGGATAGCATTGTCTGGAGTTGGAGCGGCCGCTTCGCCGCTCCGCGATACCTCGATGACGCGGATCAACCCGCCTGCCCCGCCGGCTGCTCTCCGCCCTGGGGCTGGTCCGGCTTCGGCTGCTGTTGCGCGCCGTCCGCTTTCCACGGCATGGGCTGGACGGGCGCGCCCGGCCTGATCTTCTGGAAGCCCTCGACGATCACCGCATCGCCGGCCTGCAGGCCGCTGGTGACGACCACCTTGCCATTCATGGAAGGGCCCGTGAGCACGGGAGAAACCGCAACCTTGCCGTCCTTGACGAGCATCAGGCTGCTGCGTCCGTCGGCCGTGCGCTGCAGGGCCTGCTGCGGCACCATCAACGCTTTTTCATCGATGCCTTGCTGCAGCCTGACGCGCACATACATGCCCGGCAGCAGGATCTTGTCCGGGTTGGGGAATTCGGAACGCAGCACGACCTGGCCTGTCGTGGGATCCACCGACACGCCCGAGAACAGCAGCCTGCCAGGTTCCGCGTAGAGCTCGCCGCCGTCCATCAATGCCTGGGCTTGCGCGGCGCCATCGCCGGCCTGCTTCAGCGTGCCGTCGGCGATAGCCTTGCGCAATTGCGCGAGCTCCGCCGTCGAACGCATGGAATCGACATAGACGCGATCCAGCTGCTGCACGGTGGCAAGCTGTGTGGCCGACGACGCGCTGACCAGCGCGCCTTCCGTCACCAGCGATTTGCCGATGCGGCCATCGATCGGTGAGGTGATTTTCGTGTAGCCCAGGTCGATGTCCGCCGCCTGCAGCGCCGCTTTCGCGGAAGCGATTGCGGCATCGGCCTGCGCCGTCCGGGCGACGGCGTTGTCGTAGTCCTGGCGGCTGACGGCGTTCGCCTTGATCAGGGTTTCGTAGCGCTTGGACAGCGTGCGCGCGGCGCCCGCATCCGCCTGCGCCTGCTTGAGCATGGCGGCCGCCTGGTCGCGGGCAGCCTTGTAGGGCGCGGGATCGATGGTGAAGAGCAACTGCCCTTCCTTGACGTCGCTGCCCTGCTCGAAATGGATGCCGGTCACGATGCCCGTGACGCGGGCGCGGATCTGCGCATCACGGATGGCTTCCACCCGGCCAGGCAGGTCGGCGAACATCTCGGCGCGCGAAGGCTCCACGGTAATGACGCTGACCGGCACCTTCATGCCGCCGGGAGCGCCTCCGTCCGCTGGCTTGTCCGAGCATGACGCCAGGACGAATACCGCAGCCAAAGGAAGAATAATACGGCCAACTTTCCGCCTGGACGGCAGATATTGATGAAACATGGAGGACTCCCGCGCGACGATACACCCTGAGGCGTACGAATGGTGTGCATTCTTGGGTATGAGCAAAGCGAGAGTATAAAGCGAAAAGCAAGGGAAAATACGGATGCCCCTAAAAAATGAATCAAAAAAGATTCATTTTTGACAGGAACAGTTTTCATCACGCAACAGGCTTCTGTTGTTGCTTTCCTGAATGGCGAGGCAAGCGCCGCCATTCCTATCCCAGCAGCAGCTTATCGTCGTCCAGTTGCTCGCCGCGCACCCTGGCGAACATGGCCAACAGGTCGGGGACATCGAGGCTCTTGCGCTCTTCGCCGGAAACATCCAGCACGATGTTCCCCTGGTGCAACATGATGGTGCGATCGCCGATATCCAGCGCCTGGCGCATACTGTGCGTCACCATCATGGTCGTCAGGCCGCTGTCCTCTACGATGCGCCGCGTCAACTGCAGGACGAAGTCCGCGGTGCGCGGGTCCAGCGCCGCCGTGTGCTCGTCCAGCAGGAGAATCCGAGACGGCTGCAGCGCGGCCATCAGCAGACTGACCGCCTGGCGCTGCCCTCCCGACAACAAGCCTATCCTGTCCGTAAGTCGGTTTTCCAGGCCCAGGCCAAGCGTGGCGAGACGCTCGCGAAACAGCTCGCGCATCGAGGACTTGACCGCGGCCCCCAATCCCCGGCGCTCGCCGCGGGCGCTGGCCAGCGCCATGTTCTCTTCGATGGTCAGGTCCTCGCAAGTGCCCGCCATGGGATCCTGGAACACCCGCGCCACGGAGCCCGCCCGGGCCCATACGGACTGGCGCGTAACATCCGTGCCATCGATATGGATGGCGCCGCTGTCGATGCCGATATCGCCCGAAACAGCATTTAACAGCGTGGATTTACCAGCGCCATTGGAACCGATGACCGCAACGAACTGGCCTTCGGGGATATGCAGCGACAGGCCGCGCAGGGCCCTGGTCTCGATCGGCGTGCCCGCATTGAAAGTAATGTGGATATTGTCGACGCGCAGCATGTCAGGCCCTCTTCTTATTGTTACTACGCATGCGCTGGCGCATCAGGGGGATCACCAGCGCAACGGTGACCAGGACGGCAGTCACCAGGTTCAGGTCCTGCGCCTTCAGGCCGATGAAATCGGCATTCAGCGCCAGGGCAATGAAGAAGCGATAGAGCACCGCGCCCACGATGACCGCCAGCGTAACGACGACCAATCTGCGCGACGGCATGATGCTTTCGCCGACGATGACTGCGGCCAGGCCGATCACGATGGTCCCGATCCCCATTGAAATATCGGAGCCGCCCTGGGACTGGGCGAACAGCGCTCCCGCCATAGCGCACAAGGCATTCGACAGCGCCATGCCGACCAGGATCATGCTGCCTGTCGCCACGCCCTGCGCGCGCGCCATCCTGGGATTGGAGCCCGTCGCCCGCATGGAGAGGCCGTTCCTCGTGGCGAAATACCAGTCGAGCAGCAGCTTGACGACGATGACCAGGGCGAGAAGGATCAGCGGCCGCGCCACATAATCAGGCACCGCCTCGGGCTGCAGCACGGTGAATACCGTGGACTCTGTGATCAGCGGCACATTGGGCCTGCCCATGATGCGCAGATTGATGGAATACAGCGCGATCATCATCAGGATGCTGGCGAGCAGGTCCATGATCTTCAGCTTGACGTTCAGCCAGCCCGTCACCATGCCCGCAAGCGCTCCCGCACAGGTGGCGACCAGCGTCGCCAGGAAGGGATCGCTGCCCATGCTGATCAGCGTGGCGGCCACGGCCCCGCCCAGCGGGAAGCTGCCATCCACGGTCAGGTCGGGAAAGCGCAGTATGCGGAACGAAATGAGCACGCCCAGTGCGACCAGGCCGAAGATAAGCCCGATTTCGAGGGCGCCCCAAAGTGAGTAGATCGACATAATGCGAAGTCAGTCAGGCGGGCGGACAACCGGTTCGGCGTCCGCCCGCGCGGAGGTTTCATTTTTGATGATAGGCGGATGCCGCCTGCCCGGTTTCGTCTCTGGTGGGCGCGATGCTCCGGACGGCCTGGCTGCGGCAAAGCCGATTATTCTACAACCTGGCTGGCGGACTTGATGAAATCTTCCGACAGAGTGACGCCCTGCTGTTTCGCAGCCCCCGGATTGACGAACAGTTGCAGATTGTCGCTGGTCTGCGAAGCAATCGCGCCAGGCGCTTCGCCCTTCAGGATGCGCACGACCTGCTTGCCCGTCTGCAGGCCGATATCGTAGTAATCGATGCCCAGCGCGGCGATGGCGCCGCGCTTGACGCTGTCGGTATCCGACGCAACCAGGGGCACGTCGGCGTCGTTGCCGACCTTGACCAGGGCTTCATATGCGGACACGACGTTATTGTCGGTATTGGTATAGATGACATCGACCTTGCCGACCAGGCTGCGGGCTGCGGCGCCGACATCGACCGTACGCGCCGCCGTCGCCTCGACCAGTGTCATGCCAGACTTGGGCAGAAGCTCGCGCAGCCTTTCCACCACGACGACAGAGTTGGCTTCGCCGGGGTTGTACACCATGCCCACCCGCTTGGCGTCGGGCACGACGGAGCGGATCAGCTCGACCTGCCTCTCCAGCGCCAGCGCATCGGATACCCCGGTCACATTGGTGCCCGAAGGCTCCAGCGACGGAACCAGTTGCGCGGCCACGGGGTCGGTTACGGCGGAATAGACCACGGGAATCGTCTTGGTGGCGGCAACGACCGCCTGAGCCGAAGGCGTAGCGATGGCGACGATGGCGTCCGGCTTGTCTCCCACGAACTTGCGGGCGATCTGCGCCGCGATGGCGGTATTGCCCTGCGCCGTCTGGAACTGCCATTTGAGGCCCTTGGCTTCGGTGTAGCCGGCGTCCTCGAGCGCTTTCTTCACGCCGTCCCTGACCGAATCGAGAGCGGGATGCTCGACGATGGATGTGACGGCGACGGACTGCGCCTGCACGGCGGTATGCGCCACAACGCCTGCCAGGGCTGCAACGCCCAATGCCAATTTGACGGACTTCATGCAAAAACTCCTTCCTCAAGTGGATGCATATGAGACGGGCGCAGCGCCAGCCGGGGTCATCCGGTCAAGTCTATCGTGCCTGCGCGCAAAGTTCTTCAGGGGATATCCCTGCCAGGCGGCGTACCGCCCGTCGCGGAATTATTGCATGCTCCGTGCGTTTTCCGGCAAAGAGGCTTGCGCTTGGGCCTGTGGTCAAAAAGTCGCGCTGCGCGCGCCGCCGCGCCCCTGCAGCAAGGCGCGCGCCCAGCGCACCGCAGGCAGGCCGTATTTCCTTTCCACCTGCTCCGCCCTGTCGATGAATTGCGCGACCGGGATTCTCAGCAACGGCCCTTTCAACCCCAGGACGATGCGATTGCCCGCCTCGTCCTCCGGCAGTTCCAGCACCCTTCCCTGGAAAGCCGCCTTTATGTTGGCCAGATTGCGAGCATAGCTATCATGGTAGCCGAACAGATTGACCGTCATCACGCCTGCATCGGCCAGTGCGTGGTAGCAGCCCTGGTAGAAATCCTCGGAATCGCGCACCGGCCCCTGGGCCGAGGCGTCGTAGAGGTCTACCATCAGCGCAATGAAGCGTCCGTGATTGTCCGCGTCCAGCACCCATTCACCCGCATCCGCATGCGTGATGGTCGAGCGATCGGATCCCGGCAGGCGGAACCAAGCCCGGCAGGCGGCCGTCACCTGCGGATTCCACTCTACCGTCTCCGCAGAGCAAGGCATGTGGCGCAGGGAAAAGCGCAACAGCGACCCAGCCCCAAGCCCGAGAATCCCCAGTGTATCGGAGCGCTTCGGCTCCAGAAACAACAGCCACGCCATCATTTGCTGGGTATAGTCCAGCACCAGCTCGGACGGCCTGGAAGAACGCATGGCGCCCTGGATCCATTCCGTGCCGAAATGCAAATAGCGTATGCCGCCGCTTTCCGAAAGCGTCGGCGGTTCGAATTCAAGTTTGTCCAAAATCTGAGGGCTCCGGATACTGGCGCGCACGATGCGGACGGCGTCGACATCACGCGCGTTCATTGCGTATTGATCAATGTCGCATTATGCCCCAAGCCGGATATGCCCGGCCGCGCCCCGTCACGCCGGGACGCGCGGATGCTATAGTGGCATCCACGCAACATGAGGGCCGCATCCCCAATGCGCCGCAGCTGGGGAGCCAGGCACTCGCCAATCCTTATAAATCAGTTGAATGATCCAACCCAACCAACTGATATAAATAGAATTTAAATCAAATGAAGCTTGCCACCTGGAACATCAATTCGCTGAAAGTACGCCTGCCGCAGGTGCTCGACTGGCTGCGCGCCAATCCCGTCGATGCATTGTGTCTGCAGGAACTGAAGCTCAGCGATGAATTCTTTCCCATCGACGCTTTCCAGGAAATCGGCTACACGGCGCATTGGGCCGGCCAGAAGACCTATAACGGCGTGGCTATCGTCACCCCGGCCCCGGGAACCGATATCCAGAAGAACATTCCCGGCTTCGAGGATCCGCAACAGCGCGTCATCGCCGCCACGCTGGGCGACATCAGGGTCGTCTGCGCCTATTGCCCCAATGGCCAGTCGCTGGAAAGCGACAAATATATATACAAGCTGCAGTGGTACGAGGCGCTGAACCGCTGGCTGCAGGAAGAGCTGAAGCGCTATCCCAGGCTGGCGATCCTGGGCGACTACAACATTGCTCCCGCCGACGAGGACGTGCACGACCCTGCCAAGTGGGAAGGCGATGTGCTGGTCTCGCCACCCGAGCGCCAAGCCTTCCAGGCACTGCTGTCCCTCGGACTGAGCGACGCCTTCCGCCTGTTCCCCCAGCCCGAGAAAAGCTTCTCCTGGTGGGATTACCGCCGATTCGCCTTTCGCCGCAACGCGGGCCTGCGCATCGACCACATCCTGCTGTCCGCCCCGCTGGCCCAGGCCTGCGTCGCCTGCGAAATCGACAAAGCGCCGCGCGGCAACGAGCAGCCCTCGGACCATACGCCGGTCATCGCCACCCTGGCCGTCTGAGCCCATGCTCCCTTACAATTTGCTATCCTTGTCATCTTTGCCTTCGCAAATCTCCGAATGTCTGAATCGTCCGGTTCCATTTTCATGGTCGCGGCCCCCAGCGGGGCCGGCAAGTCCAGCCTGGTCAATGCACTGATCGCCCAGGATCCCGCACAGTTCGTGTTGTCGATTTCCTGCACCACGCGCCCGCCTCGCCCCGGCGAAGAGAACAATCGCCATTACCGCTTCGTCAGCGTCGACGCATTCAACGCACTGCGCAACGACAACGCCCTGCTCGAGTGGGCTGAAGTCCATGGCAATTTCTATGGAACGCCGCGCGATCGCATCGATGAGTCCCTCGCCCAGGGCAAGGACGTCATCCTGGAAATCGACTGGCAGGGCGCGCAGCAGGTGCGCCGCCATTTTCCCGAGGCCGTGGGCATCTTCATCCTGCCGCCTTCCATCGAAGCGCTGGAGGCCCGCCTGAGAAACCGGGGCCAGGATGCGGAACACGTCATTTCCCGCCGTCTGCTGGCCGCCGGCAGTGAAATGTCGCACGCGCCAGAGTTTCAATATGTTATTATTAATCAAGAATTTAGCGTAGCACTCCAAGAGCTTTCCCAGATTGTTTCCGCCACGCGCCTGCGTTACGGGAAGCAGGCCGCCAGGCACGCCGAACTGTTTTCGCAACTGGGCGTTCGCTCGGCCCCCGTTTGAATTACATACACATCCACAGGAATATCAATATGGCACGCATCACCGTCGAAGATTGTCTGGAAAAAATCCCAAATCGCTTCAACCTGGCGCTGACCGCCGCCTACCGCGCCCGTGAATTGGCGCAAGGCCACGAGCCGCGTATCGAGTCGCGCAACAAGCCCACAGTCACGGCGCTGCGCGAAATCGCAGCCGGCGCCACCGGCCAGGAAATGCTGCGTAAAGTTCCCACCTGATCAAAGCGGGGTCGGTGCATGGCATTCACTACATTACGCGGAGCATCTTCCGGCCTTCTGGCCGTCCTGAAGAAAGGCTCGCGCCTGCGCCGACGCAAATCCGCAAAAAACGCCTCTCCCGGAGCCTCCCAGGCCCAGCCGGGAGAAGCCGGCTCGCAGCATCCAGCCTCCGCCATCGCGTCCCTCGCCACGCTGACCGGCATCATCAGCCAGTACCTCGACCCCAAGGATGTAGAGCGCGTCAAGGAAGCCTACCGATTTGCCGATCAGGCGCACCTCGGACAATTTCGCGCCAGCGGCCAGCCGTACATTTCTCATCCCATCGCGGTCGCTGAAATCTGTGCCGGCTGGAAGCTGGACGTCGATTCGCTGATGGCCGCGCTCCTGCACGACGTCATCGAAGACCAGGATGTCACCAAGCAGGAACTGGCGGAACGCTTCAGCACCGATGTCGCCGAGATCGTCGACGGCGTCTCCAAGCTGGAGCGCCTGGAGTTCGCCACCAAGGCGCAACAGCAGGCGGAAAGCTTCCGCAAAATGCTGCTGGCCATGTCGCGCGATGTGCGCGTCATTCTCATCAAGCTGGCGGACCGCCTGCACAATATGCGCACGCTCGGCGCGGTCGGCGCAGAAAAGCGCCGCCGCATCGCCAGCGAAACCATGGAAATCTACACGCCCATCGCGCATCGCCTGGGCCTGAATGCGCTGTTCCGCGAACTGCAGGATCTCTGCTTCGCGGCCATCTACCCCAATCGCTACGCCGTACTCCACAAGGCGCTGCTCGCCGCGCGCGGCAACCGCCGCGAAGTACTGAGCAAGATCGCCGAGACCGTGCGCTCGGCGCTGCCGGCCGCCGGCATCGAAGCCGAGCTCAGCGCCCGCGAAAAATCGCTCTACGGCATCTACACCAAGATGGTCGAACAGAAAAAGACGTTTTCCGAAGTGCTCGACATCTACGGCTTCCGTGTCATCGTCCATACCTTGCCTGAATGCTATCTGGCGCTGGGCACGCTGCATCAACTCTATCGTCCCGTTCCCGGCAAGTTCAAGGACTACATCGCCATCCCCAAGCTCAATGGCTACCAGTCGCTGCATACCACGCTGGTCGGCCCGTACGGCACGCCCGTCGAATTCCAGTTCCGCACGCACGACATGGATCACGTCGCCGAAGAAGGCGTCGCATCGCACTGGCTCTACAAGGATTCCAGCACCACGCTCAGCGACATGCAAAAGCGCACGCACCAGTGGCTGCAATCGCTGCTCGACATTCAAAGCCAGACGGGCGATTCCGGTGAATTCCTGGAGCACGTCAAGGTCGACCTGTTCCCCGACTCGGTCTATGTCTTCACGCCCCAGGGGAAAATCCTGTCGCTGCCGCGCGGCGCTACGCCCGTCGATTTCGCGTACGCCATTCACACCGACATCGGCAACAAGGCCGTCGCCTCCAAGGTCAACGGCGAATTTGCCCCGCTGCGTACCGAGCTGAAGAGCGGTGACATGGTCGAAATCATCACATCGGCGGCTTCGCGCCCCAGCGCGCAATGGCTTAACTATGTGCGCACCGGACGCGCGCGCTCGGAAATCCGCCACTATCTGCGCACAGTCAAGTATGCAGAATCCGTCGCCTTCGGCGAGCGCCTGCTGAACCAGGCATTCGACCAGTTGCACCTGCCCCACCCGGCGCCCGACGATCCCGAATGGGAAAAGCTGGCCAAGGGATCCGGCGCCGTATCGCGCGAGGAAATCCTGGCCGACATCGGCCTGGGCAAGCGCCTGGCAGCCGTGGTCGCGCGCCGCTTCTCGCCTGAAAACACACTGCTCGCCACGACCGCGGCCGAGGTCGACGAGCTGACTTCCGCTACCAGCGCGCCCATAGTCATCCACGGCAACGAAGGCCAGGCGGTGCAACTGGCTCCCTGTTGCGGCCCCTTGCCCGGCGACGCCATCATCGGCGGCATCCGGCTCGGGCATGGGCTGGTCGTCCACATGGACGACTGCCCGGTCGCCCAGCGCCAGCGCCAGAAAGAGCCGGAACGCTGGATCCCCGTCGTATGGGACCAGAACACGGCGCGCCACCTGACGACCCGCCTGGATGTCACACTGCTCAACGAGCGCGGCGTGCTGGGCAGGCTTGCCGCCGAGGTCACCCGCGCCGATTCGAACATCATCCACCTGACGATGCAGGACGACGCCATGTCCAGCGGCGTGCTGCACCTGACGGTCCAGGTGGACAGCCGCAAGCACCTGGCGCAGGTGATCCGCGCCATCCGGCATGTGCCGCAGGTACAGAAAATCGTCCGGGTCAAGGGTTGACTCTTCTCCCCGCATCGCCATCAATCCTTCCTGCATCTGGTGCGCTAGACAAAAAAAATCCCGCAAGAGGCCAGACGGCATTGCGGGGAAAAGCACCAACTGGAAAACCGCAGTTCCAGCGGCCGGCATTTACCGGCCGCTGGTTTCGTTTTCATTTCAGCAGTCCTGCGCCAGTCGCCGTTGACGCCATGAGGACAGCATCAAAATAGCGATCAGCATCACGCTGGTGTGGATCAATTCGACTCCAATGCCTGGGGCATAGTCGCGCTCGACCGCTGACGCAGGCTGCTCCACACGCCCCACACCAGCAAGACTGCCGTCAGGAGCAGCACCCACATGCTGATCGGGCGTTCGATGAAGACCTGGAAGCTGCCTCGCGAGAGCAGCATGGCACGCCGGAAGTTTTCCTCCAGCATCGGGCCCAATACATAGCCGAGCAGCAGTGGAGCGGGTTCGAAGTCGAGCACCCGCAGTACGTAGCCGGCAATGCCGAACACCAGAACCGCATAGACATCGAAGACGTTGTTGTTGACCGCATACGTGCCGATACAGATGAACATCACGATCGCCGGGTAGAGGATGTGATATGGAATCGTCAGCACACGAACCCACAGGCCGATCATCGGCACGTTCAGGATCACCAGGACGATGTTGCCGATCCAGAAACTCATCACCAGGCCCCAGAACATGTCGGGGTGCTCTGTCAGCATTTGTGGTCCGGGCTGGATACCGTGGACCATCAACGCACCGATGATCAACGCCATCGTCACACTGCCGGGAATGCCAAGCGTCATCGTCGGGATGAAGGACGCCTGGTCCGACGCGTTGTTGGCCGACTCCGGAGCCATGATGCCCTCGATCGCTCCACGGCCGAAGCGCTCGGGCGTCTTCGAGGTCCGCTTCTCGAGCGCATAGGCCATGAAGGCGGCCACGGTAGGTCCCACGCCGGGCAGCACGCCGAAGAACGATCCCAGACCCGATCCACGGGCCATGGGTCCCCAGGAACGCTTTATCTCATCACGCGTTGGCAGCATGGCCTTCATCGATACGTCGATCTTGCGGTCGGCCGACTTCACATGATTGATGCTGGCGATGATTTCGGTAAGGCCAAACAGACCCATGGCAAGTGCGACGATCTGCACGCCGTCCTGAAGTTCGGGAAATCCGAAATCGAAGCGAGCCACACCGGAATTGACGTCAGTACCTACCAGCCCGAGCAGGACACCGCCCACGACCATGGTGATGCCCTTGATCGCGGAACCGGACGACACTACAGAGGCCGCCACCAGGCCCAGCACCATTATCGAAAAATACTCGGCAGGACCGAATTTGAACGCGACCTCAGCGACGAGTGGAGAAAACAGCATCATCATGAGAATACCGACAGTGGCCCCGTAGAAGGAGGCAACGGTCGTCATCAGCAGAGCGACACCAGCCCGTCCCTGTTTGGCCATCGGAAACCCATCCAGGCACGTCACGGCGTTGGCTGGCGTTCCCGGAAGATTCAACAGGATCGAGGCTGTCGATCCACCGTAGGTACTGCCATACCAGATGCCGGCCAGCATGATCAGCGCGGCAGTAGGTTCCAGGACGTAGGTGATCGGAAACAGCAGCGACATTGTCGCCAGGGTCCCTACGCCCGGGATCACGCCGATCAGCGTGCCAAGCGATACGCCGATGATGCACCAGAGAAGATTGTTCCAGGCGAACGCTGTCGTCAGCCCCAGCATGACATTGTCAAACAGTTCCATCTTTATCTTCTCCTACCAGGGCCAGGCAAAGGCCGGAAGAATGACTCCCAGACCTGTTTTGAAGACCAGGGTCGCTCCGACGGAGAGACTCCCGGCGAGAATCAGCGAACCTCTCCAGGACAGTTTGCAATCCGACATGCCGGCGAGGACGCTCTGCACGATGATCGCGGGCACCAGACCAAACGGAAGCACCAGCAGCGCGAATGCGAGCACCGACAGACTGATCCAGAACAGCGGCCTGAATTCGAAGAATGGTCTTGGCCCCGCACGCAGCAGCGCAGGGATCAGTATCATGACCCCGCACAGCACCAACAGGCCGCCTACAAGGGCGGGGAAATAGCCTGGTCCCATCCGGGCGGCCGTGCCGACGTTGAATGCAGTCAATGAGTGGTACATCGCCGCAGCCCCGGCAAGCGTGGTCAGGCCGCCACCGATCAAGTCTCGGTAGTCAACTCTACGCATGCAGTTGTCTCCTTAGTGGTTGTCGAATATTGAGTTTGAAACCTATCAATGGTTTCCAAGGCGTTTGCCTGCCCGAAGGGCAGGCAAACGCCTTCCGCATCGGCGCACTCCGACGCCGATCGAGTATGGTAAGAAAAAGCGGCTCCGGAAAAGATGAGTGGATCATTACCGCTCGGCAATGAATCGCCCCGATGCCTCGATGGCAACCAATATGCTGGTTCACATCCGCAGAAAAATCAGCCGCAACATAGGAGACCCCCGGCAGCCCATGGCTGCCGGGATCTACGACACCCGCCTCTCAGCTCAGGCAGGAACGGGGAAAATCCAGTTCGATGACCGCACCTTTCGCCGAAGGCAGAATCCGGAACTCGGCGGAATGCAGCCTGACGATGGCCACGACGCTGGCAAGTCCCAGGCCATAGCCCTCGCCGGTACGTCCCGCACGGTAGAAACGCTGCCCGATTTTGCCGCGCTTGTCCTCCGGAATGCCGGGCCCATTGTCCGCCACGGTCAATATCGCCCGCCCCGACCTGCTGGTCAGTGTCACATTCACCACCGCCGTCTCGCCTGCGTACTTCAGGGCATTGTCGATCAAGTTCGCCACCGCGCTGGCCAGCAGATCCCTGTCGCCTTCGACGATGATGCCTCCCGGCTCTTCGAGCACCACCTTGGTGCCGGAGTCCTCGGCGAAGGCGGAATACAGCTCCACTACATCGCGTACAACCGCGCCGAAATCCACATAGGAAAACACGGTGCGCCGCATGCCGGATTCGAGTTCCGCTATCTGCAGCAGCTTTTCCATTATCTTGCCCAGCTCCTCCAGCTGGGATGCCGCGAATTCCGCCGCCTGGCGTAGCTCCGCCTGCGTACTGTCCGGCCTCAGCGCGGGCCGCAGCGTCAGCAGAATGCGGGCGACGGGCGTCCGCAGATTATGCGCGACGGAGTCCGACACATGCCTGACTCCGGTCATCAGGCGCTCTATCCGGTCCAGCATGTGGTTGATATCGTGCGTCAGCAGGGCGAACTCGTCCTGCGAGCGCGATACCGGCACGCGCTCATTCAACAGGCCGTCGCTGACCTGCGCCGCCGTTCTGCGTATGACCTCCACGCGCTGCTGCAAAGCGCGCCGAAACAGGAAAGCACCCAGCGCCGTCACCAGCAGGACGAAGGCCCCCGCCAGCAATAGCAGGCGATTGAGGCGCTGCGTCATCTGATGCAGGTCCCTGATGTCCTGTCCCACGATCAGGCGGGAGCCGTCCGGCAGCCTGCGCGCAACGGAATAAGCGTCCACAGGATGGCCATTCAGCTCCACATGGTGGATTTCGCCCGTATCGCCGAGCGGATCCGGAAACGGCCAGCCTAGCGCGTTCCCGGCGAGCTTCTCGCCCTTCTCGTCCATCAGCATCAGGACTTCCGTTTCCGCGTTGACCTGGTCCGTCAGCTCCAGCGCAATTTCCCTGATCAGGGCATCCCGCCCTCCCTGCTCGAAATGCGCCATCAGACGCTGCGCCGTGGCGGTCACCTGCCTGGAGAACTGCGCTTCCAGCACGGAGGCCGTCTGAACGTAAAAGATGGACAGCAGCAGCATCGAGGTCACCACCGCCAGCATGCCAGCGTACAAGGTCAGCCTGAGGGCGACCGAGTCGCTGGTCAGGTGCCAGAGGTTGCGCCAATTCATACGCGCTCGCCATCCGTCCGTTCCTGCGCATTCAGGCGCTCGGACAGCATGTAGCCGGATCCGCGTATGGTGTGGATCAGCGAGCGAGTGAAGCCGCCGTCCACTTTCTGCCGCAAGCGGCTTATCTGCACATCGATCACGTTGGTCTGCGGATCGAAGTGGTAATTCCAGACAGCGGCAAGCATCATGGTGCGCGTCACGATCTGATCGGTGTTTTTCATCAGATACGCCAGCAGCTGGAATTCGCGCGGCTGCAATGGAATATGGCGGCCTCCGCGCTCCACCTTGCGGGCCACCAGATCCACGCGCAGGTCGGCCACCTGCAGGATATTGACGTCGGGACCCGATGCCGAACGCCGGATCAATGCCTCCATCCGCGCCAGCAATTCGGGAAAGGCGAACGGCTTGGTCAGATAGTCGTCTCCGCCCGCCTTCAGGCCGCGCACGCGCTCGTCCAGTCCCGTCAGGGCGCTGAGGACGAGCACGGGCGTCATCTTGCCCAGCCCTCTCAAAGTCTTCAGAATGGAGAGCCCATCCACATCGTTGGGCAGCAGCCTGTCCAGGATAAGGATGTCATAATTGTCCTCGAGCGCACGCGTCAGGCCTTCGGGCCCGTTTTCGCAAACGACCGGCACATGCCCAAGTTCGCGCAGACCCTCCGCAAGATAACGGGCATTGACAGGATCGTCCTCGATGATGAGACAGCGCCACATCGCGCACCTCCGCAAGTTTGCCAACCTTTCATTCTAGGCTGTTCCGGCATCGGCCGACATTACAATACATCCATGATGCAAACCGATAACCGCTGGCTTGTGCTGGCCATCGTATCCACTGCGCTGTTCCTGATCGTCGTCGACATGACAGTGCTCTATACGGCGCTTCCCCGGCTCACGCACGATCTTGCCGCGACCGTTTCCGAAAAACTCTGGATCATCAATGCCTACCCCCTGGTCGTCGCCGGCCTGCTCCCGGGGGCCGGCACATTGGGCGACAGGCTTGGAGCGCGCACATTGTTCGTCTGGGGCCTGTGCGTCTTCGGCGCGGCCTCGCTGCTGGCCGCCTACTCGCCCACGGCCGCCATCCTGATCGTGGCTCGCGGCCTGCTCGCCGTCGGCGCCGCGATGATGATGCCCGCCACGCTGTCCATCATCCGCAACACCTTCGCCGACGAACGCGAGCGTGCCTTCGCCATCGGCATCTGGGCCGCGATCGCCTCCGGCGGCGCCGCCATCGGCCCGGTCATCGGCGGAGCGCTGCTCGAGTATTTCTGGTGGGGCTCGGTCTTTCTCATCAATGTCCCCATCGTGCTGCTCACCATTCCGCTGGCGCTGCGCTTCATCGCGCGCAGCAGGCCCGGAGCGGCGCAGCCCTGGGACTTGACCGGTTCGCTGCAGATCATGCTGGGGCTGATCGGCCTCACCTATGCCATCAAGGAGTTGAGCAAGCGCTCTCCCTCCGTCGGCATTGCCATGCTGGCAGCCGCCGCCGGGCTGCTGTTCCTGGCGCTGTTCGCGCGCAGGCAGCGATACGCCGCCACGCCGCTGATCGATTTCTCCCTGTTCCGCAACCGGCACTTTTCCTCCGGGGTGCTGGCTGCCGTCATCGCGGCCGTCGCCCTCATCGGCATCGAGCTCGTGCTGACGCAACGCCTGCAACTGGTGCAGGAAATGACGCCGCTGCAGGCCGGCCTGTTCATTCTGCCTCTGCCGCTCGCCTCATTCATCGCAGGGCCGTTGGCGGGTCTTTTCCTGACCCGTATCGGCACCGCGCGCGTCATGTGGGCGATGCTGCTGCTGACGGGAGCCGGCGCCGTCGTCTATCTGCAGGCCTACCAGTCCGGACCAGCCTTGCAAATAGCAGCCATGTCCATGATGGGCTTTGGCCTCGGAGCCGCGATGACCGCCGCCTCCAGCGCCATCATGCAGAATGCGCCGCCCGAACGCGCCGGCATGGCGGCCTCGATAGAGGAGGTTTCCTACGAGCTTGGAGGATCGCTGGGCGTTACGCTGCTGGGCAGCTTGATGAGCGCCATCTATACGGCATCGTTGACGTTGCCCGAACACCTTCAGGTGCCCATGACGGCCTACGACAGCCTGGACGAAGCCCTGATGCTCGCCGAAACGCTTCCCCGGGAAGCCGCTGCGCAACTGGCGGAGCTGGCGCGCCTGGCATTCGACCAGGCATTTTCTGGCGTCATGCTGGCGGCGGCGCTGCTGCTGGGACTGGCCGCGGCCCTCATCGCCTGGAGCAACAGAACAGGCCGAGTACCCGCCGCTCAATCCGCCTGAAGCCTCCCCGCCCCCAGCACCAGGGTGCGCTGACACCTGGAGGCCAGTTGCGCGTCATGCGTCACCAGCACCAGCGTGCTCCCCTGCTCTTCGTGCAGGCTGAACATCAGCTCGATGACCCGCTCGCCCGTGGCGGAATCCAGGCTTCCGGTCGGTTCGTCAGCAAACAGGATGTCAGGCCGCATCACGAAGGCGCGCGCCAGCGACACACGCTGCTGCTCTCCGCCTGACAGCGTGCGGGGATAATGGTCCAGGCGGTTTTCCAGACCCACCCTCGCCAGCATCTGCCGCGCCGCATCCGCAGCGGGCCTGCCGGCCAGCTCCAGCGGCAACATAACGTTTTCCAGCGCCGTCAGGTTGGGCAGCAACTGGAACGACTGGAACACGAACCCCACGTGCCGCGCCCTGATGGCCGCGCGCTCTTCTTCGCTGAGGCGGAACAGATCGGCCCCCATCAGGCTGACTGCCCCCGAACTGGGGACATCCAGTCCGGCCAGCAACCCCAGCAGCGTGGATTTTCCCGATCCGGAACTTCCGGTGATTGCGACGGCCTCACCCGCTTCGACCGTAAAACTGATATTTTCCAGTATTTGCAGCACGCCGCTCGAATCCTCGACCTGCTTGCACAACTGCTCAACGACAACTGAATGGATGATGCTCATGCTGTTCCGATGGTTAATGACGCTGTTCGCCTCGTTTCTCATGGCCGCCGGCGCCGCCGCCGAAACCCGCGGCGGCACGATGCTTGTGCTCGGCGACAGCCTGTCTGCCGAATACGGCATTGAACGCGGATCGGGCTGGGTGTCGCTATTGGAGCCACGCATCCGCGATACGTTCCCCGGCGTCCAGATAAAAAACGCCAGTATCAGCGGCGATACGACCAGCGGCGGCCTGACGCGCCTGCCCGACGCCCTCCTGCAGCATGATCCCGCCGTCGTGCTGATCGAGCTCGGCGCCAACGATGCGCTGCGCGGCCTGTCGCTGCAGGCCACGCGGGAAAACCTTGCCCGGATGATAACCCTTTCCAGGGAAAGCGGCGCCTCGGTCATCCTGGTCGGCATGCAGATCCCGCCCAACTACGGCACCCGCTACTCCCGGCAGTTCCGCGAACTGTTCCCCGAGCTGGCCCAGGAGCATGGCGTCGACCTGGTTCCCTTCCTTCTCGAAGGCATGGCCTCGGACAGCAGCCTGTTCCAGGCCGACGGCATTCATCCGAACGAGGCGGCGCAACCCCTCATCGCCGACAATGTCTGGCCTGTATTGCAGTCTGCGCTGGAACGACTGCAATAAGCTTGTCGGACACAGTGCGAAACTCCCGGATCCGTGCGTCAAGACGCCCTTCTTTTTCTGCATCAGCAGCAAAAAAAGCCGCAAAGCCATTGACACACGTTTAAAAATCGATGTATTATTACGTTCTTTCAGGCGGTTAGCTCAGTTGGTTAGAGCGCTACGTTGACATCGTAGAGGTCGCTGGTTCGAATCCAGTACTGCCTACCAGAATACATGCAAGGGCTTCCAAGCCCAGCCAAAAAAGCCGCAAACTCAATGAGTTGCGGCTTTTTTTGTTGGGTTCGGCTCTTCCTCATTTCGGAGTATGGGCATTCATCAGACCCGGCTATTTCGTCGATCTGGAGATCGCATCCCCCGCTTTGCTGATATCTTGCCCGGCACCATCGATGGTATTGGCGCAACCTGCCATGACCAGGCAGCCCAACAGGGCAAACATCGCAAGAATCTTGTTTTTCATTGCCGCTCCTTTCAAGTATCACGGTTCTTTTATTCTACGACAGCTTGAGCGCTTTTTGCGCCTCTCTTTCACTATTCGGGCTTGCGCGCCAGCAAGGTCGCGAATCGCATTCTTACCCGGTTGCCCTGTGCGTCCGTCTTGTGCAGCGCACCGAAATCCTCGTTGTATTTCAGCAGATCCCAGCCCTGGTAATACGAACTGAGCTCGCCCTCGGCGAACGTGAAAGGAAAAGCCTCCGGACATGGGCAATCCTGCGTGCTCATGGCGGCCACGATCAGGTTGCATCCCCCGGGCAAGGTTGCGGCCTGCATCTGCGCGATCAACCCCGGCACCGCCTGCGGCTGGAGGAACATGAAAACGACAGTCGACAGGATGAAGTCGTATTGGCCATCGATACGCGCATGATTCAGGTCTCTGTACTGCACGTCGATGTTGTCCAGGCCTTCCGCTTCGGCCAGGCCGCGCAGTACTGCCAGTCCGTCCTCGTTCCGGTCCCAGGCATCAACGGTGAATCCGCGCAGGCGCAGATACAGTGAATTGCGACCCCTGCCGCATCCCAGGTCCAGCGCCCTGCCCTGGGTCGACGGCATCCCGGCCACGGCCTCCAGCACTTCCGAATGCGTGGGCGTCAGCCCGTGCTTCCTGGAGAAATAATCCGCCGCATCGCAATGGAACGACAACTGGCATTCCAGGTCGTCACTCGCATCGGCGATGCGATGCCATTGCTGCGGAGCCAGCCATGGCGGCTGCCGGGAAGCGCTGCAGTGATGCGTCTCCAGCACATTGCCGTCCTGGTCGGTCAGCGCCAGATCCAGGCCGCCCTTGTTTATCGTCAAGCGTGCCCAGGTGCCTTCGCTGGTGTTGTGCTTGCGGCGGAAGGCTTCCGGCAGTGTCTGCGCATTCCAGACGGGCAGTGTTTTGTAGCAAAGAAGATGATCCACATGAGGCTCCGAAAGACTTGGCGGCTTGATTGCCCATGCAAGCGTACGGACAAACCCGGGAGGATTCAAGTCCCGGCCGCGCCATGACAATGATGCGGCGCAAGCATGCCTGGCGCCATCAGGCCTGAACCCGGATCTGCTCGCGGGATTCCAGCAATTGCTCGTACAGGGCCGCCGCCGCAACCGACAGGGATTTTCCCTTCCTGCGCACCAGATACAGCGAGCGTCTCAGGCGCTTGTCCGCCAAAGGCCTGATCACCAGGCTCGGATGGCGAAAGTGGAACAGCGTCATGCCCGGCACCACGCTGATACCAAGCCCTGCGAGAACCAGGCCGGCCACGGTTGCCAGATGCTCGACCTCCAGCAGCAGCGTCGGCTTGTCGTTTGCCCCATCCAGCGCCTGGCGTACGCTGCTGCCTCTCGCCAGTTGAATGCGCGGCCATTTTGCCAAAGCCGACAGGCGCATGCCTTCGCACTTCGCCAAAGGATGATCCATCCGGCAGACAATGAAAAAATCATCGGCATACAGAAAATCCGATGTCAGCTCCGACATGTCCGCACGCCTGGCGGCAACGGCAAAATCCACCTGGCCGTTGCGCACCATATCGAGGCAAGGATCCAGCAGGGCGTCCCTCAGCTCCAGGCGTACGCCCGGATGCCTTTCGTGATAATCAGCCAGGATGCCAGGCAGCCACCCTGCGGCAAGCGAAGGCAATGCCGCCAGCGACACCCTGCCCTGGCGCTGGGATGCGTAATCGCTCATTCCTTCTTGCATGGCCTCGAAATCCCCCAGCAGGCGCAAGGCGCCCGACAGGAAAATCTCCCCTTCCGTCGTCAACGACACGTGGCGCGTACTGCGGTCGAACAAGCGCAGTCCGACCTCGGCTTCCACCATGCGTATCAGTGCGCTGAAGGCCGGCTGCGTCATATGGCTGCGCTGCGCCGCGCGCGTGAAGTGGCGCTCTTCAGCCAGCGCAACGAAAGCGCGCAATTGCCGAGAGGAAAGATTCATATTCTTTCTTTATTAATCGACCTGATATTCCTATTCTACAGATAAACAATCTGCAGTCCGAGGATTGCGCTTTGGCGCATGATCAAACCCTTGCCACGGTCTGCATGAATGCCTGTATTCGCTCTGGCGACTTGATGCCAGGCGACACTTCAACGCCGCTGCTGACGTCGAGCGCATAAGGGCGAAACGGTAATTGGCTCACATGGGCCTGCACCGTATCCGGACGCAGCCCGCCGGCCAGGATTTTCGCAACAGCTTGCCCGGGCAACCCGGCCAGCAACGCCGGATCGAGCGCAAGGCCGCTGCCGCCATATCCCGCGCTGTAGCTGTCGAACAGCCAGCCGGCCGCGTCCGCATAGCGCGAAGTTTCCTTCACCACTGCGTCCGGGGTATCCAGCCCCGGAGCGCCGACGCGGAACGCCCGCAGATAGCGGCGGGAAAACGCGCGGCATTCTTCGGGAGATTCATCCCCATGGAACTGCAGCAGATCCGGCTTGACGACATCGATCACCTCCCGCACGAACGATGCCTGGGCATTGACGAACAACGCCACGACATCGACAAAGGCGGGAACGCAGTCGCGCAGCCGCCGGGCCTGCTCCAGGGAGACGCAGCGCTTGCTGCCCTCGTAGAACACCATGCCGATGGCATCCGCGCCGGCCACGACGGCGACACGCACGTCCTCCTCGCGCGTCAGACCGCAGATTTTTACGCGTATCCGTTGCGTACTCACGATTCGATCTCCTGCGTGGAAACGCGCTCCGGGAAAACGATGCCGGTATGGGAAAACAGGGCATCGCGCCAGTCGACCTGCGGCAATGCCGCGCTGTCGCCATAATCCACATGCGCCAGGTAAAGCCCTTCCGCGGCGAATGTCGGCGCGGAAAAGCGGCGGTCTTTCTGCGCCAGCAAATGCGCAATCCAGTCGACTGGCTGCCTTCCCATGCCGATGTAGAGCAACGCGCCCATCAGGTTGCGGATCATGTGATGCAGGAAGGCATTCGCCGTGAAGCGGAATAGCAGGAATTCGCCTTGGCGGGCGATTTCCACCGCCTGCATGGTACGCACAGGACTGGCCGCCTGGCACTCGGAAGAGCGAAAGCTGCTGAAATCATGCTCGCCCAGCAGTTGCCGCCCGGCCTCCTGCATGCGCTCGAGATCCAGCGCGTGATAAACCCAGCCCACCCTGCCATGCAGCAAGGGCGAGCGCACACGGCTGTTCCTGACCACATAGACGTAGGTGCGCGCAACAGCCGAGAAGCGCGCATGGAAATTTTGCGGCACCTGCACCGCCCATTGCACGGCAAGCCTCGGCGGCAGCAAGGCATTGAGCCCGCGCACCCAGGACTCCTCGTTGCGGCGAGCCGTAGTATCCAGGTGCACGATTTGCGACAAGGCATGCACTCCCGTATCCGTGCGTCCCGCGCAAATGGTCGATACGGGATGGGCCAGGAACTGCGACGCGGCGGACTCCAGGGCATCCTGCAACGTGTTTCCGCCAGGCTGCGTCTGCCAGCCCTGCCAGCCATTGCCGTCGTAGCTCAGCGACAGCGCCATGCGCACCGGCCCGCCTTGCCCGGAAACAGGCGCGCCGCCCGTTTCCCGGGCAACGCTGCCATCCTCTCCCGGAAGATCGTTGCCGGACATCACACTTGCCGGCGCCATGCCTTGAGGGCGGGCATGATCCTATGCCTGCCTGTCGGATTCCGGCTTGCCGGAATCCTGGAGATCCAGATCGATGTTTTCCAGTTTTTCCTGGATCATGCTTTCAGTGATCTGGCCCGACCCCGCCGCCTCGCGCTCATCGGCCTTGGCGTTGGCGCGGCGCAGCAGCCAGGCGACGATCAGCACCAGCAATGCCAGCAGGCCAGTCAGGATGCCCAATAGATGCCTGCCGAACCATGAGCCCGTCTCGGCTCCGTTCGCGCCACGCGCATCGCCGGCCCCCGCCTGCGCTTGTGTTTGCGCCTGCTCCAGTGCCTGCGCCGCCGAACCCGGGACGATGGCGGTACCGCTGCCTGCGGAAGCGCCATTGCCGGACGCCGAGCCATTGCCGGAGGCCGCCCCATCGGCTGAAGCCGCTCCATTGGCCGCAGCAGAGCCATTCCCGGCAGCCGTACCCGCGGCGGCTGCAACATTGCCGCCGCCGTTGCCCGACGAGGCCGCCGAACCTTCAGCTTCGCCGGAGCCAGCGACGGCATCGACGACTTCGGACAGAGTCTGGCCGACGGCTTTCACGCCCTCGGCGACGGCATCCTGCGCTGCATGGCCTTGCGCCTGCAATGCCTGGTTCAAATTGCGGACATTGTCTTCCAGCTGGGCGATGCGTTCGCCGGATTCCTCGACATTCCGGCGCGTGGCCAGCCTGTCGTCGTCCGTGCGGCCCGCAGCGCCGGATGCCGCTCCGACCGCTCCATTGACGCCATTCGACGCCGCGGAAAGCTTCAACTGGTCTCGTGGTTCGCCGGACGCGGCTTCCGTCGCCGCCGGCGCATCGCGTCCGACGGTGCCGGATTTTGCCGAAGCGTCGTCGGCAGCGACTGCGGAAGCCTCGGCCGACGAGGCCTCTATGCGCTTGCCGCTGCGAAACGCCTGATCATGTTCGCGGAACAAGGCGCGCGCCTCGGCGTTGCTGAGGGCCGTCAAGGCGGAGGCGTCCGGTACGGCAAGCGTGGCGCCCGCCTTGACCAGATTCATATTGCCCTTGATGAAGGCCTGTGGATTGGCGTTGTATAGCGCAGCCATCATCTGCCAGACGCTGACGCCGGGCACCGCATGTCGGCGCGCCAGGGAAAACAGCGTATCGCCCTTGCGCACATGGATGCTGCTTGCGCCAGGCACTGTCGCACCGGCCGGCGAGGCCGAAGCGCCGCCGGACTGGGCGGAGGCGCCTGCGGCTGGCGGCTGCAGCGGCGTACCGTGCGGCTGCGCCAGCAGGCTGACCTGGTGCTGCAGCCTGCCCGCAGCCGTCACCACATCGATCAGAATGTCGGCGATCTGTCCGTTGAAGGGCTGGCTGGACTGCAGCCTTGCCACCCTGGTGGAATCATCCGTACCCGGCAATAGCTCGACCTGCAGGGACAACAGCGGAACCGGCGGCGTCAGGCCCGTCCGTTTCCAGGCCTCTTCCGGGGCTGGACTGACCTGCAACTGGCGCAGATCGTCTGCGCTCAGGTTTCTGATGGGAACATCGACACGCAACGGCTGGCCAGAGGCCGACAGCAGGCGGGAGTGCCCGAAATCGACAGCATGCGCCGGAACCGAAAGCAGGAAACCCGCGGAAATGAGCGCCGCGAGCGGCTTCAAAGCAATACTGCGCGATGCCGCAGCCATACCGGCGATTCTAGCCATCATGTGATGTTCCCCAACTGAAATGACAACTTACAGCTCACCCAGCGCAATGCGCAGCATGCGGCGCAGCGGTTCGGCCGCGCCCCACAGCAATTGGTCGCCCACAGTGAAGGCGCTGAGGTATTCGGGCCCCATCGACAGCTTGCGCAGCCGACCGACCGGGATATCCAGCGTGCCGGTGACGGCCACCGGGGTCAGGTCGCGCATGGTGGCATCGCGTTCGTTGGGAACGACCTTGGCCCATGCCGAGCCCTTGGCGATGATGTCGCTGATCTCGTCCAGCGGAATATCGCGGCGCAGCTTGATCGTGAGCGCCTGGCTATGGCACCGCATGGCGCCGATGCGCACGCACAGGCCATCGATGGGTACGGGCGTGCTGCCGAAGGATTCGCCACGGCCGAGGATCTTGTTGGTCTCGGCCTCTGCCTTCCACTCTTCGCGCGATACGCCGTTGCCCAGATCCTTGTCGATCCAGGGAATCAGGTTGCCGGCCAGCGGAACGCCGAAATGCGTCTGCGGCAGCGAGGGATCCTTTTGCGCCTGCAGGACGCCGCGATCGATTTCCAGGATGGCGGAAGCCGGATCGTCCAGCAGGTTGCGCACCGAAGCATTCAGCAGTCCGAACTGCGTCAGCAGTTCGCGCATGTGCTGGGCGCCGCCGCCGGAAGCGGCCTGGTACGTCATGCTGGTCATCCACTCGATGAGATCCTGGCGGAACAGGCCCGCCAGGCCCATCAGCATGCAGCTGACCGTGCAGTTGCCGCCGACGAAATTGCGCACGCCGCGTTGCAGCGCGGCGTCGATGACCGGGCGATTGACCGGATCGAGCACGATGATGGCGTCATCCTTCATGCGCAGCGTGCTGGCGGCATCGATCCAGATGCCGTCCCAGCCTGCCGCGCGCAGCTTGGGATACACCTCGGAGGTGTAGTCGCCGCCTTGCGCCGTCAGGATGATGGGGAGGCTTTTCAGGGCATCGATATCGTGGGCGTCGCGCAGCGGGCCCGCGCCATCGGCCCATGCCGGCGCTTTTCCGCCAGCGTTGCTGGTGGAAAAGAACACGGGTTCGAAGAGAGAAAAGTCATTTTCATCGCGCATGCGCTGCATGAGGACAGAGCCCACCATGCCACGCCACCCGACCAACCCCACTGCCTGGCTCATAGTGCTTTCACTTATAAAAAGAGAGATAAAGGATTTATTTTAATGCTTTCAGCACCGCATCGCCCATTTCGCTCGTGGAAACCTGCGTCGTGCCTTCCGAAAGAATGTCCGGTGTGCGCAGGCCCTGCTCCAGGACGGCCTGGACGGCCGCCTCGACGCGATCCGCCGCATCGGCGCGGTTCAGCGAATAACGCAGCAGCATTGCGGCCGACAGGATGGTCGCCAAGGGGTTGGCGATATTCTGGCCCGCGATGTCCGGCGCCGAACCGTGGCTGGGCTCGTACATGCCCTGGTTGCGCTCGTTCAGCGAGGCCGAGGGCAGCATGCCGATGGAGCCGGTCAGCATGGCGGCGGCGTCGGACAGGATATCGCCGAACATATTGCCGGTGACGATCACATCGAATGCCTTGGGAGCGCGCACCAGCTGCATGGCGGCATTGTCGACGTACATATGGGACAGCTCGACGTCCGGGTACTCCTTCGCCACCTCGATGACGATGTCGCGCCAGAACTGCGAGGTCTCCAGCACATTGGCCTTGTCCACGCTGCAAAGCCGCTTCTGGCGTTTCTGCGCGGCCTCGAAGGCCACATGCGCGATGCGGCGCACTTCGCTTTCGGCGTAGTGCATGGTGTCAAAGCCCTGGCGCTCGCCCTTGAACGGCCCTTCGGTCACTTCGCGCACGCCGCGCGGCTGGCCGAAATAGATGTCGCCGGTCAGCTCGCGCACGATCAGGATGTCCAGGCCGGAGACAATCTCGGGCTTGAGCGTGGAAGCATCCGCCAATTGCGGGTACAGAATGGCCGGACGCAGATTGGCGAACAGTCCCAGCGACTTGCGCAGGCCCAGCAGCGCCTGCTCCGGACGCAGTTCGCGCGGCAGCGCGTCGTATTTCCAGTCGCCGACCGCGCCGAACAGGATGGCGTCGGAGGCCTTGGCCAGTTCCAGCGTCTCCGGCGGCAAGGGATGGCCGTGCAGGTCATAGGCGCGGCCGCCCACCTGGGCCGTTTCCAGCGCCAGGTCCAGCCCCAGCGCCGTCATTACGCGCGAAGCCTGCTCCACGATTTCGGGGCCGATGCCGTCTCCGGGCAGAACTGCGATTTTGTGTGTCATGCTGATATTCCGTTAAAAATAGCGAAAAGAGGACGCCCGGCCAAAACCGTGACATCCTCGCATAGTTTCAAGGCGGGAGCCGGCGCAAGGGCATGCTCCTGTCTCCCGCAGGCGTTCAGGCCAGCGGACGCGCCGCCAGCCAAGGATGGCGCGCCAGGCGCTCGGCTTCGAACGCCTTGATCTTGTCGGCATTCTGCAGCGTCAGGCCGATATCGTCCAGGCCGTTGACCATGCAATGCTTGCGGAACGGCTCGATATCGAAGCCGAGTTCTCGCCCCTCTTCGGTGATCACCACCTGGCGAGGCAGATCGATGCGCAGCTTGTAGCCGTTGAACGATTTCACCTCGTCGAACAGTCGCGCGACTTCCAGCTCGGACAGCACGATGGGCAGCAGCCCGTTCTTGAAGCTGTTGTTGAAGAAGATATCGGCGAACGACGGCGCGATGACGGCACGGAAGCCGTACTGCGTCAGCGCCCAGGGCGCGTGCTCGCGGCTGGAGCCGCAGCCGAAGTTCTTGCGCGCCAGCAGGATGGAGGCGCCCTGGTAGCGCGGCTGGTTCAGCACGAAATCCGGATTCAGCGGGCGTTTGCTGTTGTCCATGCCCGGCTCGCCGTGATCCAGGTAGCGCAGCTCGTCGAACAGGTTCGGGCCGAAGCCGGTGCGCTTGATGGATTTCAGGAACTGCTTCGGGATGATGAGGTCGGTGTCCACGTTTTCGCGGTCAAGCGGAGCCACCAGGCCGTGATGGGTAGTAAATGCTTCCATGATGCGTTGTCCTATCGAAAGTTGCGGATGTCGACGAAATGGCCGGCAATGGCGGCGGCGGCGGCCATCGCGGGGCTGACCAGGTGCGTGCGGCCGCCCTGGCCCTGGCGTCCTTCGAAGTTGCGGTTCGATGTGGAGGCGCAGCGCTCGCCGGGCTCGAGCCTGTCGGCGTTCATGGCCAGGCACATGGAACAGCCCGGTTCGCGCCATTCGAAGCCCGCCTCGATGAAGATGCGGTCCAGCCCTTCTTTTTCGGCCTGCGCCTTGACCAGGCCAGAGCCCGGCACCACCATCGCCTGCTTCACGTTGGAAGCGACGCGCTTGCCGCGAGCCACGGCGGCGGCGGCGCGCAAGTCCTCGATGCGCGAATTCGTGCAGGAGCCGATGAACACCTTGTCGATGCGGATGTCCGTCAAGGGCGTGTTCGGCTTCAGGCCCATGTACTGCAGCGCGCGCTCCATGCCGCTGCGGCGGACGTCGTCCTTTTCCTTGTCGGGATCCGGCACGCGCGCGCCGACCGGCAACACCATTTCAGGCGACGTGCCCCAGGTGACCTGGGGCTCGACCTCGCGGGCGTCGATGACGACGATCGCATCGAACGTCGCGCCTTCGTCCGTATGCAGGGTGCGCCAGTATTCGACGGCCTGGTCCCACAGCGCGCCCGTGGGCGAATACGGACGGCCCCTGAAGTAATCGATGGTCTTCTGGTCCACGGCCACCATGCCGGAGCGGGCGCCCGCCTCGATCGCCATATTGCAGAGCGTCATGCGCCCTTCCACGGACAGGCCGCGCACGGCTGCGCCCGCGAACTCGATCGCATGGCCCGTGCCGCCGGCCGTGCCGATCTTGCCGATGATGTGCAGCGCCAGGTCCTTGGCGGTACAACCGGCCGGGAGCTCGCCGTCCACGCGGACCAGCATGCTCTTGCTTTTCTTCATCAGCAGGGTCTGCGTGGCCAGCACGTGCTCGACCTCGGACGTGCCGATGCCGAATGCCAGGGCGCCCATGGCGCCGTGCGTGCTGGTGTGGGAATCGCCGCAGACGACAGTCATGCCGGGCAGCGTAGCGCCCTGCTCCGGCCCGATGACGTGCACGATGCCCTGGCGCATGTCGTTCATGCGGAATTCGGTAATGCCGTACTTGTCGCAATTGTCGTCCAGCGTATCGACCTGCAGACGCGATATGGGGTCCTCGATGCCTTCATTGCGGGCCGTCGTCGGCACGTTGTGGTCGGCAACCGCCAGGTTGGCGGAAATGCGCCACGGCTTGCGGCCAGCCAGCGCCAGCCCTTCGAATGCCTGGGGGCTGGTCACTTCGTGAAGAAGATGGCGGTCGATGTACAAGATACAGGTGCCGTCGGACTCCTGGTGCACCACATGGGCGTCCCAGAGCTTGTCGTATAAGGTTCGGGCCATGACTATGCTCGCAATCAAGGATGGAAAACACGTATTATGCCAGCGGAATAACAGGGTACAAGACCACTTGTTATCCTAGTATTACCACTGCCAGCCTACAGAGAAGCAATCGGCCGCCGCGGCCGGGCGAGGATCGCGTATCTGGACGGGCCAGGGCGAATCGCCGGGCCTTGCCCTCAGGGTTTGGCCGCCTGGCGGTACAGGGGTTCAACCCTGGCCGCCGCCTGTTCCAGATCGGCGATGCGGGTCGCGGAAGACGGGTGCGTCGACAGTATTTCAGGCTGCGAGCCGCCTCCCAGCTGCGCCATCTTGCGCCACAGGCTCACGGCGGCATGAGGATCGTAGCCGGCCCGGGCGGCCAGCTCGACACCCATGCGGTCCGCTTCGGTTTCATGCGTGCGGCTGCCGGGCAGCGTGAACATTACCTCGCTCAGGTTCTGGCCCAGGTCCATGGCCGCCCCGCTGCCGGTAACCGCCGACAGCACCGCCAGTCCCAGGCCGGCCGCCATCTGCTGCGAGACGCGTTCGCGCGCATGCTCGCGCAGGGCATGCGCCATTTCGTGCCCGATAATGGCCGCCAGCTCGGCATCGGTCGGCTTGATCTTCTGGATCAGCCCGGTATAGACGGCCATTTTCCCGCCCGGCATGCACCAGGCGTTGACCTCGTCGGAATGCAGTACATTGATTTCCCATTGCCAGGACTGCGCATCCGGGCGGAACACGCCCACCTGCCTGATGAGGCGCTGCGCGATGTTGCGCACACGCTGCGTCTGCCCGGCATCGACATTCAGCGCCTTCTGCGCCTTGGCCTGGGACAGCATCTGGGCGTACTGGGCGCTGGCCTCTTGCTGCAAGGCGGCCTCGGAAACGCCGCTGGCCATGTATTGCTTGCGGTCAATGCCAATATCGCCGCCCGCCGTCGTCTGCACAACGGAGCAGCCCGAAGCCAGCACGGCGGCCGCCAACACCATTACGCGGATTCCGGCACCGCAACACCGTTTGACTGAAAGCTGCACGATGCATCTCCTTCATCAAAAATACCTTCCTGGGCCGCGGCGCCGTATGAACACGGCCTCGCTTGGCCTCGTCGCGAACGGCGAGGCTTGCGCCTGGGCGCGTGGTCAGTTGCCCGTCTGCGCCCGATGACGCAAGGCGTGGTCCATCAGCACAATGGCCAGCAACGCCTCGGCGATCGGCGTGGCGCGGATGCCGACGCACGGATCATGGCGGCCCAGCGTCTGCACCTGCACGGGCTCTCCCGCGCGATTGATGGAACGGCGCTCGATGCGGATGCTGGACGTCGGCTTGATGGCCAGCGAAACGGTAATGTCCTGCCCCGAGGAGATGCCGCCCAGCACGCCCCCGGCGTGATTGCTGAGAAAACCTTCCGGCGTCAGCTCGTCGCCATGCTCGGAACCGCGCTGCGTCACGCAATCGAAGCCGGCGCCGATGGATACGCCCTTGACGGCATTGAGCCCCATCATTGCATGCGCGATATCGGCATCCAGGCGGTCATAGATGGGCTCGCCCCAGCCGGCGGGCACGGACTCCGCCACGACTTCGATGCGGGCGCCGATGGAGTCGCCGTCCTTGCGCAGGCTGTCCATATAGGCTTCCAGCTCGGGGACGATTTCGGCGTTGGGCGCATAGAACGGGTTTTCGCCAACCTCGTCCCAGCTCTTGAACGGGATGGCGGTTGGGCCGAGCTGGCTCATGTAGCCGCGGATGCGCACGCCGGCGTGCTGCTGCAGCCAGGCCTTGGCGATGGCGCCTGCGGCGACGGTGGGCGCGGTCAGGCGCGCGGATGAACGCCCGCCGCCGCGCGGATCGCGCACGCCGAACTTGCGCCAATAGGTATAGTCGGCATGCCCCGGACGGAAAGTGTCCAGGATGTTGCCGTAGTCCTTGCTGCGCGCATCCATGTTGCGGATAAGCAGCCCGATGGGCGTGCCCGTGGTCACGCCTTCGTAGATGCCGGACAGTATCTCCACCTGGTCCGTTTCCTGGCGCTGCGTCACGTGGCGCGACGTGCCGGGGCGGCGGCGATCCAGCTCTTTCTGGATGTCTTCCCGCGTCAGGGCCAGTCCCGGCGGACAGCCGTCGACCACGGCGCCGATGGCGGGGCCGTGGGATTCGCCGAAGTTGGTGACGCGAAAGAACTGACCCAAGCTGTTACCTGACATGAAGATCGACCCAGGCGGCGGCAAGCCGCGCCGAAAAGTGATTCCGCCGCAGCGCGGAACCATATGAACACAAGGAAAAATCAGGAAACGATTATAGACGACAGCGCCCGTCCATAGCGCTTCGGGAAGGCGATCGCGAAAACGCCATCAGCCTGCGTTGCGCGCCGCCTTCCATGAGTCGCTCCCGACTGAAGTCGGGAGCTTCCTCGCCACAATACGGGGGCGCCTGCGGCGCCGTATGAACACTGCCTCGCTTGAGCTCGTCGTGAACGACGAGGCTTGCGCTTGGGCGCGTGGTCAGGAGGAGCAACTGACCGACAAATCCGCCGCCCAGTCCGGCGGCAGCGCCGCATACGATTCGCGGCCCGGCACTTCCGTATAAGGATCGCGCAGCAAGCGCATCAGGGTTTCGATTTCCGACGCGTCGCCCTGCTGCGCGACCCGTATCGCCTGCTCGGCCAGGTGGTTGCGCAGCACATACAGTGGATTGGCGCGCCGCATGGCCTCGATGCGTTCCTGCGCGGGCCTGGCTTCGCGGGCCAGGCGCTCCCGATACTGCGCCAGCCACTGCCGCGCCTCCTCCGGCTCGGGCGACAGCTCCAGCCATTCGTCCGGGCGCTCCGGCGCCTCGGCCAGCCTGCGGAAGGAGAGCGTAAAATCCATCCTGCCGTTGTGCAGCAGGCTCCACCAGTCGTCCAGCAGTTGCGCGTCGCCCTCCTCCCACCGCAGCAGACCGAATTTCCTGCGCATATTGTCGCGATAGGCCTGCAGGAACAGGGGCTCGAACCGCTGCAGCCGGTCCTTCAGCGCATCGGGCTTCGCGCCCAGCGCAATCAGGCCGCCCGCCAGCCGGTACAGATTCCACAGCGCGACGCTGGGCTGCCGGTTCCAGGCATAGCGTCCCTGGGTATCGCTGTGATTGCACACATGCCCGGCATGGAAGGCATCCATGAAGCCGTAAGGCCCATAATCGATCGTCAGCCCCAGGATCGACATATTGTCGGTATTCATGACGCCATGGCAAAACCCCGCCGTCTGCCAGTCCGCCACCATGACGGCCGTGCGGCGGACGACCTCGTCCAGGAAACGCAGCACAACGCCTTCCTGCCCCGGGACATCGCCGGACGGCGCACCCCGGCATTCCGGATAGAACCTGTCCACGACATAATCGAACAGGGCCTGCAGCGGCTCCGGCTGCCCCGACCAGTGTTCGAACGTCCCGAAGCGGACGAAGGTAGGCGATACACGCGTGACGATGGCGGCCGTTTCCACGGTTTCCCGGTAGACGGGATCATCGGAAACCACCAGGGCCAGCGCCCGTGTCGTTGCAATACCCAGCCCGGCCATGGCTTCGCTGGCCAGGTATTCGCGCACCGAGGAGCGCAATACCGCCCTGCCGTCTCCCATGCGCGAATAAGGCGTCCTGCCCGCCCCCTTGAGCTGGAGCTCCAGCATTCCGCCGTCCCGGGCTGGCACTTCGCCGAGCAGATGAGCCCTGCCGTCACCCAGCTGCCCCGCCCAGATGCCGAACTGATGGCCGCTGTAGACCGCGGCCAGCGTCTTGCCGCCGTTCAGGGGGCGCTGCCCGGAGCAGACCTCCAGGAAGTCCGGCTGCCGCAAAGCCTGCTCCGACAGGCCTATCATGGCCGCCACTTCGGCGTTGGCATGCAGCAGGCGCGGATCGTTCAGGGGGCGCGCCTGCTGCCGAGTGTAGAACTCGGGAGGCAGGCCGGCATAGCTGTTTTCCGCCTGCAATTGCAGGATCGAGCCCTTCAATGCAAAGGCCGGACGCCCGCCGCATCCATCCGCCTGCGGCGCCAAAGCGCCTTCCCGCAGGGCCTGGCTGTTCATGAGCCCTGCTCCAGGGCCTCGGCCCGCCGCCGTTCCCGTTCTTTCCGTTCCTGCTCTTTCTTGCGCGCCTTCGCCGCCAGCTTGGCAGGACGCAGATAGCACAGCGCGCATACGTAGAACGTGAAGGACAGCACGATCTCCCCCCAGGCCATCAGGGCGGACGTCGGATTGGGGTCCGAATAGGCGCGCACGACGCCTTCCATGAGGTACAGCAGGATCAGCATGCAGGCCCACTGCATGGTGTAGACGCGTCCCTTCAGCACGCCGCCCAGCGGCAGCATCAGCGGCAGCACCTTGAGCGCAAGATAGGACCCGCCGGGCCGCAACGGCGCCACTGCCATTTCCCAGGCAAGACACCAGACGATCAACAACACCAGGCTCGCCGACGCGATACGGTACAGGAGTGGATTCAGGACAGGTTCGGAGTTCATACTGGTATTATCACTCGAACAGGAGCAGCCGTGCACGCCGCCGCATTGCCATTCATCATGCGACCCGGGCCCGGCGCGCTACAAATTGCATCAACCGGAGTCGAATCACCTGCCATGACGGAAGACACGACCGACCTTCGCCCCGAAGACGGGACACAGCCCGCAGCCGAAAAGAAAAAACTCGCCAGGATAGATACCGGCAACCTGTCCGGCATGCTGCGCTACCTCGGCGCACGCGCCGCCGAGAAAAAACTGACCCAGGTGGCTTCCAGCCTGACCTTCACCACAGTGCTGGCCACGGTACCGATGCTTGCGGTCGTTCTGTCGCTCTTTACCGCCTTTCCCCTGTTCAGCGAATTCAGGAGCGCGCTGGAGGCCTTCCTGGCCGACGGACTGATGCCGCCCGCCGTTTCCGAGAACGTCATGCGGTACCTAAACCTGTTCGCCGCGCAGGCATCCCGCCTGACCGCAATCGGCAGCCTGTTTCTGTTCGTGACGTCGATCTCGCTGATCATGACGATCGATCAGGCCTTCAACAATATATGGCAGGTGCGCCAGCAGCGGCCGCTGCGCCAGCGCATGCTCGTCTATTGGGCCATCCTGTCGCTCGGCCCGCTTCTCGTGGGAGCCAGCCTGTGGGCTACCGCGCTCCTGGCGCGGGAATCGCTGGGGCGCATCGGCGATCTGCCAGCCATCGTCAGCTTTGCGCTGTCCTTCGTCCCTGTCGTCGTGGCGGGGCTCGCCCTGGCGGCGCTGTTCGTGTCGGTGCCCAACCGCCATGTGAAATGGCGCGACGCCCTGGTCGGCGGCATGTTCACATCTATCGTGCTGGAGATCATGAAGGCGGGATTCGCCTATTACCTGACCCGCTTTCCTTCCTATACCGTCATTTACGGCGCCTTCGCCACGCTACCCATCTTCCTGATGTGGATCTACCTGTCGTGGCTGGCCGTGCTTGCCGGCGCAACCATTACCGCCACCCTGCCATCCCTGCGCCAGCGCCACTGGCTTTCGGCGGCAAGGCCCGGAGACGGCTTTCTCGATGCCATCGCCGTGCTTTCGCTGCTGTGGCAGGCGCAGCAGCGGCAACAGCCTGGCCGGGGCCTGCAGTCCCTGGCCGACGAACTGCAGTGCGACACCAATGTGCTTGGCGGCATCCTCGATACCCTGAAGCGGCTTGGCTACGTCATGGATTCGCCAGAAAAGAACGACGACCGCTGGTTCCTGTCCTGCGACCCCGCTCAAATCGGCGTCACTCCCATCATCGACACACTGCTGCTGGACAGCCGCCGAGCGCGCGGCATGCTGCCCGCGGTGCCGCTGAACGAACTGCTGGCGCACGAGCTGTCGCCGCATGGAGAGCCCGAATACACGCTGGCGGAATGGTTTACGGGCCCCGCCACGGCCGGCCTCCTCTCACAAGTGGATACATATAAAGCCGATAGGCCTGTCCGATCCCGCGCAATTGATGCAAAATAACAAGCGTTAAGCACCGTGTCAGAAATCAAAGCGCCATATAAAACAACAAATGGGGAATCATCATGCTGAAAGTCAGTGAAATCCTGCAAGTCAAGGGAGATACGCTGTATACGGCGACACCGGATACGCCTGTCGCCGAAGCTATCCAGACCATGAACCAGTACGATATCGGCTCGCTCGTCATCATGGACCATGGGCGGCTTACCGGCATGCTCTCCTTCCGCGAAATCATCAAGCACCTCAGCGCGAACGACTGTGCCGTCGGAAGCGCCACGATCAGCAGCATCATGGACAGCGCTCCGGTCATCGTGTCGCCGGACACCGATGCCGACAAGCTGCGTCGCCTGATGCTGGAAAAGCACGCGCGCTATGTCCCCGTCATGGAAGGCCCCATGCTGCTCGGCGTGATCTCGTTCTATGACGTGGCCCAGGCCGTCGTGTCCGCCCAGGAGTTCGAGAACAACATGCTCAAGGCCTATATCCGCGACTGGCCGGTGGGCGACGAAGAAGCGTCAAGCAACTGAGCTACTGCTCTTGCGCCCGGGAAGCCGCCTTGAGCTCTTCCCAGGCCGCAAGCAGCAGTCCGGGATCGTTCGCCGCCAGCGATTGCGCATCCGACAGGCGCTGGCGCCAGCGCCGCGCCCCCGGGCGTCCCAGGGACCAGTCCAGCATCGAGCGCAGCACCAGGCGCATCGGCGTTCCCTCCGCCACCCGCCGCGCCGCATAGGCCGCCATGGCCGTCACGACGGCATCCCCGTCGATCTCCCGGGCATCAGGCTCCAGCGCCAGCCACAACCGGGTCAGGACGGCGGGATCATGCCATGCCGCCCTTCCCAGCATCACGCCATCGAACGTCTCCAGGTAACAGCGCGATTGCTCCACCGTTGCAATGCCGCCGTTCAGCACGAAAACGCTGTCGGGAAAATCCCGCTTCAATTGCGCCGCGCGGTCGTAGCGCAGCGGCGGGATCTCCCGGTTGTCCTTGGGCGACAAGCCTTTCAGCACCGCGTTCCTGGCGTGCACGATGAAAACCCTGCAGCCTGCCTCGTGCAGCGTGCCGACAAAGTCGCGGACGAACGCGTAGGAATCCTCGTAGTCCAGCCCCAGCCGATGCTTGACCGTGACCGGGACGCTTACGGCGTCCTGCATCGCCCGCACGCAGTCCGCAACCAGCGACGGGCTTGCCATCAGGCAGGCGCCGAACGCGCCGCGCTGGACCCTGTCCGACGGGCACCCGCAATTGAGGTTGATTTCATCGTAGCCGGCCTCGGCCCCGATCCTGGCCGCGCGCACCAGATCCCCGGGCTCGCTGCCGCCCAGCTGCAAGGCAACCGGGTGCTCGGCCTCGTCGAACGCCAGATGCCTTGCCGCATTGCCGTGCAGGACCGCGCCCGTGGACAGCATCTCGGTATAAAGCCTGGCCCTGGGATGCAGCAGGCGATGGAAATAGCGGCAATGACGATCGGTCACGTCGATCATCGGAGCGACGCATACCCGCCATGAAGCGGGCTGCAGCGGCTGGCTGGACATTCAAAGACTTCCCGGAAAACACAGATTCAGGCCCGGATTTTATTGCCTTATCGCCCATCGGCGCCATTTCTCCGCCGGATACGGAAATCATTGCGCACAATGGCTTGATCTTTTTGGCGCAGTGGCACACAATATCTGCTGTACAAATATACAGTCTATCCAGCCATGGCAATCAAGCTCACCCAGCGGCAGCAACAGGTTCTGGACCTCATACGCGGCACCATACTGCGCACCGGCTTCCCGCCGACCCGCGCCGAAATCGCGCAAAACCTGGGTTTCCGTTCGGCAAACGCCGCCGAAGACCACCTGAAGGCGCTGGCGCGCAAGGGCGCCATCATCCTGACGGCGGGAGCATCGCGCGGCATACGCCTGGCCGAAGACGCACCCGCGCACTCGCCGGCCCGGGAAGAACCCTCCTCCATCTGGACCCTGCCTCTCGTAGGCCGGGTCGCGGCCGGAAACCCCATTCTTGCTGCGGAACACGTCGAGCGCGAAATCGCCGTCGAGCCGTCCCTGTTCACCCAGCAGCCCGACTACCTTCTCCGGGTCAAGGGCTACAGCATGCGCGACGCGGGCATCCTCGATGGCGACCTGCTCGCCGTCAAACGCAGCCCGGAAGCCCGCAACGGCCAGATCGTCATCGCCCGCATCGGCGACGAGGTCACGGTCAAGCGCTTTTCCCGTTCAGCGCGGCATATCGAGCTGCTGCCCGAAAACCCCGACTTCCAGCCCATCGTCGTGCAGCCCGACGACGACTTTTCCCTGGAAGGCATCGCCGTAGGCCTGATCCGCTCCACCCCGCTCTGACCCTGCCACGGTACGGCCGGCCTACGCCGGCTATTTCGGCATTTTCTTCCTGACATAGGCGACAAGGTCGCCTTTCACCGTCATGTGGCGGCATCTGTGATCCGCCAGGAAGACTTCCTTGTGCTCGACCGTCACCCCGGTCGCATCCACGCCGCTCCAATTGTCATATGACGCGTACACGCTATAGACGTGATCATCCTTGTGCAGCACGACGAGATAGCTGAGATACTGCCCGTAATTGTCCCAGGACCGGTACACGACCTTGCCGATCGGCATGCTGACTGCCGTCGAGGGACTGGCGTCGCCCTCCTTGCCGAATACGTATGACACTTGTCCCTGGTTTTCCGTCAGCCGGAAGTAAGCGCCCGTATCGCCCGCAATCTCGCAGGAAAGGATTTCTTCGGCACTTGCGGCGGACACCGTTACGGCAAACAGCAGACACGGCATCAAGGACAGGTAACGCACAACACTCCAGCTTTGCATGGTGATCATGCCGCAACCCGGATCGTTGCGGCCAATGCGTCAGTTTATTACATTTGTTGCTGCTGATTTACCAAGCAACTCCGCCACCCAACCAGGATGCGCCAGATACCATCGCACCGTTTTCTCCAGGCCCGCTTCGAAGGATTCCAGCGGCTGCCAGCCCAATTCCTCGCGCAGCCTGCCCGCATCCAGCGCATAGCGCCGGTCATGTCCCATTCTGTCCTCGACGTGCGTGATCTGCCTTGCGTAGGGTGCGCCGTCGCCCCTGGGACTCAGCCTGTCGAGCAGGCGGCAGACTTCGTGGACGACTGACAGATTGGTGCGCTCGCAATTGCCGCCGATATTGTAGGCCCTGCCCGGAAGACCCTTCTCCAGCACCGCGCGGACGGCCCTGCAGTGGTCCGATACGTGGATCCAGTCCCTCACCTGCAGTCCGTCGCCATAGATGGGCAGAGGCTTGCCTTCCAGCGCCTGCAGCAGAATCCTGGGAATCAGTTTTTCCGGGAACTGGAAAGGCCCATAGTTGTTGGAGCAATTCGTGGTCAATACCGGCAGGCCGTAAGTGCAGTGATACGAGCGCACGAGGTGGTCCCCCGCCGCCTTGCTGGCCGAATAGGGATTGCGCGGCGCATAGGCCCCGGACTCGTCCACGGGCGCTGCTTCCGGCGGCAGCGAGCCATAGACCTCGTCGGTGGATATCTGCAGGAAGCGGAAATGCTCGCGCGCACCCGCATCCTGCGCCAGCCAATACGCGCGCACGGCCTCCAGCAGGCGGAACGTGCCCACCACATTCGTCTGGATGAAATCCTCGGGGTGCAGGATGGAGCGGTCCACGTGGCTCTGCGCGGCAAAGTGCACGACTGCCCGAGGCCTGTGCGACTCCAGCAAGCGCGCGAGCAGCGCCGAATCCGCCACATCCCCCTTGACGAACACATGCCTGGGGTCGTGCAGCAAGCCTTCCAGCGACGCCAGGCTGCCCGCATAGGCCAGCTTGTCCAGGTTGACGACAGGCTCGTCCTCCTGCGCCAGCCAGTCGCGCACGAAATTGGCGCCGATGAATCCGGCGCCGCCGGTCACGAGAATCATGCCCTCTCCATTCCTGATGTGAGTCACTCCCGCCTGAAGTCGGGAGCTTCCTCGCCACAATACGGGGGCGCCTGCGGCGCCATATGACCACCGCCTCGCTTGACCTCGTCGTGAACGACGAGGCTTGCGCTTTGACCCGTGGTCATGTCCATTGATATTCCGGTCGCGGACACAGGATCATCCCTGACTGGCGCTCCATTGATCGAAAACTTCCTGTCCCGTCATGACGGTAGTCTGGTCGGCGAACTGGTAATTCCGCGGCTTCTGATCGATGAATATCTGCTGCTTGAATTTCCAGGAGTCGCCTTCATCGAACAGCCCTACGGGAATTGCGTGGAAGCTGCCCTGCTTCAGGCGATAGAACAGATGGGTGCCGCACTGCTTGCAAAACCCGCGCTCCGCCCAGTCCGACGAGGCATAAATGCCGACATGCTCCGAGCCCCGGATATCCGGGGCATCGTGCTGCTCTATGCTCATCAGCGGGCCGCCGCCCCAGCGGCGGCAGATATTGCAGTGGCAAACGTCCATAGACGGCTGCTCCGCACGGATCGTCAGCGTAACCGCGCCGCACAGGCAGCGTCCCTGGAAGCGTTGGGCTGATGCGTCTTTATCCATGATGGTCTCCTCGTGTATAACCGCTCGAGCCAAACGCGAGCCCTGCAGTCCATGGCAAGGGCGAGCGAGGCTCTATTCGCATTTACCGCCTGCATCAAGGATAACCCAGCCTCGCCTCCGGCAGCAGATGCAGCCCCGTGCGCCGTACGAACTCCTCATAATCGATGGGCCGTCCGGCCCTGGCGTCGGCGCGGTTGGCCTGCCAGTGCACCCACGAGCGCCCGCTCCGCGCGTCGTACACGAGCTTGTAGAAATAGTCCGGCACAGCAACCCCCGAGCCAATGCGGCGCTGCTGCGCCACATACACCGGCCCCGTGAACACATGGACGTCTCCGGCGGCGCGCATGATGTAGTTGCGGGTGTCCTGCTCTATCTTGTTCCATGCGCCCGCGTTGTGCGCCTGGTCCTGCGGCGCCATATTGGCCAGCGAAAAGCTTTGCGCCATGGCTTCCGAGGTATGCATATCGCCCGCCGGCGCCATGTGTCCGCGAGAGTATCCCGACCCTCGATAGTCGTCCAGCATCGCCCGCTCCGACTGCGGCAGGCGCCCCTCCGCATAGAACCTGTCGGTTCTCTGTATTTGCCGCGCATCGGCCAGCATTTGCCGATTGAGACGCTGCGCAACGAAGACCGGCGTGCGCGTCTGCCCGCTATGCAGCACGGCAAACGCATCGAAGCACAGTTCCCGCAATGCGGGGCCGGACGGAACAAGCGGCGCGGCCCCTGCGGGAAACAGATCTCTGCAGGCGGCAAAGCTGGTCTGCGCCAGGGGCGCGCCGGACGACAGCAGCGGCGGGAACGGCTCATGCTGCCAACCCAGCCTGACAAGCGCATCGTCCAGCCGCTGCGCGATCTCCCATTGCGGGTTGAGCCAGGCGCTGGAAACGCCGAAAGACAGCGCCGCAGCGGTACAAAATGCTGTCAGGAAACGCCTGAAGCTCGCTTTCCCGGGCTTGGCCTGCCTGGTTCTTTTCGAAGTTTTCCTGCGTACAGCCGATTGTTTGTGTCTTGCCATGCGAAAAATGAAATGCCTGGCGCAGGAGCGGCTTTGCCGTTACGCGCCAGGCAAGAGGAACCCTGTGCTGTCTATCGAATGCCGAGGATTTTACGCCGCTGCATGAGCCATAGGCCCATCAACGTCAATGCAGCGAATACCGCGCCGAATACGAATGTGCCGCGGTAACCCGTCATATCCCACAGCAGGCCTGCGAGAACACTTGCCAGCAACAGCGCCACGCCCGTCAGCAAATGGAAGAAGCCGAATGCCGTGCCGCGCAACTCGGCGGGCGCGCTGTCCGCGATCAGGGCGCCGAACAACCCTTGCGAAAACCCCATGTGAAAGCCCCACAGAGCGACTCCAAGCACGAGCCCGCCCATGCCAGGCGCGAATGCCAGCACCAGGTCGGCCGCCACCAGCAGCAGCATGCCCACAGCCAGCATCGACAGGCGCCCGACACGGTCCGACAAGGCGCCAGCCGGATAGGCGGACAGGGAGAATGCCACGCCCATCACCACCATCACCATCGGCGCCCACATCGGCTCCAGCCCGGCTTCGGAAGCGCGCAGGATCAGGAATGCTTCGCTGAAACGGGCCAGGGTGAACACCACGCCGACACCCACGATCCACCAGTAGTTCGCTCCCAGCCGCTTCAGCGCCTCTTTGCTCAGCAAGGCCCTGCGCTGTTTCCCGACTGGCGGCTGCTCCGGCTCCTTCACGAAGACCGCCAGCACCCATACGGCCAGGAATGCCGGCAGGACTGCGATCCAGAACACGGTCTGGAAATGATTGGCGGTGAGCCACATCAGGCCGATCGCCAGCAAAGGCCCCAGGAAGGCGCCTATCGTATCCAGCGTCTGGCGCAGGCCATAGGCAGCGCCCCGGAGCTCGGGCGGCGTGATGTCCGCCACCAGCGCGTCCCTGGGCGCGCCGCGGATCCCCTTGCCCACGCGATCGATGAAGCGGGCTCCCACCAGCCAGCCCAACGTGCCGGCCAGCGGAAATACCGGCTTGCTCAAGGCTCCCAGGCCATAGCCCAGTATGGCCAGAAGCTTGCGTTTCCCCAACTTGTCGCTGAGCGCCCCCGAGTACACCTTGACGATGGACGCCGTCGCCTCGGCGATGCCCTCGATGAGCCCCACCGCCAGCACGGAAGTGCCCAGCACCGCGACCATGTAGATGGGCAGCAGCGCATGGATCATCTCAGAGGAGATATCCATCAGCATGGACACGAAACCGAGCGCCCAGATACTGCGGGGGATGGCGCGCTTTTCCGGCGGCGAAGCCGTGAGTGTTTCAGCGGTTTTCATCATGGGCATCGAAGACTTGTTGCGCGTAGCTGTCCAGCACGAATTCGCAATCCTTCAGGCGCGAAGCAGCCTGTTCCGCCAGGGATCCGCCGTAGAAATCGAGCTTGCGGATTTTTTCGAGCCAGCCCTGCAGCTTGCGCAGATCGGTCTCTTCTTCTTCCAGCTCGGCATAGGTGAACTTCTTGATGGCGATCTCTTTTGCGATCTCGGCCTCGAAGTCGGCGCAGCGGCGGATGAACTCGCCGTACTGCTCATCGCGATCCGCCTTGAAGCGCGCGACGACCTTTTCTTCCTGTGCGCGATCCAACGCCACTGTTTCCAGCAGCACGCAGTCTCCGCCCATTCCCGAGATATCGTTCTCCAGCATCTTCAGCCATCTGACATGATCGCTGGTCTTCGGCAGCAGGCATACGCCGTTCTGCAGATACACCGCGCCCAACCCCTTCAGGCGCCGCCATAGCGCGACCCTGCGGCTATTGGGTTCCGGAGGGACCTTGTAGGTCAGCAACAACCAGCCCTGTGTATCCATTGCAATCAATCAGATGTAGCGACCGTTGCATTTATAGCATAACGAGCCTGAAGCAGTCATCCCCGCCCACGCTTTTCTTCATTGCTCCGGCAGATACAAATCGCCGTGTTATCCCCACTGTCTGTGCATAACCCTGGGGGTATCCATAGGGTATGTCATCGAAACGCAATACAGCCGTGCAATTGCGTTTCGATGGTCAGAAAATGTCCACTTCCGCATACGTATAATTGCGCGATGAACGCAGCCTCTCCCGCCAGCAAAAGCCAGCCTCTCATAGGCGCACTCGCCGTTGTCTCCTCGCTTGTCAGCCAGAATATCGGCGCCGCGTTCGCAAAAACCCTGTTTCCCTTGGTCGGCCCCGCCGGGATGGCTTTTCTTCGCATCGGCCTTGCCGCATGCCTGCTCGTGCTGATTCGACGCGCATGGAAGGCAACGCCCCGGCAGGACATCTATAGAAGTCTGTTGCTGTACGGAACGACCTTGGGAGTAATGAACCTGGTCATCTACCAGGCCTTTGCCCGCATTCCCATCGGAGTGGCCGTCGCCATCGAGATTCTCGGCCCGCTGGCAGTCGTGCTTCTTGGCGCCAGGAAGAAAAGGGATTTCGTCTGGCTCGCGACAGCCGTCTGCGGACTCGTGCTCCTGCTTCCCTTGACCGGCGGCGCCTCCGCCCTGGATCCCATCGGCGTCGCATGCGCCATCGGCGCGGCGGTTTCCTGGGCGCTTTATATTCTTTCCGGCAAACGGCTGGCATCGGAGCCTGGTGTCGATGCCGTCGCCTGGGGCATGGTGGTGGCGGCCATCGTCACTCTTCCATTCGGCGTTGCCGGCGCCGGCGCCATGCTCTTATCGCCGGACATCCTTCTGATCGGGCTTGCCGTGGCCGCCCTGTCGAGCGCCATCCCCTATTCCCTGGAGATGACGGCCTTGCAAAGAATGGCCGCTCCGCTCTTCAGCATCGTCGTCAGCACAGCTCCCGCCATCGCCGCCATCGCGGGATTCTTCATCCTGGATGAACGCCTTACTGCAATCCAGTGGCTGGCAATCGTGCTCATCATGTCGGCGGCCGCGGGCAGCACCCTGGGAGCGCTGGGCCGTACAGCACGGGACGGCAAATAGAAAAAGAAGGCGGCCTGGATTGGCCGCCTTCTTCTTGATTCTTGTGTAGTTGCAACCGCCTCCGGACAAGGACGGGAGCCTAATCCGCCAGTGCAACACCCGATCCAAGGGCGCTCAGGCGGAGAATGCTGCGCAAATTCTGCTGCATGAAGTTGCCGACCACCTGCGTATGCTCCGGGGTCTTCGGGCTTGCCAGGCTGGCCAGCAGCCGTTCGACATCCCCGTCCGTCAGGGTCACCTGATATTGCTCCGAAACACCGGCTTCGTTCTGGGCCCACACAGTCAGCTGGACCGCCAGCTTCCCCTTCTCATCGATCTGGACTTCCGGCTGCCCGGGGAGCTTTGCGCGCAAAGCGCTGACTTTTCCTTCATCGACTTTTTCGGTTTTCTTGATCTTCATGGCAGCTCCAGGGTTCGAAGGAATGGATCCATTCTAAGGACATCCCGCATCAAAATCCCTAAAGGAAAACCATGAGTCAGCCGAAAAAATCCACGCTCGACGGCATCATGCCCCGCTCTTCCTGAAGGCCTGGATCATGGCATCCAGAGACTGGCCTTGCGGCAACGCGCCCGAAGCATGCAGCGCGCCTTCCAGCCAGCCGTAAAGCAATTGGCCGTTTTCAATGTCGCGCATGCGCTGCGCTTCGGCCTCGACCTTGCGGCGCGCAGCGTCGAGCATAGCGGATGCTTCGCGCCTGGACACGACCACCACGCCATCGTCATCCCCAACGACCAAGTCGCCAGGCTCTACAACGACACCGCCGACGGATACCGGGTAGCCGATGCGGCCGCCCTGGGTGCGTGTCGGACCGTTGGGATTGGAACCGCACGCATATACAGGCAAGCTGCCTTCGCGCAACGTTTCCACATCGCGTATGGCGCCGTCCACCACGACTCCGGCAAGTCCGGCTTTGACAGCATGCGCGCACATCAGCTCGCCCATGAGCGCGCTCGTCGTGTCTCCCTTGCCGTCGACGACCAGCACGTCTCCGGGCCGGGCCAGCATCAACGCGGCATGGATCATCAGGTTATCGCCCGGCCGCACGTCCACGGTAAATGCCGTGCCGCATAAACGCAGCCCCGGCCGCATGGCCCGGATCCGGCTGTCGAGCGCGCCGCGCCGCCCGCACACATCCGCCAGTATCGATGCGGGCAGATCGGCGCAGGCGGCCAGCGTCGATTCATCGACGCGCTCATAACGGCTGTTGATCATTCGTTCCTCCTTGGTCAGATGCGGCCCTGGGACTCCAGTCTTGCCCGAAGACGGCTGAAGACACGCAAGGCATTGCCTCCCATCACTTGCTCCCGCACATCGGGCGACAGCCAATCTACCGCATCGATATAACGCTTGGTGTCATCGTAGTGGAACCCCGTCTGGGGATCCACGCCCTTGACCGCCCCAATGATCTCGGAAGCGAACAGAATATTCTCCGGAGGCACCACATTGAGAAGCAGCTCGATACCAGGCTGGTGATACACGCAGGTATCGAAAAACACATTCCGCATCAGCGTTTCCAGGGGTGGCCGCCCCATGTTCTGGGCCAGTCCCCGATAGCGTCCCCAGTGATAAGGCACCGCTCCGCCTCCGTGCGGAATAATGAACTTGAGCGATGGGAAGTCGCGAAACAGATCGGACTCGATAAACTGCATGAAAGCTGTCGTGTCGCCGTTCAGATAGTGGGCGCCGGTGAAATGGAAGTTGGGATTGCAGGAGCAGCTGGTATGCACCATCGCAGGCACGTCCAGCTCGACCATTTTTTCGAACAGCGGATACCAATGACGGTGCGTCAAGGGCGGATCGGTCCAGTATCCATCCGTGGGATCGGGATTGATGTTGCATCCGACAAAGCCCATCTCTTCCACGCAGCGCACCAGTTCCGGTATGCAGTTTGCCGGACTCACGCCGGGAGACTGGGGCAACTGGCATACGCCGGCGAGCCTGTCTGGATACAGCTCGACCGCACGATGGATGAGATCGTTGCAATGGCGGGTCCAGGCCTCGCTGGTAGAGGCGTCCCCGACATGATGGGCCATGCCGCCTGCGCGCGGCGAAAAAAGCGTCAGATCGACTCCGCGCTCCTGCTGAATGCGCAGCTGATTTCCCTCCAGCGACTCGCGGATCTCGTCGTCACTGACAACAACGCCCGGATCCTTCCCTGCGCCTTCAGGATCCTTCAGCATCTCCTGCTGCCAGGCGCGAAACTCTCCCAGCGCCCTGGGAGCCGTCGTATAGTGTCCGTGACAATCGATAATCATGCCTGTCCATATTTCCGAAACGATGATCGAATGCCGGTCCGAAGACCGGCCCTTTATCCAGGTCTAGGCTACGTGGCGCATCAATCGATGGCAAGGCCGACCTTCTTCACGACATCTGCCCACTTCTGCACCTGCTCGTGAAAGTACTTGTTGAAATCAGCCACGGAGCCGCCGCCGATGGTAATCGCCATCTGCTCGAGCTTTTCCTGGACCTTCTTGTCCTGCAACGCCTTGTTGATATAGCGGTTGAGCGCCTCGATGGTTTCCGCAGGCGTGCCTTTCGGCACGGCGAAACCCCACCACACATGAGCCTCGAGATCGGAATAGCCCAGTTCGCTTGCCGTGGGAACATCAGGCAACTGAGGGATACGCTCAGGGCTGTCGACCATGAGCGCCCGCAGCTTCTTGGCTTCCACTTGCGGCACGGCCTCCAGCGGATTCAAGAACATGAATGAGACCCGGCCCGTGACCAGGTCGAGCTTGGCCGGAGCGCCGCCTTTGTACGGCACATGCAGCATCTCGGTTCCAGTCTTGAGCTTGAGCAGTTCCGAAGCCAGATGAGGAGCGCTTCCGCTTCCGGATGTGGCAAAGGATACTGCATTCGGTTTGGCCTTGGCGGCCTTGATCATATCGTCGAAGGTCTTGAAGGGCGAGTCATGCGCCACTACGAGAATCAGGGGTGCATAACCTACATAGGCCACCGGATCCAGATCGCTGACTTCGTTGAACGAACGCTTGGGATAGACCGAAGGATTGGTCGTCAGGCCATTGGCGCCGATCAGCAGGGTGTAACCGTCCGGCGCAGCCCTGACGACCGCCTCGGTGCCGATATTGCCATTGGCGCCGGCGCGATTCTCGACGACGACGGGCTGCCCCGTCTGGGAATTGATGCTCTCGGCAAAAATGCGTCCCAAGGTATCAACCGCTCCCCCCGGAGGAAAGGGAACGACCAACGTGATGGGTTTTTCAGGAAATGCCGCACTGGCTGGAGCGGCAATACCCAGGGAGGCGACGGTCCCTATGACGGCCACCCCCAGCATGCGATTGAAATTTGTCTTCATTTGAAATGTCTCCTTCACTTTCTTATGGGTAGTGACAAGGCAGGCTTGCAGCATGATGTCGCTGAAGACGACGGATTCATACTAGTCGCAGCAAGAAAGCATTGGAAGAGACATTCTGCCTAGCTGATATTCCTGAAAAGCATAGCTGCAGGACTCGTCTTTTTGGCGTGCGAACGCCATCGGAAACACAGCTTGCGGGCGCGGTCGGATCAGTTGTCTTTCCCGGCGGAAACCGGCAGGACTTCATGAAACAGTTCGCAGGTCCGCTGGACCAGAGTCGTCAACGGGCGCTCGGCGGAAGTAGCCATTGCCAGGACGCTGCTCATGCGCGGCGCGATGATACGACGGCTCTGCAGATGATCCTGGTCATCGCTCGCGGCAATGGCATGCTGCGTCGCAATCGCGTAGCCTTCGCCTTCCGATACAAGTTTCACAATGGAAGCTACCGAATCGACGTCCAGCACGATCGTCGGCTTCAATCCCATATTGGCCAGGCGCGTTTCGATCATCATGCGCAATGAGTGCGGGCGGCAAGGCATGATGAGAGGCAGTTCGGCGACTTTGCGCAAGGGTATCGGAGACCCGACCGCTGCCTGTCTGGGCTTCCTGTAGCCCAGCAACAGCAAATCATCCTCGCGTATGGGCTGAATATCCAGGCTGGGCGACGGCACCGGATCATGCAGCAGCGCAATATCGATGCGGCCCGAAAGCAGCCATTCGTAAAGATGAATGGTCAGGCCTTCGGTGATGCACAGGCTCGCCTTTGGATAGCGGGCCCGAAATGCTTTGACGAACGGAGCGGTCAGCGCGCGCCCTACCGCATAAGGAAAGCCTATGGTGACGCGTCCCAAGGGGCTTCCACGCGAATCCTCGACATCGTGGCGGGCATGCTCGAACTGCATCTGGATCGTGCGCCCGTGCGCCAGCAGGCGCTTGCCGGCTTCAGTGAGGCTGACGCCACGGCCATTGCGATAGAACAGCGTCTGCCTGAGTTCCACTTCCAGGCGGCGCACCTGCCGGCTCAGCGCAGGCTGGCCCACGTCGAGCACCATGGCGGCCTGCGTGAAGCTGCCCAGTTCGGCGACGTAGATAAAACACTCGAGCTGCCGTAAATCCATTCGTCACCCTTTTTGGAATTATGGAACGAACTGGCCGAAAACGACTTGGTGATGGCCGGGCGTCACTGCAGCCCGGCACACCGGACTACCTCATCATCGAGGCTTGCATGCAATGAGCATCCCCCGCTCATAGGTCTGGGAGCCGTAGAGGCCGCCAGCCCCTCCGCCGGCGGGCGCACGCCCCTCCCCGGTTTTTCTCAGGACGTCGTATCCCGCGGGCTTGCACAGGCTTTCGGCCTTGGAAAGGCATTTGTCCCAGTTGCGCGTCGTGCCGCTGCAATTGAGCTCGTAGGCTTTCCGTCCATCGGGCGCGTAGGATTCATTCACGCTCGCGCAGCCTGAGACTGCAAGGACGGCAATCGCGATAAATGCATGTTTCATGGACTTCCCTTCTATTCTGTCATGGTACGCAACGATGGAATCTTCATGAATATGCTAACACCCCTTTTCGTCCCCTCATGCGCCGACGGTAATCGTTCCTGCCTGCACGATGGAGCAGGAACCAGATGATTGACGTATGGCGGCGGAGCGCATACCGTACTCATACCACCACTGACGGGAGGTGCGGACATGTGCAGCAGATTCAGTCAGCGCGAGGCGGGGGCGGTTTACGCAAACCAGATGGGCTGGGGGCAGTATGTCGGCGATCCCGGCAGCGGCCCGAAATATAACGTGTCTCCTGGAACCATGCCAATGGTCCTGCATCGGCTATCCGGAGAGCCGGCCGTCAGCCGGATATTCTGGGGCTACAGCCCGCGATGGCACGAGAAATCTCCGGCCATCAATGCCCGTCTGGATACTGTCCTGCGCCAGTCACCATTCTGGAAGCCGGTACTGTCCCGCCGCATCGTCGTTCCGGTCGACGGTTGGTTCGAATGGACTGGCGAACAAGGCGTCAAACAGCCGTGGTTCATTCATCCTAAGGACGATCGTCCTGCACTGCTGGCCGGAATGACCGGCTGGGAGCCTGGCTCCGACGATCATCCCAATCACGGCATGACCATCATCACGGACGACGGAGCCGGCGGAATGGTGGACATTCACGACCGCAGGCCAATTGCGCTGGCTCCCGACGATGCGAATGCCTGGGTGGATTCTGGCCTGTCGGTGGACGACGCTTTGCTGTTGCTGTCCACTCCCCGGCCCGAGTCGGAATTCGGCTGGTGGAAGGTCTCGTATAAGATAAGCAACCGCAACTACCAGAGCCCTGATGCGACGGCGCCGATATGATCGGCCAAGCCTCAAAGTCCGGCAACCTTTCGGCTCAACGGGAAGCGAAACGCAGCGGCGGCTGTGGAGGAGACAACTGGTATAAATTAGTTTTGCCAGCCAGACGAGAACATGACCCGAATTAACTGCGTCCCAGTCGAAGAGCTAAGCGGCCCCCATTTGGTTGCCGAGTACCGTGAATTGCCCCGGGTATTCGCCTTGGCGGAAAAGGCAGCAACACGCGGCGCGCTTTCGCAGCCCTCGAACTACACGTTAGGAAAGGGCCACCTGCTCTTTTTCTACACTCGTTTGGGCTTTCTAGCCGAACGTCATGCAGCCTTGGTAGAGGAAATGAAGCGACGCGGCTACAAACCATCGTTTGGCGGTATCAGGCGCAAAGACTTCCCGTCAATACCTGACTCGTTCTGGGGCTCCTGGGAACCAACCGAAGAGGCGCTGCGCATCAATCGCCAGAGAATCAAAGAACGCAGCCCTTTAGCCGCCCAAGCCCTCAAATAATCTGCGCCAAACCCGCCGATCTCTCGACGCGCAGTCTGCTTTTCGATTCTGCTTTGCTCACTTGATAACAATCACAGTGACTTTGATTGGCGGCGTACTTTTCTGGATTGCGCCTTGTTGAGGTCTTTCGCCTCTTGCTCGGCAAATTCCTCTTCGCCTTCTTCGTATGAGCCCTCATACATGCAACTGCTGGGGCTCAGCTTGCACTTCATCCGTTCGACGCCAGTCGAGCATCCAGCAAGAAACGCCAGAAATAACAACGACACACCGCAGCGGCTTAAAACCCGGAAAGACATCATCTGCACCCTTAGCGTTGCCCATGCTGGCTTATAACCAGCCGAATTTGGTGAATGCGCTGCCCCCTCACTTCAGGGACCCTGGCTCTTCAGGTAGGGGCACCCATTCCATTGATAATGGAGTAGAGCCGCCGAGAAGAGCCTCAGCTCAATAATGGGGTAGAGCCAAAAAAGATCAAGCCACTATCGCTAGTGGCTTGATTAATAAAGGAATTTTGGTGGAGTCGGGGGGAATTGAACCCCCGTCCGCAAGCCCTCTACAGACAGTTCTACATGTTTATCCGGTTAATTTTGAGTTTTAACCTTGGAGCGTGCCAACCAGCAGGCCCTTCCTTGGCGATTCACACTGATTTAAGGCATAGCCCAGTGACCTGGCCAGACCCGATTCCTTGTAGATGACGCTGCTGTGGGTTTTACCCCACCTGACCCAAGGACAAATCAGTGCAGCGGCTCACCGCTTAAGCGGCCAGAGCGAAACGCTCGTCGTTGGCGTTTGTAGTGTTCCAGTGGATTTACGAGCTTACTGGTGCTCGACATGCCCTGTTCTGCTTCGCGACCCACGTCGAATCCGGATCGACCCCAGAAAACACATCATACCAGACATCTGTCTAAATTCACAGTATTTTCATCAGAACCGCAAACGCAGTTCCCAGGGATAGCCGCGGCGGCCGTCCATGTCGGTGTGCTGGACGACGACACGCTCCGACAGACCGTCATCTATGGCCTCCAGACGCTGCTCCAGCTTTTGCAGCCACTGGGCTCGAGCCTTGCCGTCCCTCTCCCAGCGCAATGCTTCCTTGCAGGCCAGGATGCCCGCCCTTTCCTCGAGCACGGCGGGATGGTGGAACAGCCAATGCAGGAAACGCTGGCTGTTTTCGGTGTCGTGCCAGAGATCGGCATAGGCGTCCAGGTAATCCTTGGCCGCTTCCGGCTGTTCGTAGAGATTGGCATGCCAGACAGCCAGCGCCTGGGGATCCGGGTTGCCGCACAGGATTTCCGCCACGTAGGGATTGGCGGCAAAGCCCTTGCGCAAGGCCGTGGCTGCACGCACCCAGTCCTGCTCCATCAGAAAACTGAGCCCCAGTTCGTAGCTATAGGAAGGGTGCAGTTCCTGGTATGGCTGAAGGGAGCCGCGCGCCTCGGCCACGCTGCCGCAGCGCAGATGTTCGGGCCCCAGCAGCAGCCGGACGCCCAGACTGTCCTCCGGACAGTGGCGCAGCAGCCGCTGCAGGACTTCCACCGCATCGCAATGCTTGCGCAGGCGTATATGGCACAACGCCACGATATGCTGCAGCCGCAGGAATATCTGGTTTTCTTCGCCTTCCCAGCCGATCATTCCATCGAAGTCCCGCGGCACGAGCGCATTGAGCCGGTCCAGTGCCTGCAGGGCGACATCCAGCGCCTTGTCGGCGCGCCCCTGCTCGAAGTACATGAATGCCAGATGCGCGCCGGCGGGCGCGAACCATGGCTTGCCGGCCAGAAGGTCCTGCACGGAAGACAGGAACCGGGATTCGCTCAGCCTGCCCGCGTCGCGGCGCTCCAGCAGGCCGTCGAATTCCGAGGCCACTGCCGCGGCGTCGTCTCCAGCCAGGCGAAAGCGCCCGCTGTCCTGCGTAATCCGTTCGAACACGAAACCCGCTCCATCCGGGATTTCTGTGCGATTAGTCATGACGTGCGTATTCCATCATCGAAAGCCTCCATGTCTGTCGCGGAACAGGCCGCATCGCTTCAGCGCGACAGGGATTCCCGGGCGGCCTTCCACATACTAGATCTTGTTATCATCATAGCGATAAATCTAGCATGATGGCACCCGGGTCCCCGGCCGAACAAAGGTGAAACTTTGTCATAATCCCCTGCTTTGGCCACGCGCCCAAGCGCTAGCCTCGTCGTTTACGACGAGGCTAGCGGGGCAGTACTCATACGGCGCCGCAGGCGCCCCTGTATAGTGACGAGGAGGCTCCCCCCGGACCTCACAAGTATCGCACCGCAACGCACAATCCCGCCGAGTGGACTAAAATCCACCGCACTCCCTCGAATCCACATCACCCGCGACGGACACATTTCACTATGGCTGTATTCACTCCGGTCAGCGAGGCCGATGCCCGCGAACTGCTGACACGCTACTCGATCGGCGAGTTCGTGTCTCTGCGCGGCATTACCGCAGGCATCGAGAACACGAATTTCTTTCTGGAAACCACACAGGGCTCGTATGTACTGACCCTGTTCGAGGTGCTGACCCAGGAGCAGTTGCCGTTCTATATCGAACTCATGCATCACCTGGCCAGCAAGGGAGTCCCGGTGCCTCACCCCCAGGCGCTAAAGACGGGCGAGCGGCTGACGCGCTTCAAGGACAAGCCCTGCGCCATCGTGACCCGCCTGTCAGGCGGCTACGAGGCCTCTCCCAGCGCCGAGCACTGCCGGCAGATTGCCGCCACGCTGGCGCGCGCGCACATGGCCGCAGTCGACTTCCCTATCCAGCAGCCCAATCTGCGCGGGCTGGACTGGTGGAGGAAGACGACGCCGGCGATCCTGCCTTTTCTGGCGCCGGAACAGTCTGAACTGCTGACCAGCGTGCTGGACGAGCAGATCGCGCTGGCGCAATCCGAAGCCTACCAGGCGCTGCCCCGCGGCCCGGCGCACTGCGACCTGTTCCGCGACAACGTATTGTTCGACGGTACTTTCGAAATGCCCAGGATCGGCGGGATCATCGATTTCTATTTCGCTGGCTGCGATACATGGCTGTTCGACGTGGCCGTGGCCATCAACGACTGGTGCATCGAGCGCGCCAGCGGCGTATTCAAGCCGGAGCTGGTCGATGCGTGGCTGTCCGCCTATGCCGCCGTCCGGCCGTTCACGTCCGAAGAACGCGAAGTCTGGCCGCGCATCCTGCAGGCCGCCGCCCTGCGCTTCTGGATATCGCGCCTGTATGATTATCACCTCCCGCGCCCGGCGCAGACGCTGAAGCCGCACGATCCCACGCACTTCGAGCGCGTGCTGACGGCCCGCAGGACAAGCCCCGCTCCCGTGCTGCCCTGAATGCATACAGTCCCGGCTCGCCGGGGCAGCCGCTTTCCGCGCCGCAACTTTCTCACCTGGTTTTTTCGATTTCGCCCTATGCAAGCAGCCATTCTTCCCATTAGCGCCGGCTGGTTCTGGATACAGGAAGGCTACCGCCTGTTCAAGCGCCAGCCCATGCCCATGTTCTTCTGGGGCATGGCCACGGGCCTGCTGATCACGCTCAGCTATCTCATCCCGCTGTTCGGGCAGATGGCGCTCATCGCCGTCACGCCCATCCTGACGTTCCTTACCTTGTGCGCCTGCCGCAATATTGCCGCCGGCAAGATCATGCACTTCTCCATGTGGCTGGAGCCGCTGAAGAATGCCAATATCAGGAGCCGGTTGATCAAGCTCGGCCTGGCCTACATGGTCTGCTGCCTGGCCGCCGGCTTCCTGGCCGTCATGCCTTTCGTTTCCGAATTGACCGAGATCGTCAACACCCAGGGCGAGGTGGACCCGCACGCATTGGCCCAGGCGATTCGCGGCCCGCTGCTGACCTTCCTGCTGTTCTACGTCGTGATTTCCGCCCTGTTCTGGCACGCTCCCGCCCTGACGGGATGGCATGGCATGAAACTTTCGCAGGCGCTGTTCTTCTCGATGGTGGCATGCTGGCGCAACAAGTGGCCGTTCCTGCTGTACGGCCTGAGCTGGGGCGCGATCTTCTATGCCGCCCAGATGTTTGCGGGCGCCCTGCTGTCGTCGGGCATGTCGCCGGCTACCGCGCAACTGCTGCTGACGCCGCTGAACATCATGATCGCCACGCTGCTGTACTGCAGCTTCTACCCGACCTACATCAGCGTCTTCGGCGCCAACTATCGCCAGGACGATAGCGCCGATCAGTGATAGGCCGCATGGCCATGGCTGCCTCGCGTACCCGGAACGCATGATCCGGATGACGGCGGCAATAGCCGCCCGGCAGCTCGACCACGGAGGCCGCTCCCCAGTGCCATGCCATGCGATTCGGCGGCAGCTCATGGCGACGGCCCATTACGCGATACGCTGAATCCAGAAACAGCACGTCGACAGCATATGGCAGCAGAAAGGTATGGATAGCCGCGCACGGCACCAGCCATACTCCTTCATGCTCCGCCGGCTCGGAGCAGGCATGCAGGCCCAGCAAGCGTTGCCGGAAGGAAGACAGCAGCCGCAATCGCATCAGCGCAAATCCTCTAGTAACTGCACGGCCACGGGAAAAGCGATGACCAGGAACGTGCACGGGAAGATGCACGACACCAGCGGGAACAGCATTTTCACAGGCGCCTGCATGGCCTTGGTCTCCGCCCTGAGGAAACGTTCGGAGCGCTGGCGCGCCGCCTGTGCGCGCAGCAAAGGAGCAAGACTCATACCCATCTGTTCCGCTTGGCGCACCGCAATGACCCAATGCTTGACGGCCGGCAATCCCGTTCTCGATGCCATGTCATCCAGCGCCTGGTGCCTGGGCATGCCTGCACGGATCTGTGCAAGCGTGCGCGCCAGCTCCTGCTTCAATGCGCCATCCGGGCAATAGGCGGCTACTTGTACCAGGGCTCCATGGAAATTGGCGCCGGCCTCGACGCAGAGCGTCGTGATATCCAGGATGAAAGGAAACTCTTTCAACATGCGCGCTTGCCGACCTTGCGCCAGCACCTGCAAATGCCTGAACGGCAGGAAAGCAGCGGCACCGGCAGCGGGAAGCGCCAGCAGCCAGACCAGGGATAAAGGCAAGCTTGCGGACATGGTCGCCACGGTCGCACCTGCGCCCAGCATGCCGGCCAGGCACTGCATGGCCAGAAACTCCTCAGGATCATACCGGTCCTGCCAGCCCGCCATCTCCAGCCGTCGCGACAGGCGCCAGTGCAGTTGCCTGGACATCAGACGCCGGCACATAGGTGTCAGGGCCCTCACCCAGGGGCGGCACCAGCGCAGCAGCGCCTCTTCCGTGCCGGCATCCCGCAGATCCTGCTCCAGTCTGTCGCAGACAGTCACGGGACGCAGCAGGAACAGCATGCCGGCAGTGATCGATATGCCCGCAGCGAGACAGATCAGCCAGAACGTCATTTCTCCCCTCAGATGTCGATGTCGACGATACGGCGCACCATCACGATGCCTGCAGTCTCGAGCGCCAGGATCAGTCCCACAACGACCCATCCCTGCGTCGTGTCCCACAAGGGCTGCATGGCCTGAGGCTGCAACCAGGAAAGGACCAGTATCAGGCCGACGGGAAGACATGCCATGATCCAGGCCTGCAAGCGCCCCTGGGCCGTCAGGGCGCGAATGCGTCCGGCCATGTGCTGCCTGTCGCGCAAAGTCTGCGCAATGCCCTCCAGGGTTCCGGCCAGATTGCCGCCGCTGCTGCCCGCCACCTGCAGCGCGGACACCATGAGCGCCGCACCCTCGGTCCCCGTCCTGCGATTCAGGCTGTCGAGCGCCGTCTCAAAACCGACGCCCATGCGCTGCTCGCGCAAAAGCAATGCAAACTCCTGCCCCAACGGTGCAGGCATGTCCGCCACCAGCTGGCGCAGGGCTGCCTGCACGCCCGCGCCTGCGCGCAGCGCTCCGCCGAGGGCAAGCAGAAAATCCGGCAATTGGGCATCGAAGCGCTCCAGACGCCTGCGGCGCCAGCGGGACAGCAGAAAGCGCGGCAGCAGCAAGCACGCCGCCAGCGTCCCCGACGACAGCAGCCAGAACTGCAGGAGCAGGTGGACCAGCAGCGTGCAGGCCGCCGACAGCAGCAAGGTCGCCCCCCACAAGGTTCCCGGATCGAGGAACAGGAAAAACTGCTGCATCTGGTCTCGCATGCGTTCCTGGAACACATGCCGGCAATACCGATAAATGCGCATGCCGGACAGGCCAAGATACCAGCATGCCACCGCGGCAAGAGTGCCGGAAAGGATTACGGTCATGATCAACATGCGTGCTCTCCCGATGCCGCCGGATGCTCGACCGGCAATGGGCTGAATCCGGAAAAAGCCGCGCTGCCCATCCCCGGAATATCGCCGATCCCATCCGCCAGCCAATCGGGAACGACACCACATCCCCGGAAGCCAGGTTCCGGGGCCGGCTCCAGCCGGAACAGTTCCTGCAGCTGGATGCAGCCGCTTTCCATGCCGGTCACCTCGCTGATCGATACCAGCCGCCGGCTGCCGTCTTTCATGCGCGCCTGCTGCACGATGATGTCGACGCTCGAGGCGATATGCTCGCGCACCGCCACCAGCGGCAGATCCATGCCCGCCATCAATATCATGGTCTCCAGCCGGCTCAAGGCATCCCTGGGGCTGTTGGCATGCAGCGTGGTCAACGAGCCCTCATGGCCTGTGTTCATGGCGGCCAGCATATCGAAGGCTTCCGCCCCTCTGCACTCGCCGACGACGATACGGTCCGGGCGCATGCGCAACGCGTTGCGCACCAGGTCGCGTATGCTGATCCGCCCCCTCCCTTCAAGATTGGCAGGCCTGGCCTCCAGGCTGACCAGGTGCGCATGGCTCAATCGCAGTTCCGCCGCATCCTCGATGGTGACGATGCGCTCGGCTTCCGGAATGCCGTCGGAGAGCACGTTGAGCAGCGTCGTCTTGCCGGATCCGGTTCCTCCGGAAACCAGTATGTTCTTGCGCAAGCGCACGCAACCCAGCAGGAAGCGGGACATGGCTTCATCCAGTGATCCCATCCGCATCAGGTCCCGCATGGCCAGGCGATGGGCAAAGAACTTGCGTATGGTCAGGCTCGCGCCCCGCAGGGCCACGGGAGGAATCACCGCATTGACGCGCGAACCGTCCTTCAGCCTGGCATCGACCATGGGAGAGCTTTCATCCACGCGCCTCCCTATGGGAGCCACGATCCGATCGATCACCCCCAGCACGGCCGATTCGCTGCTGAAAACCGCGGCATGGCGATGAAGGCGGCCCCTGCTCTCGACATAGATCTCGTCATAGCGGTTCACCATGATTTCACTGATCGCAGGATCCGCCAGCAGATGCTCCAGCGGCCCCAGCCCCACAGCCTCATCCACGATATGGCGACACAAGGCCTGCCTGTCCATGTCCTCAGGCAGTTGGCGATCGACCGCCATCAGATCCTTCAGCAGCCGTATGGCCTCGACGCGCAAGGCAGAATCATCCATGTCGGCGATATCGTGCCGCCGCAAGTCGAGCGCATGCAGCAGCGCGGCATGCAAGCGCTTGCCATGTCCGGAGAAATCGCCGGGCGCCGACGCCTTGGCGAAGGCTCCCGGTACCGCGACGGCAGGTTCGGCATGCGCCTGTGGCGACATGGAGGGCATGTCCTTGCCGGTATCGTTGCCCGGAGAAACCCGAGCCGCCTTATCGACATCGGAAGTTCCGGAGCCCACTTCAGGGGAATTCCTGCCTGGCTCGCGATACGAAGCCTCTCTCATTTCCATCGGCGCGGATACAGCCGCATCCCGCTGGCCAGGGATATGTATTTCCTTGATCCGCAACAGGCAATTTCCAACCACGATCTCGTCCCCCACCTGTAGAGGGCCATGGCGAAACACCCGCTTGCCGTTGAGGAGCGTCCCCGAAAGAGAACCGTAATCCTCCAGGAATACACCGCTTTCCCTCAAGGTAAATTCCATATGTCGGCGCGCGACGCGCCATCCGCTCAGACGCAACTGGCAAGCGGCTGCGCGCCCGACCTCGCAAGGCAGCCTCACCTCGCCGGGCTCGACGCGACCGTCCTCGAAGCAGAGCTCAAGGCGCAACATAGGCGTCCTCCTCGTAATCCACCAGGTTCCTTCGATTGCCCGCCAGCACGGCCTGGCCCGCATTGTCCGTCCACTGTCCTCCGGCCCCCGCCCACCATCCCGCCTGGCTCGCTGCGGCTGGAACAGCCAAAGTATCGATCGACGTGTTCAGGCGCGGTGGATCGGGAAAGGCTTCATCCAGTATCCCTTGCGCATTGGCGACCCGCCTTGCCATGTCGGGATGGCCCGGAGACACCACGACGGGAGTGACGAACACTGCGAGCTCCGTTTCCTGGCGCTGCTTGCGCGTGGCGCGAAACAGCCCTCCCAGGAACGGCACGTCTCCCAGGGCGGGCACCTTGTCGACATTGCGAGAATCCTCCCGCGAAATGAAGCCTGCGATCACCAGCGTTTGCCCGGACTTCACGTTGAACTCGGTAACGGCCCGTCGCGTCTTCAGGGATGGCCCGTTCGGCACCGACAAGGACGGGTCTATCGAGCTGACTTCGACTTCGATGCGCGACCGGATGGCCGAATTGCGCTCCACCTGCGGCGTAATTCGCAGCGAGACTCCATAGGACTTGAACTCTGTGCTGGCATTGCCATTGCTATCCGTCGAGGAGTAAGGCACTTCGCCGCCGGCCAGGAACTCCGCTGTGGCGCCACTGCGCGCCAACAATTGCGGCTGCGCAAGCATGACTGCCTCGCCTGTCTGCGCCATGGCCTGGATGCGCGAGGACAGCAAGGCATTGACTCCGAAATAGGCCGCCGACGCACTTGCCGGAAAGACCGCCGGAACCGGCGCCAGTCCGGGTCGATCCGGCAAGGGATGTCCATGCGCTTCCCATGCCAGGCCGGCATTCAGGCCGCCCTCTGTCGCAGGGTTCCAGCGCACGCCCAGGTCCTGCAGCCGGCTGCGCGGTATTTCGACCACCTGGACATCCAGCAGCACCATATCTTCCCATCCCACATGGCTGGTGAAATCCAGTAACTGCGGATAGCGCTCGGCCAGGGACGCGACCCTGGTCCGATCGGCGTCTCCCAGGGAGTCTCCTTCCACCACCAGGCGGTCTCCCACCTGCCGGACACTGACGCCGGGTATGGTGGAAAGCGCCTCGCGCAGCTCCTCCTGCAGTTGTCTTGCCCCTGTCGCGGCGACGTCCACATGATATTTCCTGCGCCTGCCATCCTCAGACCATACGTGCAGCGAGGTGGCGCCTTCGTTCCTGGCGAAAACAATGACTTCCTTCTCGTCCGTGGCGACTGCATTGAGCACATGTCCATCGCCGACCGCCACTCTCGCCACGCCAGGCGACGACAGAACCTTCACCTCGCCAACCTCCATCTCTATCGTTTCGCCTGCCGAGGCTGAAATGATGCCTGCGCAAAGCCAGTTGAGCAGCAGAAGGGCAGCTCCAGCGATGTGCCTTGCATGGTTATTCATCCGGCGCCTCCTCTGCCATGTCTTCGCCTGCTGCCGCCATGTAAGGCAGCGCTCCCATCTCAGGCAAGGCCGCAAGCCTGCTTGCCAGAACGGCAGGGACCGGCAGATCGAATACGCCCTGCGCGGGAGCCGCCGCCGCGGGGGCGGCCTGCAACGACTGCACAGGCCTGGCAGTGCGATTTCCGTAGATGACCTCCGCCCGCTCTTTCTTCTTTACGACAGGCGCGGCGCCCAGGCCCAGCAGGCTGGCAAGATCGCCGCGCATGGCTTTCTGGCTGGCGCCGTCATCCAGCGGAGATCTCAGCATCGCCGTAATCGTGCCGGACTGCCTTGCGGCCACCAGCTTGACCGCATCTTCGGGCGTAGTATCCAGCGTGATAGTGGCGTAGCCCGCGGCCATGGCACTGACCGATGCCTGGCCCGTTTCCGTGCCTGTGGCAAGTACCCGTACTCCTTGCAGCAGGGGGGCGGTAATGCGCCTGCGCTGATGATCGAACGACACATACAGATCGATCATGTCTCCCGGCGATAGCAAGCCGGATGCCGAATTGATCGCATCCACCGGCATGGTCAGCGCCCGCCTGCCCATGGAAAGCTGCTGCGAGAATGTCCCGGTCCCGGCCGATCGCGCATGCGCCCGTACCAGCATGTCTCCGGCGCGCAGGTCGGAAAGCAATATCTTGCCCGCCAGCTCATTGACCTGGACCGGCGCCATGCTCCCCGAGGGCACGAAATCCGCTGGAAACTTGCGCACAGCCAGCAAATCCGTTTCCAGCCTGGTGCCCGCAGACAGGTCATAAGCCGCGACAATGCGCTCCACCTGCGGCTGCTGGTGCTGCCGCTCGATCTGCATGACTTTGCCTTTCAGGTAGCCCTGGGCGCCCCAGATCGCGGCCAGGCCCGCGGCAATGGATAGCAGCAGGACGGCGAGCGTGGGCCCCGGCATGGAGATACGGATGCGGCGCATCTCACTCTCCCTCCGATGCAACCGCCAAGCGGCTGTGATAGAGCAGGCTGCCTTCACCCAGTGCATCGGGCAACAGGACCAGCCTTTCCCCATGTCTCTGCCAGGACGAATAGCCATCCGCAGCCGATGAGAGCAAGGCATCAGTGCCCCAACCTTCCCCGCGCAGTCTGCGCTGCAGGTAGGCAAGCATGTGCGCATGACTCGCGCCGACATGCAGGACTTGCTGGGCAATGCCAATGCCTCCCGGCCAGGAAACATGGTCGAGCAGAGCATTCGCATCCGTCAGCGAGAATCCGGAAGCATCCCGCCTGTCCACCTTCCGGGGTATCGCGGAGGGCGAGATCTCGAGCGCGGAAACATAGCCTGCGGTTCCGCTTTCAGCCGTTTCCAGGTGAGCCACCCAATGCCAGTTGGCGTCGATGCCCGAAAGCTGGATCATGGCCGGCGCCAGCAGCATCCTGGTAAATGTGCCGCTCTGGCTGAGCCGCCTTGCGCTATCCGGCAGCGCTCGATCGGACAGGAAGCGCCGGGTGTGCAGGCGCATGTGAGAGATCCGCTGTGTCTCGGTAGCTGACCAGCGGAAGCCTTCCGTCTTTTCCATACGCCCGAACCCGCCATCGAGCAGGCGTGCGCTTGCCAGCGCATTGGCCGGCGGAGCAACGGCAGACAATACGCAGGCGGCAAACAGCAGACGCGCTGCTGTCTCGCTGAGGGTTGCACCACTGCATGCAATACGCTTTTTCATGGCAGATTCCCATACGGTTTCTGAATATAGGCCGGCAGGCGTCCCGCCCACGGCGACAGCCAGTCGAAATCGGGCAAGGGCCGCTTCCAGGGAGCATCCACCGGACGCATGAGCGTTTCCGTCCGCCTGCCCAGCGCCATGGAGGCATCCGCCTCCGAACGCCACAAGACCAAGGAACCGGCGATACGCTGCTGCGCCTGCCCGTGGCTTTCCGCATGGCCGGCCGCGCCGGACAGAATGGATGTCTGCCGCGCCAGCCGCATTCCCTGCAGATGGACGGAACCGCCGGCTCCCGGCGCTTTTTTCTGCAGTGACACGTCAGCCATTCGCATGACGTCGCCATCCTCCACGACGACGATGGATGCGGTCGCAATGACATCCTCCTCGAACCCCAGCTCGCGCCACGCCGAGTCCGCAAGAGGAGGCAGGCCGCTGGACCGGATCTTCGCACCCGCCATCGAATCATCGACGGAAATACCCCAGCGCACCGACCCGCGAGGCAGCAAGGCCTTGCCCCGCCTGTCGTTCCAATGCTGCCCGCCATGGAAAACACGTTCGGCCGCCTCCGACATCTGGCTCGCCTGTGGATTACGCACGTGCTCGAATGCCAGGGCCCGGCTGGCATGAGTCGCCTGCAAAGCGATATCCTGCCATCGATACAGCCAGGCGACGGCGCCCGCCATGACGATCAGGGCTAGCATGGCGACCAGCCCCTCCGCCAGTGCTTGCCCGCATTGGCCCGCCCTCATCATGGCATCCCTCCACCATCTGAAGGCGAAGCCAATGCCGCCTGCCAATAAGGATGGAACAAATGATGGTGCGGCAGCGCCTGCGCCGTATCGAGCGAACGAGCGGCGGGAGGCAGGGAAAAGAAAGTCCTTGCCGCGCTGGCGGCATGAACGATCTGTCCGCCCCGCCCCGGCATGCCCAGATAGGTATCGAACGTCAGCTCCCGCCGGCGATGCGCGGCACTGACGTCGTAATGGAAGCCCAGCCCCATGCCCGACCAGACAGTGCGCGCGGCAACGGCGCGCGAGTTCGCCAGTGGATTGTTGCTGCCGGAAAAAATGTTCCAGTCGGTTCTCTCCTGTACCCAGCGCCAGAAATCCTGCTCGGAAAAGTCTTCCGGCGGATCCTCTACATGCTCGATGCCGTCCGCCGCTCCGCCCGATTCCGGTATCCAGGCCCATGCCATCGGATACTCGCGAAAATAGCAGCCGATCCAGCGATTGGAGCGCAAGGCGTGGAAGGACAAGGTATCCTGGGACTGCCAGTGACCGGACGCATCCAGCCGGGTATCTCCCCTGCGCCTAAGCTCATGCCTGCGCCACGGGCAACGGCTGCTGACCGGCCAGGGATTCTTCCGGGTTTCGTTGCGCGGCGACAGAAAGGCATACAGGCCTGCCAGCTCGTCCAGGAAAGGCAGCAATCGCGTGCCGGACTGCCTTGCAAGATATCCCGGCCATCCGTCATTCCTGATTTCCAGGCGCGTGCCTTCGGGAAGAGCAGCGACTCCGTAATTACGTTCCAGCACCTGTCTCAGAGCCTGCATGCGCGCAGCCGGCAGAGCCACGACGAGCTGCGTCTGCAAGGCCTGGAGCACCTGGCGCACCTTGCGATCATGCGCCTGGTGGGCCTGCATCAATGCGTCGTACAGCATGCGGCCCTGGCCCGCCAGGGCCCTGCTGGAGGCATAGGCCTGGCCGTACTTGATGCCGAACTGCATGCCGATCAGATGGACCGGTGGGTTTCCCTGCAGCAGTTGCCCAGCCTGGGTCTGGCCGAACATGGCCCAGGCGCCCAGCGCAGTCAGGTGCGCCATCGCCACCTGGTGTCCCGCCTGCGCCCGGTTGAGATAAGACAGGAGGTTCATGACCTTGGCTTGCACCAGCGCGGCGCTGTAGCTGGCGGCATCCAGCGCATGCAACTGCCTGCTCTTGGCGGCGACCATCTGCCCGGCCTGGAAATACCGCAGGAAGGCCAGCGCGAGTACGCCCATCAGGATAAGGACCAGCACCAGCGCCTGGCCTTGCTGGCGCGCCATCGGACGCGAGAGGCACATCATTGCCCCTCTGCATTGCCGGTGAAGGATTTAAGAGACTTCGCCGCCGCCTGGGCGGCGGCGCTTTCCGCGGCCCCCTGGGCCATGCGCGAATACTCGGAACCATCTTCTCCGGCCAGTTCCTTCGCCATGGCGGCTGTCTGGCCGCGTATGACCTGTCCGAAGGACTGATAGACGGCTATGGCCGCCACTGCCACCAGCGCCACGACAATCACATACTCGGTCATGCCCTGCCCGGACTGCCTGTTCCATTGCCTGCGTTTCATGCTTCCCCCTGAACAACATCAAGCGATAGCGGAAGTTTGGCTCAGCCCACACGCCACAACAATTCGCAAAAGCCGAGCTGGACGGAAGTGTCCACGCATAGAGCATGAAAAACGGGCAATATCGCCGGACTGAACCTGCGATATTGCCCGTCTCCCGACCCGCGTGTCAGCGGGATTCGGTGGGGAACATTCAAAAACACTGGCCTAGGCGGGGCGCTCCGCGCCGCATCGCCAGCATACCGTGAACTGCGGCTCCAGCCACTCTCCGCAGGAGTCGCAGCACCAGTGCGATCTCGATCCAGACTGGTCGCCGGCGTCCCCCTCTATGAGGCGCATTGCCAGGTCCCGATCACGCTCGTGCTCCAGCCACAAGTCGGGACCGCATTGATCCACCGGAATTTCGCCCGCGACGCCTTGCAGATGCTGGCCAGTCAAATGACAAGCGATGCCTGCTTGCTGCAACAGGTTGATCCAATGCTGGGCAAGCATCAGATCAGGGGCGCGAGCCAATCGGAACATAAACCCCTGCCGCAATCGATGATCAGGCCGCGATCCTTACCTTGAGCTCGCCCAGCCCCTCTATGGAAGCGACCAGTTCGTCGCCCGCCACGACCGCGCCGACACCTGCCGGGGTACCCGTAAAGATCAGGTCGCCCGCTTTCAGCTCGAACAGAGTGGACAGATGGGCGATGGACTCGGCCACGCTCCAGATCATGTCGGACAGGTCGCCTTTCTGGCGTTCCTGGCCGTTGACGGACAGCGTGATGGCGCCTTTCTGCAGATCGCCGGTGGCGGCGGCGGGATGCAGCGGTCCAATCGGGGCCGATTGCTCGAATGCCTTGCCGGGCTCCCAGGGGCGTCCCTTGGCCTTTGCCGCGCCCTGCAGGTCGCGGCGCGTCATGTCTAGGCCGACGGCATAGCCCCAGATGGCCTGCTGGGCCTGCGCGGGCGTCAGGTTGACCCCGCCGCTACCCAGCGCCGCGACCAGCTCGACCTCATGGTGCAGGTCCGACGTCTGCGACGGATAGGCCATATTGCCTGTCTCGCCATCCTTGATCGTCAGGAGCGCATCGGCGGGTTTGCTGAAAAAGAACGGCGCTTCGCGGCCGGAATCGCCCATTTCGCGGGCGTGCTCGGCATAGTTGCGGCCTACGCAATAAATGCGGCGGACAGGAAAACGGCCGCTGCTTCCCGCGACTTCCAGCGCCGGACGTTCATGTGGTTGGATGACGAATTCGGACATATCAGGCCTTCCCTGCGTAGCGTGCGATGGATTCACGGATTTCCTTGTGCGCCGCCTCGCGGTCGGCCCAGCCCTTGACCTTGACCCACTTGCCCTTGTCCAGGTCCTTGTAGTGCTCGAAGAAGTGCTTAATGCGGGCCATCTCTTCTTCGGGCAGGTCTTCCACGGACTGGATGCCACGATACGGGGGATAAAGCTTGTCGGCGGGCAGCGCGAGCAGCTTGGCATCGCCGCCGGCCTCGTCGTCCATTTCCAGCACGCCGATGGTGCGGCAGCGGATGACGGAGCCGACCTGCACCGGGAAAGGCGTGATCACCAAGACGTCCAGGGGATCGCCATCGTCGGCGATCGTCTGGGGAATGTAGCCGTAGTTGCAAGGGTAATGCATGGCGGCCAGCATGAAGCGATCGACGAATACCGCACCGCTTTCCTTGTCGACTTCGTATTTGACGGGATCCGAATTCATCGGGATTTCGATGATGACGTTGAATTCTTCCGGCGCTTTCTCGCCTGCGGATACTCTATCGAGACTCATTTGAATGACAACCTTGAGATTTGGGAAAAAATCAGTACTTGTGCGAACCGGACGACGGCCTGTCGGATGTCTGCTCGACATCGACGCCGGGAATGGGGGCGCTGTCGAAGTAATCGTCGACGCTGTCGTCTTCGGGCCTCTGCTCTACCGGCACCGGCTTGGCCGCGGTGTCCATTTCCTCGGGCAGGCCCTCGACGAACGCCGTATGGGCGCCAGCGACAGCAGCTTGTTCGTCCGTCAGTTCGTCTTCGATTTCTGCTTCGAGGCGGGCGGGATCCTGCCGGGTATCGGCCGCCGGCAACAGACTGTCCGCCGCCAATACAGGCAGCGCGCCGGCAACGCCGGATGCCAGCCGCCAGTGGCGCGCCGCATCTTCGGAGCGACCCAGCCTGTCGTAGAGACTGCCCAGCAGCGCATGCACCCTGGCATCGCTGCGGATCCGCATGCTGCGCTGGAGATAGCGCTCGCCCTGCCCCCACAGCTGCCCGGTCAGGCACAGATTGCCCAGGGCCGCCAGCAGGTCGGGGTTTTCGGGATTGGATTTCAGCCAGCCTTCCGCCTTGTTCAGGCGCTTTGCCACATGCTCCGGCGGACACTGGGCGTAGACAGCCAGCAGTTGCGGATCCAGAGATACATCGAGCGACGCCTGGAGGATTTTTGCGGCATCTTCGTGATTGCCCTTGGCTGTCTGGATGGCTGCCGCCTCGAACGCGACGCCAGGCAGCACCCGCTCCTCGGACTTCAGGTCGCTCCAGACGGCCTTGTAGCCGTCATCGCCGGCGGCGCGCAGCCGTGCCGCAGCCGAGGTTTCGATCAATGCCTGGGCTTCCGACTTCACCAGGCCGCCTCGGCGCGACAGCAGGCGGGTCAACTCATAGACCTGGTCGAAATTGCCCAGTTGCCGATGCGCGCGCAGCAACAGGCGCGTGGCATTCACATGCAGGGATGTGGCGTCCTGGATGGGCTGCAGCAAGCCGAGCGCCTCCTGGGCTCGTCCTTCGTCGAGCAGCATTTCCGCTGCCGCGATAGCCGTCGCCTCGCGCAGCCGCGGATCGTTGGCCGCCTGGCGCGCGCGCTCGAGCGCTTCATCGCGCCGTTCGTAGGCCGCATCGTCGTGCGCGGCACGCGCCAGCGCCAAGGCCGCCAGCACTTTGCGCTGCGAGGCTTTCGTGCGATCCAGCAGGCGCTGGAATTCTTTCTGCGCCTGATCGTAGCGGCCTTCCATCATGCCGATCCAGCCGGATTCGAGCAGCTCGGCGTCGCGCTTTTCGGCGCGGCGGCCGCGCCAGAGGCGGAAACGCTCGGGACTTCCGGAGAACCAGTAGATGATGCGCAGTGTCACATGGGCGATGAAAAATATCGCCAGCAGCAGCAGCACAGCCAGCGTCAGCGACATTTCGACGCGCCATGGCGGCGCCACGATCAGCACATTGCCGCCGTGTGTCCTGAGGAGAAGCGCCAGCGCCACAGCCAGCGCCAGCAGCAGAATGGTCCAGAGCCAGGTACGCATGATCAGCTCCTTGCCGAAGCGGATGCGCGCAGCCGATCAGCAACGACCATGCCCGAAGCCTCACGATGGGAAACGGTCTGCCCCGCGTTGTTCGCGGGCGGCGTGCCCTGCGCCGCAGGGGCGGCCTGCGGCTGCCCGGCAGGAGTTTCCGCGGAGCCACCGTTGCTGCCTGCGCCCCGTGCCTCGTCGGCGCCCGGACGATCGCCGCCATTCTCGTCGGGCGTATGCCCAACCAGGTTGGGGAACTCGATATCCTTCTTGTCTTCCTCATCCTTGGCCGCATTCGCGACCGGAGGGGTTGTTCCGTTGGACGAAGACGTCGCCACGACCTCGCGCTGCGCCTCGATGGCGCGTACGCTGTTCTCCAGTGTCGGCAGGTCGGCTGCCACCGGCGTCTCCGCCAGCGCATTCACCAGGGAAATCGCCTGGCGGACCTGTGCCGAGTTGCCGTCGAAACGGGTGCTCAGCATTTTCTCCAGCATGGCCAGCTCGGATTTCCAGACGTCCGGCTGGCGCATCAGCAACGCCAGGCGCGCGGTCACTACGCGCAAGCGCATGCTGTCGCGTAGGCGTTCCGACTGGTCCAGGGACATCAGCAAGGCCGCGTGATCGTCCACACGGCGTACTTCGATCAGGGAGTTCAGGTCATGCTTGACCGATTGCCATGCTTCCATCGACCAGCGCTGCGCGACGTCCAGCGACGTTTTCCACCAGGACTCGTCCACCGGCGCGGCAGACTCCGTGGGGGCTTCCGGCGTATTCCTGGGCTGGGCGGCCTGCGCAATCTCTTCGGCGCCGCCTGATGCCTGCGGGCTGTCCACCAACATGGGAGCGTCGCTGATCAGGCCGTACAGGTTATCCAGCTGCGAAGTCCGCAGGGCGAAATCGACATTGGCGACGCCTCGCAGGCGGTCCAGGTCGCCGTTGAGCGCTTGCTGGACGGAGGCGAACGAGGGCCGGTTCGCCCTGGCCAGCTGTGACTGCGCGCTTTCCAGTGCAATGATGGCGTTGCCCACGTTGCTGCTCAGCTGCAGTTGCTGCTGCGCGATGACGAGCAGCCTGTCTATATCGTTGAGCAGCATCAGGTCGGAGCCGCTATCGGTCGCGATCTGCAGCGCCTGCTCCAGGCTTTGCAGGTGCGAGTCCGCCGCATCGACGGTATTTTTCAACTCGCTTACGCGGGACTCCTGCCGCTTCATGGCGGCCAGGGCCTGCTGCGCCCTTTCGTCGGCCTGACGCGCCACTGCCGCGCCCTGTTCCAGTTGCCGCGTCATCTGCTGCATGACCTGCTGGAACTGTTGCTGCTGATACCAGAAGGCGGCTCCCAGCAGCACGATAACCAGCAGCAATACGGCCAGCAGAATGCTTCTGCCCGCGCCTTTGCCGGGCTTGTTCTTGACTGGCGATGCCTCGGTCTGCTCTTGCATGCCGGAAACTTGGGGTTCGGTATTGATTTCTGTCATAGCGGAATTGTAATCCTTGGAACCTGCCTAAGCTAAGGCAAGCGTCATAATAGACCGAAACATGATTTTGTCATCCGGTTTGCTTACGATTATTGTTGCTTTCGCGTCCGGATACAAATGGGCGACGCTCTGGCGCAAGTGCCGGGCTATGCGCTCATGCACCACGACGAAGTCTGTACGCGTCACGAGCGCCATCATATCCGCCTCCTTCATGCAGGACAGCCACGCATCCACGCCCTGGCTGCTGGTCAGCAGGACGACGGCCCTGCGCTGCGACCGGACGAGCCCGGCCAGCGCCGCCAGCTGACATGGCCGCCATTGCGCCGGCTTGCGTATATAAGCGCGGTGGCGCTGTACATCGGCGCCCTCCCGTTTCAAGCGCTCGGCCAGCCAGGCGCGGCCGCTGTCGCCGCAGACGATCAGCACGCGGCGTGGATGGATCCCCCGGCGCTGCAGCTCTTCCCACAAGGCTTCGGAATCCTGCCGGGAATCGGCGTCCGGCGCCACGATCCGATCGGCGGGCGCCATGCCTGTACGCAGCAGCGCATTGGCGCTTGCCGCGCCCACCGCCGCCGCGTATACACCCCGCGGCCAGCTCCGCAGGCCCATGTTTTCCAGCGCGCGGAAATAGCAGCCGACGGCAAAGCCGCTGACGAATACGATCAGGTCATAGGCGGCGGGGTCCGGCGCCTGCGAAGGCGCGCTTGCCTCGAGCTCCAGCACTGGCAAGGCCAGCACATCCAGCCCTGCCTGCTCCAAGCGGGTGTTCAGCTCGGTATTCTTGCCATCAGGGCGTGTCAGCAAGACGAATGGCGTCATCTTCATCCCTGGCCGGCCCGGCTCAGCCAGACGCCTGTCCGGTATCGCCCGGGAGCAGCGCCGCCAGAATCTCGCCCGCCCCGTCCCGGATCAGCTCGCGCGCCACGGACTCGCCCAGCGCAACGGCTTCCGATGCTGGGCCGGTTTTTTCCGCCCGCACGATCCTGGCGCCGTCAGGCGTAGCCACGAGGCCGCGAACACGCAGCGTTTCATCCTCGAGCACTGCATGCGCCGCCAAAGGCACCTGGCACGATCCGCCCAGCACGCGGGAGACCGCGCGCTCGGCTTCACAACAGACACTGGCTTGCCGGCATGCCAGCGGCTGCAGCCACCGATGCATTTCCGGGCGCGAGGCCAGGATCTCGATGCCCAGCGCGCCCTGGCCCGCCGCGGGCAGGCTGACGTCGATGGAGATGCTGTTGCGGATGCGATCCGGCAATCCCAGGCGGCGCAGGCCAGCCGCAGCCAGGATGATGGCCGCATACTCGCCTCGATCCAGCTTTCCCAACCGGGTATCCAGGTTGCCACGCAGCGGCTGCACCCGCAGATGGGGATAATTGGCCCGGATCTGCGCCTCGCGGCGCAGGCTGGACGTGCCCACGACAGCGCCTTGCGGCAGCGCTTCGAGAGAGTCGTAATCATTCGAAACGAAGGCATCGCGCACATCGTCGCGATCCAGGATGACGGACAGCCGGAACATATCGTCCATATCGACCGGCACATCCTTCAATGAATGAACCGCCAGGTCCGCCGAACCGTCCAGCAACGCGGTTTCCAGTTCCTTGATGAACAGCCCCTTGCCGCCGATTTTCGACAGCGAGCGATCCAGTATCTGGTCGCCCCGGGTGGTCATCTCGAGCAGCGAGACTTCACATGACGGATACAGCGCCTGCAGCCGCGCCTTGACGCGCTCCGCCTGCCAGAGCGCCAGCCTGCTGGCCCGTGTTGCTATGACGAGCTTGCCCGGTGTGGATTCCTGTTTCATTGACTACCTTGCGAAGAGGTCTATGACCACCTTGAGGACGATACCGATTACCGCCAGAATGGCCAGCCCTTGCAGCAGAGACAGGCCGGATTCCGACTTGGTGCGTTTCGAAGACTTGAAGAGCGCCATTGCCTATCCTTTCTTGGCAGTCCGGCGGCTGGTGATCAGCTTGCCCACGGCGATGACCAAGATTGCGCAGGTGACTTCCGCAGCGATCTTGACGCTGGGATCCAGCGGACCGAACTTGTCGACTATGAAGATATCAGTCACCAGCATACCGCCTGCGATCCAGCCAAGCAAACCCGCACCGAACGTGACCACCAAGGGGAAGCGATCGATCAGCTTGAGCACCAGTGTGCTGCCCCAGATGATGATGGGCACGCTGACCAGCAGGCCGAAAATGACATAGCCGAGCTGATGATGCTCCGCGGTATTCTGCGCGGCCCCGGCGATGGCGATGACATTGTCCAAGCTCATGACGAAGTCGGCAATGATGATAGTCTTCACCGCCGACCAGATGGATTTTCCACCCTCGATTTCATGGTGCTCGTCCTCGGGAACCAGCAGCTTGATGCCGATCCACAGCAGCAGCAAGGCGCCGGCCAGCTTGAGGAATGGGATGGAAAGCAGCGTCAGCGCGAAAGCGATCAGGATGACGCGCAGGATGATGGCGCCGGCCGTCCCCCACAGGATGCCCTTGAGGCGATTGGCCTTGTCCAGGTTCCGGCAGGCCAGCGCGATGACAACCGCGTTATCGCCCCCCAGCAGGATGTCGATGAGAATGATCTGGAATACGGCTGCCCAGTGCAGATTTTGGAAAAACTCAAGCATGTCAGACTCCCTTGCCGCTTAAAGCGGCTTGTTATAGGAAATGGCTACGCCCCCGCGTAGCCACATTGCAGTCCGGCTTGTCGCAAAAACAGGCAGTAGAAGAATACCCTCACGCCGTGCATCGGCCCGTCGCTCCGCATGGGAGCGCGTTTATTTCCGAGGCGGCCCGGTGGTAGAAAATACCGTCTGTGCTTGCGGCAAGCCGCAAAACAACCTGGAGGGACGAGACGCTCATCCCTCCAGGACGAAATCAGGCGATTACAGTACCGATTTCAGCAGCTTGCCCATTTCGGAAGGATTGCGCGTCGTGAGAATGCCGCAGGCTTCCATCACTTCGAGCTTGGCGTCGGCCGTATCGGCACCGCCCGAGATCAGCGCGCCGGCGTGGCCCATGCGCTTTCCGGGGGGCGCCGTAACGCCGGCGATGAAGCCGACCACGGGCTTCTTCATGTTGTCCTTGACCCAGCGCGCGGCTTCGACTTCGTCGGGACCGCCGATTTCGCCGATCATGATGACGGCGTCGGTATCGGGATCGTCATTGAACAGCTTCATGACGTCGATGTGCTTCAGGCCGTTGATGGGGTCGCCGCCGATGCCGACCGCGCTGGACTGGCCCAGGCCGAGCTCGGTGACTTGCGCCACGGCTTCGTAGGTCAGAGTGCCGGAGCGGCTGACGATGCCGATGCGGCCCTTGCGGTGGATGTGGCCGGGCATGATGCCGATCTTGATTTCGTCGGGCGTGATCAGGCCGGGGCAGTTGGGGCCCAGCAGCAGCGTCTTCTTGCCGCCTGCGGCTTCCTTGGCCTTCATTTTGTTGCGCACTTCCAGCATGTCGCGCACGGGGATGCCTTCGGTGATGCAGATGGCCAGGTCCAGGTCGGCCTCGACGGCTTCCCAGATGGCGGCCGCGGCGCCCGCGGGCGGAACGTAGATCACGGAAACCGTGGCGCCGGTTTCAGCCTTGGCGTCCTTGACCGAACCGTAGATGGGCACGCCTTCGAAATCCTCGCCTGCGCGCTTGGGGTTCACGCCGGCGACAAAGGCTTCCTTGCCATTGGCGTATTCACGGCACATGCGGGTATGGAACTGGCCGGTCTTGCCAGTGATCCCCTGGGTGATGACTTTGGTATCTTTATTGATCAGAATCGACATTTGAAAATATCCTTGGCAAGATTACTTGGCAGCTTCAACAGCCTTGGTAGCGGCCTCGGCCATGGTATCGGCGCTGATGATGGGCAGGCCGGACTGGGCCAGCAGCTGCTTGCCGAGTTCTTCGTTGGTGCCCTTCATGCGTACGACCAGCGGTACGTTCAGGTTGACCGCCTTGCATGCCGCAATCACGCCTTCGGCGATCACGTCGCAACGCATGATGCCGCCGAAGATGTTGACCAGGATGGCCTTGACATCGTCGTTCTTGAGCATGATCTTGAAGGCTTCCGTGACCTTCTCTGCCGTGGCGCCACCGCCTACGTCCAGGAAGTTGGCGGGCTCACCGCCGAACAGCTTGATGGTGTCCATGGTGGCCATGGCCAGGCCGGCGCCATTCACCAGGCAGCCGATGTTGCCGTCCAGCTGGATGTAGGCCAGGTCGAACTTGCTGGCTTCGATTTCGGCGGGATCCTCTTCGTCCATGTCGCGGTATTCCACGATTTCAGGATGACGGAACAGCGCGTTGGAGTCGAAGTTGAACTTGGCGTCCAGGGCGATGACGTTGCCCTTGCTGTCGCGGTTCAGCGGGTTGATCTCGACCAGCGAGGCGTCGGTTTCCATGTAGCACTGGTACAGCTTCTGGAAGATGTCCACGGCCTGGGCGGTGGAATCGGCCGGCATGCCGATGGCATTGGCGATCTTGGTGGCCTGCTCGGCGCTAAGGCCGGTCAGCGGGTCGATGTATTCGGTGATGATCTTTTCCGGCGAGGAATGCGCGACTTCCTCGATGTCCATGCCGCCTTCGCTGGAGGCGATGAAGGCCACTTTCTGCGTGGCGCGGTCGGTCACGACGGAAACGTAGTATTCCTTCTGGATGTCGGCGCCATCTTCGATGTACAGGCGGCGGACTTTCTGGCCTTCGGGGCCGGTCTGGTGCGTGACCAGCTGCATGCCCAGGATCTCGGAAGACAACTTGCGGACCTCATCCAGTGAACGGGCAAGCTTCACGCCGCCGCCTTTGCCGCGGCCGCCGGCATGGATCTGCGCCTTGACGACCCAGACCGGGCCGCCCAGCTTTTCCGCTGCGGCAACGGCCTCGTCAACCGAGAACGCAGGGATGCCGCGAGGCACCGTAACGCCGAACTTCTTCAGCAATTCTTTGCCTTGATATTCGTGAATTTTCATTGTCTACCTGTATGGATGGGGAAAAAAGATTACTTGTGCTCGGCCGCCTGCCCGGGACCGGCATACCATTTGGGATAATACTCCCGCACAACGGGGCCATCCAGCCGAAGCGCATGACAGCCTTCGAGCTGGAACGGGCGCTCCTGGGGAGCGGAAACCACTTTCCTGCGCCGCTCTTTTGCCATGGTCTGGACTGCGACCGTAGGCAGCACGCCCGAAAGCTCGCTCATGTGCGTACAGCCCGCCGTGCGGCCGAAACGCGCCTTCACGGCCTGCCTGAAACCGCGCAGCAGGTTCATGCCGACCAGAGCGCCATAATCCGTGGCGATTGCCGTGCAATCGGCGCCATAAGGCGCCGCATCGTAGGCGGCAACCGCATCGGTAATGATGAATTCGTCGTTGAACGTGATGCGCAGGAGCATGTCGTGCACGGGTTCGCCGGCCTTGTGTTCCGTCCCGTTGGTTCTCGTGAAGTCATATGCCTTCACATCCACCAGTTGCACATCGATATCCCACTGCCCATCGTCGCGCGCGTACGACTGCGCGCGGATCGTTCGCGTATGCAGCGGTGTGCGTCCGGTCTGTGGCAGGGGCAACGGCATGGGGGATGAAACGCCTGAGAGCAGAAAAACCTGCTAAGTATAGCGCAGGAGATACGCAATGGCAGGACGCCCGCGATCCGGCCGGGAGCCCGGCCGGGGACTATGTTCCGTGAGCAGGCCCTTCCCCCTGCCGGGACCCGGCCCGCTCACGGAGGCCTGATGCATGCATCAGGCGCCGGCGGTCTCCTGGCGCAATACGCGCGCGGCATCCACCATCAGTTTCAATGCGGCCTCGGTCTCGGGCCATGCGCGCGTCTTAAGGCCGCAATCCGGATTCACCCACAGGCGCTCGCCCGGCAGGCGCGACGCCGCCTTGCGGATCAGATCGACCATCCATTCCACCTCCGGCACGTTCGGGGAGTGGATGTCGTAGACGCCCGGGCCGATGTCGTTCGGATACTGGAAGGCCTCGAAAGCGTCCAGCAGCTCCATGTTGGAGCGCGACGTCTCTATCGTGATCACGTCCGCATCCATGGCGGCGATGGATTCAATGATGTCGTTGAATTCCGAATAGCACATATGGGTGTGGATCTGCGTATCGTCCTGCACGCCGCTGGTGGACAGGCGGAAAGAATCCACGGCCCATGCCAGATAGGCGCTCCAGTCGGCGCGGCGCAGAGGCAGGCCCTCGCGGATGGCCGGTTCGTCGATCTGAATGACGGTAATGCCCGCCGCTTCCAGGTCGTTGACCTCGTCGCGCAGCGCCAGCGCCAACTGGCGGCACGTCGCTTCTCTCGGCTGGTCATCGCGCACGAAGGACCACTGCAGGATGGTGACGGGGCCCGTCAGCATGCCCTTGACCGGCTTGTCCGTCAGCGATTGGGCATAGGAGGACCATGCCACGGTCATGGGCGCGGGCCTGACCACATCGCCGAAAATGATGGGCGGCTTGACGCAGCGCGAGCCATAGCTCTGTACCCAGCCATTGCGCGTGAAGGCGAAACCGCCCAGCAACTCTCCGAAATACTCGACCATGTCATTGCGTTCCGGCTCGCCGTGCACGAGCACGTCCAGGCCGATCTTCTCCTGGAAGCGGATGACATCCTCGATCTCCTTGCGGATGCCCTTCTCGTAGTCGGCGTCGCTGATGCCGCCCGCCTTCCAGTCGCGGCGCAAGGCCCGGATTTCCAGGGTCTGCGGGAAGGAACCGATGGTGGTCGTAGGATAGGCGGGCAGGCCGAGCGCCTTTTGCTGCACGGAAATGCGCTGCGCGAACGGACGGCGCTCGAGCGAGACATCGCGCGCGGCCTCCAGGCGCTGCTTCACTGCTGCATTATGGATGCGCGTCGAAGTGCGGCGCGCCTGCAGCGCCGCGCGCTGCGCGGCCAGGCCCTGCTCCGCCTCGGAGTCCAGCCTGCCGTCCAGCAGTTTCGCCAGCCAGCGCAGCTCATCGAGCTTTTGCGTTGCAAACGACAGCCAGCCGCGCAGTTCGGCATCGAGCTCGGTCTCTGCCGCCAGGTCGACCGGCACATGCAGCAACGAGCAGGAAGGAGCGATCCACAGGCGCTCGCCCAGCGCGGCGCGCACGGAAGCCAATGCTTCATGCGCCGCATCAAGATCGGTGCGCCAGATATTGCGGCCATTGACGATCCCCGCCGACAGCACCTGGTCCTGTCCCAGCAGGGACACGACATCCTGCAGTTGTCCGGGCGCGCGGACCAGATCGATATGCACGCCCTGGACGGGCAGGCCCTTGAGCACGGATGCGTTGTCTTTCAGGCCTTCGAAGTAAGTGGCCAGCAGGATGGAAACTCCGCTTTCGGCCAGGCGGGCATAAGCCCGGGCATAGGCGTCGCGCCATTCGGGCTTCAGATCCAGCGCGAGAATCGGTTCGTCGACCTGCACCCATTCGACGCCCAGCGCCTTCAGGCGGGCGAGCACTTCGGCATAGACGGGCAGCAAGGCATCGAGCAGTTGCAGCTTTGCGGTATCGTCCGCGCCTTGCGTGAAGGCGTCGCCCTTGCCCAGCCACAGCCAGGTCAGCGGGCCCGGGATGACGGGCTTGACGCGATGCCCCAGCGCCTGGGCCTCCTGCACCTGCTCGAACAGATACTCACGGGCGATGCGGTAGGTCTGGCCCGGCGCCAGTTCCGGCACGATATAGTGATAGTTGGTATCGAACCACTTGGTCATTTCGCAGGCGGCGGCAGGCTTGCCGCTGGGAGCGCGTCCGCGCGCCATGCGGAACAGGGTATCCAGGCTGACCGGCTGGTCCGAAGGCTGGGCGAAGCGCGCTGGTACTGCGCCAAGCAGCGTCGTCCACTCCAGGATCTGGTCGTACCAGGCGAAGTCCCCCACCGGCACGAGGTCCACGCCGGCCTTTGCCTGGACCTCCCAGTGGCGCTCCCGCAGCGCCTTGCCCGTCGCCAGCAGCTCTTCCGCACTGGCCTTGCCGTTCCAGTAGGCCTCCTGCGCCCGCTTGAGTTCGCGCTGCACGCCGATGCGGGGGAAGCCCAGATTATGAATAATAGTCATGCTTATATCTCGGAAAATGAGTAATATTGAATCTACCCAAGTATTGTGAAGGGAAGTCCAAGAATAAAAAAATCAAATAGCACATTCTTTAAATGAAGAAATTTCATTTTTACTGAACTCAATATGTATATATCTCCGATTACCGTTTCCTCACAGCGGGAGCGCTGACATGCTGGAAATACGCCATCTGGAAACCCTGACCGCCATCCGGGAGCACGGCAGCCTGCAGGAAGCGGCGGAATACCTGCACGTCACGCAGTCCGCCCTGTCCCATCAGTTGCGCGACCTGGAAGTCCGGCTGAAGACGCCGCTGCTCAACCGCCGTACACGCCCCGCCCGCCTGACGACCGCGGCCCTGCGCATTCTGGCTCTGGCCGACGAGGTGTTGCCCAGGGTGCGCGCCACCGAGCGCGAACTGGCGCGGCTGGCCGCCGGCAAGACCGGCAGGCTGCACGTGGCCATCGAGTGCCACTCCTGTTTCCAGTGGCTCATGCCCGCGCTGGATACATTCCGCCAGCAGTGGCCCGACGTCGCGCTGGATCTGTCCGCCGCCTTTTCGTTCGCTCCCCTGCCCGCGCTGGTCAGGGGCGACCTCGACGTGGTCATCACATCGGACCCGCAGGACATCGATGGCGTGGTCTATATGCCGCTCTTCTGCTATGAGCTGGTGCTTGCGGTGGCCTCGGCGAATCTCCTGGCAAAATACACGCACATCGCGCCGGAGCAGATGGCCGAGCACGTCCTGATCACCTATCCGGTCGACCGCCAGCGGCTCGACATCTTCACGTCCTTCCTGGATCCGGCGGGTGTCGAGCCTGCCTCACTGCGCAAGGTGGAGCTGACGCCGATGATGGTGCAGCTCGTCGCCAGCCAGCGCGGCGTGGCGGCGCTGCCCAACTGGGCGCTGACGGAATACCTGGAGCAGGGATGGCTGCACATCTGCCATCTGGGAGAAGGCGGCGTCTGGTGCACGCTGTATGCCGCCATGCGCGCCGAGGACGCGCAGTCGGACTATCTGCAGGCCTTCGTCAGGCAGGCCCGGGAAACCTGCTTCGGCACGCTGCAGGGCATACGGGCCGCCGGGGATTGCGCTACGACGTGATATTTGCGCCTTGGCGCATGCCAAGATTGCGCATGGACGTGTGATCAATCGCCCCGCCCATCGCTGTCCGCTTCGCGAAGAATGGTCCGCAGCAGCTCGGGGGAAAAGCCGCGAGAGGCAAGAAAGCGGATCTGGCGGGCATGCTCCCTGGCATCGCCGGGCGCCTTGCCGAATTTTTTCTGCCAAACTTCCCTGGCGCGATCGAGTTCCGTTTCGCGCAGGCTGTCGCCAAGTTCGGACAGGCTCTCGGCATCCAGGCCGTGCTGGCGCAAGGTGCTCAGTATGCGGGTGGCCCCCTGCCTGGCGGCCTGGCGATGCACAAGGCTTTGCGCGAAGCGTTTGTCGGACTGCCAGTTTTCGCGGGCAAGCTCGTCCAGCACCTGTTCGAGCGCTTCCTGGCTTTCCGCATGCGGCGCCAGTTTGCGGAACAGTTCCTGCCGAGAATGCTCGCGGCGGGACAGCAACGCCACGGCCCTTGCCTTCAGGCTGGGGCCCTGGCGCTTGCCGGCGGCACTGCCCGGCTCGCGGAAGTCGGCATCGTCCGGCGCGAAGTCGTCGTCGGCCGATGGCGGCTTGCGGAAGGAGCCGGTTCCGCGCATGGGCTTATTCGGCGTCCGGCGCGCCTTCGTCGGCCTGCGGCGCCTGACGGACCACGCCCGCGGCGCGGGCCGTTACACCGAAGTGCTCGCGTACGCGGTTTTCGATCTCGAAGGCCATGTCGGAGTGCTCTTTCAGGTATTCGCGGACGTTGTCCTTGCCCTGGCCGATGCGCGTGCCCTGGTAGCTGAACCAGGCGCCCGCCTTGTCGACGATATTGGCCTGCACGCCCAGGTCGATGATCTCGCCTTCGCGCGAAATGCCGCCGCCATACATGATGTCGAACTCGGCCTGCTTGAATGGAGGAGCGACCTTGTTCTTGACGACCTTGACGCGGGTTTCGTTGCCGACGACCTCGTCGCCCTTCTTGATGGAACCGATGCGGCGGATGTCCAGGCGTACGGAGGAATAGAACTTGAGCGCATTGCCGCCCGTCGTGGTTTCTGGGTTGCCGAACATGACGCCGATCTTCATGCGGATCTGGTTGATGAAGATGACCATGCAGTTGGTGCGCTTGATCGTCGCCGTCAGCTTGCGCAGCGCCTGGCTCATGAGGCGGGCCTGCAGGCCGGGCAGCGAATCGCCCATGTCGCCTTCGATTTCGGCCTTGGGCACGAGCGCCGCGACCGAGTCGATGACGATGAGGTCGACCGAACCGGAGCGCACCAAGGCATCGGTGATTTCAAGGGCTTGCTCGCCTGTGTCGGGCTGCGAGATCAGCAGGTCGGAGAGATTGACTCCCAGCTTGGCCGCATATTGGACGTCCAGGGCGTGCTCCGCGTCGATGAAGGCGCAGGTGCCGCCGATCTTCTGCATTTCGGCGATGACCTGCAGCGTCAGCGTGGTCTTGCCCGAGGATTCGGGGCCGTAGACTTCCACCACGCGCCCGCGCGGGAGGCCGCCGACGCCCAGCGCGATATCCAGCCCCAGCGATCCGGTGGACACCACCTGGATGTCGTGTTCGACCTGGTTGTCGCCATAGCGCATGACGGACCCTTTGCCGAACTGCTTTTCGATCTGGGAGAGCGCGGCGCTGAGCGCCTTGGCGCGCTCGGCTGCGGCGGCCTTGGTGGTTTTGTCGTCCATGGAGGTCCTTCGTTAAAGAATTCGGATGGTAAACGGAAATTATTGCATCAAATTATACTGTACATATATACAGATACAAGTACCCCATGGATTTTTCCATCCACCTCCGGGAACCGCCGAAGCCTGCCGTCCGGACTGTGCCCTCAACTGCCCCTGAACGTCGGAGCGCGCTTGCCGTGGAACGCCTCGACGCCCTCGCGGAAGTCGTCGGAACTACGCAGCCGGCTATAGCAATGCCCTTCCAGCTCGATGGAGGCCGACAGCGACGCATCCTCGGTGTCGTTCAGCAGCTTCTTGGCGGTGCGCTGCGCCAGCGGGGAAAACTGCACCAGTTCCTCCACCAGGCCATCCACGGCCCGTCCCAGTTCCTCCACGGGCACCATCATGGTCGCCACGCCCCAGTCCAGCGCCTGCTGGCCGGAGATGCGGCGCGAACGCATTACGATGTCCTTGGTACGCGTGATGCCGACCATTTTCTGCAGCCGCGCCGAGCCGCCGGAGCCGGGAATCTGCCCGAGCTTCTGCTCGGGCAGCGCATATTGCGTGGTGTCCGTGGCGATGCGGAAGTCGCAGGCCAGCGAAATCTCGAAGCCCACGCCGAAGCAGTAGCCCTGGTTAGCCGCGATCACCGGCTTGGCACAGCGCGCCGGAGCGGCTATGTTCCAGGCCAGCTTCGAGACATGCTCGGGGCTGGCTTCCAGGAAGCCCTTGATGTCTCCGCCGCTGGAAAAGTGCTCGCCCTCGGCGCGCAGCACGATCACACGCACGCGCTCGTCGGCGTCCAGCGCCTCGAACACCAGCCTCAGCTGGTCGCGCTGGGGCATGGAAATGATATTGAATGGCGGCCGGGTCAGCACGATGTCGGCGCGCTGGCGGGCCGCGTCGATTTCGACGAAAAAGCCATCCAGCTTGTCCAGCAGCGTCTGGGCCGGATGGTGAAGTTCAGTGGTCACGATAAAAACTCCTTGCAAAGATCATGGCTTGTCGGTTGGAGCGCCGGACGCCAGTTCGTATTCGCCGGCAAGCAGTTTCCTCCTGAGGATCTTGCCCACTGGCGATTTGGGAATGGCGCGCACGAAGACATACCGGCGCGGCCGCTTGAAATTCAACAGATCCGATGCGCGGCAATGCGCATCGAGTTCTTCGGCGTCGACCGGCGCACGGCATGTCACGAAGGCGGCCACCTGCTGGCCCCAGCGCTCGTCGGGCAGGCCGACCACAGCCACTTCGTCGACCGCCGCATGCAGCGACAGCACGGATTCGATCTCCACCGGCGAGATGTTCTCACCTCCGCTGATGATCATGTCATCGACCCGGCCCGTCACGTAGAGATCGCCGCGCACATCACGGTAGCCCGTGTCGCCCGTCAGGTACCAGCCGTCGCGCAGCGCCTTGGCATCAGCATCGGGCCTGCGCCAGTAGCCCTCGAAGGCTTCGTCGCCGGACAGATCCGCGATGATCTGCCCTTCTTCGCCAGGCGCGGCCTCGTCCTCGGGGCCGGCGGCGTCGAGCCTGATCACTCGCAGCCGCGTGTTCACCCCCGCGCGGCCCGCGCTGCCAGGACGCGCCGCCGCGTTCTGCTCGATCGATACGGTGTACACCTCCGACGAGCCGTAGTGATTGACGAACAGGTCCGGCTGGAAGACCTGCTGCAGCCGCTGCAGCAGCGCCTGAGGCATCGGCGCGCCGGCAAAGCCCAGCTTGCACACCGTTGAGAGATCCGTCGCCTCCCGCTCGAGAGCGGCGAGCATGTCGTGATATAGGGTCGGCACAAGATACAGGCAGCTGATGTCCTCGGCTTCGATCACCTGCAGCGCCTGGCGCGCATCGAAGCGCGGCATGCACACGAACAGCCCGTCGACTATCGCCATCGACAGCAGCGAACGCACGCCCATCGTGTGATACAGCGGCATTACTCCCAGCGTGCGCTCGCCTTGCCGATACAGGTTCTGCGCCACGTGGCCCAGCGCGGCCGCGCGCTCGTGCCGATGGCGGCGCGGCACGCCCTTGGGATTGCCCGTCGTGCCCGAGGTATACAGCAGCAGCGAATGATCCTCGGCTCCGGCCTCCGGCCGCAGCGCCGGAACATCGCCGCCCGCGCCCAGCTCCTCGAAGGCCAGCTCATCGCCCTGCGCCGCGCAGCCCACCGCGATGCGACTCACCGCTCCGATGCCCGGAGCCCGGCGCACCGCATCGGCGCTGACCTCTTCGAACAGCGCCACCACAGGCTGCGCATCGCCCAGCACATAGCCGACCTCCTCCGGCTTGGCCCTCCAGTTCAGCGGCACCATCACCGCGCCAAGAAACTGGCATGCCCAGTGCACCGTGGCCATTTCCGAGCGATTCTGCAGCACGGCCAATACGCGCTCGCCCCGGCCTGCGCCTAATCCGCGCAAGCCGTGCGCCACCTGGGCGATCCAGCCATGCCATCCGGCGTAGTCCAGACGGCGCGCGCCATCGACCAACGCCAGAGCATCGGGACTGCGCTCCACACTCTGTAAAAACGTCCTACCAAGATCCAGCATGTCCGTTCTACTCCTCGTTTCGCCCAGCCTTGTTGTCCCCATCCGCTGCCGCTCGCGCGGCCGCAACCTCCAGCACCGCCGCCACGATGGGCGAATATCCCGTGCACCGGCACAGATGCCCCGACAGCATTTCGCGCAGCGCCTGCTCGTCCGGCTGCGGATAGCGCCGCAAGTAATCGTCACAGGACATCAGGATGCCGGCCGTGCAAAAGCCGCACTGAAGCGAATGGTGGCGATGGAAGGCCGCCTGGAGATCGCTCAACGACTCGCCCTGGGCCAATCCTTCCACTGTGTCCACGCTCCGGCCATCGGCCTGCACCGCCAGCATCAGGCAGGAGCGCATCGCCACCCCATCGACCTGCACAGTGCAAGCGCCACACACGCCATGCTCGCAGCCCACGTGCGTGCCTGTCGCGCCCAGCGCATGGCGCAGGAAATCCGACAGCAGCATACGCGGCTCGCAGTGCGCCTCGCGCACCTGGCCGTTGAGCGTGACCCGCACCAGGGACTGCTCGGCAGCGCCTATACGCACAGGCCCCGATCTACCTCCATCCTGCCCGGTACGGCGCCTGAACAACGAGAACACCTTCATGTCCGCTCCCTTTCATTCACGCCCGCCTCTTCCAGTGCCTGCGCCGCCAGCCTGCGCACCAGATGGCGCCGGTATGCCGCGCTCGCATGGTGATCGTCCTGCGCCTGCAAGTCCCAGGCGAAATCGTTGATCGCCTTGGCCAACGTCTCTTCCGGCATAGGCTTCAGCCGCAACGCCACCGGCCGATCGGCCACGCCGCCCACGGCAACCGTCCAGTTGTCGGGCGAGACCGCAACGGCCACCGAGGCCATCGCAAAATCCCCATGGCGCTGCGCAAATTCCCGGAAGGCGAAACGCTCGCCGGGACGGGCCAGCGGATAGCGGACAGCCTCCACCAGTTCGTCGGGCTGGCGCGCCGTCATCAGCATGCCCTGGAAGAACTCCGCCGCCGGGAGCACGCGCCGCCGGCGGCGGCTGCGCAGCACCACGCTGCCTCCCAGCGCCGCCAGCGCCAGCGGCAGCTCCGCGCTCGGATCGGCATGCGCCAGCGATCCGCACACCGTGCCCCGGTTGCGGATCTGGAAATGCGAAATATGCGGAAACACCTGCGCGAGCAGCGGCACTTCGCTTTCCAGCGTCGGCCGCTCCTGCACTTGAGCCTGCGTGACCGCCGCTCCTATCACCAGATGGCCATCCTCGATCCGCATGTACGCCAGATCTTCCGCGCGCGTGATGTCGATCAGCGCGCTGGGCTGCGCAAGACGCATGTTCATGACGGCCATCAGCGACTGGCCGCCGGCCAGAATACGCGCCTCGGGTCCCAGTTCGGCCAGAAGCGCCACGGCCTGATCGCCGCTGCGCGCGCGCACGTACTCAAATCGGTGCGGTTTCATCGGCCCTCCTCCCCGCACGCCTGCACCCCAGCCATGGCCTGCTTTCCACGCCTCATGACCGTTCCCGCAATCGTGTTCATCGCTCTTCTCATCACTTCAGCCCCAGCCGCGCCAGCAGCCTGCGCCACCACGAACCGTCCGCAGGCTCGCCGCCGGCCTGCCTGCCCAATTGCTCAAACAGCTGAGCCAGCACGATGCGCGCCGCACCCTCCAGCATGCGCCCGCCCACCGCGGCCACCTTGCCCGACACTTCGGCTTCGTAGTCATACCGCAGCCTCGTACCTCCGTCCTCGGCATCCAGTTTCACCATGCCGCTGCCGCTGGCCGCTCCCATGCTGGACAGCCCTTTGCCGGACAGCCGCAGACTGTTGGGCGGATCCAGTTCCGACAGCGTCACCTCCGCGCTGTAGCGCGCCTTGACCATGCCCACCCCCACCGTCACATCCGCCCGGTAGCGATGCGGGCCGATCTCCTGCAGCTTGTGGCAGCCTGGAATCACGCGCGCCAACGCCTCCGGATCCAGCAGCACGGCAAAGACGGCCTCGGGCGGCGCGACCAGCTTGACTTCGCCCGATGCGCTCAGGTTTTTGCCCGCCTTGCCCGGGACGGAAGGCCCCGTCGACGCCACAGGCCTGGACGGAGGAGGATCCTCCGGAGCCAGCAGCGCCATGACTCGCGACGGCGTCAGCGGCAGGCTCACATCCTTCACTCCCAGCGCATCGGCCACCGCATTGGCCACGCACACCGGCGTGCTCATGTTGTTGCCTTCGCCAAGCCCCTTGGCTCCGAGCGGCGTGAACGGAGACAATGTCTCCTGGTGCGAGATCACCGGGTCAGGCACCTCGCATGCCGTCGGCACCAGGTAGTCGGCAAATGTGCCCGACAGAAAGCTGCCGTCGGAGCCGTACTGGAACCCTTCCATCAGCGCAGCGCCCAGGCCTTGCGCAAACGCGCCCCGGATCTGGCCGTCGGCCAGCATGGGATTCAGCAGCCGACCGGCATCGTGCGTCGTCGCGTATCGATCGATGCGCACCCCGCCCGTATCCGGATCCACTTCCACGGCGCAGATGTCGAAGACAAAGCCATAGGCGGCCGAAGTGTTTACGCGGTCTCCCGCATCGGGCGCCTCCAGCTGCGGCGGCGTCCAGAAGGCCGTCTCCCGCAGTCCCGGCTCTTCGTCCGGCGGCAGCAGCCCCGGCGCCCAATGCGGGCCGGCGGCCAGCCTGCCGAACGGCTGCGACGGGCCATCTGCGCCGGCTCTTACCTGCCCGCCGGCAAATACGATGTCCTCGGGACAGCACTTCCACTGTGCGGCCGCGATGCGCGCCACCTTGTCGCGCAGCCGCGTGGCCGCCAGGTGCACCACTCCGGCCACCGCTCCGGAAAAACGGCTGGAATAGTTGCCCGCGGCCACCGACCATGCATCCTTCTGCGTATCGAAATCCACATTGACGGTGACCTGCTGCGGCGTCAGTCCAAACACATCTGCCGCCACCTGCGCGCAAACGGTGCGGTGGCCCTGGCCCGCCGGAGCGCTGGCCACCACAACCGTCACCCCGCCCAGCGGATCGATGGACACGGTGGCCGAGGCGATGGCGCCGTTCTTGGGACCCGCGCGCTCGCGCTGCTCGTGCGTGAGCACCACGCTGATGTATCCCATATTGGAGATCGACGGCTCGACGATGGCTGCAAAACCGATGCCGTACAAGCGCCCCTGCGCGCGCGCCGCCTCGCGCCGCGCGCGCAATTCATCCAAGCCGCCACGGGCCAGCGCATGCGCCAGTGTGCCGTGATAATCGCCCGAATCCAGCAACGCTCCCGCGGCCGCGCGATAGGGAAAGGCGTTCCGGCCGACGAGATTGCGCCGGTACACGTCCAGGGGGTCCAGCCCCAATGTGTTCGCAATGCGCTGCACCAGGCGTTCCAGCGCGAAGTAGACCTGCGGACCGCCGAAACCGCGCACCAGGCCGGTCGGCATCTTGTTGGTGAGCGCAATGCGGTTGCGCACCCGCAGGTTCTGCACATCATACGGCCCTGTCAGACAGCCGTGCATGCGATAGAACGACGCGGGCTCGGGAGCCCGCAGATATCCCCCGCAATCATCCACCTGATCGTAGTCCAGCGCGAGAATGCGGCCGTCCGCGCTCACAGCGGCGGCCAGCTTCGTCTGGCGGCCCGTGGCCGAGGTGGCGGCCAGCAGATGCTCCAGCCTGTCCTCAACCCACTTGACGGGCGCGCCGCCAGCCTTGCGCGAAGCCAGGCACATCAGCACCACGTAGGGAAACACCGCCTGCTTGACGCCGAAGCTGCCGCCCGAATCCCGGAAGCACCGATGGCGCAACTGCGGGCCGGATACCTGCAGCGCCAGCGCCATCACAGTGTGCAGCGAATACGGCCCCATGAAATTGGACTGCGCATCGTAGCCTTCAGTGGCCGACAGATACTGCGCTACCACTACCGCCGTCTCGATAGGGGTGCATGAATTGCGCGGGTACTCCGCCTCGATCCCGATGCGATGGTCGGCCTGGGCGAAGGCCGTATCGGGATCACCGTAGCAGTACAGGCGCTCGCTGACCACGTTGCTGCCGACTTCTTCGTGCAGCACCGGCGCATCCTCGGCCAAGGCCGCATCGATTTCCACTGCCGCCGGCAGCGGATCGTAATTCACCGTCACGCGGTCGGCGCCGTCCTCGGCCAGATAACGGTCTTCGGCCACCACCACCGCCACGGGCTCGCCCACGTAGCGCACGCGATCCACCGCCAGGCAATAGTGCCGCATCGGCTGCTTGACGCCCACCACGAACGGACGGCTCCAGGCCGCCACATCCTCTCCGGTCAGCACCGCCCGCACACCCGGAATCTCCAGTGCCCGGCTCGCGTCCACTCCCAGCAGGCGGGCGTGAGCGTACGCCGAGCGCACTACCGCCGCGTACAGCGTGCCCGGCTTGACGCCGGCATCATCGCCATACTGGCCCCGACCGCGCAGCAGCGCGTCGTCCTCGATACGCGCCACGCGGCGGCCCACATACGTGGATACCGCGACTTCTTCCTCTGCGCTCATACAACCTGACTCCTGAGCTCCCGGCCATCGCTCCATTCCGCACGCCGTCATCCGGCGGCCCGGACGGCCGGTCACATCGTGATAGCCTCCATCAAACGCTCTTCGTCGCCGGCATCGCCGGCGCGGCCTTCCAGCACCACCTGGCCCCGCTCCATGGCATAGAAGCGGTCGCACAGCTTCAGCGCGCGCGGTACGTTCTGCTCCACCAGCAGGATGGATTGCCCGCGCTGCTTGATCTCGCCCATCAACCGGAAAAGATCGTCGACGATGATCGGCGCCAGGCCTTCGGTGGGCTCGTCGATCAGCAGCAGATCCGGATCGCTGAGCAGCACGCGGGCGATCGCCAGCATCTGCTGCTCTCCTCCCGACAAAGTGGTGCCCGGCTGGCGCCTGCGCTGCGCAAGGCGCGGAAAGCGCTCATAGACTTCTTCCAGCTTGGCCTTGCGCTGCGCCTTGGTCATGCCCCGGCACAGCGACCAGCCCATCTCCAGGTTTTCTTCCGTCGACAGCGCCGGGAAGATGCGCCGGTCCTCGGGCACCAGCGCCACGCCATGCCGGCTGACCTGGTCCGGCGTCAGCCCGCCGATGGCGGCGCCATCCAGTTCGATGCTTCCCTGCCGGGGCGCGACCCAGCCGGCGATGGTCTTGATGGTCGTAGTCTTGCCCACGCCATTGCGCCCGAACAGCCCGACCACCTCGCCCGGCCGTACCTCCATGCTGACGCCCTGCAGGACATGGCCCAGGCCGTAATACACATGCACATCGTCAAGCCGCAGCATGGGCACCTCCAAAATACGCGGCCTGCACCTGCGGATTTGCGCGCACATCCGCGGGACGGCCTTCCGCCAGCTTCTTGCCCTGCGACAGCACGACGATATGGTCGGACACGTCCATGACAAGGTTCACATCGTGTTCGACCAGCAGAATGCCAACTTCGCTGGACAGTGTTTTGATCAGTTGCGCCGCTTCCTGGGTATCGCCGTGAGACATGCCCTGCGTGGGCTCGTCCAGCATCAGCAGTTGCGGCCCGCTGGCCAGCGCCACCGCGATTTCCAGACGGCGCTGCTCGCCGTGCGACAGCTCGCCAGCCAAGGCATCGGCCCGGCCCTGCAGGCTGAAGCGCTCCAGTTGCTCTTCCACCCGCTCGGCCGCGCGGTGCGAGCGCGACAGCGGCCACCATGCCTTGCCGGCGGGCTCCAGAATCTGCGACGCCAGCCGCAGGTTCTCCCGCACGCTCATGTCGAAGAACAGATTGGTGATCTGGAACGAACGCGCCATGCCCGCCCGCAGCAATTTGTGGGGGGACCAGCCGGTGACGTTGACGCCATTGAAGAGGACCTTGCCCGCCGATGGCCGGATGGCGCCGCTGATCAGGTTGAACAGCGTGCTCTTGCCCGCGCCGTTGGGGCCGATCAGGGATGTCACCCCGCTACGGCGCACGGCCATGTCGACGCTGTCCACGGCGCGCAGGGCGCCGAAGCTGACCGACAGGCCCTGTACCTGAAGAATGGTATCAGTGCTTTCCATATCGCTTCCCGCCCTTCTTCCTGAGCGCTCCCATCAGCCCGGCCGGGAAGAACACCACGGCCAGGATGAACAGCACGCCCACGATGATGAGATGGTGCTCGGTATAGGACCCGAGCACAGACTTAAGTCCGAACAGGATGACGCTGCCGTACAGCGCGCCGATCAGAGTGCCGACGCCGCCCAGCACCACCGTTATGACGGCATTGCCGGAAGTCTGGAAATAGATGAGTTCCGGCGACGCGAAGCCGCGCAGCATGGGATACAGCGCGCCGGCGAAAGAAGACACCGCGGCTGCGATGATGAATACCGCAAGCTTGTAGCGGAACGGATCGAACCCCAGGAAGGACAGGCGCTGGGGATTGTCGCGCAATGCCTGCATATTGCGTCCGAACGGCGTATCCAGCAGGTAGGCCAGCAGCACATAGACCGCCAGCACCAGCGCAAGAACGACCATGAAGAACGCGAACGGCTGGTCGGCCGACACTTCGAAGAAGCCCAGCGGCACGCGCGGCACGGGCACCCCGATGAAGCCGTCGGAAGCCCCGAGCGGCGCCGAGTTGTACACCACCTTGGCAACGATCTGCGCCATGCCGAAGGTAATGAGCGCGAAGTACACGCCCCGCGACCGGATCGCAATCAGGCCGCCGACCAGGCCCGCCAGCGCGCCTCCCGCCAGGGCGATGGCCAGCACGGTCCAGAACCCCATGCCCGCGTCGCGCAGCAGCAGCGACGACAGATAGGCGCCGAAGCCGAAGAACAGGGCCTGGCCCAGCGACAGCAGGCCGGCGATGCCCAGCAGCAGATCCACCGCCATGGCCAGGCAGCCGAAGATGAGGGCCTCGGTGGCCAGCCGCAGATAGAAGCTCTCACCGCTCAGCCACCCGCCCACCGCGCAGGCGGTGGCCAGCAGGCCGAAAACAAGAGCCCAGTTCATGCGCCGCTCGCCGGCGCCTCGCGCAACAATGTGATCAGCCATGGCCCAGCTTCCCAAACAGCCCTTGCGGACGGAACATAAGCACCAGCACCATGATGCCGAACGCGAGCGGATCGGACCACACCGGCGAGATGTGCAGGCTGGACAAAGCCTGCACCTGCGTCAGCAACAGGCCGGCGATGATCGCCCCCTTGATGCTGCCCAGTCCGCCGACGATCACGACGGTGAAAGCCATCAGGATGAAATCCTTGCCCATGGTGGGGAACACCGAGTAGACCGGAGAGAGCAGGACCCCCGCCAGGCCGGCCAGCGCCACGCCGAAGGCGAAGGTCAGCGCATAGACCCGCAGCACGGGCACGCCCATCGACGCCGCCATGTCGCGGTCGTACGCGGCCGCCCGCACCACGGCCCCCCAGCGCGTGCGGTACACCACCCACCAGATGCATGCCACGATCACCACGCCCAGCGCCATCAGGAATACACGATAGGCCGGGAACATCATGCCGAACAGTTCGGCGGCCCCCGAAATGGGCACCTCCGGCCGCAATGCGTTCGGGCCGTAGATGATCTTGAAGACATCTTCCATGATGATCGCCAGGCCGAACGTCAGCAGCAAGGTCAGGATGTGCCTGTCCTTGTTGTGGTAGACGCGCTGGATCAGCAGGCGCTCGGTCAGGTAGCCGACCGGCAGCATGATCAGGGGCACCACCGCCAGCACGATCCAGAAGTTCATCCCCATGGCCAGCAGCGTCAGGCCCAGGTAGGCGCCCAGCGCATAGAACTCGCCATGCGCCATGTTGATGACGTCGAGCAGGCCGAAGATGATGGTCAGTCCAAGCGCCATCAGGATCACGGCCATGCCCAGGGACAGGCCGTTGACGATCTGGGGCGCATAGACGAACTGGAGTGTATCCATGAGTTCACTCATGCGGGTCTCCGAAACATCGGGAGGATGAAGGTCTGCTTACCAGCGCGAGCACTTGCTGGGGCCGATCGCGCTCTGGGCATCCACCTTGGACATGATGGTGAAGACCCCGCCCTTGATGTGGACGGCATACATGTCCTGCACCGCCTGGTGGTCCTGGCCGCGCATCAGCTTGCGTCCTTGCGGCGTATCCCATTCCAGGTCGCGCATGGCGTCGCGCACCGCGCCAGTTTCCACGCTGTTGGCCTTCTCGGCCGCGGCCTTGTAGAAATACAGTACGCCGTAGGAATCCGCGCCGTAGAGATCCGGCTGGATATTGTTGGCCGCGACGAAGTCCTTGACGAAGTCCTTGTTGCGCGGAGTGTCGATCTCGGTCGAATAGCCGACGCCGGTGACGAAGCCCTCGGCATGCTTGCCGATCGCCTTGATGTTCTGCTCGGTAACGGCTCCGGCCACGCCGATCATGACCATGTTGCGGTTCAATCCGTACTCGGCCATCTGGGTGATCAGGCGGACCGTGTCGTTGCCCGCCGTCGACGTATACAGCACGTCGGGGCGTGCCGCGCGCATCTGACCGAAATAGCTGGAATAGTCCTTGCTGTCCAGAGGAGCGAACAGCTCGCCGACCACTTGCACGTCACGCTGCGACGCAGCATTCTTGAATGCAGCCACTGTGCTGCGGCCCATCTCGTAATCGGGCCCGATCAGGAACAGCCGGCTCTTGGGGTGAGCCGACGCCAGCCACTCCGCCAGCGCCACCGACTGCTGTCCGGCCTTGGCATTGACGCGGAAGACGTTGGGCGAACACTTGTCCTCGGTAATGGCATCCGAGAACGATACCGTGGTGGCGATCAGCTTGTCGTTACGCTCCGCCAGCTGGCCCACGGCAAGCGTGGAGCCGGAATTCACCGTGCCAGTGAGGAAGTCGACCTTGTTCTGCTGGAACAGTTTCTCGGCCTTCTGCACGGCCACCTGGGGATTGGCCTCTTCGTCCTCGTAGAGCAGTTCCACCTGGCGGCCCAGTATGCCGCCAGCCGCGTTGATTTCCTTTTGCGCGAGATCCAGGCCCATCTTCACCTGCGCGCCGATGGGCGCATAGGTGCCTGACAGCGGCGTTACCACACCGATGCGAATCGGATTCTGCGATTGCGCCTGCACAGGCATCTGGGTCAGCAGCCCTGCGCTCAGGGCAAAACATAGTTTGATCAGGCGTGCGTTCACCATGACTGTCTCCGTTGATTTATTTGATATGCGGCGCACACGGCAAACAGTGCCGCTCCGCACGGGATCTTTATTTCCGATCCCTGAGGAAAGCATGGTATCAACGGCCGTTCGCCGGAGACTTACCTTTTTGTCTGATTTTTTATCGGTATCCTGAAAGCCATCACAATCACGAATGGCTGGAGGAAGCAGACTCCTGCAGGCCTACGTTGCGCACGGTGCGCCGGAAGTCGCTGGGCGCGATGCCCAGGTGCTGGCGGAAGAATCGGGTGAAATGCCCCGGCGCCGAAAAACCCAGTTGGTAGGACACATCGCACAAGGCGTCGGAGGATTTGGTGAGATGCCGGATGGCGGACTCCATCCTCAGCACATTGGCATAGACGTTGGGCGTCAAGCCCACTTCATCGCGAAACAGGGAATAGAAATGCGCCCGCGACAGGCCGCAGCGGCTGGCCACCGAATCGATGTCGGAATCCAGCTCGCTCTGCATCAGGGTCACCGCTTTGCGGATGCGGCGATCCGAGCTTTCCGGCAACAGCGGAACGGAAGCTCCACGCATGTCCGTCCAGCGCGAGAACGGCTCGATGACCGTCAGCAGCAGGTCGAACAGTGCGTCGGCCAGCCAGGATTCGGACACTTCGTCGGTATGCAGCATGGTCTGCACCAGGCGGTCGGCCAGTTGCCTCGTGCGCGGAGAAATCTCGACACAGGGGCGGAGGAAGAACTGCGGATGCGCCGACGCGTTAAGGCATCCCTGGAGCTGGGCAAGCCAGGCCGGCTCGATGTAGAGCGCCAGGATGACGGACTGAGGCGCATCCGCGCAAGGATGCGCATAAGAATGCGGCTCCCACGCGTTGATGAGCACCGCCGTATCCTCGGTCAGCGGATTGAGGCGCCCGCGCGCGTGGAAGTACGTATTTCCACCCCATGCCTTGATCAGCACATGGCAATGGTGGTGAGCGTGAGTCACCAGCGGACGATTCATGTCCAGAAGGGCGACCCGACCGAACGCTCCGTTGAGTATTTTGATCGCGGTAGACACTGATGTCCCCTTTGGGTTCCAGCGAACGGTCGACCGCCGCCCGCCGCAAACAAGCGACTTACATAATCCATCGGCAATGCTCGTCATGTCAAGTCAGCCGCCCGGCGACAGGACCCTGCGGGCGACTGGCGGCGGAGTTGCGGCAGGCTCGCGCAATCACGCTTACAATCAGCCCTCGCCCACTCATTATTTCAAGCGACTAAATCTCTCATGTGGTTCAAGAATCTCAAGCTTTACCGCCTTGCCCCCCAATGGAACTGCACCGCCGAAGTGCTGCAGTCCGCCCTCGAAAAACAACCGTTCCACCCAGGCTCGCAGCAGGAAACCGTCACGATGGGCTGGGTGGAGCCGCGTGAAGGCGGCGGATTGGTCCACGCCCAGGACGGCCAGTTCCTGATCGCCCTTCGCGTGCAGAAAAAACTGCTGCCCTCCACCGTCATCAACCAGGTCGCGCGCGCTCGCGCCAGGGATATCGAAGAGCAGCAGGGCTACAAGCCCGGCCGCAAGCAGATGAAGGAAATCAAGGAGCAGGTCACCGACGAACTGCTGCCCAAGGCCTTCGCCCTTTACCACGATACCCGCGTCTGGCTCGACGCCCGCAACCGCTGGCTGGTGATAGACGCGGCCGCTTCCGCCAAGTGCGACGAAGTGCTGGGCATGCTGGCCAAGGTGCTGGAGCCCTTTCCCGTCCTGCCCCTGCACGTCGAGCAGTCTCCCGCGTCCGCCATGACGGACTGGCTGGCCAGCGACGAGGCTCCCCCCAACTTCACCATCGACCAGGACGCCGAACTGCGCTCCACGTCGGAAAGCCGGGCCGCCGTACGCTACGTGCGCCAGACGCTGGAGGCCGAAGAAGTGCGTCGCCACATCCAGGCAGGCAAGCAGTGCACGCGCCTGGCCATGACCTGGAACGACAAGATCTCGTTCGTCCTGACCGACAACCTGGACATCAAGCGCGTGGCGCCGCTGGACATCCTGAACGAAGGCCGCACGGCATCCGCCGACGAGGCGGAGCAATTCGATTCCGACATGATGCTGATGACGCGCGAACTGGCGCTCCTGCTGGACGCGATGGTCGATACGCTGGGCGGGGAAAAAGCCGCCGGCTGACTCAAGCGGCGAATCCGCTATCTGCAGCATCGGGGCGGCATCTGCCGCCCTTTTTTCGCCGGGCCGCCCTGGACAAAAAGCCCCCTTGGGATGGGCCCGGATTTTCCGCGCAACCACGGGTTTTCTCTAATTTTTTCATGACATTCCATTATTGACTGGGTTCATCCTGCTGGATAGAATGTTCTTATAAGAAGAATATATATTCTTTTGTACAGAACGATATGGAGACAGCATTTGTCCAGGAACATTGATCCCGCCGTATCCAGCGACGAAGAATCCGCCGCCAGATTCATCCATGCGGCCGGGCATTTCCGGCAACCTCGAGCCGCCCGCTTCACTGCAATGGTGGGCATTGGAGGCCGCCGGCTGTTACTGAAGATCGAGAACGGCGCCGTCGCATCCATCGACAATCTTGCCTCCCTGCGGCCGCTGGCCGCATGGGATTTCTCCGTCACCGCCGACGCCGATGCCTGGCTGCGTTTCTGGGAAGCGATTCCGGCAGCCGGCTGGCACGACATATTCGCACTGGCCCGCCACGGCAGGATGCGCATCGAAGGAAATCTCCATCCCTTCATGGCTCACCTGCAATTCGTCAAGGATTTGCTTGCCAGCCCACGCACCGAAGGGAGTGAACACGCATGAGCGCCGCACTCGAAGCCATGGTCGGACGCTACCTGAGCGTCGACATCGACGGGTCTCCCTGCCGGATCTACTTCGAAGAAGCCGGTTCAGGCATTCCACTCGTCTGCCTTCATACCGCAGGCGCGGACAACCGGCAGTACAGGCATATGCTGAACGATCCGGAGATCACGAGCCGCTACCGCGTCATCGCCTTCGACATGCCCTGGCACGGCAAATCGTACCCGCCCGAAGGCTGGCAAGGTACGGAATACCGCCTGACCACCAGGCGCTACACGGACACGATCCTGGCGTTCTGCCGCGCGCTGGACCTGGACAGGCCCGCGCTCATCGGCTGCTCCATCGGCGGGCGCATCGTGCTCGAACTGGCCAATTCCCACGCGGATCGCTTCAGCGCCCTCATCGGGGTGGAAAGCGCCGACTACCAGCAACCGTGGTACGACACCGACTGGCTGCACCGCAGCGACATCCATGGCGGCGAAGTCTGCGCGGCGCTGGTTTCGGGCCTGATCGCGCCCCAGTCCCCTTCCCGGTTCCGCCATGAAACCCTGTGGCAATACATGCAGGGCGGGCCCGGCATCTTCAAGGGCGACCTGTATTTCTATCGCGAAGATGCCGACCTCCGGGGCAAGCTGGCCCGGATCGATACGGCAAAGCTCCCTCTTTACCTGTTGACGGGCGAGTATGACTTTTCCTGCTCGCCCGAAGACACGCTGCGCACCGCCCATGCCATCCCCGGCGCAAAAGTCACCATCATGCGGGAACTCGGCCACTTCCCCATGAGCGAGAACCCCGAACAGTTCCGCAAGTATCTCCTGCCCGTCCTGGATGAAATCCACGGCGCGGCAGCCGCAAACCGCTAACGGCAACGACAACCGGCATCAATCCGCGGCCCGCCTCAGGCGGCCCGCCTTTTCCCCACAGGAGACAAGAGATGAAACTGAAGACACTGACCGCGGCATTGCTGTGTGCAACAAGCGCCCTGCCCCTGGCGCTCCAGGCGCAGGAAACCGGCGACCTGAAGATCGGCGCGCTGGTCACGCTTTCGGGCGCGGGCGCCGCATGGGGCCAGGGCATGAAGAATGCGGCCGAGCTGGCCGCCCTGCAGGTCAACAAGGACGGCGGCCTGGAGGTCGGCGGAAAACGCTACAAGGTCAGCGTAGTCGCCTACGACGACAAGTACCAGGCCAACGAAGCCGTGACCGTGGCCAACCGCCTGGTCTTCGAGGACAAAGTGAAATACATCATCGGCCCGGTCGGCTCCGCCCCCGTGCTGGCGATCCAGCCCATCACGGAAAAGAACAAGGTCATCGTCATCACGCTGGGCTTCACGGCCAAGGCGCTGCAGGCGGACAAGCCCTTCACTTTCCGCCCGAACGTCACCACGGCCGAGGTCTCGCAACCCCAGATCGACTGGCTGGTCAAGACGCAAGGCGTGAAGAAAGTCGGCGCGCTGTTTCCCAATGACGAGACCGGACAGCAGATCGCCGAGGACCTCAAGGCCGCCTATGGCAAGGCGGGCGCGGAGCTGGCCGCGACCGAGTTCTTCGAGCGCGACCGCGTCGACTTCGTTCCGCTGCTGACCCGCATGTCGGCGCGCGGCATCGATACCATCGAGCTCGACGGCAATTCGCCCACCACCGCCGGCCTCATCGTCAAGCAGGCCCGCGAAATCGGTTTCACCGGCAAGATAGTGCGTACCGGCGGCCCTGCCACGCAGGAAATCGTGAACGTCGCCGGCCAGGAATCGGCCGAAGGCATGTTCGTCCACACGCCCATCAATCCCGAACTGCCCTCCACCAAGGCCTACTCAGATCTTTACGCGGCCAACTACAAGCACGCGATGAACGGCTTCAGCCCTGCCTTCTACGACGGCACGAACATGCTGTTCGAAGCCATGCGCCGCGCCGGCAGCGTGACCGACACCGAAGCCATCGCCAAGGAAATGGCGGCCCTGAAGGATTTCAAGGGCGCACTGGGCACGCTGAACTGGACGGGCCAGGAAAGCTACGGCATCAACCATCAGCTGAACGCACCCTTCTACGTGGCCGAAGTCAAGGACGGCAAGGAAGTCATCCGCGCCTCCTGCGATGTGGAACGCTGCGAATAACCCGGAGAAGCCATCGTGGACTGGAGTATCCTCATTGCCCAGGCGACCGTGAACGGTCTGGTCGTCGGCCTGCTTTACCTGCTGATGGCTGTGGGCTTCACGCTGGTGTTCGGCGTGATGCGCATCGTCAACTTCGCGCATGGCGAGTTCTACATGCTGGGTGCGTTCGCGGCCTACTTCCTGACCGCTAATGCCTCGCTGCCCTTCTTCGCAACGCTGATCATCACTTTCGCCGGGGCCGTCGTGCTCGGCGCGCTCATGGAATGGCTGGTTCTCAAGCCCTTCCGCAACGATGAGCTCAACGGCATGATTGCGACGATCGGCATCGCCATGATCCTGCAGAACCTGGCTCTGATGCTCTTCGGTCCCGATCCCCACTCCATGCCCGCCATCGTGCGCGGCGTCACCCGCCTGGGGGACATCGTCATCCCCACGTCCAGGCTCTACGTGGTGGCATTCGCCCTGGTTGCGCTGGTGCTTCTGTACATTTTCCTGAAGCACTCCCGCCCCGGCAGGGCGCTGCGCGCGGTCGTCGAGGATTTCGAGATCGCCTCCATCCAGGGGATCCGCTCTCGCATCTACTATCCCCTGGGCTTCGGCCTCGGGGTAGGCCTTGCCGCCGCCGCCGGCTCCCTGATGGCGCCGCTGTTCTCGGTATCGCCGTTCGTGGGCGCCGCTCCCCTGCTCAAGGCATTCATCGTAGTGATACTGGGCGGCCTGGGCAGCATCCCGGGCGCGGCAGTCGCGGGCCTGGCGCTCGGGCTGGTGGAAAGCTACAGCAGCCTGTTCTTCAGCACCAGCACTGCCGACATGCTGATCTTCGTCCTTGTCATCGTCATGCTCGTCGTCCGCCCCCGCGGCATCCTGGGCAAAGGCGAGGTTTGATATGAATGCAATATCCTCCATCCAAACAAACACCGCCGGCCACGGAAGAAAACTCCTGCCGATCCTGGCAATCGTGGCGGTCTTGTCGGCCGCCCCATGGTTCGCCAGCGAATTCGTCCTCCACCTGGCCATCCTGACCTGCCTGAACATCCTGGCCGTGAACGGGCTTGCCCTGATCGGCCGCTCGGGCCAGCTGTCGCTCGGCCATGCGGCCTTCATGGCCATCGGCGCCTACGCATCCGTGCTGGCCGCCAATATGCTGGGCCTGTCCTTCATCCCTTCGCTGCTGATCGGCGTGGCGGCCACCGCCATTGTCACCTTCGTCCTGGGATGGGCGATCCTGCGCCTGCGCGGCGTCTACTTCGTGCTGGTGACATTCGCCTTCGGCGAACTGGTCCGCCTGGTCCTGCTGGATTTTTCCGGTATCACCGGCGGCGCCAACGGCATTACCGGCATACCGGCAATCACACTGTTCGGCTTCAGCTTCGACTCCCGCGAAACATTCTACGGACTCGCGCTGGTGGCCGCCTTGCTGTCCACCTGGGGACTGTACCGCCTGTTCACCCGCCCGCTGGGCCAGGCCATCGACTCGGTCGCCGTCAACCCGGCGCTGGCCGAAGCCACCGGGCTGAGCGTGCATCGCCTGCAGATATTCTCCTTCGTCGCCGGCTGCTCGCTGGCCGCCATCGCCGGCGTCCTGCAAAGCCGCTACATCGGGTACATCTCGCCGGAGTCCTTCAATACGAGCATTTCGATCGGACTGATCATCATGCTGGTCATCGGTGGACGCCTGTCGAGCTGGGGACCGTTCGTCGGCGCCATCGTCCTGACTCCCCTGCCCGAGCTGTTCCGGGGCGCGGTGCAAACCCAGCATATCTTCTACGGCGCGGTCCTCATCCTGATCCTGCGGTTCATGCCCGGCGGCCTCGCCGACCTGCCCGCGCGGCTGCGCGCCCGCCTGAAACGGTGACGACACATGAATAACGAAACTCTTTTGAAAGTATCCGGCCTCAGCCGCCAGTTCGGCGGGCTGATGGCGCTGCGCGGACTGGATTTCCAAGTCAGGCGCGGCGAAATCGTCGGCCTGATCGGCCCCAACGGCGCCGGCAAGACGACGGCCTTCAATGTCATCACAGGCACGATCCCGCCCAGCGCAGGCGAAGTCCATTATGCCGGGCAGCGCATTTCCGGCCTGCCGCCGAGCCGCGTCGTCATCGCCGGCCTGGCCCGGACTTTCCAGGCCACATCGACCTATCCCAAGGAGAGCACGGCGGACAATATCTACCGCGGCATGCTGCCCCGGATCCGGGAATCCCTGGTTGGGCCGGTCACCGGCCGCTACCACCGCGACCTTGCGGCCAGCGACGTGCCGGCCGAGATCGAGCGCATCCTGAAGATAACCGATCTCGAGCGGTGGGCCCGGCACGAGGCCGGCAGCCTGCCTTATGGCCTGCAGAAAAAACTCGGCATCGCGGTAGCCCTCGCCACGAAGCCGACAATGCTGCTGCTGGACGAACCCGCCGCCGGCCTGAACCACGAAGAATGCAATGAGCTGGCCCGCCTGCTGCTGCGCCTGCGCGACGACCATGGCCTCACCCTGTTGCTGGTGGAACACCACATGGCGCTCGTCATGAGCCTATGCCAGCGCATCGTCGTGCTGGTCCAGGGCGAAAAAATCGCCGAGGGAACCCCGGACGAAATCCGCCAGCACCCCGCCGTGATCGAAGCCTATCTGGGAGCACCCGATTATGCCCATGCTTGAAGTCCGGGACCTCACCGTCCGGTACGGAGCGCTCGAAGCGATCCGTAATGTCGGTTTTTCTGTCGATGCGGGCGAAATCGTGGCCCTGATCGGGTCGAACGGCGCCGGAAAAAGCACGACCCTGCGGGCCGTCATGGGCCTCGTCCCTGCCGCTACCGGCAGCATCAGCCTGGACGGCAAGGACATCACCACGCTCAATTCCGCCGTGCGCGTACGCGGAGGGATCGCCCTGTCTCCCGAAGGCCGCAGGCTATTCGGACGCATGACGGTGCTCGATAACCTGCTGACCGGCGCCTATGCCGTATCGTCCCGCACCGTGCGCCAGCAGACGCTGGAAGAAATCTATGACCTTTTCCCCCGGGTCAGGGAAAGGCGGCGGCAGCTTGCCGGCTCGCTGTCCGGCGGAGAGCAGCAGATGGTCGCGATCGGCCGGGCCTTGATGGCGAATCCGCGCCTGCTGATGCTGGACGAGCCGTCCCTGGGGATCGCGCCGAAGGTGGTCGGGGAAATCGCGCACGCCATCGAGCGCATCAACCAGGAGAAGCGCATGTCCATCATTCTCGTGGAGCAGAATGCGCGGCTGGCGCTGCGCCTGTCGCACAATGCCTATGCGCTGGAGCACGGCGAAGTCGTGCGCAGCGGGCGCGGCGACGAACTCCTGGCCGATCCATTCGTCCAGAAAGCCTATCTCGGGATCTGACATGAATGCCGCGCAAGAAGACGAACGGGAAATCTACGAAATCTATGCCGTGCGCTATGCGCGCATGCCCCGGCTGAGACGCGACAACTTCCTGGGAGGAGATCCGCACGACGCGCCCATGCCCATGGATTTTTTCGTATGGCTGCTGCGCTCATCCACGCGCCGCATACTGGTGGATACAGGCTTCAACGCGAAAACCGCCCGGGCGCGACAACGCGACCTGCTGCGCTGTCCCATCGAGGCCCTGGCGGCCCTGGGCGTGCAGCCGGGCGATATCACCGACGTCATTCTCACGCACCTGCACTACGACCATGCGGGCAACCTGGACAAGCTGCCGAACGCCCGGTTCCACATCCAGGACTCGGAGGTGGACTATGCCACGGGACGCTGCATGTGCCACGAGACCATGCGCCACGCCTATTCCGTGGATGACGTCGTCGAACTGATCCGCAAGGTCTACGACGATCGGGTCGTATTCCATGACGGCGACAGTCAACTGGCCTCAGGCATCCGGCTGCTGCGGATCGGCGGTCATACAAAAGGCCTGCAATCGGTGCAGGTGCAGACCGGTCGGGGCATGGTGGTGCTGGCTTCGGACGCTTCGCATTATTACGAAAACATGGAACGCGGCCGGCCTTTTCCCATCGTATTCAGCGTGGCCGAGATGCTGCAGGGCTACACCCGGCTGGCGATGGCGGCGGATTCGGCGGAACACATCGTCCCCGGACACGACCCCCGCGTGCTGGCGATCTATCCTCCCCTGAGCGCCTCGGAACCGGACATCGCGCAATTGCATCTTCCGCCTATGGCATCGGTGCCGGAAGATCTTTGAAAAACCCTGCTCCCTGCCTGGCGATTACCGCGCCCCCATCGCAAAATGGCGGCAAGGCCCGCCAAGGCCTTGCCGCCGGATCGTTTCCTCAACCGCCCCGATCAGTCCACACTGGCGCCGGAGGCTTCCACAGCCTGGGCCCACTGCGCAGCCTCGGCCTTCACATACTCGCGGAAGTCCGCCGGACCGAGATTGACGACTTCGCCGCCCATGCTTTCGATGCGCGAGACGAATTCGGGAGCCGAAGCGACCTTCTTCGTCGCCTGGTGCAATTTTTCCAGAATGGCGGCATCCACGCCGGCGGGCGTGAAAAAGCCGAACCATGTCGCCGCGTTGAAGCCTGGCACGCCAGCCTCTTCCATCGTAGGCACGTCCTTGATCGCTTCGATGCGGGTCGGATTGGCGACGGCGAGCGCGTTCAGCTTGCCGGCCTGGATATGCGGCAGCGCGGCCGACAGCGTAACGAACGCCGATTCCACCTGTCCCGCCAGCAAATCATTGAGCATGGGAGCATCGCCACGGAAAGGCACGTGCACGAAGTTGCTGCCCGTCTGTTTCTGGAACAGCGCCTGCGCCAGATGCTGCGGGGAACCATTGCCCGGCGATCCGACCGTGATTCCGTCCTTGTTCTCCTTGGCCTGCTTGACATAGGCCTCCAGCGTCCTGGCTTCGAAGCTGGGAGCGGTAACCAGCACGATGGGGATGCGCGCGACCAGATGCACCGGCGCAAAGTCGCCGATGGGATCGTAGCTCAGCTTGCGATACAGGCTTGCGCTGATCGTATGGGCGGCGGTCGTCATATACAGCTTGTAGCCGTCCGGAGCGGATCGGGCCAGTTCCGAGGCCGCCAACGTCGTTCCAGCTCCCGGCTTGTTGACCACGACGACAGGCTGGCCCAATTCATTGGGAAGTTCGGCCGCAACCATGCGCGCAATCACGTCCGTGGCGCCGCCTGCCGCATAAGGCACGACCAGCTCGATGGGCTTGCCGGGGTACGACTGCGCACAAGCCGCCGCGCCCGCAAACAGCGATACCAGGCCTGTGATGAATATCTTTCTTGCTTTCATGTGTTTTCCTCGTTCGTCCCCGACTTGGGTGATAGATCCAAAATACAATGTTCTATTAGAAAGAACATATGTTCTGTTATTAATTTAGATTTTTCAGGAATAGGCTGTCAATGAAATCATTATCAGTGTTTTCACCTAGTCCAGCCTATTCTTGACAGGTCACTTTCCTTGCTCGATAATTAAAACAGAACATATGTTCCTTCTAACAGAACAATGTAATAGATATCTCAAAGCAGAAATCCGTCATGCCACAGGAGCTCGGCAACATGTCATCCGAAAACACCCCCAGGGGCTTTCTGATCAACGGAAAGTGGATCACCAATTCCCAGGACTCCTTCGAGTCCGTCAACCCCGCCACGGGCAAGGTCAACTATCGCCTGTCTTCGGCCAGCCAAGAACACGTCGACGCCGCCGTGCAATCCTCGGCCGCCGCCGCCGCGGATCCGGCATGGCGCGACATGCTTCCGCATGCCAGGGCGCAAATCCTGCACAGAATCGCCGCTGGCATCATCGAACGCGCCGATGACCTGGCCCGCCTGCAAATGACGGAAAACGGCAAGGTGTGGGCGGAATGCAAGGCCCAGGCCGCCAGCGCCGCGGCAACCTTCCGCTACTACGCCGGAGTCTGCGAAACGCTGGGCGCCGAAATCACGCCTTCCCGAGGCAACTACCTGTCCATGACGGCCTACGAGCCCTACGGCGTAGTAGCAGCCATCACGCCCTGGAACTCGCCCCTGACGATGGAAGCGCAAAAGCTCGCTCCCGCGCTGGCGGCCGGCAACGCTGTCATCCTGAAACCTTCGGAAGTCACCCCCTCTCCCGCATTGCTCCTGGGCGAAATCGCGCTGGAGGCGGGCCTGCCTCCCGGCATCCTGAACGTGCTCACGGGCCTTGGTGCCACCACGGGCAAATGGCTGGTCGAGCATCCCGGCGTCAACATGGTGTCCTTCACCGGCGGCACAGCCACCGGCCGGGCCATTGGCGTGACCGCCGCGCAACGCCTGATCCCCGCGGCCCTGGAGCTGGGCGGAAAATCGCCGCATATCGTCTTCGACGACGCCAACCTGGAGGCCGCCGTCGAGAACATCATGGGCGGCATCTTCGAAGGCAGCGGCCAGTCCTGCGTCGCCGGCTCGCGCCTGTTCGTCCAGCGCAGCGCATACGACCGCCTGGTTTCGCTGCTGGTCGAGCGGGCCGGCCGCATCAAGGTCGGCCTGCCCGACGATCCCGCATCGGAAATGGGCCCCATGGCCAGCTTCACCCAGCGCGACCGCGTCGAAAAATACGTGGCCAGCGCCGCAGCCGAAGGCGGCAAGATCCTGCTGGGCGGCAAGCGGCCCGAAGCCGCCGGGCTGGCCGATGGCGCATTCTTCCTGCCGACCATCATCGCCGGCCTCGACAACCGCGCCACTTGCGCGCGCGAAGAAATATTCGGCCCGGTACTGTGCGTGCTGCCGTTCGAAGACGAAACCGATCTCATCGCACAGGCCAACGACAGTTCCTACGGCCTTGCGTCCGGCATCTGGACCAGTTCCTACCAGCGCGCATGGCGAGTGGCGCGCGCCCTGCAGACAGGCCTGGTCTGGATCAACACCTACAAGCAGTTGTCGATCTCCACTCCGTTCGGCGGCTTCAAGGAAAGCGGCATGGGCCGCGAGAAAGGCGTGACCGGCATGCGCCTGTATCAGCAAAGCAAAGGCATCTACTGGAGCATGGACCCGCGCAACATGCCCTGAGGCCCGGCATTCGATCATCTCAATCACAGGATTTCATATGTCTGAATTCAAGACCATCGGTTTCATTGGCGTCGGCGTCATGGGCGAACCCATGTGCCGCCACCTGGCGACGAAGACCGGCAGCCTCGTCCTCGCCGCGGACCGCGACGACGCCCCGCTGGAGCGCCTGGCCGCCCACGGCGTGCAAAAGGCCGATATCGCCGAGATCGCGCAACGCGCCGACATCATCTTCATGTCCCTGCCCTCGGGCAAGGTCGTCCAGAGCGTGGTGGAAGGCGACGGCGCCAACGGCTTGCTGGCGCTGTGCCGCGCGGGCCAGGTCATCGTCGACCTGAGCACATCGCCCGCTCCCCTGACGCGCGAGCTGGCGGCCAAGCTTGCCGAGCGCGGCATCGAATTCGCCGATGCGCCCGTCATGCGCACCCGCTCGGCCGCCGAAGCCGGCACCCTGGCCGTGCCAGCCGGCGCCTCCGATGCCCTGTTCCCGCGCATCCAGCCGCTCATCGCATGCTTCGCAGCCGACATCATCCATGCCGGCGACGTCGGCGCGGGCCAGGTCGTGAAGATCCTCAACAACATGGTGCTCTACGAAACCGTGCTGGCGCTGTCCGAGGCCAGGGCCATCGGCGCGCGCGCCGGCGTGGATCCCGAGCGCCTGTTCTCGGCCCTGTCCACGGGTTCGGCCGACAGCTTCGCCCTGCGCAACCACGGCATGAAAGCCATCGCCCCGCAGGTATTCCCCGAGCGAGCCTTCCCTGTGTCCTATGCGAAGAAGGACCTGGAATACGCAGTGGCCCTGGCCGAGTCGGTGGGCGTGGACGCCACTGGCGCCAAGAACCTCGTCGCCTGCTTCGAAGCCGCCATCGCCGACGGCCACGGCGACAAGTACGCGCCCGCGATCAGCCTCGTGTTCGAAAAAGCCAAAGCCTGATCGCGCCAGCGCACAACACCCGCGAACAGCCCCCGAAAACCGGAAACGCCATCCGGCCTTAGGGGGCTGTTTCGCTCTCCGGCCCTCATGTGCAGGCCCCATCCGCCTGCAGCTCCGGCAGCCGGTATGGCATAATCGGCAGCACCCGTATTCAAGCACAGCCGAACATGACCCAGGAACAAGACAGCAGTAGTGGCGGCGTTGCCGCAGTCGACAGAGCCATCTCCATTCTGCGGACCGTCGCCCGGCAATCCTCTCCCATAACGCTGGCGGACCTCGCCCGCGCCACGGGTTACTACAAAAGCACGCTGCTGCGCCTGCTGGCATCGCTAGAGCGCTCCGCGCTGGTCATACGGCGCGAAGACGGCCGCTATGCGCTGGGCTCGTATGCGCACGAACTGGGACGCGCATACGAAGCCACCTACCGCGTTTCCTCCGTCCTCAAGCCGATACTGGCGGAACTGGTCGAGCAAGGCACCGAGAGCGCATCCTTCCATGCCTACCACGACCAGGATCACCGCATCTGCCTGCTGCGCATAGACTCGCACCACTCCACGCTGGACCACATCAATGCGGGAGACCTGCTGCCGATCAACCGCGGCGCCGCCGGCAGGCTGATCACTTCCTTCCACGGCACGGGCGCCGTCCCCACCAGGGCCAACGTGCTGGCAATCTCCCTGGGCGAGCGCGATCCCAACTGCGCCGCAGTCGCGGTGGCGGTCTTCGGCACCGACAATGAATGCCTCGGCGCCATCTCGCTGTCGGGCCCCAAGGAACGCTTCACCGACGAGAGCATCGAACTCCAGTCCAAAATGATTCTCGATGCGGCGCAGCACGCCACCGAACTGCTGGGCGGACGCTGGCCCGCCCGCTGAAGCGCACCGCAGGATTTCCCCTCAGCCGCAGTCCTGCGCAACCCTTGAAAAAACAGAAAGCAAAACGCGCCGGGTTGCCCGGCGTGCCTGCAAACGCCATGGGCGCGAGGACCGCGCCCTGGCCCGCCTTCAGTCCAGTCCGTGGAATACCGTATCGTCCGGACCGATGTGCGACGGCGGGCTCCAGGTTACGTCGCGCAGCGAATGCTGCACCAACCCTTCCACGCCCAGCAGCACGGCGAAGATCGCCATGCGCACGGGAATGCCGTTGTCCGTCTGGCGGAAAATGGCCAGGCGCGGATCATCGTTCAGGTCCACGCTGAGGTCGTGCGCGCCCTCGCGGCTATCGCGCGGCAGCGGGTGCATGATGATGACATCGGGTCCGCAGAACTGGTCCACTACGGCCTTGCTGACCTGGAATTGCGGACTGTAGCCCTCCAGCTCTTCAGCGGCGAAACGCTCTTTCTGCACCCTGGTCGTGTAGATCACGTCCGCCCCCGCCATGTCTTTCAGCTCGTTGGACGGCTCAACGACATGTCCATGCTTGCTGATCTGGTCCAGAATGTAATCCGGCATTTCCAGGCCCTTGGGCGAAATCAGCGAAAACTTCAGGCCTTTGTACAGCGCCAGCAGCTTGATGAGCGAATGCACCGTGCGCCCGTACTTCAGATCGCCCACCATGGCGATGTGCGCGCCGTCCAGCAGTTTGCCCAGGCGCGAGAACTCGGTCAGGATGGTATACAGATCCAATAGCGCCTGGCTGGGGTGCTCGCCCGCGCCATCGCCGCCATTGACGACGGGAATATTCGTCGCCCGCGCGAATTCCGCGACAGAGCCCTGCTCAGGGTGGCGGATGACCATGGCGTCGACGTAGCCGCTCATGACACGGCTGGTGTCATAGATGGATTCGCCTTTGGCCATGGAGGAAAAAGTAAAACCGGTGGTATCGCACACCGAGCCGCCCAGGCGGCAGAAAGCCGCGCCGAAGCTGACGCGTGTGCGCGTGCTGGCCTCGAAGAACAGATTGCCCAGGACTGCGCCCTCAAGCACGCGCGATACCTTCTGGCGGCGGGCGATGGGCTGCATCAGGTCGGCGATGCGGAAGAACTCTTCGGCGGATTCGCGCGTGAACTGATCGACGGAAATCAGCTGATGCTTGCCGTCATAAGCGATACGATCGCGCAAGGGGCCGCTTTGTGCGCTTTGCGCATATTTTTGCAGCAGCGCGTCGTTTTCCACGATTTCCGTGACGAAGCGCGACACCACTTCGGGCATCGCGCGGTATTCCTGCGAGCTTTCCGGCAGCAGCCAGGTATCCAGCGCCCTGCGCTTGACACCGATGCGCATGGAAAACACATCGCGGGTCAGATTCAGGCGACGCATGGCATCGCGAAGGAAGACTTGTTGAGAGACTGCCATGGCATTCGCCCCTTTCAAATATACGCAACGCGTATAATTTTATTTTCCAATCGACAAAATCCCAAGCATTTTCTGTCCGGCGCTACAAAAACACAACGCATGCGGCCGAACGGCGATACCGTGCTGGCCGGCACATAAAACAAAACGGCGCTCCGGGTCGGGAGCGCCGTTTTGCCGTGCAGGCGGAAACCGCGTTATGGCTGGGGCTGCTGCGACGGTTGCGGTTGCGGCTGCTGCTGCGGCGGCGTGGAAGGCGCGTCCCCTTCCTGCGGCACGCCGGCAATGGCCCGGGCCGCGGCGGTCGCATTCTGCTCGGTACCAACGGCAAACACCAGCTGCTCCGTGGAGACCGGCTCTGCATAGCCTGGCGCCGCCATCAGGGTGCGACCGACGATCAGCGCCAGGCGACGCTTGGGATTGTCGGTGGTCACGCGCTTCACATGCTCGGAAGCCTGCTGGCTCAGCTCCAGGGCAAGCAGGCCCTCTCCGTCGCGACTGGAACCCGCCTGCACGCCGGTCAGGTCGTTGCGGGTCACGATCGGCTCCGGATTCAGGTACAGCATCGAGCCTTCGTTCAAGGGAACACTGACCCAGCCTTCGTGCTGAACCGTATCGGCCAGCAGCACGGCAACGGGAATCCCCTGCTCTTCATCCTGGCCGGCCGCCTGGGTTTCCTGCTCCTGCGAAGGCGTTGTCGTCTGCGGCGCTGCGGCGGTCCCGGCCTGCGTGTCCGGCTGGGCTGTATTCGTAGTTGGTGTCTGGCATGCGGCCAGGAGAAGCAGGCATGCGGATGCGGCCAGTCGGCTCAGTAGGGAGATGGCATTCATTACGGCTAGGCCTCCGAGAAAAAGACAATGGATCCCAAAGCGCACTGCCGCCCTGGAACGGCCTGAAAAACAACAAGCCATGGAAAATTTTACCAGCCATGAAAACGGCTGCACTTCAGGAAGCAACGCATTGTAGCCATGCAATACCGTGACGTCACATCAAGCTTGGTAAAGTACGAGCCGGGGCTCTGACATGGATCGTGACGGAATCACGCTCCAGGCCCGAAGGATCCAGCAGGCGGATGCGGTGCCTGCCCGGTTCAGGCTGCCAGAGCACGCCATTGCCCTTGCCCGCGACAACTCCTTCCACCAGCCACTTGAAACCGTCGGCATCGACATTGTCGGGCACGCCATCCAGCACGAAGCGCACGCGCTGGTGCGCCATGGGGATGTCCGGATCCAGCGCCAGGATGGTTCCGTCCACCGGGTACAGAATGGATGGAAGCAGCGGGCCTTCATCCAGCTCCTGCGTCGACAGGCTGACCTCGGATACAGCCGTATCCGCCAAAAACGCTTCCACCCTCGCCGGCTCCTGCACGCCCTTGAACACGAGCGGCTGCCTTACGACGCCTGCAGGCGGGTCCGGCTGCTCGGAAGGGTGGGAGCGATGAAGATATCGCATAATGTCGTTCCAGATCGGCCCCGCGCCCGTCACGCCCGAGACATCCCGCATGCTGGCTCCCTCGCTGTTGCCCACCCATACGCCGACGGTATAGCGATCCGACCAGCCCATGCACCAGTTGTCCCTCATGTCCTTGCTGGTGCCTGTCTTCACCGCCGTCCAGAACGGCGTGCTCAACGGGCTGTCCATGCCGAACGTGCGCGAGCGCGCATGCCTGTCCGAAAGAATGTCGGCCACGATCCAGGCGGCTTGCGCCGACATGACCCTGCCATTGCCCTCCGTCTTCCCGCCGGCGTCCAGCGTCCATCCGGCATGCACTCCGCCGTTCGCCAGGCCGCGATAGGCATTGGTCAGCGCCAGCAGAGACACGTCGGCGCTGCCCAGCGCCAAGCTGTATCCATAGAAACCGCCGTCGCGATCCAGCCCCAGCCCGAAACGGTTGAGCTGCGCGGCGAAGGATTCGGGCGTGACCATGGTCAGCACCCTGACCGCGGGAATGTTCAATGAGGAAGCCAGCGCGGTGCGCGCGCTGACCCAGCCGGAGAATCCGCCGTCGTAATTACCCGGGAGATAGATGCCCGAGCCCGTCTGCAGGTTCAGCGGGCTGTCCAGCAGCAGCGATGCCGCCGTGATCCGTTGCTGGTCTATGGCCTGCGCATACAGGAAAGGCTTGAGCGCCGAACCGGCCTGACGCTTCGCAGTGGCATGATCCACCTGCGCCGCCGCCGACCATTCCGCGCCGGACGAGCCGACGTAGGCCAGGATCTCTCCTGTTTCGTTGTCCATCACCACCACTGCGGCGTCGCGTACATCGACATCGCGCAGCATATGCAGGTGCCGGTTCATGCTCTCCGCCACGAACCGCTGGAGATCTCCATCGATCGAGGTCTGCCAGGTCTCCGGCAGCGGTTCATCCCGCTTCAGTGAAGACAAGAGCAGGCGGGCAAGATGCGGCGCCTGCCTGTCCACCCCGTCCCATGCGCCGCCACGCTGCAGCACGATGGCGATGAAGGCGCCCAGGCTCTGGCAGGCGTCCTCCTGCCCAAGCTCGCGCAACAGCGCGCAGGCCCTGGATTCCAGCCTTTGAGCCGATACGTTGGGGCCTCGCAGCAATACCGCGGCAAGGACCGCTTCGCGCCAGTCCAACCCCGAGGGATGCTTGCGGAACAGCGTACGCGACAAGGCGTCGATTCCGACCAGCTCTCCGCGAAACGCCGCCAGGTTCAGATAGGCCTCCAGGATCTGCGGCTTGCTCCAGGCCTCCTCCAGATCCCATGCCGTCATTGCCTGACTCCATTTCTCCGCCAAGCTGCGCCCCCCTTCGCCGCGCCTCAGATCCGGATCGACCAGTCCCGCCACCTGCATGGTAATGGTGGAAGCGCCCCGGCGCGCACCATGCGCGACGCGATCCCAGGCCGCGCCTGCCACCGCCTTCCAGTCCACGCCCGCATGCGACCAGAAGCGCTTGTCTTCGGACTGCAGCACTGCGCTCAGCAATGCCGGCGACATCTGCTCGTAGGCGATCCAGTCGCCGCGCCGCTGGTTGAAATCAACGCGCACCCGCTGCAGCGGCTGGCCGCTGCGATCCAGCAGCATCGTATCCGACGCCTGGTAGGCTTGCATCGTCTCGTCGAACGAAGGCAAGCCCGCCGCCTGTACCACAGCCATGGCGGCGCACAGCAAGGCTGCGCACGCGACATTGCGCACGACGGCCATGGCGCTACTGATTGGCCGCCGCTGCGCCATCCTGCACGCGCAGGACGCCGCCATCTGGCAGCACGCCGTGGACATCCGGCTGGTACAGCGCCTCCACTCGCGCACCAGGCATCTGGAAGGCGCCCGCCGTTCCCAGGCGCACGGTATAGCTCACTGTCGTTTCGCCCGTCGGCAGATACTCGTAATACGCCCGGAAGGAATCGAAGCCGCGTTCGACAAAGGTCGGCCACGGCCCCTTGGCCTCCTGCGGCTCCTCCACCCGCGACTGCGCCGCAATGGCCGAATCCCGTCCCAGGCCGCTGCCCAGGATGGTCGCGCCGGCGGGCACGGGGTCGTTCAGCACGACCCAACTGCCCGGCGTCTGGCTGCGCAGCAGCAATTGCACGCGATAGACATCGCCGATGCTCCACTGTCCCGGCACGGCCTGGTATACGGGCGTGACGCTGCGGTCCAGCGAGAACCCGGCCGCTATCGGCTGCGTGTGCGGTACCGCTGCCCTGGCCTGCACATCGACCCAGACCCGTCCGCTGCCCTCATGCCGCAGATCCAGCGGCTGCGTCTCTTCCGACGCGGGCCATGCCTGCGACAGATCGTCGGCGGCGGCTCCGGCCGGCAAGGCATTCCAGTCCACGGCGGAATCCCGCCCTCCGCCCAGGCTTACCAGCGTCCGGCCCTTGACCGGCTTGCGCTCGAACTGGCGCGAGAATCTCTCCAGCGCCAGGCTGCCCAGCAGGTTTTCCGTCGTGGTGCGCCAGGCGCCGTTCGTTTGCATGGCAAGGAGCCCTTGCGCGATGCGCGGCACATCTTCCGACCACGACAGCTGATCCGTCACGGCCAGCAGCAGGCGCGCCTGCTCCGTGGCGCGGCTATGCATCAGCCACCAGGACGCCTGCGGCCCGCTGTCTCCCACCAGGGTCTGCGTCCCGCGGCTGAGCAGGCGGGAGCGCAGTTCCGCATCCACCTTGCGCAACTGACCATCCCTGTCCTTGAGCTTGGGCATGCGCTGCAGAATCTGCATCCAGTCCACCAGCGCGCCGACCGGCCAGCGTTCCGGCTCGATCGCGATACTGTCGACCAGGCGCGGTGACGCGGCATCGTAGCGCGACAAGGCTTCGATCGCCGTCAGCTTGCGCAGGTCCAGGTCCCGCTGCGGCGACCAGCGCACCCGCTCGATGCGCCCCTGGGCGAAAGCCTGCAGGCCCTGCAGCATCCGCTGCTCCAGCGCGGCGGGCAGCGCAAACGACAACCCCATGGATCTTGCTTCATGGCTGGCGCTGAGAATATAGGCCGTCAGCACCTCATTGCCCTGGCGCATGCCCGGGAAATAGGCCAGCAGGCCGTCGCTATCCAGCATATCCGGCAGGCGCGCGACTAGCGCCTTCCATTGGCCCGTATCCCGCATGCCGATCGCCCTGGACGCCAGTTGCTCCGTGCAGGTGTAGGGATAGGCCTCGAACCAGTCGTGCACGCCCGGCATGCCGCCCACGGCAAGACGAGAGCGCAGGGATATCCTCAGATCGCCCCTGGGTTCTCCCGATGGCAGGCGCAAAGCCCCCTTCGGCAATGCGATGGGCAGGCTGACCGGATTGTCCGCATCCAGCGGCAGCAGCGTGGCCTGGCGCACACGCACAGGCACGTCCGGCGCCAGCCGCTGGCTGATGCGTAGCGCATCCTCCGCCTGCTCGCCTCCCGGCGCATTGCGCTCGATCGCGCGCAACTCCCATTGCAGCTCGGCCTGGCCCGCATCCGTGGCCAGTACCGGCGCCTGCACGTTCCAGCGCACGGCGCTTGCCGATCCTGCCGCAAGGCCTATTGTCTGCGGCGACAGGCTGACGGCATCGCCCGACTCGCCCTGGCGATAGGACGCGGTGACTTCCACCTGCATGAAGCGCGATGTCGTATTGCGCACCGTCACCATGGCCTCGTAGGCATCGCCCTCGCGCACCTGCGGAGGAATGCCGCCAATCACCTGCATATCCTGAGCGGTGACCAGACTGGACTTGCCGGTGCCGAAGCGCGATACGCCGTGATCCGCAATGGCGACCAGAGCGAACTGCGTGATGGCGTCATTCAGCGGTACCTGAATCCGGCCGCGCCCCTGCGCATCCAGCTTGATCTCCGGCTCCCACAGCAGCAGCGTATCCAGCAGTTCCCGCGTCGGGCTCTTGCCTCCCCCGCCGCCGGCCGGCAGCGCCTTGCGGCCATAATGCCTGCGGCCGATCACCTCCAGCTGAGTCGTCGCCGTGCGCACGCCATAGCTGCGGCGCTGCCGCATGGCATCGAGCAGATCCCAACTGCGATTGGGAGAAAGCTCCAGCAAGGCCTGGTCGACGGCGGCGAATGCGACCGTCGCATTGGAAGCGGGCTTGCCGTCGGGAAGGGCCACGCGGATGTTCACCGTCGCCGTATCCCGCACACGATACGACGGTTTTTCCGGCGCCACGTCCACCAGAAGCTGGTCATTCACATCCGATACCTGTACCTCGGCGACGCCATGCCTGAAGGCCGGCTTGGCCAGGTCGATGAACGGCGTGGGCGCCGCGTATCCCTGGTCGCTGCTGCGGAATGCCTTGTACCACTGGGTCGGCCGCTGCCAGCCCCAGGAGAAGAAGGAATGCCAGGAGGTCTGGCGCAGCCTGCCGCGCAAGGCGAGCACAGACACGTACACATTGGGACCCCATTCCGGCCGTATGCCCAGGCGGATGGTCGGGTCCTTGCCCTCCAGCTCGACCACCTGCATGGCCAGCACGCCCTCGCGTTCGACCGCCAGCAGCGCCGTGGCCTGCCTGAATGGCATGCGCACCTGGAATTCGGCCACATCGCCGGGCGCGTACGAGCGCTTGTCGGGAATCAGATCGATCCGGTCCGCGCTCTCGCCGCCGAACCAGAGCTCATCGCCGCCCGTCACCCAGACGGAAGATTGCGCCACGGACGCCCTGCCCTGGCCGTCCAGCGCGCGCGCATTGAACTGGATTTCTCCCGGCGTATTCAGCTCCATTGAGCAGACCAGCGTTCCCCTGGCATCGGTCTTGCCCTCGCAGACCTTGCCCAGGGTGCGCGTCTGGGTATGCGAGTCATAGCTGTAGAACCCGCCCACCAGGCGCTTGCGCGTCGAATAGGTCGTCCGGCTGGAAGCCGTCACCGACACCTGCGTTTCTGGCAGCGGCTTGCCCGACGGCGACAGCGCCACTACATGGATCTCGGCCGACTGGCCGACCTGCACCCAGCGGCTGACCCTGATGCCCGCCTGCACGGCGGACGGCCAGACGTTGGCCGTCTGGCTCAGGGTCTGCACCTGCCCATTCGGATCCCTGAAGCTGGCCTCGAACAGCCACTGCTGGGGACGGCTGACCTGCAGCAATTTCTCGACGGGCACGCTTGCCCCGCCCGCGCCGTCCAGCCTGACGGCGGCCTTGTCCAGGAACAGGCGCTGGCCTACCGGCTGCGAAGCGCCCTCGGCATCCTCCCCCGAGCCTTCGCCCGGATAGGGAGGCGAAAATTCATAGGCCTCATAGCCCTCGAACGAGACCGGCATGTCGCGCGCCACAGCGGAAAGCTGCACATCCAGCCCGGACGCCGCCCCGCCCGATACATAGGCCAGTTGCACGGAGGCATCCACGGCGGCCGGAGCCACCAGCACGCCGTCCTGCTTCGGCCCGGAAATCTGCAGGTTGCCCGTCAGCAACGGCAGCACGAACTCCTCGACATTGAAGCTTCCCGTCTCGTGCCAGACATAGTTTTCTCCGCGCAGATAGACGGAATAGGAACCCAGCCTTGCAGTCTTCGGCAGCTCCATCACGTTCTGCGCGGACAGCCCTCCCGACTCCGAAGCCTGCCATTCGATCTTCTGCTCGTACTCCTGGCCGGAGCCGTCATGCATGACCACCAGCCGGTCGGGCAGCGCTTCCTGCGAGGGCAGCGCGAAGCCGTCCCGTGTCAGGCTGCGGATATAGTGCTTCATCGATACGGTTTCCCCCGCGCGCAGCAGGGTGCGATCGAACACGGTATGCGCCTTGACCGTAGGCGTCGGCGAAGTGCTGACGGGAATATTGAAGCGCCAGGGCTCTATTCCCCTGTCCCAGCCGGAAAAGGCGAACGAGAACTCCGCCTTTCCCCGGGCCTGCGGGTGGTCGGCGGGAATGCGTGCGGAAACATACACCCCGCCCAGCCCCGTGCTGCTGCAATATTCCGGATACTCTATGGGATCGGTCAGGTGCAATGCGCCGTGCACACCGGTCACGCCCGAGGCCAGTTGCGACCCATCGCAGGACAACACGGATACCTGCGCATCGGGAACCACCTGCCCCTCGTCCAGCGTCGTCACCCACACCAGCAGATCGTCCCGTCCTTTCTTGACGTGCACTGCAAGGTTCGTCATCAGGATCCCGGTGCGCACATACATGGGCTGTCCGTCTTCCAGCAGCGAGCGCCCGAGCTGCGCGGATTCGATTTCCAGCACATGGAAGCCGGGCCCCGACAAAGGCACGCCGATCACCTCGAACGGGCGCTGATCTCGGCCCGAAGCACCGGGCAGCACCCGGCGCACGACATTCGGCTGTCCGCGCAATGCGGAAAAGCCGCGCACATCAATCTGCGTTTCATTGTTGCCGTAGCTGGGCTCGCGGTCGGCCATGATGGCCGATAGCTGCCCCGCGCTCCAGCGCCCCTGCTCCAGACGCTGCAGCCGGGCGTACCAGCGCAGCACTTCGATATCGTTCTGCGTGCTCAGGCCGTTCACCGTGCCCGGACTGACGGACAGCGCATCGGCGCCCAGCGCGGACTCCACGTTCCGGACCGTCACCGGCACGACGGCGGGATAATCGTCGTCGGATCCCCCCGAAGGCGCCTCCGCGAAACGTTCCACCACGCCGAACGGCGCAGCGGCGAACTTGACCAGGGACGGATAGGCCGCCGTCCTGAAGCCCAGGGGAAAATCACCGGCATTGCTCAGTGTGCGGCCTGCATCGTCCTTGAGCCCTTCGGGCAAGGTCAGCGTCAGTTGCGCCTTTTCCGGGAAGGGTCCTTCGAACCAGACGTTCGTGACATCCGCATCGAACGCGTCGTCGTCGGGCGCAGGCACGATTTCCTGGGTGGGCGTGCGCAGCCGGATCTTGCGCGCCTCCTCGCGCGGAATCGGCGCGGAGAAGGAAACGCCCACGCCGGAAACCGGCGTGCAGTCCGCATTCGCGTTTTCACGCATGCAGGAAAACTCGGCCCGGAACGGCTTGCGCACCTCGAAGTCGAAATGCTGGGCCTTGGTCGAAACCGCGGTCGCATCGTTTCCCGTGCTCTGCACGCCGGGCCCAACGATCAGACGCACTTTGCCTTCCGGCGGCAGCAGCCGCTGGCACTGCAGCAGTTGAACGCTATCGTCGGACGGTTCCCTCGTGAAATACATAGCGTCCAGAACGGCCTCGCGCTGCTCGCCCGTTATCCCGCGTACAGGAACGCGCTCCCCCAGGCCCTCTACATGGCAAAAGGCGTTTGCCAGCAAGCTGGCGGCGTCCACCTTGCCGTTGAAGCGCAAGACGAATACCTGATCCTCGTCGATGGGGTAATAGCCATAGGGCCCGACTTCCTGGACTGAAGGTCCCCCGACACGGAACTCATGAAGCGCCTTCCCGCCCAGCTTCTCTCCGGACAGGGTGCGAAAGTCCGGATCCAGCTCCGCCTTGCACGATACGCCGGGCGCCAGCGGACGATCGAATGCATACACCCAGCGCTTGTCGTCCAGCCACCGTCCCGAGCCAGCCGCAGTCGAATCGCTGCATACCACTCGCATGGGCGCGGGCTGCTGGCTGTCTCCAAAAGGCACGACCTGCGTCGAAAACTCCGCGCTGACTTCGCTGACCGACGCCACCGTCCCCTGCGGCGTGAACTTGACCAGGCTGGCCGCCATGGCGGGCAAAGGCCCAGACAACACACCGGCAAGCACCCACGCGACCACTCTGCTCATTCATGACTCCAAGGTCTTTTTCCTGGCGCAAGGATACCGTAAGTCCGCCGGATTTTCCCGGCCGATTGCCGTTTCTTCCCATTGAAACAGGATGAAGCAAACGTAGCAGTCGGCTACCGGCGCAAACGCATCTCAGCGCTGCTTCCACGGCACCCACAGCCTGCAAATTCCCTGCGGGACAGGATGAGTTTCTTTATGTCATAATTGCGGACTGTCGGCTTTGGCGCTGTCTTTGGGTCGCGTCCTGCCGCTTCGATGTCCGCATGGCGCAAGCCGTCGCGGATATCCGGGCCTCTAGCTCATGCCTGGTTAGAGCAGCGGACTCATAATCCGTTGGTGCCGAGTTCGACTCTCGGGGGGCCCACCATTGTTTATGCGGGTTTGCAAAGGTCCGGCATCAAGTATCAAAAAATCTGTTGGGGGAAAAATTGACATGCCCCATAACACGCCCGCCTTCGAGCGGGCTTTTTTTGCGTCAAAATCATGGATCCAATACGCGCATGGCTACGTAACAGCTATTTCAGACGACAAGCAATATACTGTACAAATGAACAGTGTAAATGTCTTCGTTGACGACCCCAACCATTGCTGCTGGACCTGCGCCCACTGGCGCGGCGAGACTGGCGCGGATGATGCTCATGCTGTTTGCCGGCATCGTGGCGGTCTGCTGGTGATCGGCAAGCCAGACGCCGGATGCGCATACTGGGAGCCATGCCCCACGAAATCGCCCGAGCTGTTCGATCTTTATGGCTGCGCCGAAGAAGCGACGGAATCGTAAATAAACTCACACGTCAGTCCCGCCCCTCGGGCAGCGTCTCCATACTCTGCAAGCTCTCCAGCAGCGTCGCCAAGCCTGCCGAGCATGTAGGCGAGCATATCGACGGCCTGGGCGGCTGTCGGGCCTCCCTCGGCAAGGGCGGGATACCGGGCGCGGGCGTCGGCAGCCAGCGCGTTGACTCGGTTGCGCAGCCGCTGATTAGCAGCGCGAAAGGCAGCAGCATCAGCAGCCGATGTTGCGGACATTTTTTCGGCATTATCACGGGCATTCTCCAGCGCGGCGTATCTGCGCCGCTCTTCGTCGAGCGTTGATTTCATGGCATCAGATGATGCTGTGGCGATGGACTCCAGCACCTGCGCATGCTCGGCCTGTATGCGTGCCATGCTGGCATCGTGACGCCAGCCCAGCACTATCCACGTCAGTGCCACGGATAGCGCCGCCACGGCCCCATATCCGCGCCAGCCAGCCAGTTTCCCGAGTATCCATGTCATCGCTGCAACCTCCTGATGCCTTGGGTGTACCCTGCCGCCCGCGACCAGGACATGACCTGGCGGCGCATGCGCGTTCCGATGCCCAGATGCACCCAATCTGTGCTGCCCTGCTCGTAGATGAGCTGATCGAACTGGATGCCGCTGTCGCGGATGGCCTCGCAGATATGCATGACATGTCCGTAGCCTGGACACACGAAATCCGCAGCTAAGCCATTGCTGTGGTCGCTCGTCTGGCTCCCGCCAATCGCGCGATTCAGCGCCGGGGATCTATATCCGCTAGTGATAATCATCGGCTTGCCGCCCAGCAGTTCCCTGACCTCCTCCAGCGTTGCAGCCAGGGTTCGGAGATTGTCAATCTGCGCGGCCGACGGCGTGTTATCAATGCCTCTGGACTGCGCAACGATGGATCTCGTCAGTTCCGCAAGCGTGAAATGATCAGATAACCTCATAGCCGCCTCCCCAGCATGCAGGCAACATTACCCCGCGCCCGCCACGTCAGCGCTGCCAGCGCCAGGGCCACAGCCGCCTCGGACCAGTGTGCGGGCTGGCGCTCGATGCCAATTACCACCGCCCGCGCAAACGCTCCGACCATCAACGCATACGCAGACACCGATATCCAGCGTCGGAACCTCGCGCCATTGCGCTGGTAGCACAGCAATCTGCAAGTCACGTACAGCCATGCGGATACGACGATGACCTCCATGTCAGCCTCCCTTGCGAAACACTGATACGAGCGCATCCCAGACGGCGCGCACGCTCATCGTGCGGATACGGTCAATGAGCGTAATCGTGGTCTGCACAACAACGGCAGACGCAACGAACGCAATGACAAGAGGCTCTTTGATGGGCGACAGCCCCGCCAGGTCCGGAACGGCCGCATAGCCCACGACCAGCGAGATCAGCGCATAGACCAGGCGCGGCACCAAGCTGGTGTCCTTTGATGTGATCGCGAACGTCACCGCCCCTGCGAACGCCCCAAATACGGCGCCAGGGTCAAGACCTGTTATCCAGGCCGTTGCTCCGACCGTTGTTGCGACTACACCGGCGGTAGCCGCGCTTGCTGCTGGCTCTGTCATTGCCACTCCAGAAAACAAAAAGCCCCATGATGGGGCGCGTTTGGTACAAGGGCGATTTGCCCATGAACCGTAGAAAACAAAGACTTGCGCTCGCCTGTCCGACGTTGAGCGAGGCATTGACCAGATATACAGCTGAGGTATCGAGCCAGAAAAAAGGAGCGGCTCAGGAACGCTCAATCGCGAACGTCTGGCGTCGAACACTGCTGTCTGGCCGCAGACTGAACCGCATTACGCAAGCAGACATCCAGGCGCTG
>NZ_SMBX01000003.1 GCF_004342005.1 Paracandidimonas soli
GCGTTCACGGACTTCGGGGGAAAACTTGTTCTGCTTGCTCATAGTGGCTCCATTCTCTCAAAGGTTGGAGCCTCCGCAAAACCCGGGGCGATTCACTGATCCCAATAAAGCATAATGTTGCCGATCGGGATTTAAAGCATAAGTCTTCCGAATGGCAGTTTTATGCTTAACGGCACACCAACGGAAGACCGGTGGGTCATTTGCAACTGGTGGTGGGGCAGGAGTGAAAGTCGAACCACTCTTCCGTTGGCGTGCTGTCGTCTGCGCGTCACATCTAGCGGGAAGGGGTGTGTGCGGAAAGACTGCTATGCCCGTACACTCCCTTTAATCTTAAATTCGGTGAGTTCGTCCGTTGGCTTCATCATAGTTGCGAAGCCTAGCTCGGCAAGCCGATAAGACTTGGGCTTCCAGTGTTTCAAGGAGCGCCAAGTCGGTATGTGGCTGGATATTTGCCCAGCTTCCGGAGGGTCGGTTGCCTCGCAGCGAGTGGACATCGGGATCGAAGGCAACGACGAACCGGTCGGTTCTTGGATGGAATATTCTCATGCGCGCGGCGCCGGGAATAGTCTCTCCAATGTAGATTTCTCCGTCGATATGAAACTGATATGTCATGTTGCTTCCTTTTTAGCTCTTTGGCATCATGCCTGGGGAGCAAGTTGGAGTAAAAGGCCCATAAAAAATGCCCGCAATTGCGGGCGCTGTTGTTCCCACTGATTGCTTTGATAAGCCGCATCGTCTTTCCACCTTGTATGGGCCACAGGTTGGCATGGGCATTAGGCCCAACTCTTGATGCAATGTTTATTTTAAGTCGGAACTAAAAAACTGTCAACTCCGTGTTCGAGAAACAGCCCAAGGCATGCAACGACTTTCATCCGGCTGACTTATTGATCAGACTGTCCCTAAGGATGTCCAATCAAGCCGGATCGTCCTCGGCATCCTCAGCATCCCGAATGCGATGAAATTGCTGCTCGCAACTTGTACATTGCCAATCTGGATTGTCACTCGATAGACAGCAGCCACCCAGGACGAACGTTCCCGCTGCGGCGTCTTCGAAGGCGCTCGGGTCGGGTAAACCATAAGCGATCGCGACAACGGTAGCCCTGCCGCACTTTGGGCAGAAATTCGGTTTATCGGTGCTCTCTATTCGTATGGTTCCGTTCATGTATGCATTCCGGTTCCGTAGCAGAGACTGACTTCTAGAGTTGGATTAGGATCGATTATAGGGGCCAGGGAGAATTTATGGATAAAGGCTCTGTCGAGGTTGCGCCACATTGTTATATGTTATTTCCCAACGCCCGTGCCGACTGTACTGGTCAGCCAGGAAGTGTGGTAATCCCCACTTTTAACGGTGCCCAGAAGTAGCACCGTTATGCGGCCATGGCCAGCCGTTTTGGGGTGAGTGCTCTCCGCGTCGCATCTGGTGCCTGGAACCGCCTGCGGGCGGTTTTTTTGCCACTCGGTTCTCGGTCGCCCCATCCATGCAGTGACCAATCACAACCCTTCAGCCCGAAACCCGCATAAAACCTAGCCTTACCCTCGCGACCGCTCGCGAGCCCGGTAGAGAAAAACCGAGAACAGAGAGGCGGGAGAGGGCGAAAACGGGGCTGAGAACCCACCCACCGCTCGCGAGACGAAACCGCAAACCCCCGCCAACACTGGCGTTCCAGGCAAAAAAAATCCCAACCGATAAGGGTTGGGATTTGGTAACTTGGTGGCCTGGGGCGGAATCTAATTGAACCTCTATAGTTCACTATTCATGCGGGTTCCCAAATCTCGCGGGAGCGTGGGGGTACAAACCGGGGTACAACTCGGCGTATGGTGCAAAAAAGCGACAAAGTGGCCTGTGGTGATATTTCATGAGCCGTTTTGAGAGTCAAAAGCCGGCACTACACGTTTCGCCAAGCTCTTTCTCCCGCTGACCTCGCGGTAGCTACAACAGTGGGTGTTTCTCTGCCCGATGTTTGTTGTCATTTTTCGGACAGAGTCGATTGATGCAAGGTTTGAGCTAACTGGCCACGGTCTTGTTGCGTTCGATCAGTGCATGCACGCTTGCGGCTGTTATGCCGCTAGATCGCTTGCCTATCTTGATGAGTACCAGCTCCCCCTCATTGACCAAGCGATAGATCGTGGAACGTGACACGCCGAGCTTAGCTTCTGCCGTGTGGATCCGATAGAGAAGAGCCTCGTCAGGTTGCTTCGGGGCTTGCTTGCTGGGTGACGGGTAGCCGAAGATGCTGTTCGACAGTGCCTGTTCCTTCATTTGTTCCTCCGTTAGACCTTGGGAAGCACCCTGGAGACTCAGGATGCTTTCCAAAGCCGGCGCAACCAGCGCCGTGTTGTCCGACCCGCCAAGTTGCCTCGATGGGGGCCGGGTGCTTTCATCATTCTCAGCAGCGCCCGCCGCTGGCCCCGCTGTCGCGGTTCGGCGGGATGCTGGGAACTGCGGTCTTTGCCGCTGTCATCGACGGATTACGCGCCATCTATCGAATGTGGCCTGCACTTCGGCAGCGCCGGCGTCCGTGTGAACGGATCGTCACTCACACCTTCCAGTTCGCACCAGTCGCTACCGGCCCGGAAGAGGAATGATTTTTCACCTGCTTTACTCCTACCCAGGTGCACGTCACCCAGTACGAAGCTGGTGACACGGGTAGCCGCGCACTCGCACCGCTCAGATGGAGCAGGGCGCGGTATTTATCGGTGTTCTGTTGTTAAAGAGCAGGGTTGGTGTAATCATTACGTATCTACTACGCAGAGTCAATACAAATGTAATACTAAAAAGTCATATTGATAATGCGAATTCCCCTCGGACGGGAGAAAAATTTAGAAAGAGACACGCTGAGATCCGGATTGACTCGTCAAGGGACTGAGGCCCCGGAACTGGGTGGCTGTCGTTTTTTTGCAGAGTCGGGGGAAGAAACAGCGCGGCGCTTTATTGTCAGGTGGCGGACGTGGGGCCGTTGTCTTCTTTCTTGGTGTGCTTCGCCAACTTCATCTGAATGTAGTCGCCAATGTCTTCCCGCACATGTGCAGGAAGTTCCGCGACGACGCTACAGGGGGTACTAGGCCAGGGCCATTCTTCCTCAAACATTTCGCCCTTGCCAGTGACCAGCCATTCAGCCCTGATGTGCAGCGCTGCGGCGATCCATACGATGTGTCGCGAGGATTCGCTGCGGCCACCCTCAATATGCGCTATGGCACCTTGTGTAAGCGGCGTCTGGACAAGGTTGGCTAACGCTTCCTGCGTGAGGCCGCGTTTCGTGCGCGCGATGCGTAAGCGGTCGCCGATGGTGCTCATGCTGTGCAGTTTGCGGTGCGTTTTTTAGTAGAAAGATACATTATGACAGACCTTCGGTTCAAATTATGACCGGATATAAAAATAACTAACTAATAATCTTGAGGGTTGAAATGTCATTGTCGCGACATTGTGGCAGGTATTGGAACGCCGTGGAACGCAGGTTTACCATGCTTTGAAACCGTGGAGCATTTTTCGCACCTACCCCGGGGCACCACAGCTGCGATCATTCACAGCGGCCAGAAAGCCGGCGGCTAGCTTCGCCAGGTGTCGCTCGTTGCGTGCGGGGATATTGACTTTGCGTTTGCCGCCGCTATATAGAAGTAGCTGGGGTAGATGCTTGAGATATGCCGGAAGAAACAGAAGCTCGGTGATGGTTTGTGTGAGGATGACTGTGGGCATCAGCGGCGCAAACCGCAATGCTCAGGTTTGCTATTCACCCTTACGCGACTGTAGCCCGTCGCTGTACCGCCCAGGGCGCAAGACCGTGTCCTCGGCTCTCGGCTGCAGGCAACTAACCCTGGAAGGGTTGCTGTCCGTATAAGATCAACCTATGCTCCCCAAAGCCGGAAACGTCTTCAGAAGCCAGATCGCAAAACGCATTAGCTGTCCGCTCGCTACGGCGATGCCCATTAATACTAGGATCGCGCCCGTAATCAGCTGAATGTAACGACCCGTTCGACGTAGAGAGCTTAGGCGACGCATAAAAGGCGTCATGAAATATGCGGAAAGCAGGAACGGAACGCCTAAACCGGCTGCGTAGATTCCTAACAGAGCAGTCCCATGGCCTATGCTCTCAGATGTTGCGCTAAGAACCAGAATGCTGCCAAGCACGGGGCCAATGCAGGGCGTCCAGCCAAATCCAAAGGCGACTCCCAGAAGCAGAGCGGACCAGGGATTACCGCCTTTTGTGTCAGGGTCAAAACGGTAATAGCGCTGCGCCCACATCGGAACGCGCACAACGCCCATCACGGTCAGGCCCGCTAACGCTATGATGATACCGGCCGCAATATTGAGTTCGTAGCGATAGCTGAGGAAGAGGCGACCGATTGCCGTAATGCTAGCACCTAGAATCACGAATACCAGTGCGAACCCGAGAACAAAGCATGCACTGAGCCCGAACGCTCTCAATCGCTGTGAGCGCCCATCGTGAACAGGTGTCGTCGCAGATATGTTGCCGCCGGCGACATAAGATAGATACCCCGGAACCAGGGGCAAAACACACGGTGATAAGAACGATGCAATACCGGCGATAAATGCAGTCAGCATTCCGATCGTGGTAAGTTCAAGCATTGAAATATCCTAAAAACGACGTTTCTTATGATCGCAATGCGCCTTGCGCGTCAGCTTGTTTACGAGCCCTGTAAAGCTCTATCGATTAACGCTTCTACTTGCTCGCCGTCCCAAGCGGCGGGTCCCAACGCGCGACCTATTTCTCGACCGTTTCGATCAATGAGTAAAGTCGTTGGTACACCGGGGGCACGGAGTGAATTTGGAGCTTGTGCTGATGGATCAAAGTATCCACGCAAAGTCTCTATTCCGAACTCTTCGTAGAACGATTCGACCAAGGCCGTATCACGGTCAATCGACAAAGCCACAACTTCGAAGTCTGCGCCGCCCCGTTTGGCGTTTAGCCGGTCGAGTGAGGGCATTTCTTCTCGGCAAGGTGGGCACCAGGTAGCCCAAATGTTTAATAAAACGACTTTCCCTCGGAAGTCTGCCAAGCTGAGCGCTTTGTCTGCTTCGCCCTTGAAAGGCAGGGTTGGAAGATCTCGCGGTGTACTCCAGCGCATGAAGCGTTGATCGCCGATATCAATGGCGATGTTGAGAGTGCCCCCGGAGACTTTTCCTGTGGCATTCTCACGCTGGTAAGTAAACAAGAAAAATGCGATGGCGACCAATGAAGCAATCACTATCATCGTAAGAAAGAATATTTTCAAAGCACTTTTCATGATGGCTACTGTGCTGGGGTTGGAGTAGTTGTGTCGTGGTCTCTTTGATTGATCGCATGTTGGATGCTCTCGCTAATAGCGCGCGCCGCGTTCGAGTCCGGGGGAACCGCTCCAAGCACCTGCTGCCAGTAAGAGATGGCGCTGTCATAATCTCGCCGTTCTAATGCTGCAGCGCCTGCAAGTGTTAGTGCAAATGGGTCTTGGGGACTAAGGGCTAGCGCGAGTTCGAGCAATGTGGTGGGGTAGCCAGAGAAACCGTTAGGACTGTTTCGTGCCAAGGTTTCTGCGTACTCGGTGAGTGCGAGCGGATCGGCTTCAACTGCACTTCCTGCCTGCGCGAAAGCTTTCGCGGCTTCCTCATATCTCGAAAAATACCGATATGAGCGGGCAAGCATGAGCCACCCTTGCGGGTCGTCTGGATTCAGTGCGAGTCGTGCAGAAAGTGAATTCACCATTGCCTGAACATCAGCTTGTGTGATGCTGGGTGACGGCTGTGTAGGCGCCGGATTCATCGCAGCGGGGTTTCCTAGTTGAAGGTATAACAACATCGACGCCACGGGGAGAACGACCGCTACACCTAACGCAGCATATTTCCCATTGCGAGGCTGTTTTCCGCTTGTTACGACTGGTTTTGCCTCATCTAACACTCGACGTTGTAGATCTTGAACGGCTTCGCCATGATCCTTCGTCGACAATGTGCCGCTTTTACGATCTCTCTCGAGTTCGGCCAACTGATCACGAAGCACGGCCGAATTCACGACGTGGTGCTCAAGATGTGTCGTTGCGCGGGGCCCGCGCCATAGCACGCGGCCTAGCGGGAGCACGACGGCAAGAAGCACCAGTACAACCAGTACAGTAAAAATGAGGTTCATCAGGATTTCTCAGTGTCGGCAGATTGGGCTAGTAACGCACGTGCACGTTTGCGGTCTTCGGCGCTCAGCGGAGTATTAACGAGGCGGGCCTTGCGGCGGCGGAGTGCCATTATCAGTATCGTCAAGCCCAATAAGAACAGCAGCATCGGCCCGAACCAAAGCAACACCGTAGTGGCATTCATGGGCGGACGGTAGAGCACGAAATCCCCGTATCGTTCAACCATGTAGGTTCGGATCTCGTCATCGGTTCGGCCGGCTTGGATTAGCTCGCGGATCTGCTGACGGAGGTCGACGGCTAGTTCAGCCCTTGACGCTGCAATGGATTCGTTCTGACATACAAGGCAACGCAGCTCTTGCGCGATGTTGAACATCCGCTTCTCAGGGTCGACCGTCGTTGCGGAAGCCGGCATTGCAATCAAGAGAGATAAAATGGCAAACCACCAGTATTTCATTGCTGGAGCTCCCGAATTAGTGGCAGCAGCGTGTCGCGTACTGCGCTTTGTGTCACCGGCCCGATGTGCTTATGGCGAATCATTCCTTGCTTATCGATGACAAACGTTTCAGGGACTCCGTAGACGCCGAAATCGATTCCTACACGGCCACGCGTGTCCGACACAGAGAGCGTATATGAGTCTCCGTAGCGCGCGAGCCAGGCTATCGCCTCGTTGCGTACATCCTTGTAGTTCAAGCCTATGATTGGTACCACACCGGAGTCGGCTAGCTCCGAGATGACCGGATGTTCGTCAAGGCAAGCAGCACACCAGGATGCCCATACGTTTAGTAGCCAGACCTGGCCTTTCATCGAGTCAGAGGTAAAGACGTTTTCAGGCGACTTCAATTCGGGTAAAGAGAAGTTTGGAGCCGGTTTATCGATAAGAGGCGAGGGCAACTCACTTGGCTTCAACGTGAGTCCGACCGCAAGGAATGCCACCAGCACGATGAATCCCGCGAAGGGCCAAAACAAACGATTCACGACGTCGCTCCCTTCAATGCGACGGACGCATCACGCGCCTTCCGCTTCAGTCGGTAGCGGCGATCACTGATCGCTAACAACCCGCCTAGGGCCATCAAGAGACAACCGCCCCAAATCCAATCTACAAAGGGCTTGTAATACACGCGAACACTCCAGGCGCCGCCACCGAGCGGTTCTCCTAATGCCACGTACACATGACGAAGTCCGTTGGCGTCGATCGCAGCCTCGGTCATAGGCATGGCAGAGGATGCGTACGTTCGTTTTTCTGGATGCAGTAGGCCCATAGATGCTCCGTCGCGGAACATTTCGATGTCTCCCATGTCGGCGACATAATTTGGGCCTGGGACCTTGCGCACGCCTATGAATTTCAAGTCATACCCCCCGACCTGTACCGTTTGCCCCGGCGCCATGCTCACGTCTTCCTCAGTTTCGTAGCCCATTACGAGCGTGACACCGACAACAAAAACCGCTATGCCCAGGTGGGCGACGTGCATGCCGAGCCAACTGAGAGGCTGGGAGAACAAGCCGCTACGCGTCGCTTTCATGCGTTCGTAGATGCCAATGACGACGGCAACACCGATCCATGTCGCGAGTGACACGCCGAGGGCAACAAGCAGAGACCACCGTCCGAGCGCTAGCGGTACACCTATGCCGAATGCAACGGCGAGGAATGCGGGGATGTACAGACGTTTCAACATGGCTGGCAACTTGGCGGACTTCCAGTTCGCTATAGGGCCCACCGCCATAAGGAGTAATGCCGGCACCATGAGAGGTACAAAAATCGCGTTAAAGTAGGGCGGGCCAACGGATATTTTTCCAAGCCCCAGCGCGTCTATGAAGAGTGGATATAACGTACCGAGTAGTACGGATCCGGCAGCCACTGCCATCAGTACGTTGTTAACGAGCAAAAGGGATTCGCGCGAAATAAAATCAAACCGTCCGCCTAGACCAACTTTTGGCGCGCGGACCGCGTACAAGAGTAGTGACGCTCCCACCACTACAGCGAACAAGAGTAAGAGAAATACGCCTCGGCGGGGGTCTGTGGCAAAAGCGTGTACCGAGGTCAAGACGCCCGAACGCACTAAGAAAGCACCGAGCAGGGATAGCGAGAAAGTGCTAATGGCGAGCAGGACGGTCCAACTTTTGAAGCTATTGCGCTTTTCGGTGACGGCAAGGGAATGTATGAGGGCTGTACCCACCAACCATGGAATGAACGACGAGTTCTCGACTGGGTCCCAGAACCACCACCCGCCCCAGCCGAGCTCGTAGTATGCCCACCAACTTCCGACTGCGATACCGAGCGTAAGGAAGAGCCAAGCTGCAGTAGCCCATGGTCTTGACCAGCGAGCCCACGCCGCGTCGAGTCTTCCCGCCAGAAGTGCTGCGACCGCAAAAGCGAACACCACGGAAAATCCGACGTAACCCATGTAGAGCAATGGCGGATGAAAGATTAGGCCTATATCCTGTAGAAGTGGATTTAGATCAAGTCCTTCCAACGGAGCTGGCGTAAGGCGTTCAAATGGGTTTGATGTGAGCAGAACAAACAGCAGAAATCCAGCATTGACCAAGCCCAATACGCCCAGGACTCTGGCGACCATAGGCTCCGGCAACTGACGTGAAAGCATGCTGACCGCGCATGCCCAGCCGGTTTGCATCAGTACCCACAGCAAAAGCGAACCCTCATGGCCGCCCCAAACTGCGGCAATGCGGTAGAAGAGCGGCAACCGGGAGTTGGAATTCTCTGCGACATAGGCCACAGAGAAATCCTTGGTTATGAACGCCCAAGTCAGGCTTAGGAATGCCAGACTGACTAGGGCAAACTGGATACGCGCCGCAGGTCGTGCAAAAGCGATCCATGCCGCGTTCCCATTTGCCGCACCTGGCAAAGTCAACGCCCCTTGAGCACCCGCCACGAGTAGCGTCAAGATAAGGGTAAAGTGGCCAAATTCAGCAATCATGTCGGCTACAACCTCGTTCCTTCGGCGTTCTGGGTCGCCTGATCTAAAGCGTGCTGGGCTTCCCGCGGCATATAATTTTCATCGTGCTTTGCTAATACCTGCTCCGCTCGAAATTGGCCGTTGCCATCCAGCTTTCCCTGCGCTACAACACCTTTTCCTTCGCTGAATAAGTCAGGCAGTATCCCGGTATAAAGCACTGATACGGTTTGAACTGAATCCGTAACGACGAAATTTACTGTCAAGCCATCGCGCTGCACGCTGCCGGTCTGCACCATTCCACCAACTCGAAACGTGCGCTCTTTAGGGGCTTCTCCAGCAATGACCTGTGCAGGCGTGAAGAAAAATACCAGGTTGTCCTGAAAAGCATTCAGGACCAGCGCGGTCGCGATCCCTAAGGTAGCTATGCCGCCCCCGATAAGGGCAAACCGCTTATGTCGAGCTTTCATTGTTTTTCCTTTCAAAATCGGATTTCTCTGGCAACTTCGATATCGAGCGTTTCCGACGTCGGCTAAGCAGAGCGACTTCCACTACTAGAGCGATGAGCGTGACACTTAGTGAGCCCCATACGTATGGGGCATAGCCCCCCATCGCGAAGAATTCTGCGGCGCTATTCCACTTCATGGTTTTTTCTCATTCAATCGATGTACCCAGGTGCTATGACGTTCTCGTTCCAAAATGATGCATCGAGCGCGTATCAGTGCGACGCTGATTGTGTACATCCAAGCGGCCAAGGATACGAGCAGCATGGCAACGAGCATGATCGTTGCCATGGACGGGGCGCGCGTGAGGGATACGGACGCGCCTTGATGCAATGTGTTCCACCACTCGACCGAGAAATAGATAATGGGTATGTTGACTACACCGACTAAAGTCAGGAGTGCACCGGCTTTGTCAGCGCGGCGAGCGTTCTCAATGGCAGACTGAAGCGCCATAATCCCTATATAAAGAAACAGCAATATCAATTCAGATGTTAAGCGTGCGTCCCAGACCCACCACGTTCCCCACATCGGCTTGCCCCAAAGGGCGCCCGTCCATAAAGAGAGGAAGGTGAACATCGCGCCTGTCGGTGCGAGCGCGCGCGCCATCATGGCTGATAGTCTGCTGTTGAAGGCAAGGCCTACTGCTGCCCAGAATGCCATAACAAGGTATATGAACATGGACATCCACGAGACCGGCACATGGAGAAAAATAATGCGGTAGCCTTCACCCTGCTGCGCGTCTGTGGGTGCCAGGAAGAAACCGATATAAAGCCCCAAGGATCCTATCGCTATAGCCGCGAGCATGAACCATGGTGCCAAACGACCTGCCAGAGGGTAAAACGTGCTTGGCGTGGAATATTTGAACCAGTTAATCATTTATTGCCTTACTCCAACGCGATCCGTAATGCCATAGTTGTGGCCAAAGGTGAGAAGAACGCAGCCAGCGCCAAAGCCGCCGCTAACAATGAGAAATGGGATTCGGCTCCTAACCCTGCATTAACCGAGGCGACCGCTCCTGCACCGAAGATCAGTACTGGTACATAGAGCGGCAGAACCAATAACGCGATAAGTACGCCGCCACCCCTCAATCCGATCGTCAAGCTCGCGCCTATCGCCCCCAACAGGCTCAGTACTGGCGTACCTATCGCGAGGGAGGTGGCTAAGGTCAACAATGACGCGGGTGCGAGATCAAACTGCAACGCCAGCAACGGTGCGACGAATAGCAGAGGAACACCGGTAAGGATCCAGTGCGCAATTACCTTCCCTGTGACGAGCATTCCAAGGGGGGCTGTGGATAGCATGAGTTGCTCCAGCGTCCCATCAGCATGGTCCTCTTCGAAAAGCCTGTTGAGTGAAAGCATGCTTGCTAATAATGCAGCGACCCAAATGATCCCTGGTGCGATCTGTCTCAGCGTATCGCGCTCGGCACCTATACCGAGGGGAAATAAACTAACCACGATGACGAAAAAGAAGACCGGTGTAAGAGCGTCGGACTTACGACGCATCGCAAGACCTAAGTCGCGGCGAATCACCGCATATGTGGCCGCTAAACCAAGTGATTGCATCATGAGCCGATCCGCAACGTACGTATTGATCCGGCTACGGCCATCGGTAAGTGGCTGGTCCAAATCGCAGTGCCGCCTTCATTTAAATGCCGCGAAATCCTGTCGAGCACCCATTGCGCTGCCGCGTCATCAAGCGCAGTCAAAGGCTCATCGAGTATCCAGAAAGATCGTCGCAAATAGCACAGTCTGGCCAAACTTACCCGGCGTTTTTGGCCTTGAGAAAGCGCCCGCACCGGCAGGTCTGCAATTTCATACAAGCCGCTTTGCTTCAATGCCTCCTGAGCGATTGCGTTGCTGATAGGTTCGTCAGCTAATGCCGCTGCATAAACGAGATTCTCTATTGCGGTCAGGTCGTCTTTGAGGCCTATCAGGTGACCGCAATAAAGTAGCTTCCGTCGCAAATCGTCTCGAGCGAGTTGAATCGGTCTTCCGTTCCAGAGGATAGCTCCGCCGCAAGGGGGTGTGAGCCCCCCGAATACACGCAGCAGTGTTGTCTTTCCACTCCCATTCGGCCCTTGGACGAACAGGCCGGATCCACGTTCAACATGAACGTTCAGGTCATGGAATAGACGGCGCTCACCGCGCACGCAGGTCAGATTGATGGCTTCAAGCACGATCGTCCCCAATTCGCAACTTCGTTGCTCGCTGTACAAAAGCTTGCGGACACTAAGGGCAAGAATGCCGGCGCTGCCGTCAACCCTCAGTGCAGTTCGATAAGCTGGACAGAACTGGCACGGCGTACCATGCGTTTCAGGCCGAGAACCACGAAAGGGTCAAGATTGCGCGACAGTTTCACGCACGGCGTGCCAGCTCAGGCGAGAGGCAGCCACTGAGGGCGTTCGGGACGCTCGTTGAGCGCGCGCTGCTTCATGGCGACCTGCCGAAGGTCAGGACCAGAGTCGGAAGCGAGCGGCGGAGGGGGGGAATGTGAGGATGATAACAAAAACGCACAGGATGCATGACAGACATAGTCCGAATGCCCTGACATCTCCGACGAAGTGTCTGCCTTCTTCACTTCGTCGTAGGATGGCGCCTTCGTTTCCTGGAGGTTAAAACTACGGTCGTCCACATAGCCGACTGACGTTGGCGGACAATAGAAGTCGACTACCGCCCAGGAGGCCTGGAGCGGAAGCAACGAAAATATTATCAGCAAAATCAATCGTTTCATAATCGTTGACATTCTACAGGTTTGGGGCTATGCCTGCAAACCGGATAGGGGTGAAGCTGGGATCTTGGGCAGCCCTGACGCACCTTCGGCCGGTGTGTCGTGCGGGGTGGGATGTAGACTCTAAAAACGTCAATTGTGTCCAGGAAAAAGAATTTCAAAGGCCGTCGCTGCATCGTTCGAGCTGACAGTGATGGTACCCCCGTGGGCCTCAATAATAGATTTCGCAATTGCTAATCCCAGGCCGGCACCTTCCCCCGAGCGCTGACGGGAGGCGTCAGGACGATAAAACCGCTCGAATATACGGGGAAGATGTTCTGAAGGGATGGCGAGGCCTGGATTCTGTATGAGGACTTTTACCGTACTCGGGGCGTGTGCAGCCATTTTTTCCAGCTGGACCAAGACCGTTTCACCGCTAGGAGTGTGTCGAATAGCGTTGGACAATAGATTGCTCAGCGCACGGCGAATCATCAATCTGTCACCTAAAGTACTGACAGGCCCACCGGATACCTCTAAGGCGACTTCACGTTCTTCGGCCCAAGCACCAAAATAATCAAAGAGCATGCGAACTTCAGCTTCAAGGTCGATGGCTACTAGCTCAGGCTTTAGCAGCTTGTTGTCCGCTTGAGCCAGAAATAACATGTCGCCGACCATCTTGGCCATCCGATCATATTCTTCTAGATTGGAATACAGGATTTCACGGTACTGTTCGACACTGCGGGCTTGAGAAAGTGCGACTTCTGTCTGGGTTTTTATGTTCGTAATCGGTGTACGCAATTCATGAGCAATATCACCCGAGAAATCGGATAGACGCCTGAACACGTCTTCGAGACGGTCTAGCATCTGGTTGAAAGATGTGGCCAGCTCGGCAAGTTCTACTGGCACTGCATCAGGGAACAACCGGATGTGCAGCTGGTCGGACTTGATTCTTCCTATCTGACGGTTGATTCGCCTTATGGGCGCGTGGCCTTGATGCACAGCGAGCCATGTAAGAAAAATTGCAATAAGGCAGGCAGCCGCCGTAATGACACGCAGATAATTGCGAAAGCTCTCAAGGTAGTGCAGGTGGAAATTTATGCCGGTACCCACGGCAATGGTAAGAACTTCCATACCCGTATGACTGTCGGCTGGAACCTGAATCACTGCACCTCTGTAAGTTTCGTTATGGTCTTTCCATATACTTACTGTATCAACAGTGATCTGGTCGACAGGTTGCGAAATTTTTGCAAACCTTGCCAGGTTCGAGCCGGGCGTCGCATAGACCACCGAGCCAGCCAGCGTCGAAATTCGGTACTGAGCATTGTGATGACCGGAAACAGCGCTTGCAAACATGGCCCGTACGTCTGCGGCACGTGAGCCATCCGGCAGTGTCGCAACGGTGTGTTTTAGGGCTTGCAGAACCGCATTCAGTTCATCTACGTCCTGCTGGATGAAGTGATTGTTGATTGAGCGCTCGATGACCCATCCGAACGTCAGCAATACAACCGTGATCACTGCGCCGATCGAGACGGTAAGTCGTACCGCCAGAGAGACAGGACGTCGCTTCATTGGCTTGGTGTCGAATCGGTGACATCGAGCATGTATCCCATCCCGCGCACCGTATGTATCAATTTAGGTTCGTACTCGTCGTCGATTTTCGCCCTAAGACGCCGGATGGCGACGTCGATAACATTGGTGTCGCTATCGAAATTCATATCCCAGACTTGGGAAGCAATCAACGATCGAGGCAGCACTTCGCCCTGGCGACGCACGAGGAGCTCCAGCAGGGCGAACTCTTTGTTAGTGAGGGTTATCCGAGTTCCTTTGCGTTCCGCTCGCCGCCGTGGAATGTCGAGTACGAGATCGGCTACTTGCATTTGATCACTTGCGGCCGGGACAGCGCCGCGCCGCAATAGGGTGCGAACGCGTGCGAGAAGTTCGGCGAAGGCGAACGGTTTGACCAAGTAATCGTCTGCCCCCAACTCCAAGCCCTTCACCCGATCTTCCACGCTATCGCGCGCCGTGAGAAACAAGACCGGAGTCTGCGATTTAGCATCACGCAGCGACTGCATGATGCGCCAGCCGTCTACGTCGGGCAGCATCACGTCCAAGATGATTAGGTCGTAGGAGCCTGTCAGCGCCAAGTGGTGACCGTCAAGGCCGGTGCGGGCGAGATCGACCACAAAGCCGGATTCGAGCAGACCTTGGCGCAAGTAGTCGCCCGTCTTGACCTCATCCTCCACAACAAGCAGTTTCATGTGATCGCTCCTGAAAGTTTCCGCGGAAGCGGGGCTCCCACGGCCGGACTTCGCCTTACTAAACCATCGTTACAGTCTAGTGTCACCATCGTGACACGTGCATGACGGGATGATTACAAAATTGTAATGTCGGGTGGCGGCTTTGCGACCCTTCGGTCAAGTCCGTCCAGTCTTGCTGTAAGCCCGGATTTCAACGCGTCTTTGTTGCTAGACTTGCGCCGCGCGCAAGATCTGGCATGGGGTTACCGGGCTTGGAGGCTGCCAGTTTCCGTTTTTCTTGGATGGGGTCTACCGGCTGATTATTGACTCGCAGCTCATAATGCAGATGGGGGCCACTGGATATTCCGGTCGAACCGACATAGCCAATGATCTGTCCTTTTTCTATGTTGACACCCTTTCTTAGGCCTTTCTTAAATCGACTTTGATGTGCATATACAGTGGAATAGACATCGTCGTGTTCTATGAAAATCACTTTTCCATATCCGTTCTGAACGCCTATAAAAGAAATTTTTCCCTGAGCCGTGGCACGGATGGGGGTTCCTTTTGGGGCAGGGTAATCAAGACCTTGATGGCCGGCCCACTTGCCCGATACCGGATGAAGTCGGTAGCCATAGGCTGAATTGATATGCACGCGTTCGCTCAGTGGCGTGTTAAGAAACATCCTGCGTAAGCTCTCAAGCCGAGGTGGGGCTTTATGCGAGTGTTTGCCGAGCGTGTGAACGGGGCCGTCGATAATAGAAGTCTGCCTGACCTCCGATGCTGCCACAGTATTCGTCATAAGGTAGCCCAAGACGAGAAACAGGCCTTTTAATATCCTATGCATGTCAGATAGAAAATATTCTTTTAGTGCTAAAGCGTGGTTCGTCTTCTTTGATCCGATCGACTCTGGATGCTGTGGGGAAAAAGCGTGGGCGGTACTGCGTACGCAGTACCGCCGCCTTTGCCTTCATGGCACCTTATCCGACTTTTACCTTACCGATCATGCCGGCTTCCATGTGTCCGGGAAGGAGGCAGGCAAAGTCAACGGTTCCAGCCTGAGGAAACTGCCAGACGAGCCCACCTTTTTGACCAGGATTGACCGTGATCATATTGGGCTCGGCATGTTTCATTCCAGGCATGTTTTTCATCATGGCTGCATGCTCTTTGAGTTCTGCAACGGAACCGATCACCATTTCATGCGGAATTTTGCCGTTGTTCTTCATGAAAAAACGAACCGTCTCGCCCGGCTTGACGTTGAACTGGCTTGGAGAGAAACGCATGGTGTCGTCCATGACTAGCTCGATCGTACGTGTGACCTTGGCGGGGTCGCCAGGTTGCCCCATAGTTGAGCCGGTTTTTTTCATGCTGGACATGTCATGGCCTTGCATCACGGTGCCGTCTTTCATCTCATGACCTCCACCGTGGCTCCCGGCAGCAAATGCCAGAACCGGTAACGTGCTTAATATCGATATAGATAGTGTCTTTCTCATGAAAATCACTTTTGAATGAGGAAAAAAAGAGCATCAGATATGATGTTCCCTGGTAAAACCGTTAAAACCGAAAGCTCAAACCCGCCACGAAACGGGTTTCCTGCTTGGAGTCGCCCGCTGCCCGCGCGTAATCTGCCGTTTTTCCAAATTTGCTGGACCACTCCACGCCAACGTAGGGAACAAACTGACGCGTGACTTCGTACTTGAGGCGCAAGCCCGCCGTGCCGTCTGTAAGACCGCTGCCAATGCCCCAACGTTCATCGTCTTTGCCATGGAGATTCACTTCCACGCTCGGTTGCAGGTACAACTTCTGAGTCAGCAAGATGTCGTACTCGGCCTTCAGTCCCAGAGCCGTGCGTCCGCTGGGGCCGACATAAGCGGTGGCATCCACCTCGAACCAGTAAGGCGCTAACCCCTTGAAGCCGAATGCCAACCATTCCCGGTTCGGCGCGCCCTGGCCGTGATCGAAACGAACCCCCAGCTCCGTATCCCAGAAAGTTGAAACCGCATGGCGCCAAAGTAATTGCGTCTCGGACTCCTGCAACTTGCCGCTCGCCACTTCGCCTTCCGCTTTGATGACGAGGCGGTTATAGGTGCTGCCATACCAAGCCTCCCCTTCATAGGCGGCCCATTCCTCGCCTCGCGCCCTGACGTACTCGAACCGGTCGACGTTGACGGAGCCGAAATTGTGCATATCCGACATGATCAGCGCATCTGAAGGTGGCAGCGCGTACTTGCCCGCGTTACGCACATAGCCATCGGAGTAGGCATCCGGATCGCGTGCATCTGGTGGCGCCGATCCGCCTTGCATCTGCATATCGCCATGGTCCATCCCGCCGCCGCTCATATCCATTGCTCCCATATCGTGAGCAGCAGCCGTTGGAGCTGTGTTGGTTTGGCCATGGTCCATGCCAGGCATATTCATTTTGCTGTGATCCATGCCAGGCATGCTTGCTGTATCTGCAGGAGCCGAGCTCGCTGGCATGGCGGTATGGCCTGTATGGGCGTCATGCGCTTGGGCGTACGCGAAAAAAGGAGCTGCGCCGAGCGTTGCGATTGCAACGGCAAGAATGCTTTTTTTTATATGGGTATTCACGAAGAAGATTCCCTTTTTCTTGTTTATTGAGCTCATGCCACCACCACTTCGCGAAACATTCCCGCATCCATGTGCAGCATCAGATGGCAGTGCCAAGCCCAGCGACCCAGTGCATCCGCGGTCACGAGAAAGCTGATGCGCTGCGCCGGCTGCACCGGAATCGTGTGGCGGCGAGCTTGGAAGCTGCCGTCGGGCGACTCCAGCTCACTCCACATACCGTGCAAGTGCATGGGGTGCGTCATCATGGTGTCGTTGTGCAAGATAATCCTGACCCGCTCGCCGTAGCGAAAATGCACAGGTGTCGATTTTCCATATTCGACGCCATCGAACGACCAGGCATAGCGTTCCATGTTCCCGGTCAGATGAAGCTCGATTTCACGCTCTGCGCCGCGTGGATCCATCGCGCCGCCCACCGTGTGCAAGTCTGAAAGCGTCAATACTCGGCGGCCATTATTGCGCAGCCCAATGCCGGGATCGTCCAGATTGGTGCGAGGCATGTCGACCCGCATATCGATGCTCGGACCATACTCGGTCCTTGCGTGGCGCACTTGGGTGCTTGCGCCAGCCGCTGCCATTGGGCCATGATCCATACTCGCCATGCCTGCGTGATTCATGCCCTGCATGCTGCCATGGTTCATCCCTGCCATAGCGCCATGGTCCATACCGCTCATGGACGACGGGCCGGCCGCGCCGTGGCTCATTCCGGTCATGCCACCGCCCATTGCGCCCATCATGTCCGCCATGGTCAGCCATTCCACTGGATCAAGCGCGGGCACAGGCGCTTCGAGTCCGGCACGTGTGGCGAGCGTACCGCGCGCATATCCCGTGCGATCCATGGCTTGCGCATAGACGGTGTAGGTATCGTCCTTAGGTTGCACCAGCACGTCGTAGGTTTCCCCAGGACCAAAGCGGAACTCATCCACAGTCACGGGCTCAACGTTGACGCCGTCGGCTTGAACGACTGTTAACTGTAAGCCTGGTATGCGGACGTCGTAAAAGGTGTTGGCTGCTCCGTTGATAAAGCGTAGGCGGATCCGTTCACCAGGCCGAAACAGCCCCGTCCAGTTGCCCGCCGGTGTCGTGCCGTTCATCAAATAGGTCAGCACGTTCGCGGACAGGTCGGCTAAATCGGTCGGGCTCATGCGCATCTCGTTCCACATTTTGCGCTTGTCGATGGCTGCTTTGAGGCCATCCCGTGAGGCATCCCGGAAGAAATCAACGGCGGTGGGCTGGTTGTAGTTGTAGTAGTCGCCTTGCGTCTTCAGCTTGGCCAGGACCCGCATCGGGTCCTCGTCGGTCCAATCTGAGAGCTGAACGACATACTCCCGATCCGCCCGTATGGGGTCGGTTTCTGCCGGGTCAATAATGATCGCCCCATAGACGCCGGTCGCCTCCTGCATCCCAGAGTGGGAGTGATACCAGTAGGTGCCGCTCTGTTCGACTTTAAATCGATATGTAAACGTTTCTCCTGGGGCGATGCCCGTAAAACTGATGCCTGGCACGCCATCCATTTGGAAAGGCAGGATGATGCCGTGCCAATGTATGGAGGTCGCTTCCTGCAGCCGGTTCTTGACGTGAATAGTGACCGTATCGCCTTCGCGCCAACGCAACGTGGGGGCAGGAAGCGAGCTATTCACCGTCGTGGCCATGCGTGGGTTGCCGGTGAAGTTGACGGGCGATTCACCGATCTCCAGGTTGAATTCGGTTCCCGTCAGGACAGCGGCTGAGCCTGTGCCCGTCTTGGCGAACGAACCCCCAGCAGCTCGGGCGAAGGGGGACAAGCCCAACAATACGCCGCCGGCCGCAAGGCCCTGAACGAATCGGCGACGGGGCAGGATAGGCAGTGCAAGCGAGGGCGGTAGCAGGTGTTTCACGTGAGCGTATCCGAAATTCGAAAGATGGTGGAAATCAATCATCCTTCGATGATCGAGGCTTCAATTAAATCGCCAACAACGACTTTAACGAGGCGCACATGTCGGCCCAATGACGCCCGCATTACATTTTTGTAATGGACGGTATGGCCGGTTTAGCGACGACGTGATCGGCGCCTCCTCGGGCGGATAGTGACCGGTGCCGGCAGCACCGATATCATTGGCCTTTGGCTTTTTCGTCATGCTGCGTTGAATCCGATTCGCTCGAATTGCCATGCTGGTGTCCTCTGTGCCCATGCATTAAATGCATGAGCGAAACGGCTACCAGGAGTAAATAAGGCCACCAGCCTGTGATATGTCCCCAATGCTCCCGCATGAGGTAAAAGCCCGTCACTAGGACGAGGGAAATCCAAGCCTTCGCCCCAGGGCGCGCCCAAAGCGAGGGCGATGGCCGTTGACGCTTGGGGTGGGACGGATGATGCTTCATACGCAGGAGCTCCAACTAAATTAACTAATACTTTCTAGAACGCTAGCGGCGTTCAGCTCGCGTTTGCGCCCCTCTGCAATGCATACAGCGAAATATCGACCCGATACTTTATGAGACGCTCAGTGGCCGCCGCAGCACCCGCCGCTTGCTCGAGGATCGCGTTTAGAACCCTCTGGAGCGGCTTCCTGGCTGCCTTCCATACTCACAGCACTGCCGGTCACTTGCTGCGCGGGGTAGCCCGCCGCCGCTAGAGCTTGCAGCAGAGCCGGTTGTATCGCAGCGACGTCGTTAACGTTGGCGCGCGCCACTCCCCGCGCAAGGTCTACCTCGGCGTTATGCACCCCTGGTACACCAACAAGTGCCCGAGTCACTCTTGCGACACAGGCGCCGCAAGTCATGCCCGCTACCTTCAGTTCGATTTGTTTCATGCTTTACTCCTTCAGTATTGTTTCAGTTCAAACGGCAGTCAGAGCCACAGCTCGTCTCTGTTTCCTCGTACCCACGGTTCCCGGTCGCGTGCTGTCACTACCAAGATAAACCTTCCCATTGCGACAAGGTCAAGCAATACCTTCGCTGATTCCATCACGGTTCCGCATAGCGTCCAAACTTGAAAGCTTTCCGGTGTTAGTAGCAAATTGAAAATGCAGCTGGTCGTTTGCAACTCATTGAAGTGCAGTTCTACTTCCGACTTCAACCGTCGTCGACCACAAGTGGCCGGTACCCCAGTCCGCAGAATCAAACTATCTCGCAATCGCAATATTGGCTTCCATGGGAAATCGTAAGGAATCTCCCTTCATGAAGCTTTGCACGACTGCGTGAGTTTCCTTGGTTACTTCGCTCACGAGCGCACTTCGCGTTGCCCCGTCTAACGAAGCAAACTTCGGAATCGATGTCGCTGCGCCCAATATAGAAAATTCGACGAATCGTTCGGGTTCAGGCATTTGGATCGACACAGCTTTCGTCGTAACTTCTACATGTGTAAAGTTCGCGCTTCTAAGCAACGTATAGAGCTTTTCTGCGCTGGAAAAGGAGAAGGCAACGTCGACGTCCCTGAATGGGACGTCGAGGTAGCGCGCGGTGGCGGTGAATAGCGCTTCGTGTATTGGGTGTCGAGTTAGAGATTGCCAGACACTGATTACGGCTGTTCCGTGCGTGCGAAGCAGGCGGCGCATCTCTCGTACTGAAGCGCCTCGGTCTGGAAAGAATTGCAGTCCTTGCTGACAGAAAATCAGATCGAAATTATCGTCAAGAAGGTCTAGGTGCGTTGCATCGCCTTGGCGCCACTCGATCGGCGCGCCTGCGGGTTGGTGTTGGGTGCGACCCACCTTCAACATGTCTGCGTTGATATCGACCGCGACGACTGTACCAGTTGTCCCTACTATCGGTGCGACCTGTCGAGCCACACTGCCGGTGCCACATGCAAGATCGAGAACCCGATCACCGCGCTTGGGAACTGCCAATTCCAAAAGAACGCGTGTCCATGGATCTGCAATAGGTCGGCTGAGATAGCGCTCGTACACTTCGGCAGGATTAAGAGGCTGTTGCATGTTCATTGGTTCCAAATCAATGGTGATCTATTCCTACGCAAACCCGCACGTTTTTTTGTGGGTTTGCCACGGAACCCCCAATATTCCCGCCGGGGCACCAATCGCGTTTTTCTAAGAAACAATTTATGGCGCGCTACGGTACGTGATTCCGTTAGGGTTGGGTCCTACCTGATACGTAGCAACCACATCATGAGTGCTGGTGTCGATCGCGCTCACGCTATTATCGAGGGTGTTAGTGATGAAGACGTATTTACCGTCTTCACTCGCAACTACACCGTGAGCACCTTTACCCGTCACGACGGTGCCAATAACCTTTTGGTTTGTGGTATCGATCACTGAAACGGTGTTGTCTGGATCGGTATCACTTCCTTGATTCGCCACGTACATCGTGTCGCCCGCAGCGGCATAGAGTTGGATCGGGCCGCGACCGACGCCGATGCGATTGGTCACTTTCCTCGTATCCACGTCAATCACGGCCACGCTGTTTTCGTCGCGTAGTGAGACGTATACTTGCTTGCCGTCCGGGGTGAATGCCACCTGTACGGGTGCCTTGCCTACTGGAATCCTCGCGACCTCTTTGAGGCTTTTGGTGTCGATGACGGAAGCTGAGTTGTCGGTCACGTTTGCTACGTAAAGCTCGAGCCCACTCGGGCTCAAGCGCAAGCCGTGCGGATAAGAACCGGTATCAATCTCAGCGGTAATTTTCTTCGCTTGGATATCCACTACCGACACGCGATCCTTATCGGCGTTGGTGATGTACGCATAGCGCCCATCAGAACTGGTGACGATATGAGCAGGGTGGTCGCCCGACGGCAGTGTTTGCAACACGTTATCAAGCTGATCGACGTCCAAGATCAGCAGGCCGGCATCGCCATGAGCGTCGGCGCCGTCGCTGTGCGCGCCAGCTGCCTTTTCTCCGTGACCGCCGTGTCCACCTCCGTTGTTCTTCGCAGTTCCGACGGCGAGCACTGTTTTGCCGTCCGGGGAAATCTGAACATTATGGGGCACGACGCTGATCGGAGTTGTCTGCACATTGCCTGTGCTCAGAACGATCTTGCTAACGGATCCATCGCCCTCGTTAGCACTATATACGACGCCATTTGGCAGCGACGCAGCGTGTATCGTGCTGGCAGAGAAGGCAAGAGCGACAGCGAGAAGGACAGGACGAAGTTTTAGCATGGGGAAGCCTCCATATATAGGCAAGGAAAATTGTTTTCTGGCAATGGGAAACCATGGCTGAAACTATAGGGTGCTGCCCCTGACCGGACGATTACTCACGAATTACCCTTTTGTAATGCCATGCCGCTATTGCGGGTGCGACGGGCACTGCACGTACCGATATTCGAGAAAATGACGGCACGATTACAAAGGTGTAATGCGCGCCCAGTGTCGCTCACCACTCATATTTTTCTCTGGTGCGACGGCTTGAGATTTGCTGATTTAGCCGTGTGGCGTCTCACTTAGGGACGCACGATTAAACACCTGTTAAGACCATTGGAGATGAATATGCCCCATAAGAAGTTTCAATCTTGCATCGACGCCTGCTATGCATGCGCTACAGAATGTGATCACTGCGCAGTTTCCTGCCTGCATGAACAAGACGCCAGTAGCATGGCGCGCTGTGTAAAACTGGATATGGATTGCGCTGCAATGTGCCGCCTTGCGGCCAGTTATATGGCGAGAGGGAGTGAGTTTGCGCAATCCATCTGTCGCTTGTGTGCAGAGATCTGCGAAGCTTGCGGAGAAGAGTGCGCGAAGCACGAAATGGAACATTGCCAACGCTGCGCGGAGGCGTGTCGCACATGTGCTGAGGAGTGCAGGCGGATGGCCCAGGCGGCTTAACGTCTTGTTTTAAGGAACGTTCGCGCCGCCCAATAAGGCGCGATTAACTGAAGGCCGACGTGACGTGTCACGTCGGCTTCTTATATTTGGAGCGACGGTGTGCTAACGGGTAAGAGCATGGCCTTGCTCCACAAGTCTGGTGTCTAGCCCCGTCGAGGCTCCTGAGGAAATGTGAAAGGATCGTTCGTTCCTGCTTTTATGCGCAGTCGCCGAGCATTGCGCCGATGACAAATACAACCCGCTACAAATTACTTGGTTACGACGGCGCGGCGAAGATGACAAAGATGTAATGCAGAAGCAATGCCCCTGAAAGGCGGCGGCGGCTACAGTAAGGTGAGCCGCTCGATTGTATGGCGGACGATAAACATATCACCAAAGAGAACCGAAAATGAAATGCGATATGAAGACGATGCTAAAGGCCGGCGCCGGGCTTGCCGTTGGGATTGCGGTTGCCTATGCAATCTTTCCCGCCGCACGCGAACTACTCGTTGCGGTAAGCCCGTTTCTGTTTTTGTTGATCTGTCCGCTGATGATGGTTTTCATGATGAAGGGGATGCAGTCGTGCCATACGGACCATGGAACTAAGAAACATAGGTCGACAGAGATACCGACGGATGAGCCCGCTAAGTCGGGATTCACTCGCCTAGGCCTGGCGGTGAGTAAGCGGCGGGATGCCTAACCAGCTAATGGGTGGCGACCTCAAGAGAGCAGTTTTAGTTCTAATCGCAGTGCTGGGAATGCTCATAGTGTTGGCCGTCGCGTTTGCAGGGATCATGCTGTACTCATTGTTGAGGTTATGAGATGGGTGTGCCGTCAGCATTTCTGCGCACTTGAGCTCGTATCGCTCCCTTGTGGGCTGCCAGCTCAAATGTCTTTTTATTATGAAAAAGTAATGCTTGCGTCACTCGACTGACCGCAGCACTTCGCTATATCTATGCATTAGCACTACCGTTGTACAGGAAACAATAATGAATACCATTTCACGACGCGGCTTTCTTGCCGCGGGTGCAGCCATGCTGGCCTATTCGCAGCTGCCCAAGTTCGCGGCGGCGCAGGGTGTGGCCCCGCTGTCTCTACAGGCAGCAACCCGCACGCTCGATGTCGACGGTCGCGCGGCGACCGTCTTCGGTCTTGCTGGTCCTAGCGGCCAAGGCTTAGTTCTCGACGCGGGACAGAGGTTCAGGGTTGACCTGACTAACAATCTTGATGTGAGTACGATCATTCACTGGCATGGCCAAATTCCACCCAACGCGCAGGACGGCGTACCAGACTTGCCTTTGCCGATGCTCGCGCCGGGTGAAACGCGGTCCTATGATTTTGAGCCGTTGCCGGGCACATTCTGGATGCACAGTCATGTGCCAATCCAGGAGATGCAACTGCTCGCGGCACCGTTGATCGTTCGTTCAAAGGAAGATCTTGCGGCCGATCGGCAAGAGGTGGTGCTATTCCTGCATGATTTCTCATTCAAGACGCCCCAGGAAGTGATGGCTGAGATCGAGGAAGGCCACGGGGGCGGCCATGGAGGTGGTCATGGGGGCGGCCACATGAGTGATATGGCGGGCATGGACCATGGTGCCATGGATGGCATGGCGATGGATCTCAATGACTACGACTGGGATGCCTATCTTGCCAACGACCGCACGCTTTCGGATCCCGAGGTGGTGCAGGTCGAGCGTGGCGGGCGCATCCGTCTGCGGGTGATTAACGCTGCTGCGGCAACGGTTTTCTGGATCGAGACTGGGAAAGCGCAAGCCCGGCTCGTCGCTGTGGATGGACATGCCATCCAGCCCGTTCAGGGCACGCGCTTCGGCCTGGCCATGGGCCAACGCCTTGATCTCGAAATCGACCTGCCACAGGACGGTGGTGCCTGGCCGATTCTCGCGCTACGAGAAGGGGCGCGAGAGCGTACAGGGCTGATCCTTGCCACTCCGGGCGCTGAAATCCGCCGCATTGACACCCTGGCAGAAACCGACGCACCCGCCTTTGACACTGACTTGTCACAGGAGTCGCGCTTGATCGCCTTGAACGCACTGACGAGTCGGCCCGTAGATCGTAGCCACATCGTAACGCTGGGCGGCACAATGCAGCCTTATGTCTGGACGATCGACGGCGCCGTTTGGGGCCAGCACCGTCCGGTTAGCGCGAAAAGCGGCGAGCGGGTCGTGCTGTCCTTTCATAACGTATCGATGATGGGCCACCCGATGCATCTGCACGGACATGTGTTCCAGGTCGTCGGACTGAACGGACGCGCGGTCTCGGGCGCCTTCCGGGACACTGTATATGTGCCGTCGATGTCGAAGGTCGATATCGCGCTCGACGCGGGCGAAGCCGCGCGCTGGATGCTGCACTGCCACCATATGCCGCATCTTGAAACCGGCATGATGACAGAGTTCGCTGTCAGCGCGTAGGCCAGAGCATGGTTACTCCCAGCGCACACAGATGCTGGGATGTTCCGAGAGATAACGGTCAGCTAAGCTAGTCATGAAGCAATGTCACGCAAGAAATTAGTCTTTGGCGCAGCGGCAATCGTTTTATTGGGTTCCGCCGCAGCCCTTTACAAGGCGATGAAACAATCGGGGCCTGTGTTTATCGACCCTGCTGATCAAACCCTTGTGATGCAGGGCAAAGCGATATACGCAAACAATTGCGCATCCTGCCATGGCGCCGAACTGCAAGGGCAACCGAACTGGCGCCAGCGGTTGGCGAATGGTCGGTTGCCCGCGCCGCCGCACGATAAGACCGGCCACACGTGGCACCACCCCGATGCAATGCTAATCGACATGGTGAAAAATAGCCTGGTTCCGGGGCGCACAGCGCCACGGGGCTACGAGACCGATATGCCAGCCTATCGCGATATCCTGACTGATGAGGAAATTATCGCGGTGCTGGCGTATATAAAGAGCAGCTGGCCGCCCAAGGTGCTGGAGGCGCAAAAAGAAGTGACTGTGCGAACCCAGGGCTGAGGGAGTTCAAGAGGATATTTACGAGTGGTCGGATCCGACCACTTATCAGGAGTGAATTATGAGAATGTTGGTTGTCGCGGCTACTCTGATGGCCGCCTCTTCATTGGCCCATGCCGCCGATACCGCTATTACGGTGTATCAGGATCCATACTGTGGATGCTGTTCCGGGTGGGTGGATCATATGCGGGAGTCTGGTTTTGAGGTTAAAGCGATCAAGACGACTGATATGACGTCGATCAAACAGAAGCTGGGTGTACCCGCGAAGCTGGGATCCTGCCATACAGGCGTGGTCGAGAGTACGGGGCAAATCATTGAGGGACACGTGCCGGCCAATGCGGTTAACAAGCTCCTGGCAGACGCTTCGGTGAAGGGCGTGGCGGCCCCTGGCATGCCAGTGAATTCCCCCGGGATGGGCAAGTTAAATGGAAAGCTGGTGACGGTCGATTTCGAAGGGACGCCCTTTTCAAAAGACTAGCCGTAGTACCGAGTCGTGATATTCCTATCATGTCTCGGTACGTGCATCATGTGGATAGCCTTTCCTCGCCCCAACCCGCGCAGGCATGTGACGCGGTTATCACGACATTTTGTGATGAGCCTCTCGGGAGGCGCGGGTAGATTCTTACCTGTTCTTTAAGGTAACTTCAAAGCGTGGCTAGTGACAGCATGATCGAAGATCCCCAACATCTGAGACAGACTCGATTCTTCGGCAGTCGACAACGGCCCAAAGTCGCGCATACGCGCGACACCGTCAGCGATCTCCCGAATGCAGGCCGGGTTGTCACGGGCCAGCAGCTGGGGCAGGGACGCAATTGCGGCCTTTTCGTCAAGCCGCATAATATTGGCTTGGCGGCGCACTGTGTCGCGGAAAGACGCCATGTCAAAGCCACGGTGGCAGTCGGGCTGGTGTAGTTCGAGCAGTAAGTTCGCGCGCCGCTCATCAATAGAACTACAAAAGCGGTGAATATAAATCAGGGCTCGGATTCCTGCCTCGAGCGCGCCTCCTTCGGCAATCTCGGTACGGAGCTCTGTAATCTTCTGCTGGATCAAGGCATCATGATCAGGTGCAGTGCAAGGCCCCGCGTGGGCTGGCTCGTCGCTGCCTGTCTGTCCAGTGATAATGCGCATCCAGGGCGAGTCGTAGATCCATTCAAAAGCTCGTTCATAAGCCGAGTCGCGCGCATCTCGCCAGTGGTCGAGGGCCTGCGTAATGGCTTGCGAGCCAATTTCCTGCATCTGCAGAAAAGGATTGTCGTCGTCAATCGCTACACGCTGCTTGCGAACTTTAGTTGCTGTATCGGCGATGTGTGATGACAACGGGTTTTGATCGGACCACCATTCGTAAGAGAGCCTCAACGGATGCATGGCCTGTAACCACTGCGCCGCCTGCGGCGTGTACGTATGACGTACCCATGGCTGCAGAAACTGGCGGTACAGTCCTAAATTAATCTTCGAGAGCTGCGCCACAGCGTTGAAGCGACGGTCGCTCTCTGGATCCGGCTGGACAATGTCGCGCACGCGGGCCACGTCGGCAGGCTCGATCGATAGCTCAAAATTATCGAGCGGGACCGCGCCATCTTTTTGCGCTGGCTCTGCAATCGTTGCGCGATATATGCCCGCGGGTAACACGTCGATCAGGTCAATATTGGTGGTAAATTTATGATGTTCTTTGCGGCTGACTGCTCCAGACACAAAGATGCCCAGATGGCCGACGCTATCGTGAGTGGCATAGATAATGGTTTGGTCGTGCGTTAGTACGTCTTCATCGTCGCCGTACAAGTCAGTAATCCAACCTAAGGCCTGTGGCGGCGGTGTAATGTTGTCGCCGTACGAGCAGAAGACTACGATCGGCGAGCGAATGTTGCGTAGATCGATGCGTGAGCCATCCGAGGTGCGCAGTTCGGCGATCGAGAGACGATTGCCAATGAATAAATTATCAACGATGTATTGCATCTCCACATCGTTGAGGTAGACGTACCCGCCCCAATATTTTTCGAAATCCAGGTAACGGGGGGCCTCTGTGTCGATGTTTGCATACAGATGGTGTTGCTTGTTCCAGAGCGTATTGGCTGGGTTCAGGTTTTCGAAGTTTTGCACCAACCACGCGCCGTCGAAGCGGCCGGCACCCATGTCGCTCGTCATTGCAGTTAACCAGCTGCCACCAAGCAGCCCGGCGGTGTAGCGCATGGGATCGCGACCGCGCCATCCGGCCCAATAAGAAAGCGGTGCACCGGCGACAATAATCGGGCCAAACAGTTCCGGTCGCATGGCTGCAGTCATCAGAATTTGCCAGCCGGCCTGGCAGTTGCCAATGACGGCTGGCTTACCTTCAGGGCACGGATGCAGTTCAATCACTTTTTCAAGGAAAGCTGCTTCCGCGTGCATCACGTCTTCGATCGTTTGCCCCTCTATGGGGTCGGGCAGAAAACCAATGAAATAGCAGGGGTGGCCAGCATCGATAACCACGCCGATCTCGCTGTCGACTTTGAAGCCGCCAATGCCTGGGCCGTGGCCAGCGCGAGGATCGATCACCACGAAAGGTCGTTTCATATGATCCGCAGGCTTGTCGTGCGGCGGCACTATCCGTACCAGCCAATAGTTCACTGGTCGAGGCAGGTCTTTACCGGATATCACTACTTCGGAAGGGAAGTTCAGAACATTCGGAACCCGCTCGGCGCGGTGCGTTTCATATTGATTGCCGCGCTGGCGCATGACGTCTGCATAGAGGATACTGCGTTGCCAGGCGTCAACCGCATACTCCGCCAAGTGTGGCAGTTTGGGTGTATCGGCTTCTGGCCCCGCCTCGTAGCGGCTTTTCCCCTGTGAACTGTTCGGTGTTTCCGCCTTCATGTTGGTTCCCTCCCGTGCGCCGGCGTCGTTGTCATCAGAACGCCAAGGTTATGGGGTTGTAGTGGCCGCCGCCGGCATTCTGTCCATCATCATTTGCATCATGCCTTGCATCATGTCCATCCGTTTCAGCATCATCTCGTGATGTGCACCTGGCGGCGCTGCGGATGGATCTTTTCCGGTTTGAGAGTGCATGCTTCCCATCATTCCCATACCCTGCATTCCTGCGGACGCCATGCCCATTAGCTTCATGCCTTCTTGCATCAAATCGTGGTGCTCGGACATGAGTGCGCGACGTTCGTCTGGCGTGGCTTTTTGAAGATTCTCATGAAAGGTGTTCATGGCCTTCATATGGGTATCCATCTTTTGCTTCAGAAGCGCCGGGTCTGCCGCTAATGATTTATCCGAAATTGACGTTTCGTTGTTGCCGGTCCCTCCGGGGTGGTGTGCGTTATGCTCGTCTGTCGTCTGAGCGAACGACAGGGCGCTAGCCGAACTCAGAATAATGGTGGAGGCGATTAAACGGATCTTTCTCATGGTGATGCTCCTTACTTGCAAGTGACCACGATCATGGTCATTGCTTTCACTATACTGAGCGGGGGCTGTCGAAATGATGTCGCGGACATTACAAAACAGTAATGTCCGCGGGATTCAAGCGTCGGTCAGATCAGGAGCAGCTGCGCCGGCTTGGCTACACTGAATTGCGCAGTCTCAGTGCGTTGAATACTACGGATGCCGAGCTTAAGCTCATGGCCAGCGCGGCGAACATGGGCGAGAGCAAGAGCCCCAAAAAGGGGTACAAGACGCCGGCCGCCAACGGCACGCCCAGCGCGTTGTAAATGAAAGCGAAGCCAAGGTTCTGCTTCATATTGGCTACCGTCTTCCTGGATAAATGTTGTGCGGTGGATATGCTGCGCAAGTCCCCCTTAACCAGCGTCACCTGTGCGCTGTTCATGGCCACGTCGGTGCCGGTTCCCATGGCAATGCCGACATCTGCTTTGGCCAATGCCGGCGCGTCATTGATGCCGTCACCGGCCATCGCAACGACCCGGCCTTCAGCTTGCAATCTGCTCACTAAATCGAGCTTATCGGCGGGCTTCACTTCGCCATACACTTCGTCAATGTTCAGGATTTCGGCAACAGCTTTGGCTGTCGTTAAGCCGTCACCGGTCGCCATGATGACGCGGATTCCCGCCTCTTTGAGCGCTTGCATGGCTTCCGGTGTGCTCGCCTTTATAGGGTCGGAAACGGCTAATAGTCCGGCCACTTGACCGTCGACAGCCAGATACATCACGCTGGCGCCCCTGGCCCGGAACGATTCGGCCGTTTCGGTCAAGGTTGTGACCTCCACACCGTCTTGTTGCATTAGGGCTGTATTACCCAGTGCCAGCCGCTTCCCGTCAACTTCGCCGCGGACGCCTATACCGCTGCCCGATTCAAAGTTATTCACTGGGCTCAGGCTCAGACCTTGTTCCCGAGCCGCGTCGACGATGGCGTCAGCCAGGGGATGCTCGCTGCCTTGATCGAGGCTGGCAGCAAGGCGCAAGACTTCGTCCACTTCCATTACACCGGCCGAAACGGCTTTATCGAACGCCGGGCGACCCTCCGTCAATGTGCCGGTTTTGTCGACGATAAGGGTATCTACCTTCCGCAAGTTTTCGATTGCGGCCGCATCGCGGAACAAAATACCTTGCGTGGCGCCCCGGCCGGTTGCGACCATCACTGACATGGGCGTGGCAAGCCCGAGCGCACAGGGGCATGCAATGATCAATACCGCTACGGCATTGATCAAGCCGTAGACCCAACTCGGCTGAGGCCCGAAGATGCCCCATACGAATACAGTGATGATGGCGATCGCAACGACCGCCATGACGAAGTAGCCCGCTACAAGGTCGGCCATTCTCTGCATCGGTGCGCGGGAACGCTGCGCCTGTGCGACAAGCTGAACGATTTGCGAAAGCACGGTCGCAGAGCCGACTTTTTCGGCGCGTATCACCAAAGCGCCCGATGTGTTCATGGTTGCGCCAATAACCTTGTCGCCAGCCCGTTTACTGACGGGTAGAGGTTCGCCAGTTAGCATCGACTCGTCCAGGGAACTGGAACCGTCTTCCACCACGCCGTCCACCGGGACTTTTTCTCCAGGGCGCACGCGCAGACGGTCGCCTTCATGGACATGGGTCAGAGGCACGTCTTCTTCGGTTCCGTCGGCGTTGATTCGGCGGGCCGTCTTAGGCGCTAAACCAAGTAGAGACTTGATTGCAGCAGAAGTCTGTGAACGGGCACGAAGTTCAAGAACCTGGCCGAGCAGCGTGAGGGAAATGATGACGACTGCGGCTTCGAAGTAGACGTCGACACGGCCCATCGACATAAAGGTCTCAGGGAAAATGCCGGGGGCTACGGTCGCAAGTGTGCTATATACGAATGCCGCTCCTGTGCCTAGACCGATCAAGGTCCACATGTTGGGGCTGCGGTTGACGACGGATTGCCATCCCCTGATGAAGAATGGCTGACCCGCCCACAGGACCACAGGAATGGACAGCACCAGTTCGACCCAGGTTTGTGTTGTTATGTCGAACCAGCCGAGTCGTGGGCCGAACATCGCAAGGATTGTGACGACGACAGTAAACGGCAGTGTCCACCAAAAGCGCCGCGAGAAATCTACCAGTTCGGGGTTATCGTCATCCAGGGTCGGCATCAAAGGCTCGAGCGCCATGCCGCACTTTGGACAGCTTCCCGGGTGATTCTGTTGAATCTCGGGATGCATTGGGCACGTGTATATTGTGCCCGGGGCGTCTTCGGTCAGGGCTGATTCGCTGTCGCTCTTTGAGCCCAGGTATTTGTCGGGCCCGGCACTGAACTTTTGAAGACAGTTTTCGCTGCAGAAATAAAACGTTCTGTCGGCGTGCTGCCATTGATGCTCAGTGTTTTTGGTGACATGCATCCCACATACTGGGTCGGTGAGTGCAGCCTCGGCGCCTGGATGATTCCGTTGATCATTCTTATGATGACCATCACGCTGTTTCTGTGTCATGGCTCTGTTCGTCAATCCTTTAGAGAACGTCAGTTAGGGCGCGCCACAGCAAGTAAACGGCCGTAGCGTCGGCGCCCGACTGTTGTCAATCATGCCACGTCTACGTGCCGATTTACATTTCGCGCGCATTACATTTTTGTCATCTGAATCGGTACAGAGTCAGACCTCACGGGGCGATCTACTTGGCGTTCGGCGATTGGTCGGGAAAAAACGATCCAGCAGTTCGGATCGCCTGCGGGCGATAAAGGCGCTCGCCGCGCGGCCGGTATCCACAATCCTTCTATGTGGCAAGGGCAGCCATTGCCCTGAGTGCGCCGCCTAAAACGCCGACAGTATCACTCCACTCCTTCATCCAAGGGGTTCGCTTCGCCGGGTACTCACCCGGTCCCTCCGGTTCTCTTCGTTCTCCTTCAGGCTGCGGCTTGCGTGCCAGCCCCTTTCCCGTCGTCCTTCCTTGATCCAGCGCGGCAAGGCGACGAACTCACGGCAACGGTGGCACTCCGGGCCAGACGTAGGACTGCGGTCACCGCAAAACCTACAAAAGGCTCGGAATCTTCGGCCCCGGTAGCCGGTTAACCCCGAAAGGAGAAAACAACCATGGAACACCAAACCGCCGCGCTGAGCTATGACAACATGAACGCTACCCCTGCACTCTACGTGCGGGGCCCTAGCGGTCGCTATAAGCTGGCCAGCGATGACATGATTCTTGCAGCGGGCCGCATGGCTGCAGAAAGTCTGTTGCCGCAGTCACAGCCAGTGGACAACCCTCAGAAAGTACGCAAATTTTTCCAGTCTAAGCTGGCCGGATTGGGGCATGAGTGCGCGGCTTTCCTGTATCTGGATAGCAAGTTCAAGCCTATCCGCTACATGGAGCAGGGCCTGGGTACGATCAATCAGGCGAGCGTGTATCCGCGTGAGATCGTGAAAACGGCATTGAGGCTGAATGCTGCCGCGTTGATCATGGCGCATAACCATCCGTCCGGTTCGTCCGAGCCGAGCATGGCCGACCTGAATCTGACAAAGCATCTCAAGAAAGCGCTGGCCTTGATTGATGTGCGATTTCTGGACCATGTCATCGTGACCGCGATAGAAACGATCTCGCTCGCCGAGCGTGGGGAGATGTGAGAGTCAGAAAATCGGGCAGGGCGTTCCGCCCTGCCTTTTATAGGCACGAATGCAATTGACCAGGAAGGTCCGCGGTTGGCCAACACCGTCGGCAAATTTGCTTTGTAGTATCCCCCTAGGGGGGATAAAATTGCCGCATGAAAGCAGAGGGCAAGCACTCTACTCATCCCGATATCGTGAAGCGCCTGAAACGTGCCGATGGGCATCTTCGGCACGTCATTGGGATGATTGAAGGTGGCGACTCGTGTCTCGACATCGCCCGTCAGCTCGCGGCGGTAGAAAGCGCTGTGACGGCAGCAAAGCGCGTTCTCATTCACGATCATATCGATCACTGCATTGCCCATGACAACGACTCCGTGCTGGCCGAAATGAAGGCGCTGACCAAACTGCTTTGAGGCCATCCGATGCTCTCTGTCCTGAAGAACCGCACGTACCGCCACTTGTTCGCGGCTCAAGTGATCGCCCTTGTTGGTACCGGACTGATGACGGTGGCGTTGGGCCTGCTTGCCTACGACCTTGCCGGTGCAGATGCGGGCGTGGTTCTCGGCACTGCGCTCGCCATCAAGATGCTCGCCTATGTCGGAGTTGCTCCGGTGGCGCAAGCGTTCGCAGATCGGCTGCCGCGGCGGTCTTTGCTTGTCGCCCTAGATCTGATACGAGCCTCTATTGCGCTGAGCCTGCCCTTTGTCAGCGAAATCTGGCAAATCTATGTGTTGATCTTCGTTTTGCAGGCGGCATCCGCAGGCTTTACTCCGACCTTTCAAGCCACCATCCCGGACATCCTCCCCGATGAAGACGAATACACGAAGGCACTGTCTCTTTCGCGGCTGGCCTACGATCTAGAAAGCTTGGTGTCCCCGATGCTGGCCGCCGCGCTGCTCACGGTCATCAGTTTTCACAACCTGTTTGCCGGAACGGTTCTCGGCTTCCTGGTTTCCGCGGCGCTCGTGGTCAGCGTGAGGTTGCCCTCCACTGTTCCAGGCCCGCGTCGTGGTATCTGGGAGCGCATCACGCGTGGCACGCGTATTTATCTGGCCACGCCACGCCTTCGGGGCCTGTTGGCGATCAGCCTCGCAGTGGCAGCTGCTGGGTCAATGGTGATTGTGAATACGGTGGTCATCGTGAAGGCTCGCTTTGGTCTGGGTGAATCCGAGGTTGCGTGGGCGCTGGCCTCTTTCGGAGGTGGTTCAATGATTGCAGCCTTCGCACTGCCTCGTTTGCTTGGCAAGCTTGCGGACCGACCCGTGATGATTGCGGGCGCGGCGATGCTGGTGCTGGGAACAGCAGCCGGTGCGATGATTTCCAGCTATGTTGGTCTACTGGTGATCTGGGTCGTCGTCGGCTTTGGCTACAGCACGGCGCAAACACCTTCCGGTCGATTGTTGCGTCGCTCAGCACATCCAGAGGATCGCCCTGCGGTCTTTGCGGCGCAATTCGCGCTGTCTCATCTATGTTGGCTCATTGCCTATCCTTTGGCCGGTCGTTTTGGCGTTGCCTTTGGACTGCAGTCAACCTTCGTCATCATGTCGCTAATAGGTCTCGCCGGAGTGGGGCTGGCATTGCGGCTCTGGCCCGCTAGTGATTCGTCGGACATCCCTCACGATCACCCGGATCTGCCACCAGATCATCCTCATTTGCGCGAATACACAAACCAAGGTGTGCATCGCCACCCCCAAATCGTTGACGATCTGCACCGGGACTGGACGCGGGTTTAAGTGCTGTCCGCCGCTCATACCCCTGACACAGAAAGACAAGCCACAGCAGCGGGGAACCTGACCGCGCCTTAGTTTTCTGACTGGGCGGGTGGGCCCTATTTCAACGATAGTCCACACGCGTGTCCCTCCGCCTGACGGCTGCGGGCCGGGCTCTCGTGCTTCGCATCAAGCCGCCTGCGGCGTCTTGCCCCTCCGGGCTTCCATCCCTCACGTCTCCGCGCCTGCCGGCGCTGCGCGCTGCGCTTGCCCTGGGCCATTGGCCCAAGTAAGAGCCGCGCAGGGCGCGGCTGTGGGCGCTCGCCGCGCGGCTGCCGTGCGGGGTCATCGCCCGGGCGGGCCGCTGTTCCGTCTTCCGTGAGTTCCGTCGCCAAAACCGCCGACTGTATCACTGCGCTTCTCCCTACAAGGGGTTCGCTTCGCCGGGTACTCACCCGGTCCCTCCGCTTCGCTTCGGGCTGCGGCTTCCGTTCTCGCCCCTTTCCGGTCGGCGCTACATGATCCAGATCGGCACGGCGACGGAACTCACGGAAGACGGCGGCAAGACCGGAGAGCCAGCGTAAACCCCACACGGCGGTTTTACGTTCCGGCTCAAGAATCTTCGGATCCGGTCAGCTGAAAACCCGAAACCTCATTTGGAGATCAGACCATGAACACCTATGAAGCGAAGCAGGCAGCACGGAAAGCAGGGTATCAGGCCAAGGCCGCACAGGCCGAACGACAGGCAGACGCGGCACACGCCCAGGCGCACGACATGGCACAGGCCATTCCCTTTGGTCAGCCGATTCTTGTGGGCCATCACTCCGAACGTGGCGACCGCCGGTATCGGGAACGCATTCACCAGGGCTATGAAAAATCCTTTGAATTGCAGAAGAAGGCCGAACACTACGCAGACAAGGCCGCAGCAGTAGGCAAGGGCGGCATTTCCAGCGATGATCCCGACGCCATCGAAAAGCTGAAGGCAAAGCTGGCATCGTTGCAGGCATGGCAGGACGCCATGAAGAAACTGAATGGGGTTCTTCGCCGCCATGCCAAGGCCGACCCGGAAACCCGCATCAGCGCCCTGGTAGCCACTGGCCTGGTGGACGATACCCGCGCCCGCGAACTCATCAAACCCGACTTTATGGGCCGTATCGGTTTTGCCCCGTACCAACTGCAGAACAATAACGCCAACATTCGCCGCATTGCCCAGCGTATCAAAGACCTGGAGAAAGTGGCCGACCGGCCCGAGTTTGAACGCAGCGGCCACGGCTACACCTACCGCGAGGATCCGCAGGAAAACCGCGCCATGTTCCTGTTTGACGGCAAACCGGCCAAGGAAACCCGCGACTTGCTCAAGCGCCACGGTTTCCGCTGGAGCCCGACACGCAGTGCCTGGGTGCGACAACTGACCGGCAACGCCCAATGGGCCGCGATGGATTTCATGCGCGCCTTGGAACTCGCCCAGCGACAGCAATAAGCCTTTCCCGCCTGGGCGAAAGGTCGCCCAGGTTTTTACCCTGACTGACACAAAGGAGAAGTCATCATGGCATCATTGAACCGCGCCACTCTGATCGGCAACCTTGGCAAAGACCCCGAAGTCCGCTACACCGCAGAAGGTGCAGCCGTGTGCTCAGTGTCGATTGCCACGACCAACCAATGGAAGGACAAGGCCACAGGCGAGCGCCGCGAGGAAACCGAATGGCACCGCGTCGTTTTCTATGGCCGACTGGCTGAAATTGCAGGCGAGTATCTGCGCAAAGGCCGCACGGTATTCGTGGAAGGCCGCTTGAAAACCCGAAAATGGCAGGACACCGACACCGGCACAGACCGCTACACCACGGAAATCATCGCAGACCAAATGCAGATGTTGGGCGGCAGGGAAACGGCCAAGGATGACACTGCACAGGCTGCGCCGGCAGCCCACCCGAAAGGCCGCAACAGCAAGGCGAAGGCACCCGCTGCAGCACCTGAAGAAGTCGAACCATCAGATATTCCATTCTGATCGACAGTTCATCACAGGCCGGGTAACACCGGCCTGGCGAAAACCGCGACTGGCCCGGCTTTGCCGGGCCTAGTTGCGTGTGTCGCCGGAATCCTCGCGCTGACCGACACAGATCATTAAATCAGGCTGGACTGTCGCGGCGGTTCCAGCGGGATGGCATCGAATGCCGCAGCGGGCGGCAGAGTAAACAGCGCCTGCGCGTCGTCCTGGCTGCCGTTCAGCCATTGATCGACATCGGCCAGCTCAATCGGAATCACCGAGCGCTTATCTTGCGCGTCGACAGGCCTGGAAGGATCAGGCTTGTGCATTCTGCTCATCAGGGGGTGAGCGTCTGCGTTCAGCGTAAGCATGGTGTAGCTTTCTACCACTTCGCCGGTTTCCCGGCTGACCCAGGTATTCCACAAACCGGCCAGCCCCCAGGGCGCACCATCGGCGCGCCGGAACCGCCACCACACATTGCTGCCGCTTTCCCAACAGGGTTCATCGAAGGATTCCGCCGGAATGATGCAGCGCTGCCCCCGCGCCCAGGCTTGCCGAAAGGTGGGCTTTTGCGCCAGTTCTTCGGCGCGTGCGTTGTTGGTGGAATAGGGTAATTTGGCATCCTTGGCGAATGGGGGAATCAGCGCCCACTGGCCTACGACAAGTTCCCGCCCCTGGTCGCCTGCACGAATAAACGGCCCCATACCCCGGGGATGCACCAGTGGCCCCCAGAGCCTCGGTGGGTTCTGGCGGCCGACATGCCAGTAGCGTTCAACAGCCGCCTGGTCGGGTGTTACGTAGCGATTGCACATGGAGAAATTCTCTCGTGTTTGTTGCGGGTGTGCAATGTCGGGCTTGCTGTTATCTGCGGGTGGTTTGCTGTTGGGTGAGCATGTCAGAGCAGCTTGCGCTGCTGGTGCCCTACAGTTCCCAGGCAGCGCCTGGGACCCTGTCCGGTGACGATGCCAGCCCGGTTCCCGGCCTGGCTGGGACTTTCCGTCCCCAAATTCGCCTTCGCTCATTTGTGGCCTTAAAAGTCCCACACATGACGCACCCCTAGCGGGGTGGGAAAAGGGTTGTGTTTTCAAATGCCTAGCGGGAAAGCGTTGTGACCTCCGATGCAGGACAAACAGGGCTGCAGAATTGCATAAGCCGTTGATTGGAAGGAGGAAGGAAAGGCCACGGGTGTAGCCTTCCGGGGCGTAGACGGTGGAATAAATTCTTTCCGCAGTTGTGCCACTACATCTCGACGGCTGGCTTTATACACTCTCATGACTTGCTGAGGGCATGCCAGCTGCAGCATGGCTGCAACTGGACTACCCACCAATTACACATTGCCTGCAACCGGCCTGCACAATTGCGTCAATCTACCTCAAGGTCAGATTCGACAGGTAGAGTCGATGCGGCCAGCTCCTTTTCATCCTGGCCAAAGACCTTTGCGGCAGCAGGCTGCAGGTCGTGCGCCAGTCCCTTGTAAGTCTGCCTGTCCACTCTTTCCGGCAGCTTCTCTGCATCGTCGGTGAACACCGTCACCTCATGCCGTTCCCGCGAGATGCTGACGTAGTAGGTGTCCTGGGCGGTGGTGCGGCTGAAGCTCTCGGCGTTGTAAAGCACCCGGTCGCAGGTCAGCCCCTGAGCGCTGTGCGCGGTGGTGGCATAGGCGTAGTCCATGTTCAAGGGCCGGTCTGTGGGTAGCTGGACATGGCGGCCCTGGGTTTCCAGGGTGACGCTGCCCGCGTCGATGGCTACGACTTTCGCCAGTTGCCCGTTGACCAGATCATGTTGAGCATCGTTGCGCGTGATGCGGACATGGTCGGCTACGGACAATTCTGCCTCGTTCAGATGATAGACAGACAGCTTGCTCATGGTCTTGGGAATGATTTCTATGGGCTGCGTGGTTGTTGGGTCTGCGTGGAAAGGTAGGACGTTTATACGGTCATGGCGGGCGCTGCCGGTCACGCGGTAGAGTTCGCCGCGTTTCAGGCCGCACTTGTAATCACGCTCTGGAATCACGATGTCCCCCACGGTGTAATAGCGGGCCACACTGCGTTCGGCGCGTGTGGTGTCATGCCGGGCCAACAATTGGCACGGGCGGCCTTTGCCTTCCAGGCCAAGCAGGGCGTGAATGCGTTGATTGATTGCATTCCTTGAGGCGTTGGTGCCGGTCACGACGATGGTGTTGGCCTGTTCGGTGGCCGTCAGTCCGGTGTAGGACTTCGCGATGGCCTCATAACGGGCTGAGCTGTCGCGGGTCTTCCTGCCATGTTCGTCGGTGGTGAACTCATCTGGAATGACGCGGATGGTATTTAGCAGCGGCAAGGAGTGACTGGCCCGGCCTGTGGCAGCGAGTTCGACCGCCTGGCGCAGCCGCGCCGAGCGTTGGCGCTGGATGTCGCCCATCAAGACGGTCTTCATTCCCTGTTCCTGCAGCATGGCAAAGGCGCGGCCGGCCTCGATGGCCTTGGTCTGGGCCGTGTCGCCCAGCAGCACCACCTTCGCGCCTGTTGGCTGAATGAGGGCCAGCAGCTTGTCCATCTGTCGCACCGGTACCACCCCGGCTTCGTCGATAACCACTACTGATGTCGGTCCTAGGGAGTCCAGGAAGGGGCGCTTGTCGGCAGCGGCCAGGATGGAGGCAATGGTGTTGGCCGCAATGCCGTCTTGGCGCAGGTTGCGAACCATGTTCCCGTAGGGAGCCAGGGCCGTCATGGCGTGACCCTGTTCACGCAGAATGGTTTGGGCGTTTTGCAGGGCGAAGGATTTCCCCGTACCGGCGAGCCCCTGGATGCCTGCTACTTGATCGCTGCCAGTGGTAATCAGCATGACTGCTTCGCGCTGGCCGGGCGTCAGAAGCGTGTCCAGAGCATTTTCAGCGTCGGCGGCGTTGATCGTAGATTGCCAGGCACCACGGCCTGTCTGTTCAGCAGCCAGTATCCTGGATTCGGCTTCATGGGCCTTGCGGGTGGCGTAGCGTGGGCTTTCCATCAACAGGCGGCCCTGGGCAATGGCGTCATCAACCAGCTGCAGGGCAGTGTCCTGGTTCAATCCAGCCAGCCGAGTGACTTCAGCAGCCCACCCTTCGCGGGTCATGGGCTGGGCGTTCTTGTCCTGTGTGCTGCTGTAGTGCGGCGCTTCCTGGATCAGCGCACCGGATGCGACACGGCCCTGGATGGCTGCCTGAATGGCTGTGATGTTGGTATGGCCCCCGGCATGGCGTACGGCGCTGTGCAGCAGATCGGCCAGGGGCATGACGGACTCGCGTTCAGCCAAGTGCTGGATGGCCCAGTCCAGCGAAGCCTGTGCGACAAGATCGGCAGATATTTCCCGTGCTTCTGGTGCCTGTCGTTCAGCGTCGTGGCGTGCTTGGTCAAACTGCATTCCGATGGTTGCTGCCGCTTCCCGCCACTGCTGATGCAGTTCCGCGCGGCTGAAAACCTGGGTTTTCTCCTGGCGGTGTGCCAGATTGATACCCTGGCGCAGCGCATGAGGGGCGTTGTCGCGGGGCGTGCCGCGAGCCGTCAGTTCAGCCGTGATGCCGGCGCTGCGCTTACTGAAAAACTCGATCTGTTCACGGGTGATATGGGCCAGTTCGATATGGTTCTTTTCATGGCGAACGGCATACCCCAGGGCGCGGACATTACGTTCCAGCTCAGCCTGATAGATGGAGTCTGTCACCCGCAGCAGCTTGAAAATCGCCTCGTTCGAGAGCGACACCCAGTTGCCGTCGGCGCGCTGAGTCAGGTTCATCAGCAGGGCGTGAACATGCAGGTGAGGGTCAGGGGCTGCGTCTTCCGTAGGGCGGGCGGTTTCATGGCGGAACTTGGCAATGATGAGATTGCCTGTCTGTTCCACCCGCGACTTGCCGTTTTCCTTGTGGCGACCCATGGTCAGATGTTGTTCGACATAGGCCAGAGCAGCAGTCACCGCTTGATCGTTGGCATGAATCAGGCGTTCATCGCCGCCAATCAGTGCCTGCAGCGTGATGCTCTTGGGCGCACCAAAGGTCAGATCAAGCGCAGCACGGGCCTTGGCATCCTTGCGGATCGACCGGCCAGCCGTCACATTCCGGCCGAAGTCGCCCTGCAACATGGCTTTGAAGCGGGCAGGGTCAATCTCACCGACGGCTCCCAGGCGCCGGGCGCCGTCGCCTTGCCAAGTTGCGGCACCACCGTCGCGGCTGTAGTAATCGTCAGCCTGGTCGGCGTAGTAGTGGGTGGCAAGGGACGCGCGAGCGCGGTAGATCTGACTGTGCGAGATCATGGGGGCTCCGGGAGAGGTAGTGAGGGGTTGGTCGGCAGGTGGAAAGCCAGCGTCAGTATTGGATTAGAAAGGAGAGGAAGGTGAATTGACACTCAGTTTATCTACTGGCTCTGTAGATAATGCCGGCATCTAACGTGTCTGTGAAACGGTGGTTTTCTGAACAGGTTGAAGGGACTCAGTTTGTCGTTTTCAGAAGACGACCGCACCATCTGACTGGATGTAACGCCTGGTGTGCATACGGCTCCTGACAGCCCAATATCAGGAGTCGTCTGCACCAATCTCGACTATGCTCAATACTCGTGTGCACCAAAGCGAGGTTTGGGCATGACATCAGACACTCCACCGATTGCCGCGCAAGGCGTGGCCACCCTGCCCGACGAGGCATGGGCGCAAGCCCGGCACCGGACGGAAATCATCGGGCCACTGGCAGCGCTTGAGGTGGTCGGGCATGAAGCCGCCGATGAGGCAGCCCAAGCGCTGGGCCTGTCCCGGCGACAGGTATATGTCCTGATCCGTCGCGCCCGGCAGGGTACTGGCCTGGTAACAGACCTGACGCCCGGCCGATCCGGCGGCGGCAAAGGCAAGGGGCGCTTGCCGGAACCGGTCGAGCGCATCATCCGCGAGCTGCTGCAAAAGCGCTTCCTGACCAAGCAGAAACGCAGCCTGGCGGCGTTCCACCGCGAAGTCGCGCAGGCGTGCAAAACCCAGAAGCTGCCGGTGCCGGCGCGCAACACCGTGGCCCAGCGGATTGCCGGACTACACCCGGCGAAAATAGCCCGCAGCCGGGGCGGGCAGGACGCTGCCCGTCCCTTGCAAGGCGCGGGTGGCATTCCGCCCGAAGTCACCATGCCGCTGGAACAGGTGCAGATCGACCACACCGTCATCGACCTGATCGTGGTCGACGAGCGCGACCGGCAACCGATTGGCCGCCCATATTTGACCCTCGCCATCGACGTGTTCACGCGCTGCGTACTCGGCATGGTGGTCACGCTGGAAGCGCCGTCCGCCGTCTCGGTCGGCCTATGCCTCGCGCATGCCGCCTGCGACAAGCGGCCCTGGCTGGAAGGGCTGAGTGTGGAAATGGACTGGCCGATGAGCGGCAAGCCCAGGCTGCTCTATCTGGACAACGCGGCCGAGTTCAAAAGCGAAGCGCTGCGCCGTGGCTGCGAACAGCATGGCATCCGGCTGGACTATCGCCCACCAGGCCAGCCGCACTACGGCGGCATCGTGGAACGGATCATCGGCACGGCGATGCAGATGATCCACGACGAATTACCGGGGACGACCTTCTCCAATCCCGGCCAGCGCGGCGAGTACGATTCCGAGAAGATGGCCACCCTGACGCTGCGCGAGCTGGAGCGCTGGCTCGCGTTGGCGGTAGGCACCTATCACGGCTCCGTGCACAACGGCCTGCTCCAGCCGCCGGCCGCGCGCTGGGCCGAGGCCGTGGAGCGCGTTGGCGTCCCGGCCGTCGTTACCCGCCCCACCGCGTTTTTGGTCGATTTCCTGCCGGTGATCCGCCGCACCCTGACCCGCACCGGCTTTGTCATCGACCACATCCACTACTACGCCGACGCCCTCAAGCCGTGGATTGCCCGGCGCGAGCGCTTGCCCGCCTTCCTGATCCGGCGCGATCCGCGCGACATCAGCCGCATCTGGGTACTGGAACCGGAAGGTCAGCACTATCTGGAGATCCACTACCGCACCTTGTCCCATCCGGCCGTCACCCTCTGGGAACAACGCCAGGCGCTGGCCAAATTGCGTCAGCTCGGGCGCGAGCAGGTGGACGAGTCGGCGCTGTTCCGCATGATCGGGCAGATGCGCGAGATCGTGACCACCGCCCAGAAGGCCACGCGCAAGGCGCGGCGCGACGCTGATCGCCGCCAGCACCTCAAGACGTCGGAGCCACCGGCCAAGCCCATACCGCCGGATGTGGACATGGCTGACCCGCAGGCAGACAACCTGCCGCCGGCCAAACCGTTCGATCAGATCGAGGAGTGGTAGCCGTGGACGAATATCCCGTCATTGACCTGTCCCACCTGCTGCCAGCGGCACAGGGTTTGGCCAGGCTGCCGGCAGACGAGCGCATCCAGCGCATTCGCGCCGACCGCTGGATCGGCTACCCGCGCGCGGTCGAGGCGCTGAACCGGCTGGAAACTCTGTATGCGTGGCCGAACAAGCAACGCATGCCAAACCTGCTGCTGGTCGGCCCCACCAACAACGGCAAGTCGATGATCGTCGAGAAATTCCGGCGGGCGCACCCGGTCGGCACCGACGCTGACCAAGAACATATCCCGGTGCTGGTCGTGCAGATGCCGTCAGAGCCATCGGTGATCCGCTTCTATGTCGCGCTGCTGGCTGCGATGGGCGCGCCGCTGCGCCCGCGCCCACGGCTGCCGGAAATGGAGCAACTGGCGCTGGCCCTGCTGCGCATGGTCGGCGTGCGCATGCTGGTGATCGACGAACTGCACAATGTACTGGCTGGCAACAGCGTTAACCGGCGCGAGTTCCTCAACCTGCTGCGCTTCCTCGGCAACGAGCTGCGTATCCCCCTGGTCGGGGTCGGCACGCGCGAGGCGTACCTGGCCATCCGTTCGGACGATCAGTTGGAAAACCGCTTCGAGCCGATGCTGCTGCCGCCGTGGGAGGCCAATGAGGACTGCTGCTCGCTGCTGGCCAGCTTCGCGGCGTCACTCCCGCTACGGCGGCCATCCCCGATTGCCACGCTGGACATGGCCCGCTACCTGCTCACCCGGAGCGAAGGCACCATCGGCGAGCTTGCACATCTGCTGGTGGCGGCGGCCGTCGCCGCCGTGGAGAGTGGCGAGGAAGCGATCAACCACCGCACGCTCAGCATGGCCGACTACATCGGCCCCAGTGAGCGGCGGCGACAGTTCGAGCGGGAACTGATGTGAAGTCCGCGCCGCGCTGGCCGCTGCATCCGGCACCCAAGGAAGGCGAAGCCCTGTCCTCATGGCTCAACCGGGTCGCCGCCTGCTACCAGATGGACGTGCACGAGCTGCTGGCCCACGATCTTGGTCACAGCCAACTTGATGACCTGGATACCGCACCATCCTTGTCGTTGCTGACGGCGCTCTGCCAGCGCAGTGGCGTCGAGCTGGAGCGGTTGCGCAGCATGAGTCTTGCAGGCTGGGTGCCGTGGCTGCTCGACAGTCTCGACGATTCGGTACCAGCAGCCTTGGAAACCTATACATTCCAATGCGCGGTGCTCCTGCCCAAGCGCACCCGCAAGGTGCGGTCCATCACTCGCTGGCGTGCCTGGCTACCGAGCCAGACGATTCGCCGGGCGTGTCCGCAGTGTCTGAACGATCCAACGAATCAAGCTGTGCTACTCGTCTGGCAGCTCCCCTTGATGCTGAGCTGCCCGCAGCATGGCTGCTGGCTGGAGTCCTACTGGGGCATGCCCGGCCGGTATCTTCAGTGGGAAATCGCCGATGCTGCGCCGCGCCCTGCCGATGACGCAATCGCCTGCATGGACCGGCGCACCTGGCAGGCGCTGACGACGGGTTTTGTGGAGCTGCCGCGTCGGCGTGTCCACGCCGGCTTGTGGTTCCGGCTGCTGCGCACCCTGCTTGATGAGCTGAACACGCCGCTCTCGCACTGCGGCAGTTGCTCGGCGAGCATCCGCCATGTCTGGGAGCGCTGCGGCCATCCGCTGCGCGCCGGGCAGAGTCTGTGGCGTCCCTACGAGATTCTGGCCCCGGCGGTGCAGTGGCAGATGCTGGAGGCGGCGGCCACCGCCATCACGCTGATCGAGTCAAAGGCGCTGATCCCGCGCGGGGAACAGGCCGCGCTGTTTCAGACGGAGCCGCACACTGGTTTCACCAACGGCCTGCCGGCGAAGGTGCCGAAGCCGGAACCCATCAACCACTGGCAACGAGCAGCCCAGGCCATCGATGAGGCCATCATTGAAGCGCGACACAACCCGGAGACGGCCCGCTTGCTGTTCACACTGGCGTCCTACGGGCGACGCGACCCCGAATCCCTGGAACGTTTGCGCGCCACGTTCACCAAGGAGGGCATCCCGCCGGAGTTTTTGTCACATTACGAGCCTGAATGGCCGTTTGCAGGTCTTAGACTAAATGACGGGTTAAGTGACAGTTTTTGACGGCGAGAACTTTCTGGCTCACACTGTCACATAATCGAACGTATATGTGACAGGTACGACATGCTGATAGGCTACATGCGGGTATCGAAGGCGGACGGCTCCCAGGCTACCGATTTGCAGCGCGACGCGCTGATTGCCGCCGGGGTCGATCCAGTACATCTTTACGAGGACCAGGCATCCGGCATGCGCGAGGATCGGCCCGGCTTGACGAGCTGCCTGAAGGCGTTGCGAACTGGCGACACACTGGTCGTGTGGAAACTGGATCGGCTCGGACGCGACCTGCGACATCTCATCAACACCGTGCACGACCTGACTGGGCGCGGCATCGGCTTGAAGGTATTAACCGGGCACGGCGCGGCCATCGACACCACGACCGCCGCCGGCAAGCTGGTCTTTGGCATCTTCGCCGCCCTGGCCGAGTTCGAGCGCGAGTTGATCGCGGAGCGCACGATTGCCGGCCTAGCCTCGGCCCGCGCGCGCGGGCGGAAAGGCGGCCGGCCGTTCAAGATGACCGCCGCCAAGCTGCGGCTGGCGATGGCGGCAATGGGTCAGCCAGAGACCAAGGTCGGCGACCTGTGCCAGGAACTTGGCGTCACGCGGCAGACCCTGTATCGGCATGTTTCACCCAAGGGTGAGCTACGTCCAGATGGCGAGAAGCTACTCAGCCGAATTTGATGCCGGCATGAGGCAACGTAGCGACAGCGTGGTTTGTCTCAATGGGAAGCGCTCATGATCGATCTTTGAAGGCCCGCAGCAGTCGTGTCACAGACAGGACGAACAAACCGGTCAGCGTGAGGGCTGCGATACCCCAGTACTCTCCGATGAACGCGCCGGCCGTCGTGCCGGCCAGCACAATGGCGAGAATCGGCAAATGGCAGGGACAGGTGAGCACGGCCAGCGCGCCCCACAGGTAGCCGGTGATCGGTTTGTGCGTCTCGGACGGCAAGCGCTCGGGGCTGTTCATGGCAGACTCTCCGCGTGCTGTGCCGGCTCGGTCGGCATGGTGGCCAACTGCACCTCCAGATCGGCCAACGCTTCGCGCCGACGCTCGACGAACTGGCGCAGAACGGCAAGCTGCGCGGCCGCTTCATCGCCGTCCGCAGCATCCAGCGCCCGGCACAGCCGCGCCAGCGCGTCCAGGCCGATGCCCGCCTCGAAGGCCGCCCGCACGAAGCACAGCCGTTGCAAGGCGGCATCATCGAACAGGCCATAGCCGCCCGGGGTGCACGCCACCGGACGCAGCAATCCGCGCAGCAGGTAGTCGCGCACGATATGCACGCTCACCCCGGCATCAAGGGCCAGCCGGGACACGGTGTAGGCGCTCATTGAAAACCTCCTTTTTTTATCCAGCGCAGCAGGAAAGCTGCTTCACGTCCTTGTTGAAGGTCTGCGCCGCAAGCTTCAACCCCTCGACCATTGTCAGGTAGGGGAACAACTGGTCGGCCAGTTCCTGCACCGTCATGCGGTTGCGGATGGCGAGCACCGCCGTCTGGATCAGTTCGCCCGCTTCCGGGGCCACCGCCTGCACGCCGATGAGCCGTCCGCTACCTTCCTCGATGACCAGCTTGATGAAGCCGCGTGTGTCGAAGTTGGCAAGCGCTCGCGGAACGTTGTCGAGTGTCAGCGTGCGACTGTCGGTCTCGATGCCATCGTGGTGCGCTTCCGCCTCGCTGTAGCCCACGGTGGCGACTTGCGGGTCGGTGAACACCACTGCCGGCATCGCGGTCAGATTGAGGGCTGCGTCGCCGCCGGTCATGTTGATCGCGGCACGGGTGCCGGCGGCCGCTGCCACGTAGACGAACTGCGGCTGGTCGGTGCAGTCGCCGGCCGCGTAGATGTTCGGGTTGCTCGTGCGCATGCCTTGGTCGATAACGATGGCCCCTTGCGCATTGACAGTGACCCCCGCCGCGTCCAGCGCGAGGCTGCGCGTATTCGGTGCCCGACCGGTGGCAACCAGCAACTTGTCAGCGCGCAATTCACCGTGTCCGGTGGTCAGCACGAATTCGCCGTTCACATGGGCGACCTGGCTGGCTTGCGTGTGCTCCAGCACCTCGATGCCCTCGGCGCGGAAAGCGGCTGTCACGGCCTCGCCGATGGCCGGGTCTTCCCGGAAGAACAAGGTGCTGCGTGCCAGGATCGTGACCTGGCTGCCGAGCCGGGCAAAGGCTTGCGCCAGTTCCAACGCCACCACCGACGAACCGATCACGGCCAGGCGTGCGGGAATGGTGTCGCTGACAAGCGCTTCGGTGGAAGTCCAGTAGGGTGACTCTTTCAGGCCCGGAATCGGCGGCACGGCCGGACTGGCACCGGTGGCGACCAGGCAGCGGTCGAACGTTACCTCGCGCTCGCCACCCTCGTTCAAACGGACGACCAGGCTCTGGTCGTCCTTGAAACGCGCTTCACCGTGCAAAACGGTGATGGCTGGATTGCCGTCCAGGATGCCTTCGTATTTGGCGTGCCGCAGTTCATCGACACGGGCCTGCTGCTGGGCCAGCAGTTTGCTGCGGTCAATCGCAGGCACAGTTGCCGCAATACCGCCGTCGAACGGACTTTCCCGGCGCAGATGGGCAATATGGGCAGCGCGGATCATGATCTTGGACGGCACACAGCCGATATTGACGCAGGTGCCGCCGATGGTGCCGCGTTCGATCAGCGTGACCGTCGCGCCTTGCTCGACGGCCTTCAGCGCCGCCGCCATCGCGGCCCCGCCGCTGCCAATGATGGCGATATGCAAACCGGCGCCCTCAAGTGCATCACGGATTTTTGGTTCATCTTTGAAATCACCAACCCGGATCGAGCCTTGATAACCCAATGCGGCGATGGCGGCCAGCAGTTGGTTGTGGCTCACGGCGGTGTCTGCCATGACTTGCGCGCGGCTTTCTGGATAGGACACCACAGCGGCATTCACGCCGGGAATCTTTTCCAAAGCATCTTTGACATGGGTGGCGCAGGATGTGCAGGTCATGCCATTCACGGTGATTTCGGTCATTTTTTTACTCCATTGAATTTCGGGGTGCAGCAGGCATCGGCTTGGCGTTTTCGTTGGATGGCGTAGATGGTCAAGCCGATGAAAATCGCCAGCGCAGGCAGCAGCACATAGTCCAGATAGCCGGTCAGCGCGGACAAGCCGACCACACCGAGCAAAATGACCAGAACAGGGGTGAAGCAACACAGCGCCACGAGGGTTGTGCCAATGATGCTGACCCGCAGCAGTGTCTTCGGGTCTTTCATGATCAGTTCTTGACTGATGATGGGTAGCCCGCATCCTCGGTAGCCTTGGTCAGTTTCTGCACGCTGGTCTTGGCATCATCGAAGGTGACCACCGCTTCGCGCGTCTCGAAGGTCACGTCAACTTTACTGACGCCATCGACCTTGGAAATCGCCTTCTTGACAGTGATCGGACAGGCCGAGCAGGTCATGCCCGGTACGGACAGCGTAACGGTCTGGGTGGCGGCCCACACGGGGGCAACAACGGCAGCGAGGGCAAGGGCGGAAAGCAGCTTTTTCATGGTGAACTCCTGTGATCAATAGAAAAATGGCACGACGTAGGGAAATCCGAGCGCGACCAAAACCAGCACGGCCACGCCCCAGAAAATGAGCTTGTAAGTAGCTCGCACTTGGGGAATCGCGCAAACCTCACCCGGTTTGCAGGCGGCTGACGGCCGGTAGATGCGCCGCCAGGCGAAGAACAACGCCACCAGCGCCACGCCGATAAAGATGGGGCGATAGGGTTCCAACACCGTCAAGTTGCCGATCCAAGCGCCGCTGAACCCCAAGGCGATCAGAACCAGCGGCCCGAGGCAGCAAGCCGAGGCGAGGATGGCGGCCAGCCCGCCAGTGAAGAGCGCGCCGCGCCCGTTTTGAGGTTCAGACATACGTTTGTCCTTTCGAATCTGAATTGGATAGCTTAAGCTTACTTCCGTAGTTATGTACGGAGTCAAGCGATATGGAAAACAATTTGGAGAACCTGACCATTGGCGTTTTCGCCAGGACGGCCGGGGTCAATGTGGAGACCATCCGGTTCTATCAGCGCAAGGGCTTGCTCCCGGAACCGGACAAGCCTTACGGCAGCATTCGCCGCTATGGCGAGACGGATGTAACGCGGGTGCGCTTCGTGAAATCAGCCCAGCGGTTGGGCTTCAGCCTGGATGAGATCGCCGAGCTGCTGCGGCTGGAGGATGGCACCCATTGCGAGGAAGCCAGCAGCCTGGCCGAGCACAAGCTCAAGGACGTGCGCGAGAGGATGGCTGACCTGGCGCGCATGGAGGCCGTGCTGTCTGATTTGGTGTGCGCCTGCCATGCGCGGAAGGGGAACGTTTCCTGCCCGCTGATTGCGTCACTGCAAGGGAAGAAAGAACCGCGCAGTGCGGACGCGGTGTAGCCCGAGGGAACTACGCCTTAGCGTGCTTTATTTTCCGTTTTCTGAGGCGACTCCAACGTCAGAAAAGACCGTGCGGTCGACTTTTGATATTTCGTGCTGTCGCCTTCTGAAAGTGACACAGTTTTGCATGGCCGATGAGGCTCGAATCCGTTAAGATATCCGTTAATTTATCAATGTCCTGGTTCTGTCAATGAATCAACGCATAGGGTACGCCCGCGTTTCGACGGACGATCAGCACCTAGACCTGCAGCGCGACGCGCTCACGCAGGCCGCGTGCAGCGTGACTTACGAAGAAGCGATCAGCGGCAAGAACGCGGTACGCCCGGAGCTTGAGCAATGCCTCAAGGCACTACGATCCGGGGATACTCTCGTGGTATGGCGGTTGGATCGCCTTGGGCGCAGCCTGCCCGACCTGGTGAAGATCGTGGCCGAGTTGGAGGAGCGCGGCGTGCATTTTGAAAGCTTGACCGAGAAGATCGAGACAGGCAGCGCGGCGGGCAAACTGCAATTTCACGTTTTCGCAGCCTTGGCAGAGTTCGAGCGCGCCCTGATTCGGGAACGGACGCAGGCCGGGCTTGCCGCCGCTCGCGCCCGTGGTCGGGCCGGTGGTCGAAAACCGAAGTTAGACGACAAGCAGGTGCGCGAGATCAAAGCCCTGCTACGTGATCCAGACATTCGGGTGGCTGAGGTGGCCCGTCGGTATGGCGTATCCCGTACCACTCTTTACAAGCACGTCGGCGTAGTTATGCCGCGTCAATGAGGAATTTTGATGCTCCAACAATCGCTAGAAGTTGGCGCTTCTGACAAGATGCGACAGTCCGCTCAGGAGTCTGAAGCTGTGCTTAATTGTCCTGTTATGGCCGCGACTGAAGCAATGGCGGCAGGAGGGGGGATAGAAGCTCGTGGAGCGATTTTTACGCGCTCAGAGGTGGTTGACTTCATCCTGGACCTGACTGGATACACGGAAGATCAACCGCTTCATGAAAAGCGGCTCTTGGAGCCATCATTCGGCGGAGGAGATTTTCTGCTGCCGATCATTGGTCGACTGTTGGGCGCATGGCGGGCGGCCAGGCCGAACGGTTCCGCGCTCGACGAACTGGCCGATGCGATCCGGGCGGTGGAGCTGCACCACGACACCTTTCGCAGCACTCAAGCCGCCGTTGTCGCGCTACTCAATCGCCAGGGGATTGCTGCGGATACTGCGACCGCCTTGGCTGACTGCTGGCTGTCACAGGGTGATTTCCTGCTGGCACCGCTGGAAGGGCAATTTGATTTTGTGGTGGGCAACCCGCCCTATGTCCGCCAGGAGTTGATCCCGGCGCCGCTGCTTGCCGAGTACCGCAGTCGTTACCTGACCATGTTTGATCGGGCCGATATCTACATTCCCTTCATTGAGCGGTCGCTGTCGGTCTTGTCGGATGGTGGCAGCCTGGGCTTCATCTGCGCGGATCGCTGGATGAAGAACCGCTATGGTGGGCCGCTGCGCAGTCTCGTAGCTGAGCGGTTCCACCTGAAACTCTATGTCGATATGGTGGATACACCGGCTTTCCACTCCGATGTGATCGCCTACCCAGCCATCACTGTCATCAGCCGTGAAGTGCCGGGGGCAACGCGCATCGCTCACCGTCCGGCCATTGACCGGACGACGCTGACCGAACTGGCTGGCTTGCTTACAGCCCCTGCGCTGCCGAAAGAACCCGGCCCGGTGCGCGAACTTGCCCGCGTGACTAACGGTGCGGAGCCGTGGCTGCTGGAGTCCTCCGACCAGATGGCTCTCATTCGCCGTCTGGAGAGTGCTTTCCCCCAGCTAGAAGAGGCAGGGTGCAAGGTTGGGATTGGTGTTGCGACCGGCGCTGACAAGGCGTTCATAGGGGATTTCCAGGAGCTCGATGTTGAGCCAGACCGGAAGCTACCGCTGGTGACAACCAGGGACATCATGACCGGCGAGGTGCAGTGGCGCGGGCAGGGTGTCATCAACCCCTTTGCCGAGCCAGCAGGACTGGTCAATCTCGACGAGTATCCGCGCCTACGGCGCTACCTTGAGGCTAGACGGGAGGTGATTGCAGGGCGTCACTGTGCGCGGAAAGCTCCAGCTAACTGGTATCGCACGATTGACCGCATCACCCCGGCGCTAGCCGCGAGGCCTAAGCTCCTGATTCCAGACATCAAGGGTGAGGCACACATTGTCTTTGAAGGTGGTGAGCTGTATCCCCATCACAACCTCTACTACGTCACGTCAGACGACTGGGATTTGCGGGCCTTGCAGGCTGTGCTGCTGTCCGCCGTCACTCGTCTGTTCGTGGCGACCTATTCAACGAAAATGCGGGGAGGGTTCCTGCGGTTCCAAGCGCAGTACCTACGTCGCATCCGCATCCCGCGTTGGGCGGATGTGTCTGAACTGCTGCGCCGTGAGCTGGCCGAGGCTGCCATCAGGCGGGACGTGCAAGCATGCAACCGGGCTGTATTCAAGCTTTACGGCTTGAGCCACGAAGAACGATCTGCCCTCGGGGGCAATGGAGAATAAATGGCACTTGATCTCGTCAACTACGAACAAAAAGCCCGAGAGGCGGTGAAAGCATTTTGGGGCAACCGTGAAGCAGCAAGGCAGAAACAGATTGAGTCAGGCAATGCCGACCAAGGAGAACGGGCGGGCGTAACAGCCGGAAAGAACATGGATGGGTTCTTGGCCTTGATACTCGACGTCATCAGGGCCAATGGACTCTCCCATGCTGAGATATACCAGAACCGGGCAATGCTGACATTGCCCGGTTATTTCCGTCCGACGAAATTGTGGGATTTGCTGGTTCTTTACAAGGGTGAGCTGATTGCCGCAATCGAGCTGAAAAGTCAGGTTGGCCCCTCGTTTGGAAACAACTTCAACAACAGAACCGAAGAAGCCATCGGAACCGCCCACGATCTTTGGACAGCTTTTCGTGAAGAGGCTTTTGGTAAGCAGCCGCGACCGTTCGTTGGTTGGCTGATGATGGTCGAGGATGCGCCGGGGTCGCGCAAGACTGTCCGCGATGCATCACCGCATTTCCCAGTGTTCGAGGAGTTCAAGGGCGCGTCTTATCTCAAGCGGTATGACCTGCTGTGTCAGCGGCTGGTCCAGGAACAGCTATACACAACGGCAGCCGTCCTAACTGCGGAGCGGAGTGCGCTGGATACGGGCGAATTTACTGAATTGTCGTCAATGACCAGCCTCAAGACATTCGTTGCAGCTTTGGCGGGTCATGTCGCTGCGGAAGCAGCACGGCTCGGGGAGTAATGAATGGCCGACCTGAGCGCATTCGAACGGCGTAAACTCGAAAAGCTGCTTGGGATGGGCAGCGGGTACGTAATGAACTTCTCTGATCGTACCTATTCCGAGTTCTTTCTGGACTATCGCGTTGAGATCGACGCGGCCATGTACCGAACGGGTGGGGACTCAAAGGCCAAGCGGATGCGTACCTTCTGGGATATTGCCCCTAATCACACAGCCGGCAGGGTAATTGATGGCTTGATCGCCTACGGTGCTCAAGAAGACTGCTTTGGGGATAGTAACCCCCTGCTGATCGACGACTGCAGGAAGATTGCACAGCGACTCCTCAGTGACCAGCCGGTGGCCGAGTTAGATGCGTTAACCGCCATCGCGGATGAGCGAGACTTTGAGGTCGTGGCCGAGCATGTCCGTGAGGCTATCGAGAAAAATCAGCCCGAAGGTGGTCTGGATCGTCTACATACCTTCGTCAACAAGTTCATCCGAGTGACCTGTGAGCCACACGGTATTGTGATTACTCGTGATAAGCCACTACATAGCATTTTTGGCGAATACGTAAAGAAACTGCGCGAAGGTGGACACCTTGAGTCTGCAATGACCGAGCGTATCCTGAAGTCCAGTATTTCTGTGCTGGAAGCTTTCAACGATGTGCGTAACAACAAGAGTCTTGCGCACGACAACCCGATATTGAACTACGAGGAAAGCTTGCTGATCTTCAATCACGTGGCAGCCTCGATTCGTTTCATCAAGGGGCTGGAGGCAAAGATCAAAACTCAGGTGGTGGCCTATGAGCAGACCCAGAAGGCGAACTGGGATGACAGCATCCCATTCTGACTACAAAGGTGCTCCCATGACTGACTATCCAGAAGAACCCGCCTTCCTGGACGATGACGGTCCCAGCGATGACTTGCCGCCGGTACCCACTACGACTAACGCGCGTGAACTGTACGACCTGCGCCCCGGCGAGACGGTACTGGAGGCCATCGAGCGGAAGGCCGGGGAGGGCTAACCTATGCCCGTGGTAACTGTCAGCGCCAGAGTGACAGCCGCCGTAAAGGCTGAGGCGGCTGTCGTTGCAGAGGCGCACGGCATGAGCATGGCTGCCTTGGTGCGTGAGCTGCTGATCCGCGTAGCCGCCGGCGACAAGGAAACACTGGCCTGGCTCGATGAGGCTCGCCGATGAAGAAGCTTGAAAGGATGGTAAGGGGGTAAGCTTGGGTACGGAAATTACGCTCGATGTGGCAGGAGTGTCGGTCACGTACAGCAAGAACCACCGCGGAATTGATCACGGATCAATTTTTCAGGAACAAGATCGAAAGGCCATCAAGAGCAACCAGCTCAACTACGATTGGTATGAAGAGAAGGGCGAGGACCCCACACCTTCCGAGATGGCGTTCACGCGGCCGCTTAAGCACGTCGTTCCTCGTCTCGAACTCCTGGGATTCAATCTGGAGCGCGTCCGCCGTGAATATGATGTTGTCGTACAAGGCTGGCTAGAGGAGAGGCAGTCTCTTCAGGACTATGATGACGAGCCCATTCCCGACCTAATGAGCTTTGCGGAGTTCTGCGCGTTTGCTACCGCTCACCCGCTCGACAGTCTTGATGACACCTTTATTTCGGGGACGGACGATGCAAGCGAAAAGAAGGTCCGAGGGCGATTCGACGGGATGCAGTTCGAGCGGATTCCCGGCTATCGATCCTATGATCTCCATGCCTATTCTGAGCGAAGCTTCTTCGGCGGGTTGATAGATATCCTTCACCCGTATTCGGTCCTGCGCCTCTTGGCGGAGGCGAAGGCGAACGAAGACGCTCCCGTTGTTTGGCAATATGGACCGTTGGTGCAGGCTGGGTGGGCAACAGAGCGGGAGTTCATGCCTCACGCCCGGCGAACCGAGACGTTCCTGATCGCAACCGAGGGAAGCTCAGACGTTCACATCTTAAAGCATGCGCTCGCGCTGTTGCGGCCAGGAATCGCGGACTTCTTCCGCTTCATCGATGTGAGCGAAAGCCACCCATTTTCAGGCACGGGCAACCTAGTGAAGTTCGCGGAGGGGCTAGCTAAGATAGATGTCCAGAATCAGGTCGTCTTCGTATTCGACAATGACGCTGAGGGGCTCGACGCCCATCAGCGTCTGTCAACGCTCACCCTGCCCGCGAATATGCGCGGGATCATGTTGCCCGAGCTCGAGGACTTCCGCGCTTTTCCGGCGCAAGGTCCCGAGGGACTCCGCAACTCGGACATTAACCGGCGCGCGGCGGCGATCGAGTGCTATCTCGACCTCGACGTCGGTGGTCACCCGCCGGCCAAGGTGCTCTGGACCAACTACAAGAAGAGCCTCGGCATCTATCAGGGGGCGTTGGAATACAAAGAGTCCTATAGCAAGGAATTCTTGAAACAGACGGCCGAGACGTTGGCCGCAGGTGCGTATGACGTTCGCAAGATCGAGTCGGTTCTCGATCTGCTCATTGATGAATGTACAGCAATCGCCGTGGGCCAATGGGATTCGGCCGAAGTGCACATGAGCGAGAATGATTAGCAGCCCCCTGATTTGTACGAAAAAAGCAGTTTTTTTCTATGTGGTATTATCCATGGCATCAACAAGTAATCAGCATGCAACTAGCTGATTTTCAAAGAAAACATATTTTAATTTATGATCGAGTGGGAATCATCGGTAATACAAAGCCGTGCTGTTAAGTGGTAGTGGTCACACAATACCAATCTCTCTGCAGTCCTCTAATGCTGAATGCCCATGAAATCGGTGTGCATGCCCCTCTGGCTGTTTATAGTTTTCTCGGTGTTTTATCTGACAGATAATTTCGTTATGGCGAAATCAGTTCAAAGTATCTTCCCAGACTCCTGAAACGCGCCCGCAGCCACCACATACTCCCTGAACGGTAACTCCACCCGAGCAATCGCATAATCCCCCGCCAAAGCCACATACCCGCCCAGCGCCGGCAGCGCCTGTATCTGCGCCGCCGTCACCACATCCTCCGCCACCCGTTCCATGTTGTCCGACGTATTACGGTTATCCGCACTGCGGCTGATACTGAATTTTGGCCTTTCAACTTCATGCTTGCCAAGGCTTTCGCTCATATCCTTGGCAGTCTGCGGGTCGGTGCGGGAGCCGCCGAGCACTGCCAAGTTGCGGAAGCTAGCCCGGATGGTGGTCGCCATGGTGCGCCCGTAGATATGTTCCAGCTGTGACGTGCTTTGCAGGCCGGCGACAATGCGCAAGCCGTTCTTGCGGCCTTTGGTCAGCCCGGCTTCCAAAGAGGGCAGTGCTTCCAGGCTGGCCAGTTCATCTATGAACAGCCACCAGCGCCGGTGGGCACTTTCGGGCATGGACAGGATGGACGTGATGAATACGTCTGCCCAGGACGACACCAGCGGTTTCATGGAACTCATCATGTCTTCGCGCCAGTTGATATACAGGTTGCCGCCATCGGGCTTTTCCAGCCAGTCGCGGATGGAAAATCTGCCGGGCTTCATGCCAGTATGTTCCGATAGCTTGTTCGACAGCACGAAGCGGGCGGAAGACAGCGCCTTGCTGGCTTCGCTGGAACCGACAAATAGGGATTCGGCGAGTGTGCCTTCCAGAAACTGCTTCAGCACTTTGGGGTCTTCGATGGTGCAAAGCCGGAACAGATCCATGATGCTGGCTTCCTCGCCCTGCAATTCATAGAGCTTCTTGGCCGTTTCGCGCAGCAGCAGGCGACCGAAATCGTTCCATTCTTCCGCGTTGCGGTCCTGGCTCATGGGAACCATGGAGCGGGCTAGGCGTTTCCAGTCGTAATCGGCGCGCACTTCGTTGAAGAAGGACCAGCCCTGGCTGCGGGCGTCATAGGGGTTGAGGATGACGTCGTTAGGCTGCCAGAACTTGCTGAGCAGATCGCCATTGGGGTCAATGACGATCATGCGGTCATTGCGTGTGGGCGTCTGGCCGGGGAGATGCCGGGCCATGTCATGCTGCGAGCGTTTCAGCACCGATGCCGCCATGTTTCGCAGCAGTACGGATTTACCGGAACCCGTCGCCCCGCTGATGAGCAGGTGCAGGTTTTCATTGGCGGTGGGCATGGGAATGCCGCCCACATCAATCTGCATCTTGCCGCGTTCTTCGCATTGGCGTGCCAGGTTGTTGGCGCTGGTGGTGCGGGTGCCACGCACAAAGCGCTTGTAGGCGGCGCCTTCAAAACCTTCGGTCCTGGCGGTGCGACCAATGAATAGAATCAGTGTCAGGGAAAGCACCAGGCCGACACCCAGGGCGCCCCAGAGCACGGGGTATTGCGGCGTGAGCATCACGAAATGCCGGAAGGTATGGGCGTTCCAGTCGCGCCAGTGCATCTGGCTGGCCCAGGTGGCGGCAAGCATCCAGGTAGTGGGCGGAAAGACGGCCAGGGAAAAGGCGGCAATACGCCGCCGGGTGATGGGTGAGATCAGGGTGGACATGGAGCATGACCCTCAAGGAATTAGAAGCTGGCCCAGGGCCAGCCCGGCCAGCAGACCGCCAAGCACGCCAGCAGTGCCGCCTACGACCAGGGCAATGAGCGCCATGCGGCGAGCGGATTGGTGGGCGATACGGGCATACTGGGCGGATTCCCGGCTCAGCTGATCCAGGTGGGTGCCGGTATCGCTTAGCATGGATTGAACGGACTGCTGAAGCTGTAGATTCACAGGCCGGGCAGCTGCTTCAAGCGTAGCGCTGAGGTGGCGACCGAGTTGCTGGGGCAACATCTGTTGCGCCTCGCTCATGGACTGCATCTGCTGCTGTGCGGTATCCAGGGTACGGGTGGCGGTTTCCAGCCTGTCCACCAGGCCGGCGACTTCGCCCAGGACTTCGTGGTACAGCAAATCCAGTTTTGAACGGGGGCCGCTGGGTGGGGTGTGGGCGTCCATGCTGGATCACGAGAATAGAGCCGAGAAGGCGGCATTCATCTGCCGGTCCACCGGCTTGGCGAGAGCGCGCAGGGCGTGGCGGTTGCTCAGCTGCGAGATGCGGGCGTGATCGTCAGGGTCGGCAGCGCGCAATAGGGCGCGGTAGTCGGTCTGGTCGGCCAGTACATCGGCAATGGTGGTGCGCTGATCGGCCAGCAGCTCGAAGACTTCGTTTTCGTAGACGGCGGCGCGCGGATTGGCCTGTACTTCGCCCGTCTTGGCGGCATAGGCCAGAATCGACGGAAACTCGTCTTCCACGTTGCTATCAACGCGGTTGAATAGAATCCGTACCCGGTCTGAGTCCACCCCCAGCGCAGCCAGCGCGGCCACGGTTTTGATGGTCTCGCGCTGGGCTTTGCCGGTGTTGATGACAGGCAGGACGAAGTAGCTCATCTCTTCGTGCGCGCCTTCGTAGCGCATCATGTGGGTCAGAAAATCTTCGATATTGCTGGCCCCGACATCGACAATGGCGTCATCGCGGGTGAGCAATTCACGGAACAGGCGTCCGAAGTGTTCGCCGCGTAGCTGATCCACGTCCAGGCCTAGGTCGGCTCCGGTTTCGTTGGTGGACTCCACCGCGAATATCTGCGCTCCGTTCATGCGGGGTGCCAGTAGGTGGGAAGCAACAACTGTCTTGCCAACGGAGCCGGTGTAGTTGAGAACGGCGACTTTCATGGTTCATTCCTTTTGGTGGAGTCAGGGGGGCTGGAAGCGCTGCGGTTGGTCAAGCCTTCGCGGCGTAGGGCTTCCAGATCAACACGCATATCGCGAATCTTGCGCAGGTCGCCGGGCGTCTGGATGTTGCTGGGCCGCCCCTGAATGGCATCAAGGGTCCCGGCGGTTGCGGATGGCGCTGAGGGCGTTGTGGTGGGCGTAGCAGGTGGCTTTGGCTTGGCGGCAGGCCCGGCTGCAGCAGCGCGCTGGGCCTTGCGCCAGCGGTAGAGCGTGATGGCGTAGGTGCTTTGCTGTACGGTCAGGCCCGCTGCGGCCAGATCATCCAGCACGGCGGCATGGGGAACGCCGGCAGCCAACTCAGCTTCGATCAAGGAGAATAGGGCACGCAGGCGGGCGGCGATACTGATGCGTGGGTCCAGCTCGGCGAGCGCGGCCCGGTAGCGTGCAACGGGAGCGGAGTCAGTCATAGGATTCCAGGGGTCGGGTGAGCGCCGCTTATTGCGACAGTTCGGGAAAGACAGCGGCCTGCTTGGCCACCAGCCAAGAGCGGCCCGTGGCCAGCGCTTCGTCGTAGGCGGACTGTTCATCCGTGAAACGTGTCACCTTGCCGTGGGTCGAGAACTGACCGCCGCCGACTTCCTGGCCGCCTTCAAGCAGGCGCAGCGTGAAGCAACCTGAATCGGCAGGGTGGGGAAGAATCTCGAAAGTGAAGCGCAGCCGGGCCTGGGTAACGTCGTCGTAGAACTGTCTTTCGACTTCTCGCAGGCGGGCAGTCCATTCCGGGCCGATGCGGTCCAGGGCTTCCGCGATGCTGTAGCCGCGTTCGCGCAGCCAGTCACAGCGATTCAGGATGAGCGCCGCAGTCAGCGCTTCGCCCAGGCTCATGGGGCCGATGCCGTGCAGGGCGGCTTCCTGTGCGATGTTGAGCATGCGGGTGTCGATGGTCGAGTGCATGGGGTCTCCTTTGCCTTGTGAATTGAAAGGGCAATACGGGGGTGAAAAGAAGGTGTTGCCCGAAAGGGCGGGTGCTGGCTTCGTTGCCGACCGACAGCCGCTATGCGGCTGTGCAGCGTGGCGATGCAAGATGGCCCGGCGTGAACAGGCTCAGTGCTGCGCGTCAGGGGCTGACGGCGTCAGTTATTCACAGGCCGGTTCGGTAGAAGTAAGGTAGAAATAAGGTAGAAGGCGCGACAATGGCTGGAAAGCCAATGTTCATGCGGGTTTCAAAAACTCATGCGCGATGCTGTGACGATAAAGCGCGATGTTCTGACGAAAGGCCGCGATCTTATGACGAGCTCGCCGCGATGCTATGACGATGCTCAAAGCCACTTATCCACAGGCTGGAAATCGGGCCTGAAGTGGCTGCTTCCGGGCATGAAGCGCGATGCTATGACGATGAAAGCCTACCGATCCAGGCGCGTCCAGACTGCCTGCTCATGGCCGCGAATGGCGGCTTCAATCCGGGGTTCTGCAATCACTTTCAAGGCTTCCAGTTCGTCCAGGCTGCGCTCCAGTGTGACCCGGAAATCCCGCATCCGCCCGGTGTATTGGGCGCGCTGCTTGAGGATGTCCAGGCTGTATTTCTGCTGGATGTCGGCAGAGGTGCCAATCAGCCGTTGCAGGCTTTTGGACAGATCATGGCGCATTTGCAGGCGCTTGGCCCAGTCCACCAGAGCGTATTCCCGGTTGCCGAAAATCTGTGCCCAGCGCGGGTCGGCGTACAGGGTGTAGCTGCCCGTGGGGTCGTGGTAATCGAAGCCCCCGATCATGGCAATGACACGGGTGGAAGGATGACGGCCATAGCTGTATTTCACCGAGCCGTCTTTTCTGCGCGCCTCGATGCACAGGGTGAAGCGAGCCAGGTCTTTCATGCCTTCATGCAGCCATTCATAGGCGCTGCCGCCGGTAGGCCGGCCCATGCCGCGCAGGAAGTCAGCGCGGTTTATGACCGGCGCCTCGCCCAGCAAGGCCGTGGTTTGCAGATACATGGCGTGCATCCAGATGTCGGCATGGTCTTCACTCAGTTGCTTGCCCGAGCCTTTCAGCAGGATGTGGCTGCCCTCCAGGAATACGGTTTCATCGTGCAGAGGACGCCAACCCCGGCGTACCGGGGCAAAGATGGCGCTACGGGCGATGTAGTTGGGAATGGCCCGGACGGTCTCGTTCATGCCGGGCAGCATGAACGGTGTCGGGGTGGTGGCCTGTTTCTCTGCGGCGTCAGCCATGGCCTGTGAAGCTTTCTGCATAGCGCGCTGCATGGCAGCTGACAGCCGCTGCAGGTTGGCATCCTTGTGAAAAGGCGTGCGGGTGGGCGTGGTCATTGAGGATGCTCCGGGCGAACCCATGCAAGGGCCGCCCGGAATGTGTGCAGCGCCTCACACGGGTTCGGGGTGGGTTGTGACCCGGCAGGCTGCCGGGTCGAATAGGGTAGAAGTGGCGCTGTTGCAGGAACTCAGGCGACGACGTGGCGCCGGGGATCAAACCAGATTTCTTGCACACGGAATTTATCGACATGCACAACAATGTCCACGGTCTGCTGCAGAAAGGTCTGAATCGTGGGTAAGTCCAGATTGCCACCAGTGGGGGACTGCTTGGTAAGGATGGCCAGCCGGTCAAAGGCGTCGATTGCGCTGTTGGCGTGTGTGGTGGTGACGGATCCCGGGTGGCCGGTGTTCAGCGCGGCCAGATAGTCCCATGTTTCGGGGCCGCGCAACTCTGCCAGAAAAATTCGGTCGGGCGACAGGCGCATGCAGGCGGCCAGGCAGTCGGTGGCGGACACGCGGCCCCGTGTGCCGCCGTACATCATGTGAACGCGGTTTTCATGCCAGGGCAGGATCAGTTCATGCACGTCTTCAATGGTGATAAGGCGTTCATGGACGGGTATTTCATTCATGAGGGATCGGGCAAAAGTGGTTTTTCCTGACCCTGTTGCACCCGAAATCACCACGTTCTTGCGCGCGCGGACGGAGTCCACCAAAAACTCGAAATAGTCTCCCCTGTTCTTCAGTATCAGCAGTCGCTGATCGAGTTTCGACAGACCGTCAGCACCATATTTGGCGGTGGCATCCATAGTGGCCTTGAAAGCCCCGCCGGACGCCAGCTGCTTCAGGTAGAAAGTTTCCGTGGCGTGTTTACGGATGTTGATGGCGAGGGTGTCGTCTATGCAGGCCGGCGGCAGAATGATCTGGCCGCGCTCCCCATCGGGCAGTACCACCGACATGATGGGGCTGCGCGCCATGTGGTTGTAGGCTGCCAGGGCCGTCGCCAGCGCTTCGAGCTGCGGGTAGCTCAGTTCCTCGCAGTCGTGTGACAGCCAATGTCCGTCTGTGCGAGCGTACAGATGGCCTTCGCGCACAATGGCGATCTCTGTGACTTTCGGGTCCTGCAGATGTTGGGCCAACGGCCGCAGAAAGGTCCGCACTGAAATGCCGCGATCAAAAGGGACCACTTCAAGGGGTAAGTTCAAGGTCGTAGACATGGCTGAAATCCAGATCACGGGCGACCATGATGCCGATGCGTTCGCCCTGGTTCTTGTAAAGAGTAGGAGGTATGTCCAAAGACTTTTCCAGAATCTTGGCGATGGCTTCCTGCCCGCCCTGGGCGGTGTTGTCAAAGCGGATGTTGTTGTCGCCCGACTGGCCCTGGTTCGATGCCCAGTTGCCGAAGTCGCCCACCAGGGATAGCAGAATGGCGTTGCCGAAGCGCTCCCAGAAATGGTTGTCGACATGGCCGTCCAGCCCGGCTTCCCCCAGGGGGCCGGTGCCGGGTGAGGCCAACTCAACGATGACACCAGCGGGGGTTTCCAGCCGGTTCCAGGTGACAAAGGTGCGTGCCTGGCCCTGCTGGATGCCGCCGGACTGATAGCCGGTGAACTTGGTGCCGGCGTCGATCAGCTTGACCTTGCCGTTGGCGCTCATAACATCGTGCGTGGCCAGGCAGGTGAGCAGCCCCGGCTGGGTGCTGACCAGCTTGGTTTGCAGCGTGCAGTCGATCATGGTGCCTTGGGTAAGCAGAAAGTTGCGATCCCCCAGCAGGCCGGCCACGGAGGGTGCCAGCTCCAGGGGCCGCAGCTTGTCGGCCAGCGGGCCGGCGTCGCTGTAAGGGCCGTTTGGGGCGCTGGCTTGGCTGCCGCTTGCGCTGCCCCCGTCTGCGCCGCCCGCCTGCAGCGGGCTGGCCAGCCGCCGCTGTGCCACTTCATCGACAGGCGGCGGTGCTGCGGGCGTCGATGGTGGAAGGACATAGGCGGGCGCAGGGACCGGCTGAGGTGCCAGGGGAGGCAAAGGCTTGGGTGGCGAAGGTCGCTCCACCCTGGGCGGCTTGAGCCGGTTGGTGATTCCGCTTTGATCGGCTTCCAGGCCGCTGTCGCTGGCAGGCGCTGGTTCCCGGCTCCAGACTTTCAGCAGCACGCCGATGGCCACGGCAATGGCCACCAGGATGGTGAGCCACAGAAAAGCGCGTGCGCCGCGTGGGGCGCTGCGCCCGGCGGTTTCCAGGTTCAGGGCTTCGCGCTCCAGGCCAGCCGTGGGGGTCTGGCCCTGCTGCGGATCGGTGTCGTTCATGGGCTGTTCCTTCATGGCGTAATCTCCCGAATCCGCAGCGTCGGTACAGGCGCTGCCGCGCCTTTCACTGTGCGCCGGACAGCGGGGGAAGCTGTGCCGGTGTGGGCGGGTACAGGGATCAGGCCGAAGGCTTCGTTATGGATGGCCAGCACCTGGTTGCCCAGGCGCAGATGCCAGCGTGGCGAGGTGCGATGCAGCACCATCGTGCGTTCATCGGCCATGTGATAGTTGGTGATGACTTCCTGGCCGTCAGGGGTCACGCGGTATACCGTGGGCATGTCGGTTTCCGGAGGAAATTGCAGCCAGGTATGGCGGCCATCATCCCAGGCGTGAACGGGCGCGAGGCTGGCGTCGCCACTGCGCGTGTACGCCTGCCAGTTCATCGTGCCGGCGGATGCCTGTAACGAGCGCTCAACCGCTGCCTTCCGGGCGGCCTGTGCCTTCATGCGGGCTTCTACTTCCGGGTAGCGCATCACCAGCTTGTAAAGGGCCGGTGAGCCGCGGTCGTGGCTGTAAGACAGCCGGAAGCTGTATTCGCGCCGGTCGGTGATGACAATGAGGTTGGTGTCGGCGTCTTCGGCGGTGGGCTTGAAGAACAGGTGGTGGTTCTTGTACGTGAAGGCGTAAGCCTGACTGTCGCCAAAGACGTGATACTGGTAGGTTTCGCCGGGTTCCAGCTGGATGTGGGTGGCGACACCGATCACCGCATCCAGCTGGATCACGTTGGCCGGGTCATAGTTGACATAGCGCACCCGATGGTCGAGCCGTGAAGCGCGGGGCGTCTCCAGCGCCCAGGCGCTGGCCGGCAGGGCCAGGCACAGCAGCAGCGCCACCGCCCGCCTGCGTGGGAAGAGTTCAAACATGGGGGTTCCTTCTGATCCGGGGGGGTCAGCGCGACAGGTCGGCAGCCAGGTCGTAGCGAACAACCTGAAAGCCCAGCGGGTTGCGACGGGCGACGGCTTCGGTGAGGGGAACGTCGGCGTACTGGTAGGCCATGGTGGCAATCAGGTGCCGCGTCCTGGTGATGTTGCCGGTAGAGACTTCACGTTCCGTTCTGGTGAAACGGACAATGGCTGCCTGATTGGCGCCCAGAGTGATGGAATGAACCTGAACATCCACCGTACCCAGGGTGCCAAGCCGCGTAGTCACGGCATCCGACCCTTCAAAACGCTTGCCGTACTGCACTTGAATGGATGGCGAGGACAGCAGGGCGCAGGTGTCGAATTGCTCCTGGATGGTCTGCCAGCTGTAGCCTTCGCAATTCAGCACGTAGGTGTTCAGGAAATACTTGGCGATGCGCTGGCCGTAGTCTTCCATCGGTTCACCCAGGGTGCTGACATGCTCGATGCTGCCGGTGGCGTTATCCACGCGCACTACATACATTTCGGGCGGCTGCTTCAGGGGCGTCAATCCCGCCACGGCAGCGACAGCGGCAAAGGCGATCAGCCCCGCGCCCATCGCAACCTGCCAGGCGCGCTTGCGGCTGGTGACCAGTTCGCCCAGGTGGTCGCGCTCCAGGCCGCGTGATTGCTCCAGCCAGGCAGCGACATCTTCAGACTTGAGAGGTTCTGCCACAGTTCAGACTCCTTTGAAAATCGGTGCGCTGGCGTTCACCGGCACACGCGGCCCGTCAGCAGGCTGTGGGGGTTGGGGCGCATGAAAGGCGCAGCCGGCCAGCAGCCCGGCCAGCGCCAGGGCGGCAATGAGTTTTTGCATGGAATGGGCTCCTGTGCTGCCGCGTGGGCAGAAGGAAGGGTGTGATGGCCCCGCTTGGGCAGCGGGTGGGGAAAGGCTTACTTGGCGCGCAGGCGCAGCATGCTGCGCAGACGTAGAACAGAGAACGCGCCCCGGGCGGCGGAGCCGACACCGAGTTGAGCGCCGAAGCCGTTGGAGAGGCCGGCGGCAAGGCCGGGGATCAGAATCATGATGACGAGGCTTGCGGCTCCGACCAGAACTTGAGCTCCGAACAGCGAAAGCACATCGGCCATCCCTGTTTCTATTTGGTCAGCTATCATGCGGATCAGCTGGATGTTGAGCTGCAGGATAAGGCCGAAGACCAGGCCCGCAAGCAAGGCGAGGAAGACAAAGTTCAATGCCTGTGAAACCCAGTTATTGAAGAGAGGTTTTGTTGGCTCGAACAATGTCGCGGCGATGAAGAGCGGCCCTGCTGCAACCACCAGTGCCATGCCGACTTTGCAGACCACCACAATGACCATGATGATGCTGCCTACGACGGCCGCATTGATCCGTAATAGTGTCGCCAGGATGCTGACCAGCACTTCCCTGGTGGAAGGCATGAAGTTGTACCAGGGCCGGTCGCTGGAACCCAGCATGGCATTGGATGCCTCACTGGTCTCGTTCTGAAGCTTATCGACTTCTGCCGCCACGTTGCCCGTGCCGAGCGCGAGCTGTGTGACATCGTCAGGCAGTGCGATCATGGTTTTGGCGATGTCGTTCTGATACAGGCCGCCTGCCCCAAAGATCATAGACACAATCGCCACGAGAATGGCCTTGCGGAAGAACTCTGTGACGGTCATATTGCTTTGACCGTGCATGAGTGCAAACGCATACACAACGAATTGCAGAGTCAGGCTCACTACGATGACCGGCATGAGTGCTTCGAACAGTGCCTGCATCGGCCCGTTGACAGCATCGCTGAGGATGCCTTCGGTTTGCGTCATGACCCATTCAGCTATGTTGCTTGGCGTGGTGGGTGCTGCGACGGATGGAGTGAGGCTGGCCATGGTGTGCCTGCCTATTCAGCTGCGCCGGGGGATGAGTCTGACGCTGGCTTGTTCCCAAACCATCCGCCATAGACACGTTCAGCCCGGGCCTGCAGCAGTTGTCGTTCCGCATCCAGTTGCTGTGCGGCAAGCTGAATGCGGGTCTGTTCGGCTGAGATATTCGCTTGCTCAATCTGAATCCGCGCCTGCAGTTCAGCAATTTCCTTGGGGTTTGTCGTTTGATTGATCTGATCCTGCAGGGCATCGACGTTGGCCAGCCGCTGAGTCATCGAATCGTAGGCCCGTTCACTCATGGCTTTCGCGGTGGCCTCAATGTTCAGCGACCGCTTGGATAGCTCTTGTCGGTCTTCGGCGAAATTCACCGGGGCCAGGACATCATCCGTGATGCGGGAAACATCCCCGTTCAAGCCTGAGCTGCCAGAACGGTTCAGCAGGTCCTGGGCGTTGGACGGCAGCGCAGCGCGAAGCTGGTCGCGGATGGCGTAATCATTGGGAATGACACCGTAGCCGCTGGACTGCGTGAATGCGGCAAGCTGCTCCCTGGCTGTTGCCAGTTGATCCGTCAGGTTCTTAAGCTGGTCGCGGGCGGTCAGCAGCTGTTCTTGCAACTGGGCTATGGTTGCAGCATCGACCGTAGGGATGCCGCTGGCGCAGGCAGGATTCATGAAAACAGCGGCCAGGGCAATGCCCGCCGCAAGGTGCTTGTAGCGTGTCATGGGAGAACTCCGGGGGGGAACGGGGGGCGGCGTGCTAAGTCGCCGGATGGGGTGGCGCTTCAGACGAAGCGGTTAGATGCGTAAAACACTGCCAGTTGAGTATGATTCTTCGGCCAAAAGCCGTCATTTCGACCACATTTAGTAGCCCGTCTTACTGATGGTTTTTCTAAGCTTAATCTTCCTCCCGAATTTGAGATTATTTTCTTATGAAAATCAATGAAAAACGGACTCCAGAGAGAATCGTCGATGGCGATTTTGAGAAAGAAGCCATCTCCTCGAGCGCCAGGCTTTTCTACATCCTGATAACAATGACAATCATCTATGTTTTCGCGGGGATGAGTAAAATTGACAGAAATCAGGCGATGGATAATCTTAGGTCTATGAGTATTATCCATGCATTGATTGTTCTTGCTGAAGGGGGGGCGCCACACAGAGAGATGCTTCGTCTGGATCTGACAAAATTCCACGCCCGCGCGAGGGCCGAAGTTGCCGAAAATGAATTTATTCTTCCAGAGAAATTCGGGGATGGGTCAATTCAAAATGCAGGAATCTATGAGGTTTCGATGAGATTTGCTCCAGCTGCCACTTGCAAAGTCTCAGTGGTTGAAGCTAAGAAGGGAGTGGAGTTCTATGGCGCCAGTAGTTATATAGCAGGCGGCCTACACAAAATTTCTAGTGAGGATTCTCGTTTAGTCAGCTTTGGACGCTGTGGCGTCGGGTATGGTCAAGATTTTCATGCTTGGATTTTTAAGGATAAAAAAAACCAGATTCTTGTGGGGATTCCCAAATCATTTCAAGATTCATTCCCATATCTAAGACCGCCGACACCTGCGGAGCTATTCGTTATAGAAGAAACCGAAGAGATTAAGGGGCTGCTTCCGATGCTTGTGCAGGAGTACTTGGAAGTTAACGAGCCGTTTGTGTTGATCCACGTTCAAGCGCTACGACATGCTATCTTGCGCTACGCAGCGGAGAGACGGGGGGTTTATTACAGTGCCGATGAATTAGAAACTGCAGTATCTCGGCTCTACGAAGAAGTAGAGGCACGGACCGGTTTTATAGGTATAAACGCAACGCATACAACGATCATCCGATTTGGGCCGATAGTAATTTTCATCGTTGCGTGGGAGCTGTGGCGCCGTGTTCGCCGAATCGCCCCGACAGTTAGACGCGATTCAACTTGGTTCCCGTTTGACGTACAGCTTCCCGTAGCAGAAGTGATGGCATCTCTGTTCGCTTTGGCGCCGTTCGTTTCAGCGCTGTTGATCACATATTTCTTTGTTGAATCTCAGGAACTGGGGGTGGTGATTTTTGATCGAATAGTAACGATCTCTGGCATTTTGGCTTTCGATTTTCCGTTGGCTCCGAGTCCAGGGTGGATCAGTAAAGACTATTGGGCGCTTACGCTTATCCCTCTCTTCGTTTCTCTGGCTGGTTTGTTGTTATTTACTTCACTTCGGCTGCTTGCGATTATCAGAGTCAATGCGAAAAATTTCGCGGAATGATTCCTTGGGTTCGTCTGCGAAAAATTCGTTGCTGTCACGGAGGGCATGTTTCGCTAGCCATACGATCAACTTTCACTATGGGTAGTGCTCTGCCTCTCATAAGTCGATGAATCCAGATTAAATCCAGGCTTTTACGACTTACCGCTTGGAAATGGCGGCTTGGTATTCGGTCTCTGAAATACGTCGGGCTTTTAGGTTGTTCGAGACAATTTCATCGTCAGCTTCCTTGTAGGCAATCTGTGCGCTGTCGCCCACAACCAGGATGTTGTCCGCGCCGTTTAGTGTGGCCGGCACGGTATTGGACCGGTATCCAACTTTGCCGAAGTTGTTCCATGCTGTTTCTGTGAACAGGAACGTGTCGTCGTTCCGTTCAATGTGGACCAGGGTTGGTGGGTAGCGACCGTTATCCGAGAACCAATGGCCGATGAATTTCTCGCCCTTCGGTTCGGTCTTGCATCCCGCCAGGATGCTTAGCAGGGCAGTGGCTCCGGAAGCGGCGATGAAATGTCTTCGATTCATTGGGTGTTCCTATGGTGGTCGGTTATCAGTAATTCCCTGGCTGCGTTTGTACGCTGCCCAGGCGTCGGCCACGCTGCAAGCGTGTCCGGCAGTTGTAAGCCAGGCAGCACGTTCGTCTTGTTTCTGATTGTTCCACCAGGCCATGCCGGCTATCTCATCGGCAGAGGGCTGAGTTTGGAGGTTGGGAAGGTTCACAGGCACAGGTCTGGTCCCTCCTGTTCATGCCGTGGGGACAGCCTTAGCGCATGGTCGAAGCGCGCGCCGATTAGGTCGGCCACCCGCTGATAATCCTCCGGGGTGGGGCGCTGCCCATTCACTTCATGAACGTGCAGGCTGTAATACTTTTGCACACCTTGCTCAAAATAGGCACGATCCTGGCGCGGGTAGGTGGAGGAAAACCAGATATCAGGACTCTGGCGCGGGTCGCTGCATGACGGTTCGGTCACGCCGTAATCCTGGCTGTGTCGTTCGAGGTCGTCAGCGTCCACCGTCACCCGGTCAAGCTCGATGTCACGGGTGTTGGTTTCCCCGGCTTCCAGGTTTTCATGCGTCCAGTGTTCGCTGTAGACCGAGATCAGGAAAGTGTCTTCCGGGGTGTCTGCGTCCGGGCCGTGCAGGCTCAACCGCGTGTAGAAGTCCTGATCTTTGGCCGTCTGCAGATCATCACGAACCTGTATCTGGCGCCGCTCTTCATCCAGCGCCTGCTGCTTCGCACGTTCGTTGGCGTTGTGTTTCATGGGGCATTCCTATGAAGTGGCCGGAACGATGCGGCCTTGGCGAACCGCATCCAGATAAACGGGTAGCCAGTTCGCTGGGTCAGGCCCGGCCTGGGCGACTGCCTGCTCCGCAATCTCTGCCATGTCGGGGCTGCCGGAGAACACCAGCAATTCGTCTTCGCAGCCGGAGAGTTCCAGCTGGGCTACCGTGACGCTGGAGCCTTGCTTGACGAGGAACTTGCGGCTGGCCTCGCCCAGCGTTTTCAGTAGCTCGAATTCAGCGGGGGTGAGGCCGAAGCCTTCGATGTAATCGCGGGCCTTAGCCCTAGGGTTGGGTAGCAGAATCAACGTGGCTGTCTGCTGAACCAGTGAGGGGCCAACCGGGTTTTCGGTGATGGCACCCGGTTCCTGTGTAGCGAAGGCGAGTACCCCATTTTTCTTGCGGATGGTGCGGCTGGCGTCCTGCATGTCATCCTGGAAGTGCTTATCTTTCAGGGCGTGCTGACATTCGTCGTACAAGTTGATGATGCGCCGGCCATCATGCAGGGCGTCGATGCGGTGCTTCAAATACATGGTGGCCGCGCCGCGTACCGCGTCATCGTCCAGCAGTTCGGTAAGGTCAAAGCCAAAGATGGCCGGTTTGCCGTCATCCGTTGCGAGGCTCAGCTGATCTGCCGGGTTGTCGAACACCCAGCCATATTCACCGCCCCGGCACCACGGTGCCAGGCGTGCATGAATGGTGCTGGTGCTGTCATCCTCGCTATAAGGGTTGGGCAACAAGGTGTTCAAGGTGGACAGCGTGCGGGCTTCGCGGTCGATCAGTGTGGTCAGCTGCTGTACGGCTTGGGTAATGTCGGCATGTTGTCGGGTGGTGACTGTTTCACCCCGGCGTTCCGCCAGAAATACAACCAGTCGCACCATAAAGGCGACGTTGCCTTTCGTGGGTTCCATCTGAAATGGGTTCCAGCCGGTCGCTTCGCCAAGGCGGATATTGAAGTATCGCCCTCCCAGCGCCATGATGAGTACCTGCATACCCTGGTCTTTGTCCCACACCACACACGTAGCACCGAACTTCTGTGCCTGGGTGAGCAGCATGCCCTGCAGCACGGTTTTTCCGGTGCCGGTCATGCCGATAATCATGGTGTTGCCCGGGCGTCGCTTGCCCGTTTCGTCCAGGTCTTCCACCGAAGCATGGAAGTTGAAGAAGAACGGGCTGCCGGTCTGTGTCTTTAACATCGTCACGGCTGGCCCCCAAGGGTTGCCTGCGGGCTTACCGGTCAGCTGGTTATGCAGACTGGAGAAGCACAGGAAGTTGAGCGACGTGACCGGCACAGGGCGCGGACGCCAGTGCCAGTTGCCGGGCAGTTGCGCCCAGAAGCCAGCTTCCAGGGCTTTTTCCAATGGCCTGAAGCCGATGGCTTCTTCGGCCAGGGCGGTGGCTGTATGCGCCAGTGCCTGGCGCACGCCTTCCGCCGTGTCGCCATAAATGAGCAAGGTAGCGTGGTGGTCACCCAGACCAAGGCGGCCAGAGGTAAGGTCATCCATGGCCTGGGTCAGTTGGGCCACCTGGCTGCCGGCATCATCGCCGGAATCTACCAGCAGCTTTTGATGGCGCTTCACCAGCTTCTTTGCTGCGGCTCCGGTGTGGCTGCCCCAGGATTGGGTCAGTACAAACTCATGCGGCAGGCCCAGCAGCCGATCCAGATGGCCGGGCTTGCTGGCTTCCGGGTAGTCGCGCAGCTCCATCATGCCGAAGATGCGCGAGTCTGCCACAGTACGCAGTTCGCCAAGCTCGCCATGTTTGCCGAAGATGGGCCGGGCATAGGGCAGGGTGTCGCGTAGTCGTTCCCGCGAAACCGGTACAGGCCGCTGCCGCCCTGAAAGCAGAAAGCCCAGGAACTCAGCGGTTTCACTAAAGGCAAAACCATTCCGATCCACAATCCCCAGCGTCTGCGGGTCGTAGCGGTACAGGCCCGCCTTGAGAGTGCGCAGAATGTCGTTCAGGCGGGCGATGGATTCCGTCTGCCAGTGCGCGATGCGCTGGCTGTCAGCCTTTTCCAAGCTGGCGAAGGTGCCAAGTATCGGATCCTCGACCGGGTGAATCAGCACTGACAGGTGCAGGTCATTCATCATCAGGCCGCTTGCGTCGAAGGTGGCGCGATAGGCCGCGTCGAACCGGGAGGCGAAGGGTTGGTTGAAGGCGCTTTCCGGGTATTCGGTGACGCGGCGGCGGATGATGTGGGAATAGAAGCCGACCGACCCCATGGGCAGGCCGCGCAGCACGTTATGCAGGGCTTCAATCCATTCCTTCAGTTCTTCCTGTGCGTAGGCATCCGGTGCGCGCCCCGCCACCTTGATGACGGCCAGGTACTCATGGTTATCGCAAGCGATGATCTGATCCGTGGCATGGTGGGAGTAGGGCAGATAGCGCGAAACCCGCCGTTCATCCACGGCAAGAGTGGCTGCAGCAGTCATGGTGGCGTCCTTTATCGGATGAGGGCGCGCCAGGGGCGGCGCCGGTGGTAGCCGTGCAGGGCGTAGCTGGAACCTTTCCAGAAACGCTGATTACGGTTGCGTTTACGGGTCCTGAGTTCCAGCCAGAGCACATCCAGGGCTTTGTCGTCGTCGCGGGTGAGGATGGCCAGGGTGGGCATGACCACGAATAAGAGTCCCCACCAGGCCAGGCCAGCTGTCATGGCGATCACTGCGACAACGGCGAAGGCACCCAATGACAGCCGTGTGGGAATCCCCATGAAGGTGGCCTTGCGGCCCAGACCTTTGAAGACAGGGTAGGTGTGATCGTTCATGGCTTACTTCCAGAGCAGCACAACCAGTTCAGCGGCTGATCCGGCCAGCAGCACACCAATGCCCCAGCGGATGGCGTCGTCCTTGCGCATGACCTCTGCGGAATACAGCACAAAGATGATGATGCCGATGATGATGGCGGCAATCGGCAGGATGACATCCAGGTTGTCGCGCAGGGTCTGCAGTGTGGTCTGCGCCCTGGACAGCCCGCCGATGGATTGGGCAGATGCCGCCTGAGTGATGCTGCACAGCAGCAAGGCTGTCATCCATCTGTTGAAGATATGCTGGCGCTGCGTAGCGTTTCTGAAGTGATTCAGTAGTGACATGGAAAGACTCCTGCCCCAGACGCCGGGCGGCGCAGGGGTGACGGTGAAAAGGGAAATGGGTGGCCGGCCTGGTGGGCAGTGGTCAGGTGTCGGAACGCTGGCCGGGTTCAGGGTCGGGCGTCGGGGCAAAGCCGTCAGTCGCCGGGTTGGAGGTGAATCCGTCGGGTGTACCGGGTGGCGCTTCAGGCTGCGGTTTCTGCTTGGGGTTCTTTGGTGGCTGGGCCGGTGTGCCGGTCGCAGCCGCGGATGTCGTATCGTCGGCAAGCGGCACCAGGGCCGGAACCTTGATGCCTGCCTGGGTCAGTACCTTCCCCACATAGCCGTTGGTAAAGCCACGCCTGAAATTGCCGGTGTTGTAGCAGGACAGCGCGGCGCGCAGCGCCTGTTGCGGGTCCTTGTGAGCGGGTAAGGCTCGGGCGTAGCAGTCAGCCAACACGGTCTGGGCTGCTGTCAGATTGCGGCAGGGGTCAAACACGGTCGTGGCATCCAGCTTCAGCCAAGCCCAGTTGCGTACATTGATTTGACCCAGCCCGGCATCGAAGTCGATGCCCTGGTCAATCAGCCTCTGCGCTGCTGCTGTGGCTTCTTCCAGGCTGCGGGGTTGACGCTTCAGTTGGTGGCCCTTGCGGTTGACGCCGATGGCGTACTGCTGCGCCCTGGATTCATGCTTGACCACAGCCAGCAGAGTGACCGGGTGAATATCGGGCGCGCAGGCAAGGGCCAGAGCGGCGAGTTCTGCAAGCATGGCGGCGTCCTCAGTTGTTGCTGCGGTGCCGGGGGTCGGTCAGAGAGAAATTCCAGCCGGTCGCCCACTGCCCGGTATGTTCAGCTTCCCACTCGGCCTGAGCCGCATCGTAATCTTCAGACTTGATCCAGTAGCCGCCCATGGCCGGCCTGCCTACATATCGGACAGACAGTTCATAGGTCCAGGCGTGATCGTTGTAGACCACGCAATAAGCGGGCAGTTGTGTGAGCGTGACCGTGCGAAGGGGATGCACTTCGTACACGGGTTCGGCGCTGTCGCCGCCGTAGGTATACCCGCGTTCCCGCCATTTGTAGGCCGTGCCGGCATAGTGGCGGTTCAGAAAGTCTGCATCACATTTGCCAGCCCCTCGGGAAATGGCGTCGATGCGTTGCGCCATGCCTGGTTCGCCGGATGCCGGGCATTCAGACAGGAAAGCCCGTCTGGCCGCTACAGTTGCAGACCAGTCCAGGCCGCGCCGGTTGAACTTCTTTATGTCGAAATAATGATCCAGCGACGGGCTGCATTCGCCAGGGCGCAGGCTGGATGACAGGCATAGCGTCGCTTCGCAGGCCAGGCGGGGAATGCCTGTCAGCAGCTCAATGGTGCCGTTCGCGTGGGCAGCAGGAGCCAGGACGCAGGCAAGCGCCAGCGCCCCAGCCCGCAGGGCGGGAAGGGTGTGCATGGGGAAGTCTCCGGGAAGGGGTAGAGCGTGCGGCCTGTCGGCCTGGGGGATCAGCGCTGCTGTTGCAGCGTCTGTTGTGCGATGGCGAGATGTTCAGGCTTGGCCATCGCCCGCAGCAGGTGGGCGCTTTCAATGGCGGCCAGGCGGGTGTCGCGCAGGTGGCCCAAATCAGCCACGATCTGGCGCAGCAGCGTCAGTTCTTCCTGCAGCGTGTCGTCGGCGGAAAGGCGACGCCTAATGTAGTTAGAAAGGGATAGCCCGGACAGGGCGGCGGCTTCGCCTAGGCGCGCAGCATGGGACGGGGTCACCCGAATGCGGATGACCTCGGAAAGAGGTTCGTTCATGAAAACTCCTGTGTATGAATACAGGCTTAACGTGCGATAGGGCGGAAGTATCCCTTGATGCAATCCAGGTTGCGGATGGCTATCTGGATGTGCGTGCGTCGATGGAACCCGGCACCAGGGTAAAGCTCAACATCTTCCCTGAATGGCGCCCTGACGGAGTCGTAGGGTGGCAGACCTTTGCCTTCCCGGTATGTGTGGACGGCAGTGATGACCTGACAATCTAGCTCCCGCCTGAGTTTGTCAGGCCCGCCTTTGTTGGCAGGCAACGGTATACCCAGTTCGTTATAGCTTTCTGTCAGAATGGCGTAGGCTTCCGCTACCTCTTCAAGACCCGACCGAGTGGTCAGATCAAGGCATAATTTCAGGTCAAGAACTGCGCCGACCGCGTCCGGTGTCTTGATCTTGGATTTTGCATTGCCCGTGCTAGCCCACTCGTATGCTCGCTGAGGATCATTTTCCCAGAAATAGATACCGTGACCCAGCCATTCGTACTTGCCGGCACTCGGTTTCAGGTGCTTTGAAGGGTCAGCGACCAGTGTGCTAACAGTTTCCTGCTCTGTTCCGTGGAAGCCAAGAATAAACGACGGCTGCGTCTGATACAAAAGCCACGAATTAGCCACGGATCAAATTCTTTCGCTTGCCTTCTGGTGTGAGGACGCCCAGCTCAACGAGAAACTTACGAGCGGCTTCAGGGGAGGCAGCGACCTTCTTACGGTACGCGCGCATATCTTTGAGCAAGGCTTCGCCTTCCAATATCTTGGTATGGCCGACAGCTGGCTCGGAGCGGCGTCGTATACGATTGATGGTGCTGGATGTAGTGTTGCTCATGTTCACCCCCGTCAAGTTCAGATTGGCGTTTGTGTCCTCGTATTTTAGCATCGCTGCCTCTCCGGAATAGCATTCGTGTCCCATTGGCCATAGGGAGCACGGATTTTGATTGAATAGCGGTAGTTGTCGTAGGTACTCATGCTCTGAGCCGAAACGCTGATCTGGGCTTTTCGCGTATGAACTGCAGGACTTTGCTGTCCGGCTGGGGCAGCTTGCCAGCTTCCAGTTCATCCAGAAAGTTGGCCCATTGCTGGACCATGGTTTTCCGCTGAGCGATGAATTCTGCGCGGTCGTAGCTGCTGCCGAGTTCTTCATCGGATGTATGCGCCAAGTGGCGCTCGATGACATCCGGGTCCCAGCCCAGATGTTCTCGAATCATGGTGCGAGCTGTGGCGCGGAAACCATGACCAGTGATCTGTTCCTTGGTGTCGTAACCCATGGTACGCAGGGCGACGTTGATGGTGTTTTCGCTGATATACCTACTGGTTTCCGAGCGGCGTGACATGCTGCGGAAGACTGGGCCGGTTGGACCAGTGAGCGAATGCAGTTCCTCAAGAATCTCCAATGCTTGGCGCGGCAGGGGGACAATGTGTGCCGGTGTGCGGCTATCGCGTTTCTGCCATTCGCGCATTTTCATCTTCTCAGGTGGGCAGCGCCAGAGTTCAACCTCTAAATTGATGTCTTCCCAATCTGCAAAGCGGATTTGACCAGGCCGCTGAAACAGCATGGGTGCTAACCGCAGCGCGCAGCAAGTGATGAAGTTGCCGTGGTAGTTGCGGATATCACGCATGAGTTGGCCGAGCTGCGCTGGATCAGTGATGGCCGCGTAATGTCGGCCACGGGGCGAAGGCAGCCCGCCCGTGTACCTGTTGACGAAGTTCTTTGCCGGTTCCAATGTGCCAAGGTCCACGGCGTACTGATAGATGTGCTGGATGACCTCACGTATCCGTTGCGCAGTTTCAAGATTGCCGCGCTCTTTAGGGCGGTGCAGGCATGACACAATTTCCGTAGGCAGAATGGTGTCGATGGGCTTGTCTCCCACCCAAGGAAACACATGAAGTTCCAGGTGCCGGATGATCCTGTGCGAGTACGCATCAGACCAATGCCTATCTTTGGTAGCGCTCTTGTGCCACGCACGGGCCATGAGTTCAAAAGTCTGAAGGCGGGCTGTCCGGGCCAGTTCTTCCTCGCGGCCACGAACGTCCTTGGGATCCTGACCGTTGGCACGTAGGCTGTTTGCCTCGTTTGCCTTGATCCGAGCCTGGGCCAGCGTGACGCCCGGATATGGCCCCATGCCGAGCTTCACAGGCTTGCCGTGTCTCATGTACCGATAGATCCATGCCTTGCCTGTCGCTCGAACGCGCAGGTAGAGGTTGTCGCCGTCGTTCAGCAGATATTCTTTTGGGCCGGGCTTGGCCGCTCTGATCTGAGTCTCGCTCAGTAAGCCCATGACTTGTACCCCCGGAGGCCGTTAATGACGAAACCATTGTGGGGTACAAACTGGGGTACAGACAAACTCGGGATGTAGCGACGCGCAGTGAGACGTCCTGGGCGGCGATTTGCGCCTAAGACATTGATTTTTTTGAGATTTGGGAGGTTTTGAAGCGTGCTGGAACAGCAGAATGGTGGCTTGGGCGCACCCACATCATGCCTGCAAAGCCAATGTTCATGGGGGTTTCCAGTTTTTCTTTGCGAGAGATACTGTCAGTGATACTGTCATAAGTAAGCATTTGTCCAATGCCTCTGCGGCCGTCGTCAGCAACCGGCCGGCAGCCATGATCCTCCCTGACCCTCGATCGAGATAGAAATGTCGCGCGTACGTGCATGCGCGCGCCGGAACCTTCCGAAAAAATTTAAGCGGGCCGTGGGAAAAGTGTAATCTCCGTAACTTTTTCCGGAAAATCGCCGGAAAGCCTTTATCCATGCGGTTTTCAGCTTCCCGTAAGAGCGTAACTTTTGCGTAACCTGACCGTAACCTTATTACAGTCTTATAGTGTAATTTTCTTAAAAAATATATATCTTATTTATCAAATACTTATAAAAATATTACGTTTCAGGTTACGGTAAATTACGGTGGGACCGTAATCAAACAATCTTTTTTATATCAAATACTTATGGATCAAAAAATGGAAGGGTTACGGAGATTACACTTTTCCCACGGTCCACTCGATATTTCTGGCGATCGTTGGCAGTGTCCCATGACGGGTCATAGGAGCCCCATACAGCATTCTTCTGAAACCTGGACTGTCGGCCTTCAGCGCCTGTGAAACGGCTCTCCAGCGGCCTGTACGCATTGATCTGGCTGCATTAATAAGTGCTTATTGGGCGAGCGTCGGGGGCGCGGAGGGGACGGCGATTTAGGGGTAGAGGCCGGGAGTGGTCACCTTTTGACCAGCGGCCGTCAGCCGGCCCGGGCCGGCGAGCCAGGGCAAAAAAAAACCGCCCGAGGGCGGTTCAGAGGGGCGGCAGCGTATTGCTACCGTAGCGGCGGGGACGAGCTGGGCTCGCCGAAATCGAGGTCGTAGTCGTTGAAGCGTACGACCTCTTCGCCCACCCAGTCGTTCAACTCCTTGAAGCGTTCCTGCAGGGGCAACAACTCGTTGGCCACGAACACCTTGGCAACCGGTTCTACTGCGCCGAACCCACCAGCGACGCTGGGCATCACGCCCATAAGCTGAGGTGGCACCCGGTGGGCGGCCAGGATGTCGTCGCGCGTCACGTTCTTGATGTTGAAAAATTCGTCTTTGGCGGCGACTTCCGATAGCGGTATGACCTGCAACCCTTTTTCTTTTCCGTTCGGCGCGTACATGAACAGGTTTCGGAAATTGCCAGGGCCTTTGCTGCTTTTCACTGCCGTGCGAAGAGCATCGATGTCTGCTTCGTTGTGCGCCGCATCGGTCAAATACATTATGTAGCCGGCGTGGCTGCCATTCTTGTAGTAGCGGCGCCGGAACAGCGTGGCATTCTCATTTAGCCACGCCGACTGAAGGGCCGACAGGTATTCCGGCACGCCGTAGATTTCTTGGTTCAGATCCGGCTCGAGCAGGTGAAATATCTTCCCTGGCTCGAACTCATGCGCTTGCCCCCATTCCTTGATGAAAAAATACTGGTTCAGATCTTTGCTCGACCTGCGCATGTATTTGGCCAGCGAATGCTTCAGGGCGATAGGTTTGCCCAGGCGGTTGCTACGTTCTTCCAGGTAGCAGTTTCCCATCACAAGGTGATCGAGCACGAACGAGCTGAAAGTACTGCGCGATAGCAACGGGTGTGGCTTGAACGTACTGACAAGAATATTGCGCTTCACATAGATCGCGGAGCTGTGGTGCGGGCTTGCCCGAAAGGAGCGCGCCAGGCCGTCCAGGCTGATAGGCGGGTCATACCACCGTCCGTTGTCCAACGACTGGAAATACTCGACGATGCGACCGTGGTCGAGCACCGATTCGGGCTCTCCGAAAGTGAAGACCTCTACGCTTGCGGCGTTGGGCACTTGCTCTTGCTGTTCCATTAACTCATTTCCATAATGTTCTGGCCGGCCTCTGTCGTGCCTTCCAGCGGTTCGTGCGCGATAGCGTTCATGGTGGCCCACGCCAGGTCGGCATGGCCGACAGCCTGGGTTCGGCCCGACGCATAGGTGGCCTGGCGGCCCGAGGGCGTGAGTATCTTTCGGATGGACATGAACGACTGTGCCAGGTCGATGAAGCCCGAATCGAACTCCAGGCGGCCGTTGCGCATCACGTTCTGCATTTTCAGCACCATCTGGGTTTTGACTTCCACCGAATAGTTGATCGGCACGGCCGCGGGGAAGAAGAGCCGGACCAGTTGGTACACGGCCCGGCCCATGCCGGTTACGTCGATGCCAATATGCGTGACGTTGTATTTATCGGTCAGCTTCTTGATTTCATCAGCCTGGACCTGGTAGTCAGGGTTCTGGAACTGGATGCGCTCGAGTATGCGGAATTTCCCACCAGGCACCGCCGGCGGCGCAATGACGACACAGCCCTGCTTGTCGCCAGTGTCCGAAGGGTCGTAGCCTATCCAGACTGGCTTATTGCCGAAGGGCCGCGCGGCGTGCGGCTTGTAGTCCGTCCAGATTTCCCAGGAATCGACCATGCAGCGCTGCAGCATCTGCAGCGGGAATACCGACTTGGTGTCGTCGATGAACAGACACTTCAGCAGGTTGTCGAACTCGTCTTCCGTGTACTCATTCCTGAGCTCTTCGATATCGAATAAGTCGCAACCGCCTGCCTCGGCGTCGAAGATCGTGACGATCTGGCGCCAGATCTTGTCCGAGCACAGCTTGCCCGCCTGCAGAGCCTTGTGGCTGATGTCCATCTTGATGGCGCTTTTCTTGCCCCGCACCTTGGCGTGGCGCTCGCCCGACCAGAACGGATAAGCCTCGTGACTCATGGAAGATGGCGTGGAGAAATAGGTTTTGCGCCACTTCTTGTGCATGGCCATGCCGCTGGCCACTTTGTTCAGTTGCTCGAAGCCTGGAATCCAGAAAAACTCATCGACATACAGATTTCCGTGGTAACTCTGCGCCGTACGGTAGTTCGTACCCAGGAAGTACAGTGTCGCGCCGTTGTGCAGCACGATGGGATCGCCGCGTAATTCGACGTCAATGGTGTCGCGCACGAACTGCAGGATGTACTGTTTGAAGACGTGTGCCTGCGCCTTGGAAGCGGAAATAAAGATCTGGTTGCGGCCCGTCAGCAAGGCATCAATGAAGGCCTCACGGGCGAAGAACCAGGTCGCCCCGATCTGGCGAGACTTCAGGATGATGCGTGTGCGCTGATCCCTGTTGTTCGCCCACGTCCGTTGGTACTCGAACAGCGCATCGTCGAATGCTTCGATCAGCTTCTCGGTCTGCTCTTCAGAAATGAAGTTCTTGCTCGGGCGGCGCTTTGGCTTGGAGTTTCGGGCGGCGAGGTTCGGGTTCAGGTCGACCTCGTTGCCGCCGCCAAGATACTTTCGCACACGTGCGTATCGCTCCATCTGGCGACCCAGTAGGTCGATTTCCTTGAAGTCTTGTCCGGTTTTTGCCTGCTTCATCACTAGTTGCACAAGGCGGCACTCGGCAGCGCCCTCGATGCGCTCAATGACGGGGGCTTGATCCCACTTGTCGCGCCGCTTCCACGAGCCAACCGTTGGCGGCCGCTCGCCCAGGTATTCGGCGATGGCGGTTAGGGCCCATCCCTGCCAATACAAGAACTTGGCATGACGGCGATTGTCATGGTCGGCGGGCTGTGTAAACATGGCTGCCAGAATAGGCAACGGCACACTTATTAAAAATAGAAAGTGCTTCTCAAAGGCCGTTTACAAAACCCGCGTCCTTGAGCGCGCACGCCCTAGCGGCAATCATGTCGGCACATGTTTCCCACGAAAGAGATCCGACATGAAATTCAAGTCCAAATTTTTTTGCGTTGCCACCGAGGGCGCCACGACCGACGGCCGCACCATCACCGCAGAGTGGATTCAGCAGATGGCGAAAACGTTCAGCCGGGCAAAGTATGGCGCGCGGGTATGGCTTGAACATATGCGCGGGTTGATGCCTGACGGGCCCTTCAAAGCATACGGGGACGTTTTGGCGCTGGAAGCACGAAAGAAGAGCGACGGGAAGCTCGGCCTATATGCCCAGATCGAGCCGACCGACGAACTCATCAAGATGAACAAGGCCCGCCAAAAGATCTACAGCAGCATCGAAATCAACCCAGACTTTGCCGGCTCGGGCGAGGCCTATCTGGTCGGCCTGGCCGTCACTGACAGCCCCGCCTCGCTGGGCACCGACATGCTGGCGTTCACCCAGCAGAACCCGGAAGGCTCCCCACTGACCGCTCGCAAGCAGGATAAGGACAACCTTTTTTCGACCGCCGAGGAAATCGAGCTGGAGTTCGAAGAGGTCGACGAAGGCTCCGGTTTTTCGGAGCGGATCAGGGAGGTGCTGGGCAAGTTCAGAAAGCAAACGGTCAAGACCGAAGACCAGTTCGGGCAGATGCTGGATGCGGTCGAGCAAGTGGCAAGCCACGGCGCGGATCTCGAGCAGAGGTTCAATGCATTTTCCACCGATTTGAATAAATTCACTGCGGGCCTGGAAACATTGACGAAACTGCAGGAGTCCTTCGAGGCGTTCAAGGCGCAGGTCGAACAGACCGATGCCGGCACCACCCACCGCCCGCCGGCCACTGGCTCAGATGGTCAGGTGCAGACCGACTGCTGACCCCGTTTCAATCGCCCTGAAAACAAACTGTCAAAAATCTGACCGGAGAGCGCAATGCGTAACGACACCCGCCTGAAGTTCAATGAGTACCTTTCCCGCCTGGCCACACTCAACGAAGTGAGCGTCGAGGCCGTGGTAAGCAAATTCACGGCCGCGCCCAGCGTGCAACAGACCCTCGAAAACAAGATTCAGGAATCGAGCGACTTCTTGCGCTCGATCAATACCTACCTGGTCGACGAGCAGGAAGGCGAACGCATTGGCATGGGCGTGACGGGCCCCATTGCCAGCACCACCGACACCACCGAGGCGGACCGTACGCCGCGCGATGTCAAGGCGCTGGACGACAACAGGTACCGTTGCGAACAAACAAACTACGATACGTATCTTCGCTACGCTACGCTTGATGCCTGGGCGAAGTTCCCCGATTTTCAGGTGCGGCTGGCTAAAGCGATCATCCAGCGCATTGCGCTTGACCGAATCATGGTCGGTTTCAACGGTGTGTCGCGCGCCGATACGTCAAACATCGCGACGAACCCCCTCCTGCAGGACGTGAACATCGGCTGGCTGCAGAAGATTCGCGTCAAGGCGCCCGGCCGCCACCTTTTTGAAACCGAAGAGGACAGCGGCAAGGTCACCGTGGGTGGTGCCGGCGACGAGTACAAGACCCTGGACGGCGTCATCTTCGACGTAGTGAACTCCATGGTAGAGCCCTGGTTTCGCAACGATCCGAAGCTGGTAGCCGTGGTGGGCCGACAGTTGATGTCCGACAAGTACTTTCCGCTGGTCAATGCGAAGCAGGCCCCCACCGAAACGCTGGCTTCCGACATCATCATCAGCCAGAAGCGCGTCGGCAACCTGCCGGCGGTGCAGGTTCCCTATTTCCCTGACAATGCGGTCCTGATTACCCGGCTGGACAATCTGTCTACGTACGTCCAGCGTGGCTCTCAGCGCCGTTCCGTCATCGACAACCCGAAACGGGATCGCGTCGACACGTTCCAGTCGTCGAACGATGCCTTCGAGTTGGAAGATTACGGTTGTGCGGCCCTTGTAGAAAATATCGAGATCGCCGCAGGCTGATCTGCCTGACCACAGACGTTCGAAAAGGAGCAAGGATCATGACTACGCCCGCTCAACGCCGCTTTGCCAGGGCCGAGGCTGCGCGCGCGTCGGCGCACGCGCAGCCCGGACAGGCCCCCGCCGGCTCAAACGCCTACGAGTTAATGCTGGCTAAGCTGTACGACGACAAGCGTCGTCTCAAGGAAGTGCAGAGCATCGAGCGCAAGATCGAAGTCAAGCGCGAGCTTCTGTCCGATTACGACAGCTGGGTGGCCGGGGCCCTGGAGGGCGGCCAGGGCGCCCAGGACGAAATACTGGTCACGGTCATGGTGTGGCGCATGGATGTGGGGGATTTCGATGAAGCCCTGCGCATTGCACACTACGTTCTCAAACACGACTTGGTCTTGCCTGACCAGTACGAGCGCACGGTACCCACGGTCATTGTTGACGAAATTGCCGACGCGGCCCTGGCCTTGCAAAAGAATGGGCAGTCGTTCCCGCTGAACCTGCTGCGGGAGACACACGACATGACCGTCAACCTGGACATGCCCGACCAGGCCAGCGCCAAGCTGCACAAGGCCCTGGGTTATGAGCTTCGGGCTGCCGGAAAGCTGCCGGAAGCCGTCGAGCAATACGAACGGGCCTTGCAGCTGAACGACAAGATCGGCGTCAAGCGCCTAATCACCGAACTAAAGGCGGAGATTGCTCAAGGCTCCGCTTAACTGAGCTCCTCGAGCCGTGGCGGCGCGGGCCAAGGGGAAGCCCATTCATGAGGCCAAACCCCGAAGCCCGCCCACCGCCACCCTTCCAAGGATGTCTATGTCATTCGCCATTGCCTGCGCCGACCCTCAAGCGCTCGATTCGGGCACGGCCCCAGAGGCCATCGATCAATTGTGGTGGCCGGCCGTCAGCCTCCAGCGCGCCCGCCAGGTGATGCGCCTGAATGGCACCGTCACCAATGATCGTCTGCTCGAGGCTCTGCAAAACGCAGCCTACTCCGTAAACGATGAGCTGCAAGCCTGGAGCGAAGCGCAGCGCCAGGCCCATCCCGATGGGCTGCCCAAAGGCCGATTGACGAACCTGTACCTGCGAGCCGTGCACTTCTACGCGAAGGCCGAGCTCGTCGAGCGCTACAGAGACTTCGACGCTACGGGCGCCGGTGACCGCCGTGCGGATGATCACGAAGGCATACCGGACGAGGCGCGGCGCAATATGCGGTGGGCGATCAGTGACATTCTGGGCAAGCCCCGTGCAACGGTCGAGGCCTTGTGATGATCGTCCATGCCCAGAAAAACGATACCGTCGACGCTCTGTGCTGGCGCTACCTGGGCGAGACGCGCGACATAGTCGAACAGGCCTATGAGCTCAACCCTGGGCTTGCAGATCAAGGGCCGATCCTCGCGCATGGCACCCCCGTGGTGCTTCCTGACGCGGTGCGTCTGACTTCTACAGTGGAAACGGTGAAGCTATGGGACTGACATTGAAGCGAGCTGCATGCCATCGAACGTATTTCAGCCTGAACATGTCGGCTGACTGGCCGATCCGGATCTTCTATGGCCTGGTAACGCTGTATCAGGGGCTGTTTGGCATTTTCGTACCCTCCTCGATATTTCATCAGGCGCTGGAAAGCTACAACGGTGCAATCGCGATCATTACCTGCCTGCTTGCCGCCGGCGGGCTGCTTGTTGTGGATGGCCTGATGGCGATGGTCCGGTATTGCACCTACATGAATTGCGACCCCATCCGTCCTGCTATGCAGATGTTCCATCGGCGCCGGCCTCTGCTTTTTCTGCCGCCGGTGTTTTGTTATTACGTCACACTCATTCTCGTCAATCGACGCATGGACGAAGGCGTGGTGGTAGTCACCAGCTACTACGTTGTGCTCGCGCTCGCTGGCGTGGCCTTTTGCCTACGAGATGGAATCATTAGCCAGAAGGCACAAAGGGGCACGCATGCCTAAGATGTTTCACAAGCGCGAACTTTTCATAGTTCTCTGTTCCTACGCAGTGCACGCATCCGTGTATGCCTCGCAGGCCTCTCTATGGGAACAGATCAACACCGCTGGGACTCTGATGGATCTGTTCATCAATATGATGAGCGCGATCTGCGCATCGATGGCAAATACAGCATTCCGGCTCAAAAACGAGGCTCTGGTGGTGTCCCAGGTATTCAAAGAGCTGGCGTATGGAATTGGCGTTGGATTCACCGCAGGCGTCATTGTTTACGCCGTCGCTGAAGCGGCAAACGCAAACAAGTTCTTGCAGCTCGCCCTTGTGACATTGGCTGGCTGGGGCGGCGCCAAGGTCATAGAGTCTTACAGCGAAAGGTATTTCGGCGACAAGCGGCACAAACCGCCTCTTGACCGACAAACGGGGGAATGAACATGATTATCAGGCTTGGCGATATCGGAGCGCATGTCGGCGACCTGCAGCGCCGCCTATACATGATTGGCCACAAGGTCGAGCAGACCAACGTCTATGACCAGAGCACCCGTGCGGTCGTTCGCCGCGTACAGGCGCGCGCCGGCCTGGTCGTGGATGGCATCTATGGGCCCAAAACAGAGGCGGCGGTCAAGGGGCAAGAAACCGGTCGACTTCTTCGTCAATCGGCGCTTGTTGAAGCGGCTGACCAACTGGACGTTGATCTTGCCAGCGTAATGGCGGTCAACGAAGTGGAGTCGCGCGGGCAGGGTTTTGTGCGCGATAACCTGCCTGTCATCCTGTTCGAGCGCCATATTTTCTGGCGCCAGCTTGTGGCGCGCAAGATCGACCCCCGGCCATTCGCTCAGAAATACCCCGGCGTCGTCAGCCAGGCGCGCGGTGGTTACGCCGGCGGCATCAGCGAATACACCCGCATGGGCGTGGCAAAGAGCATCTGCGCGCCGGCGGCGTTCGAGTCATGCAGCTGGGGACTGTTCCAGATCATGGGCTTTCACTGGGAGTCGCTCGGGTTCGAGTCCGTCGAGTCCTTCGTGGACTTCCAGCGGGAAAGCGAAGACAACCAGCTGCGTACATTCGTTCGATTCATCCTTCAGGACAAAGAGCTGCATCGCGCCTTGAAACAGAAGAAATGGTCGACATTTGCACGACTCTACAACGGCCCAGCGTATGACGAGAACCTGTACGACGTGAAATTGGCCAGGGCCTATAAGCGCCACATCGATGACATGACGGAGGCCTCTTGAACTACTTGCGCATTGGCGTTGCGATCCTGGGCATGCTCCTGGCCATCTTCAGTTGGGGGCAGTACCGGCAAATAGGCCTGCAAAAAGAGCTGATCAAGAAGCAAGAATCGGCCATTAAAACGGCCATTGACAAACTGAATCAGGTACAGCTCATTGTTGAAAAAAACGATGTTCTGATGTCCGCCATGCTGGGGGTTCAGGTCGAAGTCAACAGCCGCTTATCGACACGACAGCAAGAAATCCGGAGGCTACAAAATGACGTTGCGGAAATACGCCAGTGGGCTGATCAGCAGTTGCCTGATGACATTGTTCGGATGCGCCAGCGGCCAGCCGCCACAGGTGCCCGAGCTTATGGTCAATCAGTGCCCGCCGGTAGTGCCCTGCGTGCTGCAGGCGGCGAGCCCCCGCACGAACGGCGACCTGAACCTGACCCTGGAACAAACTGAAGCCGACTGGGCCAGGTGCGCGGCCCAAGTCGACATGATCTATTCCTGCCAGCAAAAGGCGAAACCCGATGCTCAAGCCGACCGCAGTTCGTGACATCATCACGCGTGCGAACCCCTACCTAAAGCGCGACCCAGACAAGCTGCAGGTGTTCCTGGACTCCGGCCGTATCGTGGCGCGCGGCGCGGCCAGCCTGTCGTACGAGTACCGGTACACACTGACCATCATCGTTCAAGATTTTCCGAACCACGCCGACCAAATCATCCTGCCCATGCTGGCGTACCTGCGCACCCAGCAGCCCGAGTTGTTCGAGAACGTGGAACTGTCGAACAATCTCATCCGCTTCGACGCCGAGGTCATCAATCAAGACTTGATCGACCTGTCGATGCAAGTGGATCTGACCGAGCGGGTCATTGTCGCGCAGCAGGATGGAAAACTGACGGCCACCCATGTGGGCGAGCCTGCGCTGCCAGACTTCCCGGAGCAGGACATCAGCATCGAGCTCGTCAACAAGAAAACGGGCGAGGTCCTGGGAGTCTTCACCGCGCCAGCCTGGAACCCGCAGTTCTGATGGACGGCGATTTGCACGCCCTGGAAGACTGGCTGGCGGGCCTGCTGGCCAAGCTTGAACCCGCCCAGCGTCGTGCCGTCAACCGGCGCGTGGCGTTCGAGCTGCGCCGCTCCCAGGCCTCGCGCATTGCCCAGCAGCGAAACCCTGACGGAAGCCGTTACCTGCCTCGAAAAAACCAGAACAAGAATCTGCGCAGCAAACGGGGCACCATCAAGCGTCGATCTATGTTCGCGAAACTGCGCACCCAGAAGTTCTTCAAGGTGGACGCCGACGCCAATGGCATGAGCGTAGGATTTCGCGGCCGCGCCGGCATGATTGCATTCGTCCACCAGTATGGTGAGAACCGAACCGCCCAGTCCGGGCAGAAGTTCATCACGCCCAAACGCGAGCTGCTGGGCTTGACCGACGTCGAACTGAACCTGATCATCGACGCCTACATCAGGCACCTTGCCGACCAGGACTAGCTTGTAAAAGCACCAGATACAAACCCGCACCCGCGCGCGCGCGATGGCAATTGACCATCATTGCGGACATGAGCAACGAAGAACTGGCCCGCCTCATTCAGAATCTGATCCGCGTAGGCACGATCATGGAGATCGACCACGAGGCGGAGCGTGCACGCGTCAGAAGCGGCAAGCTTGAGACCGATTGGCGGCCGTGGTGCGAAGTCCGTGCCGGTCGCAGCAAGACCTGGGATCCGCCGACCGTTGGCGAGCAAGTCATTCTGTTGTCGCCTGGTGGCGATCCGGCTGGAGCGTTTATCCTGCGCTCCATCGGCTCAGACGCCAATCCCTTGCCCAGCCACTCACCTGACGAAACCGTGCGCGAGTACCCGGACGGGGCGATGGCGAAGTACAACCACGAGACTGGGGCCCTCAGCGTGACTGGAATCACCACCATGCTGGTCGAGGCTTCCGAGAGCATTACGCTGCGCGCCGGCGGAGACATCAATCTGGACGCGCCTCAAACGACCTCGACCGGCCGCCACACGATCGAGGGCTTACTGAGTTACCTGGCCGGGATGGCGGGCCAGAACGGCGAGAACGGCACCACGAGCATCCAGGGTGATATTACGCACGTTGGGGGCAGCCTCTCCTCAAACGGCGTAGTGGTGCACCTGCACTTCCATGGCGGAGTTCAGCGCGGTGGATCAAATACGGACGGTCCTGCATGAGCATCGGAATGTCTACCGGGACCGGCCGCGCAATCGAAGAAATGGACCACCTTCGTCAGTCCATTCTCCAGATCCTATGGACGCGGGTAGGCAGTCGGGTCAAACGGCGCACCTTCGGTAGCCTGCTGCCCGAACTGATCGACCAACCCTTGAATGACTACACCATCATCCAGCTTTATGCAGCCACAGCGACGGCGCTGCTGATGCATGAGCCGCGGCTGCGCTTAACAAGCGTTCAGCTTGCCATCGACGCGGACCGCCCAGGCGCAGCGACTTTGGAGATCTCCGGAACCGCCTCGCTGAATGGTAGGCGTCGCCCCGTGTCGCTGAGCGTGCCCTACGCCCAAGGAACCGCAGCATGAGCATTGTCACGTCCCCGATCGATCTATCCCTGCTGCCGGCGCCAGACGCGCTGCAGGTGGTCGACTTCGAAGAAATCTATGCCAGTCGAAAACAGCGCCTGGTAGACCTGTTCCCGCCCGAAGTGCAGGGCGAAGTGTACGAGACGCTGGCGCTCGAATCTGAGCCGATGTCCAAGCTCCTGCAGGAAAACTCGTACCGAGAAATGGTCATACGCCAGCGTGTGAACGACTGCGTTCGGCGTGTCTTGCTCGCGTTCGCCAAAGGGACCGATCTGGACCACCTCGGCGCCCGGTACTATGTCAAGCGTTTGGTTGTGCAGGCGGCTGACCCCAATGCGTCGCCGCCGCTGCCGCTCATCATGGAAGATGATGATGCGTATCTCGAGCGAATTCAGGACGCCTACGAAGGTCTGTCCGTCGCCGGCCCCAGGGGCGCCTACGAGTTCCATACCCGTTCCGCCGATGGAAGGGTGGTCGATGCCCGTGCCATAAGCCCAGCGCCCTGCGACGTAGAGGTCTACGTGCTGTCTTTCGAGGGTGACGGAACGGCCAGCCAAGAACTGCTCGATGTCGTGGCCGCGGCCCTGAACGATGAAGAAATCAGGCCGCTGGGCGATCGCGTCATGGTTTTGTCGTCAGACATCGTCCCATACCAGATCAAAGCCAAGCTGCACATGAAATCTGCCGGGCCAGGCAGGAAGCAGGCGGTCGAGCTCGCGCGGGAGCTGACGGCTGCTCACGCCCACCGGCGCAAGCGGCAGGGATGGTCTGTCTGGCTTTCCAAACTTGATTCCTTGATGCACGTCGAAGGGGTCGAGCGCGTCGAGATCATCGAGCCAGCCGAGGACATTGAACTGCTGGAGAGCCAGGCGGCTTACTGCACTGGCATCGATATCCGGGATGCCGAGGAGGCGGAAGAGTAGCTATGGCCGCCATCACCCTGCTACCCGCCAGCAGCACGTCCCTGGAGCGCAACATTGCCCAGGCCGGAGCGGACATCGAGCTTATCGATGCGACGGTCATTGTGCGAGTCACGCGTGTGGACGATGCGCCGGTGGACTTCCTTCCTTATTTGGCATGGGAAGTATCGGTCGACCGCTGGTCGGACGCCTGGCCGGAGGCGACCAAGCGCCAGGTCATCAAGGAATCGTTCTATGTGCACAAGCGCAAGGGAACGATCGCATCGTTGCGCCGGGTGGTCGAGCCGTTTGGCTACCTGCTCAAGGTGGTTGAGTGGTTTCAAGAAACCCCGCCGGGACCGCGCGGAACCTTTCGCCTCGACATAGGCGTCAATAACGAGGGCATTACCGAAGAGGTCTATCTGGAGCTCGAGCGCCTGATCGCCGATACGAAGCCCCTTTCACGTCACATGTTGGGGCTGAATATCACGCTTCTGACGCGAGGCACCTGCTACATAGGTGCGACAACGCTGCTGGGCGATACAACCACTGTTTATCCGCCAGATCCCCAAGATATCGAAATTTCAAGTGCGCCGCACTATCGCGCCGCTACACACATCATTGATACCGTTTCTGTGAGGCCCTTGCTATGAGCCAAATCTATTTCACCACCCTGACCGCCATCGGCGAAGCCAAGCACGCCAACGCAGCTGTAACCGGCAACAAGGTTGAGTATGCGACATTGGAGGTAGGCGACGGCAATGGTGTCGTTCCTGTTCCAGACCGCAACCAGACGAGCCTGGTGAACCGAGTACGTTCCCACGGGATCAACACAGTCATGATCGACCCGGACAACCCCTCTCAGATCATCGTAGAGCAGGTCATTCCAGAGGACGTGGGCGGCTGGTGGATCCGCGAGGTCGGTATTCGCGATGTCGCTGGCGATTTGATCGCCGTGGCAAGCGTGCCACCCACCTACAAGCCGGTGCTGCTGGAGGGATCGGGCCGCAACCAGATCATTCGCGTTGTCCTGTTGCTCGCGAGCACCAGCGTAGTGGAGCTCAAAATCGACCCTGCTATCGTCGTTGCCACCAGGAAGTATGTCGACGATCTTGTTACTGCTCCGTCAGGCGTAGAGGAAGGTACGTACGGAAGCACGAGCGAGTACCCAGTTTTCACAGTTGACTCGCGCGGCCGTATCGTGCATGCCGGCACCATAGAGACAGTGTCGGTATGGGATGACATACCCGATCAAAATATCGGGGACATCATCTTTGTCAAGGGCTTGGGGGAAATGTGGTGGGTGGATAACGAATTTCTCACTGGCTATCGGACGAAGTGGTGCGGGATCCCCGCACACACGCTCGACAGAGCCAACCGCTCGTGGACAATATCGCTGCGCGGCGGCACCTTCGACAAGAGCCTAAAGAAGTACCACGGGCTCTATTCGTGGATCCTCGAAAACGATTTGATGGTGCCGGCTGCAGAGTACGAAGACGGCGAGGGCTTCTTCGCCGAGCTCGGCGGCAACATCGTAAAAGTGCCGAATTTTGATGATATGTTCTGGCGGAGCATCGGAACTGACCGTGACACTGCAAATGCAACATTGCTCGGAGGCCGAAAGGGTGACAGTTTGAAAAACCACATTCATGGACTGATCACCTCCGGTGGCACGGCAGGGCCGGGATCAGCAGCGCTACCAGATCACCTATTTGAAGCATGGTCTGGAAATTCCAATCCGGGCCTAGCAGGGATATCTGCTGCAGTGACTTACGGTGTTGGATCTGCTGAAACAGCCCCCAAACACACCTATCTGCACCCTCGACTGTGCATCTGACTGCAAATGCAAGAGTGCTGGGGTCTGGGCAGCTGGATGCGCTCCAAAATATTACGGGAACATTTGCAGCAGGCTCCGCCACTGGCTTTCCAGCCAGTACCCTAACCACTGGTGCGTTTGTTGCGGGCCAGGGAGGAGTGCTGGAAAACATGCTTGGCACGCAGACCGGCTCGACGAGATTCTTAGGGATCAACGCATCGCGAGTCGCACGAACCTCAGCCGAGACACGAGGTGCAAACGTAGCATTAGTCCCCATGCTACACGTGTAGCCTAGGATGCATCGCCACGTTGACTCCCCGGGTTTCAGATGATGACCGTGCGACACGGGCGCTATCGAATGTAAAAGAGTCTCCGCGTTTCTGGGCTGGCACTTCCACTGACACCCCATTAATGTTCTCAGATCCTTCGGTATTGGCCGAAATTCTGAATACCCCACTCCCGCCCGCTGCTATACCGGCGTGGGCCGTGGTTTGTGAGGGACGACTATTCATCGTGCCGGCGAGCTGCTGCAGCGCATCTAATTGCCGCGTCCCCAGGGCTCTTGCATTTGCAGTTACAGGCACAGACGTGGATGGAAAGCTGTGTTGATACCGCGGGTCTCAGAGGATGATCGGGCTACGAGCTCTGTGTCCATGCTAATGACATCCATAGCTCGAAATGGATGTTCTCCTGACAGCATGTTGTGAATTACCCCGGCAGGAGTCGCGGCTCGTGCTGAGTATCTGAATACCCCGTTCCCCCCGTATATGCTGCCAGGGGTATTCTGTCCAGGATCATCCCCAGCTCGCCCGTGTATTTGTCCCTGAAGGCGCTGCATTGCATCCGCTTGCGCCGATCCTAGCGTCCGCGCATTTGCAGCGAGATGTACACACCACTGCAAATGCAAGAGTGCTGGGGTCTGGGCAGTTGGATGCGTTCCAGGAGTTCGAGGGAACCGTTTCATTTCACGCATCGTCATCAGGAACCCCGCTTGGCGGGGCAACAGGAGCATTCCAGCCCATAGTGGCAAATTCATCCGGTATGAATACCCCCATATCCGCCGGCATCAGCAGCTACAACGCGGCCAAGCTCAGGCCGGCCGCAGTAGCTCGCACCTCAACCGAAACGAGGGGCGCTAACGTCGCGCTACATCCACGCTTACACGTATAGCCGAGGCGCCAATGCCGCATTGGCGCCTCGGGTTTCAGTCGAGGCGCGAGCTACCCTGGACGCATCAAACGATACGTCTGAAATAATTGTGACCCCGGATGGGTTTACGCCATCAATGCGGTTTCCCAGCCCCTTAAAAAATGCACCGTTTGGATCTCCTCCGTAGGTCGGTGCGAGAATCCGCATGCCGCTACCGGTGATGTTTTGCAGCGCATCCAACTGCCTAGACCCCAGGGGCCTTGCATTTGCAGTTACAGGCACAGACGTGGATGGAAAGCTGTGTTGATCGCTCGGGTTTCGCTACCGCCGAAGGAATGAATCGATGAACTGCCGACAGCTACCCCACCCCCGCGCACGTAAAGACGACTCCCTGGGGATGTTCCATCTGCAGCTATCTCATAGTTATGAGCGTGCCTTTCTAAACTGCCGTCCTGTTTTGTTCCCAGTGCCCTTGCATTTGCAGTCAGATGTACAGGCGTGGGTGTAGAGCTGTGTTGGCGCTGCGCGTTTCGACAGACGTTCTTGCGACCGTTTCTGTGTCCATCGTGAACCCAATGGCGACGAAGGCGGAAGCACCTGACTGGAGAGGATAATTAGATGTGCTATGAGGGGAAAACACTCCGTTCGTCGAGGTTGCCGCATTTGATCTCAGTACGCCACCGACCTGGCCATAGATTCTCTCCATGGCATCTTGCTGGACTGATCCGAGCTGCCTTTCATTTGCAGTGACGAGGCCACGTCAGACATGGATCCGCGGCAAGAAGGAAACGTTCTGGGGCCTATTTTCGGCCGCGGTCGGCACTGTATTCGAACTGTTGAGTTCGTATCTCCTCACCCCCGCAAGTTTATCGCCACTGCCGCCCACAGAGAAAGTGTTGACCAGGGTCCAGGGGAACAGCTCACTGCCCCCGGAGTTCGAAGAGGAATTATTAGTCAAGATGTCCACGATCGCACCACTCAATCTCCTGGTGGCATCCCCCTGAAAACTGCCGAGCGCTCTTGCATTTGCAGTGCAACGGACGGATAAGCTCTATACACAACTTGCACCGATAGTCATTCGCGCGCGCGTGGGGCAAAGTGAGCACTCATTCAATTTGAGAGTGCGCCAATGTCCTTCGAACCTATTCTGGTGTCCCGCATCGACCCGCAGACGATGCTATTCGTGTACAACGAAACTGTGCAGGCGCAGCCCGATGGTGAGTACCAGGTTCCCGGCAATTGCATTCTTGTGCTGGCGCCGGAGGTTGGCGAGAACGAATGTCCCAAATGGATCACCGACCTGAAAAAGATGGACCTCCGCTTTGGCCACCCTGGAACCGGATCATGGGAGGTTGTGCAGGACTACCGGCAGGCGGAGCTCTACAGGACCGACAACGGTGACAAGTACGAACTTGGCTCCGATGTGGACAGTGTCTCGTACGACGGCATTGGCGAGCTTCCTGCCTGGCTGACGCTCGAGGCTCGTCCCTCGCGTTTTCACCACTATATCGATGGCGCGTGGGTGCTGGACGATCAGGAAGAGCTCGAGGCGCTGATCAATGACAAGGTGACGGAGCTATCGATCGCGTGCCAGGCCCGCATATACGCCGGCTTCGAATCCTCTGCCCTGGGCCAGGAACATCATTATCCAGCCATGGATAAAGACCAGCAGAACCTCACAGCTTCGGTATTGGACTCGACTGTGCCGGGCCTGCCCGAAGGCTGGGCGACGCCATTCTGGTGCGAAATAGGTGGAGAGTGGGCGTTCCGTCTGCACACGGCTGAACAAATCCAGGCGGTAGGTCGCGCTGGCAAGGCCGTGATACTGGCGTGCATGGCGCAAAACAGTGTGTTGGCGAACGCGGCGCGCAACGCGAAAAACAAGGCCGTGCTGGCAGATATTTCCTGGTCTGATCCAGATCTCGAGCAGTTTTAAATAAAAGACGCGGCGTTGTGATGGGTGCGTCAACACCCGCCACAACCCGCATCAGCAGAGTGACCTGCATGAATTGGCCAAGGCCGCGCCACCTGTCGACAGGCGGGGCAAGGTTAACATGAATAACAGGATGTTACTCTATGCATTCCCCTATCATTCCCTGGATCGGCGGCAAGCGCCGGCTTGCAAAAACGCTTCTTCCCTTGTTCCCCGAGCATGACTGCTACGTCGAGCCCTTCGCCGGCGGCGCCGCGATGTTCTTCTTGCGGCCCTCGCCGGCCAAGGTGGAAGTGCTGAACGACATGAACAGCGATCTCGTGAACCTCTATCGCGTCGTTCAGCACCACCTCGAAGAGCTAGTACGCCAGTTCAAGTGGGCGCTGATCAGCCGGGAGATGTTCAAGTGGCTGAAAATAACGCCATTGGACACGCTCACGGACATTCAACGCGCTGCGCGCTTCTTCTACATGCAGCATATGGCCTTTGGTGCCAAGGTGGCCGATCAGTCCTTTGGCACGGCCACCACCAGTAAGCCCGGCCTGAACCTGCTGCGCATCGAAGAAGCGCTGTCTGCGGCCCATCTTCGTCTCGCCCAGGTGTTCATTGAGCACTTGCCGTGGCAGGAGGTCGTCAAGCGATACGACCGGGCGCATACGTTTTTCTTCATGGACCCTCCGTACTGGCAGACCGCTGGCTACGGAGAAAGCTTTCCATGGGAAGAATACGAGCAACTGGCCACGGCCATCGCATCCATGAAAGGAAAGTCCATCGTGACGCTGAACAACCATCCAGACATCCGGAAGCTGTTCAAAGGCTTCAACGTCCGTACCGCGCCGATCCGATACACGGTAGGTGGTGGCGCCGGCAGCCAGGCCAGTGAGCTGATAATCCAGAACTGGAAATAGAAGGTATGTCGCGAGCATCCTAAGCATAGGTTACCTCCAGCTCCGGAGTCTGTCGGATCTTCTCGAGCTGCCGCTTGCCCAGGGTGCTGCGCGCCAGCTTCTTTGCCAGCTCCCTACCATCTGGGTGGTAATAACGAAGCAGCATCCGGGTATCTTTCCAGCCGCCCACCTTCGCCAGCTCGTGCATTTCGAAGATGGTGGCCAGGATCGACGTGGACTCGTGGCGTAGATCGTGGAAACGCAGGTCGACAAAGTACTCGTCCCGCGGCGTCCGATTGTATTTCCGGCACAGATCCTCATACTGCCTACGTGCCTTTTTCCTGGCCCGAATGAACGACCTGGTAATGGCCTCCGGAGTGATGCTGAAAATGCAACCCCTGGCCGGCTTGTTTGCCAGGTACTGGCGCATGACGTGCTTTGCAAACGGAGTCAGCGGCACGATCCGGGATCCGCCATTCTTCGTCATTGACAGGAAAATCGTCCCATGCACCAGGTCGATATTTTCCCGTCGCACTCCTGCGATCTCTGACCGGCGCATTCCTGTCTCGATCGCCAGCATGACGATGATGGGAAGCTCGCGGCTACGAGTCGCTCGGATAATCCACTGGAGCTCATTGCGTGGGCATTCCTGCAGGGATACGCCCCGCAACATGATGCGCTTGTATATGCGGCGCGTACGGCCGTCCTGCACTGCTGGCCGGCGTACCAGTTCCACCGGATTGGCCAGCATCGGCATAGACCAGTCCTTCCTGGCCACGGTATAGAGGTGGGAGATAAGCGCAAAACGCCGAACCACGGTGGCCGGCTTATACTTCGCCAGCCATTCGTCTCGGGTTCTGATCAGATCGGTACTTAGAATGCTGCCAATGGGGCGCTGCGCCAGCGGCGTCTTGCGCCAGGCACGAGCCAAAGAAGGCTCGGCACTCCCACTGCGTTTTGTTGGGGACACCTCAAGTAGATATCGATCTAGCGCTTGATCCAAAGTTGGGGTAGTCTTGCGGCGCGGGCTCTTTCGTGAAATAGTTTTCATAGAAAAAAACAAATCAACGAATATCGGTCGTGCTTTCGCGATACAAAAAGCATGTCAGCATCGAGAACCGCAGTTTTCTTCACTCAGTGCCGAGACGCCGGGCGGGCTATAGTGTTTGGCTGGCTTGGCAAAGCCACATAGCAAAGCACGGGCAGATGAAAGAATCGGCCCCCAGCCTCAGCATTACGACTATTGATTCCCCCATAGTCTTGACTGAGGTTGAACATGGCTACCGATTACCACCACGGCGTACGCGTCAACGAAATTGACGGCGGATCTCGCCCCATCCGAACGATCAGCACTGGCATCATCGGATTTGTTGCAACCGGTGAAGATGCTGACGCTGAGCAATTCCCGTTGAACCGCCCCGTTCTGCTTACCAACGTCAAGTCAGCACTGGGCAAGGCTGGTGATACCGGCACACTGGCCCGCACGCTGGACATCATTTCCGCCCAGACGTCGCCGCTGACCGTCGTGGTCCGTGTCGAACAGGGTGACGACGACGCAGAGACCACCGCCAACGTTGTCGGTACTGTCACCGCGCAGGGCCAGTACACCGGCTTGCAAGCCTTGTTGGCGGCGCAAAGCGGCGGTCCACGCGTGAAGCCTCGCATTCTGGGCGCCCCAGGCCTGGAGAATGCCGCGGTGACCGCTGAGCTCGGCTCCATTGCCCAGAAGCTTCGGGGCTTCGCCTACGCGTCCGACATGGAGAGCCAAACCAAAGAGGAATGCGCTGCATTCCGTGAAACGTTCGGCCAACGTGAGCTCATGGTGATCTGGCCGGAGTTCATGCGCTTCAACACGGCCACGGCGACCGAGCAGGCCATCGCCGCCAGCGCGGCCGCGCTGGGTGTACGCGCTAAGATCGACGAGGAAATCGGATGGCATAAAACGCTGTCGAACTACGTTGTGAACGGTGTCACAGGTATTTCCAAAGACGTGTACTGGGATCTGCAAGACCCTGCCACCGATGCCGGATACCTGAACGAGAAGGACATCACCACGCTGATCAATGAAACAGGCTTCCGTTTCTGGGGTAGCCGTACCTGCGCCGGCCCGACGAGCCTATATCCGTTCGAGAATTACACGCGCACGGCCCAGGTCATCGCGGACACGATGGCCATCAACCATTTCTGGGCGGTAGACGGCCCCATGAATCCGTCGTTGATCAAGGACATCCTGGAGGGCGTCAACAGCAAGTTCCGCGAATGGAAGACGCTGGGCTACGTGATTGATGGTCAAGCGTGGTTCGATCCGGAGCCGAACACGCCGGAGGTGCTGTTTTCGGGCAAGGCCTACATCGACTTCGACTACACGCCGGTGCCGCCGCTGGAAAACCTGAACTTCCGTCAGCGGATCACAAACCGCTACTTGGTGGATTTCGCCAACCGAATCGTCCAGGCCGTCTAAAGAAAGGCAAAGGCTCGACCGGCGTCGTCGGGCTGCCATGAAACGTACAGGAGAAAGCCATGTCTTTGCCGCTGAAACTCAAGAACTTCAACCTATTCAACGACGGCCAGAACTACATCGGCAAAGTCGCCGAGATCACTCCCCCAAAGCTCACAGCAAAGATGGAGGAGTGGCGCGCCGGCGGTATGGACGCTCCGATCGATATCGACCTCGGCATGGAGAAGCTGTCAATGGAATGGACGGTGGGCGGGTACGTCAAGCAAGTACTCACCCAGTTCGGCTCATTGCGTCACAACGGCGTGCTGCTGCGTTTTGCCGGTGCCCTGCAAAGCGATGACCTTGAAGACGTTCAGGCCGTGGAGATCATCATGCGAGGCCGGCATTCGGATATCGACTTTGGCACGGCTAAGGCCGGCGACGATACGGCCAAGAAGATCACGTCTTCACTGAGCTACTACAAGCTGACGATGAACGGCGAAGAGCTCGTGGAGATCGATATTCCGAACATGGTCAAACGCATCGGCGGCAAGGATCTGATGGATCCGTTCCGGCTGGCGCTCGGCCTTTAAGCAACACAGCGCGGCGGCGACCACGCCGCTTGAAACACCCGACTTCTCATTGAGGAAACCATGACTAAGCAAGAACAGAATCCGGGCGATGTTCAGGACGTCGCAATGACGACAGAAGGCCAGGTACAAAAGACCGATTTCGTGTCGGTACCGCTCGACGTGCCGCTGAAGCGCGGCAGCCAGACGATCCAATCCATCACGATCCGCAAACCCAACCCCGGCGCGATGCGGGGCTTGAATCTCGTCGACATCAGCATGATGAACGTATCGGCGCTTCAAAAGCTACTGCCTCGCATTACCGATCCTGCCCTGACCGAAGCCGAGATCGCCCGCAGCCTGGATCCGGCCGACCTGACTTCCATTGGCATCGAGGTAGTGGGTTTTTTGCTCAAGAAGCAGGACAAGCAGGGCTTCCAAGAAACGTCGACGACGTGATGGCCGATCTGGCCATTGTCTTTCACTGGACACCCAGCGACATGGCGGATATGCCGCTGGCCGAACTGATGGACTGGCGGGAACGCGCCCGAGTACGCGTAGAACCCGACTCATAACGGGTGCAGGGTCGAGAGGAAAGCATGGACAAGACCCTACAACTGAAAGTCATTGCCGCCTTGCAGGACAAGCTGTCCGGACCGTTGAACCGCATGCGCGGGGCCGGCAGCAAGACTGCCACGTCCGTAAAGGATTTACGAGACCGACTCAAGGGGCTGGAGGCCACGCAACGCGACGTAGGCAAGTTCCGCGAGCTCTCCCGCGGTCTGACCCAGACTTCCACCGGTCTACAGGCTGCCCAGGGGCGTGTGGCGGAATTGGCCCGCGCCATCAAAAGCACTGACGAGCCTACGGCGGCCATGCGCCGCGAGTTCAATCAAGCGGTGCGCGCTGCGCAGAAACTCAAGAACGAGCACCAGCAGCAGTCTCAAAAGCTGCAGGGGCTACGCGATCGCCTCAACGCCGCCGGAGTATCCACGCGCAACCTTGGCAGCGGCGAACGGGAGCTGCGAAGCAACATCGGCCGAACCAATGAGCAACTCGAGCAGCAGCGCGCAAAGCTTGCACAGGTGGCCCAGCAGCAGCGTCGACTGACTGAGGCGCGAGAACGGTATGGTAGGAGCCAGCAGTTGGCCAGCAGCATGGCTGTTTCCGGCGCCGCTGGTTTTGCCGCCGGCTCCAGCGTTTTGTACGCCGGCGCGCGGCTTATGGCGCCTGGAATACAATTTGACGCCGATATGAGCCAGGTGCAGTCCCTGACACGGTTGGAGAAGGACAGTGCGGAACTTGCCGCGTTGCGCAAACAGGCGCGGCAACTCGGTGCCGATACCATGTTCAGTGCCACTGAAGCCGCACAGGGCCAAGGGTTCCTCGCCATGGCCGGCTTCGGCCCTCAGGCCATTCTCGAGGCGATGCCCGGCCTCCTCGATATGGCCAAGGCCGGCGGGAACGAGCTTGCGGAAACAGCGGACATAGCCTCGAACATTCTGACCGGTTTCGGCATACCCGCCGACCAGATGGGCCGCGTGGGCGACGTGCTGGTGGGGGCTTTCACGCGCTCCAACACCAATCTGGCCATGTTGGGCGAAACCATGAAGTATGCCGCGCCCATTGCTTCTAGCCTGGGCCAGGACATCGAAACCGTGGCGGCCATGGCCGGAAAGCTGGGCGATGCCGGTATCCAGGGTGGCATGGGCGGAACGGCATTGCGATCGATATTGAATCGGCTTTCTGCTCCACCAAAGGCTGCGGCAAATGCGCTGGACACGCTTGGCATTTCCGCCTCGACCGCAGACGGCAACCTCCGGCCCATGCCAGAGTTGCTCAAAGAAATCTACGAGCGCACGAAGAAGATGGGCGACACAGAGCGTGCCGGCCTGCTCAAGGGATTGGCCGGTGAGGAGGCCGTCAGCGCCATGCAGGTGCTGGTCAAACAGGCCGGCTCCGGCGAGTTGCAAGCTTTCATCGGCACCCTGCGGGAGACTCAGGGCGAGGCGGCAAAGACGGCCAAGATCATGGGCGACAACCTGGTGGGCGATCTGGATGAGCTCAGCAGCGCCTGGGAAGATCTCGGCATTCAGTTGCAGGAGCAGCAGAACGGACCAATGCGCGAGACCGTTGTGATGCTGGCTGACATCGTGGGAGCCGTCAAAGACTGGATGGTGGCCAACCCGGAGCTCACCAGCACCCTGGTCAAGGTAGCCGCTGTGATGGCTCTGGTCATCGCCGCAGGCGGCGCCATCACCATCGGCCTGGCCAGCATCATCGGGCCGTTGGCCATGCTGCGCTATGGCATGGCGATTCTCAGCATTCGCGGTGGCGGGCTGGCGCGTATCTTTACGGCTCTCGGACGGACGGCACTTCCCTTAGTAGGTAAAGGCCTGTTGTTCATCGGTCGCGCGCTGATGATGAATCCTATAGGGCTTGCTGTCGCCGCCATTGCGACAGCCGCCTACCTGATCTACCGCTACTGGGAGCCGATCAAGGCCTTCTTCAGTGACTTATGGGTGGAAGTTAAGACCGCGTTCGCCGGCGGCGTGGCGAGCGTGGCCGCGCTGATCTTGAACTGGTCTCCCGTTGGCCTGTTCTATCAGGCCTTCGCCGCCGCCATGAACTACTTGGGCGTCGAGCTGCCGGGCAAGTTCACCGAATTCGGCTCCATGCTGGTATCGGGCTTGATCGCTGGCATTCGGAATATGGGAAGCGCGGTCAAAGATACGGTAACGGGCCTCGGCTCCGACGTGATGGGATGGTTCAAAGAGAAGTTGGGCATCAACTCTCCAAGCCGTGTCTTTGTCGGATTCGGCGAGAACATATCCGAGGGAGCGGCGCAAGGCATATCTCGGAGCCAGACTCTGGCCGAACGTGCTGCTACGGCACTGGCCGCAGGCGTAGTGGCTGCTGGAGCCATGTCGCCGGCGCTGGCCCAAAGCCTGCCGCCGATCAATTTCGACACTCGGCCCAGCATTACGTCTCAGGTGTCTGGCGGGCGTGCGCTTGGCGCGAACGCGCCAGCCAATATTACGGTAGAAGGCGATCGGGTAGAGATCCATATCCACGCTGCACCCGGCATGAACGCTCAAGATATCGGCCGAGCTGTGGCTGCCGAGCTCGATCGGCGCGAACGCGAGAAACTGGCCCGGGCTCGTTCCGCGCTGGCCGACTACGGAAATTAGGTGACAGTTATGATGATGGCCCTGGGCATGTTCATATTCAGTATCCACACGGCGGCGCACATGTCGTTGCAGCGCCGGACCAATTGGCGTCACACAGCGAATTCACGTGTCGGCGCACGCGCAGGATATCAGTATGTCGGTCTCGGTGATGAAACGCTGACTCTACCGGGCTGGATCGCGCCCGGCCAGATGGGCAGCAGTGTCGCCCTCAAGATGCTGCGTGACATGGGTAATACTGGCAAAGCTTTCACGTTGGTTGACGGTCTAGGCGTGTTCCATGGGCTGTACATACTGGCCGATTTTGACGAAACCCACACCTACTTGAGCCGGCATGGCCGGGGCCGCAAGATCGAATTCAGCCTGAACCTGACCCGCATCGACGAAGACCAGGCCGATCAGCTCTTGGGCGACCTGAAGCTGCCCCAGTTCGGCCCCGCTGGCACCTCTTTGGGCGAGCTCCTATGAGTCTGTTCAGCCCCGCGTACCCGCGGCCGATATGGCGTATCTCGCTCGATGGCCGCGACCTTGCCGACCTGATCAACCCTCGATTTATGTCGCTGTCGTTGACAGAGACCCGCGACGATCAGGCCGATCAACTCAGCCTGAATTTAAGCGACCACGACGGACTGCTTGAGATCCCGCCCAGAGGAGCCGTAATTCGATTAGCCATGGGCTGGAGCACCACCGGACTGGTCGACAAGGGGAGCTTTACGGTCGATGAGACTGGCCACCGAGGCGCGCCTGATATGGTTTCCCTACGCGCACGAAGCGCCGATATGACTGGCCCGTTACGCACTCGCACCGAGCGCAGCTTCCATGGGAAGACCATTCGCCAGGTCGTCAATGAAGTTGCCCTAGCCCACGGCCTGACGGCGGTAGTGGGCCAGGAATTTGCCAACAAGGTAATCAAGCACATCGATCAAACGAACGAATCCGACGCTGCATTCCTAAAACGTGTTGGCAAGCGCTACGATGCCGTGGCCACGATCAAAGATGGAAAGCTGCTCTTCATGCCCGTGCGGGGTGCAAAAACGGCCAGCGGCCAGGATATGCCAGTGTGGGAAGTATTGCGCCGCGATGGTGATCAGCATGAGTTTCTAACTACTGGCCGGGACGCCTATACCGGCGTCAAAGCATTTTGGATGGATCCGCGCAAGCAGGTGCGTCGCAGTGTAATGGTGGGCGTGACGGGGAATGTGAAGCATCTGCGCGACACATATGCCAATGAGGTAGATGCACTGGCGGCAGCACAATCCGAATGGCAACGCATCCGTCGTGGGCTGTCGACCATGCGCTTCGTCATGGCTGCCGGAATACCTCAACTTTCGGTACAACACAAGATTCTGTTCCCGGACATGAAATCACCTATCAATGAAATTGAGTGGTTGATTCGGGAGCTCACGCATAGTGTGGACGAATCTGGCTTGACAACGAACTTGGATTTAGAAATGTTCGATAAAGAAGACGCCAGTGCGGAAGATGACGCTATCGAACTTGAGTAAACACCGCTAGTTTGCCACCGGCTCGCCAATTATCGTGATCTTCATGTCCGGATCAAACCTCGTGTTGGCCCAGTAGGTATCCGACTTTTCGCCTTCGACTCTCCACCCGATGAAAGTGAAGCCGAAGTTCTTATTGCTGCTTTCCTTGATCTCGGTGGCAAGCTGGCCCAGTGTTTGTTCATCAACCTTTTCAGGCAACGTGGCTTCTACAGTACGTTTGATCGGGCCCATGGCCTCGTCTTTCGTGATCGTGTATTTCGTTTCTCCAGCCAATGCCGTGGCAAGCGAGAATGCCATGGCAACAGCACAAAGCAGGCCGGTGATTGCTCGTTTCTGGATAGGAAGGGTTCTCATACAGGCTCCTAACTTGGTTGAATCACACTAACAATGTCACTGACACTTTTCCTTTTTTTATCGGTGTCGCTGAGCGCCGTTTTTCTCAATAACTGCTCGAGCACCAAGGCGAGATCGGCGCCAGACACTGCAATTTGAATGTTCCCGCTGCCCTGAATGCATTGCATTGATACCGGATCAGATGAAATCTGGACGTTCTGGTCGCCCGTTATGCGCTGGCGGGATGCATTGTTGTTCACAGCATTCTCAGCGACCAGTTGCCCCGCAAGCCGCAAAAAATTGTCGTGTTTCTGCGCCCTGTCTTTCTTGCTGCTGATGCTCGTCACGTTGCTATATCGATCATGCGCCATGCGGTATATCTCCATCAGGTCGGTTCAAGCAGCCTTTATAAGCAGTTTCGCCAACGGTGCTGCTTCACCATCCCCGCTCCTGACAGCTTGATATAGCGCTTCGGCGGCTAGACGTTTCTTGTCTGCTGGCATTGTTTTCCCCGCGCTGAGTAGGGCTTCGTCCAGCGCTTGCCACGCCGTAGAAAGAAGGTCCAATTCGCGCTCCATATCGGCCTGGGATAAAGCCCGTTTACCTGAGACGAGATACGTGACATCCACCCCGTGAGCGAACACTGCTTCTAAGTAGGCGGAATCGGGCTTTCGCGTTCCTTTCTCATAGGTGAGCTGGGCTTGTTTCAGTACGCCCGCCAGCGCGCCGAAATCGGTTTGGTTCATCCCTAGCCTCTTGCGCTCCTCTGCCAGTCTCGAGCCAAAGTTACTCATTTGTTTACCTTTTTCGTTTCAAGTGCTTGACAGGTACGTATTTGCGTACCAAAATAACAACCGTCTCCATTGTTATCGAGTGTCACACCATGAAACATAACACCAAGGCAGTGCCGCGCGCATCAAAAACCGCGAAAAATCGCATGATCGGTCTTCGTCTCGACCCCGAATTTATGCGCGAGATTGAACAACTGGCCGAAGCCGAAGAGCGTTCCCTTGCCGATACAGCACGTATTTGCGTGCGCATTGGATTGAAAGAGCGACTGGCGTCTATCGGCAGCACCGCGGGCAAATAGACATGGCCAAGCGAATAGGCATGCGGTGCCCGCACTGCGGCTCTCGCGCCCAGATCCGGACCTCCGTCGAACAAAGCCCCACGCTGCGCGACGTGTACTTCCTTTGCCAGAACTTGGTTTGCGGCCACTCATGGGTAGCCACCCTGGAAGCCGTGCGCACGATCGCGCCGAGCGGCCTGCCCAATCCACTCGTGGATCTACCGGTTTTGCCTCGCAATGAGGTCGAGCGTGTGCACGACCTGCTTAATCCCACCTCTCAACGGAGCATCTTCGATGAATAACTTCAGCCATACACCTACCGACTTGCACCAGGTCCGGGACATCCAAGACGGGCTGCAGATCCGTGCCCTGGGGTTCATCCAGAAGCATGCCGGCTCCCACCTTGATCGGAAGCACCTGCTCAAGCGGGCCATGGCCTACCTCGTAGACCTTCACCCAATGGCCGAGCAGACGGCCGAAACCATCGCAGCCCGCGCTTTGTGCGAGTACGAAAGCCGGGGTGCAGCGCTAACCCTGGACCTGGACAACAGCACCGCCTACATGCTGGTGGTCAACGATCCCTCGCGCGGATGCAAGCGCGTGTTCTCCATGGCTGATATCCGCCGACTTCTGTCCACCGCCGACATGGCGCCCATACGCACGCCGTCCTACTCGGCGGCGATGGCCGGCACGGCCACCCCCCAGTAGCAAACCCCCAGAGGCCTAGCGGCCCGGACCTTGCCGACCCCGGCACGCGCGGAACTTGGCGCGTGCCGGGCGACGACCACCTTTTGATTGACTTCCTTATGAGCATGTCCCCGGATCTACTTACCGACGCATTGGCCCATCTCGCCGAGTTCGAATTCAAGGAACGTGGCGGTTGGTTGCGTCAGGGACGTTGCCCATCGTGCAGCCGCAAAGAGCTCTATACCAAAGCCGATGCACCCTGGGTTGTTCGGTGCGGGCGGCTCAACAACTGTGGGTACGAGATCCACATCAAGGAGCTATATCCCCAGTTGTTCGAGCAATGGTCGAGCCGATATCCATCCACTCCCAAAAACCCCAACGCCGCAGCGGAAGCCTACTTGTCCATCCACAGAGGCTTCGACATTTCAAAAATTCGTGGCTGCTATACCCAGGAAACCTATTTCGACCAGAAGCTCAACGCCGGCACTGCCACGGTCCGCTTTCAGATTGGCGATACCTGGTGGGAACGGCTCATCGACCAGCCCGGCCGCTTCGGTAAAAAGGCCAGATTCAAGTACGGCGGTAGCTACCAAGGACAGTGGTGGGTGCCGCCGGGCGTACATCCGCTGAATTCCCAGAAGCTTTGGCTGGTGGAAGGGATTTTCGATGCCATCGCGTTGATGCATCACGGCATTGATGCGTTGTCGCTGATGTCATGTAACAACTACCCAGAGAAGGCGCTGGCCGAGCTCAAAGCGAACAGGCCAACAGGGTCCACGCTCCCTGTGCTGGTCTGGGCGCTGGACGGCAATGAGGCCGGCAGAAGGTACATAAGAAAGTGGAAGGCACGAGCCGAGTCTGAAGGTTGGCTTTGCCAGGCAGCGGTAATTCCCCAGCGGGGCCGTACCCAACAAGACTGGAGCGACCTGCATTTGCTCGATCGAGCACAGGAAGACCCCGAGAAGCTGCACCTCTCACAGGAGGGCCTCAAGCGCTACCTGCACGAAGGTGCGCTGCTCACAGCAAAGACAGCAAGTGAAAAAGGCCTGCTGATCTACAACAACAGCAACAACCATACGGAGTTCGAGTTCGCACACAGCAACCGTCTGTACTGGTTCAAGCTGGACGTCGACAAATACCAGCATGCCCTGAACCGGATCGGCGAAGAAAACGGCGGGCTGAGTGACGACGAGTTGCGGGAACGCGCCCTGAACGAATCCAACAGCATCCGGGAGATTGCGAACTGCCTTCCAGTGCCGCTGTACTTTCAGGAGAACCGGATCACTGACGAGTCCTGGTACTACTTTCGCGTCACATTTCCCCATGACGGAAAGCCCGTCAAGAACACCTTCACCAGCTCTCAGGTCTCCACCGCCAGCGAGTTCAAGAAGCGTCTGCTGGGCATTGCGCCAGGCGCGGTCTATACGGGCAGCAACCAGCAGTTGGAACGCTCGATGAAAAACCAGCTGTTCAATATCAAGCGGGTGGAAACTGTCGATTTCATCGGCTACAGCCGCGATCTGAGCTGCTATGTGCTGGGCGACGTCGCCATGAAAGACGGCAGCCTGTATACGCTGAACAATGAAGATTACTTCGATATCGGCCAGCTATCGGTCAAGAGTCTGAATCAGTCCGTCGAACTCAAGATCAACTCCCAGCCGCACGAATACCAGACTGAATGGGTTAGCCAAATCTATGAGGCATTCGGTTCCAAGGGGCTTGCCGCCTTGGCGTTCTGGTTTGGCACGCTGTTCTGCGAGCAGATCCGGCAAGCACAGGATAGCTACCCATTCATGGAGATTGTGGGGGAGGCCGGCGCCGGGAAATCCACGCTGATCGAGTTCCTGTGGAAGCTGTTCGGTCGTAGCCACTATGAAGGCTTTGACCCCTCAAAATCTACCAATGCTGGCCGTGCGCGCAATTTCTCACAGGTATCCGGTCTGCCTGTTGTGCTGATCGAATCGGATCGTGAGGTAACAGGCGAGGGGAAGAGTCACGTCAAGACGTTCGACTGGGACGAGCTGAAAACCGCCTACAACGGTCGAAGCATCCGTTCCCGAGGCATGGCCACCGGCGGCAACGAAACATATGAGCCGCCATTCAGGGGCGCGATTGTCATCAGCCAGAACAATCAGGTGTCTGGGTCGGAAGCGATCATGACACGGATCATGCATCTGTATTTCGACCGAGCGGGGCAGTCGGCCACGACCAAGGCCGCAGCAAATAAGCTTTCTCGCACGGACGTTGCCTGCGTCTCCGGGTTCATTCTGGCAGCGACAAAACGCGAAGCCGCGGTCATGGCCATCCTGAACGAGAAGGCACCTATATACGAGAACTGGTTACTTGAAAACCCGGATATCCGGACAGTCCGGATCGCAAAAAATCACGGCCAGCTTATGGCCCTGGCCGACGCGCTACGCCTCGTTATCAAGATCACGGACGAGCAGCACGCTGAGCTGCATGAGCAGATCGTTCGCATGGCGGTGGAGCGCCAGATGGCTACGAACTCCGACCACCCGCTGGTAATCGATTTCTGGGACATGTACGAGTTCCTGAATGGAGACGACGATATCGAGCCACGTCTGAACCATTCGCGTAATCCAGAGCGCGAAATCGCTATCAACTTCAATCATTTTGTCATGGTTGCCGCCGACCACAGGCAGCAAGTTCCCCCTCTGCGCGACCTCAAGAACCTGCTCAAGACCAGCCGCCGCTACCGCTATGACGGGCAGCGCGTGGTCAACAGCGCAATTCACGCCCGAAATATCAACCACAAAGGCAGCACCTCGGAGCGCTGCTGGATTTTCTTAAAGGAGGCGCCATGAAAATCTATATCGCAGGCCCCATGACGGGGATCCCGGATCTCAACTTTCCAGCTTTCCACGCAACTGCAGCATCACTTCGCGCCGCCGGCCATACGGTGATCAACCCAGCAGAGCTGAATACGGATCCCAATGCCTCTTGGCACGAGTGCATGAAGATCGATATTCAAGCGCTGGTGACCTGCGACAGCATCTGCCTGTTGCCCAATTGGACGATATCGCGCGGCGCGCGGCTCGAGTTTCATATCGCCAGCCAGCTTGGCATGCAGGTGATTGAGGCATCCGCGTTTTTACCGACAAGGCTTGGCGGACGTAAACCGCGCTGGTTCGGAGTAGACCTGGCATCTGGCCGAGACAAGACGGCTCATTGTCATCGCCACGGCGATAGTAATGTCCAAGCTACTGGGGAGCCAAAATGAAGCACCACATCTTGGTTCCTGGCAGACGCATTGGCAGGTCGTTACTGGCCGCATCGCTGCAGCAGATGATCGACGCCCATGCACTCTCGCGCCTGACGGTTCCGCTCGAAGCAGCTCTGGCGGATCCAGCTCTGGCAACTTGCCTCCGGAACACCGCTTTGGCCTCCATCGATGCCGCCAAGACCCATCCCCCATCCATTACCTATTTCCCTCTCGCACAGGCGGATCGCATGCGTCTCGCCGCCGGCGACCGCGACGACTATGAAGAAGAGAGCCCGCAAACCGTACCGGCCCAGGCCGATAAGGATTCCCATGATTGTTAAAAGCCAACTTACATTAGGCCCGCTCGAAGAAATACTCACCCAGGTCGAGGAAACCGGCACTTTGCCGGTCGACGAGCGAGGCGAGCCTATCTACATCGATGGAAACGGTCACCCATACCCCTTGTGGGAGGCCATAGACGGCTTGATCGACATGTTCGATATGTGGTCCACCAGGCACAACAAACCGCTGCCCCTGGCCCCGCTACGCATGCTGGTGGGTGCCTTGCATTATTCGATGCCCATCACTGCCTTCAACCTGGAAGAGGTGAAGAAGGCCCTGCCGCGCCTGCGTGAGGCTGCTATGTCAATGGAGCACGACGACGCACGAGATCTGGTCGTGCAAACTCAGATCAAGGCAGAGCTGGAGGAAGGTAAGGCATGAGTAATCTTTCAGAAATCAAGCACTTTCACATGTACTGCGGATCCGGCAGCGGCGCGGCAGGGTTCAGCGATGCCCGCCCTGAAATCCCTGGTTTGCAGGGACGTATGGTGTGCCTGGGCGGCATGGACGTCGACGCGGCGGGCGCGGAAGACTTCCGCATGCTCAACGGTGTGCCGTGCGCGGTGCGGGATCTGTTCAGCCGCGGGCAGTATCTGAAATGGCATGGACAGGAGCCGCCGCCCGGGTGGGTCGAAGCCATGCCAGACGATGTGCGCGCAGCTGCGCAGCACCAGACCCCGGATGTCGTATTTTTGTCTGCGCCATGCAAAGGGTTTTCGGGATTGCTGCCGGCGGCGCACGCCGGAACAGCGCGCTACCAGGCGCTGAACGAACTGACCCTGCGCGGTGTATGGCTGATGCTGGAAGCCTGGGCCAGCGACCCGGTGCCGGTCATCCTGTTCGAGAACGTGCCGCGCATCGCCACGCGCGGACGCCACCTGCTGGACCAGATCACCAGCATGCTGCGCCATTACGGATACATCGTGCGCGAGACCACGCACGACTGCGGCGAACTGGGCGGCTTGGCGCAGAGCCGCAAGCGGTTCCTGCTGATCGCGCGGCACGCCGAAAAAATTCCGGCATTCATCTACGAGCCGCCCAAGCGCCCGCTGCGTGGTGTAGGCGAGATCCTGGACCGCATGCACCTACCAGGCGACCTGTCCGCAGGCCCAATGCACCGCGTCCCTTCGCTATCGTGGAAAACTTGGGTACGGCTGGCGTTTGTCGAGGCCGGCAGCGACTGGCGCAGCCTGAACAAGCTCGCCGTTGAGAATGGCAACCTACGTGATTACATGATTGTCCCTGAAGCCCATGGCGGGTACCTGGGCGTGCGCGAATGGGACCAACCTGCAGGCACTGTCACCAGCAGGGGCCTGCCGACCAACGGCGCATTCTCGATCGCGGATCCTCGCTTTGATCCGTCCGCTGCCTGGAAGGACGGTCAAGCCTATGGGGTGCGGCGCTGGGGAGATACCAGCGGTGCAATCAGCGGCGTCAAGTCTCCAGGCCAGGGTTCGTTCAGCGTGGCGGACCCGCGCCACCAAGGACCGGCAAAGCACAGCAATGAGTTTCGCATCGTGCGGTACGACGAGGCGGCGCGCGCCGTGACCAGCGCCCACGGTACCGGGCAATGCGTGGCAGATCCACGGCGGTCCGGCCCGACATACGGCAAGTACGGCGTCACCGGCTGGCAGAACCCGAGCGGCACCGTCATCGCTGGCAGCACCACCGGCCAGGGCGCGTTCGCAGTTGCCGATCCCCGGCCCGGAATGCAGCGCAGCCAGGGCGATGCCTACCTGACCGGAGGTCACTATGGCGTCGTCGGCTGGGATCAGCACAGCGGCGCCGTATCCGCATCTGCCTGCCACGATAACGGCCGCTGGTCTGTCGCCGACCCCAGGCCAATGCCTGCCCCCGATGATCGTCTGATATGCCGCATCACTGCACTGGACGGTACCTGGCACCGACCCTTCACGACGCTGGAGTTGGCCGCCCTGCAGAGCTTCTTCGACCCCGACGATTACGCCGAGGCCGGCGCCGATCCGTTCTTGCTGTTCGGCTCATCCGACCAGGCTTGGCGCGAACGCATCGGAAACGCGGTGCCGCGCCGGGCGGCCAAGGCTATCGCCGAGGAAATCGGCCGCGCAATCCTGCTATCTCGTACGGGTGAGACATTCCAGCTATCCAGCACCCCGATATGGGTGCGCCCTATCGCAACGGCAATTGCTGTACAGGGAGGCATGGAGTCATGATCACCGACACACAGAAGCTGGCTTCGCTCCTGCGGGATGGCCCGTACTTACGCAGTGGCAATGAAACCATCCGCATCATGAATGCAGCCTCTGACCACATTGATGCCATGATGGAACATCTTGCCGCCTACCCCGCCGATTGGCGGGAAGACAGCAGCCTAGAAACGTGGTTTCCCCTGACCGCCGAGCAGGTTAGGGCCCAGGCAGCGGAGATAGATGGTCTACGCGCCAATCTTGAACATCATCAAGCCTACTGGATCAACCATCGTGGCGCGGCATTGGCGTGCAGCAGTGCCATGCGAGACGCATATTCGGATGAAAAGGTTCGCGCCGACGCGGCAGAGGCGGTGATAGCGCGGCTGCGTGGCTGGCTGGCGGACATTATTTTTGAAATCGACGAGATCGAGCGCAACAGAATCGTTATTCAACAGGAGAACCCAATGAAAGACCTTAAAGATATTGATTCCGTAGCACTGCAAATGTGCCGCAGTGCAGGACTGGATGACGACACAGCAGCAGCGCTTATATCTCGAGTGGCAGGAGCGATAGATTGTGGCAAGTCGCACGCTGTAGGCCTGGCCGTCACCGAAGCCGAACAATCAGCATGGCACGCTGGTATCGAGGCTGGCCGAGAGATTGAGCGGGACAATGCTGCGGTGGGGCAGGGGCCGGTGGCTTTTCTATGCCGGGAGTGCGATGAAGAGGGCTGGTCAACCTACGCTGTGATGCCACACGAGGTGCCGTCCACGGGCGAATTTCTGCATGTCGAGCCGCTCTACGCCTCGCCCGTTGCCGCCCAGGCCAGCGGGCAAGATCGGGAAGATGCGGAGCGCTGGCGACACGTCCTGAAATGTTGGGAAAACGAGGCTCCCGGAATAGTCGCTCTGGCGACGCAAGCCAGGGTCGGTTCCGTCTCGCAACTGATCGAATACGTAGACGCCGCCCGCGCTGCGCCGAAGGAGAAATCATGAACAAGAAGGAGCTCGCACAACGTATGCTGGATGCCGACCTGACAATGGTCGCCGCCATCTGGCTGGGCGGCATTGATGTAGATAGCCCTCCCGATCTGCTGGTCGATTGGGCGGACGATGGAAAGCTGGAAGGCGTGGGAATGTTAGGGGGCGATCTGCTTGATTTTCTGGCTCGCAATGAATATCGAATGCCGTTCATCGCTGAGTTTTCGTTCCCCGTACCGCGCAATTTCCACTTTCACAAAGATGGCTCCGCGCACTTTTGGTCAACAGGCGGCGTGTACAAGCATAAGGTTTTCCTGGCTGACACCATCGAGAATTGCATCACACAGGCATGCACGTGGGCGGAGACTGAGTTTATTCGCTACGAGAGCGAAGCACTCGCTGCGGCAAAGGAGCGGGCATGAGGATCAAACGAAAATTTGCCTGGATTCTTCTTGTGTTGGCGTTTATGGCAACAGTCCCGCCTGTTTTTTGGAAAATTCTGTTTGTGATGGAGCTTCTATGAGCGCGGTTGCTATCAGCCCAGATGGCCTATATCGCTGGAGCGACATCAAAGATCTGGTGCCGGTTTCGCGTGAGACATGGCGTAAGCGGGTGATTGATGGTACGGCGCCAGCGCCAGTTCAGCTCAGCCCTCGCTGCACCTGCTACCGTGGGGAGGATCTGTTGCTTTGGCTGCAGGATCCTATCGGTTACCGGAGAGACCCGGCAGAAAAGCAATAACCCCTACGCATTCACCGTCCGGCGCAGCGGAATCACGTTGTCGCCGGCGGCGAGCATATCCAGATAGTCGGCCCATTTCTGCATGAGAGCGACCCTTTCTTTCAACCAGGTGGTGCGGTTGTATGCACGGCCAAGACTGTCGGACACCTTGTGGCTGATCTGCAGCTCGAGCAATTCAGGGTCTACGCGGAGCAGTTCAGCGGCCATTGTCCTGGCAGATGCCCGGAATCCATGTACCGTCATTTGTCCCTGAAAACCAAGCTTTTTGATTGCTGCCATCGGGGTGTTGTTGCTAATGGGCTGCCTTGGCTTGATCGGTGACTGGAACACCATGCCGCTGTCGCCGGTGACGGGTTTCAGTATTTTCAGGATCTCGACGGCTTGGCGCGGCAGCGGGACAAGATGTGACTCCCAGCCTGTCAGCGAGATCTTTGTGTCGCCTTGCTGGCCTTCTCGTTCGGCCGGAATCTCCCACATTGGCGCTCCCCATTTGTTTCCATCCAGGTCGAACTCGCGCCACCTGGCCAGACGGAGTTCGCTGGGACGCTGGAAGAGCAGGGCAGACAGCCGCAGAATGCACCGTGTCACCAGTTCCCCGCGGTAAGAGTACATCCCATGCAGAAGCCGGGCGAAATCGCTAGGATCGGTGATTGCGGCAAAGTGCTTGGCTTTTACGGTTTGTAGCGCGCCACGTAGATTGATGGTCGGATTGTGCGTGGCGCGACCGGTCTGGATGGCATATCGGAATACCTGGCCGCAGTTTTCTCGGGCGCGGTGGGCGGTTTCGATGACGCCGCGGCCCTCGATCCGGTTCAAGACCGCCAGCAGTTCAGGCTCGCGGATCTCGCTGATGGGCAGCGATCCCAGCCAAGGATAGATGTCGCGCTTGAGGCGGCTGGAGACCTTACTGTAATGGGAGGCGGACCAGATCAGCTTTTTTTTGGCGAGGTACTCATCGGAGACAGCCTGGAAAGAGTTCTGGGTCGACAGTGCGGAGCGGACTTTGTCCACCTTTCGCTGTTGCATAGGGTCGACGCCCTTGGCCAGCAGGTTGCGCGCTTGCAGATGGAGCTCTCTTGCTCGCAGGAGGCTGACTTCTGGATATGTGCCCAGCGCGAGTGTCTGGCGACGGCCGTGGAAACGGTAGTCAAAACGCCAGTACTTTGAGCCTTTGGGCTCGATCAACAGGTACAGGCCGCCGCCATCGGTGATACGGCGTACCTTGTCGCCAGCCTTGGCTTGTTTGCATGCGAAATCGGTCAGTTTAGCGAGGATGGCCATGTGCGATTTTCGGTGAAATGACAGTATTTTTTGAGGTGGTGGCTCTGGTACGCGCCGGGTACTGTCAAATGTACTGTCAAAATCGCTTGCTGTCTCTAGGCAAACTTGGGCGTCATTGGGCAACAAAAAACCCGCACAGTCAATGCTGGTGCGGGTTTCTGGGCGTTGTTGGGCAACGCTGGGCATTTCGATGGTGGCCTTGGGCGGAATCGAACCACCGACACAAGGATTTTCAATCCTCTGCTCTACCAACTGAGCTACAAGGCCAACCGAGAAAGGCGAAACTATACACGAAAATTTCCGACTGTGCGACTTACGCCACAAAATTTTTTCGCTTCCTTTAGGAAAAGCAGTAAACCTAGGGTATTCCCTGGTGATCAGTAGGTGTATCCTGCGCCTCGGTCTATAATCTAACGCGTTAAATAACATAATGTTTCGCTGCCGGCGGCTGGTTGTCGTCGGCGTACGGATCTCAATGGCTGTCGATGTCCTTACCTTCGGTCTGAATCATGTCTCCGCCCCGGTGGCGGTGCGGGAGCGCGTGTCGTTCTCGTCAGACCTGCTCAAGCCTGCGCTCGACGGCCTGCGCTCGGCATTCGGGGCATCGGTAAGAGAAGCCGCCATCCTGTCCACCTGTAACCGCACGGAAATCTACTGTGCGGCCGAACCCCAGGTCTCCGAGCAACTGCCCGCCTGGCTGGCGGAGCACAATCGGCTGGAAGCCGGGGCGCTCAAGCCGCACCTGTACCGTTACCAGCAGAACGATGCCGTGCGCCATGCCTTTCGCGTGGCCAGCGGACTGGATTCCATGGTGCTGGGAGAACCCCAGATCCTGGGGCAGCTGAAGGACGCCGTCCGCGCGGCGGACGAGGCCGGCGCGCTGGGCACGCTGCTGCACCAGCTGTTCCAGCGTACGTTCTCGGTCGCCAAGGAAGTCCGTTCGCAAACCGCCATCGGCGCGCAGTCCGTATCCATGGCCGCAGCCGCCGTGCGGCTGGCCGAGCGCGTGTTCGGCAACCTGTCGGAAGCCAGTGTGCTGTTCATCGGCGCCGGCGAGATGATCGAGCTCTGTGCGACTCACTTCGCTGCGGTGCAGCCGCGGCAGATGATGGTGGCCAATCGCACGCTGGAGCGGGCGGACTTATTGGCGACGCGCATCAGCGCCAAGACCATGACGCTGGCCGAGATCCCCGATCAGTTGGCGGATTTCGATGTCATCGTCTCCTGTACGGCCAGTTCCTTGCCGATTCTCGGCCTGGGCATGGTCGAGCGGGCCACGCGCCAGCGCCGCTATCGTCCCATGGTCATGGTCGACCTGGCGGTGCCGCGCGATATCGAACCCGAAGTCGGCCGGCTGGCCGATGTCTACCTGTACTCGGTCGACGATCTCGGCCGCATGGTGCAGAGCGGCACCGATTCCCGCAAGGCGGCTGTCGTGCAGGCCGAAGCCATCATCGAGACCCGGGTCCAGAATTTCATGCATTGGCTGGAGTCCCGCGCATCGGTGCCAGCCATCGTCGATTTCCAGCAGGCGGCCGACGAAGTCCGCATGCATGAACTCGATCGCGCGCGCCGGCTTCTGGCGCGCGGCGTATCGCCCGAAGAAGTCATGGAACAGCTGGCGCATGGCCTGACGCAAAAGTACATGCACGGCCCGCTGTCCGCCCTGAATCGCAGCGAAAGCGCCGAGCGTCAGCAACTGCTGACCATTCTTCCCCGTCTCATGCCGCGTAGCCATCGCCAGCGGTAGCGGCGATCCGCTGTTATCCTGTCGTGCATGCATCACCGGCTTGAGGGCCGGCTGTTTCTCTTACCTTATCCACTATGAAAGATTCCATGCGCAATCGGCTGGAGCAGTTGGCCCGCCGATTGATCGAAATCGATGCCTTGCTGGCCGAGCCCGAAACCGCCGGCGACATGAACCGTTTCCGCAAGCTCTCGCGCGAGCGTTCCGAACTCGAGCCTGTAGTGGCTGCGTTCGAGGCCTACAGCGCTACCGAGGCGGATATCCGCGCCGCCCAGGACATGATGTCCGATCCCGATCTGCGTGAAATGGGCGAAGAGGAATATCAGCTCGGCAAGGAAAAGCTGGAAGCCATGGGGACGGAGCTGCAGCGCCTGCTGCTGCCGCGCGATCCCGACGACAGCCGCAGCGTCTACCTGGAAATCCGCGCCGGCACCGGCGGAGATGAAAGCGCGCTGTTTGCCGGCGATCTGCTGCGCATGTATATGCGCTACGCGGAAACGCAGGGCTGGCGCATCGAGTTCATGTCCGAGCACGGCGCGGAAATCGGCGGCTACAAGGAGGTCATCGTTCGCATCGAGGGCGACGGCGTCTATGGCCGTCTCAAGTTCGAGTCGGGTGCGCATCGCGTACAGCGCGTGCCGGAAACCGAGGCCCAGGGGCGCATCCATACGTCGGCCTGCACGGTGGCGGTGTTGCCCGAGGCGGACGAGCAGAGCGATATCGTCATCAGTCCCTCGGACTTGCGCATCGACACCTTCCGCGCCAGCGGCGCCGGCGGCCAGCATATCAACAAGACCGATTCCGCCGTGCGCATCACGCACTTGCCGACCGGCTTGGTGGTCGAGTGCCAGGATGACCGCTCCCAGCACCGCAACAAGGACAAGGCCATGCAGGTTCTGGCCGCCCGCCTGAAGGACAAGCAGATGCAGGAGCAGCAGAGCCAGGAGGCCGCGCAGCGCAAGAGCCTGGTGGGTTCGGGCGACCGTTCGGAGCGGATCCGTACCTACAACTTCCCGCAGGGCCGGATGACGGACCATCGCATCAACCTTACGCTGTACAAGCTGGGCCAGATTATGGAAGGGGACCTGACCGAGCTGCTGGACGCATTGCTGTCGGAACACCAGGCCGAGCAGCTGGCCGCCCTGGGGGATGAGGCCTGATCATGCCGGGGACTCTGCCTGGCGGCGGCACCAGGACGATCCGGGAAACGCTGCGGGATGCCTCCCTGCCGCGTTCCGAGCTCCAGCTGCTCTGGCAGCATGTGCTGGGCAAGCCTCGTTCCTGGCTGATCGCGCACGATGCCGATACGCTGGCCGAAGAGGATGTGGAGCGCTTCCTGCAATTGCGGCAGCGCAGGCAGGCGGGCGAGCCCATGGCCTACCTGCTGGGCGAGCGCGAGTTCATGGGGCATGCGTTTCGCGTGTCGCCCGCCGTGCTGATCCCGCGTCCGGAAACCGAGCATCTGGTGGAACATGCGCTGGCCGAGGCCGGGTCGGGCCGGGTGCGGCGCTTGCTGGACATGGGTACCGGCAGCGGGGCGATCGCCGTTTCCATTGCGCTGGCCAATCCTGCGCTGGAGATCGTGGCGACGGACGCCAGCCCCGAGGCCCTGGCTCTGGCGCAGGATAATGCGCGGCGCCTGTCTGCGGGTGTATGCTTCTTGCATGGTGACTGGTACGATGCTCTGGCAGGGCAGGCGCGTTTCGACATGATCGTGTCCAACCCGCCGTATATCGATAGCCGGGATCGTCACCTGGAGCAGGGCGACCTGCGTTTCGAGCCGTCGATGGCCCTGACCGATGGGGCGGACGGGCTGCAGGCCCTGCGTGCCATCGTCGATGGCGCCGCGCATTGGCTGAACCCGGGCGGCTCCCTCTGGCTGGAGCATGGCTGGGATCAGGCAGCTAGCGTTCGCGCCATGCTGGCCGGGGCGGGCTTTGCCGATGTAAAAAGCCTGACAGACCTGGCGGGTATCGAGCGCATTTCCGGCGGCAGGTATCTATAATGTCGAGCGTCCAAGCTGTTTAACCGAGAGAGCATCATGAGCACCGTACAAGATTTCATCCGCGAAACCGTTACCGAAAACCCCGTCGTCCTTTTCATGAAAGGTTCGGCCCAGGCCCCGCAGTGCGGCTTTTCCGGCCGCGCCATCCAGATACTGAAGGCCGTCGGCGTGACGCGCCTGGCAACGGTCAACGTCCTGGAAGACGAAGAAGTCCGCCAGGCCATCAAGGACTATTCCAACTGGCCCACCATCCCCCAGCTGTATATCGCTGGCGAGTTCGTCGGCGGCTCCGACATCATGACGGAAATGTACGAAAGCGGCGAGCTGGCCACGGTGCTGAAAGAAGCCGGCGCCCTGGAAACGGAATAAGCAGGCTGCGCCATGACGCATTCCTGTAGACACTCCGGCTGAGGCCGGAGCCCTTCACGGACGGGGCGACTGCCTCGCCATCAGTCCCGCGCAATGCGCGTCACGGGGATGACGCGGGGCTGGGAGGCGTCGCCGTCCTCCTCCGGCATGGCGGGCAGGTCGGGAAACTCCTCGGCGTCGAATGCCGTGTCGCCGCCGCTGTCCGGCAGGCCTGTTGCCGCCAGGCTGCTGAAATCGAACAGGTCACTGTCCATCAGGTGCGACGGCACGACGCGCGACAGGGCGCCGAATACGTTCCATGAGCGGCCGGGAAATTTCCGGTCCCATTCCTGCACCATGCGCGTGACTTCCTTGCGCTTCAGGTTTTCCTGGGAGCCGCACAGGTTACAGGGAATGATGGGGAACTGCTTCAGTTCCGCATAGGCGATCAGGTCTTTTTCCGTGACGTAGGCCAGGGGGCGGATGACGATATTCTGGCCGTCGTCCGACATGAGCTTGGGCGGCATGGCCTTCATGCGGCCGCCGTAGAACAGGTTCAGGAAGAACGTGCCCAGGATATCGTCGCGATGGTGGCCCAGGGCGATCTTGGTTGCGCCCAGCTCCTTGGCGACGCGGTACAGGATGGCGCGGCGCAGCCTGGAGCACAGCGAGCACATGGTCTTGCCTTCCGGTATGACGCGGGTCACGATGGAATGCGTATCCTGGGTCTCGATATGGAACGGAACGCCTAGCGCCGTCAGGTATTCGGGCAGGATGTGGTCCGGAAAGCCGGGCTGCTTCTGGTCCAGGTTGACGGCGACGATATCGAACTTGATGGGCGCGCGTTCCCTCAGCGTCAGCAGGATGTCCAGGAGGCTGTAGGAGTCCTTGCCGCCCGACAGGCACACCATGACCTTGTCGCCGTCCTCGATCATGTTGAAGTCGGCAATGGCTCGGCCGGTCTCGCGCATCAGGCGCTTGTGCAGCTTGTTGTTTTCCAGGCGCTGGCGGTCGTTCTTGCGTGCGATCTGCGCGGCGTCGAAAGAAGAGTCCTTCGCGCTGTCGTCGGTAAGGATGGAATTGGCGTTTGCGGCGGTCATGCGTCTGGTTGGCGTTTGCGTTCGGCCTCGATGCCGACCGCATTGCAGTCGGAGAAGGCCAGGGGTTTGCTGATGCGCAGCCTGACACGCTGCACATCGGGAAATTCCGTCAGGATATGGTCCATGACGCGCTCGACCATGGTTTCCAGCAGATTGACGTGCGCGCGCGTGCACTCATTGACAATGGCATTGCGCAGCAGGCGGTAGTCCAGAACCGTCTGGATGTTCTGGTCGTTCACGTCCTGCGAGACGCGCACGTCGAATTCCGCATCGATGTGCAGCGGCTGCGTTGCGCGCAGCTCGTGATCCAGGATGCCGATACGGGCATCCAGCGCGAGCTGGCTGAAGAAAATGCGGCGAGTGATCATGGCGATATGGCTTAGGGCAAGATGGGAATTGTAGTGCGATTCGCGCCGTTCGGGAAAAACTGCAGCATATGCCGTGTACGGGTTCTGTCGCTACAATCTGGAGGGTCTATGCAATAAAGGGGCGCCATGACGGATGCGTTGATCGTGGGAGCCGGGCCGGCGGGTGTGTCGTGCGCGGTGTGGCTGGCTCGCCTAGGGTTTGAGCCGGTGCTGTTCGAGGCTGGTCCGCAGGTGGGCGGTTTGTGCCTGACCAATCCCTATCCGGATATATGGAATGCGGTGGCGCCGCGGGCGACAGGCATCGAGGTGGCGCATCGATTGGCGCAGAGCCTGGACGATGCCGGTGTTCCCCTTCATCTGTCGTCCCGGGTGACAGGGCTGGTGAAGGAAAACGGCGGGTTCCTGCTGCAAACGGAGCGGGGCGCGACAGCCCGGGGCCGTTTCCTTGTGCTGGCAACCGGCGTGCGCGCCAGGCGCCTGGAGGATACGTGCGGCCAAGTAGTGGCGGAAGACATGCCCGGCATACTGGTCGGCCCGGGTGCGCACGTAGCGGCCCAGGATTTCAGCGGAAAAACCGTGGCGGTGCTGGGCGGCGGCGACAATGCCTTCGAGAATGCGCTCTATGCCATGGAGCACGGCGCGCGCGAGGTGCGCGTCCATGCCCGAACGATTCGCGCGCAGCGGCAGTTCGCGAGGAAGTTTCCGGTCGACCGGATCGCGCACGGCCCGGCCGAGGTGGATGCCGGGCGGCGTACGGTCAATGGCCGGCCATACGATCTGATCCTGGTGCTCTATGGGTGGGAGCCATGCGTACCGCCATGTTCCGGCTTTGCATTGGCGCGCGACGCGCGCGGCTTCCTGCGCACGGAGATGCAGACCGCCCAGACCAGTGAGCCGGGCGTCTATGCCATCGGCGAGGTGGCGCAGCGCCAGCATCCCTGCGCAGTAACGGCTCTGGCCGACGGCGTGACGGCTGCCAAGGCGATACAGGCGCGTATCGAGGCCGGCTCCGCTTGAGCGCGTGAATACGCTTCTGCGGCGGGCACCCGGAAAAGACGAGGGTTTCAGTCGGCGGACGCCGTATCTACGCCCACCACGCGGTTGCGGGAAATCCGCTTTGCTTCGTACAGCCGGTGGTCGGCGCGCAGGGCGGCCTCCCTGAACGATTCTCCGGGCTTGATCGCGGCCACGCCGATACTGACCGTATGGCGGACGGACTCGCCTTCGTGGCTGGTCAGCGCGGCGGCTTCGGTTTGCTCGCGTATGCGTTCCGCAACCTCCATGGCGGTTGCCCGGTCGGCGTCGATAAGAATGGCCACGAACTCTTCGCCGCCGTAGCGCGAGGCGATATCTCCTGGCCCCAGCGTCTGCTGCAGTATCCGGGCGAAGTTGCGCAGCACGTCGTCTCCGAAGGCGTGGCCGTAGGTATCGTTGATGCGCTTGAAGTGATCCAGGTCCATCATGATCAGCGCCATGCGAGGGACGGGCTGGCGCAGCATGGCCTGGTTCGCGGTCCGTATCAGGGCGCCTCGGTTGAGCAGGCCGGTAAGCGGATCGTGCGTGGCCTCGCGGTAAAGCCGCAGCAGCAGGCCGAGCTGGAAATAGTTGGCGGTCAGCGTAATGCTGAGCAACGCGGCCAGCAGCCATATCTCCTGCAGTCCCGAGGCGGTCATCAGATCGCCGGTCACGTACAGCGCATACAGTTGCAGCGCAATGAGCGCCGCGCCCAGCACCGAGGATTCAAACAGCGTGAAGGGGAAGATCGCCAGCATGGTGACCAGCATGTAGGGGATGAAGCTGTAGCCGATGAGGCTTTGCTGCTGCTCCGGCAGGGTGGCCAATACCAGAGCATAGAAAGCGGCGGGAGCCGACAGCAGCAGCCCCGCGGCCAGGCGGGCCAACTGGGGGCGGAACCTGCTGTAGCGCGCCAGCACGAAAACAAGAATCAGCACCAGCAGCATGACGGCGCGGCCGGGCAGCGTATAGGTCAGGCTTTGCGGCGCGAGCATGAACCAATCAATGACGGACCAGAAGGGCAGCAGCGCCAGGAACAGCGCGCACACCACCATGACGCGGTTGCGCAGATAGTCGCCGCGCGCGTAGGCGAAGTCCCTGGAGTGCGAACGGTTTGTGAGCGCATCGCGCAGAGAGCTGAGACTTCTGGCTGCCAGTGTTTTGATGCGGGTCGATGCTGCGTGAGGGGCTGTCATTGTGTGGAAGCTAGGGGGGGGGCATGGGGCGCCTTCGGGATGCGAAGGCGCGGCGGACGGATTTTATACCTGGCGCGTCAGCTTTGCGGTGTCAGCCGGCGGTTTGCCGAGAACGACATCGAAGCGGCGCAGCTCGTCGCGGCGGAACACGTGGACCCGGACCTTGTCTCCGGGGCGCCGGGCCTGCAGCAGGGCATTCAGGCCGTCGGTTCCCTGGACGCGCAGGCCGTCGATCGCGACCAGCGCATCGCCCGCCGAAAGGCCTGCGGCATGGGCGGCCCCGCCCGTGAATACGCTGGCAAGATGAACCTCTGCGCCGCTGGCGCGGAATCTGGCGTCCAGCGAAGGAATGGCGCTGGCGGCGGTCCATTGCAACTGTATGCCTTGATGTTCCAGCAGCGATGCGAGCGGCAAGTCTTCCGTGCCGTAGACATATTGCTGGAGAAACGGCGCGGCGTCGACACCGGTGGCTTCATGGATCAGGCCGGCCATGGCGTCCTCGGGTACGCCGTGGGGCTTGCCCCGGTAGAAGTCGCGGCCATAGCGCCGCCACAGCATGCGCATGACATCGTCCAGCGAGCGCCGGCCCCGGCTTTCCCGCTGTATCAGCAGATCCAGGCCCAGCGCGGCCAGCGCGCCCTTGGTGTAGTAGCTGACGATGGCATTGGGCGAGTTCTCGTCCTGCTTGTAGAAGCGGGTCCAGGCATCGAAGGAGCTGTCGGCGATGCTTTGCAGGCGGCGCCCGGGGCCGCGATGCACGTTGGTGATGGTGGCAGCCAACAGGCGGAAATATGCGGCCTCGTCGATGACGCCGCTGCGCAGCAGCATCAGATCGTCGTAATAGGAAGTGAATCCCTCGAATACCCAGAGCAGTTTCGTATGATTTTCCCGCGCAAGATCGTAAGGGGCGAAAGCGGCCGGCTTGATGCGTTTGACGTGCCAGGTATGGAAGTATTCATGGCTGACCAGGCCGAGGAAGCGCTGGTAGCCTTCGTCCTGCGGCTCGCGTCCCACGGTGGGCAGGTCGGCGCGCGCAGTCATCAGCGCCGTGGAGCTGCGGTGTTCCAGTCCGCCGTATCCGTCTCCGGTGACCATGGTCATGAAGACATAGCGGTCGGACGAATCCAGGAATGGCGCGCGCTTGTGCTCCGGGTCGAACAGCGCGATCTGCGCAGCGCAGATGCGGCGGATGTCGCGCACCATGCGCGGAAGGTCGATATTGGGAGCCACGCCGGTAAATACCAGTTCATGCTCCGCGCCGTGGGCCTGGAAGCGGGCGACTTGCGGCGTGCCCATTTCGACGGGATGGTCGATCAGGGCATCGTAATTAGGGGCGAGATACATGCCGAAGCCGTGGCGCCGTGCGCAGGCGGGGTGATTCCTGGCTTCGGGCAGGCTGGTATGGACCTTCCAGCGGCGCGTGTGCGGCGGCGGCAGCAACTCCAGCAGGCAGGGGCGGCCGGTGCGGCCCTGCGGCGCCAGAAACAGACTGGTTCCGTTGAAGAATGCATGGGTTTCGTCGAAGTGCGCGCCGCGCACGGAGAGATCCCAGGCATAGACCGTGTAGTCCACATGCAGCGGCCCGTCGGCGGGGTCGCAGCGCCAGGCATGGCTGCCTGTCTTGCGGATGGGGACGGTCTTGCCGCGCGCGCTGGCGCGTATTTGCGTCACGTGGCGGGAAAAGTCGCGGATGAGATAGCTGCCGGGAATCCATGCCGGCATGGACAGCAACTGGCCGGCGGGATCGGGATCCTTCAGGATCAGGGAAACCTGCAATTGATGGCCGGCGGGATCGGAAGGCGTTACGCGGTAAAGTAAGGGCTTGTGTTTCATTCCGCTATAGTATGCGGTCGGCATACAGGAGACAATATGAGCGAAGCATTGGTACTGACGGAAACCAGGGGCAGGGTTGCGCTGGTGACGCTGAATCGTCCCAAGGCATTGAATGCGCTGAACGATGCGCTGATCGATGAACTGTTCGCCGTGCTGCGCCGGCACGATCAGGACGACGGCATTGGAGCGATCGTCCTGACGGGCAGCGAGAAGGCGTTCGCCGCGGGGGCCGACATCGCGGCCATGCAGCCCATGACTTTCCAGGACGTCTACAAGTCGGACTACATCGGCGGCAACTGGGAGGCGCTGCGGCGGATCCGCAAGCCCGTCATCGCGGCGGTGGCCGGATACGCCCTGGGCGGCGGGTGCGAGCTCGCCATGCTGTGCGACATCATCATCGCCGCCGACAATGCCCGCTTCGGGCAGCCCGAAATCAAGCTGGGCATCATTCCGGGGTTCGGCGGTACGCAGCGCCTGCCGCGCGCCGTGGGCAAGGCCAAGGCCATGGACCTGATCCTGACGGCTCGCATGATGGATGCAGAAGAGGCCGAGCGCGCCGGACTGGTATCGCGCGTGGTGCCTGCCGACCGTCTGCTGGACGAAGCCCTGAATGCGGCGACCGTGATCGCCTCCATGTCTCTGCCGTCGGTGATGATGGCCAAGGAATGCGTGAACGCAGCGTACGAGTCTCCGCTGCACGAAGGACTGTTGTTTGAACGCCGCAATTTCCATGCATTGTTCTCCACGCAGGATCAGAAGGAAGGCATGCAGGCATTCCTGGAAAAACGCCAGCCGGTATTCAGGCACGAGTAAGGTAGAGCGCCGCTTGCGGCGCTTTCAGGCCGGAATCGTTCAGGGGAAACCATAGGTTGACGGCTGTTGGATGATCCCCGCATTTTGTTACGGCGGGGGCGGGGTCGAGTTGCTGGGGGGTAAAAAAACAGGCTATACTCGCGGAGTTTGTCGCAACTGGTATTTGCTATTTCCGGTATTGAAGCGAGCGCGATAAAATGGCTCGCAAGCCAATATCCATGCTGGATTCAGCTTGTGTTCAGAATGATGCGGGGGTCTCAGTTGCTTCGGAAACCAATATGAATCGGCAGCCATCCAGGCGGCGTTCAGGGCAAGCGCACGGCATTCTGCGTGTACTGATGGCGCAAGGCGTAACAGGCCTGCTTGCCGTACTGGTTTCCTGGTGGGCGGCGGGGGCCGCAGGGGCGGTATCTGCCTTTGTGGGCGTGGCCGCCTATTTTGTGCCCAACGCATTGTTCGCGATGCATTTGCTGGTTGGCCTGGCGGGATCAGGCAGGGCCTCGCCGTTGGTGTTCTTTGCCGGCGAAGCCTTCAAGCTGGCTGCCGCCATCGCGATACTTTGGCTGGCCGGATGGTACGGCCGCGACTGGCTGGTATGGCCGGCCTTGCTGTTTGGTTTGTTGTGTGTCCTGAAAGGGTATGTTCTGCTGCTGGCATTGCGCAGAATGCCCTGAAAGGAAAAATAGCCGGGGACATGGGGTTCCCGGTCTGGTTGACAGGATTGGCTACGCATGGCTGCTAGTGACGTTTCGCCGCAGGGCTACTACATTCAACACCACTTGGTGCATCTGAACAATGTCGGTGAAAAGCAATCGGCTGTCGCCGATTTCGGCATCGTCAACTACGATTCGCTGTTCTGGTCCGTCCTGATGGGCGGTATCGTCATCCTTATGCTGTGGCGCGCCGCCCGCAAAGCGAGCGCCGGTGTCCCGGGCCGCTTCCAGGCTTTCGTCGAAATCCTGATCGACATGGTCCAGGACCAGGCCAAGAGCATCGTCCCCAGCGAGAAATCGCGCCGCTTCGTCGCTCCGCTGGCCCTCACCATTTTCGTGTGGGTCATCTTCATGAATACGCTCGACCTGATTCCGGTCGACCTGCTGCCCTGGATCCTGAAAGTCACCGGCCTTGGCGCCGAGCACGGCGATCCCATGTACTATCACCGCATTCTGCCGACCGCCGACCTGAATGTGCCGCTGGGCATGTCGCTGGGCGTGCTGTTGCTGATGTTCTACTATGGCATCAAGATCAAGAGCCCCTTCGGCTTCATCAAGGAACTGTTCACCGCGCCTTTCCATGCGCATGGCATCGGCGCCATCGCGCTGGCGCCGTTCAACCTGCTGCTGAATATCATCGAATACACCGCCAAGTTCGTCTCCCTTGGCATGCGACTGTTCGGCAACATGTTCGCGGGTGAGCTCGTCTTCATGCTTATCGCCCTTCTGGGCGGGGCATGGACTGGCCTGAATGCAGCAAGCATCGGCTTGGGCATTGGTCATGTTCTTGCAGGGTCGATATGGGCCATCTTCCATATCCTGATCATCCTGTTGCAGGCCTTCATCTTCATGATGCTGACTGTGGTGTATGTGGGGCAGGCGCACGAAGGGCACTGACGCCGTTCTGCACCAGTCTTTTGTCGGACCCGATTTTTTCAATCAAATCATCAAGTTTTTAAACAAGGAGTTGTCATGACCAACGTAGCTTTCGTCGCTCTGGCTTGCGGTATCATCATCGGTCTGGGCGCTATCGGCGCTTCCATTGGTATCGCCCTGATGGGTGGCAAGTATCTCGAAGCATCGGCACGTCAGCCCGAGCTGATGAACGCCCTGCAAACCAAGATGTTCCTGCTGGCAGGCCTGATCGACGCGGCCTTCCTGATCGGCGTTGGTATCGCCATGCTTTTCGCGTTCGCAAATCCGTTCGTCGGATAAGAGGTTACGTGCCTGCGACAGGGCAGGCCGGGCAGCCGGCGGCGGCATGATGCCGCCTCTGGTTCGAACATACGGTGCCGGATGCATATCCGCTGGCACCAACGGTATTGAAGGGAAACGACCGTGAACTTAAACGCGACTCTCTTTTTTCAGATGATCGTGTTTTTCGTGTTGGGTTGGTTTACGATGAAATTCGTATGGCCGCCTCTCACGAAAGCCATGGATGATCGCCGTCAGAAAATCGCTGACGGACTGGCGGCCGCAGAAAAAGGCAAGGCCGATCTGGCCCAGGCGCAAGCGCGCATCAGCCTGATCGAGGCTTCCGCAAAGTCGGATACGCATACGCGTCTGGCCGAAGCTGAAAAGCAGGCGACGGCGCTGATCGATCAGGCGCGTCGCGAAGCCGAAGCCGAGAAGGCCCGCATCGTGGCCCAGGCCCAGCAGGACGCCGCGCAGGAAGTCCAGCGCGCTCGCGAAACGCTGCGCGCCGAAGTCGCCGTGCTTGCCGTCAAGGGCGCCGAGCAGATCCTGCAGCGCGAAGTCGATGCCAAGGCGCATGCCGAGCTGCTCGACCAGCTCAAAGCACAACTTTGATCAGGGCGGATCATGGCTGAACTATCGACTATCGCCAGACCTTACGCGGAAGCGCTGTTTTCCGCGGCAGGCAAGGATGCGGCAGGCCTGGACGCGTGGTCCGGCCTGCTCTCGAAGCTTGCTCGGCTCACCGAGCTGGATGACGTGCGCGCCGCATTGGCCGATCCGCGTCTCAGCGATGAGCAGCGCTTCGACGTCTTCACGAGCCTGCTGCAGGAAACGCTTTCCCCAACCGCCCGCAACTTCATCGAGCTGCTGATCGCCAACGATCGCGTCTTGGCGCTGCCCAGCATCGCCGAGCAGTTCGAGGCGCTCAAGAATCGTCAGGCAGGCACGGCATTGGCGGAAATCGCCAGCGCATTCCCCATCGACGATGCACAGGTCCGGGAACTGGTTGCCGGTCTGGAAAAGAAGTTCGGTCTCAAGCTGAACCCGGTGGTGACGGTGGATGACAGCCTGATCGGCGGCGTTCGCGTCAAGGTCGGGGACCAAGTGCTAGATACTTCCGTGCGTGCCCAGTTGACACGCATGCGCGATACGTTGGCCGCATGACGCGCGCCATATAACAGGATTCCAGGAGTCTGAACATGCAACTTAACCCGTCCGAGATCAGCGAACTGCTCAAGAGCCGAATCGAAGGCCTGGGCGCGTCGACTGACGTACGTACGCAGGGCACGGTGGTTTCCGTGACCGACGGTATTACCCGCATCCACGGCCTGTCCGACGTGATGCAGGGCGAAATGCTCGAATTTCCCAACAATGTCTTTGGCCTGGCGCTGAACCTCGAGCGCGACTCCGTCGGCGCTGTGATTCTGGGCGACTACACGGGCGTTTCCGAAGGCGACCAGGTCAAGACGACCGGCCGCATTCTGGAAGTGCCGGTCGGTCCCGAGCTGCGCGGCCGCGTGGTCGATGCGCTGGGCAACCCCATCGACGGCAAGGGCCCCATCAACGCCAAGGCGACCGACATCATCGAAAAAGTGGCGCCCGGCGTTATCGCCCGCCAGTCCGTGTCGCAGCCGCTGCAGACCGGTACCAAGGCTATCGACGCCATGGTGCCCATCGGCCGCGGCCAGCGCGAGCTGATCATCGGCGACCGCCAGACCGGCAAGACCGCCGTCGCCGTCGACACCATCATCGCCCAGAAGGGCCAGGACGTCACTTGCGTGTACGTCGCCATCGGCCAGAAGGCTTCCACGATCAACAACGTGGTGCGCAAGCTGGAAGAGCACGGCGCCCTGGAATACACCATCATCGTGGCCGCCGCCGCTTCGGACTCCGCCGCCATGCAGTACCTGGCCGCCTATTCCGGCTGCACCATGGGCGAATACTTCCGCGATCGCGGCGAAGACGCGCTCATCATTTATGACGATCTGACCAAGCAGGCATGGGCCTACCGCCAGGTATCGCTGCTGCTGCGCCGTCCTCCCGGCCGCGAAGCCTATCCTGGCGACGTGTTCTACCTGCACTCCCGCCTGCTCGAACGCGCCGCTCGCGTCAACCCCGAGTACGTCGAGAAGTTCACGAACGGCGAAATCAAGGGCAAGACGGGTTCGCTGACGGCGCTGCCGATCATCGAAACACAGGCCGGCGACGTGTCCGCATTCGTGCCGACCAACGTCATCTCCATTACCGACGGCCAGATCTTCCTGGAGTCCGATCTGTTCAACGCCGGTATCCGCCCCGCCATCAACGCCGGTATCTCGGTATCCCGCGTGGGCGGCGCCGCCCAGACCAAGGTCATCAAGAAACTGTCCGGCGGTATCCGTACCGACCTGGCCCAGTACCGTGAATTGGCCGCCTTCGCGCAGTTCGCCTCCGACCTCGACGACGCTACCCGCCGTCAGCTCGAGCGCGGCAAGCGCGTGGTCGAACTGCTCAAGCAGCCGCAATACCAGCCGCTGCCTGTCTGGGAGCAGGCCGTCAGCCTGTACGCTGTCAACAACGGCTTCCTGGATGACATCGACGTCGAGCGCATCCTGCCCTTCGAGAAGGCCCTGAAGGATCAGATCAAGGCCAAGCACGAAGCACTGGTCCAGCGTATCCAGGACAAGAAGGAACTCGGCAAGGAAGACGAAGCCGAATTGCGTGCCGCCATTGAAGACTTCAAAAAGCACGGCGCTTTTTGATCGGCTGGCAAGGATGGAACACAACAGCCGCCGCCCCGACACATTGCGTGAAGTGCGCGGCGGCCGTTCCCAAACGTCCTGACAGGAAAGAATAATGGCCGGAATCAAGGAAATTCGTACCAAGATCAAGAGCGTGCAAAGCACGAGCAAGATCACCAAAGCCATGGAGATGGTGGCGGCATCCAAGATGCGCAAGGCGCAGGACCGGATGCGTGCGGGCCGTCCCTATGCAACCAAAGTGCGCGAAATCGCAGCCCACCTGATGCAGGCGAATCCCGAGTATTCGCATCCCTACATGCAGGAGCGCAGCGAAATCAAGGCGGTGGGCGTCATCCTGGTCACCACGGACAAAGGTCTGTGCGGCGGCCTGAACACCAACATCAGCCGCCTGACACTGGCTCGCCTGAAGGAATTCGAACAGCAGGGCATCAAGGTGCAGTTCACCGCGTTCGGCAGCAAGGGCGCCGGCATGCTGACCCGCATCAAGGCGAATCTGGTTTCGCAGGAAGTCGGCCTGGGCGATGCGCCCAACCTGGAGCGCCTGATCGGCGCGCTCAAGGTGCAGCTGGACGATTTCGTCGAAGGCAAGATCGATGCGGTCTACGTGGCAACCAGCCGCTTCGTCAACACGATGCGCCAGGAGCCCAGCTTCATTCGCCTGCTGCCTCTGCCCAGCGGCCTGAAGGATCCATTCCAGGCGGGCGCCGACGAGTCCGCTCAGGAAGTCAAGTCGCAGTATGGCTGGGACTACATCTACGAGCCGGACGCCCAGTCCGTCATCGACGATCTGCTGCTGCGTTACATCGAGGGCGTGGTGTACCAGGCTGTCGCCGAAAATATGGCATCCGAGCAGTCGGCTCGCATGGTGGCCATGAAGGCGGCGTCCGACAACGCCAAGAAGGTAATCGGCGATCTGAAGCTGGTCTACAACAAGACCCGCCAGGCTGCCATTACCAAGGAAATTTCGGAAATCGTGGGGGGAGCTGCTGCCGTCTGACGCAAGTCTGGCCAAGGCATCCCATCAAAGCTACTTAGTTAAGGACCAAACATGAGCAACGGTACCATCGTTCAGTGCATCGGCGCCGTGGTGGACATTCAGTTTCCCCGCGACAATATCCCTAAAATCTACGAAGCCCTCAAGCTGGCGGACGACAGCTCGGCGTTTGCCGAAGCAGGCCTGACTTTCGAAGTCCAGCAGCAGTTGGGCGACGGTGTCGTGCGCACCATCGCCATGGGCTCCAGCGATGGCCTGCGCCGTGGCATGCAGGTTGCCGCATCGGGCGCTCCCATCTCCGTGCCCGTCGGTGAAGGCACGCTGGGCCGCATCATGGACGTGCTGGGCCGTCCCATCGACGAGCGCGGCGAGATCGAGTCCGACGAACGTCGCGCCATTCACCAGGATGCGCCCGCCTTCGACGAGCTCTCGCCTTCGGTCGAGCTGCTCGAAACCGGCATCAAGGTTATCGACCTGGTCTGCCCGTTCGCCAAGGGCGGCAAGGTTGGCCTGTTCGGCGGCGCCGGCGTGGGCAAGACCGTGAACATGCTGGAACTGATCAACAACATCGCCAAAGAGCACAGCGGCCTGTCCGTGTTTGCCGGCGTGGGCGAGCGTACTCGCGAAGGCAACGACTTCTATCACGAAATGTCGGAAGCCGGCGTCATCCAGCTGGAAAACCTGAAAGAATCCAAAGTGGCCATGGTGTTCGGCCAGATGAACGAGCCTCCCGGCAACCGCCTGCGCGTGGCGCTGTCCGGCCTCACCATGGCCGAGAAGTTCCGCGACGAAGGCCGCGACGTTCTGTTCTTCGTCGACAACATCTACCGCTATACGCTGGCCGGTACCGAAGTGTCCGCTCTGCTGGGCCGCATGCCTTCCGCCGTGGGCTACCAGCCCACGCTGGCCGAGGAAATGGGCAAGCTGCAAGAGCGCATCACCTCGACCAAGACGGGCTCCATTACGTCCATCCAGGCCGTCTACGTTCCCGCCGATGACTTGACCGACCCGTCGCCCGCCACGACCTTCCTTCACCTGGACTCCACGGTCGTGCTGTCGCGTGACATCGCCGCGTTGGGTATCTACCCCGCCGTCGATCCGCTCGACTCCACCAGCCGCCAGCTCGACCCCCAGGTCGTGGGCGAAGAGCACTACGCCGTTGCGCGTGGCGTGCAGCAAACGCTGCAGCGCTACAAGGAACTGCGCGACATCATCGCCATTCTGGGCATGGACGAACTGTCGCCGGAAGACAAGCAGGCCGTTGCACGCGCCCGCAAGATCCAGCGCTTCCTGTCGCAGCCGTTCCACGTGGCTGAGGTGTTCACCGGCGCTCCCGGCAAATACGTGCCGCTGGCAGAAACCATCCGCGGCTTCAAGATGATCGTCGAAGGCGAGTGCGACACGCTGCCCGAGCAGGCCTTCTACATGGTCGGCTCCATCGACGAAGCCTTCGAGAAAGCCAAAACACTCTAAGAAGGATTGCACATGGCCAATCTGTATGTTGACGTGGTCAGCGCGGAAGCGTCGATCTTCTCGGGCGAAGCCAAGTTCGTGGCCTTGCCTGGCGAAGCCGGCGAACTGGGCATCCTGCCCGGGCACACCCCGCTGATTTCGCGCATCAAGCCAGGCACCGTCAAGATCGTTCTTCCCGACAACACGGAAGAAAACGTATTCGTCGCCGGTGGCATCCTGGAAGTCCAGCCCGGCCTGGTCACGGTTCTGTCCGACACGGCCATCCGTGCTGGCGATCTTGACGAAGCCAAGGCGCTTGCGGCTCGTGAAAAGGCCGAAGAAGCCCTGCGCAACGCCAAGGACCACGCGGATATCGCCCTGGTCGAAGCCGAACTGGCCATGCTTGCCGCGCAAGCGGCGGCCGCTCGCAAGTTCAGCAGCAAGCGCAGCAGCCACTGACCGCTTTCGCTTGGTGGGCATCGGTCCGGTACGGCCGATGCCGCAAGGCGCAAGAAACGCCCGTTTGCGTTTGCAGGCGGGCGTTTTCATTTGGGCTTGCGGTCAGCGATTGCGTTTGACCGCCTCGGCTTTCACCATGTCGTACAGGATCTGCGCAGCGGGCGACAGCGGCATGCCTTTGCGGCAGATCAGCCCCAGCGTGCGCGTGATGGTGGGCTCCACCAGACGAACCTCTTTGAGTGTCATGTGATTGGAGATGGGCAGGGCAAGCTTGGGAACGGCCGCCACACCCAGGCACAGCTCAACCAGCCCCAGCAGCGAGGATACGTGCGACACCTCGAAGAAGCTGGTGGGCCTGCGCGACACTTGCGCCAGCGCGCTGTCCAGCAGTACGCGGTTCCCGCTGGATTTTCCGACGGTGATCAGGCGTTCCCGCTCCAGTTCTTCCCAACGGACTTTGCGCCGGCGCGCCAGCCGATGGCTGGAATGGACGGCCAGGACGAAGGGTTCCGTGAAGATCGGTTCGAACACCAGTTCTTGTTCTTGCGTTCCGATGAAGTTGATGGCGAAATCCGCCCGCCTGCTGGAGACATCGTTGAGCACGGTATTGGCGCTCTCGTCCAGTATGCGCACGCGTATCTGGGGGTAATGCTCGGTGAAGCGGGCGATGACCGCCGGCAGGAAGTAGTACGCGACTGACGGCACGCATGCCACGGTCACGGTGCTGTAGCGATGGCGGGACTCGTCGTTGACGCCGAGCACCGCATATTCCAGCTCATCCAGCGCGCTGCGGGCGCGCTCCAGGAATACGCGTCCCGATTGCGTCAGTTCGACACGGCGGGTGTTTCTATTCAGCAACCTTGTGCCCAGCAGGCCTTCCAGCTTTTCCACGCGGCGGCTGAGGGCGGGAGGGGAGATGAACAGTTCTTCCGCGGCGGCGCGAAAGGAAAGTTTCTCCGCGACAGCGACGAATGCCTGTAATTCTTCCAGGCCGAAATTGATGTGTGCCACGCAATAATCCTTAATGACATTGCAATTCATTTATTATTGCCCGGCTCCTATCATCTCGTCCATGGAAATTGAAATCCCTTGTGTCCTGATGAGAGGCGGCACCTCGCGCGGACCTTTCTTTCTTGCCGACGATCTGCCCGAAGACATCGCGCTGCGCGATGAGCTGCTGCTCGATGTCATGGGTTCGCCGCATGAGTTGCAGATCAACGGCATCGGCGGGGGCAGTACCCTGACCAGCAAGGTCGCCATCATTTCGCGCTCCGCCTTGCCGGATTGCGACGTGGACTACCTGTTCGCCCAGGTGTCCGTGATGAAGCGGACGGTGGATACACGTCCGAACTGCGGCAACATGCTGGCTGCTGTAGGACCCTATGCGATCGAGCAGGGACTGGTCCCCGTCCAGGGCAAGGAAACCATCGTCCGTATCCGCAACATCAATACGGGTACGCGGGTGGAAGCCATCATCCAGACGCCGAACGGCGCCGTTTCCTATGAAGGCGATACGCGCATCGACGGCGTGCCGGGTACTGGGGCTCCTATCGTTCTCTGTTTCGAACAGGCCGAAGGCAGCCTGACGGGAAAGCTGTTTCCGACCGGACAGCGTACGGACTGGATCGATGGCGTTGCCGTGAGCTGCGTCGATGTCGCCATGCCCGTCATGGTGGTGCACGCGGAGGATCTGGGAAAGACGGGCCGGGAAAGCGCGGCCGAGCTGGACCAGGACAAGGCGTTTCTTGCGCGCCTGGAATCCCTGCGCCTGCAGGCGGGCCGCCTGATGGGCATGGGGGATGTCAGCCAGAGCGTCGTGCCCAAGCCCGTCGTGGTCAGCGCGGCTGAAGGCGGCACGATCCGCTCGCGTTACTTCACGCCGCATAGTTGCCATAAGGCGCATGCGGTGACCGGCGCCATCGCCGTCGCCAGCAGCGCCATGCTGCCGGGCACGGTCAGCCATTCGTTGATGCAGACTAATGTCGAGTCGGAGAATGCCGTCATCAACGTCGCGCATCCTTCCGGTCAGATCGCGGTATCCCTGGAGGTCAGGGACGCCATCAACAATCCGAAAGTCGTCAGGGCCGGTGTCGTTCGCACGGCCAGACGCATCATGAAAGGGTCGGTCTGCGTGCCGGCCCCCGCATCCATCGTTGCATGATCCATCATATTCCCGAGGAGATATCCATGAATTTTTCGCGTCGCATGTGTCTTTCTGCGCTGTGCCTGGCCGCGGCCTTTCCCGTTGCCGGAGTAGCGCAGGCAGGGGATTTCCCGCAGCGTCCCATCACCATCGTTGTTCCGACTGCGCCTGGCGGCGGCAATGACGCCATGGCCCGCATCCTTGCCCAGCGCATGGGAGAAGAGCTGAAGCAGACGATCGTCGTGGAAAACAAGCCGGGCGCCAATGGCGCCATCGCCAGCATGCACGTCGCCCGCGCCAAGCCGGACGGCTACACATTGCTGTTCGGCTACATCGCCACGCATGCCATCAGCCCCGCCATGCAGAAGCTGAACTACGATCCCGTCAAGGACTTTGCTCCGATCGGAGACGTGGCCAGCTCGCCTACGCTGCTCGTCGTGAACAATGACCTTCCCGTCAAGAGCGTAGATGAACTGATCGCATACGCGAAGAATCCCGCCAATCAGGTCAACTATGCTTCCGCGGGCAACGGCACCGCCCCGCACGCGGCTGGCGCGCTGTTCAACATGGCGACGGGTGCGAAGATGATGGCCATTCCATACAAGGGCTCCAATCCCGCGATGATGGACACCATCAGCGGCACGACGCAGGTCATGTTCCCCAGCCTGTTCAGCGCGGCTCCGCACATCCGCAGCGGCAATGTGAAGGGTCTCGCTGTGGCTGGCGAGCGCCGCACGGATGTGTTCAAGGATCTGCCGACCCTGAAAGAGCTCGGCGTCGATGTTTCTGTGGATCAGTGGTATGCCATTTTCGCGCCGGCCGGGACGCCGCCCGAGATCGTCCAGGTGCTGAACAAAGCCCTGAACACCAGCCTGAATGATCCCGAGGTGACCGAAAAATTCACCGCGCAGGGAGCATTCGTGCAGACCAGCACGCCCGAAGGGCTGGGGCAGCGCGTCGAGCAGGATCTCGAGAAGTGGAAATCGGTGGTCAAGCACATGGGGCTTGACGTCGAACAGTGACCGGGCGAAAGCCTTTTCAAAGACAGGGCGGCCTCTTCATGAGGCCGCTTCTGCATTCAAGGAGGGAGAGAAGCGGCCGAAGCGCACGAGTTCAGTCGCCGGGTATCTGCCGAGCAAGCTCGCCAGCTCGATCAACTGGTGCCGCTGTTCGGATGCATACGCAATGGTGATGCAGATCTGGGATGCATCCTCGTGCCGTATCGGAGCTACTTCGATTTTGCGGACTTCCATCCCGTTCCTGGAAAACAGGCCCAGCATATGGCGGCGCAAAGCGGTCACATGCGCCGAGTGGCAGGTGACGGACAGGCGGGTATGCCCATCCAGGCTGGTCTTGTCACGCAAACGGAAAAGGCTGCAGCAGCGGGTAAACAGGTCAAGCAAACGCATCGCTGATTCCTCCATACTCTCTTCATGCGCCGTAGCGCCAGATAAACGGGCGTGGCGCAGGCAACGCGAATGACGAGGCATCAGCCTGCGTCATGGCGTTCTGGGTTGGGTGTGGGGAGGGCGTGTGCCCCTGGCGGCCGTGGGCCTGCCTTGGGGAAGAGACGCCGCATCCTGTCGTTCAGGATGCGGCAGAGAATGGATTCTGCTGTGATCCTAAACGACGAAGCTGCCGATACACAATCGACAACCGGAGTCCGAGTCGGAACTCATATAACCTCCTGTCGTATAAGGGAAACGGAACCATTCTACATAGAATGCGCCAGACTATCAATGTCGTCCGTGCCGACAAGATGTGTCAGTCGAGGCTGCGCAGCATGCGCAGCCAGAAATCGAGCCGTTCCTGCAGAGTGGAAACCAGAATGTATTCTTGCAGGGTATGGGCGCCGTCGCCATCGGCGCCCAGCCCGTCCAGGGTTGGAATACCGAGCGCCGCAGTGAAGTTGGCGTCGCTGCCGCCTCCCGTCATTGGCGCTTCTTCCAGGCTGAAACCGGCTTCGCGCGCATAGCCGCGAGCGCGCTCCAGCAATGCGATTACTGCGTCGGTACGCGGCATGGGAGGGCGGTTCAGGATGAATTCAGCTTGCACGGCGACATCGGGGTCGACGGAACGCAGCGCCTCCACTTTTTCGCGCAGTTTTTCGCCAGCCTTTGCGTCGGGAATGCGGAAATCGCACGTGATGCGGCAATGCTCAGGCACGACGTTCGGGGTAGTGCCGCCTTCGATGGTTCCTACGTTCACGGTCGTGCCGAGCTCGTAGTCCGTCATGGCTTGCAGCGCCAGTATCTGATGCGCCATTTCCTGGATGGCGTTGCGGCCCTTCTGGTGCTGCACGCCGGCATGTGCAGGACGGCCATGTGTGTTGACGTAGATGAAGCCGGTGCCTTTACGGGCGGTCACGCAGCGACCGCCGTCGGCGCGGGCGGGCTCGCACACCAGCGCATAGCGGGTATTGCGGGAGAAGGCCTCGATGCTGGGGCGAGAGGCGTAGCTGCCGATTTCTTCATCCGGGACGATGACGAAATCGATGGGTAGGGCACTGCTGCCGGGCTGGGACAGTTGCCCTGCGGCGGTCAGCGCCAGCCATGTACCGGCCTTCATGTCGTAGGAGCCCGGGCCGTAAAGACGGTCGCCCTCGATGCGGCAAGGGTTCTTCTCCAGCGTACCGACGGGATGAACGGTATCGTAGTGCGCCAGAATCATGATGCCAGGGCGGGTGTCGCCTGGCGCACGATTATGCATATGCAGCAAAGGCGCCACGCCATCGCCCAGATCTCTGGCCTGGAACTGCAGACCGAGATCGCCGGCTTCCGCGCGTATCAGCTCCGCCATGCGCAGCAAGGCCTGAAGGTCGCGGGAAGGGGATTCGCATTCGATCCAGCGGCGAATGCCGTCGACGATGGCTGAGGTATCTGGTAGGGATGTGGACATGTGAAAAGCTTGCCGTATAACGGTTGATATGGAAATCCGGAGGGTTTGGGGGCTGTCAGGCTTGAGGGTCAAGGCTGGTGCGTCCGTCCGACAACAGGTGACAGGCGGCCTGGTGTCCGGGGCCGATTTCCTGGAGTGCGGGCGCAACCTCCTTGCAGAGAGCCGTAGCGTGCGGGCAGCGCGGATGGAACGTGCATCCCGAAGGCGGATTCAGCGGCGAGGGAATCTCGCCCTTGATGGGCGTGAAAATCCTTTTCTGCCGTTGCACGTCCGGCATTTCCGCCAGCAGGGCCTGGGTATAGGGGTGGGCGACACGATTGAAAATGTCGGAAGTCGAAGCGATTTCGACGATCCGCCCCAGATACATGATGGCGACGCGGTCCGAGATATGTCGGACAACGCCAAGGTCGTGGCTGATGAACAGATAGGTGAAGCCATGGCGGTCGCGCAAGTCCATGAACAGATTGATGACCTGCGCCTGGATGGAGACGTCAAGCGCCGCGACCGGTTCGTCGCAGACCAGGAACGAGGGCTGTACCATCAATGCGCGCGCGATGCCGATGCGCTGGCGCTGGCCTCCGGATATCTGGTGCGGGAAACGGTTGCGGTAGTCTTTTTCCAGCCCGACTTCGGCCAGGGCGGTATCGATCCGGTCGGTGATTTCCGCATTCGGGACCAGCTTGTGTACTTTGAGCGCTTCCCCCAGGATCTGATGCAGGCGCTGCTTGGGGTTCAGCGATGCCTGCGGGTCCTGGAAGATCATCTGCGTGCCGAGAATATAGTCCAGCCGCGCTTTTCCTCGCAGCGTGGCGGTATCCTGTCCTTGATAGCGGATGCTGCCGCTGGATGGCTTGATCAGTCCGGCCACCATGCGGCCCAGCGTGGATTTGCCGCAGCCAGATTCGCCCACCAGGCCGATCACTTCACCCTTGGCGATGCTCAGGCTGACATCATTGACGGCGTGGACGACAGGCTGCTCTTTTTTCCGGCCAAACAGACCAAGCAGGTTTTGCGCGAGATCCGGCTTTTTGCTGAACTGTTTGCGCAGGTTGCTGATGTCGATAACGTGTTCGGTGGTCATGCGTGTTCCTGGGGTGTTGCAACCGGCGAGTAGCATCTGAAGTAGCGCTTGTCATCACCGGTCTGGGGCGGCGCGGCGCTTGCGCATTCCGGCCTGGCCCGCGAACAGCGCGGGCGGAATGTACAGCCGGTTTCGCGTCCGGTCAGGGTCGGCGCCATGCCGTCGATCTGGTTCAGGCGGCTGCCGGGAGCAGCCGCGGCAGGCATCGATTGCAGCAATCCCAGGGTATAGGGATGACGCGGCGCCGCCAGCACCTCCGAAACCGGACCGTATTCGACGATGCGGCCCGCATACATGACCGCGACCTTGTCCGCCAGTTCCGCCACAACGCCCAGATCATGCGTGATCCATATCATGGCGGTATTGTTCTGGCGGCAAAGCTGCTGCATTTGATACAGGATCTGCCCCTGGATCGTGACGTCTAGCGCGGTGGTGGGTTCGTCGGCGATGATGAGCTCGGGCTGATTGAGCATGGCGATGGCGATGGCTACGCGCTGGCGCATGCCGCCCGAAAACTCGTGTGGGTAGTTGTGCAGCCGGCTTTCTGGGGCGGGGATGCCGACCATGGTCAGTGCTTCCAGGCATCTCGCCTGCGCCTCTTGCTTCGACGTGTCCGGATGATGGGTCAGAATGGCTTCCATCATCTGCTCACTGATGCGCAGCACTGGATTCAGCGTCATCAATGGGTCCTGGAAGATCATGGCAATACGGCTGCCGCGCAGCCGGCGCAGCGATTCTTCATCCTGAGCGCGCAAGTCTTGTCCGTCGAACAATACCTGACCGCCAACGACCTCGCCGGGAGGATCGATCAGGCCGATCAGGGAAAAGCCTGTGACGGATTTGCCGGAGCCGGACTCTCCGACCAGCCCTACGATTTCTCCGCGGGCAACGGTCAGGTCTACGCCGTCGACGGCAAGCCAGGCGCCGTCTTTGGTATGGAACGCGGTTTGGAGGCCGCGTACGTCGAGCAGGGGTGTATCGTCAGTCATTAGTGGCGGGGGTCCAGGCTGGTACGCAGGCGGTCGCCCACAATGTTGATGGACAGGATGAGCAGCAGCAGCGCAATGCCGGGGAAGATACTGATCCAGTAGTCGCCCGACAGCAGGTATTCGAAACCGCTGGAAATCAGCAACCCAAGAGAGGGCTCGGTGATGGGGACGCCGACGCCAAGAAAAGACAGCGTGGCTTCCAACGCGATGGCCGTGGCGATCTGGATCGTGGCGAACACCATGATCGGCCCCATGCAGTTGGGCAACAGATGCACCATCATGATGCGCCACGTTGGAAAACCCAGGTTCTGCGCCGCTTCGATGTATTCCTTGCGGCGCTCCTGCAGGGCGCGTCCGCGCATGATGCGGGCGTAGTGAGCCCATTGCACGATGACCAGGGCGATGATCACTTTGTCTACGCCGCGCCCCAGCACGGCAAGCAGAACCAGGGCGACCAGAATGGTCGGGAAACCGAGGATGAAGTCGACCAGACGCATTACCAGGGTATCGACCCAGCCGCCTTTGTAGGCCGCCAGCAATCCCGCGATGGAGCCGATCAGGGTCGAGATCAGCACAGCCGACAGGCCGACCATCAGGCTGATGCGCAAGCCATACAGAATGGCGCTCAGCATGTCCCGGCCCTGCGAATCGGTTCCCAGCCAATAGGTCCAGCCGTCCATGTGCTCCGAACCGGGCGGCAGGCGGCCATCCATGATGTTCAACGCGAGCAGATCATAGGGGTTTTGCGGCGCGAAGAACGGCGCAATCAGAACCAGCAGAATCAGCACGGCCAGCGCAAGCAGTGAACCGCGAACCGAGGGGCGGGAATGCAGGCGGTGCAGGATGCGGCGCCGTTGCGGCGTGTCCTGCAGCGGCTTGATATGTGCGATGGGGGCAGACGTATCCGCTTGTGCCTGCGTCTTGGTATCGGCGGTATTCATCATTGACTCTGCTCCGTCAGTTGCACGCGGGGATCGAGCACGGCGTACAGAATGTCCACGATCAGATTGATCAGGACGAACAGCAGCGTGACCAGCATCACGTACGCGACCACTACGGGGCGATCAAGCTGGTAGACGCTATCGATCAGCAGCTTGCCCATGCCGGGCCAGGAAAATACGGTTTCGGTAATGGTCGAGTAGGCGATCAGGGTGCCGAATTCCATGCCGATGACAGTCACTACGGGAATCATGATGTTGCGCAGGATGTGGCGCCGCACGATACGGCCCGGGCGGATGCCTTTGGCGCGGGCGAATCGCACGTAATCCTGGCTCTGGGCCTCGGCTACGCCCGATGCGGTCATGCGCAGCACCAGTGCGATGTTGGCGACGGCCAGATTGATGGCTGGCAGAATAATGTGCGACCAGCCTTGCGGGGTGAAAATGCTGAGCGGCACGCCTGCGACATTGACGGTCGGGCCGCGGCCCGAAGCGGGCAGCCAGCCCAGCCAGACCGAAAACAGCAGAATGAACACCATTCCCTGCCAGAAATTGGGCAAGGAAAATCCAAGGATCGAACCCGCCATGATACCGCGTCCCAGATAGCGTTCACGGTACAGGCCGGCGACCAACCCCAGCGGAATGCCAACCGTACAGGTCAGCAGAATGGCGACGACCACCAGTTCGAGAGTGGCCGGAAAGCGCGACAGGATCAGTTCGATGGCGGGTACGCCATGAACGAAGGAAACTCCCATGTCGCCGTGCAGCGCATTCCATAGAAAATGCCCGTATTGCTGCCAGATGGGCAGATCCAGGCCGAGGCGTGCAATCAATGCTTCGCGTTCGGCCTGGCCCGCATCCGGACTGACCAGCAGCTCGATCGGGTCTCCCACCGCATAGACGGCGAAAAACACGACGAGCGATACGGCCAGCAATACGAACAGGCTTTGCAGCAATCTGCGCAGGATAAAAACAGACAACGTGTAACTCCTGTTCGAACCGGTGTGTCGTCAGATGACGTCGATGGCGCTTAGTTGACGGGACGCGCCGCCGTGGCCAGCGTGCGCTGGTCGGCGCGGCCTTCGTAGGTCAGTCCCTTGCGATAGGCCCAGACACCGCTTTCGAAGTGCAGCGGAATGTGGGCCATTGCGTTCAGGGCATGCTTGACGCTTTCCTGCAGCAGCTCGCTGCGGCGCTTGTCATCCAGCGTGCGGATGGCTTCCAGGTAGGGCTTGTCGACTTCGGCGCTGGAGAAGCCGCCGTAATTGCTGCTGCCCACGCCCAGTTCGGGATTGCGTGTTGTGATCCAGTATTGGATGAAGTTGCTGGCCTCGCCGGTTTCCGAACCCCAGCCGCCCAGGGATGCGCTGAACTCCTTGCGGGCGCGGCGAGGGAAGTAGACGGAACTGGTCATGGTGTCTACCTGGGTCTTGATGCCGATGCGGGTCAGGTATTGGGCCACCGCCTGGGTGATTTGTCCATCATTGATATAGCGGTTGTTGGTCGAGGCCAGCGTCAGTTCGAAGCCGTCGGGGTAGCCTGCTTCGGTCAGCAGTTCCTTGGCGCGTTTGGGATCGTATTCCAGCGCCGGGGCGCCGATGATGCTGCCGAACATGCCTTCGGGCAGATACTGGTTGGCGGGCGTGGCGACGCCGTCCATGATGCGGTCGACAATGGCCTTGCGGTCTATCGCCAGGGACATGGCCTGGCGCACGCGAGCGTCCTTCAGCGGATTGTCGTCGGCGCCTTTGGGGGACTTGACGAAGGGGCTGGAGTCGCGGCCTACGTCAAGCTGGAAGAACATGATGCGCACAGATGGCTTGGTGGTGTATTCGAAGCCGCTGTCCTTGATGCGTTTGAGATCGCGCGCGGCGGGGTTTTCAATCAGATCGAAGTCGCCGGACAGAAGGCCTGTCAGGCGCGGGCCGGCGGAAGGCACTGCCGTCATGCGGACTTCGCTCCAGGGGGCGGGCGTTTTGCCCCAATAGTTGTCATTGCGCTCCAGCACGATGCCAGAACCCTTGACGTAGGACTTCAGTTTGTAGGGGCCGGTGCCGACGACCAGATCGCCGGTGTTGAATTCAGTCACCGTCGGCCATTTGCTGGTGACGCCGCAACCTTTGGCGGGCTCGTAGGTCAGCTTGTCGAACTCGGCGATGCCGCTCCAGATCATGGGGATGCGGGCCAGCTCATTGGGCAGCACGGGATAGGGCGCGGCGGTTTTCAGGTGAACGGTATGCGCATCCGGCGCTTCGATCCCTGCAATGCGGCGCGCTACGTTGGTGGCGCCGCCGCCGATGGCGGTTTCATTGTTGAGGATGCGGCAGAAGGTATAGATCACATCGTTCGAAGTGAACGGTTCGCCGTTGGAAAATTTCGCGGCGGGGTCCAGTTTGAACTCCCATGTGGTGTCGTCGACCGTCCTCCATCCTGTGGCCAGCGCCGGCCGCAGCTCCATGTCCGGACTCATGGCAACGAGAGGTTCGAAGATATGGGTCAACAGTGCTTCGTTAGGTGTTGTCTGGTGGTAATGCGGATCGACGGCGGTGGGCTCGGCTGCCAGGCCGATCTTCAGTGTCTGTGCAGAGGCGGTGCCGCACAAGGCCACTGCAATCAATGCCGCAATAGTGGTAGGGGTCTGCCGATTCATCATTGTGTTCCTCTCTTGACGGTAAGTCGGACATAGTGTTGTGGCCTGCATTCTAGGAACGCATCCGGTACCAAACAATTATCGTTTTCCATATAATCTAAGTATTTAGAAATATCTTTGCTTTTATTAGAAAGATATAATTCGCGTGGAATCATGCTCCAGTCATAATCGGTCAGAAGGAAAAGCATGCAGAGCCTGGCATTCAAATACTTTATGGAAGTGGCCAAGCGAGGTAGCCTGAGCGCGGCTTCGGAAAGCCTGGGGGTGGCGATTTCGGCGATCAGCCGGCAGATATCACATCTGGAGCAAAGGGTGGGGGCCGCACTGTTCGAGCGGGGTGTACGCGGAATGGTGTTGACGCTTGCGGGGCAAGTGTTGCTTACCCACGCCCAGCGTCAGGTGCTGGAAACAGAGGCGGCGTTGCAGGAAATCTCCAAGTTGCAGGGAATGGAGCAAAGCCATATCCGTATTGCCTGTTCCCAGGGCCTGGCGAACGAAATGGTGCCCAAGGCCATTGCGGATTTCCAGCGCCTGCGCCCCGGAACGACGTTTGCATTATGGGGCGGCGGCGCGGCGGGGGCTTCGGATCGTGTGGCGATGGGCGAATCCGATATGGCCATCACATTCAGCACTCGGCCGGTTTCCAACGTTACCGTCCATTATGCGCATCGTTCGCCTGCGCTGGCGGTAATGCACAAGAATCATCCGTTGGCACAGCGGTCGCGTCTATCGCTGATGGAGCTGAAGGAATATCCCATCGCTTTGACCGACGCAAGCACTTCTACGCGCAAGTTGTTCGATATGGCCTGCAACATGAACGGCTTGCAAATCGAGCCGATACTGAACAGCAATTATGCAGAGGCGCTGCATGCCTATGTGCGCAATGGATTGGGGGTTCTGTTCGCCAGCTACGTGTCGATAGCGGACAGGCTGGCCCGCAACGATCTGGTGGCAATCCCTGTCACCGATGCCGAAATGCATTCGCGCAGTGTCCAGGTGCAATTGATGAAGGGCCGGCTGTTGCCTTCCGCCATCAAGGAATTCATCGATCTCATCGTGCGCGATCTGGAAGAAAAGGGCAGGGCCGAACCGCATTGATGCCGTTGCGGAAGACGGCTCAGCGTGCGTGAGCCGCATCCTCGAAGCGGTCGACATTGCGCAGTTCCTTCACTCGCCACATCATGCCGCCCGCGATGAGCAGGGTGAAGCAGGCGCCCATGGCGGCGGCGGGGACCGCGCCGAATGCCGCCGCCGTCGAGCCGGCGCGGAACTCGCCCAGTTCGTTGGAGGAACTGATGAACAGCATGTTGACCGCGTTCACCCGGCCGCGCAGGTAGTCCGGCGTGGAGTATTGCACCAGCGCGCCGCGCACATAGACGTTGACCATGTCTCCCGCGCCGGCAACCACCAGCGCAACGAACGACAGCCAGAAAGCCGTCGAGAATGCGAATACCAGGTTCGCGCCCCCGAACAGGAAGATCGCGCAGAACAGGGTCCGTCCCACGCGGCGATTGAAGGGACGGGTGGACAGGTACAGGCCGGTCAGGATTTCACCGACCGCCATGGCGCTGCGCAGCAGGCCGAGCCCGGTCGGTCCGACGTGCAGGATGTCCTGCGCATAGATCGGCAACAGGGCCACCACGCCGCCCAGCAGCACCGCGAACAGGTCCAGGCTGATCGCGCCCAGCACGATGGGATGCGACCAGATGAAGCGTATGCCTTCATTGAAGCGCTGCCATATGCCAAGCGGCTTGTTTCCGGCGCCGGCTTGCGCCATCTGCTGCGCATGCAGTAGCTGGACGCGCCGCAGCAACACGATGCCGCCCAGAAAACAGACCAGGCAGACCAGATAGGCGACGGGGCCGCCGAAAGCATAGAGCGCGCCGCCGGCCACAGGTCCGCCGATCGTGCCGATTTTCATGATCATGCTGTTGGTCGCCAGGCTTTGCGCCAGGCGCTCGCGCGGCACGATCTGCGGCAGCAGGCTCTGCAGGGAGGGCGCCATGAAAGCGCGCGCGCAGCCGAACAGCACCAGCACGGCGTAGATGCCGCCGACGGGATGGGCATCGCTGTAGGACAGCCAGGCCAGCAGCGCGCTGCAGATCGCGGACAGCGCCCAACTGGCCGATAGGATGGCCTTGCGGTTGTAGCGGTCGATCAGATCGCCGGCCGGCGCCAGCAGCAACAGCATGGGCAGGAATTGCGCCAGCCCGGCGTAGGCCAGCGACATGGGGTCGCGGGTGATGTCGTAGACCTGCCAGGCCACGACGATGGCCTGGATCTGCATGGCGAATACAGTGGCCAGCCGGGCGAACAGGAATGCGGCGAAGCCGGGCAGGCGGTAAACGGATTCAGGCCGCCCGGATGTGGCTGGATGACTCAAGGGAATGACAGGCAAGATGGCGAAGCTTCAAACCATATCGCCAATCAGGGGGCTTTTCAAGCGCTCGTTGCCTGAAAGTGGGCCAGCACCATCTGCCGCATCTTCTCCGCCGCCGGGTTCAGGCCCGGATGCTTGCGGCGCACCAGGCCCAATGGGCGCTGGATGCCGGGCGCAGCCAGCGGACGCTGACGCAACTGCAGATGGGCGATCAGGTCGATGGCTGTTTCCGGCAGGGCGCTGACGCCCAGGCCTTGCGCCACCAGGGCGCCGATCGTGGCGATGTGATGCACTTCGAATGCAGGCGCAAACTGGATGCCCTGGCTTTCCAGCGCGCGATCGAGGTACTGGCGTACGCTTGCCGCGGGCGGCATGGAGACGTGCGGCCACTGCAGCGACTGTTCCAGCGTGATTTCTCCGTCGCTCTCGGCCAGGGGATGGCCGGGCGCGCACAGCAGTAAAAAGTGATCCTGGGTAAGCGGTTCGTAGTCCAGGTCTTCATGCCTTGGGTGCGCCGCCGTCAGCGCGAAATCCACCTTCCCGTCGCGCACTTGCTCGAATGCGCCCGAAGCCAGGGTCTCGGTCACGCTGAGGCGGACTTGCGGATAATCGGCATGGAAGCGTGCGAACAGCTTTGGCACCAGTCCGGCGGTCAGCGACGGCATGGCGGCAACCGCTACCTTGCCGTGGCGCAGCGACGTCGTGTCCTGCACGGCCTGTATGGCCAGGTTGGCCTGATGCAGTATTTCCGTGGCATGCGTTGCGAATGCCTGGCCTGCGGCGGTCAGCGTGACCGAGCGCGTGGTGCGTTCGAACAGCTTGGCGCCCACCTGGGCTTCCAGGCGGGCAATCAGGGCGGAGAGGGCGGACTGGGTCAGGTGCAGCTGCATGGCCGTCTGGCCGAAATTGCAGGTGTGGCGCAACGCCAGAAACGCCCTCAGGTCCTTGGTCGATAGATTGGCTTCCACGAATACGATGGCGTCATTCGACGCTGATATTGCTCTCCTTGATGAGAGTAGCCCATTTCTCGTATTCGTTGATGATCGCCTTCGAGGTTTCTTCCGGCGTCGTATAGGCGGCAATAGCGCCCTGGGCCAGCAGGGAGTCCTTGACCTCTTGCTCGTTCAGGATCTTTTCGAGCGCGCCGCTGAGCCTGGAAATTACGTCCGCGGGCGTATCGGCGGGCGCTGCCAGCGCGAACATCGAGCTGACGTAGAAATCGGGCAGCCCGGTTTCTCCCGCGGTCGGGGTATCGGGCAACGAGGCGACGCGTTCAGCCGTCGTTGTGCCCAACGCACGCAGATTGCCCGCCTTGATCTGGGCCTGCGCCGCAGGCACCGTGTCGATCATGACCTGGACCTGGCCGCCGACAAGATCGGTCAGGGCCGGGCCGCTGCCCTTGTACGGTACGTGCAGGACTTTCGTGCCGGTCTGCTTCTGGAACATTTCCGTTGCCAGATGCTGGGGAGAGCCGGTGCCCGCCGATGCGAAGGAAAGCGAATCCGGCTTGCTCTTGGCCAGTGCGATCAGCTCGGTCAGGCTGGTGGCCGGCACCGACGGATGCGTGACGAACACCAGCGGCACGGTGCCTACGAGAGAGACGTAGGAGAAGCTGTTGGCGATGTCGAAGGGCGTGGTCTGGGGCGTAAGGGCGGCATTGATCGTGTGGCTGGTGAACGCGCCAAGCAACAGGGTATAGCCATCGGGCGTGGATTTTGCGACCTGCCCGGCGCCGATGCTGCCGCCCGCGCCAGCGCGGTTTTCCACGATGAACTGCTGTCCCAGGTGCGTAGACAATTGCTGGGCGATGACGCGCCCGATGACGTCCGTCGCTCCGCCGGGCGCGTATGGCACGACCAGGCGCACCGGCTTGTCGGGGTAGGTGGCGGCGGCATGCGCCGCTGGAGCGTAACCCGCAGCAAGGCCGGCGGTAGCGAGGCCGGCGGCCAGGATGGAACGGCGAAGGCCGGAAAATGTGATTACGGATTGCATATTGTCTCCCAGTAAAAAAGGCGTGCCCGCTTTTTATGAAAGCGCTATGGCGCGGGCAGGCGTGTTGATGATGCTGTCAGTTGCGGGATCCCGCGAAAATTCGGCGGATGTCGTCGGCGGTGGCCAAGGGGCGCCCCAGCGCCTTCGCGCCTTCGGCGACTTGCGCGGCCAGCGCCGCATTGTCGGGGGCGAGGCTGCCGTCTTTCAGGTAGAGATTGTTTTCGAAGCCCACGCGCACGTGGCCGCCCAGGCCGGCCGCGGTAATGGCGCAGGCGTTTTCCTGTGGTCCGAATGCGCACATGGCCCAGGGGTAGCGGCCATCGTCGCTGTTCAGGAAGGGCAGCAGATCGGCGGGGCTGGATTTCTGGCCCGCCGTATACCGGCCCAGCACGAACAGCAGGAACCACGGGCCTTCGGGAACGACACCCTGCGCCCGCAGGCGCTGCCACTGCGCAACGTCTTCCCCGCTGTAGAGAATGATCTGCGTCATGATGTTTTCCTGCAGCAGCCAATTGAAGAAAGCGTGCAGTTCGGTTTCGGGCACTTCGGGCTTCAGCAGTTCGCGCAGGCCCACGGATACGGCTTCGGGGCGGGTGTCGCGCACGACGGCCATCTGGGCGGGCGGCTCGTAGACCTGTGCCGCTTCCGTGGTGATCTGGACGACCAGAGACTGGCCGACGGCACGCCGGATGGCCGCGGTCGCGTCCTGGTAGGCCTGGGCATCCAGCAGATGCCGCCCGTCGGGCCGGCGCACATGGATATGGATCATGGAGGCGCCGGCATCCAGGCAGGTCTTCGCCGTATCCGCCAAGTCTTCGGCGCTCAGCGGTATTGCCGGGTGCTGTTCACGGGTCTTGTAGGCGCCGTTGGGGGCGACGGTAAGAATCAGGGGTGTGTCGTCGTCGTTCATCGTCAGGGTTCGATCGCTGAAAGATTGGGGAAGCGCCGCTTTATTCCGTTGCGGCATCCTGCACGGGCGGCAGCTCGCTGCCCAGCAGCGACAGGCCCGCCAGCAGCATATCCTGGTAGCGCTGCTTTTCCGCCGCAATGGCTTCCGGCGTCCATTGGAAGAAGCCTTCGCCGGTCTTCATGCCGAACTTGCCCTGGGCGACGCGCTCGGACAGGCAGCGGGCGGGCTCGCTGTTGGCGGCAAGGGAGGGATACATGGTGGCGGCCGCCGAGCAATGCACTTCCAGTCCGGCATGATCGCGCTGCATGACGGGGCCGGCGGCAAGAAAGCGGAAGCCGAAGCCGAAGCGCACCGCGGCGTCGACGTCTTCCGGGCTGGCGACGCCGTCATCGATCAGGGCAAAGGCCTCGCGCGCCAGGGCATGCTGCAGCCGGTTGGCGAGAAATCCGGGCAGGTCTTTCCTGACCAGCACAGGGACCATGCCGCACTGGCGCATGAAGCTGTGCAGGTTGCGGGCGCTGTCATTCGAAGTCCGCTCGCCGCAGACGACTTCGACCAGTGGCGTCAGATGCGCCGGCATGAAAAAGTGCAGGCCCACCATGCGCTCCGTTCCCTCCAGGCCCTTGGCGATGGCGGAAATGGGAAAGCTGGAGCTGTTGCTGCACAGCAGCGTATCTGGTCGGGCCAGTGTCTGCAGTTGCGCGAACAGCGACTGCTTGATGTCCAGGCGTTCGGGAATGCATTCGATGACGACGTCGATGTGCGGCCAATCGACATCCTTCAGATCGGCGACCGTGCTCAGGCGGTCGATGCGGTCGGCTGCATTGTGCTGTTTCAGGCCGTGCGCTACGTGCGCGGGCAGGGCGGCCAGACGGTCCGGGTTCTGCTCGACGATGGTGGTGCGGCAGCCTGCGCGGCAAAGCACTACGGCCACGTCGGCGCCCATCGTGCCGCCGCCTACGACGACGGCGCGAGAGCGGCTGGGGCGGAAGAAATGCGCTGGAGCGCTGAAAGAAGCGGATGCGTTCATCGACATATCACTTTGCGGGGGTAAGTGGGAAGAGTGTGCCGCAAAGCAATATATCTGTGAAATTAAAAATAATTGTTGATTAACAAATAATATTTATAGATTGCTTATTCCGTGCTGTTGTTCCGGTTGGCGTCCAGCACGGTCAGCGCAGCCATGTTGACGATGCGCCGGATTGTCGCGCTGGCGGTCAGGATGTGCACGGGGGCGTTCACGCCGAGCAGGAAAGGCCCGACGGCGACGTTGTGGCCCGCCTCGGTCTTGAGCAGGTTGTAGGCGATATTGCCGGCGTCCACGTTCGGGCAGACCAGCAGATTGGCGGAACCCTGCAGCGGAGAGTTGGGCAGCAGGCGGGTGCGCATGCTTTCGTCCAGCGCGCAGTCGCCGTGCATTTCGCCGTCGATTTCCAGCGTCGGGACGCGTTCGCGGATCAGCGCGAGCGCATGCCGCATTTTCTCGCCCGAGGCCGCATCGCCGGAACCGAAGTTCGAGCGTGACAGCAGGGCGACCTTGGGCGCCAGGTTCAGCCGCTCCATCTGCTCCGCCGCCGCGATCGTGAATTCCGCGATCTGTTCGGCGGTGGGGTTGTCGTTGATGTGCGTATCGACCAGCGCCAGCGTGCGCTGGTCGAGCAGCAGAATGTTCATGGCGCCGTAGGTATTGCAGCCGGGCTTGCGGCCGATGACTTCGTCCACGAAGCGCAGGTGGTTGTGATAGGCCCCGACCGTGCCGCAGATCATGCCGTCGGCGTCGCCCAGGTGCACCATCATGGCGCCGATCAGCGTCAGGCGGCGTCGCATTTCCACGCGCGCCATTTCCTTGGTGATGCCGTTGCGGCATTGCATGTTCCAGTAGGTCGTCCAGTACTGGTGGAAGCGCTCGTCGTATTCCGGATTGGTGACTTCCACGTCCTGGCCCAGGCGCAGGCGCAGGCCGTATTTTTCGATGCGGGCCAGCAGCACTTGCGGGCGGCCGACCAGGATGGGGCGGGCCAGCTTTTCGTCCACGATGACCTGCACGGCGCGCAGCACGCGCTCTTCCTCGCCTTCAGTGAATACGATGCGGGCCTTGCCGCCTTCGCGTACGTGGGTCCGCGCGGCGGAGAACAGCGGCTTCATGAATGCGCCGGAGTGATAGACGAAGTGTTGCAACTGCTCCGTATAGGCAGTCAGGTCGTCGATGGGGCGGGTCGCCACGCCGGATTCCATTGCGGCCTTGGCGACGGCGGGCGCGATGCGCACGATCAGGCGGGGATCGAACGGCTTCGGAATCAGGTATTCCTTCCCGAAGGACAGGTCATACGTGCCGTAGGCAGCGGCCACGACTTCGCTCTGTTCTTCCTGCGCCAGGCTGGCGATGGCGTGTACTGCGGCGATTTCCATCTCCCGCGTGATGGTGGTCGCGCCCACGTCCAGCGCGCCGCGGAACAGGTACGGGAAGCACAGTACGTTGTTGACCTGGTTGGGAAAGTCGGAGCGGCCTGTGGCCATGATGATGTCGTCGCGCGTGGACAGCGCAAGCTCGGGGGCGATTTCCGGCGTGGGATTGGCCAGCGCCATGATGAGCGGGCGCGGCGCCATGGACTTGAGCATGTCGGCGCTCAGCACATTGCCCGCGGAAAGCCCCAGGAATACATCGGCGTCGACGATGACTTCCGCCAGCGTGCGCAATGGCGTCTGCTGGGCGAAGCGCGCCTTCTGCGGATCCATCAGCTCGGTGCGGCCTTCGTACACCAGGCCGTGGATGTCCGTCACCCAGATGTTCTCGACCGGCAGTCCGATGTCCACCAGCAGGTCCAGGCAGGCCAGGGCGGCGGCGCCGGCGCCCGACGTCACTACCTTGACGCTGCTGATTTCCTTGCCTGCGACCTTCAGGCCGTTCAGGAAGGCCGCGGCAACGGTGATGGCGGTGCCGTGCTGGTCATCGTGAAAGACCGGGATCTTCATGCGCTCGCGCAGTTTCTGCTCGACGATGAAGCATTCCGGCGCCTTGATGTCTTCCAGGTTGATGCCGCCGAACGTGGCTTCCAGGCTGGCGATGATGTCCACTAGCTTGTCCGGGTCGGTTTCGCTGATTTCGATGTCGAATACGTCGATGCCCGCGAACTGCTTGAACAGGACGGCCTTGCCTTCCATGACGGGCTTGGATGCCAGCGGCCCGATATTGCCGAGGCCCAGTACGGCCGTGCCGTTGGTGATGACGCCGACCAGGTTTCCGCGCGAGGTGTAGCGCAGCGCATTGGCCGGGTTGCTGGCGATTTCCTCGCAGGCAGCGGCGACGCCCGGCGTATAGGCCAGGCCCAGGTCGCCCTGGGTGACCAGCGGCTTGCTGGCCTGGATGGCGATTTTGCCGGGTTTGGGGAACTCGTGATAGTCCAGCGCCGCCTGCCGATTGTTCTTGCCGCTCATGTCCTGTGTCTCCGTAACTGGGGGATGCGATGCTGGTATTCTAGCCAGCTGGCATAAGAATAATATTTTTGTTTATTATTAACTCATCACTTTTTTATGATGGATAAGGTGGTTTCTTGACCATTTCTGTTTCCGGAACGGCCGGAAGGCCGTATGCTGTAACCACGCGCTCAAGCGCAAGCCTCGTCGTTCACGACGAGGTCAAGCGGGGCAGTGCTCATACGGCGCCGCAGGCGCCCCCGTATGGTGGCGAGGAAGCTCCCGGCTTCAGGCGGGAGCGACTCACATTTTTCAGTATCAAGAGGGCGGGTTCGCCGATGGGCGGGCATGCAGCGGCGCGATGGATACGCTTCAGAAGGAGAGGGGCTTGCTGGATGTAACATCGCAGGCCGGCCAGCTTTTGCGCCGGCTCCAGGGGCGGCTGAAGATGCGACACCTGCAATTGCTGCTGAATATCCGGCAGCATGGTTCGCTGACGCGCGTGGCCGAGCAGTTGTCCACCACGCAGCCGGCGGTGACCAATATGCTCAATGAACTGGAGGGCATGTTCGGCTCCCGTCTCTTTCAGCGTTCCGCCCGGGGCATGGCGCCGACGCCCATGGGAGAGGTGGTTCTGGCATATGCGGCCGTCATGCTCAACGACCTGGATCGGCTGGCCAGCGATATGGAGGCGTTTTCCTCCGGCTACGCCATGCGCCTGCACGTGGGGGTGACGCCGTTCGTCTCGGGCAGGCTGCTGACCAGGGTCCTCGGGCGCTCCCAGTTGCCGGAATACCGCCTGGCCATACAGGTGCACGAAGGGGTGACTGACGAACTGGTCGAGCGCTTGCGCGATCACCGTCTGGATATCGTGATCGGGCGCGCCGGCTCCCTGCTGGATGTGCGCGGCCTGCATTTCGCGCCCCTGTATTCGCAGCAGCCCCGGCTGATCGCCAACCGCAGGCTGGCCGCGGCGCTGAGCCGGGGGCCGCTGAACTGGGCTGCGCTGGCCGAGCTGGACTGGGTGCTGGGCGCGCCCAACACCATGCTGCGCGAGCAGGTCGCCAATCTGTTCCTGAACGAGGGGGTGGCGCCGCCGCTGCCGATTACCGAAAGCCTGTCGACCAAGCTGATCGGAGAGATCATCGCGTCCGGAGAGCGGGCGGTATCCATCGTGCCCGCAGATATCGCCGAAGAGCTGGTCAGGGTCGCCGGAGTGGCCATCGTGCCGTTTTCATTCGACTGGCACTTGCGACCCATCACGATTTTCACCCGATCGGATGACCAGGGTCGCAAGCAGTTGCAGCAGTTCATCGGCCTGCTGCGCGAGGCGAGCGGGGAAATGCAGGGAGCGCCGGGGCATTGAGTATGGGCGCCGCCCGCATTTGCCCTGGTGAACGGTGAGGCTTGCGCTTGGGCGTACGGTCAAAACACGGAAATGGCCTGGCGCACCAGCCACATCCCCAGGACGACGGCGGCGGCGCCCACAATGACGGATACGATGGCGTAGCCGACCGCCGCCATTGTTTGCCCACGCTGGAACAGCTCGACGATCTCCAGCGCAAAAGCCGAAAACGTGGAGAAGCCGCCCAGCAGCCCGGTCGTCAGGAGCAATTTCAGGTGCGGCGACAGGTTCCCTTTGGTGAAGGCGAACTCCACCACCATGCCCATCAATAATGCGGCAAACAGATTGATGCTCAGCGTGCCCACGGGAAATCCGGTGCCGAACCACCGCGCCGACAGCATATTGACGCCGTATCTGCAGGTGGAGCCGACACCGCCTCCCAGGAAAACGATCAGATAGTCCATGCGCATGGCATGCAGCCTCTTGTGTCGGTGAAACCGAAAGCATAGCGCCCGGACGAGGGGTTTGCACAGGTTGAGAGCATTGTTTCTTCGCTTGCTGCTTGTGATCAGACAAACCTTACTTCGAGCCGCTTTCCAAGCGCCGCTGCATACTTTTGCAGTGTGGCGACGGATGGAGAGTGCTTGCCCGTCACCAATGCGTTTTCAAGTCGAGCCACCGCGGGAGCTTTGGTTCCCATGCGTTCAGCGACCTGCGCCTGCGTCAGCCCGGCCTCGGCGCGGGCCTTGAGAATGGCATCGAGCATGGGCATTTCCTCGCGTTCGATGCGTTCGTACTCGGCCCGTACGGCGGGATTCTGCATCATTTTTGCGATCATCTGTTCATGCGTCAGCATTCTTGATCTCCTTCAATCGGGTTTCGGCAATACGACGCTCTGTTAATGGGGTTCTGTCGAAACTGTGCAGCATCACGATACGACGTCCCACCAGCGTGTAATAGAACACACGAGCGATTCCCTCTGCGCCTTTCAAGCGTAACTCGAACAAACTGCGGCCGAAGGCTTTGGTGTGCGGCTCGCCCAAGTTCGGGCCGCTATCGAGCATTCGGCGAGACAAGGCGGCATAGCGAGCCTGCAAGGTTTCCGGCAAAGCCATAATATCGGCTTGCACGCTTTCACTGTAATAATGAATAGAGTAGCGCATAAGGCACAAGTGAATATTAACAAATATGTTATTTTTCAACAAGTGCAGAATAGCAGCTTTCCCGGCATGCAGGAGGGCGGGCAGGACTATTGCATCACTGCCGATGCGGTCCGAAAACCGCGGCCAGCATCAGCATTGCGCCGCTGAGCAGTGCGATCATGCCTGCGGCGCTGACGCTGTTTTCGTAGCCCAGCCATAAGGGTCCCCAGGCCGCCAGCACGTACCCGCCCACGGCGGAGATCCCTGCAAACGCGACGCTCCAGGCGATCTGGCGTTTCAGGCTGTCCGTCATCAGGCGCGCCGTGGCCGGAGGGCAGATGAACATGGCCACCACGATGATGGCGCCCACAGCCTCGAACGCCGCGACGGCGGCCAGGGCCACGACCACCAGCAGCGCTAGATTCGTCAGTGCCGGCCTGGCGCCTACGCTGGCGGCGAAATTGGCATCGAATGTGCCGAGCACCAATCTCCGCCAGAACACAGTCAGGAACAGCACTACGACACTCAGCACCCAGGCCAGGCGCGGCAACTGCGGCGGCAGCCAGGCCAGCGCCTCGGGATCCAGCAGCGACGACCAGCGTTCCGCGTCCAGCCAGATCAGGCTCTCCAGGTTGCCGTACAGCACATGCTCCACGTCCAGGTGCACCGAACTGCTGTTCGATTGCTCCAGCCATAGCACGCCGGCGGCGAACAGGGCGGTAAACACGACGCCCATGGCGGCGCCCGGCTCTACCTTGCCCAGGAAGCGGATCAGCTCGATCAGCGCTACGGCCAGGACGGCGGAAATCATCGCGCCCAGCAGCATGGGGACGGTATCCAGGGTGCCGGTGAACACGAAGGCCCCGACGATGCCCAGCAGCACCACATGGCTGATGGCATCTCCGATCAGGCTCTGGCGGCGCAATACCAGGAAGTTGCCGGGCAGAGCGCAGGCGATGCAGGCCAGCAGCGCGATCAGCAGGGGCGTCAGGCTCAGTTGGAGGAATTCGCTGCTCATGTCCATGGTGCATCCATTCGCGTTGACAGCCCTAGGCCCTGTGCGGTTGAGGGAACCCGGTTTCGCGGGCGAACTGGGATTCCAGCTCTTGCACCGTGTCCTGGGGCAGGGCCTCGCGCACGGGAAGAATGCGGTGGTATTGCGCAAGCGCCGCGCTGCCCGGGTTCAGGCGGCGATACAGCGCCCACAGCGCCTCGTCGCGGGCGGCGGCATTGGCGGCAAGATGGCCGGCGGGTGTCGCCACGCCGTCTCTCCGTATCCAGCCCCGGCGGCGCAGCAGGCGCAGCGTAAGGCCGTCGTAGATGGCTTCGCCCCGGTTAAGCGAAAGCAGGCCCTGGCGCAGGTGCACGCGACGGCGGAACAGCTGGTGGCGGATGAACGTAGCCAGCACGCCGCGCGCGGGCGCCAGCAGCATGGACAGCAGGAACAGCAGGAACAGCGTCAGCACGATGATGGCGCCTGTCGGCAGGCTGGGGGCGGTGGATGACAGTGCAGCGCCTGTATAGGCGCCGGCCGCGCCGATGCCTGCGGAAATGGGCACCAGCAGGTGCACGCGATTCGTCCAGAAGCGCGCGGCGACGGCGGGCATGATGCTGAGCGCAACGCTGAGCACCAGGCCCACCACCTTCAGGCTGGCCACCACGACCAACAGCAGAATGCCGGACAGGGCAAGATCCATCAGCCGCACGCGCAGGCCGAGCACGCTGGCGTAGTCGGGATCGAAGCACAGCATGGCAAGCGGACGGCGCAACGCGAACACGCTCAGCGCCGTCAGCAAGGCCATCAGCGCGATCAGCTCGGCTTCGCTGCGCAGCATGCCAGCGGCCGACCCCAGCAGATAGCTGGCGATGCCCGCCTGCCTGCCGGTCTGCAGCGTCTGGATGACAGTCATCAGCACGATGCCTGCACCGAAGAATACCGACAGCACCATGCCGATGGCCGCATCCTCCTTGAGGCGGGTGCGCATGCTCAGCCAGTGCACGGTGAACAGCCCCAGTGCCGCCGAGCAGGACGCGCCTATCATCAGGCCGGGCATCCAGCGTCCGTCCCCGGTCAGCAGCGCCAGGATGATGAACGCCAGCGCCAGGCCGGGCAGGGTGGCGTGGCCCGCGGCATCGGTGGCAAGGGAGCGGCGGCGCAGCAGGACGAAAGCGCCGATGGCCCCGGCGGCGGCTCCCAGCAGGGCCGCGCCGATGCAGACCAGGGCGGTGTTGTAGCCTGCCTGGAGCAGCAGGGCTTCCAGGATGGCGTTCATAGCGGCGGCGTGCGATGGCCGCTTGCCGAGGCGGCTCCGGTTTGTTGCGGGGCGGGCGCGCCGGCGGCATCCGGCGTCAGGCGCAGGCGTTCGATCTGCGTGCTTACCAGGCGGCCGCTATAGGCTTTTTGCAGGTTTTCCTCGGTGAACACGACGCAGACCGGGCCCGCCGCGATACGGCGTACGTTCAGCAGCAGCACATGGTTGAAGTAATCGGGCACGGTCGCCAGATCGTGATGCACGCACAGCACGGTTTTCCCGCTGGCGGCCAGTTCGCGCAGCACCTGCACCAGCGTGCGTTCCGTGGCGGCATCCACGCCGGCGAAGGGTTCGTCCAATATATAGAGATCGGCGTTCTGCGCCAGCGCGCGCGCCATGAATACGCGCTGTTGCTGCCCGCCGGACAACTGGCCGATCTGCCGGCCGGCGAAGTCCTGCATGCCCACGCGCGCCAGGCATTGCATGATACGTTCGTTATGCCACTTGCGCCGCCAGCGCATCAGGCCCAGCTCGCGATACAGCCCCATGGCGACCACATCGAACGTCGTGGCGGGAAACTCCCAGTCCACGCTGGCGCGCTGCGGCACATAGGCCACGCGGTGCCGGTTGGCGTCGAACGGCAGGCCGAACATGGCGATCTCGCCCGACACCCTGGGGATGATGTCCAGCGCGGCTTTCAATAAAGTGGATTTGCCCGCGCCGTTCGGTCCGACAATCACGGCCATGGAGCCCGATGGCACGGAGAAGTCCACGGAAAACAGCACGGATGCGGCGCCGTAGCTGACGGTCAGGCCGCGGATGTCCAGCGCGTTGGCTGTGGCGGAGGCGGATTCCGGCGTCGCGCCGTCGGCGCGCGCCGCTGTTGCGGCAGAAGTGCTCATGGCCTTTGGAACACCATAGGTTGAGGCAGGCATGGCGCGTAGTTTCCATAACCCTGATGTGTGTATGGTATCCAATAAATATAGCTTTGGCTATGTTGAGTCCGTGTGGAGTTGCGTCCTGTCTCCAGGTTTACGCTTTATGCCATCCTTACTGGTCAATAGAGGCCGGATGTTCAGATTGCGCGTGGTGCAGTTCTTCACGCAGAATGCGGCGCAACGCTTCCTCGGTTACGGGCGCCGTGCCTCCGGTCAGCGCGCGGCGCAGAGTGTCATTGATGACGGTCTGGTAGCCAGTACCGGCTTGACTGGCCTGGGCCTTTGCCGCTTCGATTACATCGGCATCCAGGCGGATCGTGATGCTTACCTTGGGTGATTTTGTGGCTCGGGCGAAGTCCTGAGCGGTCCACTCCGGGTTGTCCGGATCAGCCGCGATGCCGGCATTGATCGCAGCATCCTCTTCCTCTGTTGGGGATATATGTCCCGGTTTAAGCTTCGGCATATTGTCGTTCCTCCCGCTTGTTGGCCTTGCGCAGGCTGATGATGCGACGGATATTGCCGCGGTCAGTGTAAATCGCTACATGCAGCCGCTTGCCGATGTAGCCGATGGCGCTCATGCGCTCTTCGCCATAGGCCTGTCGATCGTCCTCGCGGCTCAGTGCATCATTCCATTCAAACGCCTGGGCATCCGCCAGGGAGACACCATGCTTGGCTTGGTTCGCGCGGTCCTTGGCTTGATCGTAGGTGATCTGTATTGATTTAATGTACATACAACGTAGTTACTTTGCAATCATTTTATTCGTGCGAGGTGCCATGAATTCTGAGTCGGGAAGGCGGATTGCGCCAGGGAAGGGCGGGACAAATTTACGCTAGGAAAAGCATCCGCAAACCGGCAAAAAAACCACACCCGCCGAGCGCGGGTAATCCCTTGGTTTTGGCGGCTTTGAGAGAGGCTTTGTTGTTTGTCGCCAACATAGCGAGGTAAAAGATGCGCTTTTCCCCACAAGAGAATAGCTATTGGCCCGGAATTTTGATGCAATAGCTCCAACTTCCCATCGCGGAGTTAGAAAGAGCGGTAAGGCATGTCTTGTGTGACTGCTGCTCTCAGGTTACTCAAAATCTACGGAGATTTCTTACATGAAAAAGACTCTGCTCGCTGCTGCTCTTGCCGTTGGCTTCGCCGGCGTTGCTCAGGCAGAAACTTCGGTTACCCTGTACGGTATCGTTGACACGGGTATCGGCTACACGCAATTCAAGGACAAGGATTCCGACGTTAAGTCCAGCAAGACTGGTCTGTATGACGGCGTTCAGTCCGGCAACCGCTGGGGCCTGAAGGGTTCCGAAGACCTGGGTAACGGTCTGAAGGCTATCTTCCAACTGGAAAGCGGCTTCAACATCAACGGCGGTAACTCGCTGCAAGGCAATCGCCTGTTCGGCCGTCAAGCCACTCTGGGCCTGTCCAGCGATTCCTGGGGTACCGTCAACTTCGGTCGCCAAACCAACATCGCTTCGCAATTCCTGGGCGGCATCACCAGCCCGTTCGGCGACGCCTTCAAAGAAGCGCACATTGGTAGCTCGTTCCGCTCGATGGCAACCGTCCGTGCTGACAACGTCGTTTCGTATGTCACGCCTAACTTCTCCGGCTTCCAGTTCGGCGTCGGCTACTCCTTCAACACGGGCGGCGATCAAGCTTTCGACGTCAAGAACGCAGGTAGCAATCCTGACGACGGTAACGTCAAGCTGATCACGACTGGTCTGCGTTACGCCAACGGCCCTCTGGCTATCGGCGCCAGCTACGACCAACTGGATAGCGAAAACTACGCCAGCAAGGTCAAGGCCTACAACGTTGCTGCCAGCTACGACTTCGAAGTCGTCAAGCTGCACCTGGGCTGGGGTCAAGAGCGCAAGGGCACTCTGGCTGGCTTCGGCTTCGACGATGGTGCAACCGGCGGTATCGACGTTGGCGAAAGCGCTGGCTTCATCGCCGACAGCTTCAAGACCAACAACTACAGCGTCGGTCTGAGCGCTCCTGTTGGTGCTGGCAAGGTCATGGCTGGCTGGCAGTCCTCGCGCCTGGCTTCCGGTGCATATCGCGATGCTCAAGCCAAGAGCAGCCAGAACCTGTACAGCCTGGGCTACACGTATGACCTGTCCAAGCGCACCAACCTGTACGCAGTTGGTACGTACGGTACTGGCTATGCATACCAGAACGTTCGCGTAACGCAAGGTATTGTCGGTCTGCGTCACCAGTTCTAATCGGTTCGCGCGGCTTGTCCGCGCTGCCGTGGAAAACCCGGTTCGCCGGATTTTCGCAGAACACAAAAAACCACCCTTCGGGGTGGTTTTTTTATGCCTGGATATTTGTGTTGTGCTGGTTTTCTACACGCCGGCAGCTTCGCGTATGGTATGCGAAGCCCACTGGTTCAGGCTTTCGTTGTTTGCCGCTGTGGCTGATGTCTGTTGGGCGCGAAATGCGCTATTGCATGAGTGTCATGTGCGCAATATACCCGGAGCGGCTTTCGCCGGCGGACTTGGCGCGCCGGTCCAGCAGGGCAAGAATCCGGCGGGGCAGGGTGATGTTGATGCGTTCGATCGTGTCATCGACAAGGGCGGGATCGACTTCCGCAATTGCCCAGATCCAGCCGTCGTATTCACCGGATTTCTGCAGTTCGGTAATGCAAGAAGGTTTGGGAATGGTTTCACTGTTGGCGATGGCGTCTTCGATCCACAGAGCGATGGCTTCCTTGGCGTTTTCGATGGCATCGTCAATGCCATTGTCGGCGGCCGAGAAGCAGCCGGGAAGATCGGGTACCACGACTCCCCAGGCGGTAGCGTCGTCGCCCGGTTCGATGGCAATAGGGTATTTCATGATGGTCGCTCCTTACTTCAGTCCGGCTTGGCGCAACAATTTATTTGCCAGACCGACTCCCAGATCCTTCTTGGGGTGGGGAATGCTGATGTGCCCCGGCAGGGTGGGGTGGCGGAAAACGTGATGCGAACCTTTGATGCTTCGCAGTTGTCAGCCCGATAGTTCAGGCTGCCTGATAAGGTCTTTGCTGTTCACGGGCGTGTAATGTGTATTATACACATAATTTATAAGGGATAAGGAAAATGCGACGTTGCGGGCATGCAGTCTATCGATAATCCTTACTTCCGAATATTGCTGTGATGACAGCTTTGTCTACGATGAGGCTGACGAAATTTCAACTTGCTATTTTCTCTACGCCAAGGCTTCGGCGTTTTGACTGCAACTGCCACAAATCATAGGCGGACTGGTGTCCCAGCCAGCTTTTGGCGCTCTTGCCAAAAGCCAGTTCCAGGCGAACAGCCATCTCAGGCGATATCGCCGCCTTGCCGTTGACGATTTCCGAAACCGTTTTGCGTGATACGTTCAGGTGTTTCGCGGTATCGGTGATCGACAGTTTTAGCGGCCCAAGCCATAGCTCCCGAAGAATCTCTCCCGGGTGCGGAGGGTTGAACATGGTGGTCATGGTGTCTTCCTAATGGTAGTCCACATAATTTATGACGTGCACATCGCCATCTTCGAAGCGGAAAGTCAGGCGCCAGTTCGACGCTAATATCAATCGCAAGCGTTTGGCATGCATTGGCTGGATACCGGCCACGCTACCGGATTCGTAGAACTTCTCAAGCCCTTTGTGTGCAAAGCTTTTGATCATGTTGATATGGAGTATTGTAACCTTATGGGTTACGAGATAAAAGATGGTGAATACAAAAAAATCTTTACTTTGTGGCCGATTGGATGAGTGTTGGGCATGTTGCAGCGGATTGGAGTCTAGCGGGAATCCATCTTGCGGAGCCATCGGCTGCGAGACGGTCTTGTCCATGGAGCGAGGTCGAAAGCCGCTCCCGCTGTATTTTTTGCACTACAGCAAAATCCATATCGCAAGAACTATGATGCATCTGCTCGTCAAGAACAATTCTCAATGAGCAATCCTGCTTAGAGAGTAAATAATGCACTAAAATACATTCGTTCAAGGAAATGTAAGCTCCGCGGGAGTTGATGAAACAAGCGCCCGGCGGGGAAGCGATCAAGGCGCTCAAAATGCTACAATCCATGGGTTTCATTACCGCGACTGGATGCATAGCATGAATCTGCAGCAGTACTTCCCCGTTTTGCTTTTCATCGCCTTTGGCACATTCATCGGTTTCGCGCTCCTCGGGGCAGGGCGGTTGCTGGGTCCGCATCGTCCCAGTGAAGAAAAACTCTCCCCCTACGAGTGCGGCTTCGAAGCCTTCAGCGACGCCCGCATGAAGTTCGACGTTCGCTATTACCTGGTCGCAATCCTGTTCATTCTGTTCGACCTGGAAATCGCCTTCCTTTTCCCGTGGGCCATCGCCAACGACGCTGTCGGCATCGTCGGTTTCTGGTCTGTCATGGTGTTCCTCGCGGTACTTACCGTGGGCTTCGTCTACGAGTGGAAGAAGGGCGCTCTCGACTGGGAATAAAGGCTGGACATTCCCGCAGCCTGGCGGCGCGCCGATAGTGTTTCTGTCGCCGGGCCGCTTCAGGGCAAAAGCCTCTTCCTCCGGAGGGGCGGCAAGCCTGAGGCGTAGCGTTGGAAGCATGAGCATGTTCTCCACGCCGCGTTCCGGCATGACAGTGGTTTGCGGCACGAGCCGCAAATCCGTATTTAGGTAAAGACTATGGCTATCGATGGCATTCTGAAAGAAGGTTTCATCACGACCAGCGCGGACAAGTTCCTGAACTGGGCCAAGACTGGGTCCCTGTGGCCCATGACATTCGGCCTGGCCTGTTGCGCGGTCGAGATGATGCACGCGGGCGCCGCCCGCTACGATCTGGACCAGTTCGGCATCATCTTCCGTCCCAGCCCGCGCCAGTCCGATCTGATGATCGTGGCGGGCACGCTGTGCAACAAGATGGCGCCCGCGCTGCGCAAGGTCTACGACCAGATGCCCGAGCCCCGCTGGGTGCTGTCGATGGGCTCCTGTGCAAACGGCGGCGGCTACTACCACTATTCCTATTCCGTGGTGCGCGGCTGCGATCGCATCGTTCCGGTGGATGTCTACGTACCGGGTTGTCCTCCGACGGCGGAGGCCCTGGTCTATGGCCTGCTGCAAATGCAGAACAAGATCCGCCTTACCAACACCATTGCGCGCGAAGCGTAATGCCTTGTTTTCCTGAATGGCTGGCACTATGACTCGGCTTGAAACACTCAAACAGAACCTGGTCGCCCGATTCGGCGATGCCTGGTCGCTAACCGAGGCGCTCGGCGAACTCACGCTGGAAATCCCCGAGGATTCCTGGATCGAAGCCTGTACGGCGCTGCGCGACGATCCCTCGCTGCGCTTCGAAAGCCTCATCGATCTTTGCGGCATCGACTACTCCGGCTGGGGCGCTCCCACCAATCCGCAGCCCGGGCTGTTCCCGCACCGGTTCGCGGCGGTCGCGCACCTGACCTCGCTGAAGCATAACTGGCGCCTGCGCGTGCGCACGTACGCCGGCAACGACGAATTCCCTGTGCTGCCCTCGCTGGTCGATGTCTGGCCCTGCGTCAACTGGTTCGAGCGCGAAGCATTCGACCTGTACGGCATCGTATTCGAAGGCCATCCCGACCTGCGCCGCATCCTGACTGACTACGGCTTCATCGGGCATCCGTTCCGCAAGGATTTCCCCATCTCGGGCTATGTCGAGATGCGCTACGACACTGAACAGAAGCGGGTTGTCTACCAGCCCGTCACCATTGAACCGCGTGAAGTCGTTCCCCGCGTCGTGCGCGAGGAAGGCTACGGGCAAGGGCGTTGAACCATGGCAGAAATCAAGAACTACACCCTGAACTTCGGCCCGCAGCACCCAGCGGCGCACGGCGTGCTGCGCCTGGTGCTCGAGCTCGACGGCGAAGTCATCCAGCGCGCCGACCCGCACATCGGCCTGCTGCACCGCGCCACTGAGAAGCTGGCGGAAAACCGCACGTATCTGCAGACGCTGCCCTATATGGACCGTCTCGACTACGTGTCCATGATGTGCAACGAGCACGCCTATGTCATGGCGGTCGAGAAGCTGCTGGGCATCGAAGTTCCGCTGCGCGCGCAGTACATCCGCGTCATGTTCGACGAGATCACGCGCCTGCTGAACCACCTGATGTCGCTGGGCTCGCACGCGCTCGACGTGGGCGCCATGGCCGTGTTCCTGTACGCCTTCCGCGAGCGTGAAGACCTCATGGACATGTACGAGGCCGTTTCGGGCGCGCGCATGCATGCGGCTTACTACCGCCCGGGCGGCGTCTACCGCGACCTGCCCGGCACCATGCCCCAGTACGGCGAAGGCAGCAAGTACCGCGGCGCCAGCGAACTGCGCGCCATGAACGAAGCGCGTTCCGGCTCGCTGCTCGACTTCATCGAAGACTTCACCAACCGCTTCCCGGCCTGCGTCGACGAGTACGAAACCCTGCTGACCGACAACCGCATCTGGAAGCAGCGCCTGGTTGGCGTCGGTGTCGTCGACCCTGAGCGCGCCAAGGCGCTGGGCTTCACCGGCCCCATGCTGCGCGGCTCCGGCGTCGAATGGGACCTGCGCAAGATGCAGCCCTACGAAGTCTATGATCGCGTCGATTTCGATATTCCCGTCGGCGTCAATGGCGATTGCTACGACCGCTACCTGGTGCGCATCGGTGAAATGCGCGAAAGCAACCGCATCATCGCCCAGTGCGTCCAGTGGCTGCGCAACAACCCGGGTCCGGTCATTACCGACAACCACAAGGTGGCGCCGCCCAAGCGCGAAGAAATGAAGACCAGCATGGAGGATCTCATCCATCACTTCAAGCTGTTCTCCGAAGGCTTCCACGTGCCGGCCGGCGAAGTCTACGCGGGTGTCGAGCACCCCAAGGGCGAGTTCGGCATCTACCTGGTGTCCGATGGCGCCAACAAGCCGTATCGCATGAAGATTCGCGCTCCGGGCTTCGTGCATCTGCAGTCGCTCGACGAAATGTCGCGCGGCCACATGATCGCCGACGCTGTCACCATCATCGGAACACAAGACATCGTGTTCGGTGAAATCGATCGTTGACCGGCAAGCAGCCAAGGAATAACCGGATTCAAACTATGTTGCTCTCCGCACAAGCCTATCAAAGAATCGACAGGGAACTCACAAAGTTCCCCGAAGACCAGAAACAGTCTGCCATCATGGCATCGCTGGCCATCGCGCAGGAAGAAAAGGGCTGGGTGTCCCCCGAAGTCATCGAGGATATCGCCAGCTACCTGAAGCAGCCCGCCATCGCCGTGCAGGAAGTCGCCACTTTCTACAACATGTTCGACACCGCGCCGGTCGGCCGCGTCAAGATCACCGTCTGCACGAACCTGCCCTGTGCCTTGCGCGACGGCGTCAAGACCGCCGAATACCTCAAGGAAAAGCTCGGCATCGGCTTCAACGAAACCACGCCCGACGGCCAGTTCACGCTCAAAGAGGGCGAGTGCATGGGCGCCTGCGGCGATGCGCCGGTCGTGCTGCTCAACAATCAACACATGTGCGTGCGCATGTCGTCGGAACGCATCGACGAAATGCTCAACGAACTGAAACAGCACGGAGAGTCGGCATGAGCAGCACATCCGAACTGCTGAAGAAACTTTCCCACGGCCTGACGAACGATCCCGGCAATGACCCCGAGCGTTCCATGGTGTTCCACGACCGCCACCTGCAGCCGCAGATCATGGCCGGCCTGAACGGCGACAACTGGGGCCTCGAGGACTACGTCAAGCGCGGCGGCTACGAAGCCCTGCGCAAGATCCTCACCACTGGCATGACGCCGGAAGACGTCATTGCCGAGGTCAAGGCGTCCAGCCTGCGCGGCCGCGGCGGCGCAGGCTTCCCCACCGGCCTGAAGTGGAGCTTCATGCCGCGCTCCTTCCCCGGCCAGAAGTACCTGGTGTGCAACTCCGATGAGGGCGAACCCGGCACGTTCAAGGATCGCGACATCCTGCGCTTCAACCCGCACATCGTCATCGAGGGCATGGCCATCGCCGCCTATGCCATGGGCATCAGCGTGGGCTACAACTACATCCACGGTGAAATTTTCGAAATCTACCAACGCTTCGAAGAGGCGCTGGAGCAGGCACGCGCCGCGGGCTTCCTGGGCGACAAGATCCTGGGCTCCGATTTCAGCTTCCAGCTGCATGCCTTCCACGGCTACGGCGCCTATATCTGCGGCGAGGAAACCGCGCTGCTGGAGTCGCTCGAGGGCAAGAAGGGCCAGCCGCGCTTCAAGCCGCCGTTCCCGGCCAGCTTCGGCCTGTACGGCAAGCCCACCACCATCAACAACACCGAGACCTTTGCCGCGGTGCCCTGGATCATCCGCAACGGCGGCCAGGCCTACCTGGAAGTCGGCATTCCCAATGCCGGCGGCACCAAGCTGTTCTCGGTGTCGGGCGACGTCGAGCGTCCCGGAAACTATGAAATTCCGCTGGGCACGCCGTTCTCCACTCTGCTGGAACTTGCCGGCGGCGTGCGCGGCGGCCGCAAGCTCAAGGCCGTGATCCCCGGCGGATCCAGCGCGCCCGTGCTGCCCGCCGACATCATGATGAACCTGACCATGGACTACGATTCCATCGCCAAGGCGGGCTCCATGCTGGGCTCGGGCGCTGTCATCGTCATGGACGAAACCCGCGACATGGTCAAATCGCTGGCGCGCCTGTCCTACTTCTACTTCGAGGAAAGCTGCGGCCAGTGCACGCCTTGCCGCGAGGGCACGGGCTGGCTGTACCGCATCGTCCACCGCATCGAAAACGGCCAGGGCCGTCCGGAAGATCTGGAAACCCTGGATTCGGTCGCGCAAAACATCATGGGCCGCACCATTTGTGCGCTGGGCGACGCCGCCGCCATGCCGGTGCGCGGTTTCATCAAGCATTACCGCGACGAGTTCGCACACCACATCGAGCACAAGCGCGGCGTGGTGCCAAAATATCTGTAAGGTCAGGATACGCAAATGGTTGAACTCACCATCGACGGTCTTACCGTAGAAGCTCCCGAAGGCAGCATGGTCATCCAGGCCGCGCACAAGCTGGGCGTCTACGTACCGCATTTCTGCTATCACAAGAAACTGTCCATCGCCGCCAACTGCCGCATGTGCCTGGTCGACGTCGAAAAGGCGCCCAAGGCCCTGCCGGCCTGCGCTACGCCTGTCACCAATGGCATGGTCGTGCACACGCGCTCCGAAAAAGCCGTGGCCGCGCAGAAAAGCGTCATGGAATTCCTGCTGATCAATCACCCGCTCGATTGTCCGGTCTGCGACCAGGGCGGCGAGTGCCAGCTGCAGGATCTGGCCGTGGGCTACGGCGGCAGCGAATCCCGCTACCACGAGCCCAAGCGCGTGGTGCCCAGCAAGAACATCGGGCCGCTGGTCGGCGCCGAGGAAATGCAGCGCTGCATCCACTGCACGCGCTGCGTGCGCTTCGGCCAGGAAATCGGCGGCATGATGGAAATGGGCATGCTGCATCGCGGCGAGCACTCCGAGATCACGACTTTCGTCGGCCGCGCCGTCGAGTCCGAGCTGTCGGGCAACATGATCGACATCTGTCCGGTGGGCGCGCTCACCTCCAAGCCGTTCCGCTTCTCGGCGCGAACCTGGGAACTGGCGCGCCGCCGTTCCGTCAGCCCGCACGACAGCGTCGGCGCGAACCTGGTGGTGCAGACCAAGAGCGAACGCGTCATGCGCGTCGTTCCCTTCGAGAACGAAGACGTCAACGAATGCTGGATCTCCGACCGCGACCGCTTCTCGTACACAGGCCTGTACTCGCCCGATCGCCTGACTCAGCCCATGATCAAGGGCGAAGACGGCACATGGCATGAAGTGGGCTGGAGCGATGCGTTGGAACTCATCGTGCGCGTCACCAACGAAATCCGCGAGCAGTTCGGCGCGGACCAGCTGGGCGCGATCGCCAGCCCGCTGGCCACGACGGAAGAGCTGGCGCTGCTGGGCCGCCTGATGCGCGCCCTGGGTTCCGAAAATGTCGATTTCCGTCTGCGCCAGACCGACGATTCCCTCGGCCAAGCCCTGGAAGGCGCGCCCTGGCTGGGCATGCCCATTGCCGAACTGAACGAGCTCGATCGCGTCCTGGTGGTCGGCTCCTTCCTGCGCAAGGATCACCCCCTGTTCACGCAGCGCCTGCGCCAGGCCGCCAAGAAGGGCACGCAGATCACGCTCATCGACTCCGCCGCGGACGATCATCTGCTGCCGGTCGCCGAGCGCATCACCGTCGCGCCTTCGGCAATGGCGAACATCGTGGCCGAAGTGCTGGTCGCGCTGGTGCAGCGCAACGAGCAGGCGGTGCCTGATGCCCTGGCTTCGGTGCAGCCTTCCGATGCGGCCCGCCGCATCGCCGAAAGCCTGGGCTCCGGCGAGCGCGTGGCCGTGCTGCTGGGCAATACCGCGGTCTCCATCGGCAACGCCAGCCAACTGGCCGCCAACGCATCGGCGCTGGCGCAGGCCGCCGGCGGCAAGTTCGGTTTCCTGACGGCCGGCGGCAATACCGTCGGCGGCTACCTGGCCGGCGCCACGCCGGGCGAGGGCGGCCGCACCGCCGAGCAGATGCTGCGCGATCCGCTCAAGGCCTATTTCGTCCTGCACGCCGAGCCGCTGCTGGACAGCGACAATGGCGCCAGGGCCGTCGAAACCCTGAAGGCCGCCGGCCTGGCCGTCGCCCTGACATCCTACCGCTCCGCGGCACAGGACTGGGCCGACGTCATGCTGCCGATCGCGCCGTTCACCGAGACATCCGGCACCTTCGTCAATGCCGAAGGCCGCGTGCAAAGCTTCAAGGGCACGGCCGCGCCGATGGGCGAAGCCCGTCCCGGCTGGAAGGTGCTGCGTGTGCTGGGCAATCTGTTCCAGCTGACCGGCTTCGACGAAGAAAGCTCCGAAACCGTGCGCGACACCGTGCTGTCCGGCGATATCGCAGCGCGCCTGTCCAACGGCATCAAGGGCGCCGTCGGCCTGACACCCGTGCAGGAAGGCGTCGAGCGCGTGACGGACGTTCCCATCTATCGTACCGACGCCATTGTGCGCCGCGCCGGCCCGTTGCAGGAAACCCCGGCCTCGCTGCCGCCGGTCGTGCGCGCTTCGTCGGCGCTGCTGGCGCAACTGGGCGTCCAGTCCGGCGACATGGTCCGCGTCCGCTCCGCGCAAGGCGCGGTCGAGCTGCCAGTGCAGCAGGACGATACCGTCGCCGCCGGCACGGCGCGTATTGCAGCCGGCTTTGCGCAAACCGCCCCGCTGGGGAGCGCATTTGGTCAACTTACGCTGGAGCGCATCTGATGGAATGGCTTGATGTACTCGAAAACTTCGGCACGGGCCTGATCGGCCCTACGGCATGGATGGTGGTCTGGACGATCCTGAAGATCGTGGTCATCGCCGTGCCCATCATCCTGTGCGTGGCATACCTCACGTACTGGGAGCGCAAGCTGATCGGCGCCATGCACATCCGCCTCGGCCCGAACCGCGTGGGCTTCCGCGGCCTGCTGCAGCCGTTTGCCGACGTGTTCAAGCTGCTGACCAAGGAAATCATCGTCCCGTCCAAGGCCAACCGCGTCCTGTACGTACTGGCGCCGGTCGTTACGCTGATGCCCGCGCTGGCCGCATGGGCCGTCATCCCGTTCGGTCCGGAAATGGTGCTGGCCAATGTCAACGCCGGCCTGCTCTATATCATGGCGATCACGTCCATCGGCGTGTACGGCATCATCGTGGCGGGCTGGGCGTCCAACTCCAAGTACGCCTTCCTGGGCGCGCTGCGCGCCGCCGCGCAGATGGTGTCCTACGAACTGGCCATCGGTTTCGTGTTCGTGACTGTGCTGCTGGTATCCGGAACGCTGAACATCAGCGGCATCGTGCTGGGCCAGGCCAACGGCTGGTTCGCCGACAAGGGCATCAATTTCATGTCCTGGAACTGGCTGCCGCTGCTGCCGCTGTTCGTTATCTACGTCATCTCCTCGGTGGCCGAAACCGCTCGCCACCCGTTCGACGTGGTCGAGGGCGAGTCGGAAATCGTGGCGGGGCACATGGTTGAGTATTCCGGCATGGGCTTCGCGCTGTTCTTCCTGGGCGAATACGCCAACATGATCCTGTTGTCGGCCATGGCGTCCATCATGTTCCTGGGCGGCTGGATGCCTCCCCTGGAAATCGCGCCCCTGACCTGGATCCCCGGCTGGCTGTGGCTCGGCATCAAGACCTTCGTTGTCGTGTCCATGTTCATCTGGTTCCGCGCCACGTTCCCGCGCTATCGCTACGACCAGATCATGCGTCTGGGCTGGAAGATTTTCATCCCCTTCACGGGTGTCTGGCTGTTGCTGGTGGCGATCTGGATCCAGACGCCCTGGAACATCTGGCAATAAGCTGAAAGAGGCAATCAAGATGGAAGCAATCAAAGATTTCTTCGGCAGCTTCATGCTGACTGAAATGCTCAAGGGCATGAAACTGACGGGCAAGTACCTGTTCAAGCGCAAGATCACGCTGCGCTACCCGCAGGAAAAGACGCCGGCCTCGCCACGTTTCCGCGGCCTGCACGCCCTGCGCCGCTATCCCAACGGGGAAGAGCGCTGCATCGCCTGCAAGCTGTGCGAAGCCGTCTGTCCCGCCATGGCGATCACGATCGAGTCCGAGCAGCGCGCAGACAACACGCGCCGCACCACGCGCTACGACATCGATCTGGCCAAGTGCATCTTCTGCGGCTTCTGCGAAGAAAGCTGCCCGGTGGACTCCATCGTGGAGACGCATCTGCACGAGTACCACGGCGAAAAGCGCGGCGACCTCTACTACACCAAGGACATGCTGCTTGCCATCGGCGACCGCTACGAAAGCGAAATCGCCCGCCGCCGCGAAGCAGATGCGCCTTACCGCTGAACCGGGGATAGACCAACATGATTTTCACTACCGTCCTGTTCTATCTGTTCGCGCTGATCCTCGTCGTGGCCGCGTTTCGCGTCATCACGGCGAGCAGCCCGGTCACAGGCGTGCTGCACCTGATCCTGGCGTTCTTCACCGCTTCCATGCTGTGGATGCTGCTGGGCGCCGAATTCCTGGCGCTGCTGCTGGTCATGGTCTACGTGGGCGCCGTCATGGTGCTGTTCCTGTTCGTCGTGATGATGCTCGACATCCGCATGGAACAGCTGCGCTCGGGCCTCAAGACCTATCTGCCGCTCGGCCTGGGCGTGGGCCTGGTCATGGTGCTGGAGATGTCGTTCGTGCTGGGCCGCACCTGGTTCGGCGCAGGCCCCGCGGCCCCGGTCGCCGATGACTACAACAATGCCAAGGATATCGGCATCGCCATGTATTCCGACTACATCCTGGCAGTGGAAGTCGGCGCGCTGATCCTGCTGGTGGGCATGGTGGCCGCCATCGCCCTGACCATGCGCAAGCGTTCCGACGTCAAGTACACCAATCCGTCGCAACAGGTGCGCGTCCGCGCCCAGGACCGTGTGCGCCTAGTCAGCATGCCTTCGCAGAAGGAAGAGCCGGCAGCCCCCGCCGCCGACGCGGCAGCCCAAGGAGACGCCAAATGACACTCACACTGGCCCATTACCTGATACTCGGCGCGATCCTGTTCGCCATCGGCGTGTTCGGCTTTTTCCTGAATCGCCGCAACCTGCTGGTTCTGCTGATGTCCGTCGAGCTGATCCTGCTGGCGGTCAACATGAACTTTGTCGCTTTCTCCACGTGGTTCGGCGATGTCGCCGGCCAGGTCTTCGTGTTTTTCATCCTGACGGTGGCCGCGGCCGAAGCGGCGATCGGTCTTGCGATTCTGGTGCTGCTGTTCCGCAATCTCAACACCATCAACGTCGAAAAACTTGACCACATGAAAGGCTGACGGGGCTGCACACAATGAATTCAACCAGTCTTTACCTTCTGATCGCACTGGCGCCGCTGGCGGGTGCGATCCTGGCCGGCCTGTTCGGAACCGGCTTCCTGGGCCGCCAGGTCGGGCGCAGGGCATCGCACCTGATCACGATCGCCGGCGTTGCCGTTTCCTTCGTGGGCTCGGTCATCGTCCTGTTCCAGGTGCTCGACGGCCATACCTTCGACGGGGCGGTCTACACCTGGTCGTACATCGGCACCACGCCGCTGCAGATCGGCTTCCTGATCGATTCGCTGTCGGCCATGATGATGGTCGTGGTCACCTCGGTGTCGCTGATGGTGCACATCTACACCATCGGCTACATGGCCGACGACCCCGGCTACCAGCGCTTCTTCGCGTACATCTCGCTGTTCACCTTCTCCATGCTGATGCTGGTCATGTCCAACAACATGCTGCAGCTGTTCTTCGGCTGGGAAGCGGTGGGCCTGGTGTCGTACCTGCTGATCGGCTTCTGGTACACGAAGCCCACGGCCATCTTCGCCAACATGAAGGCGTTCCTGATCAACCGCGTGGGCGATTTCGGCTTCGTGCTGGGCATCGGCCTGCTGTTCGCCTACACCGGCAGCATGCATTACGGCGAAGTCTTCGGCAAGGCCGAGGAACTGTCCACGATGAGCTTTCCCGGCACCGACTGGCAACTGCTGACGGTCGCCTGCATCTGCCTGTTCATCGGCGCGATGGGCAAGTCGGCGCAGGTTCCCCTGCACGCATGGCTGCCCGACTCCATGGAAGGCCCCACGCCCATCTCGGCGCTGATCCACGCGGCCACCATGGTGACGGCGGGCATCTTCATGGTCGCCCGTTTCTCGCCGGTATTCGAATACTCCGATACGGCGCTGTCCTTCATCATCGTCATCGGCGCCATCGGCGCGCTGTTCCTGGGCCTGCTGGGCATCATCCAGAACGACGTCAAGCGCGTCGTGGCGTACTCCACGCTGTCGCAACTGGGCTACATGACGGTCGCGCTGGGCGCTTCGGCATACTCGGCCGCCGTGTTCCACCTGATGACGCACGCCTTCTTCAAGGCGCTGCTGTTCCTGGGCGCGGGCTCGGTCATTATCGGCATGCATCACGAGCAGGACATCCGCAAAATGGGCGGCCTGCGCAAGTACATGCCCATTACCTGGATCACGTTCCTGCTGGGCACGCTGGCGCTGGTCGGCACGCCGTTCTTCGCCGGTTTCTATTCCAAGGAAAACATCATCGAAGCGGCGCATGCGGCCAACGTCTGGGGCGCGGGCTTCGCCTACTACGCCACGCTGATCGGCGTGTTCGTCACCTCTCTGTATTCGTTCCGCCTGTACTTTCTGGTCTTCCACGGCAAGGAGCGTTTCGATACGCACGGGCACGATGATCATCATCATGCCGCGCATGGCGACGACCATGGCGATCACGGCCACCATCACGGCGGCCCGCCCAAGGAATCTCCCTGGGTCGTCACGCTGCCGCTGGTGCTGCTGGCCATTCCGTCCGTCATCGTGGGCGCGTGGTTCATCGATCCCATGCTGTTCGGCGATTTCTTCAAGGGCGTCATCACGGTGCAGGACAAGCATCCGGCCATGGCCGAGCTTGCACACCACTGGACCGACTGGGTGGCTTATGCCCTGCATGGCTTTGTCACGGTGCCGTTCTGGCTGGTCGTGGCCGGTTTCGTGGTGGCCTGGTACTTCTACCTGGTCAAGCCCTCGATTCCCGCGGCCATCCAGCGCAAGCTTCCGCTGGTCTACAAGATCATGGAAAACAAGTACTACGCCGACTGGTTCAACGAGCAGGTCATTTCGCGCGGCGCCCGCTGCCTTGGCCACGGCCTGTGGCAGAAGGGTGACCGCAGCCTGATCGACGGACTTGTCGTCAATGGCAGCGCCCGTGTGGTCGGCTGGTTCTCGGCGCTGAGCCGTCACCTGCAGTCCGGCTACATCTACCACTACGCCTTTGCAATGATCATCGGCGTGATGGCGCTCCTTACCTTTTTCGTGCTGATGGTTTACTGATGGCAAGCGATATGGCGTCTTCTACTTTTCCCTGGCTTACGCTGTCGATCTTCGTACCGATCGTCGCAGGCCTCATCGTTCTGGCCCTGGGCAGCGACGAACGCGCGGGCTTCACGCGCAAACTGTCGCTGTTCGGCGCAATCCTCGGCTTCCTGGTGACGATTCCCCTGTACACGGGGTTCGACTCCACGACGGCCGCCATGCAGTTCGTGGAAAAGGTTTCCTGGATCGAAACCTTCGCCATCAACTACCATCTCGGCATCGACGGCATCTCGCTATGGTTCGTGCTGCTGACGGCCTTCATCACGGTCATCGTGGTGGTGGCGGGCTGGGAAGTCATTACGCAGCGCATCGCGCTGTACATGGGCTCCTTCCTGATCCTGTCCGGCCTGATGGTGGGCGTGTTCGCCGCCCTGGACGGCATGCTGTTCTATGTCTTCTTCGAGGCCACGCTGATCCCGATGTATCTCATCATCGGCGCCTGGGGCGGCCCGAACCGCGTGTATGCCGCGTTCAAGTTCTTCCTGTACACACTGATGGGTTCGCTGCTTACACTGGTGGCGTTCATCTACCTGTGGAATGCGGCCGGCGGCTCGTTCGACATCCTGGCATGGCACCAACTGCCCCTGGGCAAGACGCCGCAGATCCTGATCTTCCTGGCGCTGCTGGCCGCCTTCGCGGTCAAGGTGCCGATGTGGCCGGTGCACACCTGGCTGCCGGATGCGCACGTCGAGGCGCCCACCGGCGGTTCCGTGGTGCTGGCGGCCATCATGCTGAAGCTGGGCGCCTACGGCTTCCTGCGCTTCTCGCTGCCCATCGCGCCCGACGCCTCGCATTCCCTGGCCGGCATGATGATCGCGCTGTCGCTGGTCGCGGTCATCTACATCGGCCTGGTTGCCATCGTGCAGGACGACATGAAGAAGCTGGTGGCCTATTCGTCCGTGGCGCACATGGGCTTCGTCACCCTGGGCTTTTTCCTGTTCAACACCGCAGGCATGGAAGGCGCCATCGTGCAGATGGTGTCGCACGGTTTCGTGGCCGGCGCCATGTTCCTTTGTATCGGCGTGCTGTATGACCGCATGCATACGCGCCGCATCGCCGATTACGGCGGCGTGATCAATACCATGCCGCGCTTCGTCACGTTCTTCGTGCTGTTCTCCATGGCCAACAGCGGCCTGCCGGCGACCAGCGGTTTCGTCGGCGAGTTCAAGGTCATCATGGGAGCGGTCGAGTACAACTTCTGGATCGGCCTGCTGACCGCCACGGCCCTGATCCTGGGGGCATCCTACTCGCTGTGGATGCTCAAGCGCGTCGCCTTCGGCGATGTCACCAACGACAACGTCCGCGCCATGAAGGACGTCAATAGCCGCGAGTTCCTCATATTGGGGGTCATGGCTGTACTGGTGCTGTTCATGGGGATCTATCCCAAGCCCTTCACGGATGTCATGCACGTTTCGGTGCAGGCCCTGCTGCAACACGTGTCCATATCGAAACTGTAGGCCTCGACGACTATGCAAAACTCTTTCAACCTGGCATTGCTCGCCCCTGAAATCATCCTGGCGGTCGTGGCGCTGGCCGTGCTTATCATCGATGCTTCCGGCAAGTCGGAAACCCGCCGCCTGACCTTCGGCCTCAGCATTGCGACCTTGCTGCTGCTGACGGCGGTATCCGCCGTGCAGTGGAGCAACGGTGCGCAAGGCGAGGCATTCAGCGGCCTGTTCGTGACCGATTCCCTGTCGCACTTCCTGAAGATCCTGTCCTACATCGCAGTGGCCGTCACGCTGATCTACGGCCGCAGCTACGTCGAGCAGCGCGACATGGTCGCGCGCGGCGGCGAGTACTACACACTGGCGCTGCTGGCGCTGCTGGGCCAGATGGTGATGATTTCCGCAGGCAATCTGATCACCATCTACCTGGGCCTGGAGCTGATGTCGCTGGCGCTGTATGCCATGGTCGCGCTGCGCCGCGACGACGTGCAGGCGACCGAAGCCGCCATGAAATACTTTGTGCTGGGTTCGCTGGCATCCGGCGTGCTGCTGTACGGCATGTCCATGATCTATGGCGCAACGGGCGACCTGTCGCTGGAAGGCATTTCGCTGGCCATTTCCACGGGCAACCTCGAGCGCCTGCCGCTGGTGTTCGGCGTCGTGTTCATCGTGTCCGGCCTGGCGTTCAAGCTGGCCGCCGCGCCGTTCCACATGTGGGCGCCCGACGTCTACCAGGGCGCGCCGACTGCGGTCACGCTGGTCGTGGGCGCCGCGCCCAAGATCGCCGCCTTCGCGATCGCACTGCGCCTGCTGGTCGACGGCCTGCATGGCCTGGCCATGGATTGGCAGCCCATGCTGCTGGTGCTGGCCGTGGCGTCGCTTGTCATCGGCAATCTGGCCGCCATCGCGCAAAGCAACTTCAAGCGCATGCTGGCGTACTCAACCATCTCGCACATGGGCTTCGTGTTCCTGGGCATGATGGCGGGCGTGGTCGACGGCAGCACCGAAGGCGCTGGCACGGCCTATGGCGCATCGCTGTTCTACGTCATCATCTATGTGCTGACCACGCTGTCCACCTTCGGCCTGATCCTGTTGCTCAGCCGCAAGGGCTTCGAATGCGAGAACCTGACTGACCTGAAGGGACTGAACCGCCGCAATCCGGTGCTGGCCGGCATCCTGCTGCTGTCCATGTTCTCCCTGGCCGGCATTCCGCCGCTGGCTGGCTTCTATGCCAAGCTGGTGGTGCTGCAGGCGCTGATCAGCGCGGGCTATGTCTGGGTCGCCGTCGTGGCCGTGATCTTCTCGCTGATCGGCGCGTTCTATTACCTGCGCGTCGTCAAGATGGCGTATTTCGACGAGCCCGAAGGCGAAGCGATTCCCGGAGGCAGCGGCGCGCTGGCAAACGGCGTCATGTCGGTCAACGGCCTGTTGGTCATCGGCTTGGGCATCCTGCCCGGCGGCCTGATGGCGCTGTGTATCAGCGTCATCGAGAACTCGCTGTCGTTCTAAAGCCTTGAATCAGCTTACGGCAAACTGGATACTCATCGGTCTTTCGCTGGTTGCGGCAAACCTGCCGTTTCTGCTCGAGAGGCCCTTGCTGGTGCTGCCCTGGACAAAATCCGGAGGGAAGCAGCGCCCAGCGGCCCTGACGTGGCTGCTGTTCCTTGTGTTTTTCGCATTGGCCTATGGTTTGACCGAAGCGGCCCGCATCCTGATCGGACAGGCCGTATTCGCCGGCGGCGGCCCGCTGCAGGCGCTCCTGTTCCTGCTGCGCATCGTCGGCCTCTGCGCGGCTGCCTGGCTGCTGATGGCTTTTCCCGGCTGGTGGAAGGGGACTGAGCCGGCCACCAAGTCGTTCTTCGAGCGCCTGCTCGAAGTATTGACGCTCTACGCGCTGATCGGCGCGCTGGGCTTTGCTTTCGAAGCCTATCTTGGAAGCGTCTTTCCCCAGGGCTGGGAATTCTATGCCATCACGCTGAGCCTGTTCCTGGTGATGGGCTATCCCGGATTCGTCTACCGGTACATGTTGCGCAAGCACAAGAAGCGCAAGACGTCCGTGTAAGCGTCTTGGCCTGCTGCGATGTGTTGGAGCAGGCAGGCTCAGGCTTCAGCCATCGATCGTCAGCATATAGCCGCGTCCGCGATGGCTGTGGATGCGCGGCCCGCCCGGCAGCGCATCAGCGGATAGACGCAGCTTGCGCCTGAGATTGCTGATATGGGTGTCAAGGCGGCGCTGCTTGGGATCGGGCGTGGTGTCCAGCGATGCCGCAACCAGCATATCGCGGCTGACCAGGTTGCCGACATGACGCATCAGTATGGCCAGCAGATTGGTCTCGGTAGCCGTCAGCGAGCTCTGGGTTTCTCCGTTGCGGGCGATCAGGCGATGCATGTCCAGGCGCAGCGGTCCTGTGCGCAGCACCGAGGACAAGGCCGTGCGGTCGGCACGCTGGTCGACGTGTCGTCCGATCCATTGCCGTATGAGGTCTTTCTTGCCGGGCCATGGCAAGGCGGTGGCGGCGGGCATCAGCCATACGGGCAGCAAGGTCAGATCGGACTTCGGGCCCAGATACAGAGTGCTTGGAGGAGTTGACGAGGACTGTCTGCCATCCGGAACGGAGGACCAGTCCATCAGCAGGCCATGTTCCAGCACCAAAATATCCAGTGACGTGTATCTCAGATGCCACATCGCATCGGCTCCTTGCGAAGCCAGATGCAGGCTTGCGGGCGCAATCGAGGAAAACAGCGGGAGCAGCTCGGCCAGACTGCCTGCGCTTGCGGCCAGCAATATATTGATTAAAGACGGAGAAAAAGGCATTTCGACGTATTAGCAAGCGTCCGATTCTGCGGGAGTTCGTAGCGATATTACAACATGATTTTGAGAACTATTTCTCTTTTTACTCGAGATAACTAAAGAAGGCTTTAGAAATGTAAAGATGATTATAAATGAATAATAATAATTCTCATTGGCGCTATAGACTTCGGGGCAAGGAAGAGAGGCCCAGGAGAGGGGGCATTGATTTCCTTGGCCTTCAATCACACAGTTTTGAACCCGAGTCGAAAAGAGAATGAGCAATCGATTGCAACCTAATCGCCTGGCCGTCGCCCTGCAGTTGGCGCTGGCCGGCACTACCGTAGGGCTTCTGAGCGTAGCGCAGGCCCAACAGACAGGCGCCGCGAACACGCCTGTCACCTTGGGCAACATCGTCGTTTCTGCATCCGGTTTCGAGCAGGCGGTCGAGGATGCTCCCGCATCCATCACCGTGATCCCGCACGAGGAACTGGCCAAGCGCGCCTATCCCGACATTACCGAGGCCCTGAAGGACGTGCCCGGTGTCGTGGTGACCGGCGGCGGCAGCAGCAGCGACATCAGCATCCGGGGCATGGCTTCCGGCTACACCATGCTGCTGGTCGACGGCGTGCGCCAGAATTCGCGCGAAACCCGTCCCAACAGCGACGGCTCGGGCATTGAGCAGGGCTGGCTGCCTCCCATCGAGGCCATTGAGCGCATCGAGGTCATTCGCGGTCCGATGTCTTCGCTGTATGGTTCCGACGCCATGGGCGGGGTCATCAACATCATCACGCGCAAAGTGGCCAAGGAGTGGGGCGGTTCCGTGCGCATGGAAGGTACTCTGCAGGGGCACTCCCGCTCGGGCGATATCTATGGCGGCAACGTTTACCTGACCGGTCCGCTGGTGGACGACCTGCTGGGCATACAGATCTACGGCAATCTTTCCCGCCGCAACGAAGACAAGTTCGTCAATGGCTTCAACAAGCAGCAGACCGAGTCCGGTACGGTCAAGCTGTCGCTGACCCCGAACAAGGACCACGACATCACCCTGGAAGCCGGCCGCACGCTGCAGGAACGAACCTCCAATCCGGGCAAATCTATGGCGCTGGAATCATGCCGGGGCACCCGATGCACGCCCAACGAAATGTCGCAGTCCAAGTATTCGCGCAATGTCTATGCCCTGTCGCACAATGGCCGCTGGGGCAAGGCGACGTCGTACAGCTATGTGCAGCAGGAGCAGATCGACAACCCCGGCCGCAACATGTTCCTGAAGAACACCGAGGCGAACTCGCAGTGGACGCTGCCGCTGGGCAGCCATATTGTGACTGCGGGAGCTTCCTACAAGAAGGAAAGCCTGGAGGACATGGGCAACCAGCTCACGTCGCTTTCCAAGCTGGATCGCTATCAGTGGGCGCTCTACGTCGAGGACGAATGGAGCATGACCGACAGCTTTGCGCTGACGGGCGGCGTGCGCATGAACAAGGACGAGAACTACGGCACGCACTGGACGCCCCGCCTGTACGGCGTCTGGCATGCCACCGACAACTTCAGCATCAAGGGCGGTGTTTCCACGGGCTTCAAGGCGCCGTCGCTGCGCAGCGCCGTGGCGGACTGGGGCCAGATCACCGGCGGCGGCGGCGACCCAGCCATCATCCGAGGCAATCCCGACCTCAAGCCGGAGAAGAGCATCAGCCAGGAGCTCAGCTTCATCTGGGACAATCGCCAGGATCTGTCCGCCAGCCTGACGCTTTTCAATACGGACTTCAAGGACAAGATCACCGAAGTGCGGACTTGCATGGATAGCGGAAGCACGCCGCCCGGCTCGGCGATCGTCGACGAAAATTGCTCGATCAATGGCGTGCCGTTCAAGTTCATCAGCGACCGCCTGAACGTGGACAAGGCCAATATGCGCGGTATTGAAGCCACGCTGACATGGCAGCCGCACGAGGAAGTCCGCCTGGCGGCCAACTACACCTACACGCGCTCGGAGCAGAAGAGCGGCGACTTCAAGGGCCAACCGCTGAACAAAATGCCCAAGCATATGTTCAATACGACGGTGGACTGGATGCCGAACGAAGCGACCGATCTGTGGGCGCGCTGGAATTTCCGCGGCAAGAGCTCGGAATACTTGAGCCGTACTTCCATGGCTGAAGGCACGCCATCCTTCGCCTTCCTGGATGCCGGCGTACAGTACAAGCTGAATCGCAACCTGACAGTAGGATTTGCTGTGTACAACATCTTCGACAAGCAGGTGAACAGCGAGGATTTCGGCGCCGTCTATGATGGTCGTCGCTATTGGGCCAGCGCTACATACAGGTTCTGATCGCTGATCCTTCCTGTACAAGGTATGAAATGAGCCGGCTGAATGCCGGCTCATTGTTTTTCAAGAGCGCCTGGAGCAGCGTCAATCGGCAGCCGCGCCGTCGGCAATGGCCTTCAGGCAGGCGCAGGCGTCTCCCGTGACGATGCGCGCCGTGCAGGCCAGCATCAGATTCAGCGGCAGCCCGAAGTCTTCCACGGTATAGCCCTGGCTGTCGACATGGCGGCTTTCCTGCGCGTGCCAGCGCGCTCCCGTCTGGGCGAGCAGGTCGCGGTCCTGGTCCGTGTAGGCCCAGACTGGCTTTCCTTTCGCATGCGCGTAACCCATTTCGAATACGGTGCCCGAGTCCGGCTCGTGGCCGCGAAAATGGTTGGCGTTGGCCATGACCAGGTCGCAATTGTCGATCAACTGCAGGTTGGCGCGGCAGATCCACTGCGCCAGCGCCGCCCCCGACAGATGGGATGGGGCGGCATTATCCAGAGGAAACAGCCCTTCGTGGCCGAAGCTGGCGCAAAGCTGCTTCAGATGATCGCCATGGGCGGTGGCGTCCGGACGGAATACGTCGAAACCGGCGAGGTAGATGCGCATGATGTGTGTCAGTTAAACGTCAGTCGGGTGTCAGTTAGTTGTCAGTTTGCAACGATTAATGCGACTGGATCGCATTTTCATCATCAGTCATATGATTTCGATTGCAATAGAAAATGAGAATAGATATCGTTATTGCTATCTTGTAACGGGGGGAAACAGTTATGTTTGCAGCGGTCGTTTACAAGCTACGAGTTTTGTCATCCATCTATCTAGGGTAAAGGCCAATGGCTAGGATAAAGAACAATTCTACTTTCAGAATCAATAGATTGACCGTCTTTGTGAGCAGCGCCTTCGCGGTAGGGGCGATGGGAAGCGCTTCCGCCCAGGAAGCCGCGGGACGTGTGACTTCTCTTGATACCGTAGTCGTGACGGCTGCAGGTTTCGCCCAGGACATCAAAGAAGCGCCGGCTTCGATTTCGGTCATTACCCGTGAGGAATTGCAGGAGCGTCCCGTTTCGTCGATCGCCGAGGCTTTGCGCGATGTCGAAGGTATCGATGTCACCGATGGCACGGACAAGAGCGGCAGCCTGAATATCCAGATGCGCGGCATGGGGGCGGACTATACCCTGATCCTGGTCGACGGCCGCAGGCAGAACAGCGTGGGCAATATCCAGCCCAACAGCTTCGAGCGTACAGAAAACAACTTCCTTCCGCCGATCAGTGCGATCGAGCGTATCGAAGTCATTCGCGGCCCGATGTCGACCCTGTATGGCGCCGACGCCATGGGCGGGGTGGTCAACATCATTACCCGAAAAGTGGGTAACGAATGGCGCGGTGCTGTGAATCTGGGTACGACGATCAATCTGGATTCGCAATACGGCAATAATACGTCCGGTGATTTCTATATCGACGGCCCGCTCAAGGAAGGCCTGCTCGGCATGTCCATTCGCGGCGCGTACATCAACAACCAGGAAAACGATGTCACGTACACGAATGATCTGGGTGAGGAAGTCACGCCCACATTCAGCGGCAACAAGGTTCCCAATCGCCGCTATGATGCCGGCGTGCGTTTTGCCCTGACGCCGAACAAAAACCACGACATCATCCTGGAAGGTACCTGGGGGCGCCAGAAATACGACAACTCATGGTGCGCGCCGAATACGACCCCGATCGGCCGCTGCGGTCCGATGGGGCGCTGGAATGGCGGTTATTCCAAGGATGCGTTGCGTTTCAATCGCGACTCCTACACGATCGCGCATACTGGACGATTCGATTTCGGGACGTGGGACAGCAGCTTCATGCACAACACGACGGAAACCGTCGGGCGCTTGATTCCCGAGGTTCTGCCTGTCGAGCACAGGCCGCCAGGAACGGGTCCGAACGATCCGCGCGAACTGAAGATGCGCAACCTGGTCTTTGACACGAAGCTGGTCACGCCGCTGGGCACGGACAGCCATCTGTTCACGCTGGGCGGGCAATGGTGGTCCGCCAAAATGACCGACACCCTGGTCGGCTCGCCGATGACGCACAGGCAATGGTCGCTGTTCGCCGAAGACGAGTGGTCGATCCAGGACGATCTGATGCTGACCCTGGGCGCACGCTATGACCGCCATAATCGCTATGGCGGCCATTTCAGCCCGCGCGCTTATATCGTGTGGAATACAACGCCCAACTGGACCATCAAGGGTGGCGTCAGCAAAGGCTACAAAGCGCCCAAGGTCAATGAAATGGTGCCTGGCATCCAGAATGTGGGCGGTCAGGGAACCATACCGATCATCGGTGGCAACCCGGACATGAAGCCGGAAACCAGTCTCTCCTCCGAAATCGGCGTGCACTATGACAATTTGAGAAACTTCAACGCCAGCGCCACGATTTTCAATACTGACTTCAAGGACAAACTGGAATCAGAAAGCGTATGGAATTGCCGGTACAGCGGCCGTACGCCGGGCGAGGATTGCGTCGATATCGGCGAGTGGCTGGACGAGAACGGCAATGAACGCGATACGTTCAGCCGCAGGACGAATCTGTCCAAGGCTGTGACTCGCGGCCTGGAACTGAATGCGCGCTACCTCATCAATAGCGACTGGGAGTGGTCGGGCAACTATACCTACACGTATAGCAAGATCAAGCATCCCGGCTCCAGCGATGACGGCAAGCCGCTGACTTCTACGCCCAAGCACATGGTCAATACCAAATTGACATGGCATGCAACGGACGATCTCAGCCTGTGGGCGCGCGGCGAGTATCGCGGCAAGCGCTATCGCGACACGCAAGCAGATGGCACCGAGCGTTATTACAAGCCTCTGACCCTGGCGCACATCGGCGGTACTTATCGCGTCAATAAGGCGGTGGCGCTGAATTTCGCCATGTACAACGTATTCGACAAGAATACGGTCGAGTACGTCAATGAAGGAACCGCTGCGCGTCCCGCCTACAACAATCAGTACAGGATGGTCGAGCAAGGCCGCCGTGTGTGGCTCTCCACGAATATCCAGTTCTGACATCGACGTCCATCGCGCTTGAGAGCGCGTGGAGATCGAAGATAGGGTGAATGTTGATGCATTGATCACTATCCTCATAGATAAATGCGGCATGTCCCGTTCCCGGACATGCCGCATTTTTTCTTCTCATATGTCAGTCCTTCGTCAGCCAACTGATGCATCATCGCTCTCTTTGTGAATGGGACACATTCCTGTTCTGTATCGCTGTTATCGGGAGAGAGGTATGTCGGCTGGGAAATATGGTTTGCGTCGCAACTACGGGGCATTCGCCATCGGCGCGGCTGCGGCGCTGTTCGTGGCGGCGCCAGCGCCTTCACTGGTGCAACAATCCGCGGCGCAGGCACATGGCGCGGATGTGACGAATGTCGTCGTCGAGCCCGGCCTGTTCGAGCTGGCCCAGGTCGGCGGCAAGGTTTACGTGACCTCGGCGGGCGCGGATCGGCGCGATGGCAAGCCGGGGCATGTCCTGGTCCTGGATGCAGGCACGCTGGCGGTCGAGCAGCGTATCGAATCTCCGGAAAAACCGTTTGCGCTGGTCGTCAATCGCACTACCGGCAAGCTTTACGTCGGCCATACCATGAGCCGCAGCGTCAGCGTATACGACCTGGCGACATTGCAGCGCACGGGATTGATTGCATTGCAGGGCGAAAACAAGGAAGGCAAGCCGTTCCGCGGGCGCCAACTGTTGGTGGATGAAGGCACGGATACGCTCTACGTCGGCAGCCCCGCGGAGGATGGCCCGGTCTGGGTGATCGATGGGGCAACGGCCACGATTCGCGCGCGGATCGATGGCGTTGGCGGTCCGGGGCTGGCATTCGACCCGGAGCGCCAGCGTCTCTATACCAGCGGCAAGGGGTTCTTCAGCGTCATCGACACCGGCTCCAATCGCCTAGTCCGCCGCCATGCCGTCACAGACAAGCAAGACCGGTTCCTGGTGAACATCGAAGTCGATCCTGCGCAGCAGCGCCTGCTTGCCACGGAAAGCAAGCACGGAGAGGTACTGGTGCTGGATCCGGATAGCGGCAATATCCGCAAAATCATTCCTACGGGCAAAGGTGCGCTGGCGATTCGCCGCAATGCCGACGGCAGCGCGTTCTTTGTCACCAATCGGGGCGAGGGCACTCTGTCGATCATTGATGGCGCAAGCCTGACCGTGCGCCAGACAGTACCCGTGTCGTCATATCCGAACAGCATCGCCTACGGAGCCGATGCATCCAAAATCCTGATCAGCATCAAGCAGCCGAGAGATGCTTCGGTGGCCGGCTACCGCGAAGACCGCAAGGAAAGCGTGGCGCGCATCCGATTCTGATATAGATCATGCAATCCGGCTTTTCCTGCATTGCAGGCATAGGCATTGGTTGTCCGCGAGCCATCCTGGAGTAAGCTGCCAACGTTACGGAGCTTATTTGCGGCTGCTGGCAGCCGCATGCCGGAGAAGCGGATATGTATTATGGCGAGCGTTTCAATGCCTGGACGCACCTGGTTGGCGCGGTGCTGGCGGTGGCCGGGGTGTCCTGGCTGCTGGTGGTTGCCGGGCTGACTGGCGATCCCTGGCGCATCACCAGCGCGGCGGTCTATGGCGCCACGCTGATCCTGCTCTACCTCATCTCCATGCTCTATCACAGCGTACGGGGACGCGCCAAGAACGTGTTCCGCAAGCTGGATCACTTCTCCATCTACCTGTTGATCGCCGGCAGCTATACGCCGTTCTGCCTGGTCACGCTGCGCGGCCCCTGGGGATGGAGCCTGTTCGGTGTGGTGTGGGGGCTGGCGCTGATCGGCATCCTGCAGGACATACGGCCCCGATCCCCCGCGCGCGTGCTCTCGCTTGCGATCTACGCCACCATGGGCTGGGTGGTGCTGCTGGCGCTCAGCCCGCTGGTAGCCCGGCTGGGCGCGGCGGGATTCGCCTGGCTGGCGGCGGGCGGGGCGGTCTATACCGCAGGGATCGTGTTCTTCGTGTTCGACGAGCGCTTCCGCCACTGGCACGGCATCTGGCATCTGTTCGTGCTGGCGGGCAGCGCGGCGCACTTTCTGGCGATTGCGCGCTATGTCGTGATGTGACGGGAAGAGCGCGTCAGCTGCGTTGCGGCTTGCCGTGGTCCTGCGCCAGTGTCTGCGGTGCGGGGAAGGGCTCCGTGGGGGCCGAGTTCGCGCCGGTGGTGTCGGACGGCATGCGGATGGGCTGGTGCACGCGGTCCGCGGGCACCAGGGTGTCCGGAGCGTCCGGGCTGGTCCATACGGGGTCGGTGATTTCCGCGAATACCTGTTTCAGCCTTTCTCCCCATGTGCGGCGGATCGTGGCGAAATACTGGTTGTTTTCGTCGATGCTGGCGAAGTGGGTGACGCGCAGCGACCCGGTTTCGTAGACCAGCAGGTCCAGCGGCATGCCGACGGAGACGTTGGAGCGCAGTGTGGAGTCCATGGAAACCAGCGCGCATTTGGCAGCCTCGTCCAGCGAGGTGTCGGCGCGCAGCACGCGGTCCAGGATTGGCTTGCCGTACTTGGCTTCGCCGATCTGCAGGTAGGGGTTTTCCGAGCTGGCCTCGATGAAGTTGCCGGCGGAGTAGATCTGGAACAACTGACAGGGGGCGTTGCCGATCTGTCCGCCCAGGATCAGGTTGATGTTGAAATCGATGCCCTGGCGCTGCAGCGCCTGCGCGTCGCGCTCGTGCACGCTGCGCACGGCTTCTCCGACGCGCTCCGCCGCGTCATGCATGCTGGCGGCATGCCAGAGAGAGGTGGCGCTGTTGCCGTCCTGCTGCGACAGCAGGTTGATGATGGACTGGCTGATGGCCAGGTTGCCCGATGTCATCAGGACAATGACGCGTTCGCCCGGGCGTTCGAAGACGCGCAGCTTGCGAAAGGTGCTGATATGGTCGACGCCCGCATTGGTGCGGGTATCGGCCAGGAAAACCATGCCTGTATTCAGGCGGGCGGCTACGCAGTATGTCATGATGGGTGTGCAATGCGATATATGCAGGGCTGCACGCCCGCTTCCCCTTTGGGAGCAGGCACGCCGGCGGCAATTGTAGCAATAGTGGCGGCCGAATTCATGCGGGCGTCATTGACCGGCCTGCACTGGCGCCGCGGAAGCCTGGACGACCACGCTGACCGACAGGCTTTCCTCACCTCCGCCCGTGCGCACGCCGCGCACGGGCGAGGCGGTGTCGTAGTCGCGCGCGACAGCCAGTCGGCATAGGTGATCCGAGGCGAACTGCTGGTTGGTGACGTCGATGCTGGTCCATCCGTGCCCTTCCAGCCAGACATCAACCCAGGCGTGGGTGGCGGCGTGATCGGCCGTCGTATGCAGATAGCCGCTGACGTATCGGCAGGGAATGTCCATGCTGCGCACGCACGACAGGAACAGGTGGGCGTGATCCTGGCAAACGCCGTGGCCCAGCCCCAGGACGTGAATGGCAGGCGTGGTGACATCCGTGATGCCGGGTTCGTAGGCCACGCGGCGGCTGATCGCCAGCGACAGCTCCAGCGCGTCTTCCGGGGTATGCAGGCCGTGCGGCAGCACCTGGCGGCAGAACGCGCGGATGGTATCGTCGGCCTCCGTCAGGCGCGTGCTGACGCGGTAGGCGGCCAAAGGCAGGCGGCTGTCGTCCTCCAGGACCAGGCCATTGCGCAGCGGGCCGATTTCCACCAGGCCGGTGACGCGCAGCTCGATTTCGTCGTGCGGCTTGTTCAGCGTGAGTATATGGGTGATGTTGCCGTAGGCGTCCGTTTGCCGTTGCAGTTCCCCCGGAGCATCGATATGCCAGCGCAGGGTGCGCTGGTGCAGGTCGGTGCGCGGCGTCAGGCGCAAGGTCTGGATGCTGTAACTGACGGGCGTGGTGTAGCGGTAGTGCGTCGTATGCTGGATCAGGTGCTTCATGTCGATTGCCTTTCTGCGGGTTCAGACCGTCAGCGGAACAAGGAAGTCGCGGCTGATGCGGTTGCCCAGGTCGTTGATCCGTCCCAGGAAGTTGTCCAGGTAGCGGTGCAGGCCGCTGCCGCGCAGGATATCTTCGATGCGGCCGTACTCCAGCTCGGCGCGCAGGCGGCCGGCCAACCGCTCGGTTTCGGCGGAGCGCTGGTTGGACACTTTGACCAGGTCGCGCGACAGGGCGCGCATGCAGGCCAGCAGCGAACGGGGCATGTCGGCGCGCAGGATCAGCAGTTCGGCGACGCGCTCCGGGATGATGACGTCGCGGTAGACCTTGCGGTATACCTCCAGCCCCGAAACAGCGGCCAGCAGCGCCGACCAGCGATAGAAGTCGCGGCTGGCGTTGTGATCGCCCGATTTTTCTGCGGGAGCGGGCTCCTGTTCGTGGAACTTGACGTCGAGCAGGCGCGCCGTGTTGTCGGCGCGTTCGAGATAGCTGCCCAGGCGCATGAAGCGCAGGGCCTCGTCTTCGAGCATGGTGCCGGAGATGACCCCGCGCACCAGATGGGAGCGGAATTTAACCCATTCGAAGAATCTTTCCGGATTGCGTTCGTATTGGGGCGCGCGCAGCAGGCGCAGCATTTCCAGCCAGGTGATGTTGTAGGTTTCCCATACCTCGGTGGTCAGGCTGCCGCGTACGGCGCGGGCGTTTTCGCGGCTGGCCCGGATGCACGAGTAGATGGACGATGGATTGGCCTCGTCGCGCACCATGAACTGCAAGACGTTCTTCGGCGTGACTTCGTCGTACATGGCATCGTAGGCATCCTGCAGCTCGGAGATGCGCAGCACGGCGCGCCAGGATTCCTCGTGCGTCTGCCCGGGCATCAGCGACATGTTCAAGTTGACGTTGAGCATGCGCGCCGTGTTCTCTGCGCGTTCGATGTAGCGGCACATCCAGAAAAGATTGTCGGCGGTACGGCTTAGCATAACTAGTCCTCCAGAATCCAGGTGTCTTTGGTGCCGCCGCCCTGGCTGCTGTTCACGACCAGGGATCCTTCCTTCAGCGCGACCCGGCACAGGCCGCCGGGAACCGTCTGGATTTCCTTGCCGGAGATGACGTAGGGGCGCAGGTCCACGTGGCGCGGCGCAACGCCGCTTTCCACATAGGTGGGAACGGTGGAAAGCGCCAGCGTCGGCTGTGCGATGTAGTTGTCGGGACGCGCCCGCACCAATTCGCGGAACAGGTCGATTTCCTGCCGGCTGGCCGTCGGGCCGACCAGCATGCCGTAGCCGCCGGCGCCGTGGACCTCCTTGACGACCAGCTTTTCCATGTTGGCCAGCACGTGCGAAAGCTCGTCTGGCTTGCGGCATTGCCAGGTGGGGACGTTCGACAGGATGGGCTCTTCGTCGAGATAGAAGCGGATCATGTCGGGCACGAAAAGATAGGTGGACTTGTCGTCGGCGAGCCCGGTGCCGATGGCGTTGGCCAGCGTGACGCGGCCTGCCCGGTAGACCGATAGCAGGCCCGGCACGCCCAATGCGGAATCAGCGCGGAAGGCCAGGGGGTCGAGGAAGTCGTCGTCAATGCGGCGATAGATGACGTCCACCCGCTTGGGGCCGCGCGTGGTGCGCATGTAGACCGTATTCTGGTCGACAAACAGATCCTGGCCTTCGACGAGTTCGACCCCCATCTGCTGCGCCAGGAATGCATGCTCGAAGTAGGCGGAGTTGTACATGCCCGGCGTCATGACGACGACCGTGGGATTGTCGGCGCCTTGCGGCGCGGTTTCGCGCAGGCTGTCGAGCAGCAGGTCGGGATAGTGCGCAACCGGTTCGATGCGGGCGCGGCTGAAGATTTCGGGCATCAGCCGCATCGACATCTTGCGGTTCTCCAGCATGTACGAGACGCCGGAAGGCACGCGCAGATTGTCTTCCAGCACATAGAATTCGCCTTCTCCGGCCCGTACGATGTCGATGCCCGAGATATGGCTGTAGATGTTTTCCGCGACGTCGACGTCCTGCATCTCGGGGCGGTATTGTGGATTCAGGAACACCTGCTCCGCCGGGATGATGCCGGCGCGGACGATATTGTGGTCGTGGTAGATGTCGTGGATGAACATGTTCAGGGCGCGCACCCGCTGCTTCAGTCCTTTGTCCAGGATGCGCCAGTCGTCCGCCGGGATGATGCGCGGAATCAGGTCGAAGGGGATCAGGCGTTCGTTGCCGTCGGCGTCGCCGGCCACGGAAAAGGTAATGCCCACGCGGCGGAAATTCAGGTCTGCCTCGACCTGCCGTTCGATCATGGATTCGGCGGGCTGCTCCGATAGCCATTGCGCAAATGCCTGGTAGTGCGGGCGGATATTGCCGGAAGCGTCCAGCATTTCGTTGTAGGCGACAGGCGGTTGCGATAGAGAGGACTTCATGCTGCGGGCTCCTGGGGAACAGCGTGTTTCGCCGTTTTGCATAGGATGCTGCCGGATCCGAAGCAAGCCGCATGCCGACGCGGACATGATGCCATGCCAGGATTGCGCGGCGTCGTTCGGGCCCCGTACATCCGGCGGTCCTAGTGATTATGCACGATAGAGAGGCGGGGAATCGTCGGGCTGGGGTATGTCCCAATAAATCGTGGAGCAGGACATTTTCGATGGCTCCATGCCGGTGCGCGGCGCCAAGTGATGCTACGCTTGGCGATATTGCGCGGCGGCGTCCATGCTCGCGCGTACGCTTCGATGATTTGAAAGGCAGTGATGCAATGCTTCAGCCTGGGTCGGCGGAACAAATGGCGGTTGCGGCTTGCGCCGCATTGCTTGGCGCGTTTGCAGGGGGATATGCCTGGCGGACGGCGCTGCGCTATGGCGCAGGCCTGCGGGCTGGCGCTGATCCGGATGCGCGCCTGATGCTGAAGGCCGCCGGGGGCGGCGCGCTGCGGATGGGTGATGTGGCGGGCGTGGCCGGGATCCGTGGTCTGCCGGCGGCGGGCGGGCTGGCTGCGGCATATGGCTGGCTTTGCCTGCAGCCCTTGACTATCACGCAATCGGCGGCATTGATGCTTTTTCTGTTCATATTGCTGTCGCTGGCCTGTATCGACGCCTGTTGCGGTCTGTTGCCCGATGCGCTGACCTTGCCTCTCCTGTTGGCGGGGCTGGCGGTGGCGGGCGCGGAAGCGGGGCTGGTGGATCTGCCGGAATCCGTCTTCTCGGCCGTGCTGGCCTATGGCCTGCTGCTTGGGCTGGCCTGGGTGTTTCGGAGTCTGCGAGGGCGCGACGGCCTGGGTGGCGGAGATGTCAAGTGCATTGCCGCCATCGCCGCATGGAGCGGCTTCCAGGGCCTGTTCGTGATTCTGCTGACATCCAGTCTGCTGGGAGTCGCGTATGCGCTGGCGGCGGGTCGGGGCGGCCTGTCCCGGTCCTATCCATTCGGCCCGTGCCTGGCGCTGGCCGTCATGGCCTGGCTGGTGGTCCGGCTGGCGTAGCGAGCCGCGCCGGCCATCCCTGGCCCGGCGCGGTCCCTGACGCCGCGCTCAGCTGGAAGCGGCCGTCGCCTGGCTTGCCGTTTCCAGCTGCTGCATATTGAATGTATGCAGCAGCTTCGCGCAGTCCTCGAGAAAGCTGGAGACAATGGACAGCTCGCGCGAGGAGTAGCGCTCCGCGATCCCTGCAATGGCTTCCTCCATCTGATCCATGGGGAACGACAGGCCGGCGCATTGCTCGTGGTCTGCGCATATGGCCACGATGCGCCTGTCTTCCGGATGCCGGTCGCGCGTGACCAGGCCGGCGTTTTCCAGGCGTGAGATCAGGGTGGCGATGCCGCCGTGACTCAGCCCGGTCAATTGAGCCAGCTGACCGGTCGGCAGAGACCCGAACGACAGCAGGAATTCCAGCGCCTTGAAGTCGGTCAGCGGCATGGTCTGCTGCTGGGCAAGGATCGCCTGGCTGACCTGGGCGTAGGCGGCGTAGTTGCGCCCGAGCTGTTGCGACAATTCCCGCACCACCTCCTCCCTTTGCGCCACGCGGCGCACGAAGGGAGATTGGGTGGAGGATGTCTGGTCGTGATGAGAAATTTCGTCATTAACCAGCATGTGATGCCTCTTTCAGGTAAGGGACGGAATCAACGGCCGCCGAGCAGGCCGCCCAGAAGGCCGCCGCTCTTGCCGCCGGCCGGGGCTTTGTCGCCTCCAGTTGCGGAGGACAGGATGCCGCCCGCGCCTCCCAGGATGTTGGTGACGGGAGCAAGCACTCCGCCCGCGCCGCCCAGGGCGTCCGTAACGGGAGCGAGAATGTTGCCTGCATTGCCAGCCGTATCCGTGGCAGGCGTCAGCACGCCTCCAGCGTTGCCCAGCGCGCCCGTGACAGGGGCGAGGACGCCTCCGGCTCCGCCCCCCAGCAGATCCGTCACCGGTGCCAGCAGTCCGCCGGCGCCATTGCCTCCGGAGACCGGTCCGAGGATGCCGCCTGTCACTGCGCCGAGCAGATTGCCGCCCGTTGCCGGACCGAGCAGATTGGCGCCAAGATCATCGGTCAGCGCGGCAATGCCGCCAGTGGCATGGCTGAGCGTATCTCCGATCGGGTTGCCGTTGCCGGGGCCCGCATGGAGGATGCCGCCCGCGCTGGAAACCGCGGAGCCTACGCCGGCCAGGAGTCCGCCGAGGCCGACGGGCGCTGCCCCGTCGATACCGCTGCCGGCGCTGGCCAGCGAGCTGCCGATGGTATTGAGCAGGGAGTCGACGGGCTGGCCGATGCCGGCGCTGTCTCCGATGGATTGCGTGAGGGAAGTGGCTGTCTGCGCGATGGGGGATACTGCGGTATCCAGCGTCTGGCCGATGTTGCCCATGGCATTCGACAGTCCGAGCGGGGCGATGCCGTCGACGGCAAGCCCGATGTGGGCCAGGGCGGGCTCCATGACGGGTTGCCCGGGGAGGCCGAGCAGGCTGCCGTCGATGAGGGTTCCTGTAATGGGAGCCAGTGCGCCGCCTTCGCCGCCCAGCGAGCCGGTCAATGCGCCGACGGCGCCGGTGGCATTGTCGAGGACATTGACCAGGGGATTGGAGTCGTCGCCGGTCGGGGACAGCAGGCCGCCCGCGCTGGCGATCGTATCGCCCAGGCCGCCGGTCAGGCCGGCCAGGCCCTGTCCAAGGCCGAGGGGCAGGCCGGAGCTGTCCAGGTGCGCGCCGACGTTCGATACGACTCCGCCAACCTGATTCAGCAAGGTATCTGCGGGAGCGCCGATACCTGTGGCGGTTCCGATCTCCTGCGTCAGGGTTACGACCTGGCCGGTCAGGGGATCGACGACCTGGTCGGCAACCTGGCCGACGCCGCCCAGGGAGTTCTCCAGGCCGATGGGCAGGACGTTATCGGTGGCCTGGCCCAGGTTGCCCAGCGTGGTTTCCAGAACGCCGGCCTGCGTGCCGCCATTGTTTCCTCCATTGCCTCCCCCGTTGTCGCCTCCATTGTTGCCGCCACCGCCATTCCCGCCGCCGTTGCTGCCGCCAGGATCGGTACCGCCTCCCGGATTGACGGCGGGAGGCACGTTGGCGCCGTTGCGGGGGCCGCTGGCGCTATTGCTGGAGCAGCCGGCGAGGGCGAAGGCGCCCAGCACCAGGCTGGTCGCCAGGCTCAGACGCAGGAAAGACGAAGAGGTTTGCGAGCGTTGCATATCAGTCTCCTTGATGAAAGATCCGGAAGGATTCGTGTCCGGTATGACTTTCATGAAGCAATATGCGTGCCAGCCTTTTCATGCAGTGTGAGGATGGTTCTTGGGTTTATTGATGTTGGTATTTTTTGTTGTTTTAAATCAATTGCTTATATTTATTTTATGAATAATTTTATTTTTTTGAATGCCGTAGATATGCAATATTCCTATCCGTTCGACAGTGATAAAAGCTTTGCTTTTCTGGGAACGTTACGTAACGTTCCCTGCAGTGTTACGTAACGTTCCGGCTGGAACGGGCACGCGCGCCGGCTCAGAATCCGTCGTAGAACAGGGCGTAGTTGGCGTTGAAGCGCAGCTTGCGCCGGTCGCTGTTTTGCGGACGGTCGCCCACGGGGCGGGCCACGTTCAGGTCCAGTACGTAACGCTTGTCGTCGCTGATCTTCAGGCCCAATGCGACGGAAGACAGGTTGCGGCCTCCGAACTCCTTCAGTTCCGGGCGGTTGTACCAGGCTTTTGCATGTTCGATCATGACGTAAGGCTGCAGGCTGGACAGATAGCTGTAGCCCAGGCTGATGCGGCGGTTCAGTTCCAGGGAGGCGCCATAGCCTTTGTCGCCACCCTGGTCGCCCTGCGGATATCCCAATGCATGCCGCCATGCTCCGAACGAGATCTGTTCCGAGGAGGGAAGGATGTCGCTGCTGTACTGGCCCGTCGCGGTCAGGATGGCGCCGAATTGCGCCGGCAGCGAGACTTCCTGCGCCAGGGACAGCGCATAACGGGTGAAATCCAGGTCATAGGGCGGGGCGGCAAGTTCGCCGCGGTCGCTGAGCGTATTCTTGCGCGCTCCCAGGCCGTCCACGCCTTTGTAGACGTCCAGGGATATCCGTCGCGATTGCGTTTCGCTGCGGCCCGTATATTGCAGTCCCAGACGGGCTACGCGAAGGCGGGCTTCTTCGCGCAGCCAGATATTGTTGTCGGGATTGTGGTACTGGTCTTCCGAATGCGTGACATAGGCGCCGACGGATGCCTTGAGCATATGGGCATTGTTCAGCACGATGGGATAGCTCAGGCCGATGCCGAGCCGGCGGTTGTCGATGGTGCGGTCGAAGCTTGTGAAGACTTTCTCGCTGGGTGTGGAACGATAGGCGTAGCCGTCCACTTCCAGTGCCAGTCCATCGTTGCCCAGAGGGATGGAGACTGTGCCCGAAATGTAGCGGACATCGTCCCGACGGGCGGGAACGGCCGCTGTCAGCTTCACCTGTTCGCCCAGCGGCGTCAGGCTGCTGGAAGTGATCGTGACAAGGCCTTGCGTGCCTGTGCCCAGGTCGGCGGCTCCCGCGCTGAGCTGGATTGCCTGATGAACGGTGTCCAGCACCAGTTCCGTGCGGCCGTCCGCGCGCGTCGGCATGTCAAGCCTGGGCGTGAAGCGTACGCCGGGCACGCTGCGCATCAGGTTCAGGACGCGTTCGAGCGTGGCGCGGGTCAGCGGCTTTTCTTCCAGCAGTGGACCGGCCAGGGCATGCAGGCGCCGCTCCGCGCCGCCGGCATCTCCTTCGATGCGCAAGGCGTTGATATGGCCTTCCACCACGGTGACGTGGACTCTGCCTTCGTCGAACTTCTGCTCCTGCAGCAGGGCGAAAGACAGGGGGTATCCCGCCTGCTGGTACAGCGCGGTGATGCGGTTCACATGCTGGATGAGCTGTCCCACGGTCATTTCCTGTCCGCTCAGGGGAGTCAGGATGTCCGTGATCTGCTCGAACGGGATGGCGGTGCTGCCCCGGACGTCGAAATGCCGGGGGGTGATGCGCTGTTGCAGTTTGCCGATGACCGCAGCCTGCTGCCGGTCCGGCATCTGCAGCCTGGCGGGAGGCTGTTGCGGCTGTGCGTGCTGGAGTTGCGGGATCTGGTCCACCGGATTGCCCAGCAGGGGACCGTTTGCATGGGCCGCATGACAGACAAGGGCGAGACAGGAGAGGCTGGCAACGCGATGCAACTGAGGCATGTATCTGGTCTCCCGGCGCGGGACGGCGGCGCTGCGCGTTGTTGTAGTTATTTGTTTTATTGTATATTTCATCTAACTTTGAAGTTACATAAATTTCTAAAAAATGAAATAAATTACTTTTCAGTGAAAATCATAGGGGTAATACGCCAGACTTGTCTACATTGAATTCAGATGTCTGCTTTTTGATTGAAATTAGTGCATTTTTTTGAACTATCTGAATTACAAAGCCTTGCTGGTAAGTCGCTATAAGTATAAACACGTATGAATAATTTTTGTTTTTAGGTAGATTTTTTCATGTTCTTGACTATACTTTTCCATAATCAGTGTAACAAGTAAGAAAATAAAACCGGTTATTTTTTACTAAATGTGACTCTGTGGATTATCGGTGGTGAATGCTTGATAGCGGCATGGAAGACACATGCCGGAATCAGCATCTTTGTGTAGCGTCAATGATGAAAAGCAGGAGGAATCTGCCATGTACCAGCATCTCAAACAGTTCTGGAATGACGAGGAAGGGGCGACGGCGGTGGAGTATGCGCTGATCGTGGGTTTGATTGCCGTGGCGCTTATTACTGCCCTGGGGGTATTGGGGACCGACATCGGCGAGTTGTTCGGTAGGATAGGGCAGGCGCTGGATGGTGTGGAAATGCCGACGGGAGGTGAAGGCTAAGCCCGCCTTGAGCGATAAGGAAGCAGTCAGAGATTCCTATGAGTGGTGTCCTTGCGGTTTGGCTGTTCTTCACTCTGGTGTCCTGTGCTTCCGTCGCCTATTTCGACATCCGCTTCCGGCGGATCCCGAATGGGCTGCTCGTCTCGATGCTGCTGGCGTGCGCGGTTTTCTTTTTGTACGCAGGCGGCATGGGCGAGCCGGAGAGCGGCTTGAAGATCCATTGGCTGTCCGCTCTTACCGGTTTTGTGGCAGGTCTGGCTTTCTTTTATCCGTTCTGGCGCCTGGGTGTCATGGGAGCGGGAGACGTAAAGCTGATTGCGGTGCTGGGCTTCATGTTCGGCCTGCATGGCTTGTGGCAATTGGTAGTGATCGGCAGCGTCCTGGCAGGGCTGCATGCGTGCGTCCTGCTGCTGTCGAATGGCCGGGCCGTGCTCGGCCGGTGGCGGGAAGGAAAGGGATCGAGGCGCGGAGTGCCTTTCGGGGCGCATCTCGCGCTGGCAACGCTGCTGTGGGTGTTCTGGCCGAAAGGTGCGCTACTCGGCCTGTAGCAGAGGTGGTATCGATATGAAGTACAGCAGACACGCCGCGCGGTATCTGGCAACTCCTGGGCAGGCAGGCGCCTACGCCGTGGAATTTGCACTGACATTCGTCGTGTTCTTCGCGGTCTGCTATGCCATTCTGACTTACGCATTCATTTTCACTGCGCAGCACTTGCTGAATGTCGCTGCCGACGATGCCGCGCGCATTGCCTTGCGCTGGCAGCCGGACAACGGCCTCAGTACTGCGCAGATGGCGGACATCCGGCACGTGGTGGATGTGCGTACTTCATGGCTGGCGTCGGCCAGGGGCGAGCCTCTGGAAGTGGCGGTCTGTTTCGGCCATGCCATGAATACGTCGGACGAAAGCAGCGGCACGGAGGCGTCGTCCGCCTTGTGCGCGGGCGCTTTCCCGGCCAGCGGCGCGGCGGTCTCCAGCATCGGCATCCTGGTGCGCTACCCGTATCGCGACGTACCCCTCGTGCCGCTGCTGGGGCCCGCTTTTCTCGTAAGCCTGGCCGTACCCGAATGGCTGAGTGCATTCAGCGTGGTTACGCCATACCGCGACAATCTGGTCACCGAATCGGGAGCAGGGGCATGAGTCATCCGGCCTGTACTCCATCCCTGTCTTGCCCGCATGCGCGGCAGCGAGGCGCCGCCGCCGTGGAGTTCGCCCTGACGATCACGATGCTGCTCGTCATGGCGCTGGCCATTGCCGGTTTCGGTTTTCTTGCGTGGGCGCAGCAGCGTCTTTCCGCGATGGCGGGCGAAGGCGCGCGCGTGGCGCTGCTGGCCAGCTACCAGGATCCAGTGAGGGCGGGCGCCAGCGCCTGCCAGCGTGTAAGACATATGGCGGATGACGCGCTCCTGCTGTCGGGCGTCGGTATACAGTGCCGGCCGGTGAGCCTGCCTTGCGGCTGGAACGATGCGAACGGCGATGCGCAGCCATGCATGCGTCTGGAGCTGAGCGGCGATGTGTCCGGGTGGCCGTTGCTGCGTCTGCTGGGCAGTGCGTTTGCGCTGCTCGGGGAGGGGCAGGGAGAGACGCAAGGCTATCGCTTGCGGACGAGCGCCACCATACAGATTGCATCGGGCGGATAGACGGAGAGAAATATGAGTTCCATGAGCAAAATCGTGGCGGGCGTGCTGGTGCTGCTGGCAATCGTTCTCGGCGTGTTCGCTGCCCGGCTGGCGCTGAAGGAGCCGGAGCCCGCGCCTGTCGTCGCCCAACGGGAGGTCAGGCCCGAACCTGTCGTGGAAACAAAGGAAAGAACGCTGTACCCCGTCGTGGTGGCTGCGCGAGACCTTGAACCCGGCGTGCCATTGAGGGCGGAAGACTTGCAGATGGATGGCTGGCCCGCGGCGCCGGCGCAGGGGTTCGCGCAGGCGGATCCGCTGGTGGGGGAAAAACTGCGGGAAGCATTGCGCAAGGGAGAGCCGCTGACGGAACGTCTGCTGGCCCAGGGTTTGTCGCGCCATTTGCAGGCAGGCGAGCGGGCCATCATGGTCGCGGTGGATGAATCGCTTGGCGGCGCCGGCGGCATTGCGCCGGGCGACCGGGTCGACGTGTTCTTTACATTGGGACGCGATAACGAAAACCAGAATACGCAGGCGCGCTTGCTGCTGCCGTCGGCTCGGGTGCTGGCGTTCGGCCAGGATTCCTTGGACGGGCCTGTCGGCGCGGAAGCGCAGAAGGGGCGAACATCGGTTGCGGCGCGCAGCGCCATGCTTGCGGTCCCGCTGGCGGAGGTCAACGGCCTGCTGCTGGCGATGGGCAAGGGAAAGCTGCAATTGGCGCTGCGCTCTCCGGAGGACAAGGCGCAGCCGGATGCGGCGCTGTTTGCCGAACGCGAGCCTGTGCTGCAGGCGCGCGCAGGGCTGTCTCCCGACGAACGGGAGCGTTTGCGGCAGGCGGAAAACCTGGCTTATGCGGGCGACAGCATTGCAAGCCTGGCGGCGTCCGAGCCGGCCGTTCCTGAATCGCAGGCGGGACAGGCGGCGCCGGGCAAGAAGGGGGATGCGGCGCGCAGCGTGCAAGTCATACGAGGCAGGCAAAGCGGCCTGCATCACTATTGATCGATGATTGGATGCCGGTCATCCGGGACTTGGAAGACGGTCGGGGAGAAAGCAGCGTGGCGTTGGCGAAGAAGATGAATCGATGGAAGGCGGTGCTGGGTGCGGCATGCGTATTGTTTCCGGCCATACTGCATGTCCGGCACGCAGGCGCGGCTTCCGCGGCGGCGCAGTCGCGCGCGGTCTTCGTGGACGTGCAGGAGCGCGGACAGCGTTTCCTGTCATTGCAGGCGATGCCCTCGCGTGTCGCCATTGGCGATCCCGAGGTGGCCGATGTGCAGGTGCTGGATGCCGAGCCTGGCCGGCAGGCAGGCTTGATGCTGTTCGGCAATCGGCCTGGATCGACGCAATTGCAGGTATGGTTCGATGGGCGAGGCGCTCCCCATACCTGGACTGTGCGCGTGCAGGGGCAAATGGAGCGCGCATTGCAGGAAAGCGGCCATGCCCTGCAGGCCGGGGTATACGCGGGCGCGGGCCATGCCGTGGTGACTGGCGAATCCGCTTCCTTGCTGGAACACAGGAAGGCGGTCGAGGTGGCCGCGGGTATTGCCGGGCGGGACGGCGTCGTGGATCTCGGCATGGTGACTACGTCTTCGATGGTGCAGGTCGAGGTCAAGGTCGTCGAGCTGGCGCGCAGCGTCATGAAGGAAGCCGGCATCGACTGGCGGGCCGGCCGTGGCATCGGCAGGTCCGGCGCTGGCGCACAGACCTGGGCCGGCGGCGCCAGTCTAAGGCCCGAAAACGCGCTGCTCAATGGCTTTTCCCTGTTCTACCGCTCGGCGGATTTTCTGGCGTCGCTGGCGCTGCTGGAAAGCAACGGCATGGGGCGCGTGCTGGCGGAACCGACGCTGGTCGCCATGTCCGGCCAGAGCGCAAGCTTCCTGGCCGGAGGGGAAATCCCGGTGCCGGTGGCAAGCGCGCAGGGCACGCAGACCATCGAGTACAAGCCGTTCGGCATTGGACTGACGGTTTCTCCGACGGTGCTCGGGGCCGACCGCATCGCCCTGAAAGTGGCGCCCGAGGCCAGCGAGCTGGACTACAACAGCGCCATTCCCGTCATCAGCGGCTCGCAGACGGCGGTGATGCCGGCCATACGCACACGCCGCGCCGATACGACGATAGAACTGGGCGACGGCGAGAGCTTCGTCATCAGCGGCCTGGTGTCGCGGCAGACGGAAGCCAATGTGAGCAAATTTCCTTTTCTGGGCGACCTGCCCATCATCGGCGCATTTTTCCGCAGCGTGAACTACAGCCAGGAAGACCGGGAGCTGGTAATCGTGGTGACGCCGCGCCTGGTCCGGCCTTTTGCGAAGGGCGCCGCCATTCCTCTTCCGGGTGCGCGACAGGAGGTCGCCGACACGGCGGGCAATGCGTGGGGGCATTTTCTGTTGGGGCCTGACATGGGCCATCAGATGCCGGGGTTTTCTCGTTGAAGATCTTGGGAGCTAGCAATTGATGCTGAAGGAGTCATGTTTCGCGCATAAGAGCGTCGCTGTCCTGTTGGCTTCGGACAGTCCGGCGACCGCGTCTCGCCTTGAGCAAGGCCTGGGCGATACGGCGATGCTGGTTCGTCACGGCCTGGATCCCGCCGGCATTTGCGCCTGCGTACGGGATGAGTCGCCCGATATCGTGTTGCTGGATTTCCAGAACGAAGACGGCGATCCGTCCGGCAGCAAGGCGGCAGCCGCGGCAAGCGCCTTGCAGGAAGCCTGTCCGGATGTTCCCCTGGCCGCCGTGTGCTGCTATCGGCAGCCGCATAGCGCGGTTGCGGCATTGCGCGCTGGCGTCCGGGAGGTCGCCGACCTGGATGATGCGCATGGCTTGCCGCTGTTGATACAGCGCTTGACAGACATCGGCGGACCCAGGCGCCGGCGGAGCGAAGACAAAAGGCGGAGCAGCGTGCTGCTGATGGGTGCGCGCCCCGGCATGGGCGTCAGTACGCTGGCGGTTCATATGGCATCGTTGTGGCAAGAGCGCTTGATGCGCAACCGCTCGCCCGGGGTTCGGTCGGGCTCGCCGGCCCCGGCCGCGGCGGAGGATCTGCCGCTGCGGGACCGAACGGGAATCCTCGACCTGGGCATGCCGGTGGGGGACTGCCTGCTCTACCTGGGCCTGGCTAGCGATTTTCATTTCGTCGATGCGGTGCGTGGCATCCAGAGGCTCGACGACACGCTGTTGCGCTCTGCGCTTGCGCATGATGGCCATGGCGTCAGTGTGCTGGCCTGGCCCAGGGACGTGCAGCAGATCAGCGAGGTTTCCTATACGGATTCATTGCGGCTGTATGAGCGGCTGAAAGAGCATTTCGGCTTGCTGCTGGTGGATGTGGGAGGTTTCTCCAATCCGCAGTTCGTTGCGGCGATGGCGCAATCGGCGGACTCGGCTCTGGTCGTTGCCGACCAGAGCGTCGGCTCGCTGATTTCACTGGCCGAGGTTCTGCGGGATCTTGGCCGCAATGGCATGACGACGGATCGGGTGGGGCTCGTGCTGAATCGCTACGACGAGCGGTACGGCATGTCCGCGAGCCAGGTGGAGCAGCGTTTCGGAACCCCTCTGACGGCAACCCTGCCGGACCGCGCGCTGCAACTGCGCAGCAGCATGAACCAGGGAATGCTGCTTCATGCACAGGCCAGGCGCGATCCCTACGTCCGTGCGGTGGAGCGCCTGATCGACAGTCTGGCGATGGAGCCGGGGCAGGATCCGAAAGCGGGCCAGGGTTGGTGGAAAGGATGGCGGCGCTGAGCCGGAACAATCCATATAGGGAATGCGTACGATGATAATGAACGGTACGGTGCAGTTCGGTGATGAGGGCTTCATGGGGACGCAGCGCTTCCAGGAAATCAAGGCGGCTGCGTATGAGCATTTGCTGTCTCGCATCGAGGAGCTGGGAGCGGAGTTCGGGCGATGGACGCGCGCAGCCATCGAAGAGTTCGTCGGCATCGAGGTCGCGAGCTTTGCGCGTCTGAACCGCATGGCGATCAATGAGGCGGAAATGCAGCAGATTGCCAGCGCATTGACGAAAGAACTGGCGGGACTCGGGCCGCTGGAGGACCTGCTGGAGGACCCCGCCGTGGAGGACGTTCTCATCAACGGTTATGACAATGTCTTTGTGTCGCGGCGAGGCGTGTTGGCGCGCGAATCGCTGCGCTTCTCCGACAACCAGCATGTGCTGCGCATCGTTCGTCGTATTCTTGCGCCGCTGGGACGCAGGCTGGACGAGTCGACGCCGATGGTGGATGCACGGCTGCCGGACGGCGGACGGTTGAACGTCGTCATCGAACCTCTGGCGGTCGACGGCCCCATGGTGTCCATACGCAAGTTCAGGCAGGACCCCCTCAAGCCGTCCGATCTGCTGGCGCTCGGCACTTTCAACGAGGAAATCTCGCGGCTGCTGCAGGCGGCGGTGGAGTGCCGCTGCAATATCCTGATCTCGGGAGGAACGAGTTCGGGCAAGACATCGCTGCTGAATGCGCTCGCATTCTTCATTCCCGAAGCTGAGCGCGTGGTCACCATCGAGGACACCGCGGAGCTGTCGCTCAACCATCCGCATGTCGTCCGGCTCGAGTCCCGGCAGGGCGGCTACGACGGCGCAGGCCATGTCAGCATCCGCGAACTGATCCGCAACAGCTTGCGCATGCGTCCCGATCGCGTCGTCGTGGGGGAGGTGCGCGGCGCCGAAGTCATGGACATGCTGCAGGCCATGAATACAGGCCACGAAGGGTCGATGGCGACCATTCATGCCAATTCGCCGCGCGAATGCCTGTACCGTATCGAGATGCTGGCCGGATTCGCCGGCTACCAGGGCAGTGAAGACAGCCTGCGCAGGCAGATTGCCAGCGCCCTGGATTTCGTGGTGCAGATCGGCCGGCTTTCCAACGGTTCCCGGCGCGTGCTGTCGATTACCGAGGTGACTGGAGTCGGAGATGGCGTGATCTCCACGCAGGAGCTGTACCGGCATGAATCCTGGGTCGATCCCGATGGAAACGACGGCGATCGCTGGGTGGGCCTCGGTGTGCATCCACATACGCCCAAGCTGGCCCGCTCCAAGGCGCAGTTGCGTCCGAATGCGCCATCCGAAGCGGAGCAGGGCGGCGGGTTCTGGGGAAGGAGACGGCAATGACAGGCTTGCTGATTTTGCTCATGCTTATCCTGTTGTTGCTCGCGGGCGCCCTGGTGCTGTGGCAGCATGGCGTGCATCAATCCCGTCAGGCCGCTGCCCGGGCACTGGTCGAACAGCAGCTGGGCTATCGCGCCGGGCAGTCGATGCACGGCGAGGCGGGCGCGGCGTCGGGCGTCGGCCGGACGAGCGCAAGCGCATGGCGTGGTCCGCCCGGCTGGAATAGTCTGCTGCTGTGCGCTGGCGTCGTACCCGCGCCGTCGCTCTATCTGCGCTATGCCTCGGGCGTGGCTGCCCTGGTGCTGCTGGCGGGGCTTGTCTCGGGATGGCTTGCCGCGCTTGTCCTGTTTGCGGCTTCCATGGTCGGCATGTATTTCCTGCTGTGGCTGAAGGCCGAGAAGCGTCGTCGTCGCATGATCCAGCAATTGCCGGAATTCCTGGACAACGTGGTCCGGCTGATGACGATCGGAAACAGCATGGTCGCCGCTTTCCAGGGCGCTTCGTCCAAGACCAGCCAGCCCTTGCTGGAAGTCATGGAAAGAGTTGCCAGCCTTAATCGCTCCGGCAAGGAGCTGGACGTGTCATTGCGCCAGGTATCGCGCCAGTTCCGCCTGCATGAGTTGTACTTGGTGGCTGCCGTCGTCGGCATCGCCTTGCGGTTCGGCGGGCGCAGCGATCAGGTGCTGCAGCGCATGGCGGCGTTCATGAGGGATCTGGCGCAGGCGCGCCAGGAACTGGTGGCGCTGTCGTCGGAGATCAGATTGTCGGCATGGGTGCTGGCTTTGCTGCCGCTGGGGCTTGCGGCTTTCATCCTGACATTCAATACGGATCTGTTCATGAATATGTGGGAAGACCCGGTGGGTTGGAAAATGCTGGTGGGAGCGCTGGCACTGCAGATCGCAGGATCCTACTGGTTGTATCGGCTGGCCAGGCAGATCTAGCGCCAGGCAAGCCAGCGATATCTCGGAGGAAACGAATGATGCAATGGAGTCCCACGCAGCTGTTCGCTCTGGCCATCTGCCTGATGGCGCTGGCGTTGGCATGCATCGGATTGGCGATGGCATGGCGCATCGTGAAGCAGGAGAGGAACCAGCGCGTGGTCGAGCATGCCATGTATGCCAGGGAGGGCGGCGGTGCTTCCGATGCCGCCGAACGGCGGGGATGGGCCGCGATCGTCGCCGCGGCGGCCGGGCTGGGCGCCCGCTGGATTGCGGGACGATTCGGCGCCCTTTTGCTGGAGGAGGAGGACCGCAAGCTGATCGAGGTGGGCGGGTTCGGCAGGACCAGCCTTGCGCGCGGGCTTTTCGTTTTCGCCAGAGTGATCCTGGCGGTGTTTCTGCCGCTGGTGTTCCTGTTGTGGCTGCCGGTCAGGGTATCGGGGAACACGTTGCTGAATCATGCGGTCGTGCTGTTCCTGGGGTTCGGAGGCGGATGGATGCTGCCCAAGATGTATATACGGCGCAGGGCGCGCCATCGCCGGCAGCAGGCGAAGGACGAATTGCCGCTGCTGATCGATTTGCTGCGTCTGCTGCAGAGCGTGGGCCTTTCGATGGACCAGAGCCTGCATGTGATCGTGAATGAATTCCGGGATGTCATGCCGGTGCTGTCCGGGGAGCTCGATGTCGCGGTGCAGGCACATGCGCGAGGCCGTACCAGAGAGCAGTCGCTGCTGCGACTGATGCGGGATTACGAGAACGAGGATATCAGCGCTATCTGCCGGCTCATTGTCCAGGTGGATCAGCATGGCGGGGCGATGCAGGAGCCGTTGCACAACTTCAGCGAGCGCCTGCGCGAACAGCGCAAGATGGACATGAAGGAAAAGACGGGAAAGCTGACCGTCAAGATGACGGGGGTCATGGTGCTGACATTGCTGCCGGCATTGCTGATCGTGACCGGCGGCGCGGGATTTCTGGCAGTCATACGCGGGCTGGCCGGCATGGGTGGAGGATGACATGAGAAGAGCATGGCGCCTGGCGGCGTTGTCGGGGTCGATGGCAATGGGGCTTGCGGGATGCGGCTCGCTGGGCGGCGACAATGCGTGGCGCATCGCCGAGCAGCAGCAGGAGCAGTACGCATTGGCCCAGCGGCATGACGCGGAGCAGATGCGGCGCAATGTCTCGACGCAGCCGGAGTTGATGCTGTCGATGATCCGCGAGATGCAGGCGCAGAAGCGCTACTTCGCATCGCTGGCCTATATCGACGCCTACCTGCAGCAGTTCGGCAGCCAGGGCGATGTCATGGCCATGCGGGCCGATGCCTTGCGCCTGACGGGCCAGACAGAGGAAAGCGCCCGGGCTTATCGTGCCTTGCTCAAGACGCAATATGCCGCCAGAGGCTGGCATGGACTGGGTCTGCTGGCCGGGGCCGCGGGCGATTACGAGGAGGCGGAGCGGCATCTGGAGCAGGCCGTGCGCATTGCGCCGACGCAAGCCGACATGCTGAACGACCTGGCCTATGCGCGGCTGCGCCTGGGCCAGCCCGACAGGGCGCGCTTGCCGCTGGGCAAGGCGGCGGAGCTGGAACCGGGCAATCGCACCATCGTGAGCAATCTGGCGCTGCTGCTGATCCTGCAGGGAGATGCGCTTGGAGCGGCGCAGGTCATGGATAAGGCGGAGCTGGCGCAGGCCACGCGACAGCAGATTCATCGTCTGGCAAACGAAGTGCGCGGAGGGCGGCCGCAGGCGCCGGCTCCGGTCGCGAGGCAATTGCCCTTGCCGAATGTGGCGCCGAGCCAGGGGCGGGTCATGGATTCATTCATGAATCCAGTCGTGGCGCGCAACTGATGGAAGCAGAAAAAAAAGGGAGGTGCAGCATGCAGGAAATGAAACATTGGCATCGATGGTGCCTGGCAGGGTTGGCGGGGCTGGCGATGTCCGCATCGGTATCGGCGCAGCAGAACGCGCGCCTGACGGACAGGCCGGCAGCGATGCCCGCGCAGGCGAATTCTGCCGCATCGCCGCCGGCTGCCGTCCAATCTACCGGGCACCCCGCTGCGCTTCAGATCGAGGCGGATGCCGGGCGCGCCGAAGCGCCTTCCCGCTCCGTTCGGGATACGCCAGCGTCGACGGCGGGAGTATCGGCATGGTGGGATGTGACGCCGATAGGCGCGGAGACCCGCGCATTGATGGCGGCGCAGGCGGCGGGCACGCAGGCGGCGCCCGCTTTGCCGACCCTGGGCGTGACGGCATCCGAGGCATGGGACCGCTACCTGGAAAGCTTTCGCCATCCGGTGCCGGAATGGTTCAAGCAGCACGTGGATGCTGTCGATAAGAGGTGAATGCCATGGACAGGCCTCCTCCCGGAAAACGCGCGAACCGTGCCGCACAGCAAGGCTCCATCGCCGTTGCGATGGCCGGCGTCTTGTTGCTGGGGCTGATCCTGCTGGGATCGGTGCAGATCGGCTATACGGCTTATATCAAGCGGGAGCTGCAGAAAACCGCTGATGCGGCCGCGCTCAGCGGCGTCCAGGTGCTGGGGGCCGGCGATCAGGCCGGATGCGATGCGGCATTGACGGCGGCGCGTATCAACACCGGGCAGAACTTTCCGGGTCTGGCGCAGGGGGATGTGACGGCGGAGTGCGGTATATGGGATCAGGATACGTATCGTTCCATTGTTGCCGAGAAAGCCGACGCGGTGCGCGTATCAATCCGCAGTACGTTTGGCAGCATCGTGCCGTTCGTTTCAGATTCGCAGATATCGGTCGAGGCGGTTGCGTCGCATTCTGAGCCGATCGCGGTGTTCTCCATAGGGCCAAGGCTGGTCGAGTTCAACAACGACTCGGTGGTGGGCGGACTGTTGCATACGCTGGGGCTGGATGTTTCGGCGTTGAGCGTGCTGAGCGAACGCGGCGTACTGGACTCCAGGTTCAAGATGGGTCGCCTGCTGCAGGAATTGGGCCTGGAGCTGGAAGACGTCAATGTGGGTGGCATGGACAGCCTGCTGGATACGCGGATCGGTTTGCAAAACGTGCTGAACGCGGGGTTGCGGGCGGCCAACCAGGAAGAGTTCCTGCATGTGGGGACATCGCTGGTGCAAAGCGTGGAAAGCACTTTGGGAGTATCCGGTCTGGATATCCCACTGGGAGGCGAGAGCGGAGGATTGTTCGGCAAGATAGGAACGCAGAGCCTGGCGGGTGCCTTGAATGCGGATCTTAGGCTGGAAGAGTTCATCGGAACGGCGCTGGCCGTGGCGACGATGGGAAATGCGTTGACACTGGATGTGGATGAGGTGGATCTCGGCTTCCTGAGTGTGCAGGTCGAGTCGGGAATTGTCGAGCCGCCTTCGATCAACATAGGCGGACCGAATACGACCGTTTATAGCGCGCAGGTGCGTACATTCGCCGATATCCGGTTGGACACATCCAAGGTTTTGAACCTGCCGTTTTTGGACCGTGCGTTGAAGTTGACGCTTGACTTGCCGATCACGGTGGATGCGGTGCGGGGGAAAGCGACGTTGCTGGACGGCATGTGTGCTTCTATGGATGAGCAAGGCCGTCCGTTGGCGGAAATCGAGGCGGAGACGACTGCGCTGGGTATTTGCGTAGGAAATCATCCTAATCTGTTTTCTACGGTCGATGGTTGCGAGGCTGGTTTGCAGCCAAAATCGCTGATGAGTTTTCGATTGCTGGGCTCGTCTATTGCCGGTGTGAATACGAAACTGGCCTTCAGCGTTCCGCCTTCCGGATCGGAGCCTGAAAAAAAGCTGTTCCATGCAGGACAGTCGAGGATGATGCCGGAAGAAGGATCAAACCTTCCGCTGGGCGAGGCGGTTTCTAAAGTCATGGATACGGTCTTGGCCTCATTGCTGGTAGGTAGTGCTGGTCAGAGCGGGACCAGTTTGACGGCAGCGGAGAGGAAAAGCGTAGCGCAGGAGTTTTGGGATGCGGCTGATACCGGATGCAATGTGTCGCCGTCCAATAACCGGCAGGCCTATGAGTGTCGCTCGCAAAGACTGCAGCGCGCTTCGGAGTCCATGGAAGACGGCTTGCAAGGACTGCAGGGATTTCTTGGTGGGTTGGGCGGAGATACGCTGAATTTGCTCGGCGACTTGCTGTCATTGGATGTGGGAGGCGTGCTTGGCAGTGTGGGCAACGTCGTGGACAGCACGCTGGGCCTGGTGGGCAATTTGCTGGGGGGCCTGCTTGGCGGTCTTTTCGGAAACAATGATGAATGCGCTGGTCGAACCGGTGTGCTCGGTCTGGCGTATTCCGGCACGGCGGACGGTTGCATTACTAAGCTAAGCAATACGTTGAATCCACCTTCTTCGAATGCGCCTCCAAGTGCTGTATTGGCGGTTCTAGGGCAAGTGTTGGGGCTGCTGTCTCCCGTGCTGGATTCACTGGGGTCCGCTGTAGCTGGCGTGCTGCGCGATATCGCTGGCACGGAGCTCTTGCAATCCGAAGTCCGCCTGATCTCTCTCCAATGCGGCGGCGCCCCGCGTCTGATGCGGTAGCGGTATTTCCAGAATGCAGTTGATTGATAGGTAGGTAATGACTCAAGTTTCCGATCAGGATGATTTCGATCTGTTCGTCTGGGAAGGCAGTTCCGATATCGGGTTGCGCGCGGAGCGCTGCCTGTCGGCTTTCGATGTCAATGTGGTGCGCGTCGATCCGGCGGCCATGCCGTCCTTGCCGCACGATCCGAAGCGCCGGGCCGTGGCGCTGGTTTCCGCCACCGTCATGGGCGGCGCCGGCTTCGCCGGGCACGATTGGCTGAAGGCCAGGGCCATTCCCATCATCTGGGTGGCTTCCGAAGATCGCGGGCATGACCCACGCTTTTATCCGCCGGCCTATTCGCATACCTTGCCGTTGTCGTTCACTTGTGCGGAACTGCGTGGCATGGCGTTGCGGCTGGCCGGCGTGGCGGGAGCGCAGGCAGCGGAAAAGCCTGCCGCGCGGCAGGCGTCTCCCCTGGTGGCAGTATCGGATGTCATGAAAGCCTTGCTGGAAGAGGCCGAGATGTACGCCGATTGCAGCGTCAACGTCCTGATCCATGGAGAGACGGGCGTCGGCAAGGAGCGTGTGGCGCGTCTTTTGCACGAGCGCTCGGCCTGGGCCGACGGGCCTTTCGTCGCGGTGAACTGCGGGGCTGTGCCGGAAGGGCTGTTCGAGGCGCATTTCTTCGGGCACGCGAAAGGCGCATTCACCGGCGCGGTCGGCACGCACAAAGGCTATTTCGAGCAGGCCGACGGCGGCACCCTGTTCCTGGACGAGATCGGCGACCTGCCCCTTTACCAGCAGGTGAAGCTGTTGCGCGTCCTGGAGCAGAGCACGATTACCCGTCTGGGCTCGACGGCGGAAATCCCGGTGCGTTTTCGCCTGGTATCGGCGACCAATCGCGATTTGCGCGAGGAAGTTGCTCGGGAAAGATTCCGCGCCGACCTGTATTTCCGTCTGGCCGTGATCGAACTGGAGGTTCCCAGCCTGGAAGAACGCGGCGCGGCGGAAAAAGCCGCCATTTTTCGCGCGCTGCTGGCGCGCGACCTGCCTGCGGAGGCACAGGAAGCGCCCGACTGGCTGATCGCGCGGATATCCGCCATGTACTTCTCCGGCAATGTGCGCGAACTGGCGAACCTGGCGGAACGCATTGGCATCGTCTGGCGCCTGTCCGGGCAGTGGCATCGGGAAAGGATCGAGCGCGTGCTAGACAGGGCGGGCGATGTGCGCCTGCCCTCCGCAGGTCGGAAACCGGCGCAAGAGGAAGCGTTCGATGCGAGCCGCCTGTCGGAAGGCGATTGGCAGGAGCGCATCCGCATCGAAGAGGTACTGCGCCGGCATGGCTGGCGCCGCCAGGATACGGCTGCTTCGCTGGGGATCAGCCGCAAGGTGCTTTGGGAAAAAATGCGCAAGCTGGGGATTACCGCCCCGGCGGAGGCGGCGCAATGACGGCTGTCGCGCACGCCCGGGCTGGAAGATCCATCAAGTTTGCAATTCGTCATATCAAAATTGAACCAACAAGGAAACAGAGCATGTCTATCGTTTTTCAACGCAGCATTTCCCGCATGGCGCTAACCATGCTGGCGAGCGCCATGGCGTCCGGGTGCGCGAGCGCGCAATTCGGCAGTAAGGCACAGGCGGAAACGCCCGAGCCGACGGTTGTCCGGTCCGAGCGCGATGCCCGGGCCGACGCGGAGGCAGTGACGCCGCCCATGGCGTCGGTGCAGACGCAGCCCAACAGTACCGTAGGAGAGCTGCGGGCGCTGATACAGAACCGCCAGGTCGATGAAATGCGCACGAGCTACAACGGGACTTATGGCGCCAGCCTGCTGTTCCAGCCGGAAACGCTGACATATTTCGTGGCCCTGTTCCAGCAAAAGGATTTCTGGCGGGTCGTGAAAACGGACCAGCATGCGCAGGCGGAACAGCTGTATCGGCGTTTCAGCGAAGAAACCCGGGCGTTGGCGGAAGAGGAGTTGCGCGGTGTCAGGCTGCAGGCGGAATATGCCTATACCGAGCGCCAGCTGGGACAGCGCGCAGCCGAACTGGCGACGCTGCAGAACGATCTGCAGACCCAGCAGCGGCAGGAAAGCGTCGTGGCTGCGCGCAGGCAGCAGGCAAAAGCCCAGGCTGAACAGCTTGCGCAGCAGCAGCGCGAGGCGCGCCAGCAACTGCAGGCCTTGCAGCGCCAGATCCGTTCGATCGAAGAGCAGCAGGCTGCGCTCGGACAGAGCAGGCAGGCCAAGCCTGCTCAGGGAGGTAAAAAGACGTTGCCGCCAAAGTGAGGCCAGACGGCGGCCGCCGGTACGTTAGAACTGGCGGCTGAGCGTCACGCTGCCGAAGACCGGAGTTTCTTTCTGCCCCCTGAATTCCCGGGTACGGTGGTAGCGCGCGATCGTCAGTTTCCATTCGTTGTAGGAAAGGCTCAGACCGTAGCCGATGTCGGCCACGAAGGGGCGCTTGCTCACACTATGGCTGTCGCGGAATGTGTTGCCATCGAGCGTGATGTCGCGCAGCACCGCCTTACCGTTGATGGAGGCGAACAGATGGCCGGACCAGCCGCTGTTTTTGCTGTAGGTGCGCGGCGGCGCGGTGTTCTCGCCGGCAAGGCGCAGCGGAGTACTGCCGAAATCGTCGGGCAGCCTGAAGCCATAGCGGATTTCGCCGCCCAGGTTGGCGTAGGTGGCCAGATTGCCCACGCCTGCGCCCCAGTGCCCGATGGCGTCCCAGCCCCAGGCGCCGCGCTGCGAGGACCCTGGGAATCGATGCATGCGTTCGTGGGCGAGCAGGAATACCGGCTCGTTGTGCAACTGGTTGTCCCAGCCATGGAACTTGTGGCTGCCCGTGATCTTGTGCACGCCGTGCTGTATGGGCTTGCCCAGGGCTGCAGGACCGATGATGCCGACGCTCAGGTGCGTGGCGTGCAGGGTGTCGCCCGAACGGGCGTTGAAGCCGAAGCTGGCCAGCAGGGCGGCGGCGTAGGGCCTGTCGTCTTCGATGAGGTCGCTACGGGAATAGTCCAGCGGCGTGAACAGGGCGTGGGCGAAGGATACGACCATGTTCTGCTGCTCGAAGCCCTGTGGATGCAGCCAGGTGAGGTAGCTGTTGACTGCGCGGGCGGAGGCCGGCAGGCAGGGATCCTGGGTATAGCTGGCCAGATTGGGGGACATCCAGCTCAGCTTCACGCCGTTGGTGTATCCCTGATCCTGGCCGTTGGCTCCGAACATGTCGTTGTCGACCCGCAGGCTCAGCGTGGACGGCGCCCGTTCATAGGCGCTGTCGCCGTTGCAGATGCCGGATGCCGCCACTGACGCCGTGCCGTGCAATGCAAGCAGTCCGGCGATGCCGAGCATGGCCAGGCGGTTTGCATTGCGGGGGTGACGAGGGAACTGCACACACAACCTTGTCTGGTTCGTCATGAACACTCTCTTGTTGCCTGATTATTCCATTTCCAGATCAAACGTGCACTTTGTCGGCTTCGCTTGCCTTACGCTTGTAATGTCTGCGCTTCGCCTTCGTGTTCACGCTTGATCTGGAAATGGAATTATTTGCCGCTAGGCCGTCTGAAACAAGGATAGTGCAAGACTCGATGCTTCGCCAGTGCGGCGCGCTGTTTACAACAGTGCGCCGCGTAACGGTTTGCTAAAGGCGTTTCCCGCCGGCTCCGCCGCGTAAGCGCAGGCAAGGAAATGCAAGTCTCGCCTCAGGCGCGGAACCAGTTCAGGACGCTGTCTAGCGGGCTGACGTTCAGCGCGTACCGGGCCTGCGCGCGCACGACAGGCTTGGCGCGATAGGCGATGGAGTAGTGGGCGTGCGACATCATCTCCAGGTCGTTCGCGCCGTCGCCCAGGGCCAGTATCTGGCGCGGCGCGGCATCGACGGCATCCGCCATCGCCTTGACGGCGCGCGCCTTGGCCGCGCCGTCGACGATTTCGCCCAGCACCCGGCCCGTCAGCTTGCCGTCGACGATTTCCAGGGTGTTGGCGCGCGTTTCGTCCAGGCCCAGGCGCTCCTGGAGGCGTTGTGTGAAGAACGTGAATCCGCCGGAAACCAGCAAGGTCCTGATGCCCGCGCGTTTCGTGGTCTGGATCAGGTTTTCGGCGCCGGGATTCAGTTGCAGGCGTTCCTGGTAGACGCGCTCCAGCGCTTCGACACCCACGCCTTCCAGCAGGGAGACGCGGCGGCGCAGGCTTTCCGAGAAGTCCTTGATTTCGCCGCGCATGGCGGCCTCGGTAATGGCGGCGACCTGCGCCTTGCGTCCGGCCATGTCGGCGATTTCATCGATGCATTCGATATTGATGAGCGTCGAGTCCATATCGCTGGCCAGCACCTTGCAGTCGGTCAGGCGGTCGATCTGGTCCAGGAATGCATGGTCTATCCCCAGCGATTCGCACAGCGCGGCGACTTCCGCCCGTGCGGCGGCGTCGACATCGATCAGCCTGACCGTGGTCTGGTTGAGATTCTGGATGCCGCCGGCCTGGGCGATGGCGGCTATCTTTTCGGTGTCCGGGGCGCGCAGGTCGGGCGCCTGCAGGATGAGTTGTGTCATGATTGTTTGCGGAAAGCCTCAGGAAAGAGCGCGCAGAATGGCGCGAATGGCATCGATGCGGGCATCCAGGGTCTTGGCCTTGCCCAGGTCGATTTTAAGTTTTTCCGGACCGGCAAGCTTGACCTCGCGCTGAGTCTGCACCAGCTGGATGATGCGGATCGGCTCGACATTGGGCTTGTTGCTGAATTGCAGCGTGGCCTGCTGTTCGTTGGCATCGATCTTGACGATGCCCATGGGCTCCGCCTGGATGCGCAGCCGGTGCGTGGTCAGCAGCGTCCTGGCCGGCTCCGGCAGCTTGCCGTAGCGGTCGATGAGCTCTTCCTGGATGATGATGAGATCGTCTTCGCTGCGCGCGTGCGCCAGCCGCTTGTACAGGCCCAGGCGGGCGTGGACGTCGGGGCAGTAGTCCGCCGGCAGCAGGGCCGGGCTGTGCAGGTTGACTTCGCACAGCATGTCGAAAGGGGAGTCCAGGTCGGGCTCTTCGCCGGACTTCAGCGCGCGTACCGCGGCGTTGAGCATCTCGGAATACATCGAGAAGCCGATCTCCTGGATGTTGCCCGACTGGGAGTCGCCCAGAACTTCGCCCGCGCCGCGGATTTCCAGGTCGTGCATGGCCAGGTAGAACCCGGCGCCCAGGTCTTCCATGGACTGGATGGCCTCCAGGCGCTTTTTCGCGTTGCTGGTGATGGCATCTTCGCCGGGCGTCAGCAGGTAGGCGTAGGCCTGGTGGTGAGAGCGTCCGACGCGGCCGCGCAGCTGGTGCAGCTGCGCCAGGCCCAGGCGGTCCGCCCGATGGATGACGATGGTATTGGCCGTCGGCACGTCGATGCCGGTTTCGATGATGGTCGTGCACAGCAGCACGTTGTAGCGCTGCTGGTAGAAGCCCTTCATCACCTGTTCCAGCTCGCGCTCGGGCATCTGGCCGTGCGCGACGGCGATACGGGCTTCCGGCACCAGCTCTTCCAGGCGCGCGCGGCGATTCTGGATGGTTTCGACTTCGTTGTGCAGGAAGTACACCTGGCCGCCGCGCTTGAGCTCGCGCAGCAGGGCTTCGCGGATGGTGCTGCCGTCCTCGCGCCGCACGAAGGTCTTGATGGCGAGGCGCTTCTGCGGCGCGGTGGCGATGACGGAAAAATCGCGTATGCCTTCCAGCGACATGCCCAGGGTGCGCGGAATGGGCGTGGCCGTCAGCGTCAGCACGTCGACTTCGGCGCGCAGGGCCTTGAGCGCCTCTTTCTGCTTCACGCCGAAGCGGTGTTCCTCGTCGATGATGACCAGGCCGAGCCGCTTGAACTTCACTTCCTTGGACAGAATCTTGTGCGTGCCGATCACGATGTCGATGCTGCCGTCGTTCAGTCCCTTGATGGCGGCCGCGGTTTCCTTGGCGGAGCGGAAGCGCGACATTTCCACGATGCGCACGGGCCAGTCGGCGAAGCGGTCGGCAAAGGTCTGCGCATGCTGTTCGGCCAGCAGGGTCGTGGGGCACAGCAGCGCGACCTGCTTGCCGTCCATGGCGGCGATGAAGGCGGCGCGCAGGGCGACCTCGGTCTTGCCGAAGCCCACGTCGCCGCAAACCAGACGGTCCATGGGGCGGCCCGACGTCATGTCGCCGATGACGGCCTCGATGGCGGAAGCCTGGTCGGGTGTTTCCTCGAAACCGAAGCCCTCGGCGAACGCTTGGTAGTCGGCCGCCGAGAGCTTGAAGTGATGGCCTGCGCGGGCGGCGCGCTGCGCGTAAAGCGCCAGCAGTTCGGCGGCGGCGTCGCGCGCCTGTTTCGCCGCCTTGCGCCGCGCTTTGTCCCATTGCCCGGACCCCAGTTGGTGCAGCGGCGCCTGCTCGGGGTTGGCGCCGCTGTAGCGCGCGATGACGTGCAGTTGCGCGACCGGCACATAGAGCGTGGCGCCGCCCGAGTATTCCAGGTGCAGGAATTCCATCCGGCCTTCGCCCAGATCCATTTCGACCAGGCCGTGGTAGCGCCCGATGCCGTGCTGGGCGTGGACGACGGGGTCGCCTTCTCGCAGCTCGGACAGGTCGCGGATCATGGCCTCGACGTCGCTGTTCTGTTCCTGTGCGCGGCGGCCACGCTTGCCGCGCGACGCCTGGTGCGGGTACAGGTCGTTTTCCGTCAGCAGGAGCAGGCCCGCATCGGCCAGTCCGAAGCCGCTGTCCAGCGCGGCGATGACCAGGGCGAAGCGGCCTTGGCCTTCCAGGAATTCATGCAGCGACGTGGTGTGCGTATCGGGAGCCAGGCCGAATTCGGCCAGCATCTGCAGCAGGGTTTCCCGGCGGCCGGCGGAGTCCGTGCAAAGCGCGATGCGCAGCGGAGACGACTGCAGCAGGTGGCGCAGGCGGTGCACGGGATCGTTCGCACGGCGGTCCACCGAGATATCCGGCAGCGGCAGGAAGCCCGGATGAGCGTCTTGCGGCGTCAATGCAAGCCGGGCGAAATCCTTCAGGCGCGAATGCAGGGTTTCCGCATCCAGGAACAGGGTATCGGGCGGCAGTACAGGACGTTCGCGGTCGCTTTTCAGGAACTGGTAGCGACCGTAGGTATCCTGGTGAAAGCGTTCGATGGCTGCCTGGATGTCGCCGATCGTGACAGCGATGGTGTCTTCCGGCAGGTAGTCGAACAGCGTGGCCGTGTGCTCGAAGAACAGCGGCAGGTAGTACTCGACGCCGGCAAAGGCGATGCCGTTGCCGATGTCCTTGTAGGGCAGGGCGCGCGAAGGGTCGCCTTCGAACAGCTCGCGAAAGCGCGAGCGGAACTGGTTGCGCGCCTCCTGGTCCATGGGAAATTCGCGGCCCGGCAGGAGCTGGATGTCCTTGACCGGATACAGGCTGCGCTGGGTATCCACGTCGAAACTGCGGATGGTTTCGATCTCGTCGTCGAACAGGTCGATACGGTAGGGAAGCACGGATCCCATGGGGAACAGGTCGATCAGGCTGCCGCGGATGCTGAATTCGCCGGGCGCCGTCACCTGTGTGACGTGCGTGTAGTTTGCCAGTGTCAGCTGGCGCCGCAGCGCGGCTTCATCCAGCTTGTCTCCCTGGCGGAACGAAAAAGTGTAGGCCGCCAGGAATTCGGGCGGAGCCAGCCGGTACAGCGCCGTCGTGACAGGGACTGTCAGGATGTCGACATCCTCGTGCGTCAGCGCATGCAGCGTGCGCAGGCGCTCGGAGATCAGGTCCTGGTGAGGTGAGAAACTGTCGTAGGGCAGGGTTTCCCAGTCGGGAAAAGGGCGCACGCGCAGCGCCGGGTCCAGCAAGGCGATCTCATCCGTCAGGCGCTGCGCCGACAGCGGCTCGGCCGTCAGGACCAGCAGCGTGGCGCGGCTCTGGCGGGCAAGATCGGCCAGCATCCAGGCATCGCCGGAGCCGGGAGGCTGGGGAACGGTGTAGCGTTGTCCGGGTTTGAGCGCGGCCAGGATGCGCTGCGCGGAATGCGGGGGAGGCGTGTCTTTCGTCATGAGGGCTGCATTATAAAATACCCATTCGTGGAATAATCCCGCATCATGAACCAGAAACCATTGATCGTCGCCATCGTTCCCGCGGCCGGCATCGGGCAGCGGGCATCCGCGGGCATGCCGAAACAGTATTGCCTGCTGCGCGGCGCGCCCATGCTGCGCTGGTCCGTGCAGACCCTGCTGGCGGATGCGCGCATCGCCCAGGTCCGCGTGGCCGTGGCGGCGGATGACACGCGCGCCGCCGCCGCGCTCGACGGGCTGGAACGCACGGTGTGGCGGCCATGCGGCGGGCCTTCGCGCGCAGCCACCGTGATGGCCGCGCTGCGGGACGCCGTCTTGCCGGAGGATGCCTGGGTGCTGGTACACGATGCCGCCAGGCCCGGCCTGCCGGCGCAATCCCTGGGGGAACTCATCGATACCTGCCTGGCGCGGCGGCATGGCGCCATTCTGGCACAGGCCGTGCCGGATACGGTCAAGCGCGCCGATGGAAACGGGATGATCGCCCGGACCGTGCCGCGCGACGGCCTGTGGCTGGCGCAGACGCCGCAGATGTTTCCCGCCGGCCTGCTGCTGTCCGCGCTCGACAAGGCGCAGGACGACGGGGTGGAGGTCACGGACGAGGCTTCGGCCATGGAGCATGCCGGGCATGCGCCGCTGCTGGTGCAGGGCTCGAAACGCAATTTCAAGGTAACGTGGGCAGAGGATTTCGAATGGATGGAAAAGTGGCTATGACGCCGTTTCGCGTAGGGCAAGGGTTCGACGTACATGCACTGGTCGAGGGCAGGCCGCTGATCATCGGCGGCGTGACGATTCCGCATACGCATGGCCTGCTGGGCCATTCCGATGCGGATGTGCTGCTGCATGCGGTCACGGACGCATTGCTTGGCGGTGCGGGGCTGGGCGATATCGGTCGCCACTTCCCGGATACGGATCCCGCCTACAAAGGGGCGGACAGCCGCGTACTGCTGCGCGATGCCTATGCCAAGGTGAAGGCTTCGGGCTGGCAGGCCGTCAATATCGATGCGACCGTGCACGCGCAGGCGCCCAAGATCGGCCCGCATGCGCCGGCCATGGTAGCCGTGCTGGCCGAGGACCTGGGTATGGCCGCCGCTGAGATCAACATCAAGGCCAAGACCAACGAGCACCTGGGCTATCTGGGCCGCAAGGAAGGCATCGCCGCGACTGTCGTAGTGCTGCTGGCGCGTATTTGAGCGGCTGCGCTGTGCGCGGCTGCCGGAGCTGTGCGCAGCGCGAACGTGATCAGAGCGTATCGCCGCCGACGGGGCGATTGCAGGCGCAGGGCTCTTCGGTCTGCAGGCTGTCCAGAATGCGCAGGGTTTCGTCGGGGCTGCGGCCCACGCGCATGCTGTTGACGGAAATGTGCTGGATGACGTTTTCGGGATCGACGATCAGGGTTGCCCGCATGGCAACGCCGCTATTGCGGTCGCGGATGCCGATCTGGTCAATGAGCAGGCCCGCCGTGTCGGCGAACTGGTAGTGCGTCAGGCGGCTGAGCTCGGGGTCTTCGCGGCGCCATGCCAGCTTTACGTGCTCGTTGTCGGTGGATCCGCCAAGCAGCACGGCGTCGCGCTCTTCGAAGGCTGCTGTCAGCGCGTCGAACCCCGTGATTTCCGTGGGGCAGACGGTGCTGAAATCCTTGGGATAAAAGTAGATGACCTTCCATTTTCCGGGGAAGGAGCTTTCGGTAATATCTTCGAACGCCGATACGCCGTTTTCTTCTCGATGCGTAAAGCCGGGCTTGACGCCGGTGATGCGAAAGGGTTCCAGTCTGTCGCCTACGGTCTTCATGGGGGCTCCTGCGATGGTTGGGGACAGGCGGCTTCGCCGTGGATGGGCGAAACGCTTGTTCCGGCCTGTTGCTATGATTCTACGCGATCGGCCGCGGGCTGCGCTCCCTGATTGTTCTTGCCTCGCTGGCGCGGCAACTGGATGCGCGCGGTAAGGCCGCCTTGCTCGCCGGAGAGCAGGCGCAGACGGCCGCCGACCTGACCCAGCAGGCGTTCCACGATGGCCAGGCCCAGGCCTGTGCCGCTGACGCCCGTGCGCGCCTGTTCTCCGCGAGAGAAGGGGCGCAGCAGGCGCTGGATGTCGTCGTTGGCAATGCCGGGGCCTTCATCGCTGATGTCGATGAGCAACTGATCGCCTTCGTACCTGGCCCAGAGCTGGATGTGAGGCTTGCCGTCGGACGGACTGCGCCCGTAGCGGCGGGAGTTCTCGATCAGGTTGCTGACGACGCGCTTCAGGTCGTGCGCATTGATGCGCGCGTAAAGGTCGGGCTCGATGTGTCCCTGCAGTCCGCCGCCCAGCGCCTCGGTGTGCGAGCGCTCGCGCTCGAACAGCTCCCTCAGGACGATGGATACCGGCACGCCGTGCTTGGGTATGGCGCCGGCGGGGCGCGCGTATTCCATCAATTGTCCGATGCTGTGGTCGATCTGCGCCAGATCGTCGTCGATGGCCTGCCGGGCTTCGTCGGTGACGTTGCTCATTTCGATTTCCAGGCGCATGCGCGCCAGCGGCGTGCGCAGGTCGTGCGACAGCCCGGCAAGCATGATCTCCCGATCGGCCTCCGTCTGGCGCAGGTCGCGCGCCATGCGATTGAAGGCAATGTTCATTTCGCGGATTTCCAGGGGGCCGCGTTCCGGCAGCGGAGATGGCGTTTCTCCACGCGCCAGTTGCTGCGCAACCTTGGCCAACTGCGCGAGGGGCTGGTTGACGAAGCGTACGCTGACGCCCGCGCCGATCAGAGCCAGGAGCAGGGCGGTCGCGCCCCAGCCCAGCCATTCAACGCCGGTGGTCAGGCCCAACTGTTCCCGGTCGAACACCAGCCAGTATGCATCCTCGTTGATATCGAAGCTGACCCAGACGCCGGGGACGCCGTTGACGGTCCACATGATTTGCGTATTCGGTCCGAGGCTTTCCTTGACTTCGTGCGCGACGTGGGACCAATAGCGGTATTCAGGCAGGGGCTCCAGCTCGTCGGTGGCTTCGCGCGGCTGGACTCGCAGGCTTTCCTTGGTGGCGAGATCAAGCAGCAGTGCGGGCCTGACGCTGGCAGGCGCGTACATCAGCGCCGAGCGCGTAATACCCACGGCGGTAGTGACCCGCTGAGCCATCTGTACGGCCCTGGGGCCTTCTTCCATGCTGAGGAATACTTGCAGCCAGGCGCCAAGGCTGACGACCATGAGCGCGGCGATCAGCAAGAACGACCGGCTGAACAGGCCGAAGTGAATGCGCTGCGCCACTTTATGGTTATGTTTTGTCGTCGGTGAGGTAAGCATGGATAAAAACCGCCGGCGTCAGGCCGGCGGGATTGGCGGCAGGCTGCGATCAGCCTCCGTCGGGGACGAAGACATAGCCCAGGCCCCAGACAGTCTGGATGAAGACCGGCTTCGAGGGGTTGGGTTCGATCAGCTTGCGCAGCCTGGAAATCTGTACGTCGAGACTGCGGTCGAAGGCTTCGTATTCACGGCCGCGCGCCAGTTCCATGAGCTTGTCGCGCGACAGGGGGATCTTGGGATGGCGGGCAAAGACCTTCAGCACCGAGAATTCGCCGGTGGTGATGGGTACGGTCTCGTTGTTGCGCATCAGTGTGCGGGTGGAGAGATTCAGCACGTAGGGACCGAACTCGATGGATTCGTTTTCCTGGCTGGGGGCGCCGGGGTGCTCTTCCGTGCCGCGGCGGCGCAGGATGGCATTGACGCGCGCCAGCAATTCGCGAGGATTGAACGGCTTGGAAAGGTAGTCGTCGGCGCCCATTTCCAGGCCCACGATGCGGTCGATTTCTTCCGCTTTGGCCGTCAGCATGATGATGGGGGTGTTGTCGTGCCCGCCGCGCAGGCGGCGACAGATGGACAGGCCGTCCTCGCCGGGCAGCATCAGGTCAAGGACCAGGAGGTCGAAATGCTCGCGTTGCCAGAGCTTGCTCATTTCCTTGCCGTCTTCGGCGACGAAAACGTTGAAGCCTTGTTCGGAGAGGTAGCGGCGCAGCAGATCGCGCAGGCGCGGATCGTCGTCTACGACGAGGATTTTGCGAATGGGGTTTTGATTTTGCGTAGTCATGGCGTTAAATGTAACAGGGTCGGAAGAGGACGTACAGCGCTCGTAGTGAGGTGTTACAAATTAAGTTTTTTGTACGATTCGTTTTTGGAAGGTCTTGAAAACATTAAGGTTTTATGAAAATTCCAAACGCCAGGCCAATACTGTGCATGACGGGGTGCGGGCAGGGAGACTCCGGTTGCAATGTCGCGGATTCTTGCGCATTTTTGGTCCGCTGCGAAGCGATTATTCGTACGGAGGGACACGTTCAATCATAAAATGCCCGCATGGACGTTCATATTGTTGCTTTTGAAACCTCGACCGCGCACTGTGACGTGGCCGTGCTGTCGTGCCTGCAGGGCGAGATCCGGCTGGTTTCCCGGTTCCATGACGGCGCTGCGGAGCATGCGCAGCATGTACTGCCGATGGTCGATGCGCTGTTGCGGCAGGCCGGCATCGACCGCGGCCGGCTTTGCGCCGTGGCATTCGGGCAGGGGCCCGGAGGCTTTACTGGGCTGCGGGTGGCTTGCGGGCTGGCGCAGGGAATGGCGTTCGCCCTGGGCATTCCCGTCATTCCCGTGCCATCGCTGCTGGCCATGGCGGAGCAGGATTTCACCGGGCAGGGCGGAGAGTCCGTCAGGCTGGTCCTCCAGGATGCGCGCATGGAAGAGCTCTATGCGGCTGCTTACGCGAGAGACGGGGCGAGCGGGCGGTGGAGCACCGTGCATGCGCCGTGCCTGCTGGGACGGGAGGACGCCGGCGCATGGGTGGCGCATATACGGCGCGAAGGCGTCGGGTCGGCTTTCCGCCTGCTGGGAGACGGCGTCGACGCATTCCCGGAATTGGCGGCCTTGCCCGGCCTGGATGCCGTTGGCAGCGAGCGGCTGCCCCAGGCGGCCGCGGTGGCGCGGCTCGCGCATGCGGCCTGGCTGCGGGGCGAAACGCTGGATCCGGCGCTTGCGGCGCCGCTGTATGTGCGCGACAAGGTGGCGTATACGACTCGCGAGCGTGAGCAGGGCAAGGGAGGGAATCCCAGGGCCGGAGCTCAGGCGGCATCGGCCGGCGCCATTGCCATTGCCGACATGACGAATGCGCATGTGGCGCAGGCGGCCGAAATAGAGCGCTCGGTCCAGACGCATCCCTGGACGGAAAAGAACTTCCATGATGCGCTTGCGGCGGGATATGGCGCATGGGTCGCCGTGCAGGAAGGCAGGGTGGCCGGGTTTTGCCTGCAGATGCTGGCGCCCGATGTGGCGCATCTGCTGCTGATCGCTGTCGATCGCCGATGCCAGCGGCGCGGCGTGGGCGCACAGTTGCTGGCCCATGCCGAGGCGCATGCCCTGCAACAAGGGCTGGCATCCATCATTCTCGAGGTGCGCCGATCCAATCTGCGGGCGCAGGCCTTCTATCGCGAGCATGGTTTTGCAGAACTGTCCGTACGCAAAGGATATTATCCGGCCCAGGACGGAGCGCGAGAAGATGCGCTGGTGCTGCAGAAGATTCTGCCCTCGGAGGAAATGTCCAGGGTATCGGGCGGAGGTGTGGTTTCGTGAACGGACTGGAAATGCCGGAAGCTCCTGAACTTGGCAGCCTGCAACTGGCATGGCTGGAAGAGTTGGGCCTGGATCGCAGGCTGCTGTCCCGCTATACCGTAAGGACGGAGACGGCTCCTGCGCAGGAGACGCCGAAACAGGCGGGATCGCCGGAAGCCGCGCATATTCCCGGCGTGGCTGCGGGAGATGCCGCGTCGTCTGCCCCGGCAGCCGACTCGGCTTCGACGCGGGACGGCGTGGCGGCTGCGCGGGGCCTGCTGCGTTCGTTGCTGGGCAAGAAAGATGCCGCGCCTTTGCCGTTGCCTGCTGTTCCGGAAGACAGGCCGTCCGCCAAAACAACGGAAGCGGCGCCCGAGCCCGGGACGCTGGATGCATTGCGGCATGCGGTCCTGCACTGTCAGGCATGCGCCCTGCATCAGGACAGGGGCACGGGCGTGTTCGGCGAGGGCAATACGCAGTCGCCCGCATGGCTGGTCATCGGCGAGGCGCCCGGTACCATGGACGACCGTGTCGGCGCGCCGTTCCAGGGGCGTTCGGGCGAGTTGCTGCGTGCCATGCTGAAGGCCGCCGGCGCGGACGCCTCGGCCGATGTCTTCTTCACCAATGTCGTGAAATGCCGCCCGATCGCCAATCGGCCGCCTGTCGCCGAGGAGGTGGCGCAGTGCGGGCTGCATCTGCGCAGCCAGGTTGCGCTGCTGCAGCCCGGGCGCATCCTGGCGCTCGGACGGGTGGCGGCCGCCGCCCTGACGGGACAGGACGCGGACCTGGAGTCGCTGCGCGGCAAGGTCTGGCAATACGAGTGCGTGAGCGGCAGGCGGATTCCGGTAATAGCCACCTACCATCCAGGATGGCTGCTGACGCACCCGTACCACAAGGCCGGCGCCTGGCAGGACTTGCGGCTGGCGCGCGACCTGGGCAAGGACTGACGCTCCATCTTATTCAGGTTGATGCAATTCAGCCAGAGTCATTGCTTTTGCGCCCCGCAAGATAGCGGCTGGGCGAAGAACCAAGCGCGCGGCGAAATGCGACAGTGAACGCACTGGTGCTGCTGTAGCCGAGCTCCATTGCGACGTGTGTCACCGGTTCGCCCTGGCCCAGCCGCGTCAGTGCTGCAAGCAGGCAGGCTTGTTGCCGCCACTCACCGAAGCTCATGCCCGTCTGTTCGCGGAACAGACGGGTGAAATTGCGACGACTCATGCGGACTTGCCGCGCTGCCGTGTCGATATCGCTTTCGAGCGTTGGCGCCTGTAATAGATCCTGGCATAGTCGGGCCAGTCGAGGCTCTTGGGGCAAAGGTGCGTTCAGCGGCAACTCGGGCATTTCAGCGATCTCTTCGATAATCAGCTGCATCAAATGATCGTCATGCCCGCCCAGCGGGTATTCTTTTGGCAAATCCACAGCGGCGGACAATAGCTCGTGCAGCAAAGGCGATACGCCGATGACTGTGCAGTGTTCGGGCAGGCCAGCGGCCCGCGCGGCTTCGGGGCTGATATGGGCGCTGCGGGTTGTAGTCGGGCCGTTCATGCGCACTTCGTGTTCAATTCCGCTGGGAATGAATGACGCGCAGCGCGGTGGAACAACCCAGCTTCCTTCGCTGGATGTGACGGTCAGTACGCCAGTGATCGCATACAGGCATTGACTGCGCTTGTGACTGTGGAGCGGCAACACGAGTCCCGGAGGATAATCGTTGCCGACCGCGAACACGCTGCGCTGCACGTCTTCGTGGGCGTTGACACTGGTATTTCGCATAGGTGCTTAGGGATGGCCTAAATTAACAATAAGTATGCCCGATATTGATTTCAGGCTGAAGGCCATCTCTCTAAAGTACGGCAGAAACCCATTGTCATTGCAGCCGCGCCAATCTGCGCAGCCATGGCCGCAGAACAGCATCGGACTGCGGGATTCCCGGAGACCCGGTTTCCACACCTAATTGATTTGCCTATCCATTCATGACTGATGAAGCCGTACCGATCGTAGTTTCGGGTGCTCCGAAAACTGCACAAGCCGACCAGAACCCGCAGGATTTCCTCTTTCCCATTGTCGGCGGCGCAGCATTTGCGCACCTGCTCAACGACATGATTCAGGCGATGCTGCCTTCCATATATCCGCTGCTCAAGGAAAATTTTGCCTTGAGTTTCGGACAGATCGGCATCATCGCCCTGATCTATCAGATTACCGCTTCGTTGCTGCAGCCATGGATTGGTCTTTACACCGATAAACATCCGAAGCCTTATCTGCTTCCAGCGGGCATGGCGATGACCTTCATAGGCATCGGCCTCCTTGCCACGGCCGGGAGCTATCAGATGCTGCTGATTGCCGCAGCCGTTGTAGGTATCGGTTCCGCGACATTCCACCCGGAGGCATCGCGCATCGCCCGCCTTGGTTCGGGAGGCAGGTTCGGCACTGCGCAATCGACATTCCAGGTAGGCGGAAACACCGGCTCGGCCATCGGCCCATTGCTGGCCGCGGCAGTCATTGTCCCGTTCGGGCAGAAGGGCGCCGCGTGGTTCATGCTGGTAGCAGCCCTGGCCATCTTCGTACTGTACCGCCTGACCATCTGGGTGATGCACAACGGGCAAGCCAAGGCCAAGGGTCTTGCCAAGAACCATGGAGGGGGACTGGATCGCGCAGGCGTGATCCGGGCAGTGGCGGTCATCTGCATTCTGATGTTCGCGAAATTCGTCTACATCGCTTCGTTCACCAACTATTTCACGTTCTACCTGATTCAGCGCTTTTCGCTGAGCGTGCAGCAGAGCCAGATTTTCCTGTTCATATTCCTGGCGGCAGTGGCGGCGGGCACGTTCGCGGGCGGGCCTGTGGGCGATCGCATCGGCCGCAAGGCTGTCATCTGGATTTCCTTTCTTGGCGTGGCGCCCTTTGCGCTTGCGCTGCCTTATGCCGACCTGTTCTGGACCGCTGTGCTGGCCATTACCATTGGCCTGGTGATGTCGTCGGCCTTCGCCGCGCTGGTGGTGTATGCCCAGGAGGCGGTGCCCGGCCGTGTCGGTCTGGTGTCGGGCCTGATGTTCGGGCTCATGTTCGGCATCGGCGGCATCGGCGCCGCTGGCCTGGGGGAGCTTGCCGATATCCACGGAATCGTCTGGGTGTATGGCATGACCTCGTTCCTGCCATTGCTGGGACTGGCGACTGCACTCCTTCCCGGGACATCGAAGAAAAAGCCCTGAAGCCCGAGGCTTGCGCTTGGGCGCGTGGTCAAAGCGCCTGGCCGTGGCCGTGCTGGCCTATGGCTTGCTGCAGGTCTGGATTCTCCTGGTGGTTCAGGCGGTTCCAGCGCATGATGACCAGCATCAGCGACGCCACCATCAGGCCGAAGAATACGATGATGTAGTTGATGGGGATCCGCAGCCAGAGCAGCAGGCTGTAGAGCGCCAGCATCAGCAGAATGTTCAGTTGTTCGTTGAAGTTCTGCACGGCGATGGAGTGCCCCGCGGAAAGCAGCACATGGCCGCGATGCTGCAGCAGGGCATTCATGGGAACCACGAAGAAGCCGGCCAGGCCGCCGATCAGCAGCAGCACGGTGTACACCGCCCACGGCTGCTTGACGAGGGGCATGAGCAGGACCGCCAGGCCCATGATGACGCCGAAGGGCAGTACCGACAAGGCGCGCTTGAGCGGAACGCGGCCGGCGATGGCGGAACCGACGACCGTGCCCACCGCCGAGACGCCCATCAGGATCGATGCCTGGTCTAGGCGATAGCCCAGATGCTGGGCTCCCCATTCGATGACGATGAACTGCAGCGTGGCGCCCGCGCCCCAGAACAGCGTGGTGACGGCGAGGGAGATCTGGCCGAGTTTGTCGGACCAGAGGATACAGACGTAATTGCGGAAGGCGCACAGCAGCTTGATGGGGTTGCGCTGCTGTATCGGATACTGGATGCCGGTGCGGGGGATCAGCAGATTGCAGGCCGCGGCAGCCAGATAGATCAGGCTGACGACGAAGATGGCGGCTTCGGAACGGGTCGTGGCGATATTGCCGATCCAGTCATGGCTGAGCAGCGCGTGCGAGACGTCGGGGTGGATCAGTACGCCGCCCATGACCGTGCCGAAGATGATGGATAGCACGGTCAGGCCTTCGATCCAGCTATTGCCCTTGACCAGTTGCGCCGGCTCCAGCATTTCGGTGACGATGCCGTACTTGGCGGGCGAGTAGGCGGCCGCGCCGATGCCGACGATGGTGTATGCAACGAAGACCAGTCCCAGCTGCCCAGGATTGTCCAGGCCGAGCCAGGCATGGAAGAACATCATGAGGCAACCGGCTATCTTCACTCCGTTGGTGATGAACATGACCCTGCCTTTGGGCAGGGTGTCGGAGAAGGCGCCGACGAAAGCCGCCAGCACGACGTAGGCCAGGGCGAACCACCATTTCATCATGGGGGCCATCCACTCCGGCCCCTGCAGGTCGGCAATCAGGGCGATGGCGGCGATCAGCAGGGCATTGTCCGCGATGGACGATAGCGCCTGGGCCGTCATGACCATGTAAAAGCCTTTTTTCAACGGGAAGCCCTGCGGGAGTGAACGTTGGAAACAAAGAAAAAGGTATGCATCTGTAACTGCTGAAGGGGGCAAGAGTACGTCAGTTTAGCGCGTCAACGCAATAAAAAAATACCCCCACGCTGCAGCCTTCAGTTGGCTCCTCAGCCCGAAGTCTCGGCATGCAGCACCACCTCGCGGCCTGCATGCCGCTCGGATTCGCCAGGCATGCAACAGTCCACAGTGGACTGTTGCATGTCCAGGCTCATCCTGGGGGCGGCCCGGCGGTAAAAAAGACCCCCACGCTGCGCCTTCGGCTTGCTGCCCCCGAGGGGGCGTTTTTACCTAGGGGCGGCCCGGCGGTAAAAAATAGGGTGCGGTATCATACGTGCCGTTTGTCCCGGGAGGGGTTCTATGGGTTTGCCCAGGGTCGAGTTCCTCGCAAAAGGGCTGTGGCAGTATAGTGTCGTTTTCCGTTCGTCAATGTTGATTGGACCATTGTGCGTTTAACACAGATCAAGCTTGCCGGATTCAAATCATTCGTCGATCCGACGGTCATTCCCACGCCCAGCCAACTGGTCGGCGTGGTGGGTCCCAATGGCTGTGGCAAATCCAATATCATCGACGCGGTGCGCTGGGTGCTGGGCGAGACCAAGGCGTCCGAACTGCGCGGCGAATCCATGCAGGACGTCATCTTCAACGGTTCCAGCGATCGCAAGCCTGCCGCCCGGTCTTCGGTTGAACTGGTGTTCGACAACAGCGAAGGCCGCGCCGTCGGGCAGTGGAGCACCTATGCCGAGATCGCCGTCAGGCGGGTGCTGACCCGGGACGGCGCCAGCAGCTATTTCGTCAACAACCAGCAGGTGCGCCGCCGCGATATCCATGACATCTTCCTGGGCACCGGCCTGGGCTCGCGCGGCTACGCCATCATCGGGCAGGGGATGATCAACCGCCTGATCGAAGCCAGGCCGGAAGAGCTGCGCGTCTATCTGGAAGAGGCTGCAGGTGTATCGCGCTATAAAGAGCGCCGCCGCGAAACCGAAAACCGTCTTTCCGACACCCGGGAAAACCTGACGCGCGTAGAAGATATCCTGCGCGAACTGAATACACAGGTGGAAAAGCTCGAGTCCCAGGCCGAGGTCGCGCAGAAATACCGCGGGCTGCAGGAAGAGGGCGAACAGAAGCAGCATGCGCTGTGGCTGGTCAAGGAAGCCGCGGCGCATGACGACCGCCGGCGCCACGCACTGGCCATCGAGCAGGCGCAGACGGACCTGGAAGGCGCCATCTCCAGGTTGCGTTCGCGCGAATCGGATCTGGAGTCCCGCCGCCAGGCCCATTATGCGGCCGCCGATGCCGTGCATGCGGCGCAGGGCAAGCTGTTCGAGGCGGGGGCGCAGGTCAGCCGGCTCGAAGCCGAGATTCGCCACGTGGTCGACTCGCGGGAGCGCCTGCAGGCTAGGCGCAATCAGCTGCAACAGCAGATGCAGGAATGGAGCGATCAGCAGCAGCACTGCATTGCGCAGATCGCGCAGATCGAGGAAGAACAGGAAGTCGCCCGCGGACGCACCGAAGAAGCGCGCGAACAGGTCGAGGCGGCGCGCGCAGCGCTGCCCGATATCGAACAGAAAGTCCGCAGCGCGGCCTCCTCGCGCGAGGAAATGCGGGTCGCGCTGGCGCGCGTCGAGCAGAACCTGGCCCTGGCGGCTCAGGCGCAGCGCGATGCCGACCGCCAGATTCAGCTGCTGGAGCAGCGCCAGGAGCGCCTGGAGCAGGAACTGCGCGACCTGGACGAGCCCGACGCCGCCGAGCTGGAGCGCCTGGCGGGCGAGCGTGAAATGCTGTCGCAGCAGCTGGAAGAAGCGCAGGCGCAGCTGGCCGAAGTCGAGGAGCGCGTGCCGGGGCTGGACGAGCAGCGACTGCAGGCCCAGGCCCAGGCCCAGGAGGCGCAGCAGGCGGTTGCCCGTCTGGATGCCAGGTTGGCCGCGCTGGCGAAGCTGCAGGAAGACGTCCAGAAACAGGGGGCGCTGGAGCCCTGGCTGGCAAAGCACGAACTGAATGCGCTGGGCCGCCTCTGGCAGAAGCTGCATATAGAGACCGGTTGGGAAACCGCGCTGGAGTCCGTGCTGCGCGAGCGCATGACGGCGCTGGAACTGCGCCAGCTGGATCATGCGCGGGCATTCGCAGCGGATGCGCCTCCCGCGCGCCTGGCTTTCTACCAGACGCCGGCGGCTTCGCCGGCGGCGCAGGGTGCTGCGGGCCTGAATCCGCTCAGCGCCCTGTTGCGCCTGAGCGATCCCGACCTGCGCTCGCTGGTCGTGGAGTGGCTGCGCGACGTGTACGTGGCCGACGACATGACGCAGGCGCTGGCCGCGCGCCATGAGCTGCCGCCGGGCGCCGTATTCGTGCTGAAGGACGGACACCAGGTCGATCGCCACAGTGTGCGCTTCTATGCGCCCGATTCGGAACAGGCCGGCATGCTGGCCCGGCAGCAGGAAATGGAAAACCTGCGTCGCGACGTCAAGGCCAGGCAATTGCAGGCCGACCAGGCGACCAGCGCCGTGGCCCAGGCCGAGGCCGCGTGGCGCAATGCCGCCCAGGCCGTGCAGCCCGCCCGCGTTCGCGTGGGCGAGCTGACGCAGCGACTGCACGATATCCAGTTGCAGTATTCGCGCCTGAAGCAATTGGCCGAGCAGACGGGAGAGCGCAGCACTAGGCTGCGCGAGGACTTGGCGGAAATCGGCGTCCAGAAAGAAGAGTTGCTGGCCGCCAGGGAAGAGGCCGAAGGCCGTTTCGAAGAGCTGGACAATGAGCTGGCCGAGCATCAGTCCAGGTTTTCCGACGCCGAGTTTTCCGGGGAAGACCTGGGGCGCCAGGCTGACGAGGCCAGGCAGAAACTGCGCGATCTGGAGCACAAAGCGCAGGAATCCGATTTCTCCGAGCGCACGCTGCAGACGCGCATCACCGAATTGCAGCGCAATGCCAGGCTTGCCGAAGAACAGGTGCGGCGCGCCACCGACGAACTGGAAGGCCTGCAGGGCGAATTGTTCGAACTGGACGCCACGGCTGCGCAGGCCGGCCTGCAGGATGCGCTGGAGGTTCGCGCGGAGTGCGAGGAAAACCTGAACCGCGCGCGGATCGAGCTGGACAACCTGGCCGCTCTGCTGCGCGAGGCGGATGAAGAGCGGGTCACGCTGGAGCGCACGCTGGAACCGTATCGCGCCAAGATCATGGAACTGCAGTTGCAGGAGCAGGCCGCCCGCCTCGCGGTGGAGCAATTCGCCGAGCAGCTCGACGCCCGCCAGGTCGACCGGGACGCGCTACGCGTCTTCCTGGAGGAACAGCCCGAGCAGTGGCGCAAGCCGCAGTGGCTGCAGTCCGAAGTGCAGCGCATCACGCGCCAGGTCGATGCGCTGGGGCCGGTGAACCTGGCCGCGCTGGATGAGCTGAAGGCGGCGCAGGAGCGCAAGGGCTTCCTGGACGAGCAGATGCTGGATCTCAATGGCGCCATCGAAACGCTGGAGGACGCCATCCGCAAAATCGACCGCGAGACGCGCGAACGCCTGCAGGAGACCTTCGATACCGTCAACAATGAATTCGGCATCCTGTTCCCGCAGCTGTTTGGCGGCGGCGAGGCCAAGCTGACCATGACGGGCGACGAAATCCTGGATGCGGGCGTGCAGGTCATGGCTCAGCCGCCGGGCAAGCGCAACAGCACCATCCACCTGTTGTCCGGTGGAGAAAAGGCGTTGACGGCCACGGCGCTGGTGTTCGCGCTGTTCAAGCTGAATCCGGCGCCTTTCTGCCTGCTGGACGAGGTCGATGCGCCGCTGGACGATGCCAATACCGAACGATATGCGAACCTGGTGCGCAGCATGAGCGAGCAGACGCAGTTTCTTTTCATTTCCCACAACAAGATCGCCATGCAGATGGCGAAGCAGCTGATCGGCGTGACCATGCAGGAACAGGGCGTTTCGCGTATCGTGGCGGTGGATATCGAGTCCGCGCTGCAGATGGCGGAAGCCTAGGACCTGGCGCAAACCATAATGAACAAGGCGTGATGCGACGGAACGTGATATGAGCGACTTACAGATCGGACTGATTGCACTGGGAGTCCTGTTGATCCTGGTGGTGGTGGTTTTCAACTGGTGGCAGGATCGCAGGATCCGGGCCAGGATGCGCGAGCATTTCCCGGAAGACGAGAACGATGCGCTGCTGGGTGCGGCCAAGACGTCATCGTCGATGCCGGGAGAGCGCCGCGAACCCGGCTTTGCCAGCATGGCGCAGGGCGAACTGCTGCCTGACGACGAGGAAGAGGTCGATCATCCGCTGGAAGCCGTGCTGGATATCAGTTTCGCGCATCCCGTGCCTGCCGATGCGCTGCAGAAGGCGGTGCACGGCCTGAGTGACGTGGGCGGCAAGCCGGTGCGCATCTTTGCCGAGCGCGATGGCGGCGGGCATCGCTCCCGCCTGCGCGCCGGAGAATCCTATGTGTCGCTGCAGCTGGCCGTGCTGCTGGCCAACCGCGGAGGTCCGCTGACGGCGATCGAGTGGTCGCAGCTGTGGACGGTGGCGCAGGAACTGATCGCAAAGTTCGAAGGCTCGGTCGAGGCGCCGGAGCAGGACGAGGTGATCCAGCGCGCAGCCAGGCTGGATGCGGCTTGCGCCGAGCTGGACGTGCAGGTGGGCCTGGCGCTGCGGCCGGAAGAGCCGCTGCCGCTGTCGCAGATCCAGCAGATCACGCGCGACGTCGGCTTCATGCCATACGGCAGGCACCTGGCATGGATGGCGGAAAGCGGCCAGCCGCGCTTCCTGTTGCTGATGGATGGCGCAGCCGTTGCGGATCTGCAGTCGGATTCGGTCTCCCGCCTGGATTTGCTGCTGGATCTGCCCAACAGCCCTGTCGATACCCAGCCATTCAGCCGTATGGCCGGCGTCGGGCGGGATCTGGCTCGCCGCCTGGGCACCGTGCTACTGGACGACCAGGGCCGCCCGGTGGTGGCGGAAGCCGATGGCAAGATCGACGAGCAATTGGCGGAGATCTACGCCCGCCTCGAATCGACGGGCTTCGTGCCGGGGCAGCCGCGCACCGCGCTGGTGTTCTCCTGACCAGGTTGAAGTGAAGCATGCAGAACAGCGAAGTGCAGCAGCGGCTGCTGGCCTTGCGCGAGGAGATCTCGCGCCATAACCATCGTTACTACACGATGGATGCGCCCATCATCTCGGACGCCCAATACGACAAGCTGATGGCCGAGCTGCTGGAACTGGAAGCGGCGCATCCCGACCTGGTGACGCCGGATTCGCCTTCCCAGCGTGTCGGCAGCACGGCCTTGACGGCCTTCCAGAGCGTGCGGCATTCCCGGCCCATGCTGTCGTTGAACAATGGTTTCGACGACGAGGACGTGACTGCATTCGATAAGCGTGTCGCCGATACGCTGCGCGAGTCCGGGCTGCTGAGCCTGGCGGCGCAAGTCGAGTATGCCGTGGAGTACAAGTTCGACGGCGTGGCCATGAGCCTGCGCTACGAGGACGGCCTGCTGGTGCAGGCCGCCACGCGCGGCGACGGGCGGGCCGGCGAGGACGTCACGGGCAATGTGCGCACCATGAATTCCGTGCCCTTGCGTTTGCTGGGGAAAGCCCCGCGCGTGCTGGAAGTGCGCGGCGAAGTGCTGATGTATCGCGGCGATTTCGAGGCCTTGAACGAGGCCCAGCGGCTGCGCGGCGAGAAGGTGTTCGTCAATCCGCGCAATGCGGCCGCGGGCAGCCTGCGGCAGCTGGATCCGCATGTCACGGCGCAGCGCCACTTGCGTTTCTTGGCCTACGGCTGGGGCGAGGTGCTGGGGGCGCAGGCAGTGTCGGCGGCGCCTCCCGTCCAGGGCAGCTTGCTGCCCGATGCCTCCGCCGGGGATGATGATGCCCTGCCTTGCGCCACGCATGCCGGAATGCTCGACTGGCTGTCGTCCCTGGGTTTCGTCGTCAGCGAGGCCAGGCGCGTGGTGGCTGGCAGCGAGGGGCTGCTGGATTTTTACCGGCGCACGGGCGAAACACGCAATACGCTGCCTTACGATATCGACGGCGTCGTCTACAAAGTGAACTCGCTGGCGGCGCAGCGCGTGCTGGGCTATGTGGCGCGCGCACCGCGCTTTGCGCTGGCGCACAAGTTCCCCGCGCAGGAAGAAACCACGGTCATCCTGGATATCGAGAACCAGGTGGGGCGCACGGGAGCGATCACGCCCGTCGCGCGCCTGAAGCCGGTATTCGTCGGCGGCGTCACCGTCACCAATGCGACGCTGCACAACGAAAACGAAATCCGGCGCAAGGATGTGCGCATCGGCGATACCGTCGTCGTGCGCAGGGCGGGCGATGTCATCCCTGAAGTGGTCAGTCCCATCCTGGAACTGAGGCCCGAAGGCGCCATGCTGTACCAGACGCCGGAGCAGTGTCCGGTCTGCGGTTCCGCGGTGGAGCGCCCGGAGGAAGAGGCGATCGCCCGCTGCACCGGCGGCCTGTTCTGCCGGGCGCAGCGCAAGCAGAGCCTGATCCACGCGGCCGGCCGCAAGGCGCTGGATATCGAGGGCCTGGGCGAGAAGCTGGTGGACCAGCTCGTGGAAAGCGACAGGGTGCGTTCGTTGGCGGATCTGTTCACGCTGCGAGTGGAGGAATTGCTGCTGCTGGATCGCATGGGGCGCAAGTCGGCCGAGAACCTGGTGGCGGCTATCGACAAGGCGCGCATGCCGCCGCTTTCGCGCCTGCTGTTCGCGCTGGGCATACGCCATGTCGGAGAAACCACGGCCCGCGATCTGGCGCGTCATTTCGGTTCGATGGAGGCCATTATCCAGGCGGATGAAGAGGCGCTGCTGATGGTCAACGATGTCGGGCCGGTGGTGGCGCATTCGCTCCAGCGTTTCTTTTCCGAGGCCCACAATCGAGAGATCATCGATCTGCTGATGGAGCGCGGCGTGCATCCGGTGGCGGAAGCGGCGGTATCCGCGTCCCAGGCCATGCGCGGCAAGACCTTCGTGCTGACCGGAACGCTGCCGAACTGGACGCGTGACGAGGCCGCCCAGCGCATCCTGGCGGCGGGTGGAAAGGTCAGCGGCTCGGTATCGCGCAAGACCAGCTATGTGGTGGCCGGAGAGGAAGCCGGCAGCAAGCTGGAAAAGGCCAGGGAGCTGGGCGTGGAAATCCTGGACGAGGCCGGACTGCGGCAGTTGCTGGCGCTGGATTGATCCCGCCTCAGGCTTCGGTCCGGGCGGCTTCCTCGTACCTGACCATGATCTGCCAATCGGCGTGCACAGAGGGCCGCGGCGCGCCCTCGGCTTCGATCGCGACGTTCCAGGAGCAGCGGGCCTCGCCTGGCCTGGTCTCCAGTACCTGCGCCAGCGAGAATCTGGCCGATACGCGCGAACCGGACAGGACGGGCGCGGTGAAGCGGACCTTGTCGAAACCGTAGTTCAGCACCAGGGTTGCGCGGGGGAAGGCGATGCAGTTGGCCTGCCAATAGCTCAGCAAAGACAGCACGAGAAAGCCATGCGCGATGGTGCGCCGGTACGGAGACTCCGCCAGCGCACGCTCCTGGTCCACATGAATCCACTGGCTGTCGCGCGTGACCTGCGCAAACCGGTCTATCATTTCCTGGTCTATCATGAGAGGCTTGGAAACGATCGCCGGTTGTCCCACGAAACTGCCGAGAGACTGGACGGAGTCGAACCGCCGGATCGCCGATGAGGGATGAGGGTTGCCTGTCGTCATAGGAAGCGGGGCGTGTGATTCAGATTCGTTCGAAGATGGCGGCGATGCCCTGTCCGCCTCCAATGCACATCGTGACCAGCGCGTACCGGCCGCCAATGCGCCTGAGTTCGTGCAATGCCTTGACGGTGATGATGGCGCCCGTCGCGCCCACCGGATGTCCCAGGGCGATGCCGGATCCGTTCGGATTGACTTTGGCCGGATCCAGCCCGAGTTCGCGGCTCACCGCGCAGGCCTGCGCCGCAAAGGCCTCGTTGGATTCGATGACGTCGATATCGTCGACGGAAAGGCCAGCCTTCTCCAGGGCGGCGCGCGCGGCGGGAACCGGACCGATGCCCATGTAGCGCGGATCCACCCCCGCATGGGCATAGGCGGCCAGCCTGGCCATTGGGCGGGCGCCGCATACCTGGGCGCTGGAGAGCTCCATCAGTACAAGGGCCGCCGCGCCGTCGTTGATTCCGGACGCGTTGCCCGCCGTGACGGTGCCGCCATCGGGTGCGAACACGGGCTTGAGGCCGGCAAGGTCGGACAGGCCGATGCCGGTGCGGATGTGCTCGTCCCTGTCGAAGGCGATTTCGCCCTTGCGGCCTGGCGCCATCACAGGGACGATCTGCGAATCGAAGCGGCCCTCGGCGGCTGCCAATGCGGCGCGGCGATGGCTTTCGACGGCAAGCGCATCCTGTTCTTTGCGCGTGATGCCGTATTGCCGTGCGACGTTTTCCGCAGTCAGGCCCATGTGGATCCGATGGAATGGATCGTGCAGGGCGCCGAGCAATGTGTCCACCATGGCTGTGTCTCCCATGCGGGCGCCGAAACGCAGGGCCGGGCTGAGGTAGGGCGCGCGCGACATGCTTTCGGCTCCCCCGGCGACCGCGGTCGTGCAGTCTCCCAGCAGGATAGACTGCGCCGCGGAAACGACCGCCTGCAAGCCCGATCCGCACAATCGGTTCACGTTGAAGGCCGGCGTGTTTTCGCCGCAGCCTGCTTCGATGGCGGCGACGCGCGACAGATACAGGTCGCGCGGCTCGGTATTGATGACCTGGCCGAAGCAGACGTGCTCGACGTGGCCGGGATCGATATTCGCGCTCGCCACGGCGGCGCGCAGCACATGGGTGGCGAGCGCGGTCGGCGGCATGTCTTTCAGGCCGCCGCCGAAGCTGCCGATGGGCGTACGAACGCCGGACAGAACCACGACCTCCCTGGCGTTCATGCCGCGCACCTGACGGATTGGGCCTTGTCGATTTCGTGGCGCAATTGATCAAAGCCGGTGGCGGGGACGGTTTCCCCTTTGCGGTCGGCAATTTCGTCCAGACGGTCGATCAGCACGTTTGCCGACAGCTCGGCCTCACTCAGGCATATGCCGCGGGTCATGGTGATGTGCGCCTGCTCGAAGCTTCCCGCGCCGGCCATCAGGATGGTCCGGTTCGGGGCGTTTTCCGCAACCAGGGCGATCAGGGCGGGGCTGACAGATGCCGGAGCAAGCATGTCCAGCGCCTGCGGTTCGAGCAGGCCTTCGGTCATGGCCGTGGCGGCTGTGGGGGCCAGGCAGTTTACGCGCACGCCATGTCGTTCGCCCTCAAGGGCCAGGGTCTGCATCAGGCCCACCAGCGCCATCTTCGCCGCGGCGTAGTTTGACTGTCCGAAGTTGCCGTACAGGCCCGAGGACGAGGTGGTCATCACGATGCGTCCGTAGTTCTGGGCGCGCATGGCGTTCCACACCGCGTGGGTGCAGTGCACCGAGCCCATCAGGTGGACCTCCATCACAAGCCGGAAGTCCTCCAGGCTCATCTTGGCGAAGCTCTTGTCGCGCAGGATGCCCGCGTTGTTCACCAGTATATCGACGCGGCCCCATCTTGCGACGGCCGATTGCACCATGTCCTGGACCTGCTGAGGATCGGTCACATCGGCGCCGTGCGCGCAGGCGTCTCCTCCAGTCGCGCGAATGGCGTCCACAACGGCCTGCGCTTCGGCGTCCGGCCGGTCCGCTCCCTGGTCGTTGACCAGGACCCTGGCGCCGTGGCGGGCAAGTTCGAGCGCATGGGCGCGGCCCAGGCCGCGGCCGGCTCCCGTCACGATGGCGATTCGGCCTTGCAGAAGTTGTGTCATGGGTTCTCCGGGTTGTGTTGCTATTGTCAGGATGCCAGGGAGGCGGCCGCCTCGGTTTGCGTCCGGATGACTCCGGCACGTTCGAGCGCGGCGATGGTCTCTTCGTCCAGTCCCGCCTTGGCCAGCACGGCACGGGTGTCCTGGCCCAGCGAAGGCGCGCCGGACTGGGTGGGCCCGCCGTCCTGGTCGAAATCGAAGCCGATTCCTCTCGTGCGCAGCTCGCGCCCGCCTTGGCTGAATCGGTAGTCCGGCAGACTCACGCAACCGGTGGCGTCGACTTCATGAAGGAATTCTTCGAGCTTCCTTACCCTGGCCGCGGGCACGCCGGCCAGGCTCAGAATATCCTCGAGCTGCACCGCGCTGCGGCTTGCGAATGCCTGGCGCAGACGTTCCACGACGTATCTTCGGTCGTTCGGCACCACGAATCCGTTGGGCTGATTGAATGCGGCCAGATCCAGCGCCCGGGCGTCGTCGCACAGTTCCTCGATCCCCAGGGCGGCTGCAAGCTTGCGGAACTGGGCCGGCGTGTTGGCCGCAACCGCCAGCCATCCGTCCGCGCACCGGTATGTGTCGGCCGCGGGGCTGCCCGTGTATCCTCGATTGCCGACGCGGCGTGTCGGTGTCCCGTCAGTGAGGCTGGCGCAGGTGTTGGGATACATCAGCATCAGGGAAGCCTGGACCATGGATGCATCGATGTACTGGCCGGCGCCGTCGCGGGAGCGACGGTGCAGCGACGAGACGATAGACAAGGCGGCAAGCATGCCGACCGCCACGTCGATCACGGGAAAGCCGACCTTGAGCGGAGGGGCGTCGTCCCCTTCGCCGGACATCATCATCATTCCGGTCAGGGCCTGGACGACATGGTCGTAGGCGCCGCGCAGGGCCCAGCCTCCTTGCTGGCCGAAGCCCGAGATGGAGCAATAGACGATGTCCGGCCTGACGGCCTTGATGGATGCATAGTCGAGCCCGTACCGAGCCACCACGCCGGGCCGAAAATTCTCTATGAAGACATCGGCGGAGGTGGCAAGGCTTCGGAGCAGCCCGGCGCCTTCCTGTGTCCTGATGTCCAGCGCCAGCGACTGCTTGCCGGCATTGATTGCCGCAAACCCGGTGGGAGTGTCCGTGTCCGCCCCGTCTTTCATCGAGCGCAGGACTTCTCCCGCCAGGGGCGGCTCCACTTTGATGACTTCGGCGCCCAGTTGCGCCAGATAGAACGAGGCGAGGGGGCCGGCGATCACGTGAGACAGGTCAAGCACGCGCACGCCTTCAAGCGGTTTCGACATGCGGACTCCCCGGTCAGCCGGCACTGATGCCGGTGAGCTTGATGATTTCGGCCCATTTGCGGTATTCGCCGCGTACGAACGCCGCATCGGCCTGCGGGCTGTCGCTCTGGATCACGCGGTTTCCAGTCGCCTCGAACATGCTCTTGACGGCAGGCTCCCTGAGCGCCGCCGTCGTTGCGCTGTAGAGTTTGTCGACGGCGTCGGCGGGGGAGTTCCTGGGCAGCCAGAGGCCAAACCAGAATTCCTGGATCGCCAGGTCGCTACGCAGGATGTCATGCAGCGTGGGAACGCCGGGGAGTTCGGCCACCGGGTCGCGGCTGGTCACGGCCAGGGCGCGCAACCTGCCGTCCTTGACTTGAGGGATGGCGGTGCCCGCAATGGCGAAGGCGAAGTCTGTGTCGCCGCGCTGGAGCGAGGTCGGAATTTCCACCGAACCCTTGAACGGGACATGGACAGCGTCGGCCTTCAGCAGCGATATGAAGGTTGCGCCGCCCAGGTGCGCCCCCGACCCGACGCCGCCGGAAGCGAAATTCAGTTTCCCGGGATGAGCGCGCAGTGCGGCAATGAGATCCTGCGCCGTATGGTAGGGAGAACCGGCGGATACGACCAGCACGGTAGGAGAGGAGGCGATGAGGGTGACCGGCGCGAAATCATCGATCGGATCGAAGGCCAGATCCGGTTGCAATGCCTTCTGGATCAAGTGCGAGTTCGAGCCCAGCAATACGGTGTAGCCGTCGGCGGGCGCCTGGGCGGCGTACTGGGCGGCCAGGACGCCGCCCGCGCCGACCTTGTTTTCGACCACGATGGGCTGCCCCAGTGCCCTGCTCAGCACAGGGCCGAACTGCCGCACCATGATGTCGGGTCCTCCGCCGGCGGCGTAGGGGACGACGATGCGTACCGCCCGCGATGGGTAGGTCCCCGTCGCAGCCCGCGCTGCCGGGTGGAGCATGAGGCTGGCGCCCAGGGCGCCCAGACAGAATTGGCGGCGTTCCATGTGTTGTCTCCTTGTTGTAATGCATGAAGGATAGCGAATCGCAGTGAGTAGAAAAAGTGATATATTTTGATATAGCGATAGCTTTATGTTTTATGCCGGCGGATGAACGAATTGATTGAACCCGACCATCTGGTAGCCAAGCTGCGCTTTCGCCACCTGCGCCTGCTGAGGACAGTGCAGACGACGGGCAGCCTGCGGGCGGCCAGCCAGGCGCTCAATCTGACCCAGCCGGCCCTGAGCAAGGCGCTGACGGAAATCGAAAGTGCATTTGGCTTTGCGCTGTTCTCTCGCACCGCGCGCGGCTTGACGCCGACCGCTCAGGGGGAAGTGGTGCTGCGCGGCGCGGCGATGCTGCTGGAAGAACTGGCCCATCTTCGCTCCGAGGCCGCCGCCGCGGATCGCTTCACGGCCAAGATCCGGATCGGCGCGCCTCCGTTCGTGGCGCAAACCTACTTGCCCGGGGTGATTGCAAGGCTGGTGCAAAGCGAAGCGCCCGTACGGGTGCAATTGCTGGAGGAACGGGTTCCCGCGCTGATACGCGCGCTTCATCAGGGCGAGCTCGACGCTCTGGTCACCACTTTCCCTTTGCAAATGCTGGAGTCCGATGCCGGCGCGTTTCGGTACGTCAAGCTGTTCGAAGTACAGTTCGCCGTGGTCGCATGCGCGGAGCATCCGCTGGTCCGTTCGCGGCGCGTGGACTGGGTCCGTTTGTCACGGGAACGGTGGGTGATGCCGGCCGAAGGGTCGATGGGGCGCAAGCTCATCGACGACTGCTTCACGCATGCCGGAGTGCCCGCTCCCCTGCCCGTGATCGAATCGACGAGCCCTACGACGAGTCTGCAATTCGTCGCCGCGGGTCTGGGTGTCGGCATTGTTCCGGACGTGGCTCTTCTTCATCAGGGCGCATTGCAAGCGGATCCGGTCAGGCAGATACGCGTGGTGCCCGAGCCGCCTTCCAGCGTGGTAGCCCTGGTTTTTCGGGAGGGGCCGGCCAATCCCCGGGTCGCCTTGTTGAAGGAAGCGCTGGCCTGCAGGCTCGATAATGCGTTCTGAGACGCTGCTTTATGCGTGCCGGAGGTATCGCTGCCTGGATGAAAAAAGGCTGCTCGACGATCGCCGGCAGCCTTTCTTGATGGTACCCGGTTGCCAGGGCCCGAACGGCGGCGCCGTGCGGGCCCGCAAGCTTGTTACTTGATGTTGGCGGACTTCATCAGCTCTTCCTGGAACTGGCCCAGGTTCTGCTGGCGCAGCATCTCGGTCAGTTGGGGCTTGACTTGTTCGAGAGCGGGGAATTCCAGCGGGCGCGTGTCTTCGACGCGGATGATGTGCCAGCCGAACTGGGTCTGCACGGGCTTGGCCGAGGTTTCGCCCTTCTTCAGGCTTTCCACGGCGGTGGCGAATTCAGGCACGTAGTTGCTGGCGGGGCCCCAGCCGAGGTCGCCGCCGTTCTTGCCGCTGCCCGGGTCGATGGAGTCTTTCTTGGCGGCCGCTTCGAAGCTGACCTTCTTGCCGTTGATGTCCTTGGCCAGAGCCTCGGCCTTCGCCTGGTCGGCGACCAGGATGTGGCGCAGCTTGTATTCGACGCGGCCGGCCTGGGACTGCTTGATCTTGTCGTATTCCGCCTGGATCTGGGCGTCGGTGACGGGGTTCTTCTTCAGGTGGTCTTCGAGCAGGGCGCGGACCAGGATGCCCTGGCGGGCCAGTTCGATTTCCTGCTTGACGGCGTCCTGCTTGTCCAGGCCGGCCTTTTCGGCGGCTTGCACGGCGACCTGGCGGTGGATCATTTCCTGCTTGACCTGCTCGCGCAGTTCAGGCGTGTCTTTCTCGCCCTGGCTGACCAGCAGGGAGACGAACTGGTCCAGGTTGGCCTTGGTGATGTTCTTGCCATTGACTGTGGCAATGGTCTGGGCGTAGGCCGGTGCAGCAATGACCAGCGCAGCAGCGAATGCAGCAAGTGTCTTCATGTATCAATTACCTTTGTTTGGGGTTGGGCTGGCGACGATGGCCAGTGCGTGGATGGGAAAGGGAATGAGATCCTGCAGCCGATCATACACGAGCCGATGGCGGGCGACAGGCGACAGGCCCTGGAATTGCGGTGACGAAATGAAAACGCGCAGATGACAGGCGCCGCCTTCGGCGCCGGCGTGTCCGATGTGATGGTGGGATTCGTCCACGACTTCGATGTGAGTGGGCTCCAGCCCGGCAAGGCGTTCGTGCACGAGGGCGATGCGTTCGGCGTTCATTTGTCGGACTCCTGGTCTGCGGCTCCCGGCAGGGCTTCCGGCGCGGGCTCCTGGATATGCCGGCCCAGCCAGATGGACTGGGCGATGACGAACAGGATGAGCAGCGCCATCAGGCCGAATACCTTGAAGTTGACCCACTGCGATTCCGTGAACTGGCCGGAGAAGGCCACGTACAGGTTCAGGGCGCCCGATGCCAGGAAGAAGCCGGCCCATGCCAGGTTCAGCTTCGACCAGACCGGAGCGGGCAACTGCACCTGGCCGCCCATGAGCTTTTGCATGAGATTGCGGCCCAGGACCAGGTGGCTGAACAGCAGGATGGAAGCGAACAGCCAGTACAGCACGGTGGGCTTCCACTTGATGAAGGCGTCGTTGTGGAACAGCAGCGTGGCGCCGCCGAATACGACGATGACCGACAGGTTGATCCAGTGCGTGGCTTCGATGGCCTTGCCGGTGACTTTCAGCCAGATGAACTGGGCGATGCCGGCTGCGATGGCGACTGCCGTGGCGACATAGATGTCGGCGTAGCGGAATGCCAGGAAGAACAGGATCAGCGGGAACAGGTCGAACAGAAGTTTTTTCATGCGGGTGCGTGGCGGGCCTGCGTCATTGTCGTCGTGGCGGCGCGTTCAGGAAGATGGTTTGCGCCGAGGCAAGGCCATATGTTACATCGACTTGGGACTTTGTTTTCGGGGAAAGGTTCCCGGGTTCCTGCGCAGGAACAGCCTTCCGCGCAACTCAGGCGACGGTCTTGTCCCGGTACTCGCACAGGTCGGCAATGCCGCACTGAGGACATTTGGGCTTGCGGGCCAGGCAGATGTAGCGGCCGTGCAGGATGAGCCAGTGGTGGGCATCCAGGCGATAGGGAGCCGGCGTCAGCCGGGTGAGACGCTTCTCCACTTCCTCCACGGTCTTGCCGGGCGCCAGTCCCGTGCGGTTGGCGACGCGGAAGATATGGGTGTCCACGGCGATGACAGGGTGGCCGAAGGCTGTGTTCAGCACGACGTTGGCCGTCTTGCGGCCGACGCCGGGCAGGGCTTCCAGGGCTGCGCGGTCCGCCGGGACCTGGCCGTTATGCTTTTCCACCAGGATGGCGCAGGTGCGTATGACGTTGGCGGCCTTGGTCTTGTACAGGCCGATAGTGCGGATGTGTTCCGTCAGCGCTTCCAGGCCCATATCCAGGATGCTTTGCGGCGTCTCATGGGTGGGGAAGAAGCGGGCGGTCGCCAAGTTGACGGATTTGTCGGTCGCCTGGGCGGACAGGATGACGGCGATCAGCAACTGGAAGGTATTGCGGTATTCCAGTTCCGTCGTCGGTTTCGGGTTGGCTGCCTGCAGGCGGCGGAAGATTTCCGCGCGTTTCTGTGCGTTCATGAATGCATGCCTGATGAGGCGTTGCGGCGCGCGCGTGCGCGAGCCAGGACATCGGCGATCTTCCGCTGGCGCTGGTCGGGATCGCTTGCAGCGGCGATGGCCACGGGCGCCTTGTTGGCCAGGTTGCGGGCGGCCAGCGGGGATGCCTCGGGGTGCAGGGCGTCGAGCCGGCGCTGGCGCTTGCCGTGGCGATCCCTGGCCCGGGCCGCCAGCGCCGGCGTCCAGTCGAAGCCCGCCGGGCGCATGTCGATGCAATCCACGGGACAGGGAGGGACGCATAGATCGCAGCCCGTGCAGAGGTCGGGAATGACGGTATGCATCCGCTTGTTGGCGCCGACGATGGCATCCACCGGACAGGCCTGGATGCAAAGCGTGCAGCCGATGCAGTGCGCTTCGTCGATGACGGCGAGACGCAGGGGCTGATGCTCGCCGCAGGATTCGTCCAACGGGATTTCCGGACGTTCCAGCAGCTCTGCCAGCTTGCGGATGCCGGACTGGCCGCCCGGCGGACAGCGATTGATGGCAACTTCCCCGGCGGCGATGGCGTCAGCGTAGGGACGGCAGCCGTCGTAGCCGCATTTGGTGCATTGCGTCTGCGGTAGGATGGCGTCGATGGCGTCGGTAAGGCTGGAGGCCGTCATGGCTGCTTGTGGTCCGGTCTGAACTGGGTGCCATCCAAAAGGCGCAGGGAACTTCTCCGCTTGAGGCGGGAAGTTCCCTGTGGCGATTCGGAAGCGTATCGGTATCCGGAGGCGTAGATCCGATCCGGCATTGCTGCCGGATGCCGCTTATGCGTGCTCGCGGATGAATTCCGCTATTTTAGGACAAATCGTTTCGCGCCACCGCCTGCCGGAGAAAATGCCGTAATGCCCGCACTTGGGCGCGGTGTAGTGCTGTTTGAGCGACTTGTCGATGGACTTGCACATCGTGTGCGCCGCGCGCGTCTGGCCCTGGCCAGAGATGTCGTCCAGTTCGCCTTCGATGGTGAACAGGGCGACGGAGCGGATGGCGGCCGGATTCACAAGCTGGCCGTCGATCTCCCATGTGCCCTTGGGCAGGCGATGTTCCTGGAAGACGATCCGGATAGTGTCCAGGTAGAACTCGGCCGTCATGTCCAGCACGGCGTTGTATTCGTCGTAGAAGCGGCGATGCGCTTCGGCGTCTTCGTCGTCGCCGCGCACCAGGTCACAGTAGAAATCGTAGTGCGACTTCAGGTGGCGGTCGGGATTCATGGCGATGAAGCTGGCGTATTGCAGGAAGCCGGGATAGACCTTGCGGCCGGAGCCCGGGTAGCGCGCGGGTACGCGGTGGATCAGGTTGTTCTCGAACCAGGAGAACGGCTTGGTCGTGGCCAGGCGATTGACGTCGGTGGGCGACTGGCGCGTATCGATCGGCCCGCCCATCAGGATCATGCTGCGAGGCAGGCAGGGATCGCCGTTGCTTGCCATGAGGGAGATGGCGGCCATGACCGGCACGGTCGGCTGGCAGACGGACATGACGTGCACATCCGGCCCGAGATGGCGAATGAAGTCCTGCACATAGCGCACATAATCGTTCAGGCCGAACTGGCCTTCGGACTGCGGCACCATGCGGGCGTCGATCCAGTCGGTGACATATACCTCGTGGTTGGGCAGCAGGGCGCGCACGGTGTCGCGCAGCAGCGTGGCATGGTGGCCCGACATGGGGGCGACCAGCAGCACGGTGGGATCCTTGGTCGCGCTGGCAGGCAGGCTGCGTTCGAAGTGCACCAGGTTGCAAAAGGGCTTGGCCATCACGGTGCGCTCGGTCACGACTGCGTCGCAGTCGCCGGCGTGCGTGTAATGGAGCCCCCACCGGGGTTTTTCGTATTCTTTTCCGAGACGGTGCAGCAGTTCGCAGGAAGCGGCTATTTGACGCGACAGCGGCGTGTAGGCCAGGGGGCTGTAGGGACTGGAGAATAGCTGGGCGCTGGTATCAGTAAAAGCGGTGAACGGCGTCAGGAAGGTACGCTGGAGTTCTCGAATGTCGTACAGCATGAGGTTTTGCACCTGTCAGAATGGACAAACACAACATAATCCCGAAAACAAGACAATGGCTATCGCGGATATCCCTGTATTGCATAAGGCGATTGTCATTTATCGTCAAGTTTATGCATAAAAATGCATAAACTATTGGTTTTTGCAGAAAATTTCATGTTTATGGCCCGAAAATAGGCCGTATATCGGGGAAATACGGCCTGTATCGATCGACGTGCCTGGATCAGCGTTCGAGATATTGCAGCTTGTCAGCAACACCGTTCCAGTCGTCGGCGCCTTCCAGCGGGGTCTTGGAGCGGTTGATGGGGCCGAATTCCGGGCTCAGTTCGGCATTGAGCTCGATGAAGTGCAACTGGTCCTGCGGGACGTCTTCTTCGGCAAAGATGGCGTTCGCGGGACATTCGGGAATACAGACGGCGCAGTCGATGCATTCGTCGGGATCGATGACGAGGAAGTTGGGGCCTTCACGGAAGCAGTCTACGGGACAGACATCGACGCAGTCGGTGAATTTGCATTTGATACAGTTTTCGGTGACTACATGAGTCATGGTAAAAAAGCTCCAGCGGCAGCAAGACTAAGGACTTGATTTTACCCAATAATCGTCAGGGGTCGATTAAACACCCTAAAGCCAATGCAAGTTTTTGATCCAGATTAAAAAAATAAAAATGACAGGCCTTTTGCGTATCGCTGTGCTATGGTTGCCGCAATCGTTTCTACAAATTCTTACGCCATGCGAACGCCTGGCGGGCGTCTTTCCGGTTTTCCGATGGTTATTACCTCTTTGCTCGATACCGACCTGTACAAATTCAGCATGATGCAGGTAGTGCTGCACCAGTTTCCCGCGGCGCAGGTCGAGTACCGCTACAAGTGCCGCACGCCTGGCGTCAATCTCAGGCCGTACCTGGACGAGATCCGCGAGGAAATCCGCCATCTCTGCACGCTGCGCTTTACGGAGGCCGAGCTGGACTACCTGGGCGGCCTGCGCTTCATCAAGAGCGATTTCGTGGATTTCCTGCGCCTGTTCCATTTGCAGGAGCGCAGCATCAGCGTGACCGAAGGCGCGGAGCCGGGAGAGATCGCCATTTCCGTGAAAGGGTCGTGGCTGCACACGATCCTGTTCGAGATCCCGGTTCTGGCCATCGTCAACGAGGTGTATTTCCGCAATGTATGCCCGGAACCGGCCTGGGAGGAAGGGCGCAAGCGCCTGCAGTCCAAGATGCAGCTGGTGCTGGATGATCCCGCGCTGGCGGATTTCCGCGTGGCCGACTACGGCACGCGCCGGCGTTTCTCCAAGAAATGGCATGAGGAAGTGGTCATCACGATGAAGTCCCAGATGGGCATGCATTTCGCGGGCACCAGCAATGTCTGGCTGGCGATGAAGCATGGCGTCACGCCGCTGGGCACGATGGCGCATGAATACCTTCAGGCCTGCCAGGCGCTGGGGCCGCGCCTGCGCGATTCGCAGGTGTTCGCGCTGGAGGTCTGGGCGAAGGAGTATCGCGGCGACCTGGGCATTGCCTTGTCGGACGTCTACGGCATGGATGCTTTCCTGCGCGATTTCGATATGTATTTTTGCAAGCTGTTCGATGGAGCCCGGCATGATTCGGGCGATCCCTTTGTGTGGGGCGAGCGTTTGCTGGCGCATTATGAGAAGCACAGGGCGGATCCCCGCACCAAGACGCTGGTGTTTTCCGACGGGCTGACGATTCCCAAGGCCATTGAGCTGGCCAAGCGCTTTGCGGGGCGCTGCAAGGTGTCGTTCGGTATAGGGACCAATCTTACGAATGATCTGGGGCACGAGCCTTTGCAGATCGTGATGAAGATGGTCCGCTGCAATGGGCAGCCGGTGGCCAAGGTGTCGGACGCGCCGGAAAAGACGATGTGCGACGATCCGGCCTATCTGGCCTATCTGCGGCAGGTGTTCGAGCTGCCGCCAGCATGAAGGGCGGCGGCACCCGCCCTTTTGTGGTGCGCGCGAGTGTTGCGAAGCGGCCCGGCATGGTTAAATGGCGCAGTATTTCAACCCCTTGAGTGGAGAAGCAGCAATGAGCGAGCTCAAACGCATCAATGTCGGCAAGCGTCTGTCGGACGTGGTGGTGCACAATGGCGTGGCCTATTTCGCAGGCCAGGTTCCGAACGATACGACGCTGGATGTCGAAGGGCAGACCAAGGATGTGCTGAACACCATCGATGAGCTGCTGGCTGAGCTGGGCAGCGACAAGACGCGTATTCTGTCGGTGCAGATTTTCATGCCCAATATTGCGGAGTTCGCGGGCATGAATCGCGCGTGGGATGCGTGGGTGCCGGAGGGCAGGACGCCTGCGCGCGCGACGATCGAAGCGCGTCTGGCCAATCCGGACTACAAGGTTGAAATCATGCTGACGGCCGCCGTCGACTGATCGGACTGCATGTGTGATGAGGGGCTCCGCGGCTTTGCGCCGGGAGCCTCTTTCTTTTTGTTGGGGAGGCAGTTGTTTTGCTAACCCGCCCGTTGTCGTATGGTGCCCATCCGGGCCTGGTCGCTCGGCTCGGGCGCGCCAGTAGGCGCCCTCGGCCCCTTCGGGGCTGCCCTCGCTCCAACAGGCCCGGATGGGCACCATACGACAACGGGCTGGACGTCAGGGTATGCCGGGGGGAGACATCGCTAAGCGATCAGCGCCGCCAGCGTGGCGCCCATCGTGCGGCAGGCGTCCAGGTCGGTTTCCTGGACGCGTTTGGGGGCGAGGATGGCCTCTGGCGTCTGGGCGCCGCTGCGTATCAGCAGGGGCTCGGCGACTTCCCTCAGGCGCCAGCCGGTGCAGATTCTCTGCATCTGGCGCACGGCGCCGGCGCCGTCGGTGCCCGCGCTGACCATGAGGGCGTAAGGAAGGCCGGCGATGCGGTCGAGGACGGGGTAGTAGCAGGTATCGAAGAATTCTTTCATCGCGCCGCTCATGCTTGCCAGGTTTTCGGGGCAGCAGAACAGGTAGGCGCTGGCCTGCAGCATCTGGTCCGGCGTGGTTTCGGCGGCTTGGGAGAGAATGCAGCGTGTTTGGGGGCCGACTTCCAGCTCTTCGAAGATGTCCATGGCGCCTTGGCGGGCCGCTTCGGCCATCTGCCTGGCGGCGCCGGTGCGGGAGTGCCAGACGATCAGGAGCGTTGCGCCGCGCTGGTTGTCCGTTGCGGTGTCGGTGGAGTCTTCGGGGAATGTGCTAATCACCATGATTTGTTCGCAAAGCGCTTGCCGGACAGGGTAGTATAGAGGCGCGTCGCGTCTGCTTTGAGGACGGGATCGATGCGCACAGTATTTTATTTTTTGCCGCCGGGCCGCCCCAAGGCAAAAAGCTCCCCCTTGGGGATGAGTCTGGACACAGGACAGTCCACTGCGGACTGTCCTGTGCCTGGCGAATCCAAGCGGCCTGCGGGCCGCGCGGTGGAGCGCAAGCCGAAAGGCGCAGCGTGGGGGCTTTTTTTCGTATTGCCATGATTGATTTTGCCGTTTCGAATGCATCTTCCTCGCCGTTTCATCAGGAATGGCTGGCGGCTGCCAGCGAGGGGCTCGACGCCGAGGGGCGCGAGCTGTTGCTCAAAGCGGTGGATTGGGTGCGAGAGCCGCTCAGTGGCAAGCTGGCCAGCACCGGAGAGCCTATGGATGCGCATGGTGCTGGGGCCGCGCGTATTCTGGCCGATATGGAGCTGGATGCGGCCGTGCGCGCCAGCGCGCTGCTGACGGTCATGCCGGTCGATCTGCTGTCGGGTTCGGGCAATGCGGTGGACGAGCCCATGCACAAGGCGTTCGGCCCCGAGGTCGCCACGCTGGTGCAGGGGACCCGGGCGTTGCTGCGCTTGAGCGGCCTGGCTCGGCAGTCCAGCGATACCGCCGCCTCGGCCGGCGACCAGAAGGAAATGCAGCGCAAGATGCTGCTCGCCATGGCGGCGGACTTGCGCATTGTGCTGATGCGCCTGGCTTCGCGCCTGCAGTCGCTGCGTTGGTATGCGGCTTCGCGCACGCCGTGTCCCGTGGGGTTCGCCCGCGAGACGCTCGAACTGTATACGCCGCTGGCGAATCGCCTGGGCATCTGGCAGCTGAAGTGGGAGATGGAGGATCTGGCCTTCCGTTTCCTGGAGCCGCAGACCTACAAGGAAATCGCGGGCAAGCTGGAGGACAAGCGGGTCGAGCGCGAGGCGCTGATCCGCCAGGCGGTGCAGACACTGAAAACCGCGCTGGCCGAGGCCGGCATCCAGGGCGAAGTTACTGGGCGGCCCAAGCATATCTACAGCATCTGGAACAAGATGCGCAACAAAGACCTGGACTTCACCCAGCTGTTCGACCTGCGCGCCATGCGGGTCATTGTCGAGGACGAGCGGGCCTGCTATGCCGTGCTCGCGCTGGCGCATTCGCTCTGGGTCCCGGTGCCGGAAGAGTTCGACGATTACATATCGCGGCCCAAGCCCAATGGCTACCGCTCGCTGCATACGGTAGTGGCCGATGCGCAGGGCCGTACATTCGAGATCCAGATCCGCACGCAGGAAATGCACCATTTCGCCGAGTACGGGATGGCGGCGCACTGGCGCTACAAGGAGGCCGGCCCCAAGGGCGGCACGGTCGCCGCGGCGGGCGGATTCGATCAGAAGGTGTCCTGGATGCGCCAGTTGCTGGCCTGGGAGAGGGATGGCGACAGCCCGGCGGCGGAGCCTGTGCGGCCATCGTCCGGATCGGGCGCGCGTGCGCGCAAGGCGCAAGCGGCGCCGCAGGCCGGCGATGAGCGCATTTATGTGCTGACACCGCAGGCGCGCGTGGTCGAGCTGCCGGCGGGGGCGACGCCTGTGGATTTCGCCTACCATCTGCATACCGATCTCGGGCACCGCTGCCGGGGCGCCAGGGTCGACGGGCAACTGGTGCCCTTGCTGACCCGCCTGAAAACAGGGCAGACCGTTGAAATCGTCGCGGCCAAGTCCGGCGGGCCTTCGCGCGACTGGCTCAATCCACAGCTGGGCTTTCTGGCCAGCCAGCGTTCTCGCGCCAAGGTGCGCGCCTGGTTCAATGCGGTGGAATTGCAGCAGCGCATCGCGCAAGGCCAGGCGCTGGTGGAGAAGGAACTGCAGCGGCTGGGCAAGACTTCGATCAATCTGGAACAGTTGGCGCAGCAGCTGGATTTCGCCCGCGCGGATGATCTGTATGTCGCGGTCGCCAAGGATGAGTTCAGCCTGCGGCAGATCGATCATGTGCTGCGCAGCCCGGACACAGCGGCGCCGGCGGAGCCGCTGGATCCCAAGCAACTGGCGGCCCGTGCTCCATCCACGGCGCAGGGCGCGGGCAAGAGCGGCGTGCTGGTGGTTGGGGTGGACTCTCTGATGACGCAGCTGGCGCGTTGCTGCCGCCCGGCGCCGCCGGACCTGATCCGGGGATTCGTGACGCGCGGCAGGGGAGTTTCCATCCATCGCCAGGATTGCCATTCGTTTGCAGCGCTGGCCGAGCGCCAGCCCGAGCGGGTCATCGATGTCGACTGGGGGGATACGTCGGGCGGCAGCTATCCTGTCGACATCAGCATTCACGCCCAGGACAGCGTGGACCTGCTGCACGATCTGTCCGAAGTCTTCGCCAAGCTGCGCATTCGCGTCACCAGCGTCAATACGCAGAGCAGGCGTTCATTGACGCATATGGTGTTCACCATCGAGGTGCAGGATGGACAGCAGATCCAGAAAGCGCTGGCGGCGCTGAACGATGTGCCGGGAGTCGAGGCCAGCCGCCGTTGACCACGCGCCAAAGCGCAAGCCTCGGCCTTCAGGCCGAGGTCGAGCGAGGCGGTACCCATGCGGCGCCGAAGGCGCTCCCATATTGTGGCGGAGAAGCTCCGGCCCTTGGGCCGGAGTTCTTCATCTATGCCTCGGAAAGCCAGTCGCGCAGGCGTGGCGCGGACGAGACCGGGGCCAGCGCCTCGCCGCGCTGCAGCAAGCCCTGCAGATGCTGGATGTGCGGTTGCAGGATGCCGAAAAACAGAGTCTTGTCCGCATTCTGCAGCAGCAGCGTGGGGAAATTCTCGATGTCCTCGTCGCCCAGGAGCTCGGGCCGTTCTTCGATGTCGATCCAGACGAAGGCGTGGTCGGGCCAGTCTTGCGACAGCCGTTCGAAATCCTTGCGGTATCCGGCGCAGGTATTGCACCAGGCGGCGCAGTAGCAGGCGACAATAGGGGAGCCGGGATGTTGCGTCAGGTGCAGGGAGAGACGATCGGTGCGTTCTGTTGCGTCGAAGAAGGGCATGGCGGCGTGGAAAACGGACAAACTTTGGCTATCATACCCCCTGTTGCATCCGGGAGAGCTTCGTCAACTACCCCGCCCTGAAGGACGGGGCTTGTGAAAGCAAACCAGGTTGACCAGGGAAAGCCGTAATCAACCGGCTCCGTTTGCACCAGGTCGTTAAGCCCCACCACCGAATGCTTCCTCAGTTCGGTGCTCTGGAAGGTCAGGATCATGCTGGCGAAAGGTAAAGCGCCGAAGGTTCTGATCGCCGCGTAACGCGGGAGCCGGGTGCAGACATTCCCGAGGGGAGACAGGGCGCAAGCCCTGCGTCACCAGGCCCGTAAGGGCAGATAATTAAGGAGGATCGCATGGCGGTCTACGTGCTGGACAAACAAGGCAGGGCGCTGATGCCGTGCAGCGAGAAACGAGCCAGGCTACTGCTGGCTCGTGGTCGTGCGCGAGTGCATCGCCTGACTCCGTTTGTCATCCGGCTGGTGGATCGTTTGCGAATTGACAGCGACGTGCAGCCGTTGACCCTCAAGCTCGATCCGGGTAGCCGCTTTACCGGCATGGCCCTGGTGCGGCAGCAGGCGCAGCGGCTCAGCGTGTTGTCGCTGTTCGAGCTGCTTCACCGGGGCGCAGCGATCAGCAAGGCGCTGGGCCAGCGGGCTGGCTTTCGGCGTCGCCGCCGCAGCGCCAACCTGCGTCATCGTGCGCCCCGTTTCGACAACAGAACCAAACCGAGTGGCTGGCTACCGCCGTCCTTGCGTCACCGGCTGGATACCACGCTGGGCTGGGTTACTCGCCTGCGCCGCTGGGCGCCAATCACCGATCTGGCCGTCGAGCGGGTCAAGTTCGATATGCAGGTGATGCAAAATCCCGAAATCAGTGGCGTCGAATACCAGCAAGGTGAGCTGGCAGGCTACGAAGTCCGCGAATATCTATTGGAAAAATGGGGCCGTTGCTGCGCCTACTGCGGGACGGAAAACACCCCACTGGAAATCGAGCACATCATTGCCAGGGGCAATGGCGGGAGCAACCGCGTCTCGAACCTGACCCTGGCCTGCCGCTCTTGCAACCAACGCAAGGGCAGTCAGCCGGTCGAGCGGTTCCTGAAGAACAAACCGCAGGTGCTGGCCCGGATCAAGGTCAGGGCCAAAGCCCCTCTGCGTGATGCTGCCGCCGTCAACGCAACGCGCAACGCTTTACTCGGCGCCCTGCTGCACACCGGCCTGGCGCTGGCTACCGGCACCGGGGCACAGACCAAGTACAACCGCCGCCGTCTCGGCATCCCGAAAGCTCATACGCTCGATGCCGTCTGCGTTGGTGATGTGCAAGCCGTAAAGGGCTGGCAGCGGCCCACGCTCACCATCAAAGCCACTGGGCGCGGCGACTACCAACGCACTCGGCTGACGGCGAGCGGCTTCCCGCGCGGCTATCTGACCCGGCAGAAACAGCATTTCGGTTTCCAGACTGGCGACCAGGTACTGGCCAACGTGCCCGCGGGCAAAAAAGCGGGGATGCATCGCGGGCGTGTAGCCGTGCGTAAAACCGGCAGTTTCAACATTCGGACGCCAGACGGCGTGATTCAGGGCATCAGCCATCGGCATTGCCGAATTATTCAGCGAGCGGATGGCTACGCCTATACCCAATCTCGATTCGATAGCGCCCAACTTGAGCAGGAGGCAGCGAGAACAGGGGCGCATTGAACGCGCCGCGCTAGCCCTCCCCGGCCTGAACGCCGAGGTTTCTCGCGCAAAACTGATGAACGATTACCCAGTTGCCGTTCCCGCCTCGGCCCCGTCCGGGATTTCCGCAGTTGCTACGGCGTTCCGGCGCGCGCTGGCCTCGCAATTGCAGCCCAGAATGCTGCTGGCCATGTTTCTGCCGTTCCTGATCGCGTTCGTCGGCGCCATCGTCCTGATATGGATGTTCTGGACGCCGCTGACCGACTGGCTGGAAACCCAGGCGCTGGACTTCGGCCTGATCAATACCATGGAGCAATGGATGGTGGCGGTCGGCCTGTTTTCGCTCAAGCTGTATCTGGCGCCGCTGCTGGCGGCGTTCATCCTGCTGCCTTTGTCCGGCATCCTGGGCCTGATCGTGGCGGCGGTATTCGTCATGCCCATCGTCCTGAATCATGTCGGACGCAGGGACTATGCCGATGTCGAGCGCCAGGGCAAGTTCCTGAGCGCCGTCGGCGTGTGGAACGCCATCTGGGTGGGCACTGTGTTCTGCATCGGCTGGGTCCTGACCCTGCCGCTCTGGCTGATTCCTCCGCTGCCTATCGTGCTTTCGGTGTGGTGGTGGACTTACGCCTTCACGCGCATCATGCGTTTCGATGCCGTGGTGGAACATGCCAGCGCGCACGAGCGCAGAATATTGTGGAAGCGCCACAACCGGCAGCTGTGGCTGATCGGCCTGTGCCTGGCGCTGATGAACCTGTTTCCCCCGGCATGGCTGGTGCTGCCGGTTTATTCTGCCCTGGTGTTCGTGCACTTCAGCCTGGAGGCGCTGCGGCAGTTGCGGCGCCATGCGGCGGCAGGCGTGGATACCCTCATTTTGGAACACAAGACATGACGCAACAGCTTCACGCCCCGACAAAGGTTCGCCTGATCGCCATCGGCGACGAGATCCTTTCCGGGCGGCGGCAGGACAAGCATTTTTCCAAGCTGATCGAGCTGCTGGGCCAGCGGGGCATGCAGTTGTCCGGGGCCGAATTCGTGTCTGACGCGCGCGAAGACATCGTTGCCGTCCTGCGGCGCAGTTTTGCCACGGACGATGCCGTTTTCTGTTGCGGAGGCATTGGCGCCACGCCCGACGACCAGACGCGGCAGGCGGCGGCCGAGGCGTTGGGCGTCGAGCTGGAGCTGCACCCGGAAGCTGCCAGGTTGATTGCCGAGCGCTGCGCCGACAATGCCCGCAAGGGGCAGGGCAGTGCCGACATGTCCCTACCGGAAAACAAGCAGCGCTTGCAGATGGGGGTCTTCCCCAAAGGGGCGGAGATCGTGCCCAACCCTTACAACAAGATTCCGGGCTTCTTTATCCGCAATCACACGTTCATGCCGGGATTCCCGGTGATGGCATGGCCCATGATGGAGTGGACGCTGGATGCGCGTTATCGCCATCTGCATCACGAGGTGGTGCGGGTCGAGCATTCCTTCCTGGTGTTCAATATGCCTGAGTCGCGCATTACACCCGCACTGGAGTCGCTCGAGCAGCGCTGGCCGGGGGTGAAGGCCTTCAGTCTGCCCAGCATGGGGGACGGCGGCGTTCCGCATATCGACCTGGGCGTCAAGGGCGAGCCGGATGCCGCCATGCAGGCATTGACCTATCTGCGCGAGGAGGTCGTGCGCCTGGGCGGACAACTGACGCCGCCGGCGCAGTAAACGGGACGGACGGAAGCGCCGGGGCATCCGGCGGCATGCGGTGCGCGTATACAAACCATGCGGGCGATACTTGTCAGTCCGCATGTTTTTTCATATCATGGAATTGACGCAACGCACAATAATAATGCCATGAACAATACAGCAGGTATGCCGCGTTCCGGCGATACGCAGAAAAGCATGTCGCCGCCCATCACGATCCAGGTCCTGGAGCGGGCCATGCTGTTGCTGGATATCCTGGCCAAGCACTCCGAGCCCGTCGCACTCAAGGATCTGGCGGCCGCCACCGGGCTGCATGCCTCCACCACTCACCGCATCCTGAACGATCTCGTGGTCGGGCGTTATGTCGAACGCGTCGACAGCGGCATGTACCAGCTCGGCATGCGGCTGCTGGAGCTTGGTTCGCTGGTCAAGGGCAGGCTGAACGTGCGGGACGTGGCGCTCGATTTCATACGCGAGCTGCACAGGAAAACGGGGCAGACCGTCAATCTGGCCATCCAGCAGGGCGACGAGATCGTCTATATCGAGCGCGCCTGGAATGAGCGCTCGGGCATGCAGGTGGTGCGTGCGGTGGGCGGCCGGGCGCCTCTGCATCTGACCTCGTCGGGCAAGCTTTTCCTGTCGGTTTCCGATCCCAGGCAGGTGCGGGCCTATGCCGTGCGCACCGGCCTGCCTGGCACCACGCGCAACAGCATTACCCAGGTCGATCAGCTGGAGCGCGACCTGGCCCAGGTCAGGCGCCTGGGCTATTCGCGCGACAACGAAGAGCTGGAACTGGGTGTGCGCTGCATTGCCGCCGGGCTGTTCGACGATACCGGCAAGCTGCAGGCGGGGCTGTCCATTTCCGCGCCGGCGGAACGCATGCGCGACGAATGGATCCCTTTGCTGATATCCACGGCGCACGAGATTTCCGCTGCGCTTGGCCATGAGTCCGGCGTGACGGCCTAGAGCTCCGTATCGAGCCTGGATTTTCCCGCGCCAGCCGTCTCTCCCGGCTTGCTGGAATCATATCGCCCATCTTCTTCATTGAATTCGCCCCCTGCGATCCGGATGCTGTTCCGGATTTCAGGGGGCGGTACGTGCGGCAGCGAAAGGCTGCCTTGCATGAAGGGAAGGACGTCAGGCGTATCGCATGGCGCCTTGTGCCGGGCTTATTGCGGTTCCACGCCTGCCTTGCGGAAGACTTCCTTCCACAGCGGCAATTGCTGGTCAACATGTTTTGCCAGCGCTTCCGGGTTGGCCTGGTCGTTCAGTACGTTGGCTCCCAGGCCCGCCATGCGCTCCTTGAATGCTTCATTGGCCATGCCGTCCTGCAGCGCCTTCACGAGCTTGTCGGTGACGGGCTTGGGCGTGCCGGCGGGAGCCCAGAGGCCGTGCCAGATGCCGACCTGGAAGTCCTTGAAGCCGGACTCCTGCAACGTGGGCAGGTCAGGCAGGGTCGGGACGCGCTCGTTGCTGGTGACAGCATAGGCCTTCACAGTGCCGGCCTTGATGTGCTGGGTGGTGTTGGTCGTCTGGTCGCACATGAAATCGACTTGCTTGCCGAGCAGGTCGTTCATGGCGGGACCGGTGCCCTTGTAGGGGATGGTCAGCAGATCGACGCCGAGCGCCTGCATGAACATGGTGCCGCACAGGTGGCTGGCGGCGCCAATGCCGGCGTTGGCCAGGGACACCTTGTCGGCGTTGGCCTTGACGTACTCGACCAGTTCCTGGATGTTGTTGGCCGGGAAGTCGCTGCGGGCGATGATGGTCATGGGAACATCGACCACCAGGCCCAGAGGCTGGAAGCTCTTCTGAGGATCAAAGCCGGGAGACTTGTACAGCGACGGCGATGTCGTGAAGCCAATGTGCATCAACAGGACGTTGTAGCCGTCCGGCTTGGCGCGCGCCACTTGGCTGATACCGATGGTACCGCCGGCTCCGCCCTTGTTCTCGACGACGACGGTTTCCCCGAGTGACTGGCGCATGGCTTCGGCCAGCGAACGGGCCACGTTGTCGGTAGGACCGCCCGCGGAAAACGGAACCACCATATTGATGGGGTGGTCGGGGTATTTGTCGTCTGCATGCGCAGGCGCGGCGAGCAGAGTGCCTGCGGCAATCAGAGGGGCAAAGGATTTGAGGTAGCGTTTCATTGGGTCTCCGAGAAATCGAGTTCTTTGTAAGAGCTTTATTGTTGGCGGGGCGCATTGGAACCGCAGCGCCGCCGGACTGCATCGGCCGTATGGGCCGATCTGGTGCTATCGATCATCTGGCGGTGCAACAGGGTATTGATGTCCCGCCATATGAAAAGTCTACGGGAAAAGCGCGGCATATGCCTTTCAGGTTTACCCGGATTCGGCCCTGTGGCAAATATGGTTTTTGATGTATATCAAGCCTTTGGTTTCCAGCATTCCGCCAATTTTGTTGCATTGCAGCAAAATTGCTTGACATACGCTTTGTCGGCGGTTAAATTTGTTTTTGTGCAATGCAGCAAAACGAAGGCTGTGCCGTTGCATGGCAGTTGTACCAGGCAGTCTTGCCGGCGCGTCGATAAGCGCCGCAAGGCGGATGATTCACCAGGCCTTCGCCCATTCCACCTCTCTGTTCAATCAAGCGCCGGTCTGTGTCCGGCCTGTAAAAAAGGAATCATCATGAGCGCAATTCCCCAAATCCTGGCCAGCCAGAAAGCTTCGCTGGACCAATTCCTGGCAGTGCAAACCTCGTTCTTCAACGGCTTCGAAAAGCTGGTCGACCTGAACCTGAAGGTCGTCCGCGCTTCGCTGGAAGAAATGTCCCAGAAGTCCCTGGAAGCCTCCGAGCTGAAGGATGCCCAGGAAACCCTGGCATTCACGTCCGGCCTGGTGCAGCCCGGCACGGAAAAGGCCCTGGCCTACGGCAAGCATGTCTACGACATCCTGTCGGGTCTGCAGGCCGATCTTTCCAAGCTCAACGAAACCCAGGCTGCGCAAGTGCAGAAGCAGCTGTCCGACGCCATCGAGCAGTTCGCCCGCACGGCTCCTGCCGGCTCCGAAGGCGCGGTTTCCCTGCTGAAGTCGTCGCTGGCAACCGCTACCAACGCCTACGAGTCCGTCTCCAAGGCCGCCAAGCAGGCAACGGATGCCGCCGAGTCGAACCTGACCGCCGCCGCCAACGCCACGATCAAGGCTGCGACCGACGCCGCCGAAGCCGTGGCCGTCAAGCCCACGACGCGTACCCGCCGCGGCAGCGCCGCCTGATATCCGTCCGGCGCGGCGCCAGCCGCCGCATCTGCCCGACGGCAGGCGAAGGATCCCGCGACAGCGGGCTCCGAATCCGCAAAACCCCGTGCTCACCACAAGAGTCCGGGGTTTTTCTCTTTTACCGCTGGGCCGCCCCTAGGTATAAAGGCGCCCCCTTGGGGATGAGCCCGGACCCAGGACAGTCCACTGCGGACTGTCCTGTGCCTGGCGAATCCAAGCGGCTTGCAAGCCGCGCGGTGGGGCGCAAGCCGGAGGCGCAGCGTGGGGGTTGTCTCTTTTATCTAGGGGCGGCATACAATGTCGTAGTCATGCACCGAACCGGTCCTATCCATGCAACCTCTTGTCCCCGTCCATACGATTCTTTCCCGGCTGCGGCTGCGTCAGCTGATGCTGCTGATCGCGCTGGAAGAGCACAGCACGCTGAATCGAGCGGCCGACCATTTGGGCATCAGCCAGCCGGGAGCCACGAAGGCGCTGAACGAACTGGAGGCCCTGTTCGGCACCAAGCTGTTCGAGCGCACGGCACAGGGACTGACGCCCAATGAGTTCGGCCGCTGCGTCACGCGCTATGCGCGCCTGATCCACAGCGACCTCTACCATATGCGCGAAGAGTTCGCGAGCATCCGCCAGGGAACGGGAGGCCGCCTGGCCGTGGGAGCGATCAGCGGCGCCATTCCCTACGTGTCTTCGCTGCTGTCCAGGCTCAGCGTGGCGCATCCCGAAGTGGATGTGTCCATCATCGAAGGCACCAGCGATCAACTGCTGGGCCATCTGGACGAAGGACGGCTGGAGCTGGTGTTCTGCCGCACCGCGGTCAGCCAGCACGAACAGAAGTATCAGAGCCTGGAGGAGTTCGGCGAGCAGATGGCGCTGATCGTCAATCCGCGCCATGCGCTATGCAGCCAGCCGTCGGTCGCGCTGCGGGACCTGGCGGGCCTGCGCTGGGTGGTCTATCCGGCGGGCATGCCCATGCGTATCGAGCTGGAGCGTGCATTCGCGCAGGCCGGGCTGGATTTTCCGTCCAGCCTGATCGAGACATCGTCCGCCCTGTCGCGGCTGTACCTGGTGCATGAAAACACTGCGCTGGTGGCCCAGACGCCTTACCGGATCGCCAAGTTCGGCATGAAGCTGGGCATGGCCGTGCGCCTGCCGCTGGAAATCGAATCCCGCAGGCTGTCCTATGCGCTGGTCAAGCGCAAGTCCGCCGTGCTTTCGGCCGCGGCCCAGCTGTTCCTGGGCATATTGCGCGACGCGCAGGCAGAGGCCCAGCCGCAGAGCCAGCCCGCGCCGGCGGGCATGGCGCCGGAAGCTTCGGGCCATGCGGCTGCTCCGGCGGATTGCCAGGCCTCCGGCGAAGCTGGCCCGCACGCGGGGCGCGAGATGGACAAGCTCCGGCCGTAGAGGAAATCAGCACTTATTTGTCTTGTTGTTTGTACAGGATTTTGTACAATGAATGAATTGAACTTGGAAGAGCTGTAGGCTCTTTAGATCGTGAAACCGTAAGGTGGGGATGTATCCATGAACGTTTTGACATTCAGCGAGGCGCGTGCCGGCCTCAAGCAGGTGATGGACGACGTTTGCGCAGATCATGAGCCTGCGGTGATCACGAGGTTGCGTGGTGATCATGTTGTCATACTGTCGCTTGCGGACTACAACAGCATGTCGGAAACTCTGCACTTGTTGAGTAGTCAGAAAAACGCGCGGCGCTTGCAGGAAAGCATCCAGCAACTGAACGCGGGGCGCATAGCGAGCAGGAACCTTGTCACCGATGCAGCAGAAACAAAAGAACAAATCGGCAGCGAAGCAAGGGCTGATATGCTGGACTGAGCATGCCTGGGATGAGTACCGATACTGGCTGAAAACCGACCGGGAGAAAGTCGGGCGGATCAATGCGCTTATAGAGGACTGCCAAAGACACCCCTTCTTGGGCATGGGCAAGCCGGAGCCGTTGAAGGGGACATTGTCCGGGTACTGGTCAAGACGCATCGACAGAGAGCACCGCCTGGTCTATCTGGCGGAAGACGGCAATCTTTACATCATCCAGTGCCTATATCATTACTGAGGCGTGCTAATCCTGCATATGGCTCCGCGCAGCTTCTTACACCAGGAACAGCGTGGCCAGTCCCAGAAAAATGAAGAAGCCCAGCGAATCCGTGGCAAAGGTCAGCAGGACCGAGGAGCCGACGGCGGGGTCGTTGCCGAAGCGGTCGCGCAGGATGGGGATCATTACGCCCAGCGCGGCGCCGATGAGCATATTGCCGATCATGGCCGCCATCATGACAAGCGCGATGGCGAGTGAACCGGAGATGATCCAGGCAAAGAGTCCGGCCACCAGGCTGCCGCACATGCCCACCATGAAGGTGACCAGCAGTTCGCGCTTGACCAGTTGCCAGACATTGCGGCCCGTGACGCGTCCGACAGCCAGGGCGCGGATGATCATGGTCATGGTCTGGTTGCCCGAGTTGCCGCCGATGCCGGCGACGATGGACATGAGAAACGCCAGGATGACGATGTGGCTGACCGTATCCTCGAAGCGGGAGGCGACCAGCGACGCCACGGCGGCCGTGCAAAGGTTGATCAGCAGCCAGGGTGCGCGGTTGCGCAGGGCGCTGACGACGGGTGCGAAGATATCCTCTTCCTGAAGGCCGGCGCGCGACAGTTCCTGTTCCTGGGAGTCTTCCTGGATGACGTCCACGACCTCGTCGATGGTGACGCGGCCGATCAGCCGGCCCAGGTCGTCCGTCACGGGGGCGGACACTAGGTCATATCGCTCGAACGCGCCGGCGGCTTCCGCGTCGGAATCCAGTGGAGACAGCGCCAGGTAGTCGGTCGACATGACGTCGGACACCAGGCTCTCGGGGTCGCTGACCAGCAGCCGCGTCAGCGACAGCGTGCCGCGCAGCTTGTCCTCCCGGTCCACCACGAATACCTGGTCGGTGTGGTCGGGCAGTTCGTGGAGCCGGCGCAGATAGCGCAGCACGACTTCCAGGGTCACGTCCTCGCGCACGCGCACCATGTCGAAGTCCATGATGGCGCCCACGGTGTCTTCCGGGTAGCCCATGGCCGCGATCAGTTGCGCGCGCTCCGCGTCGGTCAGCCCTTTCTGTACTTCGGCGATGACGTCCGGGGGCAGATCGGGCACCAGGTCGGCGATTTCGTCCGCATCCATGGCGCCGGTCGCCGCGACCAGGTCCTCGTGATCCATGGATTCGATCAGCGATTCGCGGACCCAGTCCTCGACCTCCAGCAGCACATCGGCATCGTGCTCGGGATCCACCAGTTGCCAGACGACCTTGCGTTCGGCGACAGGCAGGGACTCCAGGATGAAGGCGATGTCGGACGGATGCAGGCCGTTGACGATGGCCTTGATCTCGTTTTCGTGCTGCCGATGCAACAGCCCTTCCAGCAGGTTGGAGCGCTCCTGGTCTTCGTATTGCCTGTGGGCGAGCTCCTCTATCACCTCATGGCGCTTCAGGATGGTCTGGAGCTTTTGCAGCGCCAGCTGCGCGTCCTCGGCGTCGAGACGGCGAGGGATCGTGATGGCGACGTTTTCGGGCTTGACGGAGGAGGGTTGATTCATAGGCGATCAGGGCTGTGGCAGTTGGCGCGGTGTGTGCTGCGCATCGGTGGCGACGCGGGACTGTGTGGTTCAGGCCGGGTCGGCAGCCAGGCGGCGGCGCGCCAGCTCGACCCAGTAGCTGGCGCCCAGCGGAATCAATGCGTCATTGAAATCGTAGCTGCCATTGTGCAGTGTGCACGGGCCTGGGCCGTAGCCTTCCTCCCGGTGGTCTCCCGTGCCGTTGCCGACCCAGATGTAGCACCCCGGGATCTCGCGCAGCATGAAGGAGAAATCCTCGGCGCCCATGGACGGCTGTATGGCCTGGTCCACATTGCGTTCGCCGGCAAGCTCCAGCAGCAGCTGCGCGCAGAACCGGGTTTCGGCGTCGTCGTTGAGGGTGGGCGGGTATTCGCGGTCGAATGTGATTTCCGCCGTACAGCCCAGCGCTTCGCAGGTCAGGCGGGCGATGTCGCGCAGCCGGGACTCGATCATGTCCAGGGTGGCGTCGCTGAATGTGCGCACGGTGCCGCGCAGGCTGGCTTCGGTAGGGATGACGTTGTCGGCCGAGCCGCCATGGATCTGGGTCACGCTGAGAACGGCCGGTTCCAGCGGATCGAGGTTGCGGCTGACGACGCTTTGCAGTGCCTGCGCCACCTGGACCGCCGCCATGACGGGATCCAGGCCCAGATTGGGCATGGCGGCATGGGCGCCGCGCCCTTGCACATGAATGTGGAAACGGTTGCTGGACGCCATGATGGGGCCGGCCTTGATACCGAACTTGCCGGCGGGCATGCCGGGCCAGTTGTGCATGCCAAAGACCGCCTGCATGGGGAAGCGCTGGAAAAGGCCGTCCTGGATCATGCTGCGGGCGCCGCCCAGCCCTTCTTCAGCGGGCTGGAATATGACGTAGACCGTGCCTTCGAAGTCGCGTTCCTGCGCCAGGAACCGGGCGGCGGTCAGCAGCATGGTGGTGTGGCCGTCGTGGCCGCAGGCGTGCATTTTCCCGGGTGTCCTGCTGGCATGGCCGAAGGTGTTCATCTCCTGCATGGGCAGGGCGTCCATGTCGGCGCGCAGGCCAATGGCGCGGCCATTGTCGGAACGGCCGCTGATGACGCCGACCACGCCTGTCTTGCCGATGCCGGTATGCGTTTCAATGCCCCAGCCTTGCAGCTTTTCCGCTACCAGCCGGGATGTGCGCTCTTCCTCGAAGGCGAGCTCCGGGTGCATGTGGAGGTCGCGGCGAAACGCCGTCATTTCCGAGGACCAGGCCAGAATGGGTTCGATCAGTTTCATAGGGGAACTCTCGTCAGCCAGGGCCTGTCAACAGGCTCTGGACACAGGATGTACGCCTCGCTCGGGCCAGGACGCAAGCGTAGCATCAAACAGCGCCGAACGCCCGCGCGGGGGTTCCCCGGCGGAGCGGCTTCAGGCGCCCGCAGTCTTCAGGTGGGGGCGGACCATATCGCCGAGCGCCGCGGCGATACCGGCGTTTCCCGCGCGGATATTGCCTTTGGCGGGCCAGCCCGCCTGCTCGCGCAGGTCTTCGGCAATGCCCTTGGCCTCACGCACCAGAACAGTGCCCGCCGCCACGTCCCATGGCGCCAGGCCCATTTCCCAGTATCCGTCGAAGCGGCCGCAGGCCACCCATGCCAGATCCAGCGCGGCCGAGCCCATGCGGCGTACGCCGCGCGACTGGCGGATGGCGGCGTCCAGGGTGGGCATGTATTCCGGCGCGAAGGAAAAATCGCGGAACGGCAGGCCGGTGGCCAGCAGGGCTTCACCGAGGTCTTCGGTGGCGCTGCACTGGATGCGATGGCCGTTCAGCCATGAACCGACGCCGTGCATGCCGGTAAACAGTTCTTCGCGGCAGGGGTCGTAGACGACGCCGATGACGGGCGTGTCCTCGGCCAGCACGGTATCGCCGCTGGCGATGCTGCCCGCATGGGCGATCAGCCCGATGGAAACCGCATAGTGGGGGATGCCGTGCAGGAAGTTCGTGGTGCCGTCCAGCGGGTCGATGTACCAGGTTGCCAGCCCCGCATGGCCGCCGCCCGACTCTTCCGCGACGATGCCGAGCTCGGGAGTGTGTTCCCGCAGGTGCTGCACAATGGCGCTTTCGGCCTCATGGTCAGCCTGGGACACCAGGTCGTTCAGGGATTTCTTGTCGACGATGAGTTCATTGCGCCGGTGGCTGGCGTACGACTGTAGAATGGCGGCTCCGGCGTGCGCTGCCTGGATGGCGGCTTCCAGGTACTGACTGAGGGCAAGACGGGAAGATGACATATTTCACTACCAGAAGAAATGGAATCGGCGGCCGCGGCCAGCATGGTTCTGTATTTATTGTATGTTAGCCGTATGGCGTCAATGTTACCCTTCCTGTTTGTCCATCTTCCCGCCGTGGATACTGCGTCATGAGCGCGCGGTACCAGCCGCTGGTTCCCGCCGGACTGGCTTTTGACGAAGGCGTTCCCGTCAATCTGCAGTATGGCGACGTCTATCATTCCCGCTCGGGCGCGCTGGCGCAGGCCAGGCATGTGTTCCTTTCGGGCAACGGTCTGCCGGAGCGCTGGCGCGCGCGCGACGCCTTCACCATCTGCGAGACGGGTTTCGGCACGGGCAACAACTTCCTGGCGGCATGGGAGGCCTGGCGCTCCGATCCGCAGCGTTGCCGCAGGCTGCATTTCGTTTCGTTCGAGGGGCATCCGTTTCGCGCATCCGACATGGCGGCGCTGGCGCATCGCGTGGAGGAGCCTTCCGTGCGTGCGCTGGCCGCGCAATTGGCCCAGGCGTGGCCTTTGCCCGTACCCGGCACCCATCGGCTCGATTTTGAAGAGGGGGCTGTCAGCCTGACGCTGGCATTCGGGCCGGTGCAGCGCATGGCGGCGCAGGTCCAGGCCTGCGCCGATGCCTTTTTCCTGGACGGCTTTGCGCCCGGCCGGAACCCGGACATGTGGTCCAGGGAGCTGTTCGGCCAATTGGTGCGCATGTCCGCCGCCGGAGCCACGGCCGCCACCTGGTGCAGCGCCGTGGCGGTGCGCAAGGCCTTGTCCGATGCGGGTTTCCTGGTCGGCAAGGTCCAGGGATTCGGGCGCAAGCGTGAAATGACGGTAGCATCGCTGCGGCCGAATCTGGGGCGTCCCGCTCCGTGCCGGATCGATTCCGACGCACGCGTGGCCGTTGTGGGCGCGGGGTTCGCGGGCGCGGCCGCCGTCCATGCGCTGGCGCTGCGCGGGATTCGGACCGTCGTGCTGGATCCGGTATTGCGCAACGGCGCGCATGCGGGGCATTGCGGCCACCTGGCCGCCGCCATGTCGCCGGTATTGTCGTCCGACGACGATACGCGTTCCCGGCTCAGCCGCGCTGGCGTCCTGCTGGCCGGGAGACGCTGGCGGGATTTGCCGGACGAGGCGCGTCCGCTGACTTGCGGCACGCTGGAAATCGCGCTCGATGCAGGAGATGCCCTGCGCAAGGAAGACGCCTTGCGGCAATTGCAGCTGCCGCATGAATGGGCGCAATGGCTGGACGAGGCGCAGGCGGCGGACAAGGCCGGGTTGTCGGGCGGGCATGGGGGGATTTTTTTTCCGCAAGGCAGGTTCGTACGACCGGGGCCGTTGGTGCATGCCTTGCTGTCGCCGGCGGAATGCCGCCCCGTCGCGGCGGCATCCATGCGGCACATGCCCGATGGGGCCTGGCAATTGTTGGGCGATGACGGAAAGGAAATCGTGACGGCCAGCCACGTCATCCTGGCCAATGCGGCGCAAGCCCCGGCGCTTCTGGAAGCCTCCGGAGGCAGGGCCTTGCCCAGGCTGTCGGCGATCCAGCGGCTGGCGGGACAGATCAGCCTGCTGCGCGCGGGGCCGGACGAGCCGTCGCCCAACGTGATTCTCGCCGGCAACGGCTATTGGCTGCCCGCCGACGGCGGAACCTGCGTGGCCGGCAGCACGTATGCGGAGCCGGGCGAAGCCCCCGGCGTCAGCGTGCGGGGGCATCGGGAAATCCTGGAAAAACTGTCGGTGCTCAGTGGCCTGACCGCCGGAGCCCTGGCCGGCCGCCTGATGCCCGAAAAGGGCTGGGCGGGCTGGCGCGCGGCGCTGGCGGATCATCTGCCTGCCGTCGGGCGCATGCCGGGCATGGACGGCGTATGGCTGAGTTGCGGATTCGGATCGCGCGGCCTGTCGTGGGCCCCGCTTGCTGCGGAAATCATTGCCGCCGATATCGCGGCGGAGCCGATGCCGCTGGAACGCGAGCTGCTGCGTAGGATCGCGCCGCGCTGACTGCAAGCTGGAGAACGCATCCCCGCGCTCCCGACGGGAGCCTCCCGCCATTGCCGACGTGGCGAATGCCAAGGCAGCGGCGGGGAGGCTTTCCTGGTCAGTCCACGCTGGCGCCGGAGCTCTTCACGACTTCGCCCCAGAGCGCGTATTCCTCTTCCTGGAGTTTCGCAAGCTCCGCGGAGTCGACCTTCATCAGGCGCATGCCCTGCTGCGCGAACCGTTCTTCCGTCTCCGGATTGTCCAGCGCCTTGCGCACGGTGCCGGACAACTGCTCGACAATGTCCTTGGGCGTGCCGGCCGGGGCGTACATCGCCACCCACATTTCCGCCTTGAAGCCCGGAACCTCCTCGGCGATGGCAGGCACGTCCGGCAACAGGTCGAGGCGCTGTTCGCTGGTGACGCCTAGGGCGCGGAGCTTGCCCGCCCTGATGTTTTCCAGGACGGAGGACAGGCTGCCGAACAGCACGGGAACCTGTCCTCCCAGCACGTCCGCCATGGCCGGTGCGACGCCGCGATAGGGCACGTGCTCCATTTTCGAGCCGACTTCGTGGGCGAGCATTTCCGGGATCAGGTGATTGAGCGTACCGACGCCGGCCGACGCGTAGTAGAGTTCGCCGGGCCGCTCCTTCAGCAGCTTCAGGAATTCCTGCAGGTTCTTCGCCTCGAACGAGGGATGTACCGCGAGCACATAGGGCACGACGCCCAGCCCCGCAATCGGCTCAAAGTCCTTGATCGGATCGAAGCCGGCGTTCTTCACGATCCAGGGCACGATCAACTGGTTGCTGTTGGCGGTGACGAACAGGGAATGGCCGTCGTTCTTTTCGCGACGCATGAATTGATTGCCGATGGCGCCGCCCGCTCCCGGCTTGTTGTCGACCACGACAGGCTGTCCGAGCAGGGGCGCGATCCTGTCGGCAACCAGGCGCGCCACGATGTCGGTGCCGCCCCCCGCCGCCGTGGGCGTCACGACGGTGACCGGCCCCTTGGGATAGGATGCTGCGGCAGCTTGCGCTCCCAGGACGCCGGCGGCTAGGCAGATCGCCGCAGTGCGGCGCATGAAGGTGGATGCCAGCTTTTTCATTGTGTATGTCTCCTTGGTAGTCAGGGTTGGGTTTGGGCAAGCAGCGCTTCCAGCTGTTTGCCCAGTGAGATCAGGGAAAAATCCTCATTCCACGGGCCGATCAGTTGCACACCCGTGGGCAGGCCGCCGGCGCCGGTTCGCACCGGAATGTGCAGGCACGGCCAGCCCAGGACCGTCCAGCATTTGTTGAAGGCCGGCGCGCCGGTGAAGGCATGGCCTGTGGGAGCCGGCCCCGCCGCCGGCGGCGTAAGGATATAGTCCGCGCCGCCGCTCAGGGCTTTCCAGTGCGTGCGCATTTCATGCTGCAGGGCGCACATCTCGCGATAGAGGGGGGACGGGACGTTCCAGCCTTCCTCCACGTTTTGCAGCAGGGAGGGCGTCAGACCGTCTGGACGGGTGCGCGCCACGGGAGCGAGGTTGCGGGCGAATTCGTATTTCATGATGGCGGCATGCGCGCGTGCCAGCATTTCCAGTTCACGCGATGCGTCGTGCGCGACACAGTCCGCGCCGGCGCGGCGCAGCGCGTCGACGGCCTGGTCCATCGCCATGCGGCCTTCTGGTTCGAGCACGGCCTCCGGGGACATGTCGATGATGGCGATGCGGCATTGCTCGAGCGGCCGCGCCGGCGCGGCCGGCGCCGCGGGCAGCAGGATGTCGGCGCAGCGTTCCACCCAGTCCATGTCGGCGGCATGCCATCCCAGCGTATCCAGCGATTCGCTGGTGAGCTGCATGCCTTCGCGGCTCAGCGCGCCATACGAGGGCTTGAATCCCGGTACGCCGCAGTAGGCGGCGGGCCGGATGATGGAGCCGCCCGTCTGCGTGCTCAATGCAAACGGCACCATGCCCGCGGCGACGGCTGCGGCGGAGCCGCTCGACGAGCCTCCCGGCGTATGCGCCGGATTCCACGGGTTGCGCGTAGGCCCCGGGTGTCGGAAGGCATATTCGGCGGTGACGGTCTTGCCCAGCGGAATGGCTCCCGCATTCACCAGCATGTCCACCGATGCGGCATGGAACAGGGCGGGCCTGTCATCGCTCGCGGTCGATCCGCAGCGGGTCGGCAGGCCGGCGACGTCGATGACGTCCTTGACGCCGAAGGGGATCCCCGCCAAGGGCCCGCTTCGCTCCTCGGGCGCGGGCAGTGTGCCGGGGTCGGCCAGCAGGGCCCAGGCCTGCACGGCGGTTTCTTTCCGGCGGATCAGCGCCAATGCGTGCTCCAGCGCATGAGAGGGAGCCAGGTTCCACGGACTGCGGTCGCTCGGAAAAGGAGGGACGCCCGGCGTGCCGGGCTCCAGAAGTTGCATCGTCATCGTATTCAGCCTTGCCTGCGCATCTTGCGCGTTGTTCTTGCCTGCAGGTATGTTATGGTTGGTATTGATATCAGTCCAATGCAAAATGCGGCTTTGATTATGTCAATATCAGAAATAATAAAAATGGATGGCGCCATGCTGGCTGCGTTCTGCGCCGTTGCCGAGGAGCTGAATTTCGCGCGCGCCGCCGAACGTCTCTGCATGAGCCAGCCTCCGCTGAGCCGGCGCATCCGGCAACTGGAGGATCTGGTGGGGACGGCGCTGTTCGTCCGTACGACGCGTTCGGTGCGCCTGACTCCGGCGGGCGCTTTGATGTACGAGCATGCGCGCAGGCTCACCGGCGATCTTGGCTATATGCTGGACAGTGTGCGCGAGCTGGCGCGCGGCGAGGGCGGCGCGCTGTCGATCGGAATCACGCCAAGCGCCGCGTGTTCATCGCTGGTGGAAGTGCTGCATGCGTTCCGTCACGCCCATCCCAATATCGCGCTGGATCTGCGCGAGATGGACTCCGTGCTGCTGTCGGAGGAATTGCGCTATGGCCGCGTGGATATCGCGCTGATGCGGCCGGTGGCCGCGCACGAGTCGGTCGAAATGACGGTCGTGCACAATGAGCCCCTGGTATTCATCACACGGCGCGAGAATGCGTATGCAGGCAGCCGCGTCACGCTTGGCCAGGTGCTGCGCCATCCCCTGGTCGGCTACGACAAAACATATTCGCCTTATCTGCACGGCCTGCTGGAGCAGCTTCTGGCAGGAGCCGCATCCGGGGCGCGCATCGTGCAGACCAGCCGCCTGCCTTCCATCCTCACCCTGGTGGAAGCGGGGGTCGGAGCGGCGATCGTGCCGCAGTCCATGATGCATGTCCGATCCGATACATTGCATTTCCATGCCATCGAGCCTGCGACCGGCCCGATGGCGCAGATCGTCGTGGCGCGGCCGGCGCGCGGGCGGCATCCGGCCGCGTTGGCGTTGATGGGCGCACTGCTTGCCCGGCGACAGGAGGCGGATCGCGATGGACAGCCCATGGCGTAGAGCGCCAGCGGGCATGCGCTGGAGCCCGAAATGGCGGGAAAACGGAGCGCTGGAAACAGGATGTGCGGGCGAAATATCGCGGTCCGGGGAGGGCTCCGGGAGGGAACGATTTTATTTTATGGCTCAGATACGTCAAAATAACGCTTTTTGAATGATTGGGCATACGCCCGAGGATTGCGCCGTGACGCCAAAGCTTGAACTTGATGCCCTGACGCAACTGTCCGACCCGGAATTTGCGGATGCCAGATCCTCCCGCGCCGACTTTGCGTTCGAAGCGCAGGGGCTGAGGATGTGGGTCGAGGCGCATGCGCCGGGCGTGTTTCGCATCCGATGTGGCAGCTCTGACGCGCTGAGCCCGGAAAAACCGTCGGCCCGCGCGAAAGCCCATGCCGAATGGCTGCTGGCGCGCGAAGAGGCCGTGGGAGAACTGTCCGTCAGCTCAGCGGTCAGCGAGGACGATTGCGGCTGGCTGCTGGCGCAGGGCGATGCGGTCCTGAAGGTCCTGTGCAATCCTTTCCGCCTGGAGCTCTGGCTGTCCGGCGAACTGGTCTGGCAGTCGTGGTCCCTCGCGCAAGGCGAAGGCCCCGAGGGCCGGGCGTGGCAGCTCGGCATCGATCTGGATCCCGATGAGGCCGTCTACGGGCTCGGCGCGACGCCGGGCGAGCTGGACCGCCGCGGTCAGCGGCTGGTATCCGACCTGCGCGACTCGCGCGCGCTGCCTCTGGCCTGGAGTCCGCGCGGATGGGGGCTGTACTTCAATACGCTGGGCCGACTGGTGCACGATGTCGCCTGCGATGACGAGCAGGTCTATCGGGTGCAGTTCCACGGCAATGTGCTCGATGTCTTCCTGTTTGCCGGCGAGCCGTCGGAAATCATCAACCAGTATTCCGCCCTGACCGGTCGCGCCGGCCAGCCGGGCCTGTGGCCGATGGGCGTATGGCTGGAACAGACGCCGGGCCAGACGCTGGACGATGTGCTGCGCATCGCTGCCGGCCTGCGCGAGGAGCGTTATCCGTTTGACGCGCTGCAACTGGCCGCGCCGGCCGTCTATGGCTTCCAGCAGGACAAGCCCGGCTTCGAGTGGAATGCCGCGCGCATTCCCGATGTCAGGGCCGCGCAGCAGAAGCTGCAGGCCTTGTCGCTGCAGATGGCGGCGCCTACGTTCCCCGGAGTGCTGCAGGGCACGGAGCTGTTCGACGAGTGGGAGGATCGCGGCTGGCTGCTGATCGACGACGAATCGGGTGAGGCGCATGTGTTCGCCGGCAATGACGTGACCGGCGGCAAGCCGTTCGGCCTGCTGGACCTGACGCACAAGGATGCCTACAGACTCTGGTCCGAGCGGCAGCGCCAGGCCGTGGACGAAGGCCTGGGAGCTCCCGTCTGCTTGGCCCAGTTGGACATCCCGGACGGCATCACGGCGCGTGGAGGCGAAACGGGTTCCGTCCTCAGGACGATCTATCCGATGCTGGCGCGCAAAGCCCTGTTCGATGCCGTGGCCGGCCATCGCACGCCGCAGGAAGGCGTCATTCTCAGTACCGACCTGTTCCCCGCGGTGCAGCGCTTCGCCTGGCAACAAGGGCCCGACGTCACCAACGACTGGGCGGGAGCAGAGCACAGCCTGCGCACTGCGCTGGCATTGGGCAACAGTGGCGTTCCCGCGCAGATGCACCGGCTGGGCTCGGCCGGCGCACCGCTCGACGGCATGACGCCGGAACTCTATGTCCGCTGGCTCGCCATGAGCGTGTTTTCCGCCAACTTCAGCCTGCAGGCGACCGAGGCGCTGCTGCCGGGCTCTTTCGACGAGGCCACGCGCGAGCTGGCGAGGCATTGGCTGCAATGGCGCTATCGCCTGACGCCGTATGTGCTGGGCATCATCGAGGACGCCGTGCGCACCGGCCTGCCGGTGCAGCGCTCCATGGCGCAGGCGTTCCCGGCGGATCCGCAGGCGCATGTCTGGGACACGCAGTATCTGCTGGGGCCGGCGCTGCTGGTGGCGCCGGTGCTGCAGCCCGGGGAGCAGACGCGCGTGTATCTGCCCGCGGGCGAAGCCTGGTGGGACCTGAACACCGGCTGGCGCTACGAGGGCGGCACGGCGCTCAACGTCACTGCGGGCCTGGATACGCTGCCGATCTTCGGCCGGGAAGGGCACATGCTGTGCCTGGGACCGGTGGCGCAGCATACCGGCGAGTTCAATTCCGCGCGCCTGCTCGACGAGGTCTGGATGTTCGGCATGCCGGAGCACAGCCCCGTGGTCATGCGCAACAAGATCCGCGTCATGCAGATGCAGGGCTCCAGCTACATCAAGGGCCTGGAAGGATTGCGCATCCTGCCGTCCGAAGGGCTGGAGGTCAAGCGGCGCGGCGCCGAAGTCCGCATCTCGCGCGCACGCTGATCTCGTTCTACAATCGGAGTATCGCAACCGGGCACATCCGCCTCAGGCGGGTGTGCCGTGTTTCTTTTCATTTCGGAATTCAAGGTCATGGCACAGTCATCCGCTTCGCAAATCAAGGTAGGCATCGTTGGGGGCACGGGCTACACTGGCGTGGAACTGCTGCGCCTGCTGTCGCAGCATCCCAATGCAAAGCTGCAGGCCATTACCTCGCGCTCGGAAGACGGCATGCCGGTCGCACAGATGTTTCCCAACCTGCGCGGCAAGGTCGACCTGAAATTCCAGACGCCGGAGCAGGCCGGCCTGGAGTCCTGCGACGTGGTGTTCTTTGCGACGCCGCATGGCGTCGCCATGAAACAGGCGCAGTCCTTGCTGGATCACAATGTGCGCATCATCGACCTGGCGGCCGACTTCCGCCTGCAGGATACGGCAGCGTTCGAGAAGTGGTACAAGATGCCGCACAGCTGTCCCGACATCCTCGCGGAGTCCGTCTACGGTCTGGTGGAACTGAACCGCGGCCGCATCGCGGACGCCCGCGTCATCGGCAACCCCGGATGCTATCCCACCACCGTCCTGCTCGGCTTGGCGCCGCTGCTCGAAGGCGGGAAGCCGCTGGTCGACGAAAGCCGCATCATCGCCGACAGCAAGTCGGGCGTCTCCGGGGCGGGCCGCAAGGCCGAAGTCAGCACCCTGTTCTCCGAGGCGGGCGACAACTTCAAGGCATACGGCGTGGCTGGGCATCGCCACCATGTGGAGATCAGCGAGCAGCTCCAGAAGCTGGCTTCCGGCCGTCAGGTCGGGCTGACCTTCATACCGCACCTGGTTCCCATGATCCGCGGCATGTTCTCCACCATCTATGCCAGCATCCTGCCGGAGGCGCTGGATACCGACTTCCAGGCGCTGTTCGAGAAGCGCTACGCCAACGAGACGTTCGTCGACGTCCTGCCTGCCGGAAGCCAGCCCGAAACGCGCTCCGTGCGCGGCTCCAATGCGCTGCGCATCGCAGTCCATCGCTCGGGCAACGGCGACCAGCTCGTCATCCTCGTGGTGCAGGACAACCTGGTCAAGGGCGCAGCGGGCCAGGCGGTGCAGAACATGAACCTGATGTTCGGCCTGCCGGAGTCCGCGGGGCTGGAGCACGTCGCGCTGCTGCCCTGATTCCTGCAGGGTGTTGCCTGCGCCTTACACAGCTGCTGCCCTTGCGGGGCGGCAGGTGCTATAGTTGATGCATGATTGTGCCGTTTCGACGGCAATGGAGTTTCTATGAGTACGGTAATGGAAATCGTCGATCTCGATGCGCCTCCCGCACCGCTGATCTTTACTGACGCCGCCGCCGCAAAAGTGAAAGAGCTGCTTGACGAAGAAAACAACCCTGACCTGCGCCTGCGCGTGTTCGTCCAGGGCGGAGGATGCTCCGGCTTCCAGTACGGCTTCACATTCGATGAAACCGTCAACGATGACGACACCACCATCGAGAAGAATGGCGTGCAATTGCTGGTCGATCCCATGAGCTTCCAGTATCTGGTCGGCGCTGAAATCGACTACAAGGATGACCTGGAAGGCTCCCAGTTCGTCATCCGCAACCCCAACGCAAGCACGACTTGTGGTTGCGGGTCTTCGTTCACGCCCTGATTTGACCACGCGCCCAAGCGCAAGCCTCGTCGTTCACGACGAGGTCAAGCGAGGCAGTGTTCATACGGCGCCGCAGGCGCCCCCGTATTGTGACGAGGAAGCTCCCGACTTCAGGCGGGAGTGACTCACTTAGGGTTTCGGAGCCTTTGTCCCGCCGGCTCAGGCGGGGTAAAGGCATCCGAGAATGCGCTCGCCGCGGGCGCCGGTCACCGCAGCGAGGTTGCCTGGAGCATGCAGGACATGCGCCCGGGCAAGCCAGGCAAAAGCTACCGCCTCCATCTGTTGCACCCCCACGCCATGATCGTTGCTGAGGCTGACAGGGCAGGGCAGGAGGCTTTCCAGTTCGCCGACCAGGCCGCCGTTGAGGGCGCCTCCGCCGCACAGCACGACTTCTTCGATCTTGTCGCCCCAGTCGCGGATGGCCTGGGCGATCGTGTGCGCCGTCAGGCTTTGCAGCGTGGCCTGTACGTCCTGCGCGGCCAATGCGCCGAAGGATGACAGGCGCTGTTCCAGCCATGCCATATTGAACAGATCGCGCCCGGTGGACTTGGGCGGCGCCTGGCGCAGCCAGGGCTCGCTCTCCATCAGGTGCCGCAGCAGTCCCGGGTGGCTGATGCCGCCGGCGGCCCAGGCGCCGTCCTGGTCGAAAGACTGGCCAGTATGGCGCTGGGTCCAGGAGTCGAGCAGCATGTTGGCGGGCCCGGTATCGAAGCCGGTGGTCGGCTGCCCGGGATGCAGCAGGGAAACATTGGCGATGCCGCCCAGATTGACGACGGCCAGGCTACGGGACGTGCCAAAGAGCCACGCATGGAAGGCGGGGACCAGCGGAGCGCCCTGGCCGCCGGCAGCGATATCGCGCGAGCGGAAATCCGATACGACGGCAATGCCCGTCTGTTCGGCCAGGCGGGCCGGGGCGTTGATCTGGATGGTATAGCCTTGCGCGGGGTTGTGCCTGACGGTTTGTCCGTGGGCGCCGATGGCGCGGATATCGGAGGGTGTCGCGCCTGAATCTTCCAGCAACTGGCGCACGGCCTGGGCGTAAAGATCGGCCAGCGCATTGGCGGCCAGGCTGCCACGGGCGAGTTCGTTGTCGCCGGGCTGGTTCAGGGCAAGAAGCTCGGCGCGCAGCGCCGGCGGCATGTCGAGGGAGACGCTGGCCAGGCAGCCAGGCCTGCCGGCGGTATCGAGATCGACCAGCACCCCGTCCACGCCGTCGGTGCTGGTGCCGGACATCAGGCCGATGAACAGACCGTCGCCCCGGGGTGCCATGGCGAGGCGGGCGTCAGCGGCTGGCGACCTGGGCGGTTTCGCCCGGAATGGCGCGAGCCGATGCCAGCAACTGGAAGTGGCCCTGGTACTGGTTGCTGACCTTGTTGAATGCCAAGCGGTCGCCGCCTTCCAGCGTGCTGGCGATGGGCAGATCCACCGATTGCGGATTTAGCTGCTTGCCGTCGACGCGGATCTCGTAGTGCAGGTGGGGTCCCGTGGCCCATCCGGTTGCACCGACGTAGCCGATCAACTGGCCCTGCTCGACGCTGTCGCCTTTTTTCAGGCTCTTGGCGAAACGGCTTTGATGGGCGTAGACGGTGGAGTACTTGCCGTGGTGCTTGATGATGACTACGTTGCCGTAGCCGCGCTGCCAGCCGATGAACTCGACGGTGCCGTCCGATGTGCTGTGGATGGGTGTGCCCGAGGGCGCAGCGTAGTCGATGCCCTTGTGCTGGGCGGTATAGCCGTGCACGGGATGCTTGCGTGTGCCGAAGGTGGAGCTGACGCGGGTGAACTTGAGCGGCGCGCGCAGGAATGCGGCGCGCAGCGAATTGCCCTTGAAGTCGTAATAGCCGCCGCTACCGTTTTCGGGCTTGAACCAGATGGCTTCATGGGTGCGCGAGCCGTTGGTGAATTCGATGCCCAGGATACGGCCGGAGCCGACGGATTGTCCCTGATGGGAATAGGTTTCGTAGACGATGCGGAACGTGTCGCCCTGGCGGATGTCGCGCAGGAAGTCGACCTTGCTGCCCAGGATGTCTGTCATCTGCATCGTGATGCTGTCGGGGATGCCCGCGGCATCGGTGGCGCCGAATAGCGAATTGACGATGGTGCCCTCGGAAACCCGGATCTCGGTATCGGCAGCGGCGAATTCTTCGCTGGCCGAGAAGCCGCCTTTGCCGTCGGGCTTGATCTCGAGCCATTTGCTGACGGTCTGGCCGTCTTCGATGGCGCTGGGAGTATGGTTGTAGCGCAGCCAGGCCAGGGAGCCTTCGCTGTCGAGGCCGGCGTGGAAGCTGCGGCCGGGATACAGCTTGTAGACGGAACGCGCGCTCTTGTCGTGCGTCAGGAAGGGCAGCAGGCCGCTTTCGCTGACGTTGAGGCGTTGCAGGACGTCGGCCAGCGTGTCTCCGCGGCGGATTTGCGTGGTCTGGATGAAGGGGGAGGATTCAGCGGAGGGTTCGGCGGCGAGGCTGGCGTGGAAGCTTTCCGGCAGGGGCAGGATCTGCCGCGCCTGCTGGATGATCGGCAGATTGCCGTCGGCGGGCTGGACCACGGCCAGCGCGCCAGCGGCGCCGAACATGCCGAGCGCCATGGTAATCAGCGTTTTACGAATAATGGAAGAGGCACGGTGTCCCGCTTGGGCTAAGCCTGCGGCGGAGGGATGGCTGGGTGTCCCTTTCTTTTGCATAAGATCGAACCTGGGTAAAACGCTGGAATTTGACGGAACAGAGCCGCTGCGGGTGTTGTGTGCAACGGATCGGTAATCGGGTGTGGTGTTTGCGATACGCTCTGATATGATGGAGCACATCGCAAAAAGTTCAGATTTGCAAACACAGCTTGCGCTGCGCATCGCGCTATGCTAACGCATATAAAAGAATTTTTCGAGTGCTTTTCCCAATTTTGGTCAATTCAAGCGTCCCCTTTTACATTTATGTCGTCCGTTGAAACAAAAGACAGTGCCCGTCTGGAATCAGAAATGCGTCAGATCCGGCGCGGCTGCGATGAGCTCCTGGTGGAATCCGAATTCTCCAGAAAGCTGGCGCGCAGCCACGAAAGCGGCAAGCCGCTGCGCATCAAGCTGGGCCTGGATCCCACCGCGCCCGATATTCACCTGGGGCATACCGTCGTCCTGAACAAGATGCGGCAACTGCAGGATCTCGGCCACCAGGTCATTTTCCTGATCGGCGACTTTACCTCCATGATCGGCGATCCCAGCGGTCGCAACTCGACGCGCCCGCCCCTGACGCCGGAGCAAGTCCAGGAAAACGCCAAGACCTACTACGCGCAGGCCAGCCTGGTGCTGGATCCCGAACGCACCGAAATCCGCTACAACTCCGAGTGGTGCGATCCCTTGGGCGCCCGCGGCATGATCCAGCTGGCGTCGCGCTATACGGTGGCGCGCATGATGGAGCGCGACGATTTCACCAAGCGCTTCAAGGGCGGCATTCCCATTTCCGTCCATGAGTTCCTGTATCCCCTGCTGCAGGGCTACGACTCGGTGGCGCTGAAATCCGATCTCGAACTGGGCGGCACCGACCAGAAGTTCAATCTGCTGGTCGGCCGCGAACTGCAGAAGGAATACGGCCAGGAGCCCCAGTGCGTCCTGACCATGCCGCTGCTGGAAGGCACCGATGGCGTCGAGAAAATGTCCAAGTCCAAGGGCAACTACATCGGCATCAGCGAAACGCCGGACTCCATGTTCGGCAAGCTGATGTCGATTTCCGATACCCTGATGTGGCGTTACTTCGAGCTGCTGTCGTTCCGCACTCTGGACGATATCGCCGCATTGCGCCGGCAGATCGAGCAGGGCATGAACCCGCGCGACGCCAAGGTGGCGCTGGCCCAGGAAATCGTGTCGCGCTTCCACAGCCGGAAAGCGGCGGAAGATGCGCTGGCGAGCTTCGAGGCGCGTTTCCGCCATGGCGAGCTGCCGGAGGACATCCCCGAAGTCTCCCTGGGCGCGGGCCCCATGGGCATTCTCAAAGTACTGCGCGAGTCGGGTCTCGTGTCTTCCGGCGCGGAAGGGCAGCGCAATGTGGAGCAGGGCGGCGTGCGCATCGATGGCGAGCGCATCGAGGACAAGGCGCTGCAACTCGGAGCCGGTCAATATGTCATACAGGTGGGCAAGCGCAAGTTTGCCAAGGTTCTGCTTAGCTAGGCCCTAGGGAAGCGCCGGCGGCTGCCGGGGCCATTCCTTTCAACAGGAGTCAATCATGAAACTGATCAGCCAGTCATTTGCCGACCAGGAGTTCATTCCGGAGAAAAACGCCTATGGGAAGCCGGACGGGCATGGAGGCGTGGCGCTGGCAGGCAACGCCAACCCGCATCTGGCCTGGACGGATGCGCCCGCGGGCACGCAGTCCTTCGTGATCGTGGTGCATGATCCCGATGTCCCCAGCAAGCCCGACGACGTCAATCAGCCTGGCCGCGAAGTGCCGGAAAGCCTGCCGCGCATCGATTTCTTCCACTGGCTGCTGGTCGACATCCCCAAGAACCTGACGCAGATCATCGAGGGTGCATTTTCCAGCGGCGTGACGCCGCGCGGCAAGGCGGGCCCGCTGACGCTGGACGGCATGCGCCAGGGCCTGAACGACTTCACCAAATGGTTCGCCGGCGACCACGACCTGAATGGCGACTACTTCGGCTATGACGGCCCGTGCCCGCCATGGAACGACTCCCTGGTGCACAGGTATGTGTTCACCCTCTACGCGCTGGATATTCCCGAACTGCCTCTGGAGGGCAAGTTCACCGGCCCCGATGTGCTGGCGGCCATCGGCGGGCACGTGCTCGGGCAGGCCAGCATCACGGGGCTGTATACGCTGAACCAGCGGCTGCGCTGATCCGCGCCGGCGGCAATTGAAGGCGATTGGCTCATGTTCAGCATGAGCAGATTGCATCCTGCCGCTGGTATGGCTGGCAGCCGATTCGCGCTAAAATGCCTCGTTTGCGGCCTTGCCGGGCGCACCGCTTTCTTCATTCTCCAGGAATATTGTCTATGTTTGACCGTTCACGCACGCTCGACCAGGTGGATCCCGATGTCTGGGCAGCCGTCCAGAAGGAAAACACCCGCCAGGAACAGCACATCGAGCTGATCGCCTCGGAAAACTACGCCAGCCCCGCCGTCATGCAGGCGCAGGGCACGCAACTGACCAACAAATATGCGGAAGGCTATCCCGGCAAGCGCTACTACGGCGGCTGCGAATACGTCGACATCGTCGAACAACTGGCCATTGATCGCCTGAAGGAAATCTTCGGCGCCGAAGCGGCCAACGTGCAGCCCAACTCGGGCTCGCAGGCCAACCAGGGCGTCTACATGGCCGTCCTGAAGCCGGGCGATACCGTCCTGGGCATGAGCCTCGCCGAAGGCGGCCACCTGACGCACGGCGCCTCGGTCAACGCCTCGGGCAAGCTGTACAACTTCGTTTCGTACGGCCTGGATGCCAACGAAGTGCTCGACTACGACCAGCTCGAACAACTGGCCAAAGAACACAAGCCCAAGCTGATCGTGGGCGGCGCTTCCGCCTACGCGCTGCACATCGACTTCGAGCGCATGGCCCGCATCGCGCGCGACAACGGCGCGCTGTTCATGGTCGATATCGCCCACTATGCAGGCCTGGTGGCCGGCGGCGCGTATCCCAATCCCGTGCCGCACGCCGACTTCGTCACTTCCACCACGCACAAGTCGCTGCGCGGTCCGCGCGGCGGCGTCATCATGATGAAGGCCGAGCACGAGAAGATCATCAACTCCGCCATTTTCCCGGGCATCCAGGGCGGCCCGCTGATGCACGTTATCGCCGCCAAGGCCGTCGCCTTCAAGGAAGCGCTGTCGCCGGAATTCAAACAGTACGCGCAGCAGGTCGTCAAGAATGCCGACGCGCTTGCGCGCACGCTGGTCGAGCGCGGCCTGCGCATTGTTTCCGGCCGCACCGAAAGCCACGTCATGCTGGTCGACCTGCGTTCCAAGGGCATCACCGGCAAGGAAGCCGAAGCCGTCCTGGGCCAGGCCCACATCACGGTCAACAAGAACGCCATCCCCAACGATCCGGAAAAGCCGTTCGTCACCAGCGGCATCCGTCTGGGTACGCCGGCCATGACCACGCGCGGTTTCACCGAAGCCGAGGCGCAGCTCACCGGCCACCTCATTGCCGACGTTCTCGACAATCCGCGCGACGAAGCTGTCATCGCCGATGTCCGCGGCCGCGTCAATGAGCTGACCGCGCGCCTTCCCGTTTATCGCTAAGAGGACGTAACGGGCTTCGCCGCAGGGTGAAGCCCGCATATTATGAAATGCCCCTTTTGTGGACACGCCGACACCCAGGTAATCGACTCTCGGGCTTCTGACGAGGGCGATCGCATTCGCCGGCGCAGGAAGTGCGTCAGTTGCGACCGGCGCTTCACGACCTACGAACGCGTCGAGCTGGTCATGCCGGCCATCGTCAAGCGCAACGGCACGCGAGTCGAATACAGTCCGGAAAAACTCAGGGGCAGCCTGTCGCTGGCGCTGCGCAAGCGGCCGGTCAGCACGGAGGCGGTCGACGCCGCAGCCATGCGCATCGAAGAACACCTGCTGTCCAGCGGGCTGCGCGAGGTCACGTCCGCCTACATCGGCGACCTGGTCATGAACGAACTCAAGCAGCTGGATCACGTGGCCTTCGTACGGTTCGCCTCGGTCTATAAAAGCTTCGAGCGCATCGAAGAATTCGTCAAGGCGATCGACGAAATCCAGGTCCCCAAGCCCTGACCGCGCGTCATGGATCAAAACCTTCAGGATCAGGCATGGATGCGGCAGGCCATCGAGCTCAGCCGCAGCGTTTTGTACGTAACGTCTCCCAATCCACGGGTGGGCTGCGTGATCGTGCGCGACGGCCATGTGCTGGCCAGCGGCGCCACGCAGCGCGCAGGCGGCCCGCATGCCGAAGTGGTGGCATTGCGTCAGGCGGCGCAGGCGGGAATCGATGTTTCAGGCGCCACGTTGTATGTCACGCTGGAGCCGTGCAGCCATCATGGCCGCACACCACCGTGCGCCGATGCCATTATCGAGGCGGGCATCGGCAGGGTCGTGGTCGCGTTGAAAGACCCCAATCCCCTGGTGGGGGGGCAAGGCATGGCCCGCCTGCGGCAGGCAGGCATCGAAACAGAGTCGGGTGTCTGCGCTGAAGAGGCGCTGGACATCAATCCCGGCTTCATGTCGCGCATGACATCAGGCATGCCGTGGGTGTGGCTGAAAACGGCCATCTCGTTGGACGGCCGAGTGGCGCTGCCGAACGGGCAGTCACAATGGATCACCAGCCAGCTGGCGCGCGACGACAGCCATCACTGGCGCGCGCGCAGCTGCATGGTGCTGACCGGCATCGGCACGCTGCTGGGCGATGACCCCAGCCTGACCGCGCGCGCCGTGCCGACTGAGCGCCAGCCTGTCCGCGCCGTGGTCGACACCCGTTTCCGCATTCCCGAGACGGCGCGTCTCCTGGACGGAGGGCCTGTCATCGTATTTACCGCGTCGGACGATCCCGCCAAGGCGGAGAGGCTGGCGCGGCGCAATGTCCGTGTAATCCGCATATCCGAGCTCAACGGCAGGGTGGATCTCGCCGAGATGATGCGCTGGATCGGACAGAATGCATTCAACGAGGTGCATGTCGAATCCGGCGGAAGGCTGGCGGGCGCTTTGCAGCAGGCTGGCCTGCTCGACGAGCTTCTGGTCTATGTGGCGCCCATACTGCTCGGCAGCGGCCTGCCGCTGGCGGCGCTGCCCCAGCTGGAAGCCCTGTCGCAGGCGTGCCGCTATGAATTCATCGAGCACGCCCAGGTGGGAACGGACATGCGGCTCAGGTTGCGCAGCGCGGAGCGCTGGCAGGTCCTGCGCCAGGCCGTGCTGGCAAGCTGATCCGCGAAACTGCCCAGGCCGGGCGCCGCGGATCATCACGATCAATCCATTTGTTTCAGGCAGGAACCACAGGACATGTTTACAGGCATTGTTTCATCGATCGGGGTCATTACGCATGTCGAGCCGCAGTCCCAGGGGGGAGAGCAGTCGGGCGTGCGCGTGCGCATACAGACGCGTGATTTTCCCTTGCAGAATGCGAAGCTGGGCGACTCGATCGCCGTGCAGGGCGCCTGCATGACCGCCGTCGAGCTTGGTCCGGACTATTTCGTCATCGACGTCTCGCGCGAAAGCCTGAACCGCACGGTCGGCCTGGATGCACCGGGAGAAGTCAATCTGGAGCACTCCCTGCGCTTGGGCGATTCACTGGACGGCCACCTGGTTTCCGGCCATGTCGATGGCGTGGGACAGGTCGTACATTTCGCGCCGGCAGGAGAGTCGTGGGACCTGCGCATCGATGCCCCCCTGGCCCTGGCGCCGTATCTTGCCTACAAGGGATCCGTCGCGGTCAATGGGGTCAGCCTGACCGTGAACCGGGTGGAAGACCATGCGCAGGGCTGCGTCTTTCGCATCAACCTGATCCCGCATACGGTGCAGGTGACGACGCTGAAACACCTGAAGGAAGGCGGCCGGGTCAACCTGGAGATCGACATGATCGCGCGCTACGTGGACCGCATGGCCAAGTTCCGTCGCCAGAGTGCCGGAGAAGGCGGCATTTGGTGATTCAGGACAAATCCATTCGGAATGCAGGGGTATACAATCAGGAATAGAGAGGTTTCCTCATTTTTCCTGGTGAATCGGTATGTTTCTTCACAATACGACGCTGTTGGTGATTTTTGTGGCAGGCATCATCCTGCTGTTGATCGGGTTCGGTTTTCGCGACCGAAATCCCGGGCTGATTCTGCTGGGAACCGGTTTTTTGGCGACCCTGTTCGTATTGATCAAGAAGGCCATCGATCTGTTCAGCTGATTTTTGCGTGTATGCGGCGCATGCATCCAGACAAAGCGTAAAGTTCTGCTATAATTATTGGCTTCGCTTGTGATGATATCTTAGGCAGCTAAGTTTTCATGAAAGGCAAGCGAGTCCCTATCAGGACAGGTGGCCGAGTGGTTGAAGGCGCACGCCTGGAAAGCGTGTATACGTGAATAGCGTATCGGGGGTTCGAATCCCCCTCTGTCCGCCAAAAATTCTAATAAAATCAATAGATTAAAAAGAAAGTATATCGCAAATTTAGCGCCCTGTTAGGCATGATTTCGAACAGAGAAAGCCGGCTGATTCAGCCGGCTTTTTGCTGTGCCCGGATTTTTTGCAGATATTGTGCTGCATTTCCCGCGCTGGCGCCGCCGCAGGGCGGCTTGCCACGCATTGGCCGATGAAGACTGTCGTATTGGCGCTGGAAAGGAATGCAGTAAGATTGACCGTGAAAGGAGGATCTGACCGATGGGGAATGAAAACAAGCGAGGACTTCTGGATAAGTTCTTCTTTCCCGTGGGGATCCAGCCCGTGTGCCCAAAATGCGGCCATCAGGGATTTATCGTGCTGCGCGACGACGCGGTGGTCAATGCGGACAAAGCGATTGCCATCGTGGCTTGCGCATCCAAAAGCTGCCATGCCGCAATCGGTATTCTTCCGGCTAGCGCAGTATGGGACGAATGACGCCATCGTCGCAGCGGAGCCCGACGTAATCGCGTATATTTCCGGTCCGCTCAGTTAATCAAGTTCAATCAGTACCTTATAGCGACCGGTCAGCCACCAGGGTCTCTCGCTGCCGGGATGAGCGCGTTCCCAGGATCCTTCCTCGCCTCCCGTATAGGTAAAGCCAAGGGTGGGATGAGGCGCAAGCACCAAGAGCGTAACGTGGTCTCCTTCGGGCCTCACGATGTCGATCATCAAGCCAAGAGTCACGATCACTACCAGAAAGCCGGCTAGGAATAGGTTTCTAAGACGCATGGTTGCTCTCGGAAGGGGGGAGAAGCAAGCATACACAAAGTAGTACTTGCGGGGAGGGGCAGCCAAAAGAAAAGCCGTCCCGGTGGACGATCAGGCGAATATCAGCGTGACTCTGGAACGGAGATGCCTTCCAGGTCCGGATATAGCTGCTGCATGTCCGGCAGAATCCGGCTGTCGCTCAAAGGGACGACATACCACTTTCCTTTGTCCATGAGCGCAAGCGCCGGGTACGTCAATTCCAGCCTGCGGCCGTCCTGTTCGAATGTCCGCGCATAGGGTAGAAAGGCATACTTTCTTCCTTCTCTTGTCACTCCAAACCGCACTTGATCGATGTCGTACTCGCCGGCAATGACCCGGATGCCGTTCTTCGCATCCTGATCCCGGCCAATCTGAGCCAGATCCGCTTTCGCCTCATCGAGAGGTTTTCCCATCTCCCTGGCGACTGCCTGCATCTTGCGCGGAGGCGTGAAAGCCATGATGCCCTCGATGTCCCGCGCGATCGTGGCCGTGAGCAGAGTCTGCATGGCTTTCTCAAGCCCCTCTCGCTCGCTCGGGGTCTGGGCGGATGACGTGCCAATGTTCAATGCCAATGCCATGATCAAACTGGTTATAAGGTGGCGCGTCATCAAATCTTCGATCCTGTTGCAGCTGATTGAGGAACGCATTGTAGGCTTTGGCGGAACGCTTGCGCCGGCGGCTGTTGTACTTGCTCAAGTGCTGCATCAGCAAACCGGCCGGCCAGCGCTTTCTCCACCATGATAATCCCGCGACGTACAATGCCTTCTCGATTGCAAATGGAGTGGTGATCATGCGCAAAACCGGAATAACAGTTGCAGCCATGCTGGTGGCGGGGTGCACCGCTGCGGACCAAAACTCCACGGCCGTCGGCATGCCTAATCCAGCATCCGCCTACTGCGTTGAAATTGGCGGGACTCTTGCGCTGGAAAACCGGGAGGGAGGGCAGGTCGGAATCTGCACGTTTCCCGACGGCGAAAGAGTCGAGGAGTGGGAGCTGTTCAGGCGCGATCATCCCACAGACAGCGCGTGATGGATTTCACCTGCAGCGTCCGCCGGACGATATCCGTGACAAAATATTGAGCAAGTTCGGTCAAGTCCGGCGCCGGGCACTCTTGGTATGCGTCTCTTCGAAAGCCTGGCTGTGTCCGGACGGCGTTTGTTCTTGAGAAAACGTATCCGGATTTGATCGCTGTTTTCCTCGGGATCCTGCCATTTGTATGCATGTTATCCTGCTTTCATGAGTTGTGACGGAGAGGCTCTGGCCTTTGGGCCAGGGCTCTTCACTAAGCGAAGGAGGCACGATGGCAGAAAATGATCTGGAAGATTTAGTGCGGAAAATCGTCGGCGAATGGGGCGACAGGCAATCCGCCGAGTCGGTATTGACGCTGGATGGAGAGGCTGACCGGCTCGCCCTGTCAGGCCGGCTTGAGTCCAGGCTCCGGGAGTGCTTTCCAGACTCCATAGTGACGGCTGCGCCGTACTCGACTCACGAAATCAAGATTGCCAAGAGAAGCAAATGCCCTGAATAATTGCCTGGCCCAATTTCGCGTTGCGCTACGATGCGGCGGCCTTGCCGGAAGGGTTTCCTGTTTCCACCGGCATTTCTGCATGCGCGCACCATTCGCTCCATGACCCAGGGTACAGTACGGCATCTGGCAATCCCGCCAATTTCATGGACAGCAGGTTGTGGCATGCAGTAATGCCCGACCCGCATTGACTGATAACGGGACGCTTTCCGTCGATGATTGATAGAAACTCAGCGGCCAGCAGCGTCGGCGCTTTGAAGTTTCCATCCTCGTCCAGATTATCCATGAAAAACCGATTCATGGCGCCGGGGATGTGACCCGCAACCGGATCCATGTTTTCGTTCTCGCCGCGAAAACGGTCGGGGCTTCGGGCATCGAGAATAATTGCGCTACCTGCGCGGCAGTGTTGCAAGACTCCTTCTCTCGTGATGGTGTGCATTCTTGGCGCGCGTTGCGAAAAGCTGCCTGGCAAGGGGTGATCGGGAGCGGTATGGCTGACAGGCAGGTCGTGCGCCAGCCATGCCGAGAAGCCTCCATCCAGAACCGCCGAGGCGCGGTGGCCGAGCCAATGCAATAGCCACCACGCCCTTGCGGCGAACATGCCGCCAGAACGATCATAGATAACGATTTGCGTATCGTTATCCGCCCCCAGACTGGCTAGATGCGTGGTCAATGTACCAGCGTCTGGCAAAGGGTGGCGACCACGGCCTTCCCCAGGTTCGGAGCTCAGTATCTGCTCGGCGTGGATATAGTAGGCTCCGGGTATGTGTGCCTGTTCATAAGCAAGTTGGCCGGCTGCCGGATCGGATAGCTCGAAACTGCTGTCCAGGATCAATACACGTCGAGTACCGTCATTGAGTAAATGATAAAGCGCTTGCGCCGATATGATAGTGTCCCAATAGCCGGGCGTCGACAAATCCGGGGGAGTGTTCTGCGTCTGCATGATAGGCTTTGTCTTTCAGGTTAAGGCGGTTAGTTGATGGGGCCGATTCCTGCTTCCGCCCCTGCTTTTTTCCATTTGGCAAGTTCGGAAGCAACGAATTTGGAAAACTCGTTGGGCGAACTGTGTACCGGAGTGGCTCCCGAGCTTTCGATGGAGTCAATAACTTCTGGATCATGAAGCGCTGCTCCAACGGCGCTGTTGAGCTTCTCGATAATCGTGCGGGGGGTGCCTGCCGGAGCGAACAAGCCCGTCCAACTGGTGAATACCACACTGGGGTAGCCCGCTTCCGCGGTGGTTGGAACATCTGGAAGCAGAGCGGCGCGCTGCGGAGAGGTGACCGCCAGCGCGCGGATCTGACCTGATTTGATCAGGGCTGGAATGCTGGGTACGGATGGAGAGGCTAGTGTCGCCTCGTTTGATGCGACCGCCACTACCGCTTCCATGGGACTGCGGTATGGAACATGCAGCATGTCGATCTTTCCGGCCAAGCGTAGAAGTTCGATTGTGAAGCGCGAGCCGCTGCCATTGCCTGCCGATGCATAAGATAATTTGCCAGGCTCGGCCTTTGCCTTATCCACCAGGTCTTGCACGGTGTTGATACCGGAAGCGGAATTGACGACCAGGGCCAGCGGCGAGTCATTGATCTGGGAGATCGGCTCAAAGCCTTTGACGGGATCGTAAGATAAGTTCTTTTCCGTCACGGAGAGCAGTCCGTGGGTGCTTACGGAGCCGATCAGCAGGGTGTATCCATCCGGATTGGCTGTCGCTACCGCCTGCGCACCAATGATGCCGCTGGCGCCAGGACGGTTTATGACGACTACGCTCTGCTCCAATTGCTTGCTCAAGGATTTGCTAAGCACCCGAGCCATGATGTCAGCGACTGACCCTGGCGATTGCGGCACGATAATTTGAACAGCATGTTTTGGATAAGCCGGGTCGGCGTATGCCCAACCGCTCAAAATGCCGCTGCAGATGAAGCCGATCGCGATGCGCTTGAATGTTCGTGTGTAGTGGTTCATTAGTGTCTCCTCCGGCCTGCCTGTTTATGGCCCGCCTGTTTATTCACTGACAGCAATTTTTTTTTGAGTATGGATTTACCTTTCGATGCTAGGCCTGTGCGTTTATCTCGGCGTCGACCCAATTCCGAGGCCATTCCCGTTTTGCGATCTGATCCGCCCAGACCATTTCAAGACGATGCTGTGCTTCTGCCTTCTCGATGACCATGGCTGCATCTTCCCGCGGCAAAATGATGACTCCGTCTTCGTCCCCAACGACCAAATCGCCCGGAGTGACCGAGACTCCTCCGGCAACGATGGGATGGCCGATTTCGCCGGGACCGCTTTTCCATGGGCCGTTTGGTGTTACTCCACGGGCATAGACAGGTATAGGCAGGGAAGCCAAGCCCTTACGGTCACGAATTGCCCCGTTGATGATGATGGCGGCTATGCCTCTGCTGGCACCGTAACGACCCATCATTTCTCCCAGGATCGCAGTTTCATCCGCGCCACCCGCGTCGCAAATGACGACATCGCCAGGAAGGGCGATGTCGAGCGCCTTATGCAAAAACAGGTTGTCTCCCGGCCTGACTTTGACTGTCAGCGCGGGGCCGGCAAAACCGAGCGCTGTTTTGGAGTAGTTGTCGAAGCCTGCGGAAAAACAAAATAGACGATTGCTGACGTCTCCGATGACGGCGACGGGGATTGCTGCCGCCTTGCTGACGACATCAGCAGAAATGCGCTGGAACTCTGTATTAATACGCCATCCTGGGGTTGCATTCTTGTTGCTTTCGATAGTGTGGGCTGCTTGTTGCTTGGTCATGCTGTCCTCCTGAGTGTCAATACTCGAGGATTCTACGTAAGCCAAACAATTTAAAAAAGCGAATTAAATAGATAGTAAAATATCTAATAAACGAATTAATTGGATTCATGACACTATGACCCTGAAGCAGTTGGAAGCCTTTTATTGGGCAGCGACATGCGATAGTTTTTCCATTGCCGCCTCGCGTTTGCATTTATCCCAGTCCTCGCTGTCGAAGCGTATCGTCGAACTTGAGGAAAGCTTGGGAAAGCCTCTGTTCGACCGTACTCTCAGGCGTTCGCAACTGACAGTCGAAGGGCGAGCGCTATTGCCTCATGCTCGCCAATTGCTTGCCCACGCCGAGCAAGTTGCGTCAATGATCAAGGCTGAAGAGAACTTGCGCGGTGTGTGCAGGTTTGGCGTTGGAGAGATAGCCGCTTCGTCTTGGCTGCCCAGATTCGTCTCGCACGTAAAACAGCAGTTCCCAGCGCTATCGCTGGAACCTTATGTAGAGCTAGGGCAAAACCTGGAAGCCAAATTGATTGCCGGCGAAGTAGATTTCGCAATGATTGCCATGCAATCTGTCCATTCGCAATTGAGTTCGCAGCGTCTGGTGCAGGTGGAGTTCGTCTGGGCTGCCGCATCTGCCATCACCTCCGATGGCGACTATGCGGAGGATCTTCTGAAGGATTTTCCGATTATCAGCCTGGATAAGAGCGCAGGAACCAGGCGTATTCTGGATTGCTGGCTTAAGGACCAGCAGCGTAAACATCTGCCCATCATTACAAGCAATAACCTCTCTACCATGGCTGGTCTTGCCGCTGCTGGACTGGGTATCAGCTACTTTCCGAAAGGTTGGCTTCAGCCTTTGATAAAAAAGGGCATCCTACGTGTTTTGCCTAGCAGGACACCTTTGCAGGGATTGGACTACTACTTTCACTGGCGTACTGACGACATACGCCCATATATCAGCAAGCTGCGGGATCTAATGGCTAGCGATGCGGACTACACAACATCGCTATTGCAACTGTAAGAGGACGATGCATCTAGTGCCGCGCACTAGATGCATCGAGCCGCTTAGCCGATGGTCATCAGGCTCGCATTGCCCCCTGCGGCGGCGGTATTCACGCTAAGGGCGCGTTCGATCAGCAACCTGTCCAGCGGTACGTCGCGCTCGCCGCGGCTCAGGCCGTGCACGCTGACGATGGCGCCCGGGCGCTGGGCGACCTGCTTGCAGACATCGCGCAACTGGTCGGAGTCGCCATGGTGCAGTACAGCTTCGATATCGATATCGGCCGCTTGCCAGTCAGGCACCACACGCATGCGCGCCTGAGTCTTGGCAGGCAGTGATGCGTAGACTTCGCGGCTGCCTTCGGGGAGCAGGGCTTCGGCGCCGACGGCCAGGCAGGCGGCGATCTGGGTCAGAAGGTCGGCCCGGCCTTCCGCGAGACACAGCACGCTTGTACGCGGCAGCAGCGAATACGTGTTGCGCTCGCCCGTGGGGCCGGCAAGTTCGAGTATCAGGCCGCTGAGCGCCTGGCGTGCGAATCGCTCGCAGCTCTGCGTCAGATCCGCGTCGTGCGCTTGCGCCCACTCGCGCAAGGCGGTGAAGGCCGCCGACTGCACTTCGGGCAGGGCAGGAGTCCGCACGGCTTCGGGCTCGGCTTGCAGGTGCGACACAACCGCATCGGCAGGCCTGGCCGACAGCAGACGGTACATATAGAGCGGTCCGCCGGCCTTGGGGCCAGTGCCGGACAGGCCTTCGCCGCCGAAAGGCTGCACGCCCACCACGGCGCCGACGATATTGCGGTTGACGTACAGATTGCCCACATGAGCGGCGTCGACGACCTGTGCGATGGTTTCGTCGATGCGCGTGTGCACGCCCAGCGTCAGCCCGTAGCCGCTGGCGTTGATCTGCTCCAGCAACTGGGGCAGGTCTTCACGGCGGTAGCGCACGACGTGCAGTACCGGACCGAAGACTTCGCGCTCGAGTTCGGCGATTTCGTTCAGCTCGATGAGCGTTGGCGTCACGAACGTGCCTGCCTTGGCAGCGGCGCCATCAGTGCGGGCCAGGCGGTGCACTTTGTGGCCGCTCTCGCGCATCTTCTGGATGTGCTTCTCGATGTTGGCGCGGGCCTCTTCATCGATGACGGGGCCGATATCGGTCGTCAGCCTGTCGGTGTTGCCCAGCACATACTCTTTCATCGCACCCTTGAGCATGGCCAGGGTGCGGTCGGCGACGTCCTCCTGCACGCAAAGCAGGCGCAAGGCCGAACAGCGCTGGCCGGCGCTGTCGAAGGCGGAGGCGATGACATCGACCACCACCTGTTCGGCCAGGGCGGACGAATCGACGATCATCGCATTCATGCCGCCTGTTTCGGCGATCAGGGGGATTGCCCGGCCCTGGGCGTCCAGGCGGCCGGCGATGCTGCGCTGGAGAATGCGCGCGACTTCCGTGGAGCCGGTGAACATGACGCCGCGCACGCGCTCGTCGGCGACCAGGCGCGCGCCTACGGTTTCTCCCCGGCCGGGCAGCAGTTGCACCGCGCCGGCAGGCACACCTGCTTCCAGCAGGATGCGGATCCCCTGGACGGCGATCAGCGGGGTCTGCTCGGCGGGCTTGGCCAGCACGGTATTGCCTGCCGCCAGCGCGGCCGAGATCTGGCCGGTGAAAATCGCCAGCGGGAAGTTCCAGGGGCTGATGCACACAACGGGCCCCAGGGGACGGTGGGTATCGTTGGAGAAGTGCTTGCGCGCCTGCATGGCGTAATAGCGCAGGAAGTCCACAGCCTCGCGGACTTCCGCGATGGCGTTGGCAAAGGTCTTGCCGGCTTCGCGCACCAGTATGCCCATCAGCGGCTGCATCTCGCTTTCCATCAGGTTGGCGGCGCGCTCGAGGATGGCAGCGCGTTCGTCGGGCCTGGTCGATTGCCAGATGGGAGCGGCCGCCATGGCGCAATCGAGCGCGTTGTCGACGTCCTGGAGTGTCGCTTCGACCACAGTGCCGACCTGGTCGCTGTGATCGGCCGGATTCAGCACGGGTTGCGCGGCGGCGCTTTCATCGCGCGCGCAGCCCAGCATCGGCGCGGCCTCGAGATTTGCCTGGGCGCTGGTCAGCAGGGCGGAGGACAGCGATGCCAGCCTGTGCTCGTTGGAGAGGTCGAGTCCCTGGGAGTTGACGCGTGCGTCGCCGTACAGGCGGGACGGCAGCGGAATGCGCGGATGCGGCAGGCCCAGCCGGCCTTCCTGGCGGGCCATTTCCTCGATCTGGTCGACGGGGTCGCGCACCAGGTCTTGCAGCGAGATGCTCTTGTCTGCGATGCGATTGACGAACGAGGTATTGGCGCCGTTTTCCAGCAGCCTGCGCACCAGGTAGGCCAGCAGCGTTTCGTGACTGCCGACGGGCGCGTAAACGCGGCAGGGGCGGCCATATTTGCCTTTGCCGATTTCGCCCACGATCTGTTCGTACAGCGGTTCTCCCATGCCGTGCAGGCACTGGAACTCATACTGCCCGGGATAGTAGTTGCGGCCCGCCATGTGATAGATGGCGGCCAGGCTGTAGGCGTTGTGCGTGGCGAACTGGGGGTAGATGGCCTCGGGCGCGGCGAGCAGCTTGCGGGCGCAGGCGAGGTAGGACACATCGGTATAGGGCTTGCGCGTATAGACGGGGTAGCCTTCCAGGCCGTTGACCTGCGCCATCTTGATTTCGCTGTCCCAGTATGCGCCCTTGACCAGGCGGATCATCAGGCGGTGGCGGCTGCGCCGTGCCAGGTCGATGACATAGTCGATGACGTAGGGACAGCGCTTCTGGTAGGCCTGGATGACGAAGCCGATGCCGTTCCAGCCCGCGAGCTCGGGCTCGAAGCACAGGCGTTCGAGCAGGTCGAGGGAGATTTCCAGGCGGTCGGCTTCTTCGGCGTCGATGTTCAGGCCGATATCGTAGGACTTGGCCAGCAGCGTAAGCGAGAGCACCACGGGGTAGAGTTCGTCCATGACGCGATCGTGCTGCGCGCGGCTGTAGCGCGGATGCAGCGCGGACAGCTTGATGGACAGGCCAGGCCCTTGATAGATGCCGCGGCCGGCCGATGCGCGGCCGATGGCGTGAATGGCCTGCTCATAGGAAGCCAGGTAGCGCTTGGCGTCCTCTTCCGTGAGCGCCGCTTCGCCCAGCATGTCGTAGGAATAGCTGAAGCCGCGCGCTTCCATCTTGGAGGCGTTGGCCAGCGCTTCGGCGATGGTTTCTCCAGTGACGAACTGCTCGCCCATGAGGCGCATCGCCATGTCCACGCCTTTGCGGATGACAGGCTCGCCGCTTTTGGCGATGAGGCGGTTCAGGGCGCTCGACAGGCCTTTTTCGGTGTGCGTCGATACCAGGCGGCCGGTGATCAGCAGTCCCCAGGATGCGGCGTTGACGAACATGGACGGGCTTTGGCCGAGGTGTTGGTCCCACTTTCCGTTGCTGATTTTGTCGCGGATGAGTGCATCGCGAGTGCCTTTGTCCGGGATGCGAAGCAAGGCTTCGGCCATGCACATGAGGGCGACGCCCTCCTGGGACGATAGAGAGAACTCCTGCAGCAAGCCTTGCACCAGGCCCTGCCGCCCGCCGGTGTTTTTCTGCTTGCGCAGCGTTTCGGTAAGCGATATGGCCATCTTGTGCGCAGCATCGGCGACGTCCGGCGCCAGCCGGGCCTGTTCAGCCAGCATGGGCAGCAGCTCGGGCTCGGGGCGGCGGTAAGCCGCGGTGATGGCGGCGCGCAGCACCGACTGCGGCTGGGTGCTTTCGGCGAAATCGATGAAGGGCTGGTAGGGCTCGTTCGCGCCGGCTCCGGCCGGTGCGCCGTCGTCTTCGATGCCGGCAGCCGCGCTTGCCGCCGCGATTTCGGGCGGCGTCAGGCCGCGCTCGATCTGATCCAGGTAATTGAATATTGCCTGTTTGATGAGCCAGTGCGGAGTGCGTTCGATTTTCTGGGCGGCGGCCTTCAGGCGTTCGCGGGAGGCGTCGTCCAGTTTGACTCCAAGAGTAGTGCTGGCCATGGAGTATCTCCTAATGCAGGATCGTTAGTGTCGATAATGGCCCGCGTTGCGGGCCGTGTGGGATGTATCGTTGATTCAGTGCGCAGCCCCTCGCGAGGCCTGCGTTTACGCCCGGGCGTCCTGGTACTCCTGTTCGGATTTCTCGAAGCGCTGGACGATGCTGGCGCTGGGAGCGGCTCCCATCAGGCTGACCCCCACGATGCTCAGGGCGGCGAACAGGAAGCCGGGGATGATCTCGTACAGGCCCAGGCCGATGAATTCCTTCCATACGACCACGGTGACGGCTCCCACGATCATGCCGACCAGCGCGCCGTTGCGGGTCATGCGCTTCCAGATCACGGAAAGCAGGATGACGGGGCCGAACGAGGCGCCGAATCCGGCCCAGGCATAGGACACCAGGCCCAGCACTTTGCTGTCCGGGTTATAGGCGATGCCGATGGCAACCAGGGCCACGACGAGCACCATGATTCGGCCGACCCATACCAGTTCGCGCTGAGATGCGTGTTTGCGCAGGAAGGCTTTGTAGATGTCTTCAGTCAGTGCGCTGGAGCACACCAGGAGCTGGCAGCTCAGCGTACTCATGACTGCTGCCAGGATGGCGGACAGCACAATACCAGCAATCCACGGATTGAAGAGAATCTTGGTCAGCTCGATGAAGACGCGCTCGTTGTTTTCGGTGACCGGACCGGCCAGTCCGGGATTCTGGGCGAAATAGGCGATGCCGAAGAAGCCGACGCACACCGATCCAGCCAGGCACAGGAACATCCATGTCATGCCGATGCGGCGCGCCGCGGGGATGGTCTTGACCGAGTCAGCCGCCATGAAGCGCACCAGGATGTGGGGCTGGCCGAAATAGCCAAGCCCCCATCCCAGCAGCGAGATAATGGCCACGAATGACAGGCCGCGCGTCATGTCGAAGTTGGCGGGATTGACTTGCTCGATGGCCTGCATGGCGACGTCCCAGTTGCCGATGGACAGCACCACGAAGAGCGGTGTGAGCAGCAGGGCGAACAGCATCATGGCCGCCTGTACGGTATCGGTCCAGCTGATGGCCAGGAAGCCGCCGATAAGCACGTAGGAAACCGTCGCGGCCGCGCTGACCCAGATCGCGGTCTCGTATCCCAGGCCGAAGGTGCTTTCGAACAACCGCGCTCCGGCAACGATGCCCGAGGCGCAGTAAATGGTGAAAAAGAGCAGAATCACCAGGGACGAGAAAATGCGCAGCAGGCGGCTCTCATCCTCGAAACGGCCGGTGAAATAATCCGGCAGCGTCAGCGCGTTGTTGGTGTGTTCGGTATGCACGCGCAGCCGGCCGGCGACGAACAGCCAGTTCAGATAGGCTCCGATGAGCAGCCCGATGGCGATCCAGCTTTCGGAAATGCCCGCGAAATAAATGGCGCCGGGCAGGCCCATGAGCAGCCAGCCGCTCATGTCGGAGGCTCCGGCCGACAGCGCGGTGACCACGCTGCCCAGCCGCCGGCCGCCAAGAATATAGTCGGAGAAATTTTTGGTCGCAAAATAAGCGATCAGGCCGATCGCTACCATTGCAACGATATAGATCACGAATGTGACCATGGTTTCGTAGCTGGCGCCCATGGTATTGGTCCCTTGTGGAGGTCATTGTGGAAAGCCGTCTGGGTTGAGACGGCAGCGGGGTGTTTTTAACCGTTGCGATGACCTGGGTGCAACCGTAGTTACCCTAGGATTCAAAGAAAAGTTGCACCTTTTTTTGTAAAAGTTGTGCTTTGGTGCAACCCTTGCTGCGGAAATTGCCGGACTGATTGGATGGGGTCTGGGAACACCTCTTGCGTCATCCGATTTAAACTAGAGGGAAATCGACTCTCAATTTCATGGCGATCGTTCCTCGATTTGCCGTGGGATCCCGTTATATCTTCATAAGCATCCCTGAACACGAAAGGAGTTCCATTCCTCATGAATGCAGCCGACCCAAGCCCGACCCTGGAATCCAATGCCCCATCCTGGGTGCGCCATGCCCGCCTGAAGGAGTGGGTCAAGGAAATCGCCGCGCTGACCCAGCCCGAGCGTATCGAGTGGTGCGACGGCTCCCAGGAGGAATACGACAGGCTGTGCGATGCCATGGTGCAGGCGGGTACGCTGCGCAAGCTGAATCCGGCCAAGCGGCCCAATTCGTACCTGGCATGGTCGGATCCGGGCGACGTGGCGCGGGTCGAGGATCGCACCTTCATCTGCTGCGAGAAAGAAGAGGATGCGGGTCCCACGAACAACTGGGCGGCTCCCGAAGAAATGCGCGCAACCCTGAACGGCCTGTTCAAGGGCTGCATGCGCGGGCGCACGCTGTATGTCATTCCGTTTTCGATGGGCCCGCTGGGCTCGCCCATTGCGCACATCGGCGTGGAGCTCAGCGATTCGCCTTATGTGGTCGCCAACATGCGTCTCATGACGCGCATGGGCCGCAAGGTGTATGACGTGCTGGGCGAGAATGGCGATTTCGTGCCTTGCGTGCATTCGGTGGGCAAGCCGTTGCAAGAGGGCGAGGCCGATGTGTCCTGGCCCTGCAACGAAACCAAGTACATCGTGCATTACCCCGAAACCCGGGAAATCTGGTCCTTCGGCTCGGGCTACGGCGGCAATGCGCTGCTGGGCAAGAAATGCTTTGCGCTGCGCATCGCTTCCAGCATGGGCCGCAACGAAGGCTGGCTGGCCGAGCACATGCTCATTCTGGGAGTGACCACGCCGCAGGGAAAAAAGATGCACGTCGCGGCGGCATTCCCTTCGGCCTGCGGGAAAACCAATTTCGCCATGATGATTCCCCCCGCGACGCTGCCGGGCTGGAAGGTCACGACCATCGGCGACGACATCGCCTGGATCAAGCCCGGCGCCGACGGCAGGCTGCGCGCCATCAATCCCGAGGCCGGCTACTTCGGCGTCGCGCCCGGTACCAGCGAGAAAACCAATTTCAACTGCATGGCGTCACTGCGCGAGAACGTGCTGTTCACCAACGTGGCGCTGACGGATGACGGCGACGTGTGGTGGGAGGGCATGGGTCCGGCGCCCGAGCACTGCCTGGACTGGCAGGGCAAGGACTGGACGCCGGACTGCGGCCGCAAGGCGGCGCATCCCAATGCGCGCTTTACGGTGGCGGCCGAGCAGAACCCGGCCATCGATCCGGACTGGGACAACCCCGAAGGCGTGACGATCGATGCCTTCATTGTCGGCGGCCGACGCGCCGATACCGTGCCGCTGGTGACCGAGGCGCGCGATTGGGTCGAGGGCGTCTACATGGCGGCCACGCTTGGCTCGCAGACCACGGCGGCCGCTGCCGGCGCACAGGGCGTCGTGCGCCGCGATCCGTTCGCCATGCTGCCGTTCTGCGGCTACAACATGAGCGATTACTTCGCTCACTGGCTGGAGCTTGGCGAGCGCCTGCAGGCATCGGGCGCGACGCTGCCGCGCTTCTTCGCCGTCAACTGGTTCCAGACCGACGATGACGGTCGCTTCATCTGGCCGGGCTTTGGGGAAAACATGCGCGTGCTGAAGTGGATGCTGGAGCGCATCGAAGGCGTGGCCCAGGGCCAGGATACGCTGTTCGGCACGACGCCGCGCTACGAAGACATCACATGGACGGGCCTGGACCTGGACAAGGCGGCCTTCGAACGCGTGACGGCCGTTAATGCGCAGGCCTGGGAGAAGGAACTGGCGTCCCATGCGGAGCTGTTCGAAAAGCTGCAGCAAGGCCTGCCGGCGCAACTGCGCGATCACTGCCAGCGCCTGATGTCGCGCCTGGGCTGATCGTCCGGAGCAAGACTCCGCCTCGGCCGCAGACATTGGCATAAGAGGCGGATGGGAAGAATGAGGGGGATTCAGCGTCGGGCTGAATCCCCCTCATTCATTGGGCCGCAGTGCATGCTGACAGAGTTCGGAATGGCGGGCGGTATCGGCCTGATATGTGGATGGTATCGACACGTTCCTGAAACATGTCGACGAATTGGCTTTTTATCGACATATCCGCCTACTTCCCGGCAAGCAGGCCGTCGCTGATCTTTTCGGCGATCATGATCGTGGGGATGTTTGTGTTGGCGGAGGGGAGTCGGGGCATGACGGAAGCATCCGCGACCCACAGGTTCTCCATCCCGTATACCTTGCCGTCATTGTCCACGACCGCCAGGGGATCCGTCTTCCGGCCGATGCGGCAAGTGCCGCTCGGGTGCCAGACGCCGAAGACGTTCTTCTGGACGAACTCTTCCAGCCTGGCTTCGTCTCGCAACAGATCGGGGAAGGACACGCCGTTGAGCAAAAAGGTGCGCAGCAGCCAGAACCGCAAGGGCTGGGGAGTGTCCAGCCCACGGCCGATGATGGAGGTCAGCCAGCGATTCAGCCTGGAAACACGGCTTAGCGCTTTGATGCGCGGCGAAAATGAGGCGGGAAACAGATCCCGTCGGTCCGGATTGAGAAACGGACAGACAAGGGTATCCGCAAGCCAGCGCATGCCGTCCACCATGCGGCTGAGATCCCTCGGATCCGAGAGCAGGTTGAAGTCGATGTCAGGGAAGACGTCCGGCGATGCCGACCGCAGTTTCAGCGATCCTGCGGAGTGCGGGCGATTGCACCAAAGAAAATACAGCGCGAGTCTCGCGCCTAGGGCGTGCCATCCGGCCCTGGCCGATGTACCTATGTACATGTCCGATGTTTCCTCGCGCTCCGCGCCGGAGGAGTAGCGTATGCATGCCAGGCTGGCGCGCCGATAGTCTGCCGGCAGACGCAGTTCGCGCGGCAGGTACTGGCAAAGGGTCAGTGTGGGATGATCGCGAAGATTCCTGCCGACGCCTGGCAGGTCCACGACGACAGGGATGCCAAGCCTCTCGAGATCGTTCCCCGGACCTATGCCTGCGCGCATGAGGATGGCGGGGGATTGCAGCGCACCCGCGCTGAGCACGACGCGTTGCGTCTTGGCCGTGACGAGGCTTCCCCGTGCATCGATGAACTCGACTCCAGTCACCTTGCGTCCTTCGCTGATCAGGCGGGTGACCCTGCTTTGCGCTGCTATCGTCAGGTTGGCGCGGCCGCGTGTTTGCGCGTCGAGGTAGCCGGCGGCCGTGGAGACCCGCTGGTCGTTCTGGTTCGAGAAGGCCGCCGGATATACGCCGTCCTCCAGTTCTGCGTTCTGGTCATGGCGCAAGGGAAGGCCGCGCGCGTTGAATGCTTGCGCCATGCGCCGGGGAAAAAGCGGCCAGGCGTCCGGTAGAACACGGCGTATCGGTATGGGGCCGTCCTTGCCATGTACCGCGCCGCCGTAGTCGATATCGTGCTCCAGCTTGCGGAAGTAGGGAAGGACATCGTCCCAGCTCCATTTCGTCGCTCCCATTTCCGCCCATTCCTGGTAGTCGCGGGGCAGGCCTCGGTTGGCGGACTGGACATTGATGGAGGAGCCGCCGCCCATCACCCTTGCCTGCTCATAGGCTCGGGGAGCCTCCGCTTTGCCGGAAGTGCGCGCCGTCAGTCCGGGCCAGATGTATTTGTCTCCATGGAAAAGCGGCATCGGGTAGCTGTCCAGGATCTCGTCCGGTACTTGGCCCGGAGGAGTATCGATGCCGGCCTCCAGCAGCAGGACTTTATTGGCCGGATCGGCGGATAGTCTGCTGGCAAGCACGCATCCGGCGGAACCGCCTCCGATGATGATGTAGTCGTAGACCTCTTGGAGAAGAATCGGCATATTGATCGCGGGTTTCAGTCTTTGTGGATCAGCTGATCAAGGCGGTGACCAGGAATGGCTGCCACGACAGCAGTATCATCAGAAGAATGGTGATGCCGAGGAAGGGCAGCAGGGGCCGGATGATTTCCGCGGGCCTGGCGCCTGTGACCCGGGCCGCGACATACAGCGCCGCCCCGACCGGAGGCGTCAACAGGCCCACAGTCAGATTGATGCACATGACGACGCCGAAATGGTAGGGACTGATGTCATAGACCTCGATCGCGACGGGGAGCAGGATCGGCGCAAGCAGGATCAATGCCGCAATCCCGTCCAGGACGGTGCCGACCACCAGCAGCAGCACGGTGACAAGCAGCATGAAGACAAAAGGATCCGCCGTGATGCCCTGCAGCACCGATGCAAGTTGCTGGGGCACTTTCTCGAAGACGATGACCCAGCCGAAAACGCCTGCGGCCGCCACCAGCGACAGCACGACGCCGGTATTGATACCGACGCGCATCAGCATGCCGCCGAGGCGGTCGAAATGCATTTCCTTGTGCGCGAATTTCCCGACCAGGGTGGCTGCCAGGGCGCCCAGGGCGGCGGCTTCCGTGGGAGTGGTGAGCCCGCCCAGTATGCCCACGATCATGACGGCGGGCACCAGCAGGGATGGAATGGCGGCCAGGATATTCCGAAGCTTCTGCTGCCTGCTCAACCGGATGCCGGGCGGGTAGTGGTAGCGCCAGCCGAGCAGGGCGATGACAAGGATGAAGCCTGCGGCCATCAGCACGCCGGGGATGATGCCTGCAATGAACATGTCGCCGATCGATATCTGGGCCAGTACCCCGAAAATGACGAACAGCATGGAGGGAGGGATGATGGGCGCGAGCAGCGCTCCGGCGCAAGTGGTGGCGGTTGCGAAGCCCCGCTGGTAGCCCTGGCGTTCCATTTCAGGAACCATCACCTGCGACATCACCGCAACCTGGGCGTTGGCCGATCCGACGATGGATGCCAGGAACATGTTCGCCAGGATGTTGATATAGGCGAGACCGCCCCGGATGTGGCCTATGAATACGGATGCCAGCGCAACCAGGCGTCGCGTGATGCCGCCCTCATTCATCAATTCGCCGACCAGCATGAACAAAGGAATGGCAAGCAGGCCGTAGTTCTCGATGGCCGCGAAGAACTGTTGCGGAAAGGAAAGGTATAGAACGGTATTGCCGCTGATGTAGATATAGAGCAGGGCGGTCATCGCCAGTACGAGCGCGATCGGCAGCCCGAGCATCAACAGCAGGCCGAAACTGAATGGAATCATTTATGCCTCCGTGCCAGCGGCGGCGGGCGCCGTCGCATCGGCTATCGACGATGCCGGCGTGCCCAGGGTATGAATGAGATTCGACATGCCGTGCACGCTCGTCGTGAGCGCCGTCAGGGGAATCACCAGCCAGAACCAGAATTTCCTGATGCCGAGCGTATTCGTGGTGTCTTCATAGATGAAATTGAAAGTGTCGCCCGAGAACGCATGCAGGTCGAAACCGGCCCGGATGAGCGCCAGCGGGTCGAACCAACGGTAGCTCAGCACGAGAACGATGATGCCGAACGCCAGCACAAGGATATCCGTGAGGATCTTCATGGCCTTCATCGCGCGGGGCGGCATCATGTCGACGAGCATGGTGACCGAGACCGCATCCCGGGTCTTCAGGGTCAGCGACATGCCGATCATCGCCATCCATACCATCAGCAGGATGGCCAGTTCGTCCATCCAGTAGATGGGGGTGCGGGCGGCCCTGCCCGTGGCATTGACGAGAATCATCAATGGCAGCGCGATGGCAATGCCGCGGATCAGCATGCGCTCCATGCGTGCGATGCAGTTGCTCAATCTATGAATAGTCTTCAGCATGATGGTAGTCAGAAGGTCCGGCGGTGGCGCGTGATCGTTTCAAGGCTTCCCGCTGCTTTATTTCCGGAGGGCTGCGGCTTCCTTGCGCAGCTCGGCCAGTACTGGAGTACGCTCAAGCCATATTTTTTCCCACTCGTCGAGAACGTCGCCAAAAAACTCGGGTCCGACGATTTTCACGTCGACTTTTGTGCCTTGGATGTTCTGTGCCATTTCCTTCTCGACCTTCATGTAGCTGTCGAATAATCCGTTCAAATGGTGCTTGGCGGTTTCGGCGAGAAGCTCTCGATCGGCCGGAGGAAGTTGCTGCCAGACGCGGGCGGATACCAGGCCGATGACGGGGAACATGACATGGCTGGAGTACAGCAGGGTCTGGCCTCGTTCATAGAACTTCATGCGCCATACCAGCTCCATGTCGGCATCGATACCGTCGACCTGGCCGTTCGCGAGCGAATCATAGACATCGGTTACCGGCATGGGCGTGGAGGCGGCGCCCAGCAAACGGTAGAAATCGCGCAGCGGCGGGAACGGAGTGATGCGCATCTTTCGGCCTTTGATGTCGCTCACGTCATTCGTTGGAAAGGCGTTGAGCATCAGGCGCATGGATGCCGCGCCGTAGCCGACGCCGACAGCGCCGATTTCCCGCGGCAGCCGTTCCAGCATTTTCTGCGCGGTCGGGCCATTGAGCAGCAGACCCGACTCGTGGACATCCCGTACCAGGTAGGGAGCGAAGATGGCTCCGAAGTCCGGCACGCGATTGGTGATTTCAGCGACTGTCATGAACGCCATGTCGAGCGCGCCAGTCTGTAATTGCTGCAGCATCTGCGCTTCATTGCCCAACTGACCCGCCGGGAATACCGTGACCGTATACTTGCCCTGGGATTTTTCCTTCAGGTCTTCGCCCATGGCGACGGCGGCCTTGGACCACTCGTGCGCACCGGGCACGATCAGGCCCAGGCGAAGCTCCTTGGCGGCGGATGTTGCGCTGGCCGCGATGCCAGCGGTGACGGCAAGCGTCATCAGCAATTTCTTGAGTGGCATGTCTATCTCCTCGTTGGATGGGATTCCGCGGCAGTTGCCTGCCGGTTCTTATCCCGTCATGTTAGGAGGGACTCGCGTCAAGAGCATTGGCTATGGTTCCGCATTTTTGCCATAGAGTCTTGATTTGCACGGAAATCGGGCGAATTTGCGCTGCGCCTGGTTCGGCTTCGGGGCGCTCGCACAAAAAAAGGAGGAAAAATGCGGCTAGACGGCGTCGTAGACTTGCACGACCCGGCTGTATTCACTGGGTGTCACGCCGGTATGCCCGCGGATGAAGCGGGTGAAGTGGCCCTGGTCCGAGAATCCGAGTGCCTGGGCAAGCCGGCCCACGCTTCCGTAGCCATCGGCCTGCGCCAGTTGCTTGCAGGCGATTTCAGCCCTGAGCATATTGATGAATACATTCGGCGTCATTCCTGTACAGCGCCTGAAACGCAGGAAGAATTGCGCCCGGGAGAGATGCGCCGAAGCGGCGGCTTGGGCGATGTCCAGCGGCTTGCCGATGTTCTGGTGGATATAGGCGATGGCTTTATGGATGCGCGCATCCTGCAAGTGCCGTCCATCTGGAAGTATCAACTGGCTGTGATGGCGCCATGCAGAAAAATCCTCGCAGACGGCCACCATGAGATCGAACAGGTCTGATTCCAGGCGTTCCTGGGGCATAGGGATCAGTGATAATAGCCCCCCCGTCAGATTATCGACCATGCTGCGGATACGCGACGAAATCTCCACGCAGGGATGCGGAAAGAATCGGGGATGGGATGCCACATGCAAGGGGCTGTGCAGCGAAGACATCCAGCCGGGCTCTATGTACAGCACCAGGTAGACCGTGCGCGGGAAATCGGGCTCGCTGAAGAAATAGTGCGGCTCCCAGGCGTTGACCAGAATGGCGGTGCGATCCGTGACGGGCAGCCTTTCTTCACTGACATAGAAGGCCGAGTCTGCGCCGCTGACCTTGAAGATGACATGGCATTGGGAGTGAGCATGCGGCGCCAGGGGAGTGTCCATGTCGAGCAGGGCCAATCGGCCGAACCTGCCTTGCGCAATCCTCAGGGCGGTTGTCATCTCATCTTCTTTGCCTGAATGTGAAAGAAACTACAGGAGATGGACGAAGTCCATGATCTTTGCAGTATAGAGCAGAGAGGAAATCACATGAAATCATATATATCTATCTTATATATCATTAAGGCTGATGGATATCCGGGGTAGGGCGCATCATCTGCTGATCCATGGGCTATCTCCAGGGCTATTATCACGAAAATCTCCTCCCAAGCGTCTTTCCGCCATCAACGGGAGGAGCGGAGTATCATCCCACCTTTCCATTTTTCCCGCGCTGCCCTGGCGGCCGGCGCCTTCCGTATGCCGACGAAGCTGCGACACTGGATTCAGCCTTTCCTTCCCCAGAACTTGAACATCGACGCCCGGGAAATGTGGCGCGCCCTGCTGGGCGCTGTGCTGGCGATAGGCATCACCTCATCGCTCAGCTATCTGATCAATGGATATGTCGTCAAGCACCACTGGCTGGTGTCGTCCCTGGGGGCCAGCGCGCTGCTCGTGTTCCTTCTGCCGACCAGTCCGCTGGCGCAACCCTGGCCCGTCGCCGTGGGCAATATGGTGGGGGCTTTCATCGGTGTGTCTTGCGCTGTGCTGGTGCCGCAGCCCGTCGTGGCGGTAACGATCGCCGCCGCCCTGGTGATTCCGATTACCTATTGGCTGCGCTGCGTGCATCCGCCCAGCGTCGCGCTGGCTCTGTTCGCCGCGCTGCAGGGTATCGACGAGTTTCGCTTCGTGCTGTTTCCGGTACTGTTCGATTCCTGCATTCTTGTGCTGGTGGGCATGGTCTACAACACGCTGACGGGAAAGCGCTATCCCTTGCGCCGATCGGCGGCGAAAAGCGCAGGCCCGTCGGCGCCGGCGCGCTTCGCCAGCGAAGACCTGGACGCCGCGCTGACGCGCTACAACCAGGCGCTGAACGTCAGCAGGGAAGACCTGGAAACCCTGCTTACCTATGTGGAGACGGCGGCGTTCCAGCGAATGCTGGGTGCGCGCAAAAGCGCCAGCATCATGTCTCCGGCGGTGTTCAGCATAGCTCCGGAGGCGCCGTTGCAAGATGCATGGGCGCTGATGCGGGCCAACAATATCAAGGCCTTGCCAGTGACGGACACGGACAAGCGGGTGGTCGGGATCGTGACCACGGCGGACTTCATGCGTCACGCCAAGATGGATGCGCCCGGGCAGTGGCGATCCGGCCTGATGGAGTTCATCAAAAGGCCCCGGTTCTGGAAAAAGGCGGAACCCGCGGCAGCCGTGCGCGACATCATGACGACGCCGGCGGTGACCGCGCGCGAGGATCAGTCGGTGGCGGCGCTGATTCCCCTGTTCAGCCAGGGCAGGCATCGCCACATGCCGATCGTGGATCAGGAGGACCGGCTGGCTGGCATGGTGACGCAATCGGACCTGCTGGTGGATCTGTACAGCGTCCTGGCGACCGGCCAGCCCGCGGGCAAGTAAAGCGCCGATCGATCCCGCAGCCGATGGCGCAAGCCTATCCGCTGCGGTCAGGGACGACATCCGGACCAGCAGGCCTGTCCGCCGCATGGCGCGGCCGGCAGGGCAGGCACGCTGTTCATGCGTCCCGCATCACGCGCTGCGCGCTTCCGGGAACGTCCCTACGACACCTTCGTCCTCGCGCCATATGACGACGGTGGCCGGGCGGGGGCGAGTGGCGGCAGGGCCGTCGGGCCAGGTGGAGATCGCCACTGGGCTTTCCTGTGAATCCCTGACGGAAGCGCCTTCTCCCGGATGCTGGATGTTGATGAACAGGTACCTCATATCCGGCGTCCAGGTAATGCCCGTGACTTCGCAGCCTTTGGGGCCGACCATGAAGCGGCGAATTTCCTTCGAAACCGGATCCGCCACCAGCATCTGGTTGTTGCCCTGGCCTTCGTACTCGCCCTTGTTGGAGTAGTTGCCGTCGGTCTGGATCCAGATGAGTCCGCGGGGATCGATGGCAAGGCCGTCCGGGCTGTTGAAGGTATTGTCCGGCGTGATGTTGGACGAGCCGGCGCGCAGGTCGCTGTGCTTGTTGGGGTTGCCCGCCAGCACGAAGATGTCCCATTCGAATTCCATGGCGGACGGATTGCCGCCGGCTTCGCGCCAGCGCACGATTTGCCCGTACAGGTTGCTCTCGCGCGGGTTCGCGCCGTCCGTGCCGGGATGCGCAGGGCCGCCGGGGAAGCGCGCCTTGTCGCTACCGCGGGACTTGTTGTTGGTCAGGGTGACATAGGCCTCGCGCGTGGCCGGGTGGACGGCGACCCATTCCGGGCGGTCCATGGGAGTGGCGCCGACGGCGTCCGCGGCCTGGCGGGTCTTGATCAGCAGTTCGCCCAGGTCGTTGTTGAAGTGATCTCCCAGGCGGCGGCCGTCCAGGGCGATGGTGTCCAGCGTCAGCGGGACCCAGCGGCCCGTGCCTGCGAAATCGTCGCTGCCCTGGGCGTCGCTGAAGATGGCGACGTGGAGCGTTCCTGTTTCCAGCAGCTTGCGGTTCTGTTCGGGGCGGGCGGGATCATACTTGCCGTCGGAAACGAACTTGTAGAGGTACTCGCTGACCTGATCGTCACCCATGTAGACGACGATACGCTTGTCGTCCGCCAGCGTAATGGCGGCATTTTCGTGCTTGAAGCGTCCGAGCGCCGTCAGCTTGCGGGGAGTGGATTGCGGATCGAATGGATCGATCTCCACGATCCAGCCGAAGCGGTTGGATTCGTTGGGTTCCTGCGTCCAGTCGAAGCGTGTGTCGTGCGTATCCCAGCGGTAATCGTCGCTGGCCGTCTTTTCGCTGCCCTTGTAGCGCTGCAGATGGGCTTTCTGCTCGGCATCGGCATAATCGGCGTCGGCTTCGTTCTTCTCGCCGATCCCGAAATAGTCGGTGAAGTTTTCTTCACAGGTCAGGTAGGTGTTCCAGTAAGTGAAGCCGTTGCCGCAGTTGCCATAGGTGCCGTAGACATGACGGCCTTCCGGATCGGCCTTGGTGCGCGCCAGACGGTTGCCGGCGGCGGGGCCGACCAGCTCCATGCGCGTGGTGGCATTGATGCTGCGGTTGTAGCGCGAGTCCAGCACGCGCTCCCACCTGCCGTCGGCATTCAGGCGCATGTGCTGCACGGATGCGCCCTGGGCATGCTGCGATTTGCGTACCCAGTCCAGGCTCCATCCTTGCTTGCCGGGCTCCACGCCCTTGGGAAAGAAGAAGTGCGGCGTAATGTATTCGTGATTCGTCGCCAGCAGGCCTTCGCGGCTGCTGCCGTTCTGGCTGTCCGTGGCGTCGATGGGGAAGAAGTGCATGCCGTCGTGGTTGTAGCCGATCTGCTGGGCCTGGGCATCGCCGCCATCGCTGGCATCGCCTTTGAATGCGGGAGAGTGCGTATGCAGTTTGTCGCCCCAGCGGTTGATGACGGCGTGTGCATATCCTGGGGGCAGCGTGATCGTGTCTTGCGTACTGCTGGCGATGCCCGTGAATGCCTTGAGTTCTTCCGGATCGAAGACAGGCAGGCCAGATTGCGCGTAGCCGATGCGGGACGCGCTGGCACAGGCGGAAAGCCCCAGCCCGAAGAAGCCGATGGCGCCCAGGCCCAGGCCGGTCTTCAGGAAACCGCGCCGCGATGCCACGTTCTGCACGATGTCGCTGAAGGGCTGGGCCTGCGAGCGGTTGGCCGGGATGTCGTCGAGGTCGAAATTGTCCATTCTCTGGTGTTCCTGCATTGTTGAAGGAGTCCATGGGGTGTCCATGTGCAGGAACGTATTGTTGCGGCGCTGGATGACAGCATTGTGAAGGTCATTGAGAAAAAAGGTGGTGCGAGGTACGGGAATATGACGCATGGGGCGGCTGGCCAGGCTCCCGGGCGCGAGGCGGCTTCATGTTTATCAAGAATTGTTCAGTCGAGACATTCGCAGGGCGGATCGGGGTATGCTGTCAGGCGTATGGACTGGCCGTGCGTTCCTGCCTGATGCAAAGCGTTTTCCGGCGTCGGACATGATTCGGCCGCAATCGTGCCTTGCGCGATGTTTTCAAGGAGCTACCGATGAAGCGTTTACTTGCCGTTCTGCCTGTCGTGCTGCTGGCTGCCTGCCAGTCTCCCTCTGGTTCGCAAGATCCGGAAAAGCAGGCCGACACCTGCGGCTATTCGACCCGCCAGACCCTGGTGGGTCTGCCTGCGGCGGAGATCAATGAGTCCTCCCTGCCTCCCGGCACGCGGATCCTGCATCCGAATACCGCGGCAACCATGGACTATCGCCTCGAGCGCCTGAATATCCGCGTGAATGCCGATGGCATCGTGGAAAGCGTGTCCTGCGGCTGATCGCAAAGGTCAAGCGTGCAAGACAGAGGGGCGCTCGAATGCATCGAGCGCCCCTCGTCTCTCCAGGCGTGTTTTTCAGTCCAACTGGATGCCCAGATTGCGGATGATGCCGCCAAGCCGCTCGGCTTCCGAGAGTACCAGGGCATCGAACTCTTCAGGCGTGCCGCCGACGACATCGCTGCCGATTTCTTCCCAGCGCTTGGCAAACAAAGAGGGAGGCGAGACCCGCTGGGCTGGACGGGCGTTCACTGGAGAGACCGTGAATCGGGCGTTATTTCACCTGCTGCTTGTTCAGCTTGCGCGCCAGCGTACGGCGATGCATGCCCAGGCGGCGTGCCGTCTCCGAGATGTTGAACCCTGTCTGGGCCAGGGTTTCGTGGATGCGCTCCCATTCCAGCGTCTTGATGGAGGATTGCCGCATGGTGACCTCCATGTCGGTGACCCCTTCGGAGCGATGGAAGGCCGCTTCTATGTCGTCCGTGTTGGACGGCTTGGCCAGGTAGTGGCAGGCGCCCAGCTTGATGGCTTCCACCGCCGTCGCGATGCTGGCGAATCCAGTCAGCACCACGATCAGCATATCGGCGCTGTGTCTGTGCAGGGCCTGCACGCAAGACAGGCCGGAAGCTTCGCCCTTGAGTTTCAGGTCGACCACGGCGTAGCGCGGCGTTTCTTCCAGCAGCAGCCGTTCGGTGGCCTCGAGGCTGTTGGCGGACATGACGCGATAGCCCCGGCGCTCGAAGGAGCGGCCCAGCGTGCGCGCAAAAGCAGCGTCGTCCTCGACGATGAGCAGGCCGAGTTTCCGGCCGCTTGCCAGCCCTTCGGTCGAGCTGCGCTCTTCGGCAGGGCGGGATGCTTGCGCAGCGGGAGAGTCGCCTGCGTTGTCTTCAGCCGTCTGCGGCGTCATAGGTATCCTCGTCTAGCGTGATGGCGGAAAGCGGCAGCGTCAGGGTGACGGAAGCGCCGCCGTATATCAGGTTCTGCGCGGTGATGCTGCCGCCCAGCGTGCGCGCTACGTTCATCGACAGAAACAGGCCGAGTCCGCCGCCCGGCTTGCCTTTGCTGGAGTGGTACGGCTTGCCCAGGTTGGCGAGAATATCGGCGTCGAAGCCCTGGCCGCCGTCCAGCACGGTAAGGATCAGCTGCTCGTCCTGCCGACTGACGATGACGCGCAGCCAGTCTGGCGAGGCTTCCAGCGCATTGTCCAGCACATTGCAGATCATCTGCTTGAGCGCGGTATCGGACATGATGGGCAGGTCCTCGCCGAACCGGTTCTCAAAGACCAGGCGCCTGGGCTGGCGCAATGTGCGCCATTCTTCGATCAGTTCTTCCAGGAAGGTGTGGACCGTGCTTTCCGTAAGCACATCGCCGCGGGCTTCTCCGGCCGACAGCAGTATGCCGTTGACGATGGACTTGCAGCGCAGCACCTGGGCCTGCATTTCGCCGATCTCCTGTTTCATCTCCGCGTCGCCGGAGAAGGCGGGGCTGTGCTGCCAGTCCCCCAGGATGACAGCCATTGTCGACAGAGGGGTGCCCAGCTCATGGGCCGCGCCCGAGGCCAGCAGGCCCATCCGCACGATGTGCTCTTCTTCGGCCGCCTGCTGGCGCATGGCGGCCAGGTGGATGTCGCGGGCGCGCAGGTTGCGGCTGATGCGGGTGATGAATACGACGATCAGCGCAGCGTTCAGCAGGAAGCTGATGACGAGGCCCTGAACGTACAGGCTGCCGATGCCTTGTTCGTGGTCGAAGGCCAGCGCAAGCGGCTGGCTGGAAAGCGCAAGGAACAGAATGCAGGAGACGGCGGACGCGACCAGGATCCAGGTGGACCAGGGCCGCAGGAGCATGGCCGCCAGCGTCAGCTGCAGCAGATACAGGAAGACGAAGGGATTGGAGATGCCTCCGCTGAAATACAGCTGAGCGGTCAGGACCAGGACATCGAGCAGCAGCGCAGCAAACAACTCCCGGTTATGGACGGGCTGCCGCAGGCGGAGCCGCAATATGCTTACCGCGTTGAAGACCGCGAGCAGCAGGACCAGCGACAGCATCCAGCCCAGCGGCAGGGCGATGCCGAGCAGGTAGCGGACGGAGAGGATGGTGACGACCTGGCCCAGCACGGCGATCCAGCGCAGCTGGATCAATTGCTGCATGTTCTTGCGGCCCGCGCCGCCGCCGTCGTCGAGCGGCGAGTGTCCGGGATAGGGGCGGACGGGCGCGCCGGCGGCAAAAACGTTCGGGGAATCGTGCTCTATCGCATGGTTCATAATGAAGAAGTGTAGGCTTTTTTGCCGTGCGCGGCGCGGCCAGCCGAGCGCGCGGCGGGGGGGCTTCTATTTCCGACGGCGCAAACGGTACTCTTCGCGCCATACGTATGCGCTTGCCAGCGCAACCATCAGCGCCAGGCCGTACCAGGTCAGGATGTAGGTCAGGTGGTTGTTGCTGAAGGTGACGACGGTCAGGCCGGAGACGGGGAGATCGCTGTCGGGGATGCGTGCCCGTCCGGACGCCATCGCCTCCATCAGGTGCGGATCGACGGCGCGGGAAACAGGCGGCTGGTCCTGGGACAGGAAGGGGGCGGGATCCAGATCCACGAAATAGGGGGCGACATCCCGAAGCCCCCGGCTGGCGGCGATCTGTATCACGTCGCGTGAATGCCAGCGGTCGGCGCCGGGATCATTGTTGCGCAGGAAGCCGCCGCCAGGTTCGGTCAGGCGCAGCAGCCCCGTGATGGTGACCGAACCCGAAGGTTCGCCGCTGCGCCGCCAGGCGCCGTCCTGCTGTCCTTGCGGCACGAAGCCCCGGTTGACCAGCACGATACCGCCATCCGCGAGCTGCAGCGGCGTGATGGCCCAGAAGCCCGCGCCCAGCGCCGTGGTGGCTTGGACGAAGGCAAGGTCGTCGTGCCGGTATACGCCTGTCAGCCGGATGCGGCGGTACTCGTCGCGGCTGACGGAAATGCCGTCCCAGTCCCGGCGCGCGGGGGCTTCGACAGCGGGCGCGTGTATGCGCTCATCCACGCGCTCAAGCAGGTCCAGCTTCCAGGCGCGGCGTTCGACCTGCCAGTTGCCCAGCGAGATGAAGCCGATGAAAGAGGCGAGCGCGATCAGGCTCCAGAGGCACAGCGCCCAGGTACGCATGGGCTTGCGCGTCGGTGTGGCGTTTCGGGGGGAAGGGGAATGCTTGTCGTTCACGGCAGCCTTCTGGAAGGGGGATCAGCCGGAAGCCGGTCTGCGGAATGAGACTGTACTGCGAAAGAGGCGCCGCCTGCCACGGCAAGGCGGCGAAGCGGGGATCGCCGCGGGAAGCGAGCGATCCCCGGATCCGTATCAGAGCATGTTCTTCATGTCGTGGATCATGTCGGGCATCATGTTCGTGTTCAGGTGGTACATCACCCAGAGCGAGCCTACCAGCGCGATGAGCACCACGATGATCGTGAAGATCAATGCCAGCATGTTCCAGCCGCCTTCCGCGCGCGGATTCATGTGCAGGAAGTAGACGATGTGCACGATCATCTGGACGGCGCCCAGCCCCAGGATGATCAGCGCCGTCTGTCCCGAGCTTTCCAGCACGTTGCCCATGACCAGCCAGAACGGAATGACGGTCAGGATGACGGCCAGGATGAAGCCGGTCATGTAGCCGCGGAAAGTGATCTCTCCGTGGCCGTCGTCGTGGTGGTCGTGGTGATCGTCGTGTGCGTGGTTCTGATTGGCGTGGGCGCTCATGGCAGGACTCCCATCAGGTAGACAAAGGAGAAGACGGCGATCCAGATCAGGTCGAGGAAGTGCCAGAACATGGAGAGGCACATCAGGCGGCGGCGGTTCGCCGGGATCAGGCCGTGCTTGTTGAGCTGGAACAGCAGGGTGACCAGCCAGATCACGCCGAAGGCGACGTGCAGGCCGTGCGTGCCGACCAGGGCGAAGAATGCCGACAGGAAGGCGCTGCGCTGGGGTACTGCGCCGACGTTGATCAGGTGATGGAACTCATACAGCTCCAGGCCCAGGAAGGCCAGGCCGAACAGGCCGGTGACGGCCAGCCAGCCCATGGCCGCCTTCAGGCGGTTGCGCTGGGCTTCCAGCATGCAGAAGCCGTAGGTGATGGACGACAGCAGCAGCATGGCCGTGTTCAGCGCGACCAGTTGCAGGTCGAACAGGTCGGCGCCCGACGGGCCAGCCGCGTAGTTGCGGCCGACGACGGCGTAGACTGCGAACAGGCAGGCGAAGATCAGGCAGTCGCTCATCAGGTAGATCCAGAAACCGAGCGAGGTGCCGTTCTGGGGGTGATGTTCCTTCTTCAGGAAGAAGGCCAGCTTGCCGGGGGCGTCCGCTGCGCCCGGATGTTGGATGACAGTGGAATCAGACATGGTTCGTTGCAAGTTGACGTGTACGTTCGGCTTCGACTTCGGCGATTTCTTCCGCAGGGATGTGGTAATCGCGGTCGTAGTTGAAGGTATGGTAGATGGCGCCGGCGACGATGGCCGCGAAGGCGATGCCGGCGACCAGCCACATATGCCAGATCAGCGCGAAGCCGCACAGCAGGCTCAGACCAGCAAGGATAATGCCTGCTCCGGTATTGCGCGGCATGTGCACGGGCAGGAAACCGTCCAGGGGGCGTTCCGCCTTGTTCTGCTTCATGTGCCACCATGTGTCGCTTTCATGCACCAGCGGCGTGAAGGCGAAGTTGTAGTTGGGAGGGGGGGAAGACGTGGCCCACTCCAGCGTGCGTCCGTCCCAGGGGTCGCCGCTGGTGTCGCGCAGCTGGTCGCGGCGCAGGTAGCTGACCACGAGCTGGATCAGGAAGCAAGCGATGCCCAACGCGATCAGGAACGCGCCGAAGGCTGCGATCTGGAACCAGATCTGCAGGGAGGGATCCTCGAAATGGCTGAGGCGGCGCGTCACTCCCATGAAACCCAGGACATACAGGGGCGTAAAGGCGAACCAGAAGCCGATGACCCAGAACCAGAACGAGCACTTGCCCCAGAATGGATCGAGCTTGTAGCCGAAGGCCTTGGGGAACCAGTAGACGATGGCGGCAAAGATGCCGAACACCACGCCGCCGATGATGACGTTGTGGAAGTGGGCGATCAGGAACAGGCTGTTGTGCAGCACGAAATCGGCTGGCGGAATGGCCAGCATCACGCCTGTCATGCCGCCGATGACGAAGGTCAGCATGAAGGCCACGGTCCACATCATGGGCAATTCGAAGTGGATGCGTCCGCGGTACATGGTGAACAGCCAGTTGAACACCTTCGCTCCGGTCGGAATCGAGATGATCATGGTGGCGATGCCGAAGAACGAGTTCACGCTGGCGCCGGCGCCCATGGTGAAGAAGTGGTGCAGCCAGACCAGATAGGAAAGCACGGTGATGACGACTGTTGCATACACCATTGAGGTATAGCCGAACAGCCGCTTGCGGGAGTAGGTGGCCACGACTTCCGAGAACACGCCGAACAGCGGCAGGATCAGGATGTAGACTTCCGGGTGGCCCCAGATCCAGATCAGGTTGATGTACATCATCGGGTTGCCGCCCAGATCATTCGTGAAGAAATTCATGTCCAGGTAGCGGTCGAGCGTCAGCAGGCCGAGCACCGCCGTCAGCACCGGGAAGGTGGCGACGATCAGCACGTTGGCGCACAGCGACGTCCATGTGAACACCGGCATCTTCATCATGCTCATGCCGGGGGCGCGCATCTTGATGATGGTGACAATCAGGTTGATGCCCGACAGCGTCGTTCCTATCCCCGCTATCTGCAGGGACCAGATGTAGTAATCCATCCCCACGCTCGGGCTGTGCTCGATACCCGACAGAGGCGGATAGGCCAGCCATCCTGTAGTGGAGAACTCACCGATGAACAGGGAGATCATCACTAATACTGCGCCGGCGGTCGTCATCCAGAAACTGAAGTTGTTCAGGAACGGAAACGACACGTCGCGGGCGCCGATCTGCAGGGGAACGACATAGTTCATCAGGCCCGTGATCAGCGGCATCGCCACAAAGAAGATCATGATCACGCCGTGCGCCGTGAAGATCTGGTCGTAGTGGTGCGGCGGCAGGTAGCCGGTCGAGTCGCCGAAGGCGATGGCCTGCTGGATGCGCATCATGATGGCGTCGGCGAAGCCGCGCAGCAGCATGACCAGGCCGAGGATCATGTACATGATCCCGATCTTCTTGTGGTCGATGCTGGTGAACCATTCACGCCACAGGTAGCTCCAGGCCTTGTAGTAGGTCAGGGCGCCGACCAGAACGAGGCCGCCGAGCACGACGGCCGCGAAAGTGGCGATGAGGATGGGTTCATGGAAGGGAATGGCATCCCATCCCAGTTTCCCTAGCAGTAGCGTTTTAAAGTCCATGAGTCAGACGTCAGCAGAGATGGAAAAAGGCTTGCGCCGCGTTCCCGCATCGCCTGGAACAGGACCGATGCGCGGAGCGGCGGCACGGAAACAAACGGTCTTACAGCGATGCGTTCATCGTATCCAGCGACGTGAAGGCGGGATCGTTGACGGTGCAGATGGCGCTGACGTAGATACGTTCGCGCACGCTTTCCAGGCCGAGGCGGGCGCGGGTGGCGGCGTCCAGCTTGGCAAGATTGATGGTGCCGGGCAGGCCGAGGCCGCCCTGCTTGTCGATAGTCATGATGTCGCGCATGCACATGCGGTTGGGCTCCACGCAACGGTTCAGGATGGCGTCGTACAGGCCGTTGGCCACGCTGCCGTAGTAGCGTACCGGCTCGCGCTCGCTGGGGGCTTCCAGCTGCAGGTATGTTGTGCGGCTGAGCTCGTCGCTGCTTTGCCTGACGCGCTCGACCCACTGGCCGAATCCGGCGTCGTCCATACCGTGGAACTGGAAATGCATGCCGGAGAAACCCGCGCCGCTGTAGTTGGCGGAAAAGCCCTTGTAGGTTCCGGGTTCGTTGATGACCGCGTGCAGCTTGGTCTGCATGCCGGCCATGGTGTAGACCTGGCCCGCCAGCGCGGGGATATAGAAGGAATTCATCACGCTCGACGAGGTCATGTGGAACGTGATGGGGCGGTCGACCGGGGCGGCCAGCTCATTGACGGTGGCGATGCCGTATTCCGGATACAGGAACAGCCATTTCCAGTCCAGAGCCACGACTTCCACGACCAGGGGCTGGGCGTCGGCGGGCACGGGCCTGTCGGCGGCGATGCGGTCCAGCGGACGATAGGGATCGAGCTTGTGCGTGCTGACCCAGGTAATGGCGCCCAGGGCGATGATGATCAGCAGGGGGATGGACCAGACGACCAGCTCGATCTTGGTCGAGTGGTCCCACTCGGGGGAGTAGGTTGCGTCCTTGTTCGATGCCCGGTAGCGCCAGGCGAAGACGACGGTGAGGATCATGACCGGGATGATGACGATCAGCATCAGGGCAACGGAAATGTAGATCAGATCGCGTTGCTGGATGGCAATGTCGCCGGAGGGGGACAGCACGACTGCCTTGCAGCCGGACAAAAGAGCGGCAAAAACCAGGAGTGGGAGGGTTCGTAGCATCTTGAAGTTACTTGCGACGTAAGGTTACCAAGCTTGAGTTTGGTGCCATGAAGAAAAATGCAGAATATACTTGAACCACGAATGCAGGAAATTGGACATTTTGTCCTATGGTGCATTAGCGGCAAAAAAAGAAGCCGTCGCGCCGATTTTGTCTTTGATCCGGGTCAAGGGGAACTCGATATGATAACAGCTTCAGCTCAGGCCGCAGTCATGCCGGCACCGCAACCGGCCTCAGGCCATTCCGATGTCGCACCCAGCGATATCGCCGTCGGCGTCATCATTGGGCGAGCGTCCGAGTACTTCGATTTCTTCGTCTACGGCCTGGCTTCGGTGCTGGTATTTCCGTCGCTGTTCTTCCCGTTTGCGGATCCTTTGACGGGCATTTTGTACTCGTTCGCCATCTTTGCGCTGGCTTTCATTGCGCGCCCGTTCGGCACGGCGCTGTTCATGAACATCCAGCGGCGCTGGGGGCGCAGCGCCAAGCTGACCATTGCGTTGTTCCTGCTGGGCACGGCCACTGCGGGCATCGCCTTCCTGCCGACCCATGCGTCGATCGGTTCCGTGGCCATCCTGCTGCTGGCGCTGTTCCGCATCCTGCAGGGGGTGGCATTCGGGGGATCCTGGGACGGGCTGCCGTCGCTGCTGGCGCTGAATGCGCCCAAACAGCGGCGCGGCTGGTACGCCATGATGGGACAGTTGGGCGCGCCGATCGGCTTCCTGGTCGCCAGCGCCCTGTTCCTGTACCTGCATTCCACGCTGACCAGGGAGGAATTCCTGGGCTGGGGCTGGCGCTATCCGTTCTTCGTGGCCATGGCCATCAACGTGGTGGCCTTGTTCGCGCGCCTGCGCCTGGTCATGACGGAGGAATACACGCAGTTGCTGGAAGAGCGCGAGCTCGAACCTATCGCCACTTCCGAGATGCTGCGCGGGCAGGGATACAACCTGTTCATCGGCGCGTTTGCCGCGCTGGCCAGCTATGCCCTGTTCCACCTGGTGACCATCTTCCCTCTGTCATGGATCGCCCTGCAGGAAACGCAAGCCATCAATGATGTGCTGTTCATCCAGATCCTGGGCGCGGGTGTCGGCATCGTGGCGACCGTGGCGTCGGGCGTGTTGGCGGACCGCATCGGCCGCCGGACCACGCTGGCGCTGCTTGCGCTGCTGATCGGCGTGTTCAGCCTGTTTGCTCCCGCATTGCTCAACGGCGGGGCGGTGGGACAGGATGCCTTCATCCTGATCGGCTTTGCGCTGCTGGGGCTGTCCTATGGCCAGTCCTCAGGTACGGTGACGGCCAACTTCTCGCCCCGTTTCCGTTATACGGGAGCGGCATTGACCTCGGACCTGGCCTGGCTGCTGGGCGCCGCATTCGCGCCGCTGGTGGCGCTGGGGCTGTCGGCGCATTTCGGGCTGGTCTACCTGAGCGTCTATCTGATGTCAGGAGCCGCTTGTACCTTGCTGGCATTGTGGATCAACCGCAAGATCAAGCCGCTGACCCTGCGCAAGCGTCCGGCGTGAGATCGTCCCGGCCGGTCGGCATGTGTTGACGACGGCGGAAACGACAGACCGCCCCCGGGCGCCGGACTTGTTAATCCGGCGCCCGGGGGCGGTTTCATATCGCATGTGGAGAAGCACTTCGGCAGGGCTTTCGGGCGGACCTTGCACCGGAAATCCCCTGCGCGGCGCTGGAGGACGCCAGGCTTTGCTTTCAGTTGCCGGCCGTAGCCTGGGAAGCCTCTACGACCTGCCTCCATTTCACGATTTCGGCGTCGATGAAATCGGAGAATTCCTTGGGGCCTTTGTATATGGGCTCGGCGCCAAGCTCGACGATGCGCTTCTGCAGGGCAGGAGCGCCCATCGCTTTCTGTACGGCGGCATTGATGCGGTTCACGATGCTTTCAGGCGTTCCGGCAGGCGCCAGCAGGCCGAACCAGGAGCCGACGTCGAAGTTCTCGACACCGGCTTCTTCCATGGTGGGCAGTTCCGGCAGACTGGGACTGCGCTTGGCGCTGGTCACGGCAAGTGCCTTGAGGGAGCCATTCTTGATGAAGGGCAGGGAAACCGGCAGGTTGTCGAACATGAGATCCACCTGGCCGCCGATGATGTCGGTCACTGCCGGTGCGCTGCCCTTGTAGGGGACGTGCACCATGTCGACGCCTGTGCGGACCTTGAACATTTCGCCGGACAGGTGAATGGATGAGCCCGCGCCCGAAGACGCGAAGCTGAGCTTGCCTGGATTGGTCTTGCCGTACTCGATCAGTTCCTGGACGGAGTCGACCTTCAGGTTCGGGGAAATGATGAGTACATTGGGTACCGAGCCGATCATCGAGATGGGGGCGAACGATTCCGGCTGGAAGCGTATGTCCTTGTAAATGCTGTAGTTGATGGCCTGGGTGCCGATGGTGCCCATCAGCAGCGTGTAGCCGTCCGGCTGGGCGCGCGCGACGTTCTCTGCGCCGATATTGCCGGAGGCGCCGCCACGGTTCTCGATGACGATGGTCGTGCCCAGGTCGTTCTCAATCTGCGATGCAATCAGGCGCGCGAAAATATCCGTGTTGCCGCCCGCCGCGAACGGAACGACCAGTCGTATCGGCTTGTCGGGCCAGGGTTCGGCTGCCGAGGCTGCCGCCGGCAGCAGTGCGGTTGCCGTAGCGGCCAGGCCTAGTGTCAAAGCGCGCAAGCTGGAGCGTTTGTGTGGCGAGTGTGTCTGCATGTCGATGTCTCCTGTATGGATATGGTCGTGGAAAGAAATTCAGACCTTGTGGGTCGTTCTTGTCATTGTTGCTGCCGCCATGATATTAGCGTTCATGTTTCAGGGCTTGACAGAACCTAGGGAAATCCCCCTGTCCGCACGAGCCGTTGCAGTAAACTGCACGCAGTCTGCATGTCTTGCGCCAGGACGGGCTCTTCCCGCCTCGCATGCCTGCATCACCCGTTCCGGAGAAGTTGTTTGTTCCAGTGGTTTGAAAAACGCCTGCCGCCATTCGAGAGCGAGCGATACGAGGCCGAAGGCCGGCCCATGCCGGCAAAGCTGGTGCCTTTCATATGGGCCAGCACGAAGGGCGCGCGCCCCTGGCTTGCGTTCCTGATCCTGTTCACCGGCCTCGTGGGGGCGTTCGAAGCTTGGCTTTACGCCACGCTGGGGCAACTGGTGGATCTGCTGGGCGAGGCGCCGGCGGGCGAGATACTGCGGACGCATCAGGGCACGCTGTTGATGATCGCAGGCGTATTGCTGGCCAGTATCTTGCTGATCGCCATGCAGACGACGGTCAAGCACCAGGCGCTGGCGGGCAATTTTCCCATGATGCTGCGCTGGCGCTTCCACCGCTGGCTGCTGAACCAGAGCATGGGGTTCTTCCAGGACGAGTTCGCCGGCAGGATTTCCGCCAAGGTCATGCAGACGGCGCTGGCCGTGCGCGATGTGTGCATCATCGTGGGAGACGTGCTGGTCTTCATGATCATCACCTTCACGTCGATGGCGGTCGTGGTCGGAACGTTCGACACGCTCCTGCTGCTGCCGTTCATCGGCTGGCTGGTGCTGTATGTCCTGATGGTCATCTGGTTCGTGCCCCGGCTGGGAGCGACGTCCAAGGCGCAGGCCAGCGCACGCTCCCTCATGACGGGGCGCATCACGGACGCCTATACCAATATCGCCACCGTCAAGCTGTTTTCCCATGCCGGGCGCGAGGCGGAATACGCGCGCAGCGCCATGAGCGAGTTCCTGGTGACGGTCTATCGCCAGATGCGGCTGGTCAGCGCATTCGAGATCGTGAATCACGCGCTGATGGTGCTGCTCATCCTGTCCACATCGGGCGTGGCCGTCTATCTATGGATGCAGGGCATGGTGGGTCTGGGCGGCGTGGCGGCGGTGACGGCCATGGCCTTGCGCCTGATCGGCCTGTCTCACTGGATCCTGTGGGAGGCGGCAGCGCTGTTCGAGCACCTGGGAACCGTGCAGGACGGCCTGAACTCCATCGCCAAGGGCCATGCCATCCAGGATGCAGACGATGCCTCCCGGCTGGAGGTGGGCGCCGGCGAGGTGCGGCTCGAGAACGTCAGGTTCGGGTACGGCTCGGAAAAAATGGTGTTCGACGATTTCTCGCTGCGCATCGCGCCGGGGGAAAAGATCGGCCTGGTAGGGCGTTCGGGAGCGGGCAAGTCCACGATCGTGAATCTGCTGCTGAGATTCTATGATCTGGACAGCGGGAGCATCCTGATCGACGGTCAGGATATCTCCGGGGTGACGCAGGAAAGCCTGCGCTCGCAGATCGGCATGGTGACGCAGGACACGGCGCTGCTGCATCGTTCCGTGCGCGAGAACATCCTGTACGGCAGGCCCGACGCGACTGACGCGGAAATGATCGAGGCGGCGAAGCAGGCGCATGCGCATGAGTTCATCATGGGCCTGCGCGACGCCCATGGGCGTACCGGTTATGACGTGCACGTGGGCGAGCGTGGCGTCAAGCTGTCGGGCGGACAGCGCCAGCGCATCGCCATCGCGCGGGTCATGCTGAAGAATGCGCCCATCCTGCTGCTGGACGAAGCGACGAGCGCGCTCGACTCCGAGGTCGAGGCGGCCATCCAGGAAAGCCTGTACGACTTGATGAAGGGCAAGACGGTGATCGCCATTGCGCACCGCCTATCGACGATTGCGGCCATGGATCGGCTGGTGGTCGTGGACGAGGGGCGCATCGTCGAGCAGGGCACTCATCTGGAGCTGCTGGCGTATGGCGGCGTCTACGCCAAGCTTTGGTCCCATCAGAGCGGCGGGTTCCTGGCGCAGGACGAGCCGTCATCCGCCTGAACGGGGCATGGCCGGCTGGCTACAGGACGAAATCGATATAGCGGACAAGGAACTCGCGGGCTGTTCGCATATTCGACCGCTTCAACGCTTCTGCGCGAAGCGCGTCGCCCGCCTGCATGGCGGCGATGATCTCACGATGTTCCTTGAAGCTTTGGGCGGCGCGGCCGGGCAGGACCAGGGTGCGGCGGATGATGACTTGCGTCTTGTCGTAGATGCTGTCCAGGAACGCGGAAAGCGTGGGGTTGTCAGCCGCGGCCACCGTACGTCGGCGATAGGTCATGATGGCGTCGAACAGGCGATCGCAATCTCCGTCCGCGATGGATTTTTCCAGATCGGCACCGAACAGGTCGACCAGGTCCCGCCAGGATCCAGGTTCGGAGTTCTGCACGGCAAGCCTGGCGCAAAGCCCTTCCAGTAGTTCGAAAACATCGTAAATGGTGAAGAGCTCAGCCGCCGTAAGCGCCATGACGGTGACGCCCTGGTTGGGGACGCGCTTCACAAGTCCGCGTTGTTCCAGCGCGGCAAAGGCTTGCCGGATGCTGGCCCGGCTGACGCCGAACTCTTGCGTGAGTGGCAATTCCCTGAGCTTGGCTCCGGGAGGGATTTCTCGGCGGCTGATTCGGTCGCGTAGGATCGCCTCCACGTCGACAGCGGCAGGTTTGGTCATGGATGTGTGGTTGTTAGTGTGCAAAGCCATAAACAAACGGGATAGCTTATGCCAAAGTGTACCGTACGGAATCTGTCTTGTGATTGTCCCGGACGATGCGTGGTTGAAATGAATTTCTGCTTCGGCTTCCCTCGGTTCCTATCGGAGGGGGAACATATCGTTGCGGCTGCATGGCGAAGGAAGGCGAATGATCGCGGCACATGTGGACTGGCTGCCGCGATCCCTGGCGGTACAAATGATGAATATAGGCTAGAACATATTGTATTTTCTGGCGCGCTCGGCAAAGCCGCTATAGTCCATGAACGTTTCGAATTCAGAGGCATCGTCCAATAAGGATAGATTTCCGCGGCTTTCCGGATCGGATGCCAGTTGCTTTAAAGAAGCATTGACTGCCTGGTATGCAGCATATAGGCTGAATCCATAATACAAAATGACATTGGCGCCTGAGTCTTTTTCCTCTGCAAGTGTCGTTGGTCCAAGGTTCACGGTCATGAGCTTTGCATGGATTTGTGAACGTACCGATTTGATGTCGAATGTACTGCCAACGACAAAAACCATATCCGCACCGGCTTCTGCGTATGCATTTGCGCGCTTAATGGCTTCGCCCTCATCTTTGTCATCCCACAAGACGTCGGTGCGAGCAATGATCTGGAAGTTTTCGTCTTGACGGGCATCCAGTGCTGCTTTGATTTTCTCGATCATTTCCGGCAAGGGGGTGTACTTGTGCGGCGTATTCAGATGCTTGCCAAATGCGTGATCCTCAATGTGAATGGCGGACACACCCGCTTGCTCGAAAGCGCGCACGGTTCTCCAGATATTGGCGGGGTTTCCGAAGCCGTCTTCGGCGTCGGCAATAATTGGAATGCTGACCGCATCAGCAATACGTGCGCTGTATTCCGCCATTTCCGTCAATGACAGTGCGCCGACGTCCGGAATTCCGTAGCCTGATGCTGCAGTGGCATAGCTGCCTACGTAGATGGCCGGAAAGCCATGGGCTTCGGCCAGTCTTGCGGATAAGCCATCATGGATGCCGGGTACCACCAAAAAATCACGCTCTTGAATAAGATTTTTCAAAGCCAGATTCTTTTTATTGATCGATTGAGTCATGCAGTATCTCTCCGATAGAATTTTGTTTTCGAATGTTTCAGTGAATAGGTTGTTTATGTTGATCTATCCACTCCATAATCAGGTTCAAGAGCAAAGTGCGGTTGGAATCCATCATTAGCATATGGCTGTTGCCTGAAATGCCTATATCCGGCAAATCGATCCAACATACTTCAACGCCGAGTAATGTCAGTTTCTGTGCATAGTTCCAGGCCCGCTCGCGTCTGCGAGCCCATGGACCATCACGTCCGGCAATGTAGTCGCCCCAGATGAACAAATGTGACGCAATATCGCGTCCCGTCGAAGGCGGCTCGTCGGGGACACCCGAAGGCTCTAGCGCGATGACGGCATTGATCCCCCGTGATTGCAAGGCTGCCTTGAGTGCGAAATAACCGCCTTGACTGTGTGCCAGGATCATGCACGGACCGGTTTTTTCAATCAGGCATTGGTAGGCCTTGAAGGTTTGTTCATCTGTCGTCGACCATCTTGCAACCATTTGCTTGCCGAACTCTGCGAGATGCTCAATGGGAAACTGAAGGCCGCTATGGGATTTTCGACGCAGCAATGCTGCATCATGAGCACCTGGATAATCGTGAGCATTGCCGAAACGAAAGCTGTGCCACACGTCGTCCAGAGGGCGGAAAAGCGGAGGGTCAGCCAGCACCTGCGGATAGGGTGGCTGGCCTGAACGACCACGTTCGTAGGCATCCGAGACGATCACTTCGACATTTCTGCAAAGTAAATCAGATAGCCACCCCTGGCCGCCTCCCGGAGGGTTTTCCCAGCATGCTCCGGTCAGCCCCCCTCCATGCCAGAGTAAAAGAGGACTCTCATAACGTGGCGCGCATGGCTGGTAATGCTGCACATAGATCTGTCCTAGAACGTAATCGCCATTCGCCGAGCTCAGAGCCGGAGCCTCATTTGTGGCCAGGCTTATAAGCCGGTCCGGGAATGTCTCCAGGCGACGTAATTCGCCCCCAATAAAGTAGCCGTGTATGGCTTTAAGGTGCATTAATACCGTCCGTTGGCAAGTCGCGATTCACCTTTCCTGTGATGCTGAAGCCTCCATCGACTGGAAGAACGATTCCGGTAATAAATCGGGCTTCATCCGAACTTAAAAAGAGAGCCGCATGGGCTATTTCTTCCGGCATTCCGAATCGTTTCAACGGTACGTCACGAGGATATTCTTTGACGTCTTCCCAAAGATTCTTTATCAATGGCGTCAATATCGGCCCTGGCGCAATGCTGTTCACAGTAATCCGATGCTGCGCCAATTCGACGGCCATGACGCGCGTGAGTGTGATGATTCCGCCTTTGGCCGCCCCGTATGCTGCACGGCCGTCAGAGCCTACAATGCCGCTGACTGAAGACATGTTGATGATGGCTCCGGGCGTCTGGGTGTCGATCATCAACCGGCTTGCAGCGCGTGCGCAGTAAAAACTGCCATTGAGGTGAATGGCGAGCATTTGAGCCCACTGTTCGTCCGTAATATCTATCATCGGAATCGACCAACTGATACCAGCGTTGTTGATCAGTACATCCACTTTGTCATATTCAGCAGCAATCTGTGCAAAGCTGCGATTCACATTTTCTGAGGACGATACATCCGTTTTTATGAAATGAATGTGAGGCTTGTCGGCAGCTTCGTTGAGATCCAGGCTGATGATGCGTGCGCCTTCGCTGGAAAATCGTTCGGCGATCGCAAGACCGATTCCTGACGATCCTCCTGTAACGACGGCTATTTTGTTTTTCAATCGTTGCATCCTGCTTAATCTCCTCGAGAGTTGGCCGGTAGCCATAGGCTTATTTCAGGAAACGCGATGAGCAGCGCCAATACTAAAAGCAGCATCAAAATAAAGGGAATGACACTCCAATAAACATCGGGCAAACTCAATTCCGGAGGAGCCGTGCCTTTCACCACAAAGACGTTCATGCCGACCGGGGGTGTTAAAAGACCAATTTCGATCATCAGGCAGACAAGAACGCCAAACCAGACTGGATCCATCTCCAGGGCCTTGATCACGGGTAGGACGATAGGGATGGTTACGATCAGGCTGGATATGGAGTCCAGGAACATACCGATCGGCAGATACAACGCCAGCACAATTAAAAGAACCGTAAGCGGTGAAACATCCAGACCATTGACCAGTCCGATCAGAGCTTGAGGGAGGCCGGCAAGGCTCAAGAAGATTGAAAAGATGCTGGCGCCGATCAGCAATGCAAAAATCATTGCCGTGGATACCGACATTGAAATCAAGGATTCGATGATGTCGCTTAATAGTGTTTTCCATCCTGCTCTTCGGGTACACACCATAATGATCAATGCGACAAAAGCGCCGACGCCTGCGGATTCTGTGGGTGTGAAAATGCCGCTATAAATTCCTCCGATCACGACGACCATGAGTACAAATGCACCCCAGAACTGTTTCAAGGCTGCCAGTGCCTGCCTGAGAGGTATGGCGGGTGCGGGCGGTCCGGCATCTTTATCGATATGGCAGATCAGACTGATCCCCAGCATAAATACGAGGATCGTCAACAAGCCTGGAAACAGGCCTGCGAGCAATTGCTCGCTGACAGATACTTCCGCCATTGATGCATAAATGATGAAAATGATACTGGGTGGAATCATTATTCCCAGCAAGCCCCCGGCAGCAATCGCGCCAGCCCCCAGCTTCAGGCTGTAGTTATAGCGTTTCATTTCCGGAAAAGCGACCCGACCCATTGTGGCAGCGCTTGCGACGCTGGAGCCCGTAGTAGCCGCAAATACGCCCGAGGCTGCGATTACGGTCATGGCCAATCCACCGCGTAAACGGCCAAGCCATTGGTAAGCGGCATGGAAGGCGCCTTGGGTGACTCCGCTGTAGTAGGCGAGCGATCCCATCAGAATGAACAAAGGGACCGCACTGAGCACATAGCTGGATACGGTGGACCATGGTCCATTGGAGAGGGCGTTGACTGTTGATCCCCATCCACGAATATATGTCAGCCCCGCGGCGCCAGAACATGCAAGAGCTGCCCAGACTGGAAAGCGCAAAACAAGCAGCACCAGCAGCAGGCCTATGCCTAAAAATCCAATAGTGACATCACTCATGATGATTCCTTGAAATGATGCACGATGATTGTGAGCAGCAATGCAGCCAGGCCAATCGGAAGAATGAAACGGAATGGCCATTGCAATATGACAGATACACCTGCCCACATGGTTTCGTCTCGCTCAAAGGAGCGAATGGCTCGCAGCAAGGTGTAATAGCCGAGAAGCGTCGCAAACGCAGCATAAAGCAATCGTTCAAAAAACCTTACTACGGCACGCGTGCGTGTGCCCAGCATGTTGGTGAACAAGCTCACATCGACGTGCTCTTTGCGCGCTTCAGCTTCAGCCAGCGCAAAAAAAATGATGATCACCATTGCAAGCTCAACAATCTGGACGGATGCACCCCAGCCCTGTCCGGATAAGGCCCTCACGGCAATGTTCAGCGGGATAAGAACCACCAGGAAGGCGGTGGTCAACATGCTGATCGCCAGCAATATGCGGCGCAGCCATCGCTCAATATGTTGGATTAGTTTCATTGATGCTCCTGATTTGTCCGGTTTTTTTCAGAACAAGCCAGACATGGCTACCTGTCCGGGTAGCCATGTCTGGAATGGCAGAGGCATTCAGGCTGCATCAGGATACATTTCGCGATATACGGCAAATGCGCTTTTGTAGGTATCACCCGGCGCATGTTTTTTTACCGCTTCCATATATTGATTCAGAATCCGCTCACCGGGAAAACCGGCTTTGTTCATCTCTGCGACCCAGTTTTCCCAAATTTTTGGGGTGACGATCTTCAGGACTTCCGCGCGTTGTTCCTCGCTAAATTCATAGAAGGTTGACTTGTGCTTGTCAACCATGCCTGGAATTATGGTCTTGTACAGATCTATGAAACCGGTCTTCATCTTTTCAAGAACTTCAGCGCCCAGTTCTTTGATCATCGCCTGGTCTTCTTGCGGCAATGAGTCAAATGTAGGCTTGCTCATCGCAAAGTAGGTGAATGAATACACGCCAAGACCGATATCGACAAAGTGAGGCGACATTTCGTGCAGACGTTCGCCGTAAGCAACGTCGACTGCGATTCCAGACATGCCATCCACAACACCCTTGGCCAAGGCGTCATAACGCTCCGGGGCGGCAATGGTCAGGATTTCAGAACCCAGCATGGACAGCGCTTGTCCCGACTGGGCGTATCCTCTGAGTTTCAGGCCCCGAAGATCTTCAATTTTACGAATCGGCTTTTTGGAGGTGATGGCCATTTCGGTCTGCAGCACGGGAGCGATCAGAACGATGTCCTGTTTATCCCATTCTTGGCGAATCAAGGGCTCACTGTTGTACAAGTCCATGATCGCCTTGCCCTGAACATAGAAACTGTTCGTCAGGCCGACATGTTCAAAGACCCGGTTAAGCTTGAATTCGGTGGGGTTGTAGCCGAGGCTGTTGAAGAATGAATCGATTGTGCCGGATGCCGCGGCGGAGCCTTGGTCAGCCGCTTTTGTCAATGCTTCGTTGTAATAGAACTTGGCGGTATAACGCCCATTGGAGCGCTTTTCCAGTTCTTCGTAGAACCAGCGGATAATGACAAGGTCATATAGCACATCATTCGAATAAGTATGGTTTACAAATACATGTTTTTTTCCTTGCGCGTGTGCCGTATTTAACATCGGCAACGTACCACTGAGTGATGCAAGCGTCATAAACTGCAATACTTTACGGCGATTCATGATGTCTCCTTTATATAAAAATTCTTTGAGTCATGCTGAAAAAGTGCAGCAGGTCACTTAAAGCATTAAAGTGCAGAATATCCAGAATAAAGCGAGTGGCCGCCTCCATCGATGTTTGCGATCAGGCCATTGATGTAGGAGGCCTCGTCCGACGCAAAAAATAAAATAGCCGCTGCTTGCTCTTCAGGCTCACTCATACGTTTGTTCACGATATTGCGGCGCCGGGCATCAAATATTTCGGGAGATTCCCTGGTCAATGAAGCTACCAGATTTGTATTTGTCAGCCCCGGGCAGATGCAGTTCGTGCGTATGCCATGGCGCATCCATTCAATCGCCAAGGATTTTGTAAGGCCCACGACGGCATGTTTGGATGCGACATAGGCTGCATTGTGGGGAATGCCATTTAGTCCCGCCATCGATGCTACGTTGACAATCACACCGCTTTGAGCGGCAATCATGATTGGTCCGAGTCGGTGTGTGAGATAGAAAGTACCGTACAAATTGACCTTGATGATGTGATCCCACTCATCCACGGTTAGCTGCTCGATTGGCTTTGCGTGCCCTACGCCCGCGCAGTTGACCAGAACATTTAATCCGTAGCCGTGTTCGTGCAAATGCGATTCAATGCGCTCGGAAGTGGTTGGGTCTGTGATATCGCCAGCTACCCATGTTATTCCGGGAAATTCGTCCGCCAAATTGCCTAAAGCATCAGTGCTCAAGTCTGTTGCAACTATTCGCGCGCCCTCCCTGTGAAACGCGGCCAATGTGGCTTTTCCTATGCCTGATGTGGCGCCGGTTACAACAACTACTTTCTGATCAAACCGTTTGTTTGCATTCATATTGTCTCTCTCGCTCATCATCCTTGATTTAATAACCCGCCCCGGATGTTTTTATTGTCAGATGGCGCGCATATGCTGGGTCGATACCCCCGACTCGGAAAAACAGTCTCTATTCGATTGCAAGATGGAGTTCCGGTTATCGGAAATAATCTTGAAAGCCTGTGCCCATATGGATGGGGGCAGGGGTGATTTTTTACGACCTTACGGTTTGAACAGATGCGACAACGGCGAGCACGGACTGAGTGGAGAGGGCCAAGACTGGCCCCTCGGGTTTCTGAACATGGTTGTCTCCTGATTATTGATTTGTGGATGACTCCAATGCTAACTTTATAATCGACTATTTTGTCAACAAAATAGTAACTATATATTTCTTAAAAATGGCTTATCCGCATGCGGATGTCTGGGGCTTCGCGCATCCGCGGCTTCGGCATTTGTCAAAAAAGGCGCGCTCACTCTTTCCGGCCTGACTTGTGGGCGTGACTGCCGAAGAGCAGGTACATGCTTCGCCGCATTTCCCGACTCGTGGGTCGAGACGCTGGCGCATGGCGTCTACGCCAAGCTGTGGTCCCACCAGAGCGGCGGGTTCCTGGCGCAGGACAGCTGATGCAAAAAGAGCATGAGCCTTGCGGCCCATGCTCTTTTCTTGTTAGCGGCTTCCCCGCCTCATCAGCAATGTACGGGGAATGTATGCTTCGAGGTCAAACTGATGACGCGATCCAAAGGGCTCCCATCATCACGACGCCCGATCCGATCAGCGTCACGGTGGTATAGCCCAGGATGTCGCGCATCTTCAGTCCGGCGATCGCCAGGATGGGAAGCGCCCAGAACGGCTGCAGCATGTTGGTCCACTGATCTCCGTAAGCCACCGCCATGATCGCTATGGAGGGATCCACGTTGAGCTGCTGGGCGGCATTGAGCATGATGGGGCCTTGAACTGCGAACTGGCCGCCGCCCGACGGCACGAAGAAGTTGACGATGCCTGCCGAAAGGAATGCCAGGACACCGAACGTCTGTTGCGTCGAAATGGAGACGAATGCGTCCGAGAACAGGGCGATCAGCCCGGTATGCTGCATGATGCCCAGGATACCGGCGTACAGCGGGAACTGCAGGAGGATTTCCCCGACGCTCGATGCGGCGTTCTTGGTGAGGTGGATGAGTTCGAACACATTCTTCGTGAACAGCAGCACCAGTGTAAGCAGGGACCAGTTGACGATGTCCAGGGTGATGCTGCCGCCTCTCGAAAAATGAATGATCAGGTAGGCGAGCAGCGCCAGGCCGAAAATAAACACGAGGATCCTGGATGCATCCATCCTGTCGCCAGGCGTGACGACTTCATATTTCGCTTCATCGTGCTCTTCGGAGCCGACATTGGCGGGCAGTTCGTAGACGCGCGATTCGTCCTTGGGGGATACCAGCCAGAAAAGCGCGGCGCATACGATGATGACCAGGATCACGGCGGCGGTATTCCACCAGGTGAATATCGTTTCCGATACCGGGATCGTGCCTCCGCCCAGGGCGGCGGACAGGAAGGAGCCTTCCGTGGCGGCCGTCAGCGGGCCGGAGCCTGAATATCCCATGTGCCAGACGATGAAGCCCGAATAGCCCGCGGCAACGAGCAGCGGGAAGTGCAGCTTGATCCCTCTTGCACGGCCCTGGACGGCGACTTCTCGCGCCAGCACCGCTCCGGCAATCAGCCCCAGGCCCCAGACGAAATAGCAAAGCACGGCGCTGATGACGAAAACGAACATGTAGGCTACCGCCGGGCGGGACGGGACGCGCGCCAGGGCGATCAGGACCTTCCGGATAGGACCGGTATTCGCCAGGATGTGGCCAAGCAGGAGAATCAGGCACATCTGGGTCATGAAGGCGAGGATGCCGGAAAGGCCGTTGCCCCAGTACCTGACGATATCCGTGGGCGCCGTGTCGGTCATGAGCAGGGCCATCAGGGCCACGATGATGGTCAGGGCCATGGCAAAAGTCATGGCTGACGGAATCCACCGTTCAAGGAAGTTGTTGATCGGTCCCATTAGGCCGGACGAGCCGGCATGATTGCGTTGTTGTGACATTTGCGTGCCTTTATGATTATGTGTAGAGGTTGACATCTCGCTCACGAAACCGGAGATTTACTGCTTTCCGATCCCGCTCCCATGCTCGTAGACCAGTGTCGCCGCGGCCAAGTCCTCCAATGCCGTTCCCACGGATTTGAAAACCGTGCGTTCTTGCGGTGATCTACGTCCCGCTGCGCTTCCATTGCATAAGCTTTCCAACGTTCCGGCAATGTCGTTTGCCTCGAAAATGCCGCGAGACATTGGTCCAAGCATCTCACCGGACTTGACCAAGGCTTCCGGAGTGTCGATATAGATACGCGCACCCTTGAATGCCTGGTCATCGGCTTCCCGTAATTCTGGCGTGAAGCTTCCAATCAAGTCAAGATGAGACCCCGGCTGCAGCCATGCTCCCTGGATGAGCGGCTGCGTGGCCAGAGTCGCGCAGGTAATGATGTCGGCGGCGCTTGCCGCTTCGGACAGATCTTTGGCGACCGAGGCTTCGAAGCCGCGTGACTTCAGGTCTTCGGCCAGGGTGGCAGCCGACTCCTCGCGCCGGTTCCAGATCAGGACTTCGGCAATCGGGCGAATGGCGGCATAGGCGTCGGCCAGCAGGCTTGCGACTCGTCCCGACCCTACGATGAGCAGGCGGGATGCATCCTCGCGTGCAAGAAAGGATGCCGCCAGCGCCGATGCGGCCGCCGTGCGCCTGGAGGTGATTTCGTTGCCGTCGATCAGCGCCAGCGGTTCGCCGGTGGAGGCGTCGTACAGCAGATAGGTGGAATGCAATCCCGGCTTGCCGAGCGCGCTGTTGCCGGGGGCGATATTGACGATTTTGACGCCCAGCAGTCCGTCGGGCGCCCATGCAGGCATGATGAGCGTTGTCATGGCGTCCGGCCCTTCGCCGATGCGATGCACATGACGCGGCGGCACATGGCATTGCGTTACGAAAGCTTCGCGCAGCGCGGGTATGAAGCGCTCGAAAGACAACACTGATTGCGTGGTTTCCTGATCAAATACCTTCATTCAACTTAATCCAGATAGAAAAGCTTCGAGTTTCAAGCGTCCAGCACGAGGTCTTCCGTGGGTATGGCCTGACAGGTGAGACACACCGATGGATCGTCCGGCTCTGCGCCATGCAAATGATGCACTTGTCCGGACACGATCCGGACCGCGCAGCTTTCGCATTGCCCGACGCGGCAGCCGCTGGGCATGGACAGCCCAAGGTCCTCCGCGAACTTGAGCAGAGTGCCGCGTTCCGCGGTCCATTGCGCCTTGGTGTTATCCGACTTGGTGAAACATACTTCAAAGCGCGCTGAGCTGTTGAGATCCACGGACGGGGGCGAACGGAACACCTCGCTGAAGATATCGAACGCCGGCACGCCCCGCGCGCATAGTCCTTCGCGGATGCTGTCCATCATCGCGGGAGGGCCGCACATATAGAAGCGCACCCGGGCTTCGATCAAGTCGTCCGATACTGCATGGGCTCCCAGCAGCTCAGGAGGGTCCGCGTCGCCCGCCAGTGGATGGCTGTAATAATTCCGGAGAATGAGGCGGGGCAATTGCTCGCAGATCTGTTGCAAACGGTCGCCGTATGCTGTCGACAGCCTGTTCCTGTTTGCGTAGTGCAGCCAGACTTCCGGCATGTCAGGCGCATCCAGTAATGATTCGAGATAGGATAGGAACGGTGTAATGCCGATCCCGCCGGCGAACAGGACGATAGGCTGTTCGGAATGCTCGGGGATGATGAACGATCCGCTCGGCGCTCCCACTTTGATGATCGATCCCACGCGGGTGTTCGCATGCAGGTGGCCGGACATCGCTCCTTCCCAGGCTTCGCCGGATTCGTCCAGTCCGCGCTGGTGGCGTACCGCTATCCGGTAGTTTTGTCGCGAGGGGTCGCGTGCGGCGCCGATCAAGGAGTAGTTGCGCATGATTGCGGCGTCGTCGCCCAGCGGGACTTCGATGCCGATGTGCTGGCCCGGCCGATAGTCGGGCAGCGCGCCGCAGTCTTTGGGCGACAGAGTCAGTTCCAGTACGCCGTCGGCAACGCGGTTCATGGCGGAGACGAAGAAGTCGCGCCGTCCGGTCCACAGGCGTTGTCTCAGGTCGAATGCGGGATCCCGTTCGATGGCGCAGGGAAACTGGCGCATTGGCACCGAGCCGCTGATCGGATCCACCTTTTCCGCGGAAATCAGACCGTTGTAGTTGCTGTTGTCCGCTCCCCGAACGGGGTAGCCGGGCTCGCCGAGTTCCGGACATGCCTGCCACCAGCCGACATCCGCATAGATGACGTCTTTCCTGAGGTGAGTATCGAGCGTCGCAATGAATCGCGCCGAGCCTGCAGGCGTCGTGATGCGGACCCAATCGCCCGGCTCGATGTTTTTCTCCGCCGCCAGGAGGGGATTGATGATGGCCTCGGGCATTCTGGACCGTTTGCGCAGGGACGCAAGGGAACGGTGCTGGCTGTGGCAGTAGTATCCGTTTTTCCGCGATGTAACCGTGAACGGATAAGTTTCCTGGCCGTCTTGCCGCATCCCGGACAGCAGATCGTCATGGCCGGGCAGGGGATCATAGCCGTGGCGGAACAGCAGTTCGGAATAAAGCTCTGCCCGCCTGGTCTGTGTATCGAAGCCGGAGACGCTATCGTTTTTTCCGTTGCCCTGGACGCCCGGTGCCGGAGGCAGGCTGTACTTCCTGTCGTGGTGAGCCAGCGGAAGGCGCATGCTGCCGCCTTCGCGGCGCAGGTCGGAGACTGTCACGCCCAGCGGCGACAATTGATAATCCCAGCCCTTTTCCACTCGTCCGTCGAAGAACACGTCCTTCATGCCCAGCCGGCACGCCAGGTCGAACACGATCTCGTTGTCGGACCGGGATTCGCCGCGGGGCGTGACCATCCGTGGGCGCAGTTGCACCAGATCTTGCGCGGACTGGCTGATCTCGAAGCCGATGCGCAACCCTTCGCGCTCCCAGGGCGTGTTGACGGGCAGGAAGATATCGGCGTACCTGGAGGAAGGTGTTTCGAACAGATCGCAATGTACGTGGAACTCCAGTTGCCGGAATGCCGCCTGCGCCATGTCGACGTCGGCCTGGGATGACAGCTGGTTGGTGCCGAAGCCCATGAATGCCCGTACGCGGTAGGGCTCCGCTGTCAGTATCGCCCGGTAGAGATCGCGGGCAATCACCCAGCCCATCGCCGCCGGGCCGAGTGGGCGTTCTTTCAGGCCCAGCGCCTTCGCCCGCTGGGCTTCGGGGATCAGGTCCAGCCCGTTGACCGGCTTGACTGGCTGTCTGGCATACAGGCGATTCCCGCCCGGTGTATCGAAGCTGCCCGTCAATGCGTACAAGACGGCGATCGCCCTGTCCGTCTGGGTGGCGTTGGTGCTTTGCGCGACGCCCGACCATGAGTGATAGGCGATGGACGAGCTCTGCGCAATCAGGTTGGCTGCGGCCCGCAGGCTTGACTCCGCCACTCCCGTTATCGCTTCGACATGGGCGGGAGAATATATGCTGCAGCGTTGTGCCAGCTTTTCCAGCACGGTATGGCAGACGGTCGGCCGGCCGTCGATCTCTACCACATATTCTCCTTGCGATGCGAACGATGCCGCGCCTTGCGCACAGCCATGACGACGAGTGTCGTAGGGCACGGGCTGCATGGATTCCAGATCCCAGGCGACCCAGGCGTCGGGTTTTTCCGCGTCCGCCCATATGTCGCCCGCGCGCAGGAAGCGGCCGGTGTCGGCTCGCACCAGGAGCGGGGCATTGGTCCAGTCGCGAACGAACGCATGGTCATAGCGCCCGGTGGACAGGAGCAGGTTGGCCAGGCCCAGCGCCAGTGCAGCGTCCGTTCCCGGCTTGACCTGCAGCCATGCGTCGGCTTCCGCCGCCAGCGCCGTGCGGCGCGGATCGACCACCACCAGGCGAGCGCCGGCGCGCCTGCCCTCGCCGATGGCATTGGCCTGGGCAAGCCATGTATTGGTGGGGTTGTGGCCCCATAGCAGTATGAGATCGGCGTTCGGGTAGTCGGCGACAGGGATGCCGCAACCGAACGTGAACATATGGGCGTAGTCCTTGTGCCAATTACAGACTTCCGTCCCGTATGCGATATTCGGGCTGCCGAAAGCGCGCACGAACCGCTCGATCCAGTCGATGCTGTCGGACAATGGCGTGCCGCTGGGCGTGGTCACGCCGAACGCAACCGCCTCGGCGCCGCTTTCTTCGCGTATCTTGCCGAACCTGTCTGCGATTTCGTCGAGCGCCTGGTCCCAGGTGATCGGTTCCCAGCCTGGATCCGGAGAGCCTTTGGGAGTGGTCCGCCGCATGGGATGCAGGATGCGATGAGGGCTGTGCACGAGTTCGGGCGCGGCACGGCCTTTCGTGCACATGGCGCTGCCGGTCGGGTGGCTGGTGTCGGGATCGACACGGACCAAAGTATCGTTGTGAACGGTGTTGATGGTTCCGCAACGCGAACGGCATAAGGTGCAATAGCCATGTTTCTGCGTTGACATGGTGACGAGTCTCCTTCGGAGCATCCAATAGTTCGAGTTTCCAGCATCCTAAAAGATTTTCCATGATATTGCTAATATATATTCCGTAAATTGCAATATGGATATTATGCATATCACTATCTGGAAGAGGCCATGCAATGCAATTGACTCTGCGGCAGTTCGAATACTTTCTTGCGCTTGCCGAAACAGGACAGGTGTCGAAAGCCGCCTTGCGGTGCAACGTGTCCCAGTCTTCCGTGACGGTGGCGCTGCGCAGCATGGAGCAGGCGCTGGGCGTCTCCCTGTTCATCCGGCATTCCAAGGGGTTGCGGCTGACCGAGGCGGGAGAGCGTTTCGTCAGCCATGCCCGTAACGTCACCAATGCCGCCGCGCGGGCCATAGAGGATGTACGGGCCGCTCCCAGCGATATGCACGGCCGGTTGCGTGTGGGCGTGACGGAAACGATCTCCGCTTACCTGATCCCCAGCGTACTTTCCATGGCGGAACAGCGCTTTCCGAACCTCCGGATCCAGGTGGTGGAAAGCGATCGGCCAAGCATCGAGCAAGCCCTCATGGATGGAAGCATCGACTTTGCCTTGCTGATCGTCTCCAATCTGGCGCGAGTCGATGCGCTGGAGTACCGCATCATGCTGCAGTCGCCGCGCCGGCTCTGGACTCCCCCCGATCATCCGCTCCAGCAGAAGTCCAAGGTCAGCTTGCGGGACATTGCACAATTCGACTACGTATTGCTGGACATGGACGAGCACGTCCACACGATGGAAAAGTACTGGCGCGATTACCGGCTCTGGCCGAACATCAGCTTCCAGAGCAAGTCGCTGGAAGCCGTCCGCAGCCTTGTTGCTTTCCAGAAGGGCGTCACCATTCTTTCAGACCTGGTCTACCGGCCATGGTCGCTGGAGGGCAGGCGTATTCTGCGCAGTGACGTCAGCGAGATCGTCCCCACGATGGATATCGGAGGGGTATGGCGGAAAAACGACCGCCGGACCAAGAGCAGGGAGGCCTTGCTTGATTTCCTGCATGCGTCGATCAAGGCCCTGGCGCACGAGTGAAGGCGTTTGCCGCTTCCCCTGCGGGACCCAGGGGGCGGCGGCCGCATCAGGCTTCGGTCCGCTTCAGGAATTGCGCAAAGGCCGCCAGGGTTTCCTTGCTGACGTGGTGCTCAATGCCCTCGGCGTCGCGCCGCGCGACGTCCTCGGGTATGCCCAGCGCGCGCAGGAAGTCCTCGACGATGCGGTGGCGGTCCCGGCTGGCATTGGCCAGCGCATTGCCCGCCTCGGTCAGCGTGATGCTGCCGTAGGGGCGTGCCTCGACCAGCCCGACGGAGATCAGGCGCTTGATCATTTTTGCGACGGTGGGCTGGGCGACGCCCAGTCTCTGGGCGATATCCATCTGCCTGGCCTTGCCTGTGTCTGCGATCAGGTCGGAGATGAGTTCGGTGTAGTCTTCCAGCAGTTCCTGCTTGCGGGCTTCCCGCACCTGGCGAAAGCTTTCCACCTGAACCCTGGCGTCCAGCAGTTCCTGACCATGGTCATGGCCTGTGGCGCTGGCGGAGGGTTGCTTGTCGTCTGTCATGGATGGCATACGGAGAGGATGGAAGTCCCGGACATTCTAGCCAATTTGGTCCGGCATCCATTTGATCTCCCTTAACGTATGGGGATTATCCCTAGAGCCTGTTAACAGGCCTTAGTCCAGGAAATACGGAAGGGAGGATGCCAGCAGGGCGAGGCCGGACAGGGTCAGCAGCGCCAGTGCGATCCTGCGGAACGCGAGGGGGGGGCTGATACGCTGCGTCCCGGTCATGCAATCATTGCCGAAATCCCGGCGGGACGCCGGTCCAGCCTGGCGTGCCAGATGTGGGCGAACGACAGCAGCGCATCATCCTGGTTCGGCTTGCCGACGAGCTGCACGCCCAGCGGCAGGCCCGTGGCGGACATGGCGATCGGCAGATGCAGGCACGGCCAGCCCAGCAGGGACCACACCCGATTGAAGACGGACGATCCGGTCGAGCCCAGGCCTTCCGGCGCCTCGCCTGGTGCACTGGGCGTGAGTATCGCATCGTAGTCGGCAAAGCGCTCCTGCCAGCGAGCTTGCAGCGATGCGCGCTCCCGCATGCAGTCCAGATAGTGCCTGGCCGGAATGGCCAGGCCCCGCTCGATCGTTGCGCGCATTCCCTGGCTGAGCCGCTTCTCCCCCCGCTGGATGAAGGGCAGCATGCCGCGCGCCAGCTCATAGGCCATGATGTCTGCATGCAGCCCGGTCAGACGGGTCAGCCCTGCATCGGGCTCGTGCATTTCGACGGAGCCGCCCAGTCGTCGTATCTGGTCGGCGGCCTGCATCAGCGTTGCCTCTGCTCCGGCGGAAAGCGTGCCGAGACTGCGGCTGGGCAGCAGAGCGATGCGCGGAAGCCTGTCCGCCGGCCACTGTGATGCTTCGTGGCCCGGCAGCAGCACACCCAGGATCCTGCGGGCCAGCGCGACATCGCGCGTGAACCAGCCGATGGTGTCGAGCGTTTCGCACAGCACCGTCATGCCGCCCCGATGGATGCTGCCGAAGCTGGGCTTGAACCCCACGATGCCGTTGAATGCCGCAGGCCGGATCATGGAGCCGCCGGTCTGCGTGCCCAGCGCCATGGGCACCATGCCGGCCGCGACGGCTGCGGCGGAGCCGCTGGACGAGCCGCCCGGCGTATGGGCTGTGTTCCATGGGTTGCGGGTCGGACCGGGTCCGACATAGGCGTATTCGGCCGTGACGGTCTTGCCGACGGGAATGGCGCCGGCCCGTCGGAGCTGGGCGACGGCCACGGCGTCGAAGGGACGCGGCTGCTCGTTTTCCGGCAGGGAAGCTCCGCAGCGCGTCGGCATGTTCCGGACGTCGATCACATCCTTGACGCCGAATGGCATGCCCGACAATGCGCCGCCGACCGTCTCGGAGGACTCCACGGAGTCCGGCAGCCAGGCCCAGGCCCGCAGGTTCCGGTCGCGTTTGCGGAGCTCATCCGGCAAGGATGCGATGTCCAGGGGCATGGCATCCGCCGGCGTGCTTGAAGTGGGCTTGTCGGAAAATCCTGTCTTGACCATATGCTGCATCGTATCCGTGGTAGTCAGTCAATTGACGCTGATGTTCTTTTCCTTTATCAGGCGGGCCCAGCGATCCGATTCCGATGCGATGAAGGCGCGGAAATCCTCGGGCGAGCCTCCAGCAACCTCTGCGCCCTGGGATTCGACTATTGCCTTGTATTCGGGATCCTGCAGCGCCTTGTTGATGGCGGTATTGAGCTGCCCGATGATTTCCGCGGGCGTGCCTGCGGGTGCAATAACGCCGAACCAGTTGGGTGCGACCATGCCGTCGATACCGAGTTCCTTGAAAGTCGGAGTATCCGGCAGAGCCTTCAGGCGCGATTCGGAAGCGACGGCCAGGGCGCGGATGCGCGGTTGGTCCCCGGCCATCTGTGGAATGAACAGGCTGGCCAGTTCGAGATAGAAGTCTACATTGCCCGCCATCAGGTCATTGACCGCCGGCGCGCCGCCCTTGTAGGGAACGTGGGTGGCGTTGAAGGACTGGGTGTCCTTGAACAGCTCGCTGACCAGGTGCGATGCGCCGCCCGCGCCGGTGGAGGCATAGTTCAGTTTGTCGGGATGCTGTTTCGCATCGTCGATCAGCGCTTGCGCCGAAGCGTAGGGCGAGTTGCTGTTGACCCCCAGCACCATGGCGCCACGCTCGATCAGGGCGATGGGCTGCAGGTCGGTGTCAGGATTGAAAGGCAGGTTGTCGCCGTATAGGGAACGGTTGACCGACAGGGGCGCGAAGTTGCCCAGGCCGATGGTGTAGCCGTCCGGCTTGGCTCGCGTGATCAGGCTGGTGCCGATATTGCCGCTGGCGCCGGGCTTGTTCTCGACGACGACGGTCGTCTTCAGGTATTCGCCGATTTTCTGGGCCAGTTGGCGGGATCGCGTGTCGGAACTGCCGCCGGCGGCGTAAGGCACGATGAAAGTAATGGGCTGGGAAGGGTAGGAAGCGGTCTGGGCGTGGCTGCCCGTGGCGAAAGCCAGGGCCGAGCCGGCGAACAGCGCGACCTGCGCCAGTTTTTTCAAGGGGAAAAGAGACATGATCTGCATCCTCCGATGGGCATGGCCGCCGCACGTCCGCACCGGCCATGTCTTGTTTCTGTTAATGGTGGGTCAGCGTCAAATGGTACGAATGGCTTACTATGTTGTCTAATATTGTTTTCCTTGGTTATTAATTCATTTTTCGACTTAATCAGGCAATGATAGACAGCCGTTTGCTCGATATGTTTTCCGTCGTTGCCGAAGAGCTTCATTTCGGACGCGCTGCCAGGCGATTGTTCATGACGCAGCCGCCGCTCAGCCAGAGCATTCGGCGGCTGGAGGAACAGCTGGATGTACTTCTGCTGGAACGCTCAACGCGCAGCGTGAGCTTGACGCCCGCGGGGCGGGAGCTGCACCGGCGCGTGCAGCAATTGCAGTCGGAAGCTCGCGCCATGGTGCATGCCGTGCAGGCTGTGCATCGCGGCCTGACGGGAAGGCTGATCATCGGCTTGACTCCCAGTGCGGCGTATTCCGACCTGTCGGCATTGCTGCATGCGTTCCGGCAGCGGTATCCAGGAGTGATGCTGGACCTGCGCGAAATGAATTCGAGCGAGATGCCGACGGCCCTGCACAGGCAGCGGCTGGACGTCGCGTTCCTGAGGCCGCCGTTCGCCGATCCCGACCTGTCGCCCGTGACGGCCTACGAGGAGCCATTGGTCCTGGCGATACGGCAGGACCATCCCCTGGCGCAGCGAGAGTCCCTGTCGCTGCCGCAGGTCATGCAACTGGACCTGATCGGCTACGACCGGCAGCACTCGCGCTATTTCAGCCAGATCATGCAATTGGTGTCCGCCCGCGCGGGACGTCCCGCGCGTATCGTGCAGGAGAGCATGATCCCCAGCATCATGACACTGGTGGAGGCAGGCATCGGCGCGGCCCTGGTGCCCGCATCGCTTGGGCGCATGCGCAGGGATACGCTGGCTTATCTGCCTGTAAGCGGGTTGGGGGATCTGAAGGCCGAACTGTTGCTGGCGAGGCTGCCCGACAATGAAAACCCGGCCATCGCGAACCTGCTGCAGCTGATGCGGGAGACCTGATGGGGTGGTCGGCCCGCGCAAATTTTTTGCTGGAATGTTGCATAACCAAAAAACGTAGGATATAATTTCTTTCTTTGCTGGTCCCCGATAGCTCAGTCGGTAGAGCGACGGACTGTTAATCCGCAGGTCACTGGTTCGAACCCAGTTCGGGGAGCCAAAAATTCCGAAAGAAATCAAGCCCTTGGTGAGTCATCGTCAAGGGCTTTTTCTTATCGTGCGGCTCGTCGGCGGCCTCATCAAGCCAAGGTGGGCGCGGCCTTGGCCCAAGACTTCCGACTCCCAAAAGACCGCACCAGCCAGCGTGAGCAATACGCTGCGATTGATCTGCTCGAGTAGCGGCGCGCCGATCCTATGGCCTTCCCAGTCCTTCCAACGTACAGCAATCATTGCTTTGCCCTCTATCGCTACAAACTATAATGATCGCTCGACTGAGTGACAACTAGGGTTCCGGGTGGCCAGTTCTTCGGCCGCCGTCCGGACCGAGCGTTGTAGAGACTGTGGCGGGGCCGCAGCTGCACCCGAGGGAGAAAAGCCCAGAGGCGGAGACGTCGAGTCTTCCCTATGGCTTTCACCTTGGAGTGCTCATGTCATTATTCGCCTTCGCGCTGGTCATCTTGGCCGCGTTCATTCATGCCGCCTGGAACCTGCTCGCCAAACGAGCGGCTCACGCTGGTCCCGCTTTCGTCTTTGCCTACACAGCGGTCGCTTGCGTCGTCTACTTGCCTTGGGTGATCTGGCTGATCGGCTCGGGTTCCGTCTCCTGGAGCGGCGCCGGTATCGCCTGTGTCGCGGTCAGCGGCGCGCTGCACTTGGCTTACAGCCTGTTCCTTCAGCGCGGCTATCAAGCGGCCGACCTGTCGGTGGTTTATCCGGTGGCACGCGGCAGTGCGCCTCTTCTGTCTACGGTGGGGCCATCGTGTTGCTGGGAGAACGGCCTGGGGCTGCGAGCATCGCCGGCCTGCTGGCCATAGTCGCCGGGATCGTGCTGATCTCCACCAAAGGGCGACTGTCAAGATTCGCCGATGCCGACGGTCGTAAGGGCGTTCACTGGGGAACGACTACGGGGGCGGCGATTGCCGGCTACACCGTGGTCGATGCATATGGGGTCAAGATGCTGGGTATCCAGCCGGTGGTGCTGGACTGGTGTGCCAATGCCGTGCGTCTGGCCATGCTGCTGCCATGGTTCCTGGCGAACCGGCGTGATGCCATGACGTGCATGCAAGGCCATTGGGGGCTGGCCATCGCCGTGGGCATGCTTTCACCGCTGTCATACATCCTGGTGCTGTTGGCCCTACGGCTGGGCGCTCCGCTAAGCGTCACGGCACCGGCGCGAGAAATGTCGATGATGGTGGGCGCCTTGCTTGGCGCGTGGATTTTGAAAGAGTCCGTCGGACGCTGGCGGCTATTGGGATGTCTTGTGACGATCATTGGCGTGGCGATGCTTGCCAGATCATGAACCAAGCGTCCCGTCCATTGCGGCGGGGATAGCTGGCAAGGCTTTTCCCTGGAGGCAAGCGAAGCGCGCAGCACCGCAGGCGTGAGCAACCGTCTTGCAAGTCAAGCTTTGATCTAACAAAGATCAGCTTGCTATTAATTCAATAATTGTTGTATTATGGAATAATGAATGAAGCCCAAGCTATTTGCGCACTCAGTGCGCTGGCCCATACTCAGCGGCTGCGCGTGTTCCGCGCGCTGGTCGTCGCCGGCCCGGAAGGGCTCACTCCCAGTGTCCTGGCCGACCAACTCGACGTGGCCCGCAATACCCTGTCCTTTCACCTGAAGGAGCTGTCCCATGCCGGCCTGGTCTCGATCGAGCAGCAGGGGCGCAACCTGATCTACCGCGCCGAATTCGCCCATATGAACGGGCTGCTCGGCTACCTGACCGAGCACTGCTGCCAAGGCGGTGTGTGCGAGGCCAACGCTACTTCCCGCACCTATACCTCCTGCTGAAAGGACCTCTCCATGAAGCGCTTCCACGTCCACCTGCACGTCGATGACCTGAACCGCAGCATCGGCTTCTATTCCCAACTGTTCGCCGCGCAGCCTGCGCGCATCGAGAGCGACTATGCCAAGTGGATGCTCGAAGACCCGCCGGTGAACTTCGCCATTTCCACGCGCGGCGGCAAGCCGGGCATTGACCATCTGGGCATCCAGACCGACGACGCCGAGGAACTTGCCGCGCTGAAGGGGCGCGCGCAGGCAGCGGACATGGTACTGCTCGATGAAGGCGCCACGACCTGCTGCTACGCCCGCAGCGAGAAGCACTGGATCACCGACCCGCAGGGCGTGGCTTGGGAGCACTTTCACACGCTTGGCAACATCCCTGTGTTCAACGAAGCACAGCCGTCCGCGACTGGAGAGGCCGCGGCGTGCTGTACGCCCAGCGGTCGTCCCGCCACGCTCAAACGCACCATTTCTTGCTGCTGACTCGAGGCGCACATGACGACAGAGACTACCTACAACGCGCTGTTCATCTGCACGGGCAATTCGGCCCGGTCGATCCTTGCGGAAGGCATCCTGAACGAACTGGGCGCAGGCCTCTTCCGTGCCTACTCGGCGGGCAGCCATCCCAAGAGTGGAGTGCATCCGCAGGCCCTTGCCACGCTGGAGCGGCTGCACATCCCGGCGACGGGCTACCGCAGCAAGAGTTGGGACGAGTTCGTGGCCCCCGGTGCGCCGGTGTTCGACTTCATCTTCACTGTCTGCGACAACGCAGCCGGCGAGGTCTGCCCGGTGTGGCCGGGGCGCCCGATATCGGCACACTGGGGCGTACCCGACCCGGTCGCCGTCAAAGGCGCCGAGGACCAGCAGCGCAAGGCGTTCATGGAGACCGCGCTGACGCTCAAGCGCCGCATCGAGCTGTTCCTGTCCCTGCCATTGCAACGTCTCGATGCCCTGTCGCTGCAGCATGAACTGCGCAGCATCGGCACGAAGTGAGGCAGACACGATGAGCGCGACCAGCCAAGCCCTGCGATCGGAGCAGGCGCTCGAGTCAATGAGTGTCTTCGAGCGCTATCTGACAGTATGGGTGCTGCTGTGCATCGTCGCCGGCATCGTCCTGGGCCAGTTCGCGCCCGGCGTGTTCCAGGCCATCGGCCGCATGGAGGTGGCCCAGGTTAACCTGCCGGTGGGCTTGTTGATTTGGATCATGGTGATTCCGATGCTGCTCAAGGTGGACTTCGGCGCGCTCGGCCAGGTGCGCCAGCACTGGCGCGGCATTGGCGTGACATTGTTCATCAACTGGGCGGTCAAGCCGTTCTCGATGGCGCTGCTGGCCTGGCTATTCATCCGCCAGGTCTTCGCCGACTGGCTGCCGGCCGACCAACTCGACAGCTACGTGGCTGGCCTGATCCTGCTGGCGGCAGCGCCCTGTACGGCAATGGTGTTCGTTTGGAGTCGGCTGACCGGCGGCGATCCGGTGTTCACATTGTCGCAGGTGGCGCTGAACGACACCATCATGGTGTTCGCTTTCGCGCCCATCGTCGGGCTGCTGCTGGGTCTGTCGGCCATCACTGTGCCATGGGACACACTGCTGACCTCGGTCGTGCTCTACATCGTCATCCCGGTCGTCCTCGCGCAGGTGTGGCGCCGTGCCTTGCTGCGGCGTGGCCAGGCCGCGTTCGACGCCGCGCTGGAGCGCATCGGCCCGCTATCCATCGCGGCGCTGCTGCTGACGCTGGTGCTGCTGTTCGCCTTCCAGGGCCAGGCCATCCTGCAGCAGCCGCTAGTGATCGCTATGCTGGCAGTGCCGATCCTGATTCAGGTGTTCTTCAACTCCGGCCTGGCCTACTGGCTCAACCGCAAGGTCGGGGAGAAACACAGCATCGCCTGCCCCTCGGCGCTGATCGGCGCGAGCAATTTCTTCGAGCTGGCCGTGGCCGCCGCCATCAGCCTGTTCGGCTTTCAGTCCGGCGCTGCGCTGGCCACCGTGGTGGGCGTGCTGATCGAGGTGCCGGTGATGCTGCTGGTCGTGCGCCTGGTCAACCGCTCGCACAGCTGGTACGAGCGCGGCGCGAACCCCGCTCACAGATAGCCCAGGCATCCCGCCATGAGCACCATCGCCATTTACCACAACCCGGCCGCGGCACCTCGCGCAACGTGCTGGGCCTGATCCGCAACAGGGGCGAGGAACCGACCCTCATTGAGTACCTGAAAACGCCGCCCAACCGCGCGACGCTGAAGGCGTTGATTGCCGCGATGGGCGTGCCGGTGTGCGAGGTGCTGCGTATCAAAGGCACGCTCTATGAGGAACTCGACCAGGGGAACTCGAAGTGGAGCGATGGCGAACTGATCGGTTTCATGCTCCGGTATCCGATTCTCATCAACCGGCCCATCGTGGCCACGCCGCTGGGTACGCGCCTGTGCCGGCCTTCGGAGGCCGTTCTGGACATCCTGCCGCAGCCACAACGCGGTGCTTTCACCAAGGAGGACGGCGAGGCGATCGTGGATGCTAAGGGCCGCAAGGCCTGATGCCTTCAATGCAAACCGTTCCTTGAGATGACCAAGCTCCGGCAACTCAGAAATCAGCGTCGCAGCCGTCGTCGAACTAATTCCCTTGACTCTCTTGAGCAATGCGGCCAGATCGGATTTCTGGGGGCGTCCGCCCTGGTCCTGGAATGCCATAGGCCCGAGGAAAAAACGCGCGTGCAGTCGTTCAACGATTTCATCGTTTTCGGATTGATGGCGATAGGGTCGTTTGCATCGGGCGGCCTGCTGTCTGCTTATGGATGGAATACGGTGCTCTGGGTATCTTTTGCTCCGCTCTTGCTGGCGGTTGCGGCCCTTGCGGTGGCCATGCGCAGGACGGCAGCGGCCAGTATGTCGCAAGAGGATGCCGCATGACCGCATGCCGGGGTACTATTCCCCGTTGGAGCCTCTGGTCTGTGAATCACCGATCGGTGTTGATGCAAAGGAGTCAGGCTTGAAATGAAACATTACGACTACATCGTCATTGGCGGCGGCAGCGGCGGCATCGCTTCGGCGAACCGTGCTGCGATGCATGGGAAAAAATGCGCCCTGATCGAAGCCCGCGAAATCGGCGGCACCTGCGTCAACGTGGGGTGCGTTCCCAAGAAAGTCATGTGGCATGCCGCACAGATCGCGGAATCCATCCATCGCTATGGCCCGGACTATGGGTTCGATGCCACGGTGAACCGCTTTGACTGGGATACCCTGGTGAAGAACCGCAGCGCCTATATCCAGCGCATCCATGCCTCGTATGAAACGGGGCTGGCGAAAAACAAGGTGGATGTGATTTCAGGCTTTGCGAAGTTCGTCGATGCGCGCACCGTCGAGGTCGGCGGCGAACGCATGACGGCCGATCATATTCTCATCGCGACTGGCTGCCGGCCGTCGCGCCCCGATATTCCCGGCGCGGAATACGGCATCGATTCGGACGGCTTCTTCGCCTTGCCTGGTTTGCCCCGGCGCACGGCCGTCGTGGGAGCGGGCTATATCGCCGTTGAACTGGCGGGCGTGCTCCATGCGCTGGGTTCCGACACGCATCTGTTCGTCCGCAAGAACGCGCCGCTGCGCCATTTCGATCCGATTCTGAGCGAGACTCTGGTGGAGGTGATGAAGGCCGAAGGCCTGGCGCTGCATACTGGTGCGACGCCGGAAGCGGTACTGAAGAACCCAGACGGCAGCCTGACGCTCCAGCTTGAAAACGGAGAGAGCCACACGGTGGATTGCGTTGTCTGGGCGATCGGTCGGGAGCCTGCTGCAGAGGGTCTGCATCTGCAGGCGGCGGGAGTCGCGGTGGGCGAGGGCGGATACATCACCGTGGACAAATATCAGAACACCAATGTGCCCGGCATCTACGCCGTGGGCGACATTACCGGGCGTGTCGAGCTGACGCCGGTGGCCGTGGCCGCGGGCCGCCGCCTGTCGGAGCGGCTGTTCAATGGCAAGCCCGAGGAGCATCTCGATTACGAGAATATCCCCACCGTGGTGTTCAGTCATCCTCCCATCGGCACCGTGGGGCTGACCGAGCCCGAGGCCAGGGAGAAGTTCGGCGACGCCGCCGTCAAGGTGTACCAGTCGGCTTTCACGGCGATGTACACGGCGGTGACACGGCATCGCCAGCCTGCGCGCATGAAACTGGTGTGTGCCGGGCCGGAAGAAAAAATTGTCGGCATCCACGGCATCGGCTACGGCATGGACGAGATGCTGCAAGGGTTTGCCGTGGCGCTGAAGATGGGCGCGACCAAGCGGGACTTCGACAATACGGTGGCGATTCATCCGACGGCTGCCGAGGAATTCGTGACCATGCGCTAGACGCCTTGGCGTCCAGTCCGCGCCATGTCGCAATCGCGGGGATGACCGTCGGGCTCAGGCGGGCGCCTTGATCACCCAGGCCCTATCGCGAAGCAGCACGCGCTCCGCGCCGCTGTCCTTGACGACTTCCGTGACGATGCGGGCGAAGGCTTGTGCCAGTTCCGAAGGAGCGTAATGGCTGGGAAGCAGGAAGCCATAGTCCATGTGCAGGGCGGGCTCGAGATCTCGCAGTTCAATGCCGTTGACGTTGGATGCCAATACCGGATCGGACAAGGCGATTCCCATGCCCAGCGCGGCCAGTTGGCAAGCCGATTGACCCGATGAGGTTTCGGCGACGATGCGCAAGGACAAGCGTTTCTTTTCGATCAGCTCGTCCATGTGCTGGCGCAAAAATGTGGACGGACGCAGTGCGATGAACGGCTGGCCCGAGATATCGGCGGGAGTCAGTACTTTCTTCTCCGCCAGGGGATGGCGGGCGGGCATCACGATGACCAGCCGCACCTTGGCGAAGGATTGCGCGCGTATGCCTGGAAACTCTAGCGGCAGGGCGGCCAGTCCGAGATCGAATTTTCTGCCCGACATCCATAGCCCCACGTCGACGCGGGAGCGCACTTCCAGCGATACCCTGGCATTGGGGAACTCCTGCGCGAAGCGGGCGATCGCCAGGGGCATCACGCTGTATGCGAAGTAGGGCTGGGCGACGATGTGCAGCCATTGTTCGTGATTCGATCGTATGGCTTCGGCGATGCGGGATACCTCCTCGAAGCCTTCCAGTATATGGCGCGTGCTTTCATAGAAATGCAGGCATTCCTGGGTCGGCACCAGGCCGCGGCCCTGGCGCATGAACAATGGAAATCCCACCTCGTCTTCCAGCGCGCTGATGAGCCGGCTGATTTGCGGCTGGGTGCGGTGCATGCGCCGCGATGCTTCGGTCACGCTGCCGGTTTCCAGAACGGCCCGAAGGGTTTGTAGACGTTTCAATCGCATAGGGAAAACCCTTGAGATTAGTGACAGCGGGTTCCGGCTCGTTGCCGGGATCTGGACCGACCCCATAGGCAAAGGGCTCACTCTTGCTCTAATTTATACCAGAATTGCATGAATTCATGCTTTAAACGAAATTGACGCATGGATTACCGCAATCCTAGTATGGTCGCTACCGTCATCAATGAGAGGGGCTGGCCGTGAGCAGCATCATTCAATCGCAGGCCGTGGACATGAATACGGCATTGTTTCCGGGAGAATCGGGCGGCATAGAAGCCCTGCGTTGGGACAATGTGGTCTCGTTTTTTCCCATCAAGCAGCGGCGCGCCTACTTGAACAATGCGTCGATAGGCGCGCTGAGCACGCCGGTGATCGCGGCCGTGAACCATTTCATGGAGGATGTCCGAGATAATGGGCGCAACAATTATCCCGAGTGGTGCCGCTACGCGGATCAAAGCATCAAGTCGCGCATTGCCCGCCTGATCGGTGCGGACCGCTCCGAGATCGCCTTTGTCAAGAACACTACGGAAGGCCTGGTCAACGTGGCGAACGGGTTCCCCTGGAAAGAGGGCGACAACGTCATCCTGGCGGACATCGAGTATCCGTCCAATGTGTATTGCTGGATGAAGCTGGCGGCGCGCGGCGTGTCGATCCGCTGGGTCAAGAATCGCGATGGGCGTATTCTTGTCGATGACATCCGTGCGTTGATCGATGATAGGACCCGCCTGATCTCGCTGAGCGCCGTGCAGTTCTCCAATGGCTTTCGCCAGGATCTGGAGGCTACGTCGGCTTTGTGCGCCGAGCATGGCGTATACCTGAACCTGGATGCGATCCAGTGGGTAGGCGCATTGGAGATGGACGTCCGGAAGCTGGGCGTGCATTTCATGTCGGTCGGCGGCCATAAATGGATGCTGTCGCCCATCGGCACCGGCTTCTTCTATTGCCGCAAAGAGGTCCTCGACTTGCTGGATCCGCCCAGCGTCGGCTATCACACGGTGGACAGCACCGAGGACCACATGGAGTATGTCCTGGAATATCGCAGCGATGCAGGCCGGTTCGAGGAAGCCCTGGCGAACTTCACGGGCCTGTGGGGGATGGACGCGGCCGTGCGCATCCAGCTGGCGCTGGGCGCCGCCCGCATCGAGCGGCACATCCTGAGCGTCACGGATTATGCGATAGAGGGACTGCTGAAGAAAAATTATCACATCGTCAGCTCGCGCATCGCGGGCGAACGGTCGGGCAACCTGTCGTTCCGGCACCCGACGGGCGATGCTGCGGAGATCTCGCAAAGGTTGCGTGGTGCGGGGGTCGATCTTGCGGTTCGAGGCGGTAATCTGCGTATTTCGCCGTCTTACTACAACGATGTCAACGATATCGACCGTTTGCTGGAGGCGCTGCCGCCCGTGTGAAGGGCGCGCGTCGATCTTTGTCTAGTGAAGAACAGGAGCTGCGGAAATGACGAAACTTGATTGGCGGCAATTAGTGACGGGGCTGGGCGCATGCGCCGTGCTGGGGATGGCGGCGACGAGCGTATCGGCTGAGGAGCCCAAGCACGGAGGCACTTTGCGCTACGGCACCGTATCGGAAGTCGTGTCCCTGGATCCGCACGTGTACGGCGGCAGTGCCTGGAAAGTGCTGATCGAGGCGCTTTACAGTCCTCTGGTCGGCTACGACAAAACAGGCAAGATCGTTCCCCGCCTGGCCGAAAGCTGGGAGCAGCCCGATGCGCGCACGGTCGTGTTCCGCTTGCGCGAGGGCATCGCCTTCCAGGACGGCAGCCCCGTGACGGCCGACGATGTGAAATTCTCCCTGGACCGTCTGCTGGATCCGGCCACGGGTGCGACCCTGCGGTCGAATCTTCAGGATGCGACGGTCACAGTGATCGACGACAGGACAGTGCAAGTCCAGAAAGCATCCTCGGACGCGACCTTGCTGTCGGTGCTGGCGCTGCCCGAAGCCGCCATCGTGTCGCGCAAGTGGGTCGAGTCGGGCGTCAACCTCAAGCTGCAGGCCAACGGCACGGGGCCCTTCATGCTGAAAGCGTATGAACCCTCCGTGCGCGCATCTCTGGAGCGCAATCCCAAGTACTTCATCAAAGACCAGCCGTACCTGGATGGCGTCGATTTCCGCATGATCAAAAGCGATGATGCGCGGGTCAACGCCTTGCGCAGCCAGTCGCTGGACATGATCGATTTCGTGCCGTGGAAGGATATCGATGTCCTGAGCCGCAACGCGGCGTTCAAGATCGATACCGCGGGCGGAGCGTTCATGAGTCTCTGGTTCAACGCGACGAGCAAGCCGTTCGACGATCCTCGAGTGCGCCGTGCCATCGCATATGCGGTGGACAGGGATGCGATTTCCAAAGCGGCGTTCTTTGGACATGGAAAAGCGATAACCGGCGCACCGACTCCCGAGGACTCCCCCTATTTCAATGCGGATCTGGAAGGGACATACAAGCGCGACGTGGCCAAGGCGCGCGCGCTGCTTGCCGAAGCGGGGCATGCGAATGGCCTGGACATGAGCATGCTGGTGTTCCAGGGGCTGGGAATCTACACGGCCACGGCGCAGATCGTGCAGGCCAACCTGAAAGAGGCCGGCATCAATCTGAAGCTCGAGCCGGTCGAGTGGGCGACCCTGGTGGAACGCAAGAACCGTGGCGACTATCAGTCCATGATCTATGGCGTATCGGTCAAGCTGCCAGATCCGGATGCCTATGCGTATTATATCGGCGCGGATTCCAGCTATTGGGCCAAGCCCATCGGCTATCAGGACAAGGAGCTGGAAGCACTGCTGGCGCAAGGGCGGGAGCAGACCGATGTCGAGGCTCGCAAGCCTATCTACCATAAGGTGGAACAGCGCATTCTCGAGACCAGTCCCTGGGTCTTCGTCAATTGGCGCGAGCAGGCGCAAGGCTATTCGCGCAAAGTCCAGGGCTATCAGCAACTGGGAGGCGCATTGAGCGAGAGCAGTCCGGGCATCTCGCTGCCGACCATGTGGCTGAAGTGATCCAGGGCCTATGTTTGCATTCATCGTCCGCCGTCTGGCGACATCGCTGATCAGCTTGGCCATGGCGGCAGGGGTGGTGTTCATTGCCATCCATATGCTGCCTGGCGACCCCGTCGCCATCATGCTGGGCGAACAGGCTGGCAGCGATCCCGAGGCGGTCGCCCGCGTCAGGGCCCAGCTGGGGCTGGACCAGCCGCTGGGCACGCAATTTGCGCATTGGGTGGCCGGTCTTGCCTCCGGCGATATGGGCACATCCCTGCGCACGGGAGAAGCGGTTTCAACCGAGCTGGCGCGGCGCATACCCCGCAGCCTCGAGCTGATCGTGGCGGGGTTGTTCATCGCCGTGGCGCTGGGCGTGCCTCTGGGCGTCGTGGCTGCGCGAGAGCGCGGCCGCGTGGCTGGGGGAGCAGCGGCCGTGATCGCCGTGCTGGGCTTTTCGTCACCCGTGTTCGTGCTGGGCATCATACTGATCCTGATCTTCAGCCTGGGGCTGGGCTGGCTGCCGTCTTCGGGATATATCCCGTTCTCGGACGATCCGGCGCTGCACCTGATGAGCCTGGCCTTGCCTGCATTGACCGTGGGACTGAACTTCATGGGGGTCGTCGCGCGCATGATGCGGGCCAGCCTGGTCGATACCATGAGCAAGGACTACGTGAAGCTGGCCCGCGCGAAAGGCATGTCGCGCAGCGCCGCAATACGCCGCCACGCCTTGCCCAATGCGATGGTGCCGGTCGTGGCCATCGTCGGGATACGCGCAGGCAGCATGCTGGGAGGAACCGTCATTATCGAGGCCTTGTTCGACTGGCCGGGCCTGAGCTCGCTGCTGGTCTCTGCTTCCTTCGCGCGTGACTATCCGGTCATCCAGGGGAGCCTGCTGGCCGTATTTGCCATTTTCATCCTGATCAGCTTGTCGATCGATCTGATTCAGGCGAGCATCGATCCTCGCACCCGCAGGCAGACCTCATGAATACGGCGACCATTTCTCGATTCTCTTTCGGCGGCGTCAAAGTCGCGGCATTGCTGTCGGCGGCCTATCTTGTCGGCCTGGTCTGCCTGGCGGCATTTGCGCCCATGCTGGGCTTGCAGGATCCCTTTCATATCGACGCCTCCAATCTGCTGGCGTCTCCTTCCAGCCAGCATTGGCTGGGCACGGACGAGCTGGGCAGGGATATGCTGGCCCGCGTGGTCCATGGGGCGAGAGTGTCGCTGCTGGTTGCGGCGGCGGCCGTTGCCGTCGCCTGCCTGATGGGAGTGGCGGTGGGCATAGGCGCGGCATTCGCGGGGCGCAGGGCGGAGGCGGCGATCATTCGTATTGTCGATGTGTTTGTCTCCTTGCCGGAAATTTTCGTGGCGCTGGTCGTCCTGGCGTTCATCGGCGGTAATCTTCCGACTCTGATCGCCACGATAGGCCTGCTGTATTGCCCGCAGTTCGCGCGCGTCACATGGGGCGTGGCGCGTGGCGTGCGCGCCCGCGATCATGTGCTGGCTGCCCGCTCCCTGGGCGCGGGAAAGCTATGGATCATGTGGCACGAGGTGCTGCCCAACATGCGATCCATCATCGCCGTGCAGGCGTCGTTCACGTTTTCGTTCGCCATGCTGCTGGAGGCCGGCCTGAGCTTCCTGGGCCTGGGCGTCCGGCCGCCGACACCGTCCTGGGGGCAAATGGTCGGCAGCCTGAAAGACTATATCTTCACCAATTATTGGCCGGTCCTGGTTCCCGCGCTGGCGCTGTTCCTTACGGTGCTGGCTGTCAATATTCTCGGGGACTGGCTGCAGGACACGCTTAATCCGGAGCTGCAGTAATGAATGCGCCTGAGCCTGAGCTGCTGGTCGTCCGCAATCTGGTGACGACATTCCCTTCGGACAAGGGTGAGTTTCGTGCCGTCGATGGCGTTGATCTGTCGATACGGCACGGCGAAGTCGTGTGCCTGGTCGGAGAGTCGGGTTCGGGAAAGTCGGTCACCGGATTCTCCATCATGGGCCTGATCGACAAGCCAGGCAAAGTCACCGCGGATACCTTGTCTTTCGACGGCCTGGATCTGCTGGGCATCAGCGAAGCCGGCTTCGACCGGCTGCGCGGCAGGCGCATTGCAATGGTGTTCCAGGAGCCGATGACGGCGCTGAATCCGGGGCGCACGGTCGGCAACCAGATCGCCGAGGTGTTTCGCGTGCACGAGCGCATCGGCGCCAGGCAGGCCTGGGAGCGCGCGGTCGAGCTCATGGACCAGGTCGGGATACGCGAGGCGGCCAAGCGGGCGAATGCATTTCCCCATGAACTGTCCGGCGGCATGCGCCAGCGCGTGATGATTGCCATCGCCTTCGCCATGAAGCCGGATCTGATCATTGCCGACGAGCCTACGACCGCATTGGACGTGACTTTGCAGGCCCAGGTCCTGGAGCTGCTTTTTTCGATACAGGCGCAGACGGGCTCGGCGGTACTGTTCATTACGCATGACCTGGGAGTCGTGGCGGAAATCGCGGATCGCGTCGTCGTCATGCGGCAAGGCGCCATCGTCGAGCAGGGAGATGTCGAGCAGATATTCTTCAATCCGGCGGACCCGTATACCCGGGCCTTGCTGGCAGCCGTCCCCGATGTGGACGCCCCGCGCGATCCGCGGCGCCGCTTGTCGGCGGTCGCGCATGCCGACACGATGGAGGCGGGACATGATTGAGCCGATTCTTGAAGTGAAGGGTGTCAGCAAGGACTTTGTGACGCGCCGCAGCCTGCTGGGCGGCGTTCGCGATGTCGTTCATGCTGTGCGCGATGTCAGCCTGACGGTACAGGCGGGAACGACGGTCGCCGTCGTTGGAGAGTCGGGATCGGGCAAAAGCACCCTGGGACGCTGCATTACCGCGCTGGATGCCGCGACCTCGGGAACGATACATTTAGCGGGACATGATGTTTCCAGGCTGTCAGGCTCGTCGCTGATGGCCTTCAGGCGCACTGTCCAGACCATTTTCCAGGATCCGTATTCCAGCCTCAATCCGCGTCGCCGCGTGGGCGACGCCATCATGGACGGCATGAACATACATCGCCTCTATACGCCGGCCGAACGCCACGAGCGGATGATCAGCCTGCTGGAAAGAGTGGGGCTGAATGCAGACCATGCGCGCCGCTATCCCCATCAGTTCTCGGGCGGCCAGCGTCAGAGGATTTCGATTGCGCGCGCGCTGGCGCTGACGCCGTCGTTCATCGTCGCGGACGAGGCGGTATCCGCCCTGGATGTATCGATCAAGGCGCAAGTACTCGACCTCATGGCGGACATACAGGCCGAGCACCGATTGACATATTTGTTCATTTCCCATGATCTGGGCGTCGTGCGGCATTTTGCCGATCGGGTGCTCATCATGTCGGGAGGGCGTTTGATCGAAGAAGGGCCTACGGACCAGATATTCGAGCACCCCCGGGAAGAATATACGCAAAGATTGATCGATGCTGTGCCGCGTCCCAATCCGGACAGGCGGCGTTTCCGGGCCCGGGGATGATTGCCAGTATGACAGGTAGCGTATCCGGTTGCGCAAGGGGAGGCGATTGCTCTCGGCGTTGAAGCTGATCAACCCTTGCTTGCGACTTCTCGCAATGCAGCGGTGAGCAGTTCCGCGGGCCGGGACAAGGAGCGGCCCGCGCGCCGCAAGATGCCGATGTATCGGTATAGCGGCGGATGATTGATCGAAATACGGCGCAGGCGGCTTGTGTCTCCTCCGCGTGCGACTACCTCGGACAGGACGGCTACTCCAAGTCCTTGCGCGGCCATCGCCATGATCGTTGAGTTATAGACAGCCTCATATGCCGCCGGCAGGGAGATTTTCTGCTTGTCGGCCGCGGCTTCGATGTGCATGCGAATGCTGCTTTCCCTGACGGGAAGAATAAGAGGAGGCTCGGCCAAGTCTCTCAGCGTCACGGTGCCGCGCTTTGCCCAAGGGTATTCCGGAGCGACGAATGCGCAAAAGCGGTCGGTCATCAGCTTCTCCCAGACCAGCTCCTGATCGCGCTTGATCGGGCTGCCAACGCCAAAGTCGACTTCTCCGTTCCGGATCATATCGGTAAGACGCGAGGCGACCGTGTCCCGTATGCGGACAGTAATGCGGGGATAGTCGAGCTTCAGCCGGTGTATCGCATGGGGCAGCAGGCCCGCAGCCAGCGAAGGCAGGGCGGCAACCGTTACCGTGCCTCGTTCGGGATCGCTTGTATCCCTGGCGTAGGTGACCAGATCCTCGACTTCCGCAACCAGATGCTCGATCCTGGGTAAAAGCTCCAGGCCTTGGGGAGTCAGGCTTACGCACCGGCGATTGCGGTCGAACAGGCGAGTGCGCAAATGCGTCTCGAGCTGCTGGATCTGTGTGGTCAAGGCCGATTGGGAAATATTCAGCTCGTATGCGGCCCTGGTGAAGTTCCCTAGGCGGGCGATCGCGAGAAATGCGCGAAGTTGTTTGAGATCACCCAACATAATCGCAGCCTCATTTTATGGGGTAACAGTTTAGGTATCGATTTTTTAGAAGACTCTATTCGTTTATTTCAATTTTACCAATCATACGCATCTATGTATATTGCTTCCAAAACACTGACTAGGGACAAACGATGAGCACTGTTGGCAAGGTTGTTGTCGTGGGTGGGGGAACAATGGGATGCGCGGTTGCCGCCATCTTCAAAGCGGCTGGATGGGCTACCCATGTGGTTGAAGCAGATGAGCCGACACGGCTCGCCCTTCCAGGGAAAATTGATGCCGCCGCCCGTACGCTTGGCACTGGAGGTGGCAAGACATCGCCGGTGATCTACGGTGCGATGGCGGATGTCGATTGGTCTGATGCCGATATCGTCATTGAGTGCATATTCGAGGATCTTTCACTCAAGCAGGCAGTCTTTGCCGAGCTCGAAGCTCTGTGCCCGGCCCCGACTCCCTTGACGAGCAACTCGTCAAGTTTTCCCATCAGCCAGATCGGAAAGGGCTTGGCGACGCAGAGCCGGATGCTTGGGCTGCACTTCTTCATGCCGGCTCATTTGGTGCCTGCGGTGGAGGTGGTCAGCAGCGAAACCTCCGATGAGGCGACCGCTTTGCGGGTCGGCGAAATCATGAGATCCGTCGGAAAGAAACCGATCCGGGTCAAGCGGGATATTCCGGGGTTTCTCGCCAACAGGATCCAGCATGCCTTGATGCGTGAAGCCATCGCCTTGGTAGAGGAAGGCTTTGCGTCGGCGGAAGATGTCGATGCTGCTGTCCGGTATGGGTTCGGGTTTCGGTATATCGCAGCCGGACCACTGTTGCAGAAAGATCTGGCCGGAATCGATATCCATTGCGCCGCGGCGGCCACCATGTATCCATACCTCCGCACCGACCAGGAGCCTAGCGCTTATATGCGCCGGCTGGTCGCCGATGGAAACATGGGAGTGAAGTCGGCATCGTTGCGCGGGTTCTATCAATGGACTCCCGAGAAGGTGGCTGCCGAGCAGAAGCGATATGAAACAGCGTTGCTCAAGGCTGCGTGCATCCTCCTGGACGAAGAGGCTGATCATTGAACGGCTCTTCAGGGCGCTTGGATATAAAAATACGATCAATCGTGCCGCACGCGGCATGAATTCCGGATTGAGCAAAAGGGGAGACAATGAAACGAAACAGCAACAAGGGGGAAGTCGCATGAATGGGCAGCCTTCCTCACACAATAAGTTCAGGGCCTGGCAACGAATAATGACGTCGATAAACAGCGTTGCGGAAAAATGCGCCGGCCTTTTCCTTCTTGGCATGGTCATTTCCATTTCCATCTCCGTTTTCGCGAGGCTTCTGTATACCTATACAGGCGTTCCCTGGTCCGTGCCATGGGCCGAAGAACTGGGCCGCTACATGATGGTGGGCAGCGTTTTCATCGGGGGCGCGGTCGCAGCCTATCATCTCCGCCTGATTGGGGTTGATGTATTTATCACCGCGATTCCGGAGCGTATCGCCCGTTGGCTGAGGTTCCTGGCCCATGTCCTGACGCTGGCGCTGGCGTTGCTGCTCGTCTGGAAATCCATTCAGTTGATACAGCTCGGCCTGCGGCAGTGGTCGCCGGCGATGGAGGTGCCAATGGCCTATGTCTACATATTGATGGGCATAGGCTGCGTGCTCATGTGCGCGAATACCTTCACGCATGCAGTGAGGGAGTTGCTGAACGTGGATCTGCCCCGGCAGGAGTCGGTGGAGATGGAAGAGGCCATGGAAATCAAAAATAGCATGGGGAGCCCATTATGATTCTTGTTCTTGGGCTGTCATTTTTTTTGATCATGCTGATCGGCGCGCCGATCATGACCGCGCTGGGTTTGTCGGCCGCGGTTGCGCTGCAGGCGGGAGAACGGTCGCTATTGATCGTTGTACAGATGGCTTTCCAGTCGCTGGACTCATTCAGCCTGATGGCCGTACCGTTCTTCATACTTGCGGGGCATCTCATGCAGTCTGGCGGAGTTGCACGCAGGCTGGTGCAACTGGCCAACGCTTTCGTCGGATGGATCAGAGGAGGCCTCGGCGCCGTTGCCGTCCTGACATCCATGCTGTTCGCCACAGTATCGGGATCGTCGTCCGCGACAACGGCCGCGATTGGTTCCGTGCTGATCCCGGAAATGGAGAAGAAGGGCTATCCGCGATCGTTTGCCGCGTCCGTTGCAGCTTCGTCCGGTGAGCTGGGGGCGATCATTCCGCCTTCGATTCCAATGATCGTGTATGCGTTGACTGCCAATGTGTCGGTCGGGGCGCTATTTATAGCAGGGATACTTCCGGGGGTTCTGATTACCCTGTCGCTCATCCTGACGGTCTACGTGATCGCCCGCATCAAGGGCTTTGACGAAGTCAGGACGATAAGCGTGAAAGAGTGGGTGAAAGGCATTTTCGTTGCCCTATGGGACGCGCTGCTTGCACTGATGATGCCCGTCATCATCCTGGGCGGAATATATGGAGGCCTGTTTACGGCGACCGAGGCATCTTGTATCGCAGTCCTCTATGGCCTGTTTCTGGGGATGTTCGTATACAAGGAAATAACGCTCAAAAATCTGCTTGGCATTTTTGCCCGGGCGGCGGTCATGTCGTCGATCATATTGCTGATCGTTGCCTTTGCAGCAGTGTTTGCGTATCTGCTGACGATCAACCAGGTACCGCAGCGCGTGGCCGCCGCGCTGGGATCGATAACCACCAGTCCGATCGTATTCCTGCTCTTGGTGAATGCCATGCTGTTCATCGTCGGCATGTTTATCGAGGCATTGGCGGCAATTCTGATCATTGTGCCGATTCTGGCTCCCATCAGCGTGAGCTTCGGAATCGATCCCATCCATTTCGGCATGATCGTCATTACCAATCTCGCCGTTGGGATGGTGACTCCGCCAGTGGGGGTCAACCTGTTCGTGGTGTGCGAAGTCGCCCAACTGAAGATGCATCAGCTGGCCCGGTACCTGGTCATTTTCCTGGCGGTGCTCATCGTGAATATCCTGATCATCTCGTATGTTCCTGCCCTCAGTACCATTCTCTTGTAGATAAGAGCCGTCGGCCGATTTTCCGACGTGAATCTAAAAATGCTATTTCATAATCATCAAGGAGACACAGAATGAAAGTATTCAAAAAACTGCTTGGCGCCGGAGTCCTAAGCGCCCTCATGTTCGCTTCGCCGTCCCACGCTTTGAACATGGATGTCGGGCATACGCTGACCACGGACAGCCCTTTTCACGTCGGCACGCAGAAATTCGCCGATATCCTGAAAGAAAAATCGAACGGAAAAATCAATGTCACGGTATTTCCTCACTCGCAGCTGGGAGGAGAACTGACCATGATTCAAGGCGCTGTGGCTGGCGCCACGGATCTGTTCGTCACAGGCCAGCCCACTCTGAACAATGTCGTGAAAGAGTTCCTTGTTTTCGACGCGCCGTTCCTGTTCGACAATGTTGCTCAGGCCAATGAGATTCTGAGCGGGCCTGCGGGCGATAAATTTCTGGACATTCTTCCCAAGTATGGCCTGGTTGGCCTGGGCTGGTTTTCCGCGATCGAACGCAACGTATTTGGCAACAGGGCCATCAATTCCGTCGACGACTTGAAGGGCATGAAAATACGCGTCATCCAGTCGCCGGGATATGTGGAAAGCTACAAGGCACTGGGCGCCCAGCCCACTCCAATGGCTTACTCCGAACTTTACTTGGCATTACAGCAAAAAGTCATCGATGGCGCTGAAACAACCCCCGATCAATTCGTGTCCGATAAGTTCATCGAGGTTTCCAAGTACTTCAGCATGACACATGTCAATATTCATCCTGCCTTGCTGATCATGTCCAAGACGCGTTGGGACTCTTTTTCCACAGACGAGCAGAAGATGGTCAAGGAGGCGGCCGATGAGGCAATGGCCTACGCTCGAGAGTACTATCACAAGGTCTATGACGAAGGGATGAAGACCATGAAGGAAAAGGGCGTCACGATCGTTCAGCCAAGCAATCTCGAGTCCTTGATCGAAGCGACGAGGCCTGTCGTGAAAAAGCTGATTGGCGAGGCTCCCAATGGGCAGGAACTCTATGATGCTTTGATGGCAGCCAAGGAAAAAGCCGGAAAGTAATTGCTCCCCCGGGTCTCCGCGCCCGGTATGAGTCCATCATTCATACCGGGCGCGGAGGCCCGGCATTCCAGACGCGGCGATCTGGAAGATCGTGATGACCTTGGCGGCTCTGCGGCTGGGCAGTGCTTTTTCGAATTGCAAATAGAATGGATAACACGATGACTTGCTTCACGAAACCTGAAAACCTGCGTGTACTGATTACGGGAGCGGCCGGGAACATAGGAAAATGTCTGCGCGCTCATCTAAGCGGTCGCTATGGCCTATTGCGCCTGGCTGACATCGTGGAACAGGAGCCTGCGCGGGAAAACGAGGAAATCTGTGCGATCGACGTGCGGGATATCGATTCTATAGAACGTTGCATGCAAGGCATGGATTGTGTCATTCACCTGGCCGGGATCCCTGGCGCCGATGCCTGGGAGAAAATTCTCCCGATGAATATCGAAGGCTGCTACAACGTATTCGAGGCTGCTCGTCGCCAGAATGTGCCCCGGATTATCTTTGCCAGCTCGAATCATGCCGTTGGCTACCATAGAAGGGAAAAATTCCTGGATAACACCGTGGAGCCCAGGCCTGATTCGCTATACGGGGTTTCGAAAGTCTTTGGAGAGGCATTGGGCCGGATGTATGCGGACAAGTACGGTATGTCGGTCGCATGCCTGCGGATAGGAACATTCCGGACGCCGGACCATCCAAGTGAAGCGCGACAACTGTTGACCTGGATCAGCCATAGGGATATGGCGGAACTGGCGCGTTGCTGCATCGAGCATGAGTCGTATCACTTCGTCGTAGTCTACGGGGTATCGAACAATCTTCGCAACCGCTGGGATAACTCCAATGTGAAGTTCATGGGCTACCAGCCGCAAGACGACTCCGAGGTTTTCGCGGCGGAGATACTGGCCAAAGACATACCTGAAGATCCCATAGCAGCCCAGTTTCACGGGGGGTTCTACTGCCCCTTGGAGTTTGTCGGCACAACCGACAGGATCTCCTGAGCCCTTCAGTTTGGATTGCTGCAGCGCATGCAGTAGCGCAGTCACGACGGAGACATTATGTACGCCGCCCCACCAGCCATTGAAGCCCAAATCTTTACCCGACTGCCTGACGCATTCCGCAAACCGGCAGGCACTTCCGAGTGGCATCGCTACCAGCCGGGAAACCAGCCGCCGCACTCCTTGCTGGAGGGGCCGTCATTCGACGCCCAGGGCCGCTTGTATTGCGTGGACGTCCCCTGGGGACGCGTATTCCGGATCGATACGCGAGGCCGGTTCGAGCTGGTTGCCGAATACGATGGCGAGCCTAATGGCCTGAAAATCCACCAGGATGGACGTATCTTCATTGCGGACTATGCGCGTGGCATTGTCCTTCTGGATCCGGAAACCGGCGTGGTGGAGCCGGTCCTCGAGCGAGTCCATCTCGAGCGCCTCAAGGCTGTCAACGATCTGGTATTCGCTTCCAATGGCGATCTGTATTTCACCGACCAGGGCCTGACCGGCTGGCATGACCAGACGGGCCGCGTCTTCAGACGTCGCGCGGACGGCCGCGTCGATTGTCTGCTGGACAACGTACCTAGCCCCAATGGTTTGGTATTGGATCCGAGCGAATCAGTGCTTTACGTCGCTGTGACGCGGGCGAATGCCATTTGGCGCGTTCCGCTGACACGCGAAGGCAATGTCACCAAGGTCGGCACCTTCATCCAAATGTCCGGTGGGGGAGGGCCTGACGGTCTGGCGATCGACGAGGAAGGCAACCTTGCGGTAGCGCATGTGGGCCTGGGCGCGGTCTGGCTGTTCAGTAATCGGGGGGAGCCCATGCTGCGCATCAATTCCCCGCTGGGGCAATTGACCACGAATGTTGCTTTTGGAGGTCCGGAGCGCAAGACGCTTTATATTACAGAGTCGGAATCGGGGTCGATCCTGACGGCGCCGATGCCGGTGTCGGGCCGTGTCATGTATTCGGGAGTCTGAACGGGACAGGTCCGCAGAGTCCCGGACGTTGGGGATGGGCCTGCACTGGCAGACCCATGGCCGATTTCAGGCGGGGAGTGACTCACAGTCCGGCATGCCGCCGCAAGCTGCGTGCAAACGCCCAGCCGAGCACGACGAGTCCAGCCCCGCAGCCCGCCATCAGCGGCAGCGTCGACGTTGCATTCACCAGTTCCGCGCCCAGGGCGACGCCGAAAGATTGGCCCAGGAACAGCAGGCTGGCATACAGCGAAACGGCGATGGCGCGCTGATGCTCGGAAATCTGAGTGGCGTTGGCCTGCAGCGTGCCGTGCAGGCAGTAGAAGCCCAGGCCGAACAGGGCGCAGGCGGGCAGCGCCCAGGGCCAGCGGGGGGCCAGGGCCATGGCAAGGCCTATCAGCATGATGGCGCCTCCGAGGCGCGCCAGGCCGGGCTCTCCCAGGCGCCGCAGCAGCTGGCGGGCAGTGCGGCTGTAGATCAGTCCGCCGACTCCATACAGGGTAACCATGGCGCCGGAGGCCGAAACCGAAATGCCGTGATATGTCTGCAGGTGCAAGGGCATGAAGGCTAGCGCGCTGAAGACCATGGCGCCTTCGAGGAAGGCGACGATGAACAGGATCTGGGCCCAGCGGCTGGACAGGATGGTGCGAGCGCCCGTGATGTAGTCGCGCATGCGGGCCTGCCCCGCAGGCTGGAAGCGGGGCTGGCGCCGCAGATTATGGGCCAGCAGCAGGGCCGCGGCGGCGAACAGTACGGCGATGATCACGAAATTGACGCGCCAGTGCCAGGTTTCGGACACGATGCCGCCAATCCACTGGCCGGTCATCATGCCGATGATGGTGGCGCCCAGCAGTTGGGCCAGCGTGGCCTGCCGCTGTTCGTAGGGGGTGTTGTCGCCGACCCAGGCCAGCGTCAGGGGGATGATGCCCGCGGCCATTCCACCGGCCATGAAGCGGCTGGCGATCAGGCTCTCCAGGCTCGGCGCCAGCGCGCCCCAGATGGCGCTGATCATGCAGCCGACGAGAACGAGCAGAATCATGCGCAGCTTGCCCCAGCGTTCGGCGGCGGGGCCGTAGATCAACTGCATCAGGCCGTAGGCGATGGCGAAGCCCGACACGACGGCAGCCGTCTGCGCGGTGGAGGTATCGAACTCCCGGGCCAGCGGGCCTAGCAGTGTGTCGCAGATCCGCATGGACGCCATGCTGGCGTAGCCCGACAGCATCAGGGCCAGGAAAAGGCCGGGAGGGATCTGGCTGGAAGCGGTGGCGGCCGGGGTGCTGCGCGCGGACGCAGAGCTCATGCGGGCTCCCTCGAGTCGGTCCGCAGCGCACGGCGCCGGGACATGGGGGCATCGAAGACGACCGGTCTGGGACAGAAAAAAGGCATGGCGTTTTCCAGCGTGGCACAAAAACCTGCCATAGTGTATCGCGAGGCAGTCGGCATGACAGCCGCGCATCCGCGTGTCGCCGCCGCCAGCGGTCCGGACGCAGGATGAGATGTGTTACTTTGAAACAGTCCTATCTTTATTCCCTTTAAGCGGCCATAGTGGACGCAGGGATATTTTTCCCTGGTAAATTTAGGACTTACATTGAAAACAGAAACAGGTATAGTGAAGTGGTTCAATAACGAGAAAGGCTTCGGCTTTATCATGCCGGAGCTTGGCGGGAAGGATCTCTTCGCTCACTACACTGAAATCCAGGGCTCCGGACACAAGACTCTCGAAGAGAACCAGCGTGTTTCGTTCGTAGCCGGAACCGGCCAAAAAGGCCCTTGCGCCACGCAAATTCAAGTTATCTAAGGGTTTGTCTACTCTGTTCGAGTAGACAGGCGCGAGCTTAGTCGAGGCCGGACCGATGAAACATCGGGACCGGCCTTTTCTTTTTCTGCGGCCGGAACAGGCCGCCCGCTATGGTACGGGGCGGATACAGTCTCTATAATCAGCCGGAACAGCCGGCCTGCCGCAACAGGCCGGCTGTATTTTGAGACCGACACCTGACATATCCGGGATTTCATCACCGCCATGAGCAGCGCATCCGCCCGACCGCCTTCCGGCCCGACGACAGGGCAGCGTTTCTGGACGGGTTTCGGTCTGGCCGTCGTCGGCGCCATCCTGTTTTCCTCCAAAGCCGTCGTGGCCAAGCTGACCTATCGCTATGGCGTCGATGCGCTGACGGTAATCGGCTTTCGCATGATGCTGTCGGCGCCGTTTTTCATCGCGATCGGCGCATGGCAGGCGTGGGCCGCGCACAAGGGAAGGCTGCCGAGGCTCGGCCTGAAAGACTCCCTGCGGGTGGCGTTTCTGGGATTCCTGGGCTATTACCTGTCCAGCTATCTGGATTTCCTGGGCCTGCAATACATTACCGCCGGCCTCGAGCGCCTGATCCTGTTTCTGTCGCCCACTTTCGTGCTGCTGATCACGGCCATCTGGTTGAAGCGGCCCATCGGAAGGAGGCAGTGGTTCGCGCTGGCGCTTTCCTATACCGGGGTGGTCCTGGTGTTCGTGCATGACCTGTCGTTCGGTGGCGACGACGTCATGCTGGGGTCGGCATTCGTGCTGGCGGCGGCGCTGACGTATGCCTTTTACCTGATCTCATCGGGGGAGTTGCTCAAGCGCATAGGTTCCACGCGGCTGGTGGCGTATGCCATGACGGTGTCTTCCATTGTCACCCTGATCCATTTCTTTGCGGTGCATTCGTGGGAGGGATTGCGGCAGGCGCCTGAGGTCTACCAGCTGTCGCTGGTGCACGCGGTCCTGCAGACCGTGCTGCCGGTATTCCTGACGATGTGGGGCGTGGCGCGGATAGGTGCGCCGCTGGTCGCGCAACTGGGCATGATCGGCCCGGTTTCTGTGCTGTTCCTGGCTGCATGGTTGCTGGGCGAGCCGATCACGGTGCTCCAGCTCGTCGGGACGGCCATTGTGCTGGCGGGCATTCTCGTGCTGGGTCGCCGCAGCTGACCTTCCGGGCTCCGGCCGCGGCATCCTGATGCGGGTCAGCGGCGCTGCATCATCTGTTCCAGATGTTCGCGATGCACGTCATGGGTGACGAAGCCCGATGTATTGTCCGGCATGGCCAGGCGCGCGGGATCCTGCAGCGTGGCGCGGATGTCTTCCAGTCCGCTGTTCCAGTGGTCGCGCATGCTGGCAAGCCCGAACTGGAAATCCTTGTAGTTGCGTTCGTACGGCTTGTTCCGGTAGATGAGATGGATGACGTTGTAGCGCTTGGCGCAGGCCAGTTCCTCCGCCATCTGGCAGTAGGCGTCGCTGCGGCGCACTTCGTCCGGAACGGCGTCCAGAATGTGCCGCAGCAGATGGCGCCTGTATTGCGTCCAGCGCATCTGCTCGGTGACCATGCGGGTGCGGCTGGAATAGCGGATTTCCTTGATGCGGTCGGCGACTTCCGTCATGCTGGCGGGCACTCGTCCGCGGGCGCTCCATAGATCCACCTGGAAGACCAGCGTATCGCGCTGGGGACGTTCTTCCAGCACATAAGAGAGCGGAGTGTTGGACACCAGGCCGCCGTCCCAGAAATATTCTCCGTCGATCTCCACGGCGGGAAAGGCGGGCGGCAGGGCGCCCGACGCCATGAAGTGCTCGGCCCGCAGCGGGATGCGCCGGTTGTCGAAGTAGGTGAAATTGCCGCTACTTACGTTGACGGCGCCGACGGAAACCTGCAGCTCTCCTGCATTGATGCGGTCGAAGTCGCACAGCCGCTCCAGCGTGTCCTTCAGCGGCCGTATGTCGTAGAAACTGGTTTCCGCGGGGTCTCCCTGGCCGACCAGGCTGGGAGGCGGGAAGCGGGGATGGAAGAAGCCGTTCCGGCCGCCCATGAGGGCGCTGCCCGCATGCCAGGCGCTGATCATCTGGCGCGTGGCATCGTTGATGTTGAACATGGATTGCTCGATGAAGGCATCCATCATCGGGCCAACGGGCGGCTGGCAGATGGTTTCCCAGAACTCTTTCAGGCGGGTCACCCGGGTTTCGGGCGGATTGCCCGCGATGACGGCGGTGTTCAGCGCGCCGATGGAAATGCCGGAGATCGTGCCGGGATGGATGCCCGCTTCATGCAGGCCTTCGAAGACGCCTGCCTGATAGGCGCCCAGTGCGCCTCCGCCCTGGAATACCAGGGCAATGGACTCGTAGGGAGGCAGTGAGAATGTCATGCGCTGCGCCTGTCGTGGTTGACTATGGACAGTGTAGCGGAAAGCGCGGCGCGGGCGCGATCGCGCCTGTGCGAAATGAGCGCCGGCGGATCAGAAGAACCAGGACAGCGGCGAGCGCTTCAGTGCAATGCCGATGATGTAGACGAAGATGGCGATCGCAATGAGCGCGGCAATGCCGCGGCTGGTTGCAGTGCGCCCGCGCTTGATGGCAAAGCTGCCGACCATGATATAGGCGATGAGAAGCACGATCTTGAGCAGCAGCCAGGGCTGGTTCGCGGCCTCTCCAAGCAGAGTGGCGAGTATGACGCCACAGAGCAGCAGAATGGAATCGACGACATGGGGCAAAACCCGGACCAGCTTGTGCTGCAGGGCGGGAGAGCTGGTGACGGACCAGTAGGCGCGGATGACGAAGAGCAGCAGGCTGAGCCCGGCCGCAGTCATGTGGAGATGCTTGATGGGAAGGTAGTAGCTGAACATGATGCGTTTGTGCGAATGGAGGCAAGTGGGCGGGTATGCATGCGGCGGACATCCGGCGATGCAGGATGCGCAGCCGTTGCGGCTGCCGGGGCCATCCGGCGCCGACGCGATCATCAAGTATAGCGGGACGCCGGAGGGTTTGTACGCGATAAGCCTGTTTCAGTCATGGATTTCCCATTTTCCCGATCCCTTGCCTGCCAGCACGAGATGCGCGGGGTGATGGGCGAACAGTGTGTTGCGGTGACCGACGCTGACCAGCATCATCTCGGGCAGTTGCTGTCGCACCAGGCGGTACATGGCGTCCTCCAGTCCTTCGTCCATGGCGGACGTGGCCTCGTCCAGGAATGCCGCCACGGGCTTAGCCAGAAGCAGGCGTCCGAAGGCCAGGCGCTGCTGTTCGCCCAGGGAAAGGATGCGGCCCCAGTCAGCGGTTTCGTCCAGGCGGGAGGCCAGATGTCCCAGTTGCACATCCTGAAGCGCCTTGACGGCGGTTTCATCGGTGGCGGATGAGGCTGGCGGCGCGTTCAGGGCATGCGCCGCGGACAGCAGGCCGTCCAGGTTCTTCAAGGCCGAGGAGTCGCTGGCGGCGCGGCTCTGGCGGTAGCCTTTCGGGTCCGGGTTGTCGATGGCTTCCCGGCCGGGGCTGTCCGGATAGTACAGCGCATCGCGCAGCGTTCCCAGCGGGATGTAAGGCTTCTGGGAAAGGAACAGCGTGCCGTGCGCGGGGCGGACGATGGCGCCTTCACTATAGGGCCAGAGTCCCGCGATGGCGCGCAGCAGCGTGGTCTTGCCGCTGCCCGACGGTCCCCGGATCAACAGAGGCTTGCCGGGCGCCACTTCCAGGCTGAGGTCGCGCAGCAGGACTTGCCCTGCCGGTGTCGACAGCGAAAGGTTCTCCAGCGCCAGCCGCGTGCCGTCTGCGCGGATGGCGGGCGCGGGCAGGCGGTGCGCCTGTTCGATGGCGGAGGTGAAGCCGCTCAGGCGATCCAGGGTGGCGCGGTAAGAGGCGAATTGATCGTAGGCGGTACGGAAGAACGACAGGTTTTCCTGCAGCCTGCCGAAGGCCTGCGATGTCTGCACCAGGTCTCCCAGGCTGATCTGCTTGGAAAAGAAGCGCTGAGCCTGGATGATGAAGGGAAAGACTGCGGCGGTCTGGGAAACGACGAAGTTGAAGCCCAGGAATTGCAGCGAGCGGCGCACGATGGCCCAGGCGTTGCCGATGACCTGGGCGAAGCGGCTGCGCAGCAGGGCGCCCTCGACCTTTTCCCCGGCATAGAAGGCAATGCTTTCCGCATACTCCCGCAGCCTGACCAGCGCATAGCGGTAGTCGGCGTTGAAGCGTTCGTTCAGGAAGTTCAGCAGGATCAGAGGACGGCCGATGCGTATGGCGAATACCGTGGCGATCAGCACGTAGGCGAAGACCATGAATACCATGCCCCTCGGGATCTCGATGCCGAGCAATGCCAGCGGGCCGGAAAGACCCCAGAGGATCAGCGTATAGGCGATGGTGGATACGATCGCGTTGATGACGCCCATGGAAAGGCTCAACGAGGACTCGGCGAACAAGGTGACGTCCTGCTGGATGCGCTGGTCCGGGTTGTCTATGCCTTTTTCGAGATACTGGGTGCGGAAATAGGCCTGGTTGTCCAGCCAGCGCGACAGCAGGTGTTCGTTCAGCCATTTGCGCCAGTGGATGATGAAGCTTTGCTGGATGTAGAAGTCGATCAGCGCCCGTATCACGTGGATGCTGGCCAGGATGGCGAACAGCCACATCGCGAACCAGAACGTGGCTTCGTCCAGGTTCTGCAGCGAGGTGTACATAGTGTTGTACCACATGGAAAACAGCACATCCATGCGCACGGCGAACAGCGTCAGCAGCAGGATGACGCACAGGCCCAGGATGGGTTTCCAGCTGCGCTTCGGAGAAAAATAACCGCCCGTCAGCGCCCAGAACTGGCGGCCCCATACGGTGGAGCGCGCCAGCAGGAACAGGCTGATGAAGAAAATGACGAGCGTGACGAGATAGGCCTTGAGCAGCCACCAGGCGCTGTTGACCAGTTCCGCGTTCCAGTCCATGCGTTCTCCGTTTCGGCGGTATTGTCATTGTCCGGGTGATTGCCCGGCAATGATGCGATGCTGCCGGGCGGATCACGAAGGCGTTAGTTTACGCGCAGCGGCCCGCGGATAGGAAGGAAGTATGCCGCCGGATACCCTGCCTGTATGCCCGATGGCTTGCAAGGCGCAGAATTCAGATATGATTCCCTGGCGCAGGTCGCCGCGCCGCGGCATGCGGCCGAGAAAGCAAAACATTATCTGTCATTGGAGAATTTCCCGACATGCCTTACGTCACCATTTCCGCCAGCCAGTCGTATTCCGCCGAACAGAAGCGCCAGCTCATCGTCTCGGCCAGCGAGGCTGTGGTATCCAGCCTTCAGGCGCCCGTGGAGAACGTCCGGGTGCTGCTGAACGAGTACCCGCAGGAGCGCTATCTCATCGCGGGCAGGACTGAAGTCCCCATGCTCATGTACCAGGTCGACCTGATCGAGGGGCGCGACGACACGAAGAAGGCCGGGCTGGTCAATGCCCTGAAGCAGGCGGCCGTGGCGGCGACGGGCATCGCGCTGGGAGACGTCAAGGTACGGCTTTGCGACTTCAGGCGCGAGGACATGGGGCATTTCCCCGCCTGAGTCCGGGCGCTGCAGGGGCCGTCCAGGCGCGGACTCGGCTCGTCCGGCCTGGATGGCAAGCTTCACTTCGTCTTGACGCCCAGCTTCTTCGCCAGCTTGTGCAGGTTGCTGGGATCCAGGCCCAGCAACCGTGCGGCGTTGGCCCAGTGGCCGTCGGTGGCGGCCAGGGCGCGGCGCACCAGCCCGGCCTGGGTCTGTTCCACGGCTTCGCGCAGCGTCGGCAATGGCGCGCCGGGCTTCGGATTCGTCGCCATGGTGCGCGCCGTTGTCGGCTGGGCGGCGGGCTGCTTCTGCCTGAATTCGAGATCCAGGTCCAGCGGTTCGGGATGGATTGTCATTATCTGGTCGCGGGCCAGGCCGCTGCTGAGCAGTTTCAGCGCGGCGCGGCTGATGACGTGCTCCAGTTCGCGCACATTGCCGGGCCAGGGATAGGCCATCAGCGCCTGCTCGGCTTCGCTCGACAGCCGTATGCCGCGCAGTCCCAGGCGCGAGCGCGTGAATTCCAGGAAATGCCCCGCCAGCATCAGGATGTCGTGGCCGCGCTCGCGCAGCGGCGGTATGTGCACAGGATAGACCGACAGCCGATGGTAGAGGTCCGCCCTGAAGTCGCCCGCCTGGGTATAGGCCTTCAGGTCGCGGTTGGTGGCGGCGATGATGCGCACGTCGGTCTTGATGGCATGATCAGTGCCGAGACGCTGGACCTCCCCATTCTGCAGGGCGCGCAGCAGCTTGGCCTGCACGTTCAGCGGCAGCTCCCCGACCTCGTCCAGGAAAAGCGTTCCGCCCTGTGCGGCCTCGAACCTGCCCGGCCTGTCGGTGGTGGCGCCTGAGAAGGCGCCTTTCACATGGCCGAACAGCTCGCTTTCCGCCAGCGATTCCGGCAGCGCCGCGCAATTGACGTGCACCATGGGCTTGTGGCTGCGATTGGAGCGCTTGTGGATGCGGCGCGCGAACAGCTCCTTGCCCACCCCGGTTTCGCCGAGCAGCAGGATGGGCAGGTCGGAGGTGGCAATGACGTCGAGCTCGTCGAGCAGCTGGCGCAGGACATCGCTGCCTCCGATGATCTCGTTTTCGCTGCTGTTGACCGACGTCTGCATGGCGTTGCTGCTGAGCTGGCGCAGATTCCGGTTCTCGCGCTCCAGCATGGTGACGCGTATGGAGGCCTGCAGGATCTGGATGTAATGCTGCAGTTCCTGGATCGTATTGTCGTCGAAGGCGCCGATTTCCTGGGCGTCGAGCGTCAGCACCCCCCATAGCCTGCCCTCGACGTACAGGCTGGCACCCAGGCAGTCGTGTACGTGCAGCGAGTGTTCCCGCTGGTCCTCCAGCAGCCCGTCGTAGGGATCGGGAAGGATGCTGCCGGGCTCGAACCAGGTGGGCTCGCGCCGGGAAAGAATCGTGGAGAAGCGCGGATGGTGCGCCACGGTGAAATGCCGTCCCAGCGCTTCGTGGGCCAGCCCCGTGGCGGCGACGAGCCGCAGGCTGTCGCCGTCCAGGTGCAGCAGGCCGACGGCATCGCAGCGGAATTGTTCCTTGATGGTGTGGACGGCGCGTTGCAGGCGCACCGCGTTGGGAAGGTCCGCGACCAGGTCCGTCAGTAGAAGTTCTCTCATGGGTGAATATTACCCTAACGGTTTAATTTACCCAAACATGAAGGGTGAAATTTACCGTTTCTGCGCGATTTTTCTGATTTGGATCAAAAGAAATGGGTGATTCAATCTGGCACGGTATTTGCTTTAAGGGAGTGAGGCTTCAGACCATAGAAAGGACACATCATTATGACCCTGATCCAGCCAGAGACCGGCCCGGGAGCGTTGGATGATCAAGCAGGCGGTGAGCAGCGCGTCGATTACACGCGCCTGCCGGTTGCGGATCTCATACGCCATATATTGGCGCGCTATCACGAGCGCCATCGGGTGCAGTTGCCGGAGCTCATCTATCTGGCGCGCAAGGTGGAGCGCGCGCATGCGGGGCATCCCGACTGCCCTGCAGGTCTGGCCGACAGCCTGGAAGACATTCAGCAGTCGCTCGAAAGCCACATGATGAAAGAGGAACAGGTGCTGTTCCCGCTCTTGATGCGCGGCGCGTTCGCGCAGGCGCAGGGGCCGATCTCGGTCATGCGCTTCGAGCACGAGCAGCATGGCGAGGCGCTGGCCGATGTCCAGGACATCACGCGCAACCTCCATGTGCCGTCCGATGCCTGTGGTACATGGAGCACGCTCTATGCCGGGCTTACCGAATTCCGCAACGATCTCATGCAGCATATCCAACTGGAAAATGATGTGCTGTTTTCCAAAGCCACCAATGCCGTAGAAGGAGCGCATTATGGGTAGTTATAAAAAACTATGGTGGACGCTGATCCTCACTCTGGGGATCACGTTCGGCGTACTGGGATGGGCGGGGGTCGAGATATATCGACAAGCCCCGCCCATTCCTGGTCAGGTCGTAACTGCGTCGGGCCAGGTGCTGATGACCAAGGATTCCATCCTTGATGGTCAGACCGCCTGGCAGAGCACGGGCGGCATGCAGGTCGGCTCGATCTGGGGGCACGGCGCCTACCAGGCGCCCGACTGGACCGCCGACTGGCTGCACCGCGAACTGCTGGCCTGGCTTGATCTGGCCGCGCAGGAAGAAGACGGTGTTGCTTATGATGCGCTTCCCGCAGGTAGAAAAGCCGATCTCAGGGATCAGCTGAAGCAGGAGTACCGTGCCAACACCTACGATACTGCGCGCGACACCATGGTCGTGTCCGAGCGTCGTGCAAAGGCTATGGAGCAGACGGCTTCCTACTACAAAAAGCTGTACGGCAGCGATCCCGAGCTGAAGTCCTCGCGCGAAAACTTCGCCATGAAGGAAGACACTCTGCCCAGCGCAGAACGTCGCGAACTTCTGACACAGTTCTTCTTCTGGACGGCATGGGCCGCATCGACCGAGCGCCCCAACATGGCGGCTACGTATACGAACAACTGGCCGCATGAGCCGCTGATCGATAATGTCCCTACGGCGGAAAACGTCGTGTGGTCCATTGTCAGCGTCATCGTGCTGCTTGCTGGTATCGGCCTTCTGGTCTGGGGCTGGTCGTTCCTGCACAAGGAAGAGCCTGAGCCCCAAGTGCCTGCCAAGGATCCTTTGGCCGGATTCAGCCTGACAGCCTCGCAAAAGGCGCTGGGCAAGTACCTGTTTATCGTGGTCGCACTGTTCACGGTGCAGATCATGCTCGGCGGCGTGACCGCTCACTACACGCTCGAAGGCCAGAGTTTCTACGGCATTCCTTTGTCCGACTGGTTCCCGTACTCGTTGCTGCGTACCTGGCACATCCAGGCGGCATTGTTCTGGATTGCGACAGGCTTTCTGGCGTTCGGCCTGTTTTTTGTGCCTATCCTCAATGGCGGCAAGGATCCAAAGTTCCAGAAACTTGGCGTGGACGTTCTGTTTTACGCGCTGCTGATACTGGTGGTCGGTTCGTTCGCCGGCAACTATCTGGCTATCGCGCATATCCTGCCGCCTGAGCTCAACTTCTGGTTTGGCCATCAGGGCTATGAATACATCGATCTGGGCCGCTTCTGGCAATGGGTGAAACTTGCCGGTCTGCTGATCTGGCTGGGCTTGATGCTGCGCGGTGTTGTGCCTGCGCTGCGTCAGAAAGGCGGTGACAAGAACTTGCTGGCGCTTCTGAGCTTTTCCGTCATTGCCGTTGGCCTGTTCTACGGTTCCGGCCTGTTCTATGGCGAACGCACGCACATCAGTGTCATGGAATATTGGCGCTGGTGGGTGGTTCACCTGTGGGTTGAAGGCTTCTTCGAAGTGTTCGCAACCACAGCGCTGGCATTCCTGTTCTCCAGCATGGGCCTGGTTTCCTATCGTGGCGCAACGGCTGCCGCGCTGGCTTCGGCTTCGCTCTTCATGCTGGGCGGTGTGCCGGGAACGCTGCACCACCTGTATTTTTCAGGCACGACAACGCCGATCATGGCTATTGGCGCCACCTTCAGCGCGCTGGAAGTCGTCCCTCTGATCGTGCTTGGTTATGAAGCCTGGGAAAACTACCGCCTGAAGGAGCGCGCCCCCTGGATGAAAGCCGTTCACTGGCCAGTCATCTGCTTCGTAAGCGTGGCATTCTGGAACATGCTGGGCGCTGGTGTCTTCGGCTTCATGATCAACCCCCCCATCTCCCTGTACTTCATCCAGGGCCTGAACACGACGCCTGTGCATGCGCACGCCGCCTTGTTCGGTGTCTATGGCTTCCTGGCTCTCGGCTTCGCGCTGCTGGTGCTGCGCTATATCCGTCCGAACTTCAGCGTCAGTCATAGCCGCATGAAGTTTGGCTTCTGGATGCTCAATGGCGGTCTGGCGCTCATGATCTTCACCAGCCTGCTGCCTATCGGCCTGTTCCAGTTCCATGCAAGCGTCAGCGAAGGTCTGTGGTATGCGCGTAGCGAAGAGTTCCTGCAGCAGGACTTCCTGCAGACCTTGCGCTGGGTCCGTACCTTCGGCGACGTAGTGTTCATCGCCGGTGCGCTGGCCTGGGTGTGGGAAGTCGTGCGCGGCCTGTTCGGCCTGGGCGGCAGCCAGCCGGCAGCCGTTCCCGCCAAGGCTCACGCCTGATGAAATGTGGCGCCGGCTGCGGCTGGCGCCATCGCAACGGCTTGGAGGGCAATGGTGCAGACCTTGCCTGCCATCAATGAAACAGGGGCGTCACTTTTTAAGGTGACGCCCCTGTTTTTATGCTCTTGATGATTTCCGCCTGCGCCCGCCCTCAGGCTTCAGGCATCGAGCGGGACGATTGCGAACGTTGGCCGGCCCTGCTCATCATGGGAAACGCGATAGGACAGTGTTTCCGCTACCGAGTTGTCTTCATGGAAGGTCAGCACGACGGGAGCGAACGTTCCCAGTTCGTTTTCCTGAATATAGGCGGAATTGCAGATGATGACCTCATCGCCTTTCTGGCATGTGCGCGCCGCCGCGCCGTTCAGGATGCAGCAGCGCGAGCCGCGCTCGCCGTAAATGACGTAGGTGCTGATGCGCGCGCCCGAATGCTTGTTCCATATGTCCACGAATTCCAGCGGCAGTATGCCGGCGGCTTCGCAATGGTCCGGGTCCAGGGTGATGGAGCCGTGGTAGTTCAGGTCGGCGCCCGTAACGCGAATGCCGTGCAGCTTGCCTCGTACAACCTTTCTCACGTGTCGTCCTGCCAGAAAAAGCATTATTGTAGTGGGAAAGCGGCAGACTGTCGGGCAGGGTGCTGCATATAATGTGAATGCAATTATAATGAAATAAGCATACTCCACTCCTGTCCTTGGAGCGGGAAACCCCTTGCGAAGAGTCGCCATGTTTGCTTTCCTGGAAGCCTATCGCGCCGGACTGCTGTCCCGGCGCCACTGGTTGCCCAACATTATTTCGGGCGTCATTGTCGGCGTGGTGGCGCTGCCTCTGGCCATGGCCTTTGCGATTGCCTCCGGCGTCAAGCCGGAACAGGGCATCTACACGGCGATCGTGGCCGGCATCGCAGTCTCCGTATTCGGTGGAAGCCGCCTGCAGATCGCCGGGCCCACGGGGGCGTTCATTGTCATCCTGGCCGATATCGTCGCCCGCCACGGCGTGGACGGATTGCAGATCGCCACCATCATGGCCGGCGTCATCCTGCTGCTGCTGGGCATCAGTCGCATGGGTGCCGTCATCAAGTTCATTCCCGCGCCCGTCATCATGGGGTTCACGGCGGGGATCGGCGTCATCATCTGGGTCGGGCAGTGGCAGTACTTTCTCGGCTTGCCGGACTCGGGCGGCGGGCATTTCCACCAGAAGCTGTGGGCGCTGCTGCAGAGCATGCCGCAACTGGATCCCGCAACCGCATTCTTCGGCTTCATGTCCCTGGCGCTGGTCGTCTATGCGCCGCGCATCAAGTGGCTGGCCCGCATTCCCGGCCCGTTGGCCGCCTTGGTCGCGGCCACGCTGCTGCAGTCCATCGCCGGGTTTTCCACCGTGGCCACCATAGGCAGCACATTCGGCGAAATTCCGCGCGGCCTGCCGTCGTTCCATGTGCCGGACTTCACCCTGTCGCGTCTGGTGGAACTGATCGGTCCCGCGTTCGCCATTGCCATGCTGGGAGCCATCGAGTCTTTGTTGTCGGCCGTGGTGGCCGACCGCATGGCGGGTACGCGGCATCACTCGAACCAGGAGCTTATCGGGCAAGGCATCGCCAATGTCGCCGCTCCTTTGTTCGGCGGATTCGCCGCAACGGGCGCCATTGCGCGCACGGCAACCAATATCCGCAACGGCGGCACCAGCCCCCTGGCCGGTATCGTCCATGCCCTGGTGCTGGTGCTGATCCTGCTGGTGCTCGCGCCGCTGGCCTCCAATATTCCGTTGGCGACACTGGCTGCGATATTGTTCGTGGTGGCCTGGAACATGAGCGATGCCCGGCATGTCGTGGGGATGCTGAAGAAGGCGCCGCGCTCGGACGTGGTCATCCTGCTGGCGACGTTCCTGCTGACCGTGTTTACGGATCTGGTCGTGGCGGTCAATATCGGCGTTGTCATGGCCATGCTGCATTTTCTGCGCCGCATGGCCGAAAGCGTGCAGGTCCGCCTGCAGGATCCCCAGGAATTGATGCGGGAGTTCGCCCATGACGGCATCCGCGGACTGCCCGATGGCATGCGGGTCTATACGGTGGAAGGACCGTTTTTCTTCGGTGCGGCCGACATCGTCGAGCGCGCCTTGCACGACTCGCACGAAGACGTGCGTATCCTGCTGATCCGGCTGCGCTATGTTCCCTATGTGGATGCGACGGGGCTGCAGGCGCTGGAGGACGTGATAGCGCGGGCGCAGCGCAATCGCGTCCAAGTGCTGATTTCCGAGCCTAATGGGCGTGTGCTGCGCAAGATGCGCAAGATGGGCCTGACCGATAGGCTGGGAAGGAAGAACGTCTGCGCTACGGTGCTGGAGGCTTTCCGCAGGGCCGAGGAAATCGGCGGCGGGCAGGCATAGGCGGTTTGCAGAGGGGCGGCTTCGGCGCTTATTCGGGCGTACGCACCTTGGGGTTGCCGGTGGCCGTGCCGCTGCCATAATTGACGCCATGCTGGCGCAGGTAATCGCGGATCAGCTGGCGCACGACCTGCGACGTGGTGATGTCCTGCGAGGCGCAAAGCTGCTCCAGCGCTTTCTTTTTTTCCGGGTCGATCAGAATGGTAAGTCTGGCAGTCTTCTGTTCCATGGCCGTCTATCAACAGGATGATCATCGTATTGTAATGGACCTTGCGGGCAGGCTGCGGGCGGGCATGAATTCGGAGGCTAGTCCATTGCTTTCGGCCAGGAGGCCAGCTGGCGGGCCAGGGTGTCTTCCATGCGACTCATCCAGGCATCCGGGTCGGCGGGAGAAGGCGCCAGCGTGTGCAGGGAAGCAATGCGATCCGGGCGATAGACGACGCCGGTACCGAGCAGGGCTTCGAACCGATTGATTCGTTCCGTCAGGAGTTCGCAGTCCACGGCGGCCAGTATGACTGCATGCGCGAGCACGACCTGGGTGGCCGGGCTGCCTTCCCGCCCGCCGGGCATGCGTCGCCAGAGCTGGGCCGTACCCACGATTTTCCGCGCCTGGTCGCGCCGGCCGACGGCGAGGTTGTAGCGCCCGTCGCAGAACGAGCCCTGGACCGCCTGGGCCGAAGCTGCGATGCCAAGATCGGACAGGGCCGTCCGGATGATCTCGCAAATGCGCTGGTAGGCGGTTTCCGAGTGATCCATGGGCAGGCCGGCGTGCGGATAGCACAGGCTCAGGTTCAGTATGCCCCGGCCCTGGGGCACGATGCCTCCGCCGGACTGGCGCACACTGACCGGCCAGCCGCTTTCGGCAAGGGCCTCGCAGGCATCGGGAAACGTTGCGTGCCGCTGATATGTCCTGGGCACCACCAGCCCCTGGCGGGCATGCCACAGCGCGGCAATGGGGCCATGGTCGGCCGCGTGACGCATCAGCCACTCGTCCGCGCGGCTGTCATGCCTTTCGTGGCGGGATCGCCGGACGACTTGCATGCGGTGCCGCCCCGGCTACAGCTTGATCTGGCTGGGAGCCTGGAAGACGTCGTCGCCCATGAACCAGTAGCGGACCGCGTCGATGAGCGACAGCAGGATGACGAGGATGGGAGGAAAGAAATAGAACAGCAGCAGGTACAGCAGCCCGCGGCCCACCTGGCCCAGGTAGAAGCGGTGGGCGCCGAGCCAGCCCAGGAAAATCGCCAGCACGATGGCGATTTTCCGGCGGTTGTGGGTCTGTTCGACATCCTTGTTGCGGATGACCCAGATCGTGATGGGAACCGTCAGCGCCAGGGCGAGCAGCACCTTGCCGGTATGTTGCGAGACATAGCCGGTGATGGCGTTGTAGATATCCGAGAAATTGTGAATGACGATGCCGGTCAGGTATTGGAACCACTCCAGCGCATGGCGGGCGACGCTTTCGCCAAACGTCAGCGCAAGCAGGATCACCAGAAAGATTGTGATCGCAATGACGAGTTTTTGCAGCATGTGAGTGTGTTCCTTGGGCGGATGGCGGGACACGGGATAATCCGCAGTGTAAATGAATTGGCCGAGGGGGGGCACGCGAGGCGGGCCCGGGCCCGCCGCAAGCGGGTTTCCGCGGCGCCGGCAGGCCCTAGGGATATCCCGTGATTCGCCGTATTTGCGGTAAAGAGGGGAGGCGCGCGGCCGTAAATCATCCGGTAAGAGATAAAAATAGATTGTTACTGGAGAGATCATGCGTATGCGTACCAATGTCTCCGATATTGAATCGGGAAGCAGGGGGTGGTGGGCCCGTCAGTCGCTGGCGGTGCGGATGTTTCTGGCAACCACGACGGTGACCGTTCTGGTCATGGGGGCGGTCATCGCCGTTGCGGCATGGCAGGGGTACAAGGCCGCGGTCGACAACATACAGCGCGAACTGACGGCGGCGCTGGACAGCACGAACGAGTCGCTGCAACTGGTCTTCAACAGCGCCAAAGAACGCAGTCTCGCCATCCTGCCTGTCATCAAGCGGGAACTTGGCGGCATTCCCGAACTGGACGAGGGCGCGGAGCCCGGGCAGGGTGTTCCTCTGCTGGTGGCGGACGGCCAGATTGTCAACGGCGACCACTCCGTCCTGCTGCGCGTGCACGAAAACACGGGAGCGGATCCGGCCGTACTGGTCCGGTCAGGAAACCGCTGGGTCCGCGCGGCGACGTTGCTGCGCGATGCGCAGGGCAATATCCGCCATGGCAGCGAACTGGAACCCACGGATGTGCTTGCGCGCGCGTTGGATGCCGGGGAGCCGTACAGCGGCTTGCTGCAGCGCAATGGGCGCTGGTACGCCATCAGCGTGGAGCCGCTCAAGGGAAGCGATGGCAAGGTTTATGGCGGCCTGTCGGCGCGTGTGGATGTGCACCGCGAAGTGGAAGAGCTGTTCCGCTGGATCAACAACGCCACAGTCGCGGATCATGGCATCCTGGGGGTGCTGCAGCGCAGCGCCGACGGCAAGGACTGGGTGCGCGTAGCGGGACGCAATCGCACGGCAGGCTCCACCCTCAGGCGGGATATGCCGGCGCAGGACGTGGCCGCCCTGGAGACGTTGTTCCGGGAACAAAGCGGCTTCGCCGGCTTGCCGATGGGTGAGCCCGCGAGCGACCGTTTCGTCGCCTGGGCCGCCGTTCCCAACTGGGACTGGCTGATGTACGCCACGGGCGATCAGGAGGCTTTCCTCGCAAACAGCAGGCAGCAAGTGTATGTGCAGGCGCTGCTGATCCTGCTTGGCGCATTGCTGGTCTCGCTGATGGCCGGCTGGCTGGCCTCGGTGACGCTCAGGCCGGTGCGCAAGGTAATCGAAGGCATGACGCGGCTTGGCGAAGGCGACCTGACGATAGATGTGGCGGCCGTTCCCGAACGCACCCGCAGCGAAGTGCATGCGCTGCTGGGCAACCTCCGGCGCACGCGCGACAATCTGAAGGAAACCATTGCAGCGGTCCGCAGCAGCGTGGACGAGATCAATGTCGGGGCTTCGCAGATTGCCGCCGGGAATACCGATCTTTCCAGCCGTACCGAGCAGCAGGCTGCCTCCCTGCAGGAAACCGCGGCCAGCATGGAAGAGCTGTCCGTCACAGTCAAGCAGAATACCGACCATGCCAGGCAGGCCAGCGCGCTTGCCGTGGATGCTTCGGCGGCGGCGGGCCGGGGCGAGCAGGTCGTGGCCAAGGTTGTGCAGTCCATGCAGCAGATATCCGGCAGCTCAGGCAAGATCGGTGAAATCGTGGGCGTCATCGAAGGCATTGCGTTCCAGACCAATATCCTGGCGCTGAACGCGGCCGTGGAGGCCGCGCGGGCGGGAGAACAGGGCAAGGGCTTCGCCGTCGTTGCCGCCGAGGTGCGGTCGCTGGCGCAGCGCAGCGGCGAGGCGGCCAAGGAAATCAAGTCCCTGATCGAGGCCTCGCTGGTGCAGATACGGACAGGCTCGGAAGAAGTGGCGGGAGCCGGGACGGCCATGCAGGAACTGCTGGCGTCCGTGCAGAGGGTCACATCCCTGATGAAGGAAATCGCCGCGGCCTCCGAAGAGCAGTCCAGCGGAATCGGACAGGTCAACGAAGCCGTGGCGCAGATGGATATCGTCACTCAGCAGAATGCCGCCCTGGTGGAGCAGGCCGCCGCCGCGGCGGGGTCGCTCCAGGCGCAGGCGAGCCATCTGGCCAGCGCCATTGCCGTATTCAGGATGCATGAAGAGGCGCAGGTGCGGGAGGACATCCAGCATTCCCGTTCCTCTCCCATGCTGCTTGCGCAAAGCTGAATTTCTGCGTACAATATTTGGCTTATCTCGAGCCTGGCTTTAAAGCAGAAAAGGAAGTCCGGGCGCCGATAGTGCCGATGTAGCTCAGTTGGTAGAGCAGCGCATTCGTAATGCGAAGGTCGGAGGTTCGACTCCTCTCATCGGCACCACAGTATTCAAAACGCCAGCCTTGCCATGGGCTGGCGTTTTTGCTTGGTGCGTGCGGAATGTGTGAAAGCGTGCGTTTTCGCTCCCTCGCCTCATTGTCGAAGAGCGGGCTTTCCGTCCGCGTGCCGCATTATCGCTGCGCCACCTCCCATGGGTTGCAGATGCCGGAGGAATGTCCGGCTGGCAGCCTCCCAGGAAAAGCCGGCCGCATGCGCGGAGGGTATGCCGCGATCTATTTCCAGCGCCTGCAGGCACGCGTCGCGCAGGCCGGACGATATGACGCCCGCGCCGGAGCCTCTCAGTATGTCCGCCGTCGCTTCCGACGGCAGCGCGGCGACCGGGCATCCGCATGCCATGGCTTCCAGCAGTACCAGGCCGAAGGTGTCGGTCCGGCTGGGAAAGACGAATACATCCGCCATGCGGTACAGCGACGCCAGCACGGAATGCGACTGCGCGCCTGTGAAGCGGACGTCGGGAAACTGTCGCTTCAGCCTGGCCAGGGCGGGACCGTCGCCGACGACGTATTTTTCGCCGGGCAGGTCCAGGGCCAGGAAAGCCGGCAGGTTCTTCTCGACGGCGATACGCCCCGCATAGAGAAAGACCGGACGCTGCCTGGTCCGGAACGCATCCGTGAGTTCGTCCCCGGCCCGCGGATGGAAGACGGACAAGTCCACGCCGCGCGCCCATATGACGATGCGCGATGCGTCGAAGCCATTTTCGATCAGGTCGTTCCTGACGCTGCGGGTAGGAACCATGGTGCGGACCGCAGGCCCATGGAACCAGCGCAGCCAGCGATAGCTGACGAAGTGCGGCAGCCGCGTCCGGGCATGGATGTATTCCGGAAACCTGGTGTGATAAGCCGTGGTGAACGGCATGCCGTGTTTCAGGGCATAGCGCCTGGCGGCGAGCCCCAGAGGCCCTTCGGTGGCGATATGCAGCGCATCTGGACGGAAGGCATTGATCAGGCTTGCCATCCTGCCGCCAGGCAACAATGACAGGCGGATCTCACGATAAGAGGGGCAAGGGATGGTCCTGAACATCCCCGGATGCAGGATTTCCACAAGGTGCCCCATGCGGGCCAGCTCCCGGCGCGTCTGCTTCAGCGTGAATACCACGCCGTTGATCTGCGGATCCCAGGCATCCGTGACGATCAGGATTCTCATGCGGCCTGTTTTCCTTTGTCCTGCTGGCTGGCGGGCCGGATGGGGACGATCGTATCCGAGACCGCCCAGTCCACGATAGCCAGGCTGCCGTCGCTGCGTTCCACCAAGGCGGTCAGGCTTTCGACCCAGTCGCCATCGTTGCAGTACAGGATGCCGTCCACTTCGCGCAGCTCCGCTTTGTGTATGTGCCCGCATACGACGCCGTCGTATCCCTTGCGGCGGGCTTCGTTGATCAGGACCTGTTCGAAGGCGGTGATGAAGGCGACCGCGTCCTTTACCTTGTATTTCAGGTACTGGGAAAGTGACCAGTAGCGCATGCCCAGGCGGTTGCGCAGGCGGTTGAGCCAGTGGTTCAGGGCCAGAACCAGCGTGTAGAGCTGGTCGCCCAGATAGGCCAGCCATTTGGCGTACTGGATGACGCCGTCGAACTGGTCGCCGTGCGTGATCCACAAGCGTTTGCCGTCCGCCGTGGTGTGCTCCGTTTCCAGGCAGACCTCGATGCCGCCGAAGACATGATTCTTGTACTGGCGGGCGAATTCGTCGTGGTTGCCGGGAACATACACGACGCGGGTGCCTTTGCGCACTTTGTAGAGCAGCTTCTGCACGACATCGTTGTGCGACTGCGGCCAGGTCCAGCGCTTGCGCAGCCGCCAGCCGTCGACGATGTCGCCGACCAGATAAATGGTGTCCGCATCGTGGCGCTTGAGGAAGTCCAGCAGTTGCTCGGCTTTGCAGCCGGCGGTGCCAAGGTGAAAGTCCGATATCCATATGGCGCGGTAGCGCGTGACGGAATGACTGGACGGGGAACTGGGATTCGATCTCGGCATTTGCATGACCGGCATTAAGCCACGGCTGCATGACTGTTCCATGATGTTTGTGTGGCAGAAAGATTGCAGCGTCATGCGGCGCGTGCCAGGGGCGAACCGGAATGCCTTGCGCACTGGCGCGTGGTCATTGCGCTGTCATGCGGATTCCATAGGCTGGCGGCATTGCCCGGCAGATGGGGCGTTCCGAGGGAAGCAGTCCATGAAGATAGCGGTGGTCGGCACAGGATACGTTGGCTTGTCGAATGCGGTGCTGCTGGCCAGGCGGCATCGGGTCGTGGCGCTGGATATCGTGGCGGACCGCGTCGCCCTGATCAATGCAGGGCAATGTCCGGTGGAGGATCCGGAGATGCAGCAGGCGATGGACCAGGGCGGACTTCAGTTGCGGGCCACGCTGGATGCGGCTCAGGCGTACGAGGGGGCTGAGTACATCATTGTCGCGACGCCGACAAACTACGACGAGAAGACGAACGGCTTCGATACCCGCAGCATCGATGCCGTGGCAAGCGAGGCCTTCCGTCTCAATCCCGAAGCCACGATTGTCGTCAAATCCACAGTTCCCGTTGGCTATACGCAACAATTGCGCCAGAGACTGGGTACGGACCGCGTGTTCTTTTCGCCAGAGTTTCTCCGGGAGGGTCGGGCGCTGCACGACAACCTCTATCCGTCGCGCATCGTCGTGGGGGATGATTCGGAGCGCGGAAAACGGTTTGCGGAATTGTTGCGGGAGGGTGCGTTGCGCGATCAGGTGCCCATGCTGTTCACGGGTTCGACCGAGGCGGAGGCGATCAAGCTGTTCGCGAATACCTACCTGGCCATGCGTGTCGCCTATTTCAATGAGCTGGACAGCTTTGCCGAACTGCGCGGGCTGGATACCCTGCAGATCATCCGGGGCGTGGGGCTGGATCCGAGGATCGGCGATCACTACAACAATCCTTCGTTCGGCTACGGCGGGTATTGCCTGCCCAAGGATACGCGCCAACTGCTGGCCAACTACGACAAAGTGCCCAGCAATCTGATCCACGCAATCGTCGAGGCCAACAGCACGCGCAAGGATTTCATCGCGGCTTCCATCCTGCGGCGCAATCCCGGAGTGGTGGGCATTTACCGGCTGGTCATGAAGGCGGGGTCCGACAATTTCCGCGAATCCGCCATCCAGGGGGTCATGAAGCGCATCAAGGCCAAAGGTATCGAAGTCATCGTGTACGAGCCGGTGCTGAAGGATGAGACATTCTTCCGTTCCCGCGTCGTTCGCGATCTGGATGTCTTCAAGGCCCGGAGCGATGTCATCATCGCAAACCGCCGCTCCCCGGAATTGGCGGACGTGCGCGAAAAAGTCTATACGCGGGACCTGTTCGGCCAGGATTAGCCCTGTCGGTACAGGCAGGCGCTGCAGTTTCAGGGCGTCCGGTGGTTGACACGCCGTAAAATGGGCGCAGGCCACCCCAGAGGAGAATGCCATGAATACGATAGCCTGGCTGTTGCTGCTGGCGACGCTTCTTCCCTATGTCGCGGCGATTGCCGCCAAGGCGGGCGGCAAGGGATTTGACAACAATCAGCCCAGGGCATGGCTGCAGCAGCTCCAGGGCTGGCGCAGCAGGGCTAATGCTGCGCAGCAAAACCTCTTCGAGGGCCTGCCTTTTTTCTATGCGGCTGCGTTGTTTGCGCTCTGGCGCGGCGTGGAGCCTGCGGTGATTGCGCCCTGGATGGTGGCGTGGATTCTTGTCAGGCTGCTGTATATCGGCGCCTATGTCGCAGGCAGGGGAACCGTGCGTTCCCTGCTGTGGGGCGTTGCGCTGGCGCTGAACATAGGAATTCTGTTTGCCGGGCTGTAGCTGGAGCGGGAGCGATGGCGAGGCGCACGCATCCGGGATGCGCGCGCCTCATATTTTCGGGAAGGCCTACAGCCGGCTGTTGTTGCTTTTCTGCACCTGGTTTCCGTTGCGCGACATATGGATCGCCGACGGAAACAGATCCCAGCAGGAGACGAAGAGCGCGGCGATCAGCGGCCCGATGACGAAGCCATTGAGACCGAACATGACCAGGCCTCCCAGCGTGGAAATCAGCACGAGATAGTCGGGAAGCTTCGTATCCTTGCCGACGAGAATGGGGCGCAGAACATTGTCCACCAGGCCGATCACCAGCACGCCGTAGAGGATCAGGACGATGCCCTGCACGATATTGCCCGATACCAGGAAATAGATGGCGACGGGAAACCAGATCAGCGCCGCCCCGACGGCGGGCAGCAGCGACAGGAAGGCCATCAGCACGCCCCAGAGCAGGACGCCCTGGATGCCGAGGATCCAGAAGATCAGCCCCCCGAGCGCACCCTGCGTGGCCGCGACCACGATATTGCCCTTGACCGTGGCGCGCACGACGGTCGTGAACTTGCGAAACAGGTGGTGCTGGTGCTTTTCGCTGAGAGGGATCAGTTGCCTGCATTTGTCGGCCAGTTGGGGGCCGTCCCGGAACAGGAAGAACAGCAGATACAGCATGACGCCCAGGCCGACGAGAAAGCCGAAGGTATTCTGGCCGAAGTTGAAGGCCTGGGTGGCCAGGAACTGGCTGCCTTGCATGACGCCGGCGGACAGCTTTTCGCGCAGGCTGCCCAGGTCGAGAATGCCGAAGTCGCTCAGAGTCTGGTGAACGATGGGAGGCAGGGCGTCCACGACTTGCCCGAAGTAGGCGGCCAGGTTCAGCTCGCCGGAGGAAATGCGGCGATACAGCGTGGCGCCTTCCTGGACCAGTGCGCCGGTGATCAGGGTGAGGGGAAGAATGACGACGAGGATACACATCGCCAGGGATATCAGGGCGGCGAGGTTCGGATGTTTCGGCATGCGCGCCAGCAGCCTTTTGTGCAGGGGCATGAAAATGACAGCCAGGATGGCGCCCCAGAAAATGGCGCTGAGGTAGGGCTGCAGCAGCCAGATGAAGGCAAGGCTGACCAATGTCAGCAGCAGTATGAATGTGCGGAAATAAAGACGGTTGGTTTCCATCCGTGCTCCGGGATAAAAAGCGGGCCGGTGGAACCGGCAATGCCGCAGATGGCGGAGAAGCCCTGGCCTTTGGGCCCGGGTTCTTCAAAATCGCCTTGTGCCGCCATTCTATGCCAAAGCATGTGGAGCAACGCGGTTTCCCGCGTGACATTTTCCTTCGATGGGTGGCAAGTTTCTCTTGCCGGACGCGCCGCCTGTGTCGGCGACTGCCGCCAGGCGCCAATTCCCGGTGAATGCGGTGTCAGTCACATTTGGTCGTTTTCTTGATACTCAAATTTCATTTGATTTTACAATTAACTACAAAAAATGTAATATTTTTCTGATTTTTATCAAATATTTGTTGATTTACAAAAAATATTTGGGAATTTTGTTAAAGATACTACATAAATAGTATCTAATAGCATCTGTTTATTTGTAGTAAAAGTTACATTTTCACTGAATTGCGCAACAATTATTGCTTGCATCATTCATATTCTGCTTGTTTGCAACCGCACCGATCCCACACGGATCGTTGCAGCGTCAATTAGAAAAGGGTGCCTATCCATGTCCGCCGAAATAGCCGCGTCCATTGAGTTGGATTCTGCCTTGAATGACATCCGTGAAGTTAACTTGTCCTACTTGATGCTGGCCCAGCGCCTGCTGCGCGAAAACTACTCAGCGGGCATGTTCCGGCTGGGGTTCACGCAAGATGTCGCGGAAATCATCATGCAGCTTTCCCCCATGCAGATGGTCAAGCTGGCGGGCTCCAGTTCCCTGGTTTGCGGCTTCAGGCTCAATGATTACAGCCTGCTGTCGGCCCTGACCCAGGATGTCCTGGGCGGCGTGCTGCAACAGGCGCACTCTACGATACTGCTGGCGCAGAAATCCGCAGAGCAGGCCGTGCTGTGAGTCGTTCCGGCGAAGCCCCGGCCAAGAAGACGGGAGTTCAAAAGAGCGTGGCAAAGGAAGCGGAAGAAATTCTGCTGGCCACCGAGATGATCCACCTGGGTGCGCGCCTGCAGGTGCTGCAGGCCGAAACCAGCCTGAGCTATGACCGCCTGGCCCGCCTGTATCGCGAAATCAAGGGTTGCTCGCCGCCCAAGGGGATGCTGCCGTTTTCGGTCGACTGGTTCATGACCTGGCTGCCCAACATCCATTCCAGCGTGTTCTACAACGTCTATCGTTTCATGGACACGCATACGCCTTCGAAAAAAGTCCGGGCCCTGGTCGAGGGGTATCGGCTGTATCTGGAGCAGGCCTTCGTTGGCCGTTCCGAGCAAGTCGGCGAGCCGGTGCTCAGTTTCACGCGCGCCTGGATGCTGATCCGTTTTTTCGACAGCAAGCTGCTGCAGCTGTCCGCGTGTGAGCGTTGCCACGGCGAGTTCGTGGCCCATGCGCACGATCCGCAGAAAGGTTTCGTGTGCGCGATTTGCCGTCCGCCGCCCCGGGCCGGCAAGACTCGTGCCGGCGAGCGCAGGACTCAGCCCAGGAAGCGGGATGCCACGGAAGTGCAGGTGGTCGCGTCTGCGCAGGGCGCAGCCAACGAAGAGACTGTGGGGGCCTTGCCTAAGGCAGGGCGCAAGGCGGAGGTCGCAGCGGCTCTTCGCGCAGCATCCGAGGCGAAAACCCTGTCCGACTGAGGGGCGTCTGTAGTCCCATTGGCATTTCCCGGCGGGCGTCGACAAGGCGCCCGCATCTTTTTCAGAACATGGATTTGGATGCAAAAATCCCTGCTGACAGGCGCTTTCCAAGAAGAGGAATCGGGCGATCATAGGCGGGTTTGCAGAACGAGGGTTTGCTCGTGCTAATTATTCTTGGCTATCTGGTCGTACTGGGTTCGGTGTTTGGCAGCTACGTCGCCATGGGCGGGCAACTGGGAGCGCTTTATCAGCCCTTCGAGTTTGTCCTGATCGGCGGCGCGGCGCTGGGCGCGTACATTGCCGCCAACAGCGGAAAGTCGGCCAAGCTGCTGCTGGCGGCGCTGCCTTCGGTGATGCGCAATTCTCCCTACAGCAAAGACCTGTACATGGAGCTGATGGCGCTGTTGTATGTACTGCTCAACAAGGCCAGGCGCGACGGGCTGATGTCCATCGAGTCCGATATCGAAGATCCGGTCTCCAGCCCGATCTTTTCCGAATATCCGAGGGTTCTGGCGGATCCCAAGTTGATGGAGTTCATCACCGACTATCTGCGCATCATGATCAGTGGCAACATGAGCTCGTTCGAGATCGAAACCCTAATGGACCAGGAGATCGAGACGGCGCAGCACGAAAGCAATGTCCCCGCGCATGCCATGCATACGGTGGCCGATGCGCTGCCGGCATTCGGTATCGTGGCCGCGGTGCTGGGCGTCATCAAGGCGCTGGCTTCCGTGGACCAGCCACCGGCCATCCTGGCGGATCTCATCTCGAAGGCCATGGTGGGGACGTTCCTGGGGATTCTGCTGGCGTACGGCTTCGTTTCGCCGCTGGCCGCGGCCCTGGAGAAGCGCACGACGTCGTCCGTCAAGGTACTTGAATGCATCAAGGTGACCCTGCTGGCCAGCATGAACGGCTATCCTCCGCCGCTCGCCGTGGAGTTCGGACGCAAGGTGCTGTATGCCAGCGTCAGGCCTTCATTCGCGGAGCTCGAGGAGCATGTGCGACAGGCGCGCGCGCCTGGCGCCAAGAAGGCGTAGGCCATGGCGGGGCAGGATCGCATTGTCATACGGCGCAAGAAAGTCGTAGCGGGCGCGCATCACGGCGGGAGCTGGAAGATCGCCTATGCCGATTTCGTGACGGCCATGATGGCGTTCTTCCTGGTCATGTGGCTGCTGTCGCTCGTGCCCAGGCAAGACCTGAAAGCCATCGCCGAATACTTCCGCATGCCGCTCATGGAAGCCATACAGGGCGGGCCGCAGGCTGATTCGGGCAGTTCGGTGGTGCCGGGCGGCTCGCCCAGCATCATACCCAACCCCTATTCCCTGACGCCGCCGATCGAAGGCGGAGGGGAGGGGCGTACCCAGCAGCCCCAGATCGATGCCGAGCGTCTCGATATCGAGCGCCTGGAACAATTGCAGTCGGATCTGGAGGATCTGATCAAAACGGATCCCGTGCTGCGCCATTTCCAGCCGCAATTGCTGCTGGACATGACGCCCGACGGGTTGCGGGTGCAGATCATCGACCAGCAGAACCGTCCCATGTTCGCCACGGGCAGCGCGCAGGTGCAGCCGTATATGCGCAGCATCCTGCGCGAGCTCGGACCGGTGTTCAACCGGCTGCCGAATTCACTGAGCATTTCGGGGCATACCGATGCGCTCCAGTATGCAACGGGGGAAAGGCTCTACAGCAATTGGGAGCTGTCGGCGGATCGCGCCAATGCCGCCCGGCAGGAACTGGTGGCGGGCGGCATGTCCGAGCCCAAGATCAAGCAGGTGCTCGGGCTGGCGTCTACCGTGAATCTCGTTAAAGACAATCCGTTTGCGGCCGTTAACCGTCGAATCAGCATTCTGGTGCTTAATCAGCGTGCCGAACGCAGGATCGATGAGCAGAATGAAATGCGCGCAGGCTACGGCAATGTGGAAGAGCAGCTTCTCATGCCTGCGCCGGCGCTAGATGACGCCTTGCTTGAACAGCTCGGCGCCCCCTGAAAAAGAAAAGGGCAGAAGGAATCCGCAATGAGTACAGGGCTTGACCTCAGCCAGTTTTTCGACACATTTTTCGATGAAGCGGGCGAATTGCTGGCAGACATGGAGCAACTGCTGCTGGGGCTGGATATCGACAATCCGGACATCGATCAGCTCAATGCCATTTTCAGGGCGGCGCACTCCATCAAGGGAGGCGCCGGGACCTTCGGCTGCTTCGGCCAACTGACGGATACCACGCATTTGCTGGAAAACATTCTCGATGCATTGCGTCGCGGCGAAATGTCGCTGAGGCAGGACATGATCGACCTTTTTCTGGAGACCAAGGATGTGCTGACCGATCAAGTCGCTGCTTACCGCGCATCGCAGCAGCCCGACGCGGAAACCTACGAGCGTATCTGCGCGCAATTGCGGCAACTGGCCCAGGAGAAAAAAGACGCCGGAACCCCGGGCGCAAAACCCGCGCCGGCGTCGCAGCCCGTGTCGCAGCCCGAGGTCGAGACCCCGGCTTCCTCCCCGGCCATGGAAGCCGTCCAGGCTTCCGCGGACGGCTTGCCGCTGCATGTCAGGCTGCTGAACGTCAATGAGAAGGACGCAGCCGCATTGCGGGACGAAATGGCGTTGCTGGGCGACGTATTGCACACGCAAGCCCATGCTGATGGACTGTCGATCTGGCTTTCGACCACGGCATCGGTGTCCGACATCGAGGCGGTCTGCTGCTTCATCATTGACGAAAAACAGGTGAAGATCGTTCCGGAGCCCGTGCCATCGGCGCAGGCTTCCGTCGTCGCGCAGCCACAAGAGGCTGCGGCCCAGCCGGTTGCCGCAGGGCAATCCAAAGCCGCGGCGCAGCCGGCCATCGCCGAACCGCCCAAGGCCGCTGCGCCTGCGAAGCCGGCGGAGGGCAAGCCCGCTGCGCAAGTCGGCAAGCCGTCCGCGGCGGCGAAGGACAGCAGCAGCACCATCCGGGTTGGTGTCGAAAAAGTCGACCAGATCATCAATCTGGTTGGCGAGCTTGTCATTACGCAGGCCATGCTCGTGCAGATGGCGTCCACGCTGGATCCGGTCGTGCATGACCGCCTGCTCAACGGCATCGAGCAATTGGATCGCAATGCCCGCGACCTGCAGGAGGCCGTGATGTCCATCCGCATGATGCCCATGGACTACGTGTTCAGCCGCTTTCCCAGGGTCGTGCGCGAAAACGCCACGAAAATGGGCAAGCGCATCCGCCTGGTCACGCAGGGCCAGGCGACCGAGCTGGACAAAAGCCTGATCGAACGCATCATCGATCCGTTGACGCACCTGGTGCGCAACAGCCTGGACCACGGTTTCGAGCTGCCGGACGACCGTATCGCCGCAGGCAAGAATCCCGAGGGCACGCTGACGCTGTCGGCGCAGCACAATGGCGGGCAGATCGTCATTGAGGTGTCCGATGACGGCACCGGCCTGTCGCGCGAGAAAATCCTGAAGAAGGCCATGTCCCAGGGATTCCCGGTCAATGAGTCCACGCCGGACGAAGAGCTCTGGCAGCTGATTTTCGCGCCGGGCTTTTCCACTGCGGCGGTCGTGACGGATATTTCCGGGCGTGGCGTCGGCATGGATGTCGTGCGCCGCAACATCCAGGGCATGGGCGGGCACGTTCACCTGTCTTCCCGCGCGGGGCAGGGAACGACCACCCGCATCGTGTTGCCGCTGACCCTGGCCATCCTGGACGGCATGTCGGTGCGCGTGGGGGATGAGACCTTCATCTTGCCGCTCAGCCATGTGACCGAGTCGCTGCAGCCTGCGCCGGAGCAGGTCTACAGCATTTCGGAAACAGAGAAAATGCTGCATGTGCGCGGCGAGTACCTTCCCATCGTGGCGCTGCACCAGGTGTTCGACGTGGGCAGCGCAGAGGCCGATATCTCGAAATCGATCGCCGTCATCCTCAAGGCGGAGGAAGTCCGCTTTGCATTGCTCGTCGATCACCTGATCGGCCAGCACCAGGTCGTCGTGAAGAACCTGGAGGCCAACTACCGCAAGATTCCAGGCGTTTCCGCCGCCACCATTCTCGGAGACGGCAGCGTGGCGCTGATCGTCGACGTCTTTGCATTGATGCGTTTTACGCGCGAGCGCGTGGCTGCCTGACGGCAGCGCCGCATACCGGAGAATTCCATGAACGATAAAAGCGAACTGAATCCGAATACCGCGGACATGTCGGGCCAGGAGTACCTGGTCTTCACGCTGGCGGACCAGGAATACGGTATCGATATCCTGAAAGTGCAGGAAATCCGCGGCTACGACAGCCAGGCGGTAACGCGCATCGCCAACGTGCCGTCCTTCATCAAGGGGGTGACCAACCTGCGCGGCATCATCGTGCCCATCGTCGACATGCGTATCAAGTTTCGTCTCGAGAATGTCGAATACAACAGCCAGACGGTCGTCATCATCCTCAACCTGAAGTCGCGCGTCGTCGGCATGGTTGTGGACGGCGTGTCCGATGTGCTGGTGCTGCAGTCGTCGCAGCTGAGCGCCGCGCCCCAGTTCGGCGCCGCGTTCTCCACGGAATACCTGACGGGCATCGGCACCATTGGCGATCGCATGCTGATCCTGGTGGATATCGAGCGGCTGATGACGAGCGAGGAGATGGCGCTCGTGGAAGAGGCGATGGCCTGAACGCCTGGCCGCACAAGGCGCTGGGCCGTAGCACAGAGTTTTTGGAAATGGGGGACGCAGCCGTTCGCGGCTGCGTTCGGGGCATGTCGAACGGCAGCGGGAAGTGCGTATGGAGGCGCACAACATCATGCGTAACAGTATAAAAATGAAATTCATCGGAAATCTGAAAATACGCACCAGCCTGATACTCGTGCTGGTATTTTTCCTGTTGATGCTCATCGCGGGCGCGGCGCTCGGACTGCTGTCCATGCGTGCCAACAACCAGGCGCTGCAAGAGATCACGAACAGCCAGCGGACGGTAACGGCCCTGAAGCTGGCGGTGGACCGATACAAGGATGCCCAGTCCCAGCTGGGCAGGGCGCTGGCTTCGCATGTGACGGCCCAGTCGAATGCGCTGTCCTCCGGAAGCCAGTCCATCGGGTCCGAGGCCTCGCGCCTGCTCGAAGCGTCCAAGGCGTCCTACAAGCGCTCGCTCAGTTCGTTCGCCGAATATGTAAAACTGGCTGCCACCACATCGGGCAGCGGCGGGCAGTTCGCCAACAATGTGCGTTCCGCCTATACAGGACTGATGGACGAAGGCATGCCCGATTTGTACACCGCCATGGAAAAAGGCGATGTCCACGCCTTCAACGATACATTCTCCAGCCTGACGCAGTACCTGGAGGACGATTTCTTCACGGCGTTCAACGCGGTCAATCGCCACCAGCAGAACATCATCGACCGCGCCTACGATTCGCAGGTCACCTATTACGAGTATGTGATCATGATCGTCAGCGTCGGCGTGGTGCTGTGCGTGCTGATCGCATTGCTGGCCTATGTCTTCCTTGGGCGCATGGTGCTCAGGCCGCTCAATCAGGCCATACAGCATTTCGAACGCATCGCCGCTGGCGATCTGACGCAGCGCATCCAACTGCGTTCCACGAACGAAATCGGCATGCTCTACGACGGCATGCGCAAGATGCAGGAAAGCCTGACGCGCACCGTCGGCATCGTGCGCCAGGGAGTCGAGGAGATCACGCATGGATCCCACGAGATATTCGTCGGCAATACCGATCTCAGCAGCCGCACGGAGCAGCAGGCGGCATCGCTGCAGCAGACCGCGGCCAGCATGGAGGAGCTCTCCAGCACGGTCAAGCTGAACACGGACAACGCCCTGCAGGCGGACAGCCTGGCGAAGAATGCGTCCGGGGTCGCGTTGCGCGGTGGAGAAACGGTGTCGGCCGTCGTAACCACCATGGACGAGATTTCCCGCAGCTCGGGCAAGATCGCGGAAATTGTCAGCGTGATCGACGGCATCGCCTTCCAGACGAATATCCTGGCGCTGAATGCGGCGGTCGAGGCGGCGCGCGCGGGCGAGCAGGGCAAAGGCTTTGCCGTGGTGGCGGGCGAAGTGCGAGCCTTGGCGCAGCGCAGCGCGCAGGCCGCCAAGGAAATCAAGACGCTGATCGAAGAGTCCCTGAGCAAGGTCAAGGCGGGCGCGCTTCAGGCGGGCGAGGCGGGAACCGTCATGCGCGAAATCGTCGAATCCGTGCAGGGCGTCACTACGATCATGACGGAAATCTCTTCGGCATCGCGCGAGCAATCCGAAGGCATCGGACAGGTGAATCTGGCCGTCGCCGAGATGGACGGTGTCGTCCAGCAGAATGCGGCGCTGGTCGAGCAGGCCGCCGCCGCGGCCGGATCCCTGCAGGAGCAGGCGCACCGGCTGAGCGAGGCCGTGTCCATATTCAAGATCAATGCGGCGGATGTGATCGAAGTCACCGCGGCGCACTTGTCGCACAACGGCCAGTACGGTCCGGCCAGCCTTGAGGCTGGAGGCGAGGCGCTTCCGGACGCACTGGCTGGCGCATGAATGGCAGGTTGAATGAGCGCTATTGAAATCGGCAGTATTTTTGCGGCGCCTTCCTATCCTCCGGCTGTGCCGGAGGATTTTGATCGTTGCGTCAAGCTGCTGCAGAAACGCGCGGGTATCGTTCTTGGCGAGCACAAGCGCGAAATGATAGGACGCATCCTTGGGGCTCGCGCCAAGGCTGTGAACATGCAGACGATTCGTTCATATCTGGACCTTTTGGCGCAGAATCCGGGCGCGCAGGAGTGGGAGCATTTCATCAATGCTTTCACCATCAACCACACGGCCTTCTTTCGCGAGCGGCACCACTTCGAAATGCTGGCCGATTTCGTGAAGCGGCGCAGGGCGCCGGTATCGATCTGGTGCTGTGCGGCATCGACGGGCGAAGAGGTCTATACGATCGCTCTCACGCTGGCGCAGGCGGGCCATACGGCGGAAAACGGCGCGCGCATCTGGGCCACCGATATCGATACGGAGGCCGTGCAGCGCGCCAGGCAGGGCGTCTATTCCATGGACAGGGTCAAGCCGGTGCCGCCGGACCGGCTGAGAACCTATTTCCAGCGCGGCACGGGAAAGAATGCGGGCATGGTGCGGGTCAAGCCGGTATTGCGCAACATGGTCGAATTCGATGTGCTGAACCTGCTGGATCCTTCCTGGCCCATCCAGGGCAAGTTCGATGCGATTTTCTGCCGGAACATCATGATCTATTTCGACAAGGAAACGCAGTCGAGAATCCTCGACAGATTTGCGCCCGTCCTGAAGCCGGACGGGCTGCTTTTTGCGGGGCATTCGGAAAACTTCACCTATCTGACAAAGGCATTCCGCTTGCGGGGGCAAACGGTCTATGTCCGTTCCTGAGGAATCACAACGCGTGCCGGCGGCCATGAGCCAGCGTGGAGGCATGCGGTAGAAACGAGATGTCCATGAAGAAAATTCGTGTTTTATGTGTCGACGACTCCGCTCTGGTGCGTGGATTGATGACGGAAATCATCAACGGAAAGCCCGATATGGAAGTGGTCGCCGTCGCGCCGGACCCGCTGGTGGCGCGCGAGCTCATCAAGCAGCACAACCCCGACGTGCTGACGCTGGATGTCGAAATGCCGCGCATGGACGGCCTGGACTTCCTCGAGCGCCTGATGCGCCTGCGCCCCATGCCGGTCGTCATGGTGTCCTCCCTGACCGAGCGCAATTCCGAGGTCACGCTGCGCGCCCTCGAGCTGGGCGCCGTGGATTTCGTCACCAAGCCGAAGCTGGGGCTGCGGGACGGACTGATGGAATACGCGGACATCATCGCCGACAAGATCAGGGCCGCAGCGGCATCCCGGCCACGCCAGGCCCCGAAGGAGCGCGTCACGACGCGCCTGGCCATGGCGCAGCCGTTCTCCACGACGGAGAAGCTCATTCTCATCGGCGCCTCCACGGGCGGAACCGAGGCCATTCGCCAGGTGCTGGAGCCCTTGCCGGCGAACAGTCCAGCCATCCTGATCACGCAGCACATGCCGGCCGGCTTCACGCGTTCGTTCGTGCAGCGGCTGGACAATCTCTGCGCGGTACAGGTGCACGAGGCGGAGGACGGACAGCGGGTGCTGCCAGGGCACGTCTACCTGGCGCCGGGAGGGGTGGCCCACATGAAGCTGGCCAGGTCGGGCGCCAATTACATCGTCCAGCTGGAGGACAGCGAGCCGGTCAATCGCCACCGGCCGTCGGTCGACGTACTGTTCCATTCCGCCGCCAAGGTGGCGGGCAAGAATGCGGTCGGCGCCATTCTTACCGGCATGGGCAAGGATGGCGCGCAGGGGCTGCTGGCCATGCGCGAGGCGGGAGCCGTCACCTTTGCACAGGATGAGGCCAGCTGCGTGGTGTTCGGCATGCCAAGGGAAGCGCTGCACATCGGTGCGGCCATGGAGGCGGTTCCCCTGTCGCAGATGAGTGAACGCATCCTGGCAAGCGCGGGAGCCTATGGACATCGTGTTTGAATTTTCCTTTTTACCGGAGAGTGCCAAGTGGTACAGAAAAACATAAAGATTCTGGTGGTCGATGACTTTCCCACCATGCGTCGCATCATCAGGAACCTGCTCAAGGATCTTGGTTTCGAAAACGTGGAAGAGGCCGAGGACGGCGCCATGGGCCTGGACAAGCTGCGCAACGGCAATTTCGATTTCGTCGTGTCCGACTGGAACATGCCCAATCTGGACGGCCTGAGCATGCTGCAGCAGATCCGGGCCGATCCTGGTCTTTCCAAGCTGCCCGTGCTCATGGTGACGGCGGAGGCGAAGAAGGAGAACATCATTGCCGCGGCGCAGGCTGGCGCCAACGGCTACGTGGTCAAGCCGTTCACGGCGGCGACGCTGGAAGAAAAGCTGAACAAGATCTTCGAAAAACTGGGCGGATAGGGAGGCCGTATGGAGCATGCCGATTTTCCGGCCAGCAAGGCAGTGGATGACAATGCGGATCTGATTCACCGCATCGCGCAGTTGACGCGCATGCTGCGCGAAAGCATGCGCGAACTGGGGCTGGACCAGGCGATCAAGGATGCCGCCCACGCCATCCCCGATGCGCGGGACCGCCTGCATTACGTGGCGCGCATGACCGAACAGGCGGCCAACCGGGTGCTGAACGCGGCGGAGGAAGTCCAGCCGTTGCAGGACGATCTGCAGAAGCGGGCCAAGACGCTGGACGAGCGCTGGCAGCAGTGGTTCGATGCGCCGGTGGAATTGCCTCAGGCCCGCGCTCTGGTGGACGACACCCGCGGCCTGCTGGCCGATGTCCCGTCGTATACACAGAAGACCCAGAACAATCTGCTCGACATCATCATGGCGCAGGATTTCCAGGACCTGACCGGCCAGGTCATCATGAAAATGCTGGGCGTGGTGACCGCCATCGAAACCGAGCTGGTCCAGGTGCTGGTCGACAGCGTGCCGCAGGAGCGCAGGGAAGAAGCGGCGGCCTCGCTCATGAACGGTCCCGTCGTCAACCCGAACAAGACGGAAGTCGTGACCAGCCAGGACCAGGTGGACGATCTGCTGGACAGCCTGGGCTTCTGAACGGTTCCGGGACGCCGGGCTTGCCGCTCGCATCAAGGACGGCAGGGTTGCTGCCGCAGGCCGGAGTTCTACGACGAATAAGCTGACTTTCCGGCGTCAGCTTGCCGGATCGCGCCATGGGCAATGCTTTTAGAATCGCAGCTACTTTCTGGTGTTGCGATCAATGGCAGAGGATAGCGATCTCGAAAAAACCGAACCGGCGTCACCTCGCCGCCTGGAAAAGGCGCGCGAGGAGGGTCAGGTCGTCCGTTCCCGGGAGCTCAACACCTTTTTGCTGCTTGCCGCGGGGGTCGCCGGCCTGTGGTTCACCGGCGCGCATCTCTATCGCGAACTGAGCGGAGTCCTGCATTCGGGGCTGTGGTTCGATCCCAGGGCGGCCACGGATACCTCCGTCATGCTGGCCGTTGCCGCCAGTTCGGCATTCCAGGCGCTGCTGGCGCTGCTGCCCTTGTTCGTGCTTCTGGCGGTCACGGCCGTACTGGCATCCGTGCTGCTGGGCGGCTTTCTGCTGTCGGCCAAGGCGCTGGAGCCCAAATTCGAGCGCATGAACGTGCTCAAGGGCCTCAAGCGCATGGTGTCGGCGCAGACGCTGGTCGAGCTGATCAAGACCCTGGCCAAGGCGGCCCTCATCGGCAGCATCGGCGCGAGCGTCATCTGGCACTATCACGACAGGATGATCGCCTTGATGCATGCCACGGCGTCCGAGGCGCTGACGTCGGGCATGGAGCTGGTTGCGCTGTGCTGCGGGCTGATCGTCGCATCCCTGCTGCTGGTCGTGCTGATCGACGCGCCGTGGCAGCTGTTCAGCCATTTCAAGAAGCTGCGCATGTCGCGCCAGGATGTCAAGCAGGAACATAAGGAAAGCGAGGGAGACCCCCATGTCAAGGGGCGGATACGCCAGCAGCAGCGCGCCATGGCGCGCCGCCGCATGATGGCGGAGGTGCCCAAGGCCGACGTGGTCGTCACCAACCCTACGCATTACGCTGTCGCGCTGTCCTATGCGGAGGGCGGAACCGGCGCTCCCAGGGTGGTCGCCAAGGGAACCAACCTGATAGCGGCGACCATACGCCGCCTTGCCGAGGAAAACCGCGTGCCGGTGCTGCATGCTCCGCCGCTGGCGCGGGCGCTGCATGCCCACGTCGAGCTGGGCAGGGAAATTCCGGTGGAGCTGTACTCCGCCGTGGCCAGGGTGCTGGCCTGGGTATATCAACTTAAGCGCTGGGAAACGGGCGTCGGCTCGGCTCCGGATGCGCCGGGCGACCTGCCGGTGCCGGCCGGCTTCGATCCGCTGCAGGCGAAGCCGTAAAGCAAGGAATACGTGGTAATGAACAATCTCCTGGTCATGCTCAAGCTCAACGGATCGGCGCAGGCCCGCCTGATGGCGGGTCCCGTGCTGATCTTCATGGTGCTTGCCATGATGGTCCTGCCGTTGCCGCCGGTCATGCTGGACCTGTTGTTCACGTTCAATATCTCCTTGTCCATCATGATCCTGCTGGTGGCCATGTTCACCAAGCGGCCGCTGGATTTCGCGGCCTTCCCGGCCGTGCTGCTGTTCGCCACGCTGCTGCGCCTGTCGCTCAACGTGGCTTCTACCCGCGTCGTCCTCATGGAAGGACACAAGGGGCCGGATGCGGCGGGCAAGGTCATCGAGGCGTTCTCGCATTTTCTGGTCGGCGGCAATTTCGCGGTGGGCGTGGTGGTGTTCGTGATCCTGGTGATCATCAACTTCATCGTCATCACCAAGGGCGCGGGGCGTATCGCCGAGGTGGGAGCCAGGTTTACGCTGGACGCCATGCCGGGCAAGCAGATGGCCATCGATGCCGATCTCAATGCCGGCCTGATCGGCGAGGAAGAAGCCCGCAAGCGGCGTACCGAGGTGGCCCAGGAGGCCGAGTTCTATGGCTCCATGGATGGCGCCAGCAAGTTCGTGCGCGGCGATGCCATCGCCGCCATCCTCATCCTGGCCATCAATATCGTAGGCGGCCTGTTCATCGGCGTTGGCCAGCACGGACTCAGTTTTGGGGACGCGGCGCACGCCTATGTGATGCTGACCATCGGCGACGGCCTGGTAGGCCAGATCCCCGCGCTGGTGATCTCGACCGCGGCCGGCGTCGTGGTCGCGCGGGTGGCGACCGAGCAGGACGTTGGGCAGCAGATCGTGGGGCAACTGTTCAGCAATCCCAATGTACTGTTCCTGACGGCGGGCATCCTGGGCATCATGGGGCTCATTCCCAATATGCCTCACGTGGCGTTTCTGTCGCTGGCGCTGGCGCTGGGCGCGGGCGGCTGGGCGCTGCGCCGCAGGCAGCAGGAGGAACTGCAGCAGCAGGAGCGCGCTCCTCAGGAGCAGCAGGAGGCCGTCGAGGCAGCAGCAGCCGAAGCCAGCTGGAGCGATGTCGCCATGGTGGATCCGCTGGGGCTGGAGGTGGGCTACCGTCTCATTCCGCTGGTGGACCACAACCAGAACGGAGAGCTGCTGCACCGCATCCGCAGCCTGCGCAAGAAGTTCGCCCAGGATGTCGGCTTCCTGCCGCCTGTGGTGCATATTCGCGACAATCTCGAACTCAAGCCGAACGACTATCGCATTCTCCTGTCGGGCGTGGAGATCGGCCGGGGCTCGGCAACGCCGGGCCAGTGGCTGGCCATCAATCCGGGCGGGGCGGCCATGCCGCTGGACGGCGAAGCCACGACCGATCCGGCCTTCGGCCTGCCTGCCGTCTGGATCGATGTCGCCATGCGGGAACAGGCCCAGATCGCAGGCTACACCGTGGTGGACGCAGGCACCGTCATCGCCACGCACCTGAACCACCTGATGCACAGGTTCGGCTCGCAACTGCTGGGCCGCGCGGAAGTCCAGCAATTGCTGGATCATGTGGGCCGGGACCAGCCGAAGCTGGTGGAAGACCTCATTCCGAAGACACTGTCGCTGTCCGCACTGCACAAGGTACTGCGCGGGCTGCTGCAGGAAGAGGTGCCCATACGCGACATGCGCACCATCATAGAGGCCGTGACGGAGCATGCGCCCAGGCTGGCCGCGCTGAACCAGGCAGGCACCGGGCCGGATACAGCGGAGCTGCTGGCCTTGACGCGGGTGGCGCTGGGGCGGGCCATTGTCCAGCACTGGTTCCCCGGAGACGGGGAGATCCGCGTCATCGGCCTGGATCCCGGGCTGGAGCGCGTGCTTTCCCAGGCGCTGACCACCAGCGGCGCGCTGGAACCGGGTCTGGCCGATACGCTGCTGGGAGATACGCAAAAAGCGGTGGAACGGCAGGAGATCAATGGCGATGCGGCCGTGTTGGTCACGACACCGCAATTGCGCCCGTCGCTGTCGCGCTTCCTCAGGCATCACTTGCCGCAGATGGCGGTGCTGTCGAACGCGGAAATACCGGATGAGCGGGTGATGCGCTTTACTGCATTGATTGGTGGAAGGGAATGAATATCAGCCGTTTCTTTGGAAGCACGAACCGGGAGGCCATGCGCCAGGTTCGGCTGGCACTGGGCCCCGATGCCCTGATCGTATCGAACAAGCGCGTCAATGGCGGTGTCGAGATACTGGCGACGGATCCAACGTCCGCTGCCCGGATCGAGGCGAAGGCGGATGCGCCCGCGCCGACGGCGCCCGGATTTGCGCAGGGCGCCGCTCAGTCCATGCCCGCCGATGTCATGCAGGCGATCGGCTCGCTGAAGGGAGCGCTGGAAGGCCGTATCGACGAACTGGTATGGGGCAGCCATCTGAAACGGGCGCCGCAGGCCGTGTCCTTGTTCCAGGCCCTGATGGGGTTCGGTTTCAGTACAGCATTGCTGCGCGCTATGCTCAAGCGGCTGCCGGAGCATCTGGCGGCGGGGCCAGCGTTCCAGTGGGCCAGGCAGGAGCTGGTCAAGCATTTGCCGGTGCTGGCGTCCGAGGAAGAGTTGTGGCGGCCCGGGCTGGCGCTGGCCGTGGTGGGGCCGACGGGCGTAGGCAAGACGACGACGCTGGCGAAGCTGGCCGCCAGGGCCGTCCGGCGCTTCGGCCCCCAGGGCGTCGTGCTGGTCACCACCGACACCTATCGCATCGGCGCTCATGAACAGCTGAAAATCTATGGGCAAATCCTCCGCGTTCCAGTGCATGTGGTGCAGGATGCGGAGCAGTTGGCGCTGGTCGTGCGCGGCACGGGCCCCGACAGCGTCATCCTCATCGACAATGTGGGCATCAGCCAGCGCGACCGCTATGTGGCTGAGCAGGCCGCCATGCTGGCTTCCGCGGGACGCGACGTGCGCCGCCTGCTGGTGCTGAACGCGGCCAGCCATGGAGATACCCTGGACGAGGTCGCTCGCACCTATCGCAACGATGGCGGCACGCCGTTGGCGGGCTGCATCATCACCAAGCTGGACGAAGCGGCCAGGCTGGGGGCGGTGCTGGATACGTGCATACGCTATCAACTGCCGGTCCACTATGTATCCGATGGGCAGAAAGTACCGGAGAACCTGCATTTCCTGTCCGCGCTCGATCTGGTGGACAGGGCGCTTGCCGACGCTTCCGCCGCCAGTGCGCTGTATGCGCCGACCGGAGCGGACCTGGCGGCCCTCATGTCGGTAGAGAGGAGCAGCGCGTCCAGGCCCGATGTCGCTGCCAGGGCCGGCCGCCAGCGTCTGCTTTCCGGATTCCTTGCTGGAGGCCTGGGTAGCGCAGGGGCGGCGGGCGATCAGGTCCTGCAGCGGGTTTGCGACTATCTGGATTCCCAGCCGGCCTGCAGGCAGGCTTTCGAGGCCTGGCAGGCGTTTCGCGACGGGGCTGCCGCGGCTCCGGGTAATGGTGCGGCGGCGAGGCATGCCTACAAGACGATCCAGGTCGAGATGCGCCAGGCCGGCCGCGGCGACGAGGGCATCGTGCTATCGCATGCCGACTTCAATGTTGGCGGCAGGCAGGGGCGCGGACGCATGAGCGCCAGCCTGGCCTATGGCCTGTCGCAGGGCGTGCTGGGCAGTCCGCTGCAGCAGGTGCGCTTTGCCAGCGGCTGGCAGTCGTCCAACGGTTTCGCCGGGATCGAGCCGCTGACGTCGTCGCAGGCCTTGCTGGAAGATATCGACTGGTATCAGGCGCAGCAAAGCCAGTTCCCGGTATTGCACCTGTTCGACGGCGGCACACAGGCGTTGTGGCGCCAGTTGCAGGAGCATGCGGATGTGCTGTGGGGAGCGCAATGCCCGGCCGGCGCGAGATTCGTTCATGAGGAAACGGTGACTACCGCCGGCGCCCTGGCCAAGGCATGCGGGTATCATCCGGTCGGCAGGCATGACGCGGAGTCCACGCTTTCCGGGATGGCTGGCGGGTCCGCGCGCGCCTTGTGGGTGGGCATGCAGGAGGTGGGCTTGTCTTCCAGGCGCGCTGCCGCGCAGGACCTGCGTTTGCATCATATGCGCCTGCAGCGGGAAGACGGGGGCGGCGCGGGAGCGACGCAGCTGGCGTCGGTGCTTGCGCCGGCCGATGTCGCCCCGGGCATGCTGGCCAGGGCTGTACTGATGCGCCAGGAGCAGCGCTGGGTGCTGCGCGCCATGCCGGCGTTCTGGGAAGTGTTCGCGCGGACACGACAGGAGTCGGGGCCGCTCGACAGGGCGTATCTGAGCGCTGCGATGGGAGCGGCAGCCTGGCAACTGCTGCATGGCCCGGAGTCGTCCGCCGCCCGGCAGGTTCTGGCGTTGCCGGAAGAAAAGGCGTGGACCGTGGCTCAGGTGGCGGAAGGGATGCTGCGGCTGTTTGCCGTCAAGGCGCTGATGGGCTGAAACCTTGCCTCAGCCTGCCTTGATACTGGTTTTCGAGGCGCTGCTTTGGCGGGCGCGGCCGGAGGCGTCGTAGAGGGGCAGATCCTGGCCGGCCAGGATGCGCAGCTCGTTCATGGCCTGCTGGTTGTATTTCAGGTAGGCGTCGATCACGATGCCGTTGTCTTCGTTGATTTCGTGCGCCTGCTGCGCGGCCTGGGCCAATGCGTCGATGGCGGGGTTCAGGGCGGGGTGGTCCTGGCGCAGCCTGGCGTTGCTGGCGTCCTTGTCCTTGTAGCCCAGCTCTTCGTAGATGGCGTGGCGGCTGGCTGCCGAGGCCGAAAGCTGCTGCGCCAGCGTGTTCTTGCTTGCAGTGGTGGTGTTCAGGGCGTCGCCCACGGCCGGAGTGGCCAGGACTTCGGCTTCTTTCTGCAGGATCGCAATGAATTCCCGCATCAGCGCTGTTTCGGTGGCGAACAGTGATTCGAGTCTGGAAATGGCGCTGTGTGTCATGGCTTATTTCAGTAGTTCGCGGGCGCTGGCGATCAGGCCGTCGGCGATGCGGGATGTGTCGATCTTCAGTTCGCCGGCTTCGAGCGCGGTCCGGATTTCGTTGACGCGGTCGATATTGACGTCGTTTTCTCCGCTGTGCAGGTTGGATAGCTGCAGGGCGGCGGAACTGATGTCCACGCTGCTCTTGCCCGAGGGGGCATTGCCCGGTCGAGCGGCAGCCGGACCGGCGGCCTGCTCTGCGCGCGTGGCGGCGCCAGTGCCTGGCAGCGGGTTTTTCGGTGTGTTAGTGCTGACTTTCAACATGCTCTCCGGAGTGGCGGAATGGCGGCCGTTTGGGGCTGTCTGCCGGCGGGGCGGCGCATGGCGCCGCGACTATTATTCGCATTCAGCAGAAAATTGGTGTTTCCCACGATTTTAACTGACCAGGAAATGCGCATTGGCTGGAACTATTACGTCAGGTGTCCGGAATAGTTTAGGGAGCGGATGCCTGCGCCGGCGCAGTGGTCGCGGCCAGGATCTGGCATGGGAGGCTACGCCGGGAGCAATGGCCGGCATCAGGGCACCTGGATGGTGGTGGCGTCGATCACGATTCCTGTGATGACCTGGCCGGACGAGGTTTTTACCTGGATATGGCTGCCGGGGGAGCCGGTCTGCAGCGCCTGGCCTTCGCCGGTGATGAAAAAGCCGTTTCCCCTGAATTCCGTGCGCACGTGCGATCCGCGCATGACGGATTGCGGGTCGCGCAGGGCGCTGGTGCGTATGCTGCCTCCGACGGGGATACGCTGCGTGGCGACATAGCCGACGACATTGGAGGGATCGGTGGCGATGCCTGTGGAGAGCCGCAGAAGATCGCTTTCCACCGCATGCAGATCGTCCAGGGAAATGACTTCGCCGGGGTTGATCTGGCGGTTGGCGACGTAGTGGAAGCCGGGCAGGCTAAGGCTGGCGCGTACGAGCACGGTCCATTGCTGCGGCGCCAGGCAGCGGATGCGCACCGACATTTGCGGACGCAGCCTGGCGCCCGCGGAGAACGAGGGCTGCAGCAGGCTGCAGGCGGGATGCTTGCCGGTATCGGGAGGCTCCACCGCAACCTGCAGCTGGCCCTGGTAGGGGTTGGGCTGCTCGAGCAGGGTCTGTTCCGCGAGCTGGATGATTTCCTGGGGGTCTTGCGACCCGGCATGCGCGGCCGGCAGGCACAGCAGTGCAAGCGCGGCGGCATGGAAACGCAGGAGCGGAGCAATCGGATTCGGCATGCGCTCATTTTAGTCAGGCGCGCCACGCCGCATTCCGGGAACTGGATCGGAAATATCGGTCTGTTTTGCACTTTATGGATGCGCGGCCGACTTTACTATCACATCACTGATGAACAATGCCTCCCACGCTGCGCCTGCGGCTTGCTGCCCTCCCGAGGAGGGCGCTTTTTACCTAGGGGCGGCCCGGCAGTAAAAAGGGCGCAGCCCGGTTCCAACGTTTCACGGATACGAGTCCATGATCGACCGCCTTTCGCAAGACCTGAATTTCTACCAGTCGGCCCTGGGGTTGCGGCATCAGCGCCAGGAAGTCCTGGCCGCCAACATCGCCAATGCCGATACGCCGGGATACAAGGCGCGCGATTTCGATTTTGCATCGGAGCTGCGCAAGGCCACGGGGCAGGAAGCGGGCGTGCCCCCGGTTTCCCTGGCGCTGACGTCGGCGCGGCACATTCCCGCGCAGGCGTCGGCGACCCAGGTCGAGACTCTGCAATACCGGCAGCCGGTACAGCCCAGCCTGGACGGCAATACCGTCGAGATGGATGTCGAGCGCGTGCAGTTCGCCGACAACACCATGCGCTATCAGGCGGATCTCGCACTGATATCGCAGCGCCTGCGTTCCATGCAAAGCGCACTGCAGCAGTAACAAAGAACAGGATAGGACGGGAAAAGCATGAGCACGCTGAATATTTTCCAGATCGCCGGATCGGCCTTATCGGCCCAGTCGCAGCGCATGAACGTGGCGGCCAGCAATATGGCCAACGCCGATAGCGTGGCAGGCCCCGACGGCCAGCCCTATCGCGCGCGCCAAGTGGTGTTCAGCATGGAGCCCATGGCTGGCCAGGGATCCATGCCTGGCGTCGGCGGCGTCAGCGTGGCGGGCGTGACGCAAAGCGAGGCGCCGGCGCGCATGCAGTACGACCCGCACCATCCCCTGGCCAACGAACAGGGGTACGTGACGATGTCGAACGTCGATGTCGTGGCCGAGACGGTCAACATGATTTCCGCCTCGCGCTCGTACCAGGCCAATGTCGAGGTCATCAACACGGCCAAGAGCCTGATGACGCGCACGCTCTCCATCGGACAATGAACGCAGCGGCCGGCAGGCGCGAACCCATAGGGCGCCAGCCTCTGAGCCACGGGATTCCAGGACGGACAAACGGCAAATGACGACGATCACTTCTCCTTATGCGGACACGACCAGCGCCGCGATGGGCATGGCGAACGCCAGCACGCAGAGCCTGATGGACAGCACGCAGGACCGCTTCCTGACGCTGCTGGTCACCCAGCTGCGTAACCAGGATCCGCTCAACCCAATGGACAACGCCGAGGTGACTTCGCAGATCGCGCAGCTGTCCACGGTCAACGGCATCAATCAGCTGAACAATACCCTGCTGGCGCTGTCGGGCCAGATGAATGTCTCGCAGTCCATGCAGGCGGCCAATCTGATAGGCAAGGCGGTTCTGGTACCGGGCGACAAGATTCGCCTCGGCAGCGATCCTTCCGATCCTTCCGTCAAAGAGGCGACGCCGTACGGTGTGGATCTGCTGGCGCCTGCGGCCAAGGTCACGGCGAGCATCGTCGATGCCTCCGGCCAGGTGGTGCGCCAGATCGATCTGGGCAAGCTGGACGAAGGCGTGCATTCGTTCACCTGGGACGGCAAGGGCGAAGGCGGCGCGGATGTCGTCGATGGCGCCTACAGCGTGCGCATCGTGGCGCTGGACGCGGACGACAAGCCGGTATCCGCCTCTGCGTTGACCTACGGCAAGGTGTCCAGCGTGGCCTACTCATCGAGCGGCCTGCGCGTGGACATGGGCCTGGCCGGATCGCATTCCCTGCTGGACATTCGCAAGATCATGTAAAGACAACGCCGCACGGCATGCGCCGCCGCGGCATGAACGTATTTGCTCACAGAGAGGTAAACCATGGGTTTCGGACAAGGACTCAGCGGCCTGAACGCTGCGGCGCAGGACCTGGACATCATCGGCAACAATATCGCCAACTCCGGCACGGTAGGCTTCAAGTCGTCCTCGGCTTCGTTCGCCGATGTATACGCCAGTTCACGCGTCGGCCTGGGCACCCAGGTATCGCGCGTCAACCAGCGCTTCACCATCGGTACCGTGGCGGGCACGGGCAACCAGTTCGACATGGCCATCGACGGCCAGAAGGGCCTGTTCCGGCTGGTGGATGCCAGCGGCGCCGTCCTGTATTCGCGCAACGGCGAGTTCTTCCCGAACAAGGACCTGCAGTTGGTGAACGCGCAGGGGCATCGGTTGACGGGTTATGCCATGAATGCGGACGGGACTCCCGGCAATACGCTGATCCCGATCAATGTGCCTGTGGGCAATATCGATCCGGTGGCGACCAGCAACATCAAATTCCAGACGAATCTGGACGCTGATGCCAAGCCGATCGATGGCGCAACCATCCCGTTCAGTTCGAGCGACCCTGCGTCTTTCACGCAGTCCTATCCGCTGGATATCTATGACTCCCTGGGCAACAAGCATGTGCTGACGCAGTACTTCGTCAAGCGCGATGCCATTGGCTCAGAAAGCGTCTGGGATGTGTATTACGAGAGTTCTACGTTGGATGGCCTCCCGGACTACACGGATCCTGCGACGGTTCCACAGCAACTGCGTTTCAGCGATGCCGGCGTGCTGACGACCCCGACTGCGACGGTCGGTATTTCCGCGACGGTGCAAACGGCCGGCAGCGGCTCTCCGGCCGCAGCCTTGGATATCGCCATGAACTACGCCGGCTCCACGCAGTTCGGCAGTCCATTCGCGCCCAACTTCACCGTGGACGGCTATGCTTCGGGCGAGTACGCCAGCATGTCGATCGGTGTCGATGGAGCCATCCAGGCCAATTACACCAATGGCGCGACCAAGAAGGTCGGCTATATCGCGTTGGCCGACTTCAATAACCTGCAGGGCTTGCAACCGGTCGGCGGCAATGCCTGGATCGAAACCGCCGCATCCGGCCAGCCCATCCTGGGCACGCCGGGTACCAACGGGCTGGCGCAGCTCAAGGGCCAGGCGGTCGAGCAGTCCAACGTCGACATGAGCCAGGAACTGGTCAAGATGATCATCGCGCAGCGCACCTACCAGGCCAATGCGCAGACCATCAAGACGCAGGACCAGATCCTGCAGACGCTCATCACGATGCGCTGAGGCGGCGGGGCATGGATCGCATCATCTATACCGCCGCAGCGGGCGCCGCCCGCACGCTGGAGCAGCAGGCCGTCATCAGCAACAACATGGCCAATGCCAGCACGGCGGGCTTTCGCGAGCAGCTGGCGCTCAACCGCGCCGTGCCCATCGTGGGCGAGAACATGGCGCACACGCGCGTCAGCACGGTAGCCACGACGCCCGGCACGCGCATGCAGCCCGGCGTCATGGCGGAAACCGGGCACGCGCTGGATGTGGCGATCCGCGGCGAAGGCTGGTTCGCGGTGCAGACGCCCGAGGGCGAGGCCTATACCCGCGCCGGAGAGTTCGCCGTCAATGCGGAAAACCTGTTGGTCACGCAGACCGGGCGCCCGGTGCTTTCCGCGGATGGCGCTCCCATCGAGATTCCCGAGCGCGGCACGCTGACGTTCGGTGTCGATGGCGCCATCAATGTGCTGGGAGCGGGCGAGAATCCGCGCGAGATCCAGATGATCGGCCAGCTCAAGCTGGTGAATCCGCCCGAAGAGCAACTGGTCCGAGGCGACGACGGCCTGTTCCGCCTGCCGCAGGGCGCGGCGGCGCCGGCCGATCCTGCGATCGGCGTTGTGTCCGGTTTCATCGAGAAAAGCAATGTCAGCGTCGCGGAGACGATGGTTGGCATGATCAACAACGCGCGCCGCTTCGAAATGCAGATGAAGGTCATCCGCGATGCCTCGGGCAACGAAGAGCGCGCCAACTCCATTCTGTCGACCAACGGCTGACCGCCGTCGACCTAGCATAAAGGAATACCCATGATCCGTTCTCTCTGGATTGCCAAGACAGGCCTGGAATCGCAGCAGACCAACATGGATGTGATTTCCAACAACCTGGCCAACGTCAACACCACGAGTTTCAAGCGCGGCCGGGCCGTGTTCGAGGATCTCATGTACCAGACGGTGCGCCAGCCGGGCGCGCAGGTCGGCGACGCCAATCAGCTGCCTTCCGGCCTGCAGATCGGCACGGGCGTGCGCACGGTGGCGACGCAGCGCATCCATTCGCAAGGCAACCTGCGCGAGACCGGTCAGCCGCTGGATATCGCCATCCAGGGCCATGGCATGCTGCAGGTCGAAATGCCCGACGGCTCCTTCGCCTATACCCGCGACGGCAGCCTGCAGACTGACCAGAACGGCCAGTTGGTGACGGCCGGCGGCTATCCCATCCAGCCTCCCATCAACATTCCCGACAATGCGCTGGAAGTCACGATCGGTCGCGACGGCACGGTATCGGTGACCCAGCCGGGCGCGGCGGGCACCAGCGTGCAGGTGGGACAGCTGCAGCTCAGCACCTTCATCAATCCCACGGGCCTGCAGAGCATGGGCGAGAACCTGTACGTCGAAACGGATGCATCGGGCCCCGCCAACTTCGTGCAGCCGGGACTGGACGGCGGCGGACTGATCATCCAGAAGTACACCGAAACTTCCAACGTCAATGTGGCCGAGGAACTGGTCAACATGATTACGACCCAGCGCGCCTACGAAATGAACAGCAAGGCCGTGCAGACGTCCGACCAGATGCTGGCGCGCCTGACCCAGATCTGAGCCATGATGATGCAGCAACTGCGCCGCCGCGTTTTTTTCCTGCCTTTCATCGTAATGGCAGTGCTGTCCGGCTGCGCCATGATTCCGCCCGAGCCTATTGTCACGGGACCGCTGACGGCGACGCCTCCCATGCAGGCAATGACTCCCGTCGAGGCCAATGGAGCGATCTACCAGCCGACGGCCTATGGCAACTATCCGTTGTTCGAGGATCGTCGGCCCCGCAATGTGGGTGACGTGGTCACCATCATCATCCAGGAACGCACGAACGCCGCCAAGAACGTGGCAACTTCGACCAATCGCACCGGCAGCGGATCCCTGGACTTCGGCCTGGCGCCTTCCTTCCTGCCCGGCGATCTGGGCGCCCGCCAGAATTTCGATGTGGAAGGCGGCAACCAGGCGAACGGGCAGGGAAGCTCGCGGGCGGACAATACTTTCTCGGGCACGCTGACCACGACGGTCGTGGGCGTGCTGCCCAACGGCAATCTGCAGCTCGCGGGCGAAAAGCAGATCGCCATCAATCGCGGCAGCGAGCATCTGCGCTTTTCGGGCGTGGTGGATCCGCGCTCCATCACGGGTTCGAATACCGTGCTTTCCACGCAGGTGGCCGATGCGCGCATCGAGTTCCGCAGCAAGGGCGTCATGGACGAGGTCCAGACCATGGGCTGGCTGCAGCGCTTCTTCCTGAATATTTCCCCGTTCTAGCATGTACAAGGTCATGACCATATCATTCCTCCGGCGGGCTCTGGCCGTTCTGGCGTTCCCGCTGCTGTTCGCGGGGCATGCGCAGGCGGACCGCATCAAGGATCTGGCATCCATCCAGGGCGTGCGCGACAATCCGCTGATCGGATACGGGCTGGTAGTGGGGCTGGACGGCAGTGGCGACCAGGTCAGGCAGACGCCGTTCACGCAGCAAAGCCTGACCAATATGCTGTCGCAGCTGGGCGTGACGGTCCCGCAAGGCACCAATATGCAGGTCAAGAACGTGGCCGCCGTCATCGTGACGACGAACCTTCCCGCATTCGCCAGGCCGGGCCAGTCGCTGGACGTCGTGGTTTCCTCCATGGGCAATGCCAAGAGCCTGCGGGGCGGCACGTTGCTGATGACGCCGCTCAAGGGGGCGAACGGGCAGGTCTACGCCATTGCGCAGGGCAATCTGCTGGTCGGAGGCGCGGGGGCGTCCGCTGGCGGCTCCAGCGTGCAGGTGAACCAGCTCAACGGCGGCATCATCACCAATGGCGCCATCGTGGAGCGCAGCGTGCCTACCACTTATGCCCGCGACGGCATCGTCCACCTGGAAATGAATACTGGCGACTTCGGCATCGCGCAAAGCGTGGCGACGGCGCTGAATGCGCAGTTGGGCGCGGGGATCGCCCAGGTGGTCGACGGCCGGGTGGTCAGGCTCAATGGCCCGATGGACCCCGCGGCCCAGGCGGATTTCCTGTCCCGGGTGGAGAACATCCAGGTGAAGCTGCCGCCGGCCAGGGCCAAGGTCATCATCAATGCGCGCACGGGCTCCGTGGTCATGAACCGCACCGTCACCATCGAGGAAGCCGCTGTCGCCTACGGCAATCTGTCGGTCATCATCAGCCAGCAGGCGCAGGTCAGCCAGCCCGATACGCCGTTCGGCGGCGGGCAGACCGTGGTGACGCCCAGCACCCAGATCGAGATGCGCAGCGACCAGGGCGCATTGCAGCGCATGAGCACCAGCGCCAACCTGGCCGATGTCGTTCGCGCGCTCAATGCGCTGGGCGCGACTCCCCAGGAGCTGCTGTCCATCCTGCAGAACCTGAAGAGCGCGGGCGCATTGCGCGCCGATCTCGAAATCGTCTGAGGTCCGGAGCAAGTCATGTCATATGCCTATTCGATCACCCGTCCTTCCGATGCGGACTCCGCGCTGGAATTCGGGCGTCTGGACGCCTTGGGGCATTCAGTTCGCTCCGGAGTAGGCAAGGGATCCGAGGCGGCCCAGGAAGAGGTCGCGAGGCAGTTCGAGGCTTTGCTGATCCAGCAGTTCCTGAAGCAGGCGCGGCAGGCATCCGCCGGCCTGCACGATTCGCCCTTCGAAAGCGATCAGACACGCATGGCCCAGAGCATGGGCGACGAACAGCTCGCCTTGCAGCTGGCGACGCCTGGCATGGGGCTGGCTCAGGCGCTGCTCGACCAGATGCGCGGCCATGGCGGGCCGGTAGCCGCGTCGTCGGGCATTGCGTCGCCGGATGCCGCAGCGCAGCCGTCCCGGGATACGGCGAAGGCCGGGCAGGATACGGATGGCCGCCGCATCGATGCGCCGTCTCTGACGGCGCTGATCGAACAGCTCACCTCCCGCATTCCGGTGGTGGGCGCGGCGTTTTCCGCCATACAGGGCGCGCCGCGCCATATCCAGTCGTTCGTGTCGCGCATGACGGATGCCGTGCAGACGGCCGCGGAGGGAAGCGGCATCCCTGCCAAGCTCATCATGAGCCAGGCGGCGCTGGAGTCCGGCTGGGGGCGGCGCGAGATCAAGCATCCCGACGGAAGCACCACGCATAATCTGTTCGGCATCAAGGCCGGCAGCCGCTGGACGGGCAAGGTGGCCGACATTGTGACGACGGAGTACGAAAACGGGCAGCCGCGCAAAATGGTGCAGACATTCCGCGCCTATGACTCTTACGAAGAGGCGCTTGCCGACTATGCCGACCTGATCGGCAACAGCCCGCGCTACAGCGCGGTGACGCAGGCGGCGACGGCGGAAGAGGCGGCCAAGCGCATCCACGAGGCGGGCTATGCCACGGATCCTTCCTATAGCGACAAGCTGATTTCCATCATGCGCTATCTGGAAGAGGGCGGCCGGCCCGCGGCCGCGGGAGGAAAGGCTCCTGCCGCGGTGAACCTGGCGATGCTGGAGCGCTGAGCGTATCCCGGCTTCGCAAAGGTAAAGAATGGCAGCCGCTTGCCGTTAACCATGTGTGCGCGGGCCTCCCTGCAACAGGCGCCCGCTGAAATGCTCTGAGGCGAATTGTCCATGAATCTAGCAAATCTCGGTCTGGCGGCGATGAATGCGGCGCAGAACCGCCTGAATACCGCGGGACACAATATCAACAATGCCGATACCGATGGCTATAACCGCCAGCGGGTCATCACGGCAACCGCGGGCGCCGTCAACATGGGCTCCGGCTACATCGGCCGCGGCGTCGAAGCCGTGACGGTGCAACGTTCCTACGACAACTTCCTGTATCGCCAGCTGGTCAGCGCCCAGAGCGGCGGCGCGGCGCTCGTCAGCTATGGCAACGAAATCACCCAGGTCAACAATCTGTTCGCCGACAATACCACGGGCATTTCTCCCGCGCTGCAAAAATTCTTCGCCGGCATGAATGCCGTGGCGTCCTCTCCTGCCGATCCGGCCGCGCGCCAGGAACTGCTGGGCCGCGCCGCAAGCCTGGTGGGGCAGATCAACGACACCAACGCCTTCCTGGATTCCCAGCGCGGCAACATCAATACGCAGATCACGACGGTCGTTACCCAGGTCAACAGCTATGTCGAGCGAATCGGCGACCTGAACAAGCAGATTCTTTCCGCCAAGGCCAGCTCGTCCGGCCATGCACCCAACGATTTGCTGGACCAGCGCGACCAACTGGTGTCCGAACTCAATACCCTGGTCGGCGTCAAGGTGGTTCCGCACGGCGACGACACCATCAGCCTCACCATCGGCAACGGGCAACTGGTGCTGGGAGGCAATACGGTCTATCCGCTGCAGGCGGTGCAGTCGGCTTCGGATCCGACGCGCACGGTCGTGGCTTATTCCACTGTCGATGCATCCGGCAATATGTCGCCGGTCGAGATCGACGAGTCCTACATCACGGGCGGCAGTCTCGGCGGCCTGGTCAAGTACCGGCAAGAGGCGCTGGACACCGTGCAGAACGACCTGGGCCGGATGGCTGCCGGGCTGGCCATTGCGATCAATGAACTGCATGAGAACGGCGTCGATGCCAACGGCGCGGACGGAGTGGCATTCTTTACGCTGGGACAGGCGACGGCGATTCCCCATCAAGGCAATAACGGTGCGGCCAGCATCAAGGCCGAGCTTACCGGAGCCGAGCAATTGACGGGCAAGGATTACCGCATCACATTCGAAGGCGGTAATTACAATGTTGTGCGTCTCCCCGGCAGCACCGTCATTCAAACGGTTTCAGAGGCCGATGCGGCTGCCAATGGACTGGAAGTCGAGGGGCTGACGCTCAGCTTCGAGGGCGGCGCTCCGCAAGCGGGCGATACCTGGCTGTTGCAACCCACGCGCGCCGCGGCGGGCAGCATCGGGCTGAACCTGACGGATCCCGGCCAGATCGCGGCAGCCGATGTCGACGGCGGTTCCGCCAACGGCAATAACGCGCTGGCCATGGCCGGCCTGCAGGAAAAGAAAGTCCTCGCCAACGGCACCATGAGCATGAACGAGGCCTTTTCCCAGGTGGTCAACAAGGTCGCGGTGCTGGGGCAGCAGAATGCCACGGCGGCCAAGGCGCAGTCGTCCCTCATTCAGCAGAACTACGCGGCACAGCAGGCAGTGTCGGGCGTCAACGTCAACGAGGAGCTGGTCAACCTGGACCGTTACCTGGAGCAGTTCCGCGCAGCTTCCCGCATGATCGACGTCAGCTCATCGTTGTTCGACACGTTGCTGAGCCTGCGCAACTGATGCTTGCGGCGGCCGGGGAGTTCCCGGCCGGACCTTTGCCTTTGATTACTGTTTACCCGCATACGCCAGATCAACTACCGGAATTTCCGCCATGCGTATCAGTACTTCCCTGTTCTTCCAGACCGGCCTGAATTCGCTCAATGCGCAGCAGGCCGATCTTCTGCACATCTACCAGCAGGTCGGCAGCGGCCGCCGCATGGTGACGCCCTCCGATGATCCGCTGGCGGCTGCGCAGGCCATCAATATCAGTCAGTCCCAGTCCATGAATGAGCGCTACGCCGCCAATCGCGGCGTGGCGCAGCAAAGCCTGGGCATCGAAGAAGAAACCCTGAATTCGGTGACCGTGCTGCTGAGCGATATCAAGCGGGAACTGGTCAACGCCGGCAATGGCACGCTCTCCGACGCGGACCGCCGCTCCCTGGCGGGCGTGCTGCGCAGCGCCAAAGAGAACATGCTGGCGCTGGCCAATGCCACCGATGGCAATGGCCAGTATCTGTTTTCAGGCTTCCAGGGCAGCCAGCAGCCTTTCGACTCGAACGGCGTATGGCAGAACTTTGCCGGAGATCGCCTGGTGCAGGTCGACCAGACGCGGCAGATCGATGGCGGTGACCTGGGTTCCGATGTGTTCGCGCGCGCGACGCCGGGAACGCAGAAATACCTGACGACCGCGAATACGGGCAATACCGGCACTGCCGTCATCAGCACGGCATCCATCACGGATCCGGCCGGCAGCAATGTGGGCAACCGCTTCGAGATCGCATTTTCCGCCATCGATCCGGCGGATCCGGCAGCGGGAATGGAATATACCGTGACCGTCAAGGATCCGGCCGGCGCAATCGTCGGCACGCCAACGACATCGGCCTACGACGCTTCGGCGGGCACCACGCTGCAGTTGCCCGGCGGCGTCAGCATTCGCCTGGAAGGTCAGCCCGCCGATGGCGACAGTTTCAATGCGGATCCGGCCAGGGAGATGGGAACCGCAGAGCTGAACATATTCGCCTCCTTCGACAACATCATCGAGGCGCTCGAGTCGTCGACCAACAACAACACTGATGCGGCCGTCCTGGCCTCACTGCGCAATGAGCTGGCCACCGCCATCCAGCGCTTCGACGTGCACTACGACAATGTTCTGACGGTGCGCTCTTCGGTAGGCGCGCGGCTGGCCGAACTGGATTCCATCGACTATGCCGGCATGTCCCGCAATCTGGGCTACAGCAAGCAGCTCGCGAGTCTGCAGGACCTGGATTACAACACGGCGACGACACAGCTGCAGCTGCGCAGCGCGGCTCTCGAAGCCGCGGCACTGGCTTTCCGCAAAATTCAAAGCGCCAATCTGCTGGCGATGAGGGGTAATTGATGACAACGCATGCATCGGGTTTCCCGGGATTGGGAAGGTGGTTCGGCCTGTGGGTCGCGGTTCTGTCACTGCCCGCGCTGGCGGCGATAGCGCTGGGATGGTATTGGCTGCAGGACGGTGCGGGGGCATCGCTGCCAGGATACTGGCAGTACGCCTTCGGCGGACTGCTGGCGCTGACGTGTTTCCTGGCCCTGGTCGCCGGCGTGTTCTTCAACCGCGCGGTGCTGCGGCCCTTGAGGAGCCTGTCGCGGCACGTCGAGGCGATCGCCTCGGGTGATTTGACGCAGCGGATCGAGCAGACTGCCGCCAGCGAAATCGGCGCCGTGCACGCATCGCTCCGGCGTCTGCAGGACAGCCTGAGCCGTCTGGTGCATGGCGTACGCAACGGCATGGCCGGAATCTCGTCGGGCACACAGGAGCTGGTGGCGGGCAACGCGGACCTCGGCAGCCGGACGGAGCAGCAGGCCAGCGCATTGCAGCAGACTGTTGTCAGCATGGAACAGCTGTCCACGACGGTCAGGCAGAATGCCGACAATGCGCGCCAGGCCAATCAGCTGGCCAGCATGGCCTCGGATGTGGCGCATCGGGGGGGCAGCGCCGTCGGCGAGGTCGTCGCCACGATGAACGGTATTTCCGACAGTTCCCAGAAAATCGCCGATATCGTCGGTGTCATCGACAGCATTGCGTTCCAGACGAACATCCTGGCGCTGAATGCCGCCGTCGAGGCCGCGCGCGCCGGCGAGCAGGGCAAGGGATTCGCGGTCGTGGCATCGGAAGTGCGTGCGCTGGCGCAGCGCAGCGCGCAGGCGGCAAAAGAGATCAAGACGCTGATCGAGGATTCCGTGCGCAAGGTGTCGGAGGGATCCGGACAGGTCGAGACGGCCGGCGCCACCATGCAGGAAATCGTGGAATCCGTCGCCAGGGTGACGGACATCATGGGCGAAATCTCGGCAGCCACGACGGAACAGGCCAGCGGCATCGAAGAGATCAACCGCGCCATCGCCAGCATGGACGAAATGACGCGGAACAATGCAAGCCTGGTGCAGAAGGAAGCCCTGGCGGTTTCCAGCCTGGACAAGGATGTGGCGCAGGTGTTCCAGGCGGTATCGGGTTTTCGCGCGCTCGAAGGGCAGGTCATCGACGTAATGGCTTCATTGCCCCAGGCGGCGCCTGTGGCGGCGGTGGGGCTGGCGAGCAAGAGGGCCGGCGCTGAAACGGCGGCGCGCAGGGCGACGGCGGCTTCCGGCGCAGCGGCGCAAGCGCGTTCCGCCATTGCAAGGCCCGCGCCCGCCAACGGGAAGAAAAATGCGGCGCTTGCCCAATCCGGATCCGAAAAAGGCGCTGTGACTGGAATGAAGACGGCGGCGCCCGCCAGGCAGGCTGCGTCCCACGCTTCAGGCAAAGAGCATGCGTCGGCATTCATTGGCGCCGTGCCGGCGGCCCAGGCGCAGCGCCCGCCGCGCAAGCCGTCGCAACCGGTGGCCAGTGACGACGATTGGGTCGAATTCTGATGGGGCAGGCGGTTTCCCGGCGGTCGCGCTTTTCCGTGCTGCCGGCCGGATGCCGGAAATGGCTGGCGTTGCCGGCCTTGCTGCTGGCGGCCGGCTGTTCCGGCAGCGCGATTCCGCTTAGCGGCGGCAGCCTGGGGGCGCTGCAGCCTGGCGTTACGACGCTGGCCCAGATCAGCGAAAGCCTTGGCGCAGATCCCGTGGCGGTCTATCGGGAGGCGGAAGGGCCGTTCATGGCGCGCTGGGCGTCCGGCGCCTCATTGGTCACCGATGCATTGTATTGGCGCCAGGAATTGTGGATCGCCTTCGATGCGGATGGACGCTATCGCCGAGTCGTGAATACGGTCAATATTTCCAGGCCAGGGGAAGTACAGGAAGCGGCGGCGGTCTCTTCCAGCGGGGCTTCTCTGGCGCCGGGTCCAGGCCAGGCGCCGCATGCGCCCGGCGGAGATATGTCTCTGGGCGGGCCGCTGGGCAGCCTGGGATCGCAACCCGTCGATTCGCCCGTGGCCGTGTTCCCGGTGGATGCCGGCGCGCGCCAGGCCGGGGACGCAGTCCGATAACACAGGGGGGAATGGCTGCGGTCTGTCCGGGTGCCGGCTATTCCGCCAGCGCCCATGTCAGCCTGCCCATGGTTTCATAGCCTTGCTGGAACAGCCGGGCAAGAAAATCCCCGGTTTGCGGCAATACCACGGCCAGCAGGATCAGCCCGACCAGCAGGCTGATCGGAAAGCCGACGGCGAATACCGACAACTGCTGCGCCGTGCGATTCAGGATGCCCAGCGAGAGGCTGATGGTGAGCAGGATGATGATGAGCGGCAGCGCCAGCAGCATGCCCGATATCATGATCTGTCCGCTCCATTCGAGCAGCACGCCCCAGCCATCCGGGTTCAGGCGCGGCTGGCCGATGGGGATCAGCTCGAAGGTATTCAGCAGCCCGCCCAGCACGAGCAGGTGGCCGTTCATGGACAGGAACAGCAAGACCGCCATGACATTCATGATGCGCGACAGTACCGCGGTATTCGCGCCGGTGGCGGGGTCGAAGAACGAAGCGAAGGAAAGCCCCATCTGCAGGCCGATGAATTCTCCGGCGGTCTGCACGGCGGCGAAGACGATGCGCATGACGAGGCCCAGGGCGACGCCGATCATGACTTGCTGCGCGCTGATCATCAGGCCGGCGAAGGATGCCGTGGGCGCCTCGGGCATCGGGCCGATGGCGGGGGCCACGGCGATTGCCGTCATGGCGGCCAGCCCCACCTTGACGCGCGCCGGTATGGCGGAGTCGCTGAACAACGGGGCCGTTCCCATCAGGCCCAGCAGACGGAAGCATGGCCAGAGAAAGGCATTGATCCAGCCGTAGAGCTCTTCGAGCTGGAAGGAAAACATGGCGCGCCTGCTCCCGGAACCCCGGCTCAGGAGGCCAGGGTCGGAATCTGCTGCAGCAGATTGCGGATGTAGTCGACCATGGTGCCTATCTGCCACGGGCCGATGACGGCCAGAGCAATCCCGACGGCCAGCAGCTTGGGAATGAACGACAGCGTCATTTCATTGATTTGCGTGGCGGCCTGGAAAATGCTGATGACAAGGCCCACGACCAGCGTCACGAGCAGCAGCGGCCCGGCCATGAACAGCGTGGTCTTCATGGCCATGTAGATCAGGGACATCACGTATTCTGAAGTCATGGGGCCTCTCAAATGTAGAAGCTGCGCGCCAGCGAACCGAGCAGCAGATGCCAGCCATCCGCCAGGACGAAGAGCATCAGCTTGAACGGCAGCGAAATCGTGACGGGCGGCACCATCATCATGCCCAGCGACATCAGCACGCTGGCGACAACCAGGTCGATGATGAGAAAGGGAATGAAGATGGTAAAGCCGATCTGGAACGCGGTTTTCAGTTCGCTGGTAATGAACGCGGGCACGAGCACGCGCAGCGGCGTCTGTTCCGGACTGTCCACGGGGGGAAGGTCAGCCATCGAGGCGAACAGCAGCAGGTCGGCCTCGCGGGTATGGTGCAGCATGAATGTGTGCAGCGGCTGCGACGCCTGCCGCAGGGCGGTTTCGAAATCGATCAGCCCCTGGCTCAGCGGCTGGTAGGCCTGGGCGTAGATCTGGTCGAAGACCGGCGACATGGCGAAGAACGTCAGGAACAGCGCGATGCCGATCAGTACGGAATTGGGCGGCGATGCGCCCGTGCCCATGGCGTTGCGCAGCAGGCTCAGTACGATGATGATGCGTGTGAAGCCCGTCATCATCATCAGTATCGCGGGCAGGAAGGACAGCAGCGTCAGCAGCAGCAGTGTCTGCATGCTGAGGGAATAGGTCTGGCTGCCGTCCGCGCCCGGGGTGGCCGTGATGGCGGGCAGCGCCTGCGCGGCCGCGTCCTGCGGCAGAAGCGCCGCCAGGAGCAGGGCGAGAAGCAGGAGCCACGGCTGCGCCCGGTGCGGCGGCCGCGTGCTTGCCGCGCTTTGGAGCATGATCATTCAGGCGCCTCGCTGCAGTACCGCTTTCAGGGCGCCGGCGAAAGAGGAGGAGAGCTCGGAGGCGTCGGCGCGCTGGACCTGTTCGGCAGGCAAGGTATCGAGCAGGGTGACCTGGTGCGCGGTCACGCCCAGGACCAGGCACCGCCCGCCGACCTCGACCATGGCGAGCTGGGCGCGCGGCCCCAGGCTCTGGGTGCTGACAAGATGCATTGGGCGGCTGGATCCTCCGCGCACCCAGCCGATGCGGCGGACCATCCATGCCAGCAGGAATATCAGGGCAAGAATGGAAATCAGGCTTGCCGAGATCCTGAGAATGTCGATTTCAGCCATGTCGCGAGGGAGTTCCTAGCGTTTGCTGTTCAGGCGGCTGATGCGGTCGGACGGGGTGATGATGTCCGTGACGCGGATGCCGTATTTCTCGTCCACGACCACGACTTCGCCCTGGGCGATCAGATAGCCGTTCACATAGATGTCCATGGGCTCGCCGGCAAGGCCGTCGAGCTCGACGACCGATCCCTGGCCAAGCTGCAGGATGTTCTTGATGGTCAGCCTGGTGCGGCCCAGTTCGACGGAAAGCTGGACCGGGATGTCCATGATCATGTCGATGTCGCTGGAGCCCTGGGCGGCGGTGTTGCTCAGGGGCTGGAAGACATGCTGAGCGGAGGAAGGGCTGGAGCCGCCGACGGGGCCGGTTGCTGCGGTCTGTTCGGCCAGGGCCGAGGCCCAGTCGTCCATGGGGTCGGCCGCGGGCTGCAGGCCGTCCGCCTGGGTGGCCGCCGGGCCGGCGGCGCCTGCCTGTTCCGCCAGGGCTGCTGCCCAGTCGTCTTCCGGTATCGCGGCGCCGTCTTCGGGCCGGGAGGGATCTTGCTTGTGATCAGTCATGATTGGCAACTTGCGGCTGTTCGTGTTCGGTGGATTCTGTGCTTGCCCGCTTCAGCGGCTGTTCGTCCGTATCGGAATGGCGGATGACGCGCTGGACGCGCAGGGCGTACCTGTTGTTGAAAGTCCCGTAGGTGCATTCGAGAACAGGAACGCCGCCTACGTTGGCAGTGACCGTGGAAGGGATGTCGATGGGCAGGACGTCGCCCACCTTGAGCCGGAGCAGTTCCGACACCGTAGTTTCGATGCTCGTGAAATCGACGGCCAGTTCGACATCGGCGCTGCGGACCTGGCGCGACAACTGGTGCGTCCAGCGCTGGTCGATGGCGCCGCTGCCGGCGGATTGCAGCGGACGCGTCAGGATGTCGCGCAGCGGCTCGATCATGGAGTAGGGCAGGCAGATGTTCAGGTTGCCGCCGGCGGTGCCGAACTCGATATTGAAGGATGCGACCACCACGATTTCGTTGCCGCTGGTGATGCTGGCGAACTTGGTGTGCATTTCCGAGCGGATGTACTCGAACTCCACCGGGTACACGCTTTCCCAGGCTTCGGCGTAGCTGTCCAGGGTCATGGAAAGCAGGCGGCGGATGATGCGCTGCTCCGTCGTGGTGAAGTCGCGGCCTTCCACGCGGGTGCTGTAGCGGCCGTGGCCGCCGAACAGGCTGTCGATGACCAGGAATACGAGGTTGGGGTCGAACGTGAACAACGCCGTGCCGCGCAGCGGCTTCATGGTGACCATGTTCAGGTTGCTTGGCACCGGCAGATTGCGCTCGAAATCGGAGTATTTCTGCACGCGCAGCGAGCTGACGGTGATGTCGGCGTTGCGCCGCATGAAATTCAGGAATACTCCACGCAGTCGCCTGGCGAAGCGCTCGTTGATGAGCTCCAGCGTCTGCATGCGGTGGCGCACCACTCGGTCCGGGGAACTGAGATCGTACGGCCGGACGCCGCCCGGGTAGACAACCTCTTCCGGTTCCTGCGTGGTTTCTCCCGTGACGCCCGCGAGCAGGGCGTCGACTTCATCCTGGGAGAGAAAACTCTGGTAAGACATTATTGCACCACGAATGCGGTGAATAGAACGTTTTGTATCGAGGGGCCCTGGGGCTGCGGCAGATAGGGAGCTTCCAGCGCATTGCTGAGATCCTGCACCAGCTTGGCGCGGCCCTCGGTGGTCTGGACCTGCACTGGATGCTGTTCGGCAAGCCGGCTGAGCACGCGATCGCGGACTTCGGGCATGTAGGTCGTCAGCACCTGGCGCGAGGCTTCGTCGGTCACGCGCAGCGTGATGGCCACATGCAGGATGCGGCTTGCGCGCTCATTGCGCAGCGTGACGGTGAACGGCTCGAGCGAGACGAAGATGGGAGGGGGAGGCGGAGGAGTCACAGCCGCTTGCGCGGACGCCACTGAAACGCCGTCGTTGCCGGCATTGAGCGGCTGGGCGCCCGTCTGGGTCGTATAGTAGAGCGTCGCCCCTATGCTGGCCGCTACGATGAGCAGGACGACCAGCATGGACTTCAGGATTTTCGAGAATGATCGGGATTCGGATTTGGCCATGACCTAGCGATTGCGGAAATGGTTGGGGTTGCCAAGTGCGGAGATGCCAGAACGCCGCATTGCAGGAATGTGCCATTTTGACCCAGCGCATCGGCGGCATACTGCCGGAATAATGGGACGAATGCCCGCCTGCTCCATTGTTTGGCCGCGCACCATGGCTGGCCGGAGCCGCGCGTGGTGAGTCACTCCCGCCTGCAGTCGGGAGCTTCCTCGCCACCATACGGGGGAGCCTTCGGCGCCGTATGAGCACAGCCTCGCTTGACCTCGCCGTAAACGGCGAGGCTTGCGCTTTGGCGCGTGGTCAGGCGAAGGTATCGACGAGCGCATTGGGCGCCGCGGCGCGATTCGGGACTGGCTGCGGCAATATGTCCGTAACATCGCCGTCGGAAGCGGCGAAAACGCCGGAGCGTTCATCGCCTTGCTGCTGGAAAAACTCGGCCTGCCGCGGGTCCTGGTCGTTGACGCTGGTCTGGCCAAGCGAGATGCCGGCCTGAGCCAGCTGTTCCTGGAGCTGCGGCAGGGCCTGTTCCAGCGCCTGGCGCACCGGCGCGTGGGCCGAAACGAATACCGCATGGGCGACGTTGTCGGAAAGCTGGATCGAGATGCGCAGCGGACCGAGATCCGGGGGATCCAGGCGCAATTCAGCGACCTGCGTGCCGTGATTTCCGCCGGATTGCAGCAGGTGCAGGAACTGCTGGCCCATGGCCTGGGGCCACTGCGGATGCTGCAGCGGCACGGTAATGGCCGGCGCCGAAGCGGGGCCGATGGCGGAGGAGACCTGCGGCTGGATGGAGGCCAAGCCTGCGGCCATTGCGGCAGGCAGCTCCATGCCGGCTTGTGTCGATGCTGCGGGCGCGGCGAAGAGCGCATCCGCCTGCTGCGCCTGGAACATTGCCTGGGAGGAAAGCGTGCCGCTGGACGGCTCCGACGCCGCTGCGGCGGCCTGCGCGGACCCTGCCTGCGCCGGGTGGCGGCCGGCTGCGCCGCGCCCGGCTGCCGCATTGAGACCCTCCGCGAAAGCCGGGCGGCCGTTGGCCGGCGCCGTGGATGCGCGCTGTTGCTGCGCGGCCGTCAGGACCGGCTCGAGTCCGGGATCGGCGTCACCTGCGCCGGGTTCGACGACAGGCGGAGTCTCCGGAGACGCGGAAATATCGATGCTCCTAAGGGGGGCATCGTTGGCGTTCGATGCCGCGACGATATTGCCGCGCGCCCGCTTGTCGCCGGACGGCTGGGCATTCTCCCGGAGCGTTTCCTGCGGGCCGAGCAGGCTGGCGGCCTGTTCGGCGATGGCCAGGGCCAGGCCTGGCAGCGCGAGATCTTCGTCGTCGGCTTCAGTGCCTGCCGCGTCCTTCAGCTTGCCGTCCTTGCGTTCCGTCGCGCCCTGTTTCGCAGGGGACGTCCGGTCGACGGCGCGGTCGCTAAGCGATTGGCGGCTGCCGGACAGGGCGTCTGAAAATGCGTTGCCGGCATTGTCCTCCCTGGCGGCATTGGGCGCCTGGCCGTTGGCGGCGGGGAGAGGGCTGGCTGTCAGGATGGGCACTGTCATGGCTGGCTTTTTTCCGCTTGCAGTCGCGCGCGATGATAAAGATTGATGCTGGCTTCGTCGTTGCGGCGCTGCTCGTTCCGGTTTTCGATGATTTGCTGCTGATTGCGATACCGTTCCTGCAGCGTTTCGTAGGAGTTCAGGCGCCGCTTTTCGCTGAGCCAGTTGCTCCGCTGGCCATCGAGCCTGGACTCCAGTTGCTGTATGGATCTATTTTGCTGCGCAATCGCTTCGTCCAAAGTGGAGATGAAGCGCCTGAAATTATGATAATTCGAGGCGGACATGCCAGAGGCGCCGGCCTGCTGCATGCGCAAGGCGTAGTCCTGGCGATAGGATTGCAGCATTTCCAGCTGGCTGCCGGCGTCGGCCCGGGCCTTGACCAGTGTCTGCAATTCCCTGGCGGCCTGGTCGGCCGTGGTCTTCGACAGGTCTATCAGTATGGGGAGCGCGCTGGTCTTTTTCATGACTGTCCTCCGGCCTCGAAGAGCTGTGCCAGCTCTTCGGTGGCGTTGGCGTAATCGATGGATTGCGATATGCCCTGCTGCAGATAGGCCTCCAGCCAGGGATGGCGGGAGATGGCCTCGTCGATCTGCGGATCGTTGCCCGGCGCATAGGCGCCGACGGCGATCAGGTCGCGCGTGCGTTCGTAGCGGGAAAGCAGGCGCTTGAACCGGTGGACCCGCCGCAACTGTTCGGGCGGGACGATCATGGACATCACCCGGGAGATGGAAGCCTCGATATCGATGGCGGGGTAGTGCCCGGATTCGGCCAGGTGGCGCGACAACACGATGTGGCCGTCCAGGATCGCGCGCGCCGAGTCGGCGATGGGATCCTGCTGGTCGTCGCCCTCCGCCAGTACTGTATAGAAGGCCGTAATCGATCCAGTGCCTGCGGTGGTCTGGGCGCCGTTGCCCGCGCGTTCCACCAGCGCGGGAAGCCTGGCGAACACGGAAGGGGGATAGCCTTTGGTGGCGGGAGGCTCGCCGATGGACAGGGCGATTTCGCGCTGCGCCATGGCGTAGCGCGTGAGCGAGTCCATGATGAGCAGCACATGCTGGCCCTGGTCGCGGAAGTACTCGGCCAGCGCAGTGGCGTAAGTCGCACCCTGGATGCGCAGCAGCGGCGAGGTGTCGGCGGGGGCGGCGACCACGATCGCGCGCTTAAGGCCGTCCTCGCCCAGGTTGTGCTCGATGAATTCCTTGACCTCGCGGCCGCGCTCGCCGATAAGCCCTACGATGATGATGTCGGCCTTGGTGTATCTGGCCATCATGCCGAGCAGCACGCTCTTGCCGACGCCGGAGCCTGCGAACAGGCCCATGCGTTGCCCCCGGCCCACCGTGAGCAGGCCATTGATGGCGCGTACGCCGACATCCAGCACGGTATCGATCGGCGCGCGCGCGAGCGGATTGATGGGCGGTACCATCAGGGGCGCGGCGTCGGTTTCCGGCAGCGGGCCGAGGTCGTCCAGCGGGCGGCCGGTGCTGTCCAGCACGCGCCCGAGCAACTGCCAGCCGGCGGGCTGGCTGCGCGCGATGGAGATGGTGGGCTGCAGTTCGTTGCCATGGCGGGGCAGCGGCAGCGGCGAGGATGCCGCCGTGTCCAGGGCGGCTACGCGCGCGCCCGGCTGCAGGCCGGTGGTGTCCGATAGCGGCATCAGGTATAGCGTGTCCCCGTCGAAGCCGACGACTTCGGCTTCGGCCCATTGGCTCTTGCGCGACGGCATTTCGATGCGGCAGCCGGAACCGACGGACAGGCGCAGCCCCGTGGCTTCCAGGATGATGCCGGTGGCGCGCGTGATGCGGCCGGTGATGTGCAGGGTTTCGGTTGCGCGGACGCGTTGCAGGCCCAGGCCGAGCTGGGCGCTCCAGCGCTCCGCGGGCGTGCCCAGCTGGCCCTGGTTCAGCATGGCGGCTGCGGCGGCAGTGTCGCCGGATGACCGAGGGCGGCCACCGCGCGCCGCCAGCGTGTGGGAAGCGTGGCGTCGATGGAGCCCAGGGCGGTATGCGCGGTGCATCCGCCCCGTTCGACATGCGTGTCGGGAATCAGGCGCCAGCGTTTGACGCTGGCGTCGTCGGCCAGATACCTCTGCAGCAGTGCGTGGTCATCCGGATGCGCGTGGATCACCAGCGCCGCGTCGCTGTCGCCGTGCAACTGGACGATTTCCCTGACCACGGGCAGAAGAGACTCGGGACGCGCGGCGATGGTGTCGCGTATGACCTGCTCCGCGATGCCGATGGCCAGTCCGACCAGGCCTTGCCCGAGGTCTTCCTCGATGCGGGACAGCGTGCCGGCGAACGCGGAGGCTAGCGTTCGCAGCGCGTCGGCTTCTTCCCTGGCCCTGGCCTGGCCTTCCGCGTAGCCGGCTTCATATCCCTCGGTCCTGCCTTGCGCATGGCCCGACTGGCGTCCCTCTTCTGCTCCGGCGGCCTTGCCTGCGGCAAGCCCTTCCGCGTGTCCCTCGGCGTAGCCGGCTTCGTGGCCGCGCTGGCGTGCCTGCTGTTCCAGCGCCTGCAGGCGCAGCGCGACCTGCGGGGCGTCCGCAGGGTCGGGTGCGGCGAGAGAAGGGGGAGGTTCGGGCGGCTGGAACGAATCCATCTCCCAGCGGCGCCATGCGTCCCGGGACAAGGTGTGCGCCTGCGTGGCCGGACGCTCAGACATACTCGTCGTTTCCCTGGTTGCCGAGTGTGATCTGGCCGTCTTCCGCCAGCTTGCGCGCTACCTGCAGGATGTTCTTCTGCTCCTGCTCCACCTTGGACATGCGCACCGGTCCCTGGGCCTCGATGTCGTCGCGAAGAATCTCGGCTGCGCGGTTGGACATGTTCTTGAAGAACTTGTTGCGCAGCTCTTCCGGAGCGCCTTTCAGGGCGATTGTCAGGGAAGATGTGTCGATTTCCTTCAGGATGAGCTGGATGGCGCGGTCTTCCACATCGATCAGGTTGTCGAAGATGAACATCTCGTCGACGATGCGCTGCGCCAGCTCCGCGTCTATGCCGCGCAGATTGTTGACCACGGCCTCTTCGTCGGCCGTGTTCATGAAGTTGAGGATTTCCGCCGCGGTGCGCACGCCGCCCATCTTGCTGCGCTTGGCGCTCTGGCCCGAGAGCATATTGTTCAGCACGTCCGTCAGCTCGTTGAGCGCCGTGGGCTGTACGCCGCCGAACGTGGCGATGCGCAGCATGACGTCGTTGCGCAGGCGTTCCGGCAGCAGCGCCATGACGGCGGATGCCCGGTCGCGCTCCAGGTGTACGAGAATGGTGGCGATGACCTGAGGATGCTCGTCGCAGATCAGTTCCGCGACGTTGCTGGCATCGAGCCAGTTAAGCGCGTCGATGCCAGCCGCGCTTTCGCTGGAATCGAGGATGTCTTCGATCAGGCCCGCGGCGCGGTCCGTGCCCAGGGCCTTGGTCAGCACCGAGCGGATATAGTCGTCGGAACCGATGGTCACCGCCATGAACTGGTCGGCTTCCTTGCGGAACTCTTCCAGTACGGTATCGACATCGCCGCGCGTGATCTGTTTCAGGTTGGCCATGGCGGCCCCGATCTGCTGGACTTCTCTTGCACTGAGATATCGGAAGACTTCGGCGGCAGCGTCCTCTCCCAGCGACAGCATCAGGATCGCGCACCGGTCGATTTCAGCGATTTCCATTCTTTTCCATCCATGTGCGCATGACCATCGCTACAGCGCGGGGATCCTTCTCCGCCATCTGGCGCGCAGTATTCAGATTGTCCTCGTAGCGGCTGATCTCGGACGCGCGCCGCTCGGCCTGCGCCTTTTCCTCGAGCAGCGCGTCGGCATTGCGATCGACGGCGGCGGGCGGCGCGACGCGGGGAGTCAGCAGGGAATCGAGTATCGGCTTGGCGATTTTCCGCCATGCGAACAGCAGGGCGATGGCGATCAGGAGATACTTGAGCGCAAGGATAGCCAGGGCATGCATTTCAGGGTCTTTCCACACGGGCAGGGTATCCGGCGTATCGTTGAACTGGCTGTTGACGACGCTGACGGTATCGCCGCGATCGGCATTGAATCCCATGGCCTGGCGCACGATGCTTTCGATCTTGGCCAGGTCTTCCTCGGAAAGCGCGGCGAGCGTGCCGTCGGCCTGCTCGCGATAGTTGACGACCACGGCGGCGGACAGCCTTTGTATCCGTCCGGTGGGGTCCTTGACGTGGCTGATGGTGCGGTCGAGCTCGTAGTTGGTGGTGCTGTCGCTGCGCGTGTTGCGATTGGTGGCGGCTGCCGGGGTTGCTCCAGGGCCGGCCTGGACGGTGTCGGCTGGAGCGGGCGCATCGACGGGCGCTACGGGATCGGCTGGCGGCTGATTGCTCAAGGCGCCGGGCACGCCCTGGGCGATTCCCGGGCCTGCCTGCGAAGACGCGCTGAGCTGCTGGCTGCGGATGGCCGCCTCGCCGGGATTCTGGTTGGGACGGTAGACTTCGGAAGTCTGTTCGCGCTGGGAGAAATCGATGTCGGCGCTGACCTGCGCGCGCGCATTGCCGGCGCCGACCAGCGGAGTCAGCAGCGTCATGATGCGCTCGACCGTGCGCTGTTCGACATCGTGGACCATGTCGCGCCGCAGGCCGTCGCTCTTGGCCTCGCCGGAGGGCTGGGTCAGCAGGCGGCCGTTCTGGTCGACGATGGAAACATTTTCCGCCGACAGGTTGGGAACGCTGGACGATACCAGCCAGGCGATGGCAGCCACCTGGTTCTGGTTCAGGTGTCGGCCGGGATACAGGTTGAGCAGCACTGACGCGGTGGGAGCCTGGCGCTCGCGGACGAACAGGGTTTCGCGCGGGATGGCGAGATGGACCCGGGCTTTCTGCACCGAATGCAAGGCTTCGATGGAGCTGCCGAGCTCGCCTTCCAGGCCGCGCTGGTAGGTGACCTGTTCGCTGAACTGGCTGGCGCCGAAACGGGCGTTGTCGAACAGTTCGAAGCCGACCTGGCCGCTGCGCGGCAGGCCCTGTTCGGCCAACTGCAGCCGGGTTGCATGGACCTGCTCGGCGGGAATCAGGATGGCGCCGCCGTTTTCGGAGAAGCGGTAGGGGATGTTCATCTGCGAGAGGGCGCTGACGATTGCGCCGCCATCGCGGTCTTCCAGATTGGAGAACAGCACCCGGTAGTCCGGGCCACGCGACCACAGCAGCAGGACGACTACGAGCGCCACCAGCGCGGCCAGGGCGCCGATCTGGTAGTGGCGCGGCAGGTCGCGCGCCTTGGCAAGCGCGGGAAAGCGGGATAGCAGTGCGGCCTGCTCGCTCATCGGCCGCTCCGGCGAAGTGGCGACGCGCCTTTCCCTGCCTCGGCTTCAAAGCCGCGGTTTGCGATTTGGCGTGTGGACGGGATCGGCGGGTAGTGTCGATGGAACAGGATAGGCATGCTGCGGGTTCATCCGGAAGGAGCCTGCATTATTGCCAGTAAGCCGTCGGCGCCAATGGTCGAAAAGCGCTGCTTTTGGGGCTTATTTATGCTGAATGCTCGCGCTTGCCAGCGGGGCCGGGCCTTTGCGGGGAAGGCGGAAGTGTGGCGGCCCATGGCGCGCTTTTGTCCAAACGGATGAAAACCGCCCGGTTTCCCTGATTGTTGCCGCGCTTGGCGATGCCGACCGGGCATTACCATTGCGGTACAGTCGTCGTGGATATCCGCTGCCAGCGGGTTCTGGGGCGGCAACCGGTTTTCCCTCCGCCGCAAGGGCGGCATCTTCCTGTCATCGCAATGTCCATCGACCGTATCGCCACCATCGAATCCGTCCTGCAGCAGATGCGCGCCCTGACGCAGGCGGCCCAGTCGTCCTCTTCGGCTGGCGCTGTCTCGCAGACGGAGCAGGGCGGCTTCGCCGCGGAGCTGCAGCGATCCCTGCGCCAGGTTTCCCAGATGCAGAACGCGGCCTCCGGGCAGGCAAAGGCCTTCGTCGCCGGCGAGCCGGGCATCGCCCTGAACGATGTCATGATCGATATGCAGAAGGCCGGCATCGGCTTCCAGACCACGGTCCAGGTGCGCAACCGGCTGGTCGCCGCCTATCAGGAAATCGCCAGCATGCCTGTCTAGGTTTTCTTGTCTGTTTCCGACTCCAGGGAGTAAAGCCACGCCAGCAGCTCGGCAACGGCGATATACAGTTGCGGCGGAATCTGGCTGTCGAGCCTTACCTGCATCAGCAGCCCTACGAGCTCCGGGGATTCGTGCACATACAGCGAATGCTCCTTGGCCGTGCGTATGATGGTTTGCGCCACGGTGCCATATCCCTTGGCCACGACCCTGGGAGCACCGTCGGAAGGGTCGTAGCGCAGGGCGACGGCTTCGGAGCGCGGAGGCGTGGCGTCGCTCATGGCGCAGTCCCCCGGGCGTCGGTCGTGTCCGTAATGTCCAACTGGCTGAGCTGCATGCCCGAGGCTGAAAGCCGCGCGCGCAACTGGCCCGCCTGTTCGGAGAGTAGCGCGGCCGATTCGGGCGCTTCGATCCGCATGACGATCTGCTGCCCGGCCAGCGTCAGCCTGGCGTGAACGGACCCCAGTCCAGGCAGCTCCAGCTTCAGTTTCGTGGCCCAGCTGTCGGGCGCGTCGGAAGCAGTATCATCTTGCCCGGCATTCCTGCGGACTTCCCATTCCATGTCGGCGTCCGGCCAGACTTCGCCGCGCCAGGCAATCGATTGATTGGCCAGGACTTCCAGCTGCTGGCGCACCAGCACCTGTATTTCCGCAGGCATGGCGCCCGGCTGCGCGGCCTGATGGGCGCCGGATGGCTGAGCTTGAGGGCTCGTATTGCCCGGGGAGGATTCCGGCGGCGGGGCGGAGGCGGCCTTGAGCGCCTGGTGCTCGGATTGGGGGACAGGCAGCTGCGCCTGCGGCTCGGCGCGCAATTCGGCGACAGTGCGCTGCCCGGAAAGCAACTGCGCCAGATGCGATTCGTAGAAAACCCCGCTGTTGCCGATGGCCTGGGAAAGGCTCTGGACCAGGGCGCCGGCCAGCGAACCCGGGGGGCCGGCCTGGAATTGCGCCGTCGTTGCTCCGGCGGCCGTAGCGGGCGCCGGCGAAGGCGGCATGGGCTGGCCGGTGGGAGGCGGCGTCTGCGCCGCTTGCGACGGGACCGGATTGGGAAGCTGGTGCGGGTTGCCGACCAGGGGCTGGCGCGAGGCGATGGCGGCGTTTCCGGCGTAGTTATTCAGCAGCTCGAGTATGATGCGCGCCGCGCTGCCCAGCGTGGTGGGAGCGGAGCTTGTCGCTTGTGTTGCCGTGGGGTGGCTGGCCGGTGATCCGGAGGATGCGCGCGCCGTGGCGGCCTGCCTGCGGTGTTCTACCTGGCCGATCGTGCGGTTGAGGTTTTCCTGGGGGTGGCGGACCGTATCGTTGCGCACGGGATCGGCGCGTTCGGGAGAGCCGGGTTGGCTGACGGCATCGGGGCGCGCGCCCGATACCAGGTTGGCCTGTTGCGACAGGGTGGTGCCGAGCACGGCGTCCAGCCGTTGCACCAGCAGCGTTCCCAGGGCCGATGGCGCGCCTCCGATGCTCATGGTCAGGATTGCGATGTCTTGTAGGCCTGCACTGCGCCGCGCTGCCGCTTGATGTCGCCCAGCAGCGACGCCAGCCGCTCCATTTCCGGCATTGCCAGTTTGCGTATGCTGGCGTCATTGTCGAGGATCCGGATCAGGTATTCCCTGCGCGCGTCGGTGGCGTTGTTGTCCAACGGCTCCAGGTTGCGCAGGGCTTCCACGGCTTCCTGGTAGGCATCGCTCAGGGCGATGACGTCCGCCCACTGATTCGCATAGGCCTTTTCCAACATCTGGCTGGTGATGTCGGCGATTGTCTTGTAATACTGCAGGATGGGGGGGCTGGCGCTCATGGCATCAGAGGATTGGGAGGCGGGTTGCAAAAGCCAAGGCTCCAGAAAAGACGGCTAACGGCATGGGCGGAACGTTGGAAGCGCGGCCCCGGGCGCGGCGAGAATCATGCGCCCGCTGTCTGCTCGATGGGCTTTGGGGTCATTGTGGCTTCGTGCCACGCCTGGCTGACGGTGCCGAGCATTTGCTGCGCGATTTCCAGGCTTTCCCGGCTGTTGTTCAGGTTGGCCAGCAGCAGGTGGCGAATGATGAGATCGTAGCTTGCAACAAGGCTGGAGGCGACTTCGCCGCCCGCTTCGCGGTCGACGCTGGCCTTCAGGCCGGAATCCACGATGTCGATCGCCTTCGATATGGTCAGGCGGCGGCCTTCGTGGTTGTCGTGCTGCATGTACAGCGCAGCCTTGCCCATGGCGGCCAGGGCGCCCTGCATCAGCAGGGAAATGAGGCGTTCGGGCGTTGCGCTGAGGACTTCGGTCTCCAGTCCGATGCTGGCATAGGACTGGGCGGAGCGCTGCCGCGTGGTGCGTGGTGCGTATGACATCATGGCTTACTTGGAGGATTCCTTGCCGAGGTTGCTTAGCATGGACAGTTGCTGCGTCAGGTAGGTGCTGAGGGAGTTCATCTGGGCCAGGGTCTTGTCCAGGCCGATGAACTGCTGGCGATAGGCTTCGATGGTGGCGTCGATGCGTTCGGACGTGGACTGGAACTGTTTTTCGAGCCGTTTGAGCGCCTCGGTGGAGCCTTCCTGGGCGCTGGCGATATAGCCGTCGGAGCGCAGGAACGGATCCGCCGCGTTGGTAATGGCCTTGGTGAGGCTCTTGTCGCCGACGAACAGGTTGGTGATGTCGCCCAGGTTCTCTTTGAGCGCCTTTTCCAGTTTTTCGCTGTCGACCTTCAGGGTGCCGATGGTGTAGTCGTCGGTGACGATGCCCAGGTCGGACAGGGAGCGCATGGCGCCGGAGTCCGTGGAGAAGCCGATGGCCTCGCGCATCTGGCTCTGTACGCGGCGCGCCAGGGAGTCGCCGGTCAGGGCGCTGCCTTTTTGTGCTTCCGTATCGTAGGTCGTCAGGTTGCGTATGGTGGTCTGCAGGCTGTTGTAGGCCTTGACGAAGGCGTTGACGGCGGTGGTGGCGGCGGTGTCGTCGCGGGACACGGTGATCGTGACGGGGTCGGCGCTGGCCTTGGTCAGCGTCAGCTTGACGCCTTCGATGACGTCGTCGAGCTGGTTGCTCTGGCTGGTGATGGCGATACCGCCGTTTTCAGGGGATCCGTTGACATAGACGCTGGCGTTGACGGCCGCCTGTTCAGTGAGCGAGTGCGTGCCGCCGCTGCTGAAGCCGATGAGGCCTTGCAGCTCGCTGTTGCCGGAAACCGAGATTTCGGTGACGGCCGCGTCGGTGCCGGTGGTTCGCGAGGTCAGCATGAGCCGGAAGGGCGCATCGCTGCCGTCGTTGATGATGGTGGCGCTGACGCCGAGCTTGTCGTCGGCGTTGATGGCCTTGACCAGGTCGTTCAGCGAGGTGCCCTTGCCGGAAAGGTCGAGGGTCTGGACCGTGCCGTCGCCGAGGGTGATCGAAATGCTGCCCCCGGATCCGATGTTGCTGGTGCGGTCGGCCTGTCCCTGGGTGGTCAGGCTTTGCGCGGAAGCCAGCGTATTCACCGTCAGGCGGTATTGCCCGGCAATGGCCTTTTCGGAGGTGCTGACGCCGATGGCTTCGCTGTTGCTGCTGGATTTCATGGCGCCGATCGTACCGGGCTTGCCGAGCTGTTCCGCGGCGTTCTTGAAGGCCTCGAGCGCGCTCTTGATGGTGCCGTAGGCGGAAAAGCGATTGGTTTCCTGGATCTGGCGGTTCTGGACGAGTTCCAGGGCGACGTTTTCGCTTTTGCGAAGATCGCTGAGGATTTGCTCGATGGGAAGGCCGGAGCCCACGCCGATACTGGAAATTGCCATTTGTGTTTCTCCTGCGGATATTTTCGTTGCAATTGAGCCAATGCAATCCCGCCGATAAACGCCAGATCCAAGGGCTCATTGCGCATTTGGGCTGTTTCCCCCGGAAGCGCCGGCCGGGGCGGGGAGTGTCAGGCCTGGGTGTCGACCGTATTGCCCTGGAACTGGACGATCATCTTGGCGATGCGCAGGACCGCATCCGAAGGAACCGTACGGATGACCTCGCCGGAGGCCGAGTCGATGATCGAGATGACGACCCGCTGGGCGTCATCGTCGATCTCGAAGCGCATTCCGGTGGACCAAGCCTGCATTTCGGAGTTCAACTGTTCGATGGTCTTGTCGAGCGACTGATTGCCGGACTGTTCCTGGGATGAGCCATTGCGATTGCCGGCCGTGGGGTTGCTGTTCGTGGTTTCGACGGTGGGTGGAACCGAGATCGCGGAATCCGGCGCGACGAAGGGATGTCCTGTCTCGGGAACGGCGGGATTGCCTGCGAATGCTGCCGGTCCGATGGCAAGTGGTTGAACCATGGGTGACGCTCCTGTGTCTGGTGGCTGCGGGCGCATGCAATTCCTGCGCCTGGATTTCCGGTGGGGTGCGGCTGGCGGGACCCCGCCGTACACTGCCTGGGCCCTGTAACGGCAGGCTTGGGCGCATCTTTAGCCTGCTGCCGCCATAAATGCGGGAACAGCGCGTGGATTCCTTGCTTTATCGCTTCAATATACGGGTGAGGCCTGGCGGATAATCAAGCATCCATTCATCCACGATTCCAGCATGGCCGTCTCCGAAGAAAATCGTCTGATCGCACAGCATGCGCCGCTGGTAAGGCGTCTGGCGCTGCAGTTGCTGGCCAGGCTGCCCGCCAGCGTGGAGCTCGACGACCTGATCCAGGCGGGCATGATGGGCTTGCTGGACGCCATCAGGCGCTATCAGTTTTCCGCGGATGCCCAGTTCGAAACCTACGCCATCATGCGTATCCGCGGCGCCATGCTGGATGAGCTGCGCAGCCAGGACTGGCTGCCGCGCAGTGTGCGGGCCAAGGCGAAATCCATCGAGCAGGCGATACAGCGCCTGACGCACCGCCTGTTGCGCCCGGCGCATGAGCACGAAATCGCGGAAGAGCTGGGAATGTCGCTGGAGGACTACCAACTGCTTCAGGATGATGCGCGCGGCGTGCAGATATTGCACTATGAGGACCTGGCGCGCGGCGACGAGAACAAGCCCGATCCGCTGGGGCACCTGATCAGCGGCGATGACAACGGTTCGGATACGCCGCTGGGCAAGCTGATGTCGCAGGCGCTGCGCAAAGCTGTCATTTCCGCCATCGATGCCTTGCCCGAGCGGGAGAAGCTGGTGCTGTCCCTGCACTTCGAGCAGGATCTCAACCAGAAGGAAATCGCCAGCGTGCTGGGCGTGACGGAAGGCAGGGTCTCCCAGCTGAAATCGCAGGCGGTGCTCAGGATAAGGGCTGCGCTGACGGACAAAGCCTGGGATGTCCACCCCGGCGCCGCCGATCTGCAAATGATACTTTAGGGCGGATGCCGATCCGCCCTCCAGAGGGGTGGCTGCCCCGCTTCAGATGCCTGGCGAGGCGGTTTGCAGGCGCCGCGCCGAGGAAGGTTTGTTCGCGACGGCGGCATGCGCCGACACTTTCTCCGGATATGCCTTGCGGGCGGCCAGCACTTCGATAGTGCGCTTCAGCTTGAGACTGTCTTCCGACAAGTGCTTTGCCGCCGTTCCCAGTTCCTGGACCAGGCGGCGGTTTTCCCCGATTCCCGCATCCATGTACTCGATGGCGCCGCGTATTTGCGCCAGTCCGGAGGATTGCTCCACCGAGGCCGACGATATCTGGTCCATGACTCTGGATGTGGATTCGACCGATTGCATGATGTCCTGCATGGTCTGGTCCGTCGCCCGCGCCTGATCGGCGCCTTGCGATATTCTGTCGACGGATTCGTCGATCAGTGTCTTGATCTCCTTGGCTGCCTGGCTGCTTTTGTGGGCAAGGCTTCTGACTTCCCCCGCGACGACGGCGAATCCTTTGCCGGCGTCGCCGGCGCGCGCCGATTCGACGGCGGCATTCAACGCCAGGATATTGGTTTGAAAGGCGATGCTTTCGATCATGCCGATGATCTCTCCCACCTTGCCGGAACTTTCGCGGATTCCCTGCATGGTCGCGATCAGCTCCGTCATGGCGTCTTTGCCGCGTTGCGCGGTCTGCATACAGGTATCGGCCAGCCGGTTTGCGTGCAAGGCATTGTCCGTATTGCGGCCGACGGCGGCCGTGAATTGCTCCATGCTGGCGACAGTCTGCCGGATCGATTCCGCCTGCTCGTGCGTGCGCCGCTCCAGCTGCGCATTGCTCTGGTTCAGCCCGGCGGCTGTCCGGACGGTGGAGTCCACGCCGGCATTCACATTGCCCGAGATATCCATCAGGCTTTTGCGCATGATGTCCAGATAAAAGTACAACTGCTGCATCTCATTGCTGGCATTGGTGCGGATATCCACCGCGAGGTTGCCTGCGGAAATTTGCCGGGCGATAGAGGCGATGTCGTCCAACGGCTTCAGAATGCGCCGGGCGGTACGCCAGCCGTACAGGCAAAGACCTGCGGCGGGAAGACCCAGCAGGAGCGCCAGCCATATGCCGGGCGCGGCTTCCGGCGCTTGCTTCTGGCCGAGATGCCAGGCGGCGCCGGCAAGCAGGAGAAAACCGCCCATCAGGCGGAACAGCGATGCCCCTAGGGTAGGACGGAAGGGCGCGGCCAGCCGAGACAGAAGGCGGCGCCAGCCGGTCTCGGTCTTTCTGCCGCGATGGATGATGTGGCCGCCGGATCGCCCCGCGTTGATGCGGGCGTAAAAGGATTCGGCATCGCGTATCTGGGCTTCGGAGGGTTTCACGCGCACCGAGGCGTAACCGGTGACTTCACCATGTTCGACGATGGGCGCGACGCTGGCCTGCACCCAGTAGAAGCCGCCGTCTTTTCTTCTGTTCTTGACCATGCCCAGCCAGGGTTCGCCGGATTTCAGCGTCTGCCACAAATCCCCGAAGGCTTGAGGCGGCATGTCAGGGTGCCTGACCAGGTTGTGCGGCTGGCCTATGAGTTCTTCGTAGGAAAAACCGCTGACCTCGACGAAGGCGGGGTTGGCGTAGATGATGCGGCCTTTCTTGTCGGTTTTCGAGATCAGGTACTGATCCGGGCGCATGACGGTTTCGTTGTCTGTGACTGGCAGGTTCTTCCTCATGAGCTCTCTTTGGCGCAGCTTGAATGGCGGCGTGGTTTCGGACGGGTATCGATGGAGGAGCGAGGGTCGATCCCGTACGTGCCGATGGTTGTAATAAAAATATTGATTTATTAACGTTAAGTATTGATTTTTGTATGCCCAGAGTCAATAGCATTATGCAAATAGAGGGTTTCCACCAAGCAAAAAGCGCATGCCAAGGCATGCGCTTCTGAAAACATCGTTGTATGGCGACAAGCGGCTTATGTGCCGCTTGCGGACGCCGTCGCGATGGACGACGCCCCTTCGCGCGAAGTTCAGTACAGTACGCTGGGCAGCCAGAGGCCGATGCCAGGGAACATGTACAGGATGACGATGGCGAGAACCTGGATTGCCATGAACGGCATCATGCCCAGGAATATCTGGTTCAGCGTCACGTGCGGCGGCGAAACTCCCTTCAGGTAGAAGGCGGACATGGCTACAGGAGGCGACAGGAACGCAGTCTGCAGGTTCAGCGCGACCAGAAGGCCGAAGAACAGCGGATCGATCTGGTAGTGCGCCAGCAGCGGCAGGAAAATGGGCATGAAGATGATGATGATCTCCGTCCATTCCAGCGGCCAGCCCAGCAGGAAGATGACTATCTGCGCCAGGATCATGAACTCGATGGGAGTCAGATCCATAGACAGCACCCAGTTGTTGATGATTTCCTGGCCGCCCAGCAAGGCGAACGCCGCAGAGAAGATGCTGGAGCCCACGAACAGCCAGCACACCATGGCGCTGGTCTTGGCCGCCAGGTAGACGGACTCCCTGACCATGGCGTAATTCAGCCGTCGGTAGGCCAGCGCCAGCAGCATGCCGCCCAGCGCGCCCAGCGCCGCCGCCTCGGTCGGCGTGCACAGGCCGATGACTATGCTGCCCAGCACGGCCAGAATCAGGATGGTCAGCGGGAAGAAGGAGCTGAGCAGCATCTTGAAGATTTCCAGCCGGGCGAAGGTCAGCATGGCGTAGTAGGCCAGCATGGCCAGGCTGCCGATGGCGAAGAAGATCCAGAAGGTGGTGGACGCGGGACGGCGTTCCGCCTTGGCTTCTTCCGCGACGGCCTGGGCCTCGGAGGTTTCCGCGCTGGATTGCGCAAGAGGCTCGGCTCCGGGCGGCTCGGCCAGGCCGGACGACTCCATGGGCGGTTCCGCCAAGCCGAATTCGACGGGAGGCTCTTCCAGGCCGCCAAAACTGCTGCCGCTGTCGAAAGAGTCGAAGCCCAGTTCCTGCAGATCATAGGCCTGCTCCTGGATCGGCCTGGTCTGATTGTGGTAGCTGGTGCCCGCGATGGCGAAGAACAGCAGGGCCGGCAGCAGGGCGATGAGCAGGTTCTTGAAAAGCACGCTCATCGGGACGTTGATGTTGCGACGGCCTTTCATGGCGCTGATCAGGCCCGGGACGGCGCGATTGGTGATCGTCTCCTTGATTGCCTGGGCGTAATCGGGCAGCGGTACGCGGCGGTCTTCTTCGGACAGCGGAGGCGCGACGCTCGGGCGCAGTTTGGCCAGGATGATGACGTACAGCATGTAGAGGACGGCCAGCATCAAGCCAGGGAAGAAGGCGCCCGCGTACAGCTTGACGACGGAAACGCCGGCGACGGCGCCGTACAGAATCAGCAGCACCGAGGGCGGCAGCATGATGCCCAGGCACCCGCCCGCCGTGATGGAGCCCGCCGTGAGCTGCACGCTGTATCCCGCTCGCAGCATGGCGGGCATCGCCAGCAGCCCCATGAGCGTGACCACTGCGCCGACGATCCCGGTCGCGGTGGCGAAGATGGCGCAGGTGGCGATGGTCGCCACCGCCAGCGACCCCGGAATCCTGGCCAGGGCAAGGTGCATGCCCTGGAACAGGCTCTGGATAAGGTTGGCGCGTTCGACCAGATAGCCCATGAAAATGAACAGGGGCACGGCGATCAGCACGTCATTGGTCATGACGGCGTAGGTGCGCAGCACCATCAGGTCCAGGGTCTGCTGGATGGCCAGATTCGTGCCCATGTCGCGGTAGGCAAGCAGGGTGAAGATGACCCCCATGCCCATCAGGGTGAAAGCAGTGGGAAAACCCAGCATGATGGTGACGACGATGAGCGCCAGCATCAGCAGGCCGAGGTGACCGTTGGTCATGTCGGCGGGCGCCGGCATGAAGATGATAATGCTCAGGACGATGCCGATCAGGATCGTCAGACCGAACCAGACTTCTTTCCTCATGGCTGGTCTCCTTTCTTGTTTCCTTCCTGTTCGGTGACGTAGACGTCCAGCTTCTTGATGTCGTCGCTCTTGACATCCACCATGTCCATGAGCTTGTCCACATCGACTTCCTCGACGTCCTTGTCGCGGCTGGGCCAGTATCCGAGCTTGAGGCAGCGCACGCAGTGCACGATTTCCACGAAGCTTTGCAGTAGCAGGCAGAAGCCAGCCAGCGGGATGACGGCCTTGAAAGGATAGATGGGGGGGCCGTCGGCCGTGATGTTCGAGTGCTCCTGGATGGCCCAGGATTCGGCGGCGTAATAGTAGCCGGCCCAGAACATGGCGATGACGCCGGGCAGAAAGAACAGGAAGTAGAGGGTGAGGTCCAGGCCTGCTTGCAGGCGGGGAGGGAAGAAGCCGTAGAGAACGTCGCCCCTGACGTGGCCGTTCTTGGACAGCGTATAGGCGCCCGCCATCATGAACAGGCCGCCGTACAGCATGTTCATCACATCGAATGACCAGGCATGCGGCTGGGACAGGACGTAGCGGGAGAATACTTCGTAGGAAACAAACAGGGTCAACGCCAGGACAAGCCAGCCGAACAACTGCCCTATCCAGGTATTGAACCGGTCGATCAAGACCAGAATATTCTGCATGGTAGTTTCACCTTGCTGCTAGTGCAGTGAAATGAGATGCGCGTTGCAGTTGTGCCGCACGCGCGAGAACACGCCGGGAACACCGGCCGTGCCTTGTATGTTGCACGGTGGTGTTCCCGAATGGAGCATGCTTGATAAAGAACCGGAAGTGGTTCAGCCCGCGGCGCGCTTCTTGCCGAAGTAGTGGTTGTAGGCCATGCGCCTGTTGTTGTTTGTATCCATGTCCCAGGACAGGGCGCGTTGCGCGAAGGCGCGCTGGGATTTCTCGATTTCATCGAACAGCGGGTTGGTCTTGGCCTTTTCCGCGACGATCTTGTCCCAGACGACCAGTTGCTGCTGCAGGATGGAGTCGGGCGTCTTGTAGAAGCGCACGCCGTCTTCCTTCAGGCGGATGTAGTCCTGCGAGTAGCGGTCCACGGCCTTCCAGGACATATCGGCGGACGAGGCTTCGACGGCGTTGTCGATGATGGCCTTGAGCTGCGTTGGCAGCGCGTTGTACTTGTCCTTGTTGAAAATGATCTCGAAGGTTTCCGACGATTGGTGGAAGCTTTGCAGCATGCACACCTTGGATACGTCGGTGAAGCCCAGCGCGCGGTCCGAGGACGCATTGTTGAACTCGGCGCCGTCGAGCAGGCCGCGGTCCAGGGCCGGCACGATTTCTCCGCCGGGAAGCGCGTTCACGGCTGCGCCCATTTCGGTGAACAGGTCGATGGCCAGGCCGTTGGTGCGGAACTTGAGGCCCTTCAGATCCTCAGGCTTGGTGATGGGGTTCTTGAACCAGCCGAAGGGCTGGGTGGGCATGGGGCCGCTGAGGAAGGAAACCACGTTGCCGCCGATGGACTCGTAGAGTTTGGCCAGCAATTCCTTGCCGCCGCCGTATTTGTGCCAGGCTAGGATCTGGTTGGCGTCCATGCCGAAGGCAGGGCCGGAGGAGAACAGAGCCAGGGCGTTCTGCTTGCCGTAGTTGTAGCCCAGCACGCCGTGGCCGCCATCCAGGGTTCCCTTGGACACCGCGTCCAGCAGGCCGAAGGCGGGAACGACCGCGCCGGCGGGCAGGACTTCGATGCGCAGCTCGCCGCCAGTCATATCGTTGATCTTCTTGGCGAAATCGAGCGCGAATTCGTGGAAGATGTCGACGGTGGGCCAAGTGCTCTGGAAACGGAAGTTCGTTTGCGTCTGGGCCTTGGCGATGGCGGGAAAAGCAAGTGAAGCGGCAGCAGCGGTACCTGCTGCAGCACCGCCAAGGAATTTCCGGCGCGATACGGCGGAAGTGGTATTGGTCGTGGTGCTGTTATCTACCCTTTTTTTCATGGGGTGTCTCCTGGATGAGAAGGGTGTCTTCTGTGGTTTGTTGTGTTGTTGTAGCAAACTGAAGCATTGTTCAATCGCCACGACATTTATAGGGGAATGGCAGGAGGGCGTCAATCCTGATCAGGGATAACCGCGCCATTGAAATATCAGGGAAAACCAGAGATTTAAGGGTAATCGCTAAGCGGACTCCCGCCGCGGAGGACCGGCGGCGGGAAGCGGGAAGAGATGCCGGGGTGTCCGGTCAAGGGAGGGAGGGGGATTCCAGCGCTTCCAGCTGCGTCTGCAGGTCCAGCCAGCGCTCTTCCAGTTCGTCCAGCGATTTCCGCGCGTTGCCGTGCGCGGCCATGGTGTCCTGGCGTTCTTCGCGGCGCGCGTCGGAGTACAAAGCAGGATCGGCGATGCGCGCGTCCAGGTCTCGCAGTTCGGCGCGCAGGGCATCCATCTTTTTTTCTATCTGGGACAGCTCTTTTTCGATGGGCTTCTTCAGCGCGGAAAGGCGCTGGCGCTCCTCGGCTTCCTGGCGGCGCTGCGCCTTGCGGTCGACCGTGCCGGAGGAAGACGCGGCTTCCGACTGGCGGGCTTCCGTGCGCTGGTCAGCCGCGCGCTGCAGCAGCCAGGCGCGGTAGTCCTCCAGATCGCCGTCGAACTCTGTCACGCCGCCGTCGGCCACGATCCAGAAATCGTCGACTGTCGTGCGCAGCAGGTGCCTGTCGTGGGAAACCAGCAGCACACTGCCGGGAAACTCGGCCAGCGCGGTGGCGAGCGCTTCGCGCGTGTCCACGTCGAGGTGATTGCTGGGCTCGTCCAGCAGCAGCAGATTGGGCTTCTGCCAGACGATCAGCGCCAGCGCGAGCCTGGCCTTTTCGCCGCCCGACATGGGCGCAATCTTGCCGGTGACGGCGTCTCCGCCGAAACCGAATCCGCCCAGGTAGTTTCGCAGCTCTTGTTCCCTGGCCTGGGGCGCGATTCTTGCGAGATGTTGCAGCGGCGTGGCTTCCAGGTCCAGCATGTCCAACTGGTGCTGGGCGAAATAGCCGACTTCCAGTCCGCGCGATGCCTTGCGCTCGCCTGCCAGCGGCGCAAGCTCTCCCGCCAGCGTTTTGATGAGAGTGCTCTTGCCGGCGCCGTTCACGCCCAGGATACCGATGCGGCTGCCGCCGCGCACCATCAGCTTCACGTCGCGCAGTATGGGGATGTCCCCGCCGTCCTCGGTGCGGTAGCCGGTGCGGACCTCGTCCAGGACCAGCAGGGGATCCGGCATGCTGAGCGGTTCGGGAATATGGATGTCGATGCCGGACTCCGCATGCAGCGGCGCCAGCTTTTCCATGCGGGCCAGCGCCTTGACGCGGCTTTGCGCCTGCTTGGCCTTGGTGGCCTTGGCCTTGAAGCGGTCGATGAAGCTTTGCAGGCGGGCGGTCTCGCGGGTCTGGCGTTCCCATGCCAGCTTCGTCTGGCGCAGGCGCTCGGCGCGCTGGGTCAGGAACGAAGTGTAGTCGCCCTTGTAGGAGACCAGCCTGGCGTGGTCGAAGTGCAGGATGGATCTGGCGACGCTGTCCAGGAATTCCGTATCGTGCGAGATCAGCATGACGGTGCCCTGGTAGGCGGCGATCCAGCGCTCCAGCCACAGCATGGCATCGAGGTCCAGGTGGTTGGTGGGCTCGTCGAGTAGCAGCAGTTCCGACGGCGCCATCAGGGCGCGAGCCAGAGCCAGGCGCATGCGCCAGCCGCCCGAGAACTGGTTGACGGGCAACTGCCATTGCTCGGGAGCGAAGCCCAGGCCGGCCAGCAATTGCTCCGCGCGCGAATGCGCGCTCCAGGCCTGCGCTTCCACCAGCGCGGCTTCCAGCTCGGCGATGCGGTGGCCGTCGGCGGGATCCAGCGCGGCGCGCTGAGCCTGCAGCCGGCGCAGATGCACATCGCCGTCTATGACGAATTCGCGCGCGGGCTGCGCATCGTGCGCCACGTCCTGCTCCACGCTGGCGATGCGCCAGCCGGAGGGAATGCTCAAAGTGCCGGCATCTGCGTCCAGTTCGCCCTTGAGCAGGGAGAACAGCGTGGATTTGCCCGCGCCGTTCTTGCCGACGATGCCGACGCGTTCTCCCGGATTGACGACGAAGTCCGTATTTTCCAGCAGGACTTTCACGCCCCTGCGCAGGCCGAGGTTGGTGGCGCGTATCACGTCAGCAACTGCGATTTGTTGAGCAGGACGATCTGGTCCTCGGCCTCGGCGGTGCTGAGCCAGATCGGGTCCAGGTCGGGGAAGGCCGCCAGGAAGTTGTCGTATTCGTTGCCGATCTCCAGGATCAGCAGGCCGTCGTCGGCCATGTAGGCCGGAGCCTGTTCCAGGATGCGCCGCACCAGGTCCATGCCGTCTTCGCCGCCGGCGAGCGCCAGGTCGGGCTCGGCCATATACTCAGCCGGCAAGACATGCATGGAGTTCGCGTTGACGTAGGGCGGATTGCAGAGGATCAGGGAATAGTCGCAGGGCGGCAGGTTGTCGAACAGGTCGCTCTGGTGGGCGGAGACGCGGCCTTGCAGGCCGTGCAGGGCGATGTTCTGCGCGGTGACCTCGAGCGCCGCCTCGGAAATGTCGACGGCATCGACCAGCGCGTTCTCGAACGCGTAGGCGGCCAGTATGGCCAGGCAGCCCGAGCCCGTGCACATGTCGAGCACCGTGACGACGGATTCCGGGTCGGCGACCCAGGGCGTCAGGCCTTCGGACAGGAGCTCCGCGATGGGCGAGCGCGGTACGATGACGTTTTCATTGACGATGAAGCGCTGCCCCTGCAGCCAGGCTTCGCCCGTCAGGTAGGCCGCGGGCTTGCGCTCGGAGATGCGGCGTCCGATCAGGTCGAGGAACTGCTTGCGTTCTTCCGGCAGCACTCGTGCGTCCAGGAATGGATCCAGCGTATCCAGCGGCAGATTCAGCGTGTGTAGCAGCAGGTAGACGGCCTCGTCCCAGGCATTGTCGCTGCCATGGCCGAAGACCAGCTCGGCGGCCCGGAAGCGGCTGACGGCGTAGCGCAGAAGATCGCGTACGGTGAGAAGATCCCGGTAGGCGGTGGCGTGCATGCGGTTCCTGTAGGTTATGTGTCGCAGGCTCAGGCTGGATCGGGCAGCAGCAGCTCGAGCGTGCGGCGGTAAATGTGTTTCAGCGGCTCCATGTCGGCCAGGCGGATGCTTTCATTGGCCTGGTGGATGCTGGCGTTGATGGGCCCGAACTCTATCACCTGGGGGCAGATGGCGGCAATGAAACGGCCGTCCGAAGTGCCGCCCGTCGTGGATAACGTGGTTTCCAGGCCTGTTTCTTCGCGGATGGCGGCGGAAAGCGCCTGGCTGAGCCGGCCCCTGGGCGTGAGAAAGGGCTTGCCGCCCAGCGTCCAGTCCAGGGTGAAGCGCAGGCCATGGCGGCGCAGGATGGTTTCGACGCGCTCGCGCAACTGCTGTTCGGTGCTGGCGGTGGAAAAGCGGAAGTTGAATTCCATTCTCAGCTCTCCCGGCACGACATTGGTGGCGCCGGTGCCGGCGTGGATGTTGGACACCTGGAAGGTGGTGGGCGGAAAGTACTCGTTGCCTTCGTCCCAGCGTTCCTGCGCCAGCTCCTGCAGCGCGGGAGCGAGCAGGTGGATGGGATTGGCGGCCAGGTGAGGGTAGGCGACGTGTCCCTGCTTGCCCTCCACGCGCAGCGAGCCCGACAGCGAGCCGCGCCTGCCGTTCTTGAGCATGTCTCCCAGCCGGTCGACCGACGTGGGCTCTCCGACAATGCAGTAGTCGGGCAATTCTCCGCGCGCTTCCAGCGCGCGGCAGACCTGCACCGTGCCATCGTGCGCCGGGCCTTCTTCGTCCGAAGTGATCAGCAGGGCGATCGAACCTGTATGGGCCGGATGGTCGCGCACGAAATCCTGCACCGCGGCCAGGAATGCCGCGATCGAGGATTTCATATCCGCCGCGCCGCGGCCGTACAGGTGGCCGTCGCGCTCCGTCGGCGTGAATGGATCGCTGAGCCAGTGTTCCGCCGGGCCGGGAGGCACGACATCGGTATGCCCGGCAAAGACGAACAGGGGGGCGGCGTCGCCGCGCCTGGCCCAGAGATTACTGACATTGCCGTGCGGCATGGCTTCGCAGCGAAAGCCCAGCGCGGACAACTGTCCGACCAGGTAGTCCTGGCAGCCTTTGTCGTCCGGGGTGACGGATGCCAGGCGGATCAGTGCTTCGGCGTGGCTGCGTACGCTGGTCCGGGCGGTGCTCATGTGCGCAGCAGTTCGTTGATGCTGGTCTTGGCGCGGGTCTTGGCGTCGACGCGCTTGACGATGACCGCGCAGGCCAGGCTGTAGCTGCCGTCGGCGGAGGGCAGGGAGCCGGGTACGACGACCGAGCCCGACGGAACCCGGCCGTAGGTGATTTCTCCGGTGGCACGGTCGTAGATGCGCGTGCTTTGTGAAAGGAATACTCCCATGGCCAGCACCGAGTTTTCCTCGACGATGACGCCCTCGACGACTTCCGAGCGCGCGCCGATGAAGCAGTTGTCCTCGATGATGGTGGGGTTGGCCTGCAGCGGCTCCAGCACGCCGCCGATGCCGACGCCGCCCGACAGGTGGACGTTTTTGCCGATCTGGGCGCAGGAGCCCACGGTGGCCCAGGTGTCGATCATGGCGCCTTCGTCGACATAGGCGCCGATATTGACGTAGGACGGCATCAGCACGACGTTCCTGGCGATGTAGGAGCCGCGGCGCGCGACGGCGGGCGGCGCCACGCGGAATCCTCGGGAGGCGAAGTCCTGCTCGGTGTAGTCCTGGAATTTGAGAGGCACCTTGTCATAGTATTGCAGGGGCGCCTGGCCCATGACCTGGCTGGACTCGAAAAGAAACGACAGCAGGACGGCTTTCTTCATCCATTCGTGGGTGACCCAGGCGCCATCGATCTTCTCCGCGACGCGGCTGGCGCCGCTGTCCAGGGCGGAGATGACAGTATCGACGGCAGCCTGCCATTGGGGGGCGTCAGCGTGCGCGCGGAGCTGGGCACGGTTTTCCCACGCCTGTTCGATGAGTGCCTGAGTTGCTTGCATGATGTCCTGTGTCTTCGGTTGTGCAGCCGGACACAGGAAGGGCGCTTGTGTCGGCGCGCCCTGCGACCGACCGGCGGCGGGCCGTGGGCCCTGCCGTGCAGTGGAAAGGATGATGTGCCTGGTGCGAACGGAGAGACTCGAACTCTCACACCTTTCGGCGCCAGAACCTAAATCTGGTGCGTCTACCAATTCCGCCACGTTCGCAAAGGCAAGCCGGTAATTATAGCGTGAGTTTGTCACGCATGCCCATGCCTAGCCGCCCAGGTACGCCTTCTGCACGTCCGGATGGCCCAGCAGGCTGGCGCCTGTGCCTTCCAGCACGATGCTGCCGGTTTCCAGCACGTAGGCGTAGTCGGAAATGCGCAACGCCTGGCGCACGTTCTGTTCCACCAGGAAGATCGTCAGCCCCTGCTGGTTGATCTCGCGCAGGATGCGGAAGATGTCCTGGACGATGATGGGCGCCAGGCCCATGGAGGGCTCGTCCAGCAGCAGCACCTTGGGCTTTGCCATCAGGGCGCGGCCGATGGCCAGCATCTGCTGTTCGCCGCCCGACAGGTTGCCCGCCAGCCCGTCGGCGCGTTCGCGCAGCCGGGGGAACAGGGCGAACACCTTTTCCAGCTCGTCGGCGCGTTCGGCGCGGTCGTGCCGGGTGTAGGCGCCCAGTTCCAGGTTTTCGCGCACGGTCAGGCGCGTCAGGGTGGCGCGGCCTTCGGCCACCTGCACCACGCCGCGCTTGACGATCTTGTGCGGAGCAAGTCCGGTGATGCTGTCGCCCTGGAAAGCGATGGCGCCCGATTGCGCCTTGACCAGCCCCGACAGGGCCAGCAGCGTGGTGGACTTGCCCGCGCCGTTGGCGCCGACCAGCGTGGTGACGGCGCCTTCCTTCAGAGCAAAGCTGATGCCCTTGACGGCATGGATGTGCCCGTAGGATACGTGCAGGTTGTCGACGCGCAGCAGCGGCTGCGCACCCGGTTGCGTCTGGGCTTGCATTTGCGGCGGCACCTTTGCTTGCGCCTGCAGCAGTTCGGGTGTTGTGTTCATGCCGTGGCTCCGTCCTGTGGCTGCGCGGATGCGCCAGCGGGTTGTGTCTGAGCCTGCGCGATGTCATCGTCGTCGTCGCGGCCCAGATAGGCCTCGATGACCTGCGGGTTGGTGCGGATGTGTTCTGCGTCGCCCTGCGCGATGATGCGCCCGAAATTCAGCACGGCGATGTCCTGGCACAAGCCCATGACGAAGGGCATGTCGTGTTCGATCATGAAGATGGCGTAGCCGCGCTCGGCGATGCGCTGGATGTCCTGCATCAGGTCCTGCTTTTCGCCGCTGTTCATGCCGGCCACAGGTTCGTCCAGCAGCAGCAGGCGCGGATCGGTGGCAAGGGCGCGGGCCAGTTCCAGCTTGCGCTGCTCGCCATACGACAGGTGGTCGGCCAACAGGTGCGCCTTGTCTTCCAGGCGCACCCAGGACAGCAGTTCCAGGGCGCGCGCGCGGCCGCGCTTTTCTTCGCGGCGGAAAGCGCTGCCCACCCACAGGGAGCTGACGGCGGGGTAGTCCAGGCGCGAGTGCAGGCCGATCATGACGTTTTCCAGCAGCGTCATTTCCTTGAACAGGCGGATGTTCTGGAACGTGCGGGCGATGCCCAGCCGCGTGATGTCGTGCGGCTTCATGCCGGCCAGGTCGCGCCCGTCAAAGCGGATGGCGCCGCCCGATGGCGGCAGCAGGCCGGTGATCAGGTTGAAAACGGTGGTTTTGCCCGCGCCGTTGGGGCCGATCAGCCCGAAGATGCCCTGGCCGGGAATGGCCAGGCTGACGTCCTGCAGCACATGCAGGCCGCCGAAGCTGCGCGAGACGTTTTCCAGGGCCAGCACGTTGCCGGCTTGTGGTTGATGCGCTTGGGTCATGTCTTGCCCCCCTTGGCGCGGAACCAGCCGCGCATTCGGGCGGGATCCCACAGCCCCTTGGGCAGGAACAGCACCACCAGCACCAGGATCAGGCCGTTGGCCACCAGGCGGAAGTCCTGGAACACGCGCAGCACTTCGGGCAGCAGCGTCAGCACGACCGCGCCCAGCACCGGGCCGGTCAGGCCGTTGATGCCGCCGAAGATCGCCATGGTCAGGATCTCGACGCCACGGTCGAAGCCGAACTCATTGGGGCCGATGAAGAACGTCAGGTGTGCGTTCAGCACGCCGGCCAGGCCGGCGATGGCGGCGCCCAGCACGAAGGCCAGCGTCTTGTGCGCATTGATGTCGATGCCCATCAGGCTGGCGGCGGTTTCGTCTTCGCGGATGGCGTCGAAGGCGCGGCCGATGCGCGAGCGCCGAAAGCGCCACAGCAGCAGCAGGACCAGCACCAGCGCCAGCACGATGTGCCAGGGCTGCGTCAGTTGCGGGATGCCGTTCAGGCCCAGCGCGCCGCCCGTCAGGGGTTCGGCGTTGAGCATGACGATGCGCACCACTTCGCCGAAGGCCAGCGTGGCCATGGCCAGGTACACGCCGGACAGCCGCAGCAGCGGACGGCCCATGATGAAGGCCACCAGCGCCGGCAGCGCCATGGCGGCGGCGATCGCCAGGCCGAACGGAACGTCGTGGTCAAGGGTAAGGATGGCGCCGGTATAGGCGCCGATGCTCATGAAGGCGGCGTTGGCCAGGGTCAGCATGCCGCATGACAGCGTCAGGTAGATGGACAGGGCCAGCAGGGAATTCGTGCCCAGCGTGAGCACGAGATTGCTGTAGATGGCCCAGAAATTTTCCAGGTTTTCCATGATCAGACCTTGCGCTCCTGCGAAACGCCGAACAGGCCTGTGGGCCGGAACAGCAGGGCCAGGAACAGCAGGCCGAAGGCGACGGCGTCGCGCGAGCTGGAGCCGATGTAGGCGACCGACAGTACTTCCGCAAAGCCCAGGAACAGCCCGCCCAGCATGGCGCCGCGAATGTCGCCCATGCCGCCCAGGATGATGACGGCGATGCCCTTGTGCAGGATGGGCTGGCCCATCAGCGGGAACACGGCATTGGAGTACAGGCCGATCAGCACGCCGGCCACGCCGCCCAGGCCGGCGGCCAGGAACGACACGGTGTAGAACAGCCCTTCGACGTTGATGCCCAGCAGGTGGGCGGCGCGCGGCGATTCGGCAATGGCGCGCAGGGCGCGGCCCAACTGGGTTTTCTTGATGGTGAACATCAGCACCGCCATCAGCGCGAGCGACAGCAGGATGATGCCCAGCTCGACCACGGTGATGTGCAGGTTCCAGAAGTTCAATACCGTATCGGCCACGGCATTTTCGGGGAAACGCTTGTTCTCCGCGCCGAAAATGCCTTGCGCGGAATTGTTCAGGATGATGGCCACGCCGATGGTGGCGATCATCGGAATCAGGTGTGGCGCGTTGCGCGCGCGCAGCGGCTTCAGGACCAGGACGTCGATCAGCAGGCCGACGCTTCCCGCCACCAGGAAGGCCAGCGTCAGCGCGGCCCATATGGGCGCATCGAACTGGGTGATGATTTCAATGGCGGCGTACGCGCCCACCATGAAGACGGCGCCATGGGATAGATTGATGACGCCCAGCACGCCGAAGATCAGCGTGAATCCCAGGGCGAACAGCGCATACACGCTGCCCAGCGCCAGGGCGTTGAAAAGCTGTTGTTCAAGCACTTCCGGTTCCTTTCTGCCTGTGTGCGCGCGGCGGGAATCGTCCCGCCGCGCGGGTCATCGCTTATTGCGTGATGACGAACTTGCCGTCCTGGGCAATGCTGATGATGGGCGTTTGCTGCGCGTCGTAGCCGGCGGGCTTGCCGCGCTTGTCTTCGGCGCGACGGAAGGCGAAGTCGCCCGTGGCGCCCTTTTGGCTGACCTGGGTCAGCGCATCGCGCAGGGCGGTGCGGTCGGCGGCCAGGTTATCGGTCATCTTGGTGTTTTTCAATGCCTGGGCGACGATGTTCATGGCGTCGTAGGACTGCGCTGCGAACTGGTCGGGCATGGCGTTGAAGCGTGCCTTGTAGGTGTCGATGAAGTGAGTGTTTTCCGGCGTGGCGCTGCTGGCCGACCACGGGCTGCCCACGTACAGGCCATCGGCCTTTTCCTTGGCGATGTCGAACACCTTGACCGAGTTCATGCCGTTGCCGCCGATGAAGGGCACGTCGATGCCCAACTGGCGGGCCTGCACCATGATGGGCGCGCCTTCGGCCAGCAGGGCCGACAGCACGACGGCGTCGGGGTTGCCGGCCTTGATCTTGGTCAGTTGCGCCTTGAAATCCACGTCGCCCTTGGCGAAGGTTTCGGTGGTGGTGACGGACAGGTTCAGGGCTTCGATGGCCTTCTTGAAGTTGTCGTAGCCGCTCTTGGTGAAGACGTCGTCGCTGCCGTACAGCACGGCCACCTTCTTGATGCCGGCCTTGGCGATGGCGGTCTGCAGGGTGACGGGCAGAACGTCGGCTTCCGTAACCGAGTTGCGGAAGATGTAGTCGCCGATGGCGGTGATGCCGTCGGCCGTGGTGGACGTGCCGAAGCCTACGATCTTGGCGCCCTGCGCGATGGGGAAGGCGGCCTGGGCGGAATTCGACAGGGTCGGGCCGAAGATCATCAGCACCTTGTCCTGGAAGATCAGTTTCTTGAAGACATTGATGGCTTCTTCCTTTTTGCCCTGTTCGTCTTCGATGACCAGCACGATCTTGTCGCCGTTGATGCCGCCCTTGGCGTTGATCTCGTCGGCGGCGGTCTGGAAGCCGTTGCGGATGGAGGCGCCGTATTGCGCGGCGCCGCCGGACAAGGCGGCGGCGATGCCGATCTTGATGTCGGCGGCCTGGGCCAGGCCGGCGGCGCCAGCCAGGGCGGCGGCCAGCAGCGTGCGCGAGAGCGCTTTGTGCGATGTGTTCATGGAAGGGCTCCTTTTATGGAATGGTCGAAACGTGTCGTTGTTGTGGAAATGCGGGCTGCCTGGACGGGCGATGTGTCTGGAGGATCCGGGCCGAATGTGTCGTATGCGGTATCGAAGAATATCAGGATGCGGATGCGGCGGGTGGCGCCAGGCCGTGTGCGGCGGCGGCCATGTTGGGGGTTCCCGACAGCTTCATGGCCAGCCGCAGTTCGCCGGTCAGGATGTCGAGCGCCTGGCGGGCGCCCGCCTCGCCGCCGGCGGCCGCGCCGAACAGGGCGGCGCGCCCGATGCAGACGGCCTGCGCGCCCAGCATGCGCGCCTTCAGGGCGTCGACGCCGCGGCGCACGCCGGAATCGAGCAGCAGCGGCACGCGGCCATCGATGGCCCGGGCGATGCCCGGCAGCGCCTGCAGCGTCGGCAGCGCGCCGTCGAGCTGGCGGCCGCCGTGGTTCGACACCCAGATGGCGTCGGCGCCCAGGTCGCACAACTGGCGCGCGTCGTCGGGGTGTTCCACCCCCTTGACGATCAGCCGGCCTTTCCACTGGTCGCGCATGCGGCGCAGGTCATCCCACTGGAAGCTGGCGTTCAGGTTCTGGCCGACCTTGGCGGCGATGGTCATGCCGGCGCTGTTGTCGTTGAGCAGGCCGTGCACGTTCTCGAAGTCGGGCATGCCGCCCGACAGCAGGCGCAGCGCCCAGTCGGGGTGAGCGATGCCGGCCAGCACGTGCCGCAGGCTGGGGCGGATGGGCACGGAGATGCCGTTGCGCAGGTCTTTTTCGCGTTTGCCCCCTGCGGGCAGGTCGACGGTGACGACCAGGGCCTCGTAGCCCGCGGCGGCGGCGCGGTCGATGAGCTTGCGGCAGAAATCCATGTCGCGCAGCACGTATAGCTGGAACCACAGCCGGCCGCCCACGTCGCTGGCCATGCGTTCGATACTGACGGTGGCCATGGTGGACAGGGTATAGGGAATGCCGCAATCGCGCGCGGCGCGGGCGATTGCCAGGTCCGCGCCGGGCCAGGCCAGGGCGCAGGCGCCCATGGGGGCGATGACGAACGGCGCGTCCGCCGGCTGGCCGACGATGCTGGTGGCAAGGTCGGGCTGGTCGACGTCGACCAGGATGCGCGGCACGATGCGTACCTGTTCGAAGGCGTCGCGGTTGCCGCGCAGCGTGAGTTCGTCTTCCGCCCCGCCGTCGATGAAATCGAAGACGGATTTGGGCAGGCGCCGCCGTGCCAGGGCGCGCAGGTCCGAGATGGACAGCGCCCGGCTTGCCGCGCGCGGATAACAAGCGATCAAGACGTTTCCCCGATATTATTTTCTGGATGCAAGGGAGAGATTCTAGATCAGGCGGAGGCGGAATGCTACGCGCGACGTGCGATCACGCGCCAAAGCGCAAGCCTTGGCCTGCAGGCCACGAGGCGGGCCACGAAGTGGTTGGGCCGGAGTGCTTCACAGGGGGTTTGCGGCGGCTTGCAGCGTGATTTCCACTTTCCGGTAAAATATACGGTTTACTGCTTACTCACTCATAACTCGATAGGTACCGAATGCAGCCCGTGGTTGAAACTCTGTCCGGCCTGGAGCGCCGTGTCGATCTGGTCATTTCGCTGGCCGACATTGAAAAAGAAGTCCAGGCGCAACTGAAGAAGATTGCCCGCACCGCCAAGATCCAGGGCTTCCGTCCGGGCAAGGCGCCTCTGTCGCTCATCGAGCGCTCGCACGGCCCCGGCGCCCGCTACGACGCCATCAACGCCCAGGTGGGCCGCCGCTTCGACGAAGTGATCGAAGGCGCCAAGCTGCGCGTTGCCGGCGCTCCCAATCTCGAACCCAAGACCGAAGGCGTCGAGGAAGGCTCCCTGGCCTTCACGGCCACCTTCGAAGTCTATCCCGAAGTCGCCGTGCCGGAACTCGGCGCGCTGGAAATCAAGCGCACGGTCATCGAAGTGGCCGACGAAAACGTGCAGAAGACGCTCGACGTCCTGCGCAAGCAGCGCGCCAGCTACGAGGCCCGCGAAGGCCGCGCGGCCCAGGATGACGACCGCGTCACGCTGGACTTCAAGGGCACCATCGACGGCGTGGCCTTCGACGGCGGTTCCGCGGAAGACTTCCCCTTCGTGCTGGGCCAGGGCCGCATGCTGCCCGAGTTCGAGGATGCCGCTCGCGGCATGAAGGCCGGCGAAAGCAAGACCTTCCCGCTGACGTTCCCCGAAAACTATGGCAGCGCGACCGTTGCCGGCAAGACGGCGGAATTCGCGATCACGATCAAGGAAGTGGCTGAGGCCGTCCTGCCCGAGGTCGACGCCGAGTTCGCCAAGTCGCTGGGTCAGGCCGAAGGCGACGTGGAAAAGCTGATCGCCGAGATCCGCGCCAACATCGAGCGCGAAGTCAAGGCGCGCGCCCAGGCCCGCACCAAGGCGGCCGTCATGGACGCGCTGGCGCAGGCCAGCTCGTTCGATCTGCCCAAGGCGCTGGTCGCAAGCGATGTCCAGGACCGCACGGTTGCCGCCCGCGAAGAACTCAAGCAGCGCGGCATGCCCAACGCCGACACGGTCGAGCTGCCGGAAGACCTGTTCCGCGCCGAGTCCGAGCGCCGCGTGCGCCTGGGCCTGCTGGTCAGCGAGTTGGTCAAGCAAGCCGACCTGCGCGCCAAGCCCGAGCAGGTCCGCGCCCGCATCGAGGAGTTCGCGCAGAGCTACGAGCAGCCTGCCCAAGTCGTGGCATACTATCTGGCGGATCGCCAGCGCCGTGCCGAGATCGAAGCCATCGTGCTGGAAGACAATGTCGTCGAGCATGTCCTGTCCAAGGCCAAGGTTACCGACGACAATGTAGGCTTCGACGAATTGATGGGAACCAACTAATGTCGTCGCAATTCATCGATTTCTACGCTTCGCTGCATGGCGGCGAAGCGGTCACGCCATCCGGACTGGGCTACGTGCCTATCGTCGTGGAACAGTCGGGGCGTGGGGAACGCTCCTACGATATCTATTCGCGCCTGCTGCGCGAACGCATCATTTTCTTCGTGGGGCCGGTCAACGATCACTCCGCGAATCTGGTAGTAGCGCAGTTGCTGTTCCTGGAATCGGAGAATCCCGACAAGGAAATCTCGCTGTACCTGAACTCTCCCGGGGGATCGGTGTACGCGGGGCTTGCCATCTACGACACCATGCAGTTCGTCAAGCCTGAGGTCTCCACGCTGTGCACGGGCATCGCGGCCAGCATGGGCGCCTTCCTGCTGGCGGCCGGCGCCAAGGGCAAGCGCTATACGCTGCCCAATTCGCGCATCATGATCCACCAGCCTTCGGGCGGCGCCCAGGGCCAGGCTTCCGATATCCAGATCCAGGCGCGGGAAATCCTCACGCTGCGCGAGCGTCTCAACAGTATTCTTGCCGCGAACACCGGGCAGCCGATCGAGCGTATCGAAGTCGATACCGAGCGCGACAACTTCATGTCCGCCGAAGATGCGGTATCGTACGGTCTGGTCGACAAGATTCTGGTGTCGCGCGCCGACCAGGCGTAAGACAACCTTGTGAAGCCCGTTTGCCGCCGGGCCGCCCCTAGGCAAAAAGCGCCCCCTCGGGGGCAGCAAGCCGAAGGCGCAGCGTGGGGGTATTATTTTTCGCCGGGCCGCCCCTAGGCAAAAGCGCCCCTCGGGGGAGTGCAAGCCCAAGGCGCGGCGCTGGGCATTTTGTTAAAGCACGCGGTTCCCGCGTGCCGTCTCCTTCTGCGAGTCCAAGCTTCCATGTCCGAAAACAAAGGATCATCGAACGAAAAGGTGCTGCACTGCTCGTTCTGCAACAAAAGCCAGCACGAGGTCCGCAAGCTGATTGCCGGGCCGTCGGTATTCATCTGCGACGAGTGCATCTCGCTGTGCAACGACATCATCCTGGAAGAAACACAGGAAGCCGCGCGCGATGCCGTCCGCAACGATCTGCCTACGCCGCAGGAAATCAAGACCTTCCTCGATGGCTATGTCATCGGGCAGGACACGCCCAAGCGCACGCTGGCGGTGGCCGTCTACAACCACTACAAGCGCATCCGCTACGGCGAGGTCAAGGGCGACGACGTTGAACTCTCCAAGAGCAACATCCTGCTGATCGGGCCCACCGGCTCGGGCAAGACGCTGCTGGCGCAAACCCTGGCGCGCATGCTGGACGTGCCTTTCGTCATGGCCGACGCGACCACGCTGACGGAAGCCGGCTATGTCGGCGAGGATGTCGAGAATATCGTCCAGAAGCTGCTGCAGAACTGCAACTACGATGTGGAAAAGGCCCAGCGCGCCATCATCTACATCGACGAGATCGACAAGATATCGCGCAAGTCGGACAACCCGTCCATTACGCGCGACGTATCGGGCGAGGGCGTGCAGCAGGCGCTGCTCAAGCTGATCGAGGGCACGGTGGCGTCCGTGCCTCCCCAGGGCGGGCGCAAGCATCCCAACCAGGACTTCGTTCAGGTGGACACGACCAATATCCTGTTCATCGTGGGCGGCGCATTCGACGGCCTGGAAAAGGTCATCCGCGACCGCACCGAGAAATCCGGCATCGGTTTCTCCGCATCGGTGCGCGCCAAATCGGAGCGCGGCGTGGGCGAGCTGTTCACCGAAGTCGAGCCCGAGGATCTGATCAAGTTCGGCCTGATTCCCGAGCTGGTCGGCCGCCTGCCGGTGATCGCCACGCTGCAGGAGCTGGACGAGGAAACGCTGGTCCGTATCCTGGTCGAGCCCAAGAATTCCCTGATCAAGCAGTTCCAGAAACTGTTTGAAATGGAAAATGTCGAGCTGGATATCCAGCCCGAGGCGCTTTCCGCCGTGGCCCGCAGTGCATTGAAGCGCCGTACGGGCGCGCGCGGCCTGCGTTCGATCGTCGAGCAGGCCCTGCTCGATACGATGTACGAACTGCCTTCTCTCAAGGATGTCAGCAAGGTCATCGTGGACGAGGGCGTCATCACCGAGCGGAAATCCCCCAGCCTGCTGAAGGGGAAGGCTGCGGAAGGCGGCGAGGCCGCCGAGGCGCCGGCCCGGCCGCTGAAGAATGCGGCTGCCTGAGCGGGGAAAGCACAATAACCCTATGATTTGTGTGGGTATGGGTCGCGGGACTTGAATTTCTCGCTATCGTCGCTAGATAAGCTCCAGGTAAACCGATAAAACAAAAAGGAAGCCTTAGTTAGCTTCCTTTTTGTTTCTGGCAGTTCATTTAAAGGAAATTGCTATGGCTGCAAGCCAGACACTCTCTTTGGAGCCCACCGACCTGCCGCTGCTGCCTTTGCGCGATGTGGTGGTGTTCCCTCACATGGTCATCCCGCTGTTCGTCGGGCGCCCGCGCTCGATCAAGGCGCTGGAGCTGGCGATGGAAGCGGGCAACGGCATCATGCTGGTTGCGCAGAAATCCGCCGGCAAGGACGATCCCGCTGCGGACGACCTCTATGAAATCGGCTGCGTGGCCAGCATCCTGCAAATGCTGAAGCTGCCCGACGGTACGGTAAAGGTGCTGGTCGAAGGCGTCCAGCGTGCGCGCATTCAGTCCGTCAAGGAAGAAGACAGCCATTTTTCGGCCGTCGTCGCGGCAATCGCTCCGGAGGAACAGGCGGGCGCTGAATCCGAGGCGCTGCGTCGCGCCGTCGTCACGCAGTTCGAGCAGTACGTCAAGCTCAACAAGAAGATCCCCCAGGAAATCCTGAGTTCGCTGTCCAGCATCGACGATGCGGGCCGGCTGGCCGACACGATTTCCGCCCATCTGCCGCTCAAGCTGGAGCAGAAGCAGAAGATGCTGGAGTGCGTCGAGGTGGTCCAGCGCCTGGAAGCGCTGCTGTCCCAGCTCGAGTCCGAAATCGACATCCTGCAGGTCGAGAAGCGTATTCGCGGCCGCGTCAAGAAGCAGATGGAGAAGAGCCAGCGCGACTACTACCTGAATGAGCAGGTCAAGGCCATCCAGAAGGAACTCGGCGAAGGCGAGGAAGGCGCCGACATTGAAGAGCTCGAGAAGAAGATCGCCGCCGCCCAGATGCCCAAGGAAGCGCTGAAAAAGGCCGAGGCCGAACTCAAGAAGCTCAAGCTGATGTCGCCCATGTCGGCGGAAGCCACGGTCGTGCGCAACTATATCGACACGCTGATCAGCCTGCCGTGGCGCAAGAAGAGCCGTATCAACAACTCGATCTCCAATGCCGAAAACGTGCTCGATGCTGATCACTACGGTCTGGAGAAGGTCAAGGAGCGCATTGTCGAATACCTGGCTGTGCAGCAGCGCGTCGACAAGCTCAAAGCGCCTATCCTGTGCCTGGTCGGGCCTCCCGGCGTGGGCAAGACTTCGCTTGGCCAGTCCATCGCGCGCGCTACGAACCGCAAGTTCGTGCGCATGGCGCTGGGCGGCGTGCGCGACGAGGCCGAGATCCGGGGCCATCGCCGCACCTATATTGGTTCCATGCCGGGCAAGATCCTGCAGAACATGAACAAGGTCGGCGTGCGCAATCCGCTGTTCCTGCTCGATGAAATCGACAAGATGGGCGCGGATTTCCGCGGCGATCCGTCGTCGGCCCTGCTGGAAGTCCTGGATCCGGAACAGAACCACACGTTCCAGGATCACTACGTCGAAGTCGATTTCGACCTGTCCGATGTCATGTTCGTCGCCACCAGCAATACGCTGAACATTCCGCCGGCGCTGCTGGACCGCATGGAAGTCATCCGCCTCTCGGGCTATACCGAGGATGAAAAAGTGCACATCGCGTTCGATCATCTGCTGCCCAAGCTGATGAAGAACAACGGCGTGCGTGAAGGCGAACTGCTGATCGAGGATAGCGCCGTGCGCGATATCGTGCGCTACTACACGCGCGAAGCCGGCGTGCGTGCGCTCGAACGCGAGATCAGCAAGATCTGCCGCAAGGTGGTCAAGCGCCTGCTGGCCGAGAATCCCGAGGCGGTCTCGAAGAGACGGGGCAGCAAGGCGCAGGAGCAGCAAGGGCCTGTGACAACGGTCAAGGTCACGTCGGAGAACCTTAACGATTTCCTGGGCGTGCGCCGCTACAACTTCGGCATGGCTGAAACCGAGAACAAGGTCGGCCAGGTCACGGGACTGGCATGGACGGAGGTCGGCGGCGACTTGCTGACCATCGAAGTGGTGGACATGCCGGGCAAGGGCCTCATCCAGCGCACGGGTTCGCTCGGCGACGTCATGAAGGAGTCGGTGGAACTGGCCCGCACGGTCGTGCGCTCGCGCGCCCAGCAATGGGGCATTGCCAACACGGTGTTCGAGAAGCGCGACCTGCACGTGCACTTCCCCGAGGGTGCAACGCCCAAGGATGGCCCGTCCGCGGGCATCGCCATCACGACGGCCATCGTGTCCGCGCTGACCGGCATCCCCGTGCGGGCCGATGTCGCCATGACGGGCGAGATCACGCTGCGCGGCGAGGTGCTGGCCATCGGCGGCCTGAAGGAAAAACTGCTGGCGGCGCATCGCGGCGGCATCAAGGTCGTGATGATCCCCGAGGAAAACGTCAAGGATCTGGCCGAGATCCCGGACAACGTGAAGAACCAGCTGGAGATCATTCCCGTGCGCTGGATCGATCGCGTCCTGGAAGTCGCCCTGCAGCATATGCCGACGCCGCTGTCCGACGAGGAAGTGGCAAGGCTGGCGGCGGAATCGGTTGCCAGCGCCAAGAAGGCGGAAGACCCGTCTTCGGGCGGCGTGTTCCGGCACTGATCCTTTGCTTGCAGCAGCATGTTCCGCTGAGCGGTAACAAAGAAGCTCCGGCCCTTTCAGGCCGGAGCTTCGTCTTTTTAGCCCCTGTCTTCTCTTCTTTGAGCCGGCCTCTTTCAGGACAGGGGAAGATCAAAGGCAGAACGGCTCTCAGGTTCTGACGGTAACCTTCGCGGAGGCGGCATTTGCCTTGCCGCGCGCTTCCTCGACCGTATCGCCCGCGGCGAGCGCGACGCCCATGCGGCGCTTGACGAAGGATTCTGGCTTGCCGAACAGCCGGATGTCCACGCCGGGCTCGGACAACGCCTGGTCGACATTGCCGAAAGATACCGCCTGCGCATCGACGCCGCCGTAGATGACGCTGCTGGCGCCGGGCCGGCGCAGGCTGACGTGGACGGGCAGGCCGAGCAGGGCGCGGGCATGCAGCACGAATTCACTCTGATCCTGCGAAATCATCGTAACCATGCCGGTATCGTGCGGACGCGGGCTGACCTCGGAAAACCACACCTGGTCCCCGGACACGAACAGCTCCACGCCGAAGACGCCCCATCCGCCCAATGCGTTCGTCACCGCCAGCGCGATTTCCCGGGAGCGGGCCAGCGCCGCGTCGGACATGGGCTGCGGCTGCCAGCTTTCGACGTAGTCGCCGTCCACCTGGCGATGGCCGATGGGGGCGCAGAACTGCGTGACGGTTTCGCCGGCGGTGTTGCGCGAGCGCACGGTCAGCAGGGTGATTTCGTAGTCGAAGTCGATGAAGCCTTCGACAATGATGCGGCCGCTGCCGACGCGGCCGCCTTCCTGGGACAGCTTCCAGGCCGAGGCGACGTCCTGCGGGCCGCGGATGATGGACTGGCCCTTGCCGGACGAGGACATGACGGGCTTGACGACGCAGGGATAGCCGATGCCGTCGTCGATGGCCTCCTGCAGCGCCGCCTGGGTATCGACGAAGCGGTAGGGGGAAGTGGGCAGGCCCAGGGCTTCGGCGGCCAGGCGGCGGATGCCCTCGCGGTTCATGGTCAGGTGCGCCGCCTTGGCGGTAGGCGTGATGCGCGCCGCGCCTTCCTGTTCCAGCTCGACCAGCAGGTCCGTGGCGATGGCTTCGATTTCCGGCACGATGATGTCGGGCTGCTCCATCTCGACGATGCGCCGCAGGGCGTCGCGGTCCGTCATGGAAACCGTATGCGCGCGGTGCGCGACCTGGTGGCCGGGAGCATTGGCGTAGCGGTCTACCGCGATGGTCTCGGCGCCGAGCTGCTGCAAGGCGATGATGACTTCCTTGCCGAGCTCGCCCGAGCCCAGCAGCATGACGCGCACGGCGCGGGGGGACAGGGGAGTTCCCAGGACGGGTGGCTTTGCTGGTGCGGACATTGCGATCCCTGTGCAGGCGATGAAAGGAAAAGGCGGGAAGTGCCGGCAGTTGCCGAGGACCAAAACATATGCCCCGTCATCGAGGCGGGGCATGCGGGGTGATCATGGCCGGGCGCGGCAACTGGAGCGGCCGCGCCCGGCTTTTGCCAGAATTAGGCGATGACCTTGGCGATGGAGTCGGCCACGTAGTCGATGTTCTTGCTGTTCAGCGCGGCTACGCAAATACGGCCGGTGCCGATGGCGTAGATGCCGAACTCTTCGCGCAGGCGCTCGACCTGGGCGGGCGTCAGGCCCGAATACGAGAACATGCCGCGCTGCTTCAGCACGAAGCTGAAATCCTGCGAGATGCCGCGGGCCTTCAGGACGTCGACCAGTTGCTGGCGCATGGCGCGGATGCGCTGGCGCATGGCGCCGAGCTCGTCCGTCCAGATCTGGTAGAGCTCGGGCGAGTTCAGCACGCTGGAAACGATGGCGCCACCGTGCGTCGGGGGATTGGAATAGTTGGTGCGGATGACGCGCTTGAGCTGGCTCAGGACGCGCGCGCTTTCTTCCTTGGAGGAGCAGACCAGCGTCAGGGCGCCGACGCGTTCGCCGTACAGCGAGAACGACTTCGAGAACGACGAGCTGATGAGGACGGTGAGGTCGTTTTGCACGAACAGGCGCACGACGGACGCGTCTTCTTCCACGCCGTCGCCGAAGCCCTGGTAGGCAATGTCGAGGAAGGGCACCAGTTGGCGCTCTTTGACGACCTGGACGATCTGCTGCCATTGCTCGGCGCTGGGATCGACGCCCGTGGGGTTATGGCAGCAGGCGTGCAGCACGACGATGGTGCGCGGCTCGGCGGCCTTCAGCGAGGCCAGCATGCCGTCGAAATCAAGGCCATGGGTCTGCGCATCGTAGTAGGCGTAGGTGTCCACGACGAAGCCGGCGCGCTCGAACAGGGCGCGATGGTTTTCCCAACTGGGGTTGCTGATGAGCACCTTGGCGGCGGGCAGCAACTGCTTCAGGAAGTCGGCGCCGATGCGCAGCGCGCCGGTGCCGCCCAGGGCCTGGGCCGTCAGCGCGCGGCCCGATTCCAGCAGGGGCGAGCCCTTGCCCAGCAGCAGGGTCTGCGCGCCCTTGTTGTAGCCGGCGATGCCTTCGATGGGCAGGTAGCCGCGCGCGGATGCCGCTTCCACCAGGGCCAGCTCGGCCTTGCGTACGGACTCCAGCAGGGGCAGGCGGCCGTTGTCGTCATAGTAGACGCCGACGCCCAGGTTCACTTTATTGGGGCGGGTATCGGCGTTGTACTGCTCGGTCAGGCCAAGAATGGGGTCGCGCGGGGCAAGTTCGACGGAATCGAATAGAGAGCTCATGATGGAGGAGGCGGGGGGAGATGAGGTGTGGAAAGGCAAAATGTGATAATAAGGGGTTCCCCCTACAGGTGTCCAGTATGAAGAATGCGCCAGAGCCTGGTTTTGTGCAGTTCCCCGACAGCCCGTTCCAGTTGTTCCAGCCCTATCCGCCGGCCGGAGACCAGCCCGAGGCCATCGGCAAGCTGACCGAGGGCATCCAGGACGGCCTGATGTACCAGACGCTGCTCGGCGTGACCGGTTCGGGCAAGACGTTCACCATGGCCAATGTCATTGCCCGCACGGGCAGGCCGGCCATCGTGCTGGCGCCGAACAAGACGCTGGCGGCGCAGCTGTATGCCGAAATGCGCGAGTTCTTCCCACGCAATGCCGTCGAATATTTCGTGTCCTACTACGATTATTACCAGCCCGAGGCCTATGTGCCTTCGCGCGACCTGTTCATCGAGAAGGACTCGTCGATCAACGAGCATATCGAGCAGATGCGGCTGTCGGCCACCAAGAGCCTGCTGGAGCGCCGGGATACCGTCATCGTGGGCACCGTGTCGTGCATCTACGGTATCGGCAATCCGGGCGACTACCATGCCATGGTGCTGACGTTGCGCCAGGGCGACAGGATAGGCCGGCAGGAACTGCTGGCGCGGCTGGTTGCCATGCAGTATGAACGCAACGATACCGAGTTCGCCCGGGGTGTGTTCCGCGCGCGCGGCGAAATCGTGGACGTGTTTCCGGCTGAGCATGCGGAGCTGGCGCTGCGCATTACGCTGTTCGACGACGAGATCGAATCTCTGGACATGTTCGATCCGCTGACGGGCAAAGTGCGCCAGCGGCTGCCGCGCTTCACCGTATTCCCCAGTTCCCACTACGTGACGCCCCGCGAAACCGTGCTGCGCGCCATCGAGACCATCAAGCAGGAGTTGCGCGAGCGCCTGGCCGAGCTGGTGGATGCCGGCAAGCTGGTCGAGGCCCAGCGCCTGGAGCAGCGCACCCGCTTCGATCTGGAGATGCTGCAGGAACTGGGCTTCTGCAAGGGCATCGAGAACTATTCGCGCCACCTGTCCGGGGCCGCGGCGGGCGAGCCGCCTCCCACGCTCATCGACTACCTGCCTTCCGACGCGCTGATGTTCATCGACGAGAGCCATGTCACGATAGGGCAGCTCGGCGGCATGTACCGCGGCGACCGCTCGCGCAAGGAAACGCTGGTGCAGTTCGGCTTTCGCCTGCCGTCCGCGCTGGACAACCGGCCCTTGAAGCTGGAGGAGTTCGAACAGCGCATGCGCCAGACGGTCTTCGTGTCGGCGACCCCGTCCAATTACGAGCAGGAGCATGCCGACCAGGTGGTCGAGCAGTTGGTCAGGCCGACCGGACTGGTCGACCCGCGCATCGAGGTGCGCCCGGCCGGCAATCAGGTCGACGACCTGATGGGAGAAATCCACAAGCGCGTGCAGGTGGGCGAGCGAGTGCTGGTGACGACGCTGACCAAGCGCATGGCGGAGGACCTGACCGACTACCTGGCGGAAAACGGGCAGAAGGTCCGCTATCTGCACTCCGACGTGGATACGGTGGAGCGCGTCGAGATCATCCGCGACCTGCGGCTGGGCGTGTTCGACGTGCTGGTGGGCATCAACCTGCTGCGCGAGGGGCTGGATATCCCCGAAGTGTCGCTGGTGGCGATCCTGGATGCCGACAAGGAGGGCTTCCTGCGTTCCGAGCGCAGCCTGATCCAGACCATAGGCCGGGCCGCCCGGAACATCAATGGGCTTGCCATCCTGTATGCCGACCGTGTGACGGATTCCATGCATCGGGCCATCGGGGAGACCCAGCGCCGCCGGGACAAGCAACTGGCGTTCAACGAAACGCACGGCATCGTGGCCCGAGGCGTGAGCAAGGCCGTGCGCGAGCTGATTGATGGCGTGGTCGGCTCCAGCCCGACCCCCAGCGCGGCGGAAGCCTTGCCGCCAGAGCTGCTCAGGGACGAAAAGGCGCTGGCCAGAGAGATCCGGCGCCTGGAAAAAGCCATGCTGGAGCATGCGCGCAACCTGGAGTTCGAGCAGGCCGCCGCGGCCAGGGATGCCTTGCAGCGCCTGAAAGAGCAGGTTTTGATGACCTAGTCTCCATGTCTGTCCGGCAGTGTTGGGAAAGGACAACAGGCTGGCATGGATGTTGCTGCGGGATTTTTGCGCGTCGCCAACGTTCGGCATCGATTTTGCGGTTTGGAGAAATCGGGGTAAGATGGGATCCTGCCTTCGGTCATCACGGGGCAAAAACGGCACAGGGCTTTGCTGCAGTGCACCAGGCACATGTTTTCGGCATTACGCCGGTGGCTGGGCGGCAATGCCAGGGATTCATCTAAGCCTTTAATGTGTTTGCGTTTTCGGGTTTGTCAATCATTGATACGACCCGGAAAAGCGCTTGCCTTCTTTGGGGTTTTCCCTCAAACTCTCGCCTATGATGACCAAGGTACTTTTCGTTTGCATGGGCAATATCTGCCGCTCGCCGAGCGCGGAGGGAGTGTTTCGTCGGCTCGTCGAAGAAGCCGGGCTTTCCGATGCCATTGGCGTTGATTCCGCAGGCACCCACGACTATCACGTTGGCGAAGCGCCCGATGCACGCGCGCAGGCTGCCGCCCGCAAGCGCGGCTACGAGGTGTCGCATTGCATCGCCCGCCAGGTGAAAGCGGAGGATTTCCGCGATTTCGACCTCATCCTGGCCATGGACTGGGAAAACCTGTCCGCGCTGCAGCAGCGCTGCCCCAAAATCTATCACCATAAGCTGATGCTCCTGATGCGTTTCGCGAACGAGTTCGAGGAAGCCACGATCCCCGATCCGTACTATGGCGGCGTCGACGGCTTCAGCAAGGTTCTCGACTACATCGAAGACGCCTGTCAGGGCGTGCTTGAGCTGGTGCGAAAGCGGGTATTGCAATACCAGGCAGCCTGATCCAACCGTACTCGACGCACAAATAAACCCTGTCATCAACTGGCAGGGTTTATTTTTTGGTGAAAACAGTACAAAAATGGTCGTGTATTGCTATACTTGAGTAAATTGATCGGGATTTACCTCGTTCCGATGCCACTTGCACAAGGACATTCCCCATGCGTTTAACGACCAAAGGGCGTTTCGCCGTCACAGCCATGATCGATCTTGCACTGCGGCAGCATAGCGGGCCGGTGACATTGGCGGCAATCAGCCAGCGCCAGAACATTTCCCTGTCCTATCTCGAGCAGCTGTTCGGCAAATTGCGCCGCCACGAACTGGTTGACAGCATGCGCGGTCCCGGCGGCGGCTATACGCTGGCCAGGCTGGCTCGCCAGATCACCGTGGCCGACATCATCTTCGCCGTCGATGAGCCGCTGGACGCCACCAGTTGCGGCGGCAAGGAAAACTGCTCCGTCGGCCGCATCGGCGACAGCGGCCAGTGCATGACCCACGAACTGTGGGCGACGCTCAGCCGGAAGATGGTCGACTACCTGGATTCCGTCTCCCTGCAGGACCTGGTAGACCAGCAGCGCATGCGCCTGCTGCAGGAGTCCACCAAGGAGCGTCCCGTGCGCATGAGCCCTGCCGCGCCAAGTGCTAAACTGACAGAAGCCGCGCTGGCTTGACCACGGGTCCAAGCGCAAGCCTCGCTGTTCACGGCGAGGTCAAGCGGGGCGGCTGCTTAGTTGGAGCCGAAGGCTCCCCCGAATAGTGGCGGAGAAGTTCAGGCCTTCAGGCCGAGATTCTTCGCCGCACGCCCCGGTTTTCGGGGCGGGCTTCGCCTTCCCCGAGTTTTGCAGAACATGTCCAAACGACCTATCTATCTCGACTATGCGGCCACTACCCCGGTGGATCCGCGCGTTGTCGACGCCATGGTGCCATGGCTCTACGAGAATTTCGGCAATCCCGCTTCGCGCACCCATGCCTACGGCTGGGACGCCGAAGAGGCCGTCGAGCAGGCGCGGGCCCATGTGGCCGCGCTGGTCAATGCCGACGCCAAGGATATTATCTGGACTTCCGGCGCGACCGAGTCGAACAACCTGGCCATCAAGGGGGCCGCCGCGGCGCTGGCGCATCAGGGCAGGCATGTCGTGACGGTAGCTACAGAACACAAGGCCGTGCTGGACCCCTGCCACGAGCTCGAACGCCAGGGCTTCGAGGCGACTTTCCTGCCGGTCATGCCCAATGGACTGCTGGACCTCGACCGGTTCCGCGCCGCACTGCGCGACGACACCATCCTGGTGTCGGTCATGCTGGTCAACAACGAGATCGGCGTCATTCAGGACATCTCCGCCATCGCAGCCATCTGCCATGACAAAGGCATTCTGCTGCATGTCGATGCGGCCCAGGCAAGCGGCAAGGTCGCCATCGACCTGCAGGCGACGGATATCGGCCTGATGTCGTTTTGCGCGCATAAAACTTATGGCCCCAAAGGAATCGGAGCCCTGTATGTGCGCCGCAAGCCGCGCGTGCGGCTGCAGGCGCAGATCCACGGCGGCGGGCACGAGCGCGGATTCCGTTCCGGCACGCTGCCCACGCACCAGATCGTGGGCATGGGCGAAGCCTTCCGCCTGGCAAAGCAAGAAATGGCGGATGACATGCAGCGGCTGGCCGTGCTGGGCAGGCGCCTGCGCGACGGGCTGCTGGGCCTGCCCGATGTCTACCTGAACGGCGATGCCGACCAGCGGGTGGCCACCAACCTGAACATCAGCGTGGATCATATCGAAGGCGAGGCGCTGATGATGTCCCTGCCAGAGATCGCCGTATCCAGCGGCTCGGCTTGCACGTCGGCCAGCCTCGAGCCCTCATACGTGCTCAAGGCGATCGGGCGCAGCGATGCGTTGGCCTACAGCTCGCTGCGGCTGAGCATCGGCCGCTTCACGACCGATGCCGACATCGATGCGGCGCTGCAATTGATTCCCCGTGAAATCAACCGTTTGCGTGAGCTGTCCCCGTTCTGGGAAGATCGCGTCCCGGTGGCGGGCATACCGTCATGAGCGTGGGCCGCGGTTGCGTTGACGTAAGGCGAGACAGGTCGTAACATGAACTATAGTGCGGAAGTATTGGCGCATTACCGTAATCCCCGCAACGCCGGGACGCTTGACCCGCAATTGCCGGATGTTGGCACCGGGCAGGCCGGTTCGCGCGAGCAGGGGGCGGTTGTCCGCCTGCAGATCAAGGTCGAAGATGACGGCCGTATCGGACAGGCAAGGTTCAAGGCGTATGGCTGCGGCTGCACCATCGCCGCCGCGTCGCTGGCTACCGAGTGGCTACAGGGCGCGGATCTCGACAAGGCGGCGGTGCTGAACAGCGCGGCGTTCGTCGAAGCGCTCTCGCTTCCGCCAGTGAAGATGTATTGCGCCATGTTGGCAGAGGATGCCATCCAGGCGGCAATCGGTGATTACCGGAACAAACAGCAGGAATAGCGATGACAATCACAATCAGCGAACAAGCGGCGGAACATATCCGCGCACGTCTGCACAAGCGCGGCTCGGGCATAGGCCTGCGGCTGGGTGTGCGCCTGACGGGCTGCTCCGGCATGGCCTACAAGCTGGACTACGTGGATGAGCCCATGCCCGGCGACCAGGAGATCGAGCAGCATGGCGTCAGGCTGTTCATCGACCCCAAGAGCTTGCCGTTCATCGACGGCACGCACATGGACTACGGGCGAGAAGGCTTGAACGAAGGCTTCAAGTTCCAGAACCCCAACGAGAAGGCCAGTTGCGGCTGCGGGGAATCGTTCACGGTTTAGAAACAAAAACGATAGCGGTTCGCCCGAGCATCATTGGGCATCCTCTCCGACAATTCCGTGCTCTACGGCATAGACGGCTACCTGGACCCGGCTGGACAGGCCGAGTTTTTTCAGGATGTTTTGTACGTGAATCTTGACGGTGCTTTCCGCAACCTTGAGGTTGCGGGCGATGACTTTGTTGCTTTCGCCACGGGCAAGGCATTGCATGATTTCGCGCTCGCGCATTGTCAGATGGACGGCACTGGCTGCCGGCGCGGCCTGCGGCGGCTGTGAACGGAATTGCTCGACCAGTTTATTCATCATACCGTCGGAGATAGCGGTGCCGCCGACATTGACGCGCCGGATGGCATCCGTCAGCGAGTCGGCTTCTACATTTTTCAGCAGGTAGCCCGATGCGCCATCGCGCAGCGCTTGTCCCAGTTCATCGGCATCTTCCGATACGGTAAGTATCAGGATTGCGCAATTGGGCGCTTCCTGGATGAGCAGTTGCAGCGTTTCCAGGCCGGATAGCCCTGGCATGTTCAGATCGAGAAGGACCACGTCCGGATTCAGGGCTTTGGCGCGTTTGATGCCTTCAAGGCCATCGGCAGCTTCTCCGACGATATCGAAATCCGGCTGTCGCTGGAGCAAAAGCCGTATCCCAGTGCGGAAAAGGCTGTGGTCGTCGATCAGAAGAATACGGATTGTCATGAAGTGGAGTGGTTCTCTATAAGGTTGGCGTGATGGGACGGAAGAATAGGGATCAGGCCGCCTGCCGTTCCTCCGCAGGCAAGCACAGGGAAACCGATGTTCCGTGTCCTGGCCTGGAGCGCAGTTCCAGTGTGGCATTGATGCGTTGCGCCCGTTCATGCATGATGCGTCGGCCAAAGCTCTCGCTGCTGCGTCTGGATGCTTCTTCCTGATCGAAGCCGACACCGTTGTCCGATACCTGGAGACGGAAATCGCGGCTATTTTCCAGACGGATTTCGACTTTGTCGGCTTGGGAGTGTTTGCGTACGTTGGACAGCGCCTCCTGCAGTATGAAAAGTATCTGCAATTGCTGCTCGGGTGCGAGCGGCGAGTTGGCCAGCCCTTCGGTGATGAGGACGGTTTCCACGGAGCTTTGCCTCCGGAAGCGGGCAACAGTATCTTCGACGGCGGTCAGCAGATCGCCTTTGGTCAGCTTGCTTCGGAAGTTGCCCAACAGCTCCCTTACGTCCTGGTAGGTTTCTCTGATGCCGGCCTGCAGCAGCGGAAGAATCTCGATGGCTTCCTGCCGATTGTTATGGATGATGGCCTGATCCATCAATTGCAATTGAAGGTTGAGAAAATTCAGGCTTTGCGCGATGCTGTCGTGCAGCCCTTCGGCGAGCAGGGCGCGTTCCTGAACCATTGCCAGTTGTCGCGCCTTGGCGCTTAGCCGCCGGTTTTCCAGCGCGATGCCAAGATGCTGGCCCAGTGTCTCCAGCAAGTGACGCTCTTCTACGCTCAAGGCGCGGGTTTGCTGGAAATGCAGGGAAAAAGAACCAAGCACTTCATCGCGCGCCTGTATGCGAAAAGCCGCCAGACTGCGAAAGCCTTCTTCTGCGCATTTGAAGCTATGGGGCATGTCGAGCTGCCTGATGTCCCCGATGACGATTTCGCCGCTGCGTGTGGCGGTCCCGCAGAAGCAGCCATCGGCCTTCATGCAGTGTTCTGCGTTGTCATGGGCCGTGGACAGCCCGCGCGATACCACCATGGTCAGGTTTTCCCTGGAGGGATCCAGGGTGCGGATAGAGCCGCCTTCGGCATTGAACTGCGCCATGACCCGGTCAAGAAAGCCCTGGCACATCGTTTCTATATCGCTGGGCTGGTTCAGAAAGGCTGCCATGTCATAGAGTATGGCCAGTTCTTTGTTCTGCGCGGCAAGTTGCGCTGTCTTCTCGTTGACCCTGGCTTCCAGATCGTTGTACAGGCTTTCCAGTTCGTCAGCCATGCTGTTGAATCCAGACGTCAGGACGCCGAATTCGTCCTGGCTTTCGACAGGAAGCCGCAAGTTGAACTCATGCGCGGCCATACGGCTGAGCCCGTGCTGCAGGCGCAATACGGGGAAGATTATCCACAGGTACAGCAAGTAGATCATTGCCAGCATGCCGATGCAGGCGATCACGATAAGAATGCCCTGGGAAAGCCGCAGCAGGTACGTTTTGCTGGAGTTGTCCTTTTCTATCAACGAAACCAGTTGGTTCGCCTGTGTAATGAATTCCGGAATATGATCCAGGTACCGTTGATTTTCCGTCCGGTCCATGGCGCTGAGCGCAGCTGGCCTCATCTGGTCTTGCCATATACGCAAGACCAGGCTCATTTGAGCCTGTATGGTTTTGTCGTCAGGCAGAAACAAGGGCCTGGCTGGATTGCCTCGCTTGAGCAGAGCCAAGGTATCATCCTGCGCCTGAATCTGCTTTTGTACCCGGTCTCTGTGATTTTTGTCCGGCATGGCCCGCAGTGCGGACAACTCGACCGCTACCAGATTGGCGCGCATACGCAGGCTACCGGCATCGTTGATGGCGCCTCCCGAGCCTTCCAGTTGCCATGATAGCCAGAGCGTCCAGCTGATCATGGCAAGCACCACCAGCAGTGCAACAACGGAACTGGCGATAATGCGTGTCGACAGGCGCCTGCGCAGCGCTGGTTGTTCAGGGGCGGGCAGTGGAGGGGCCATCGTGAAGTTTCCGATGTGCGAATACCTTGGCAAGTATAACGTTTGCGGCAAGCCGGTCAGCGGGCTTCGCGGCGCCCTGCCGGCTCATGTTCCGGTTGCCGGGCAAGCGCTTGGAGGCTAGATGATTTGATTCATTATTGCACCAGCGGGCTGTCGGCGCCTTCCAATGAAACCCCTTTGATGCTGGCCTTGCCCACCAGTTGCTTGACATACTGCCGCCAGGCCGTATCGCGGCTGGTCGCCGCCAATGCGCTGGCAATGGATCCGGCCACGGCTTCGTATGGTTGCAGGCGTCCTTCGATTTTCCGGTTGACACGTACGATATGAAATCCGAAGCGCGTTTCCAGAAGTCGGGGGAGCATGCTTCCCGCAGCCATGGCGAAGACAATGCGCTCGAATTCGGGAACAGTGTCGCCACGCGCCAGCTGACCCAGGCTGCCGCCTACCTCGCCCGAAGGACAGTTGGACAGCTTTCTTGCCATTGCGGCGAACTGCGAAGCATCCGTTTGCAGCAGGTCCAGGGTTTCCTGCGCCAGGCTGCGAAGGCCATCCAGATAAATCCCAGGTGTGACCTGGAACAGAATATGATCGGCTTCTATCAGTTCACCTACCGTAAACTGGGCGGGATTGCTCTCGTAATACCATCGGCAGGCTGCGTCGTCCGGCACAGGCGCCTGAACCTGGGACTCCAATAACCTGTCGATGGCCTGCTCGTCATTCTCGCAGCGGATGCCCAGCCGTTGGGCCTCGTCGAGCAGGACGCGTCGCAGCACCAGGGCGGTCATTGCCATCTGCACCGGCGCCTTGGCGTCAGCGTAATGCGGAATTTCGGCTTCCATTTCGGCATCGGTCAACTCGACGCCATTTACCGTTACAGCCATGTTGGACTCCAATGCGGAAAATTTTGTGTTCTCAGCGGTGGCGGACCAATTGCCAGGCGCGTCCCAGATAAGCGATGGAGGCGAATCCACTCCAGACGTGCACCAGCCGGGTGAACGGGAATATCACGAATAATGTCATTCCCATGAACAGGTGCGCCTTGAAGAGCAGGGGAGCCTCATCCAGGAATGATGCGGCCTCGCCGCGGAATGTGACGATATGCTGTGCCCAGCCCATGAGCTGCACCATCATGTGGCCGTCCATGTGGTCGGCGGATACCGCTATGGTGGACAGGCCGAGAAGCAGCGTGAGCAGAATCCAGATCAGCAATATCTTGTCACCGATGCGGGTTTTCGCGGCGATGCGTGGGTCGGTGAAGCGCCGGTGTATCAGGATGGTCAGCCCAATCAGGCAGAGCGTTCCCATGATGCCGCCGGCGGTCATGGCGACTGCCTGCTTCAGGCTATGGGAGACGCCCAGCGCGTCCCATACGCTGACAGGCGTCAGCAGTCCTGCCAGGTGTCCGAAAAACAGGCCGATGATGCCGACATGGAACAGGATGCTGCCAAGACGCAGGTTGCCGCGGTATAGCAGCTGCGAGCTGTCGCTTTTCCATGTGTACTGTTCGCGCTCGAAGCGCAGCAGGCTGCCCAGAAGGAATATGGCCAGGGCGATGTAGGGGTAGATTCCAAACAGGAATTGATGCAGGGTATTCATGCCGATGTTCCTTTGTTTCAGGCGACCGTACCGCGCGGGTAGAATTTCACGGCTTGCTCATGTATCGGGGCTTTGTTCAGCAGCGGTTCCACGCCATCCGGCCCGACCCCGAAGACTTCCATGGCTTCGTCCATGTCGCGCACAGGCGGCTCCACCTGCTCGCGCGGCTGTACGTCGGTCATGGCGCGCAACACTTGAAATATGCAGGCGTAGGGGCTTTGGCTTTCGGCCAGGCGCCGGCCAATCACCGCGAGTACGTGAATGGCGTCTCCCAGCAGGGGGCTGGCTTGCTCTAGGGGCAGCAATCCCAGGAATTCCAGAAACAGCGGGACATAGTCGGGCAGTTCCTTGGCGGAAGGTTCGAATCCATGGCGCAGGTACTCTTCCAGCAGGTCGACCATGGCTTGTCCGCGATCCCGGCTTTCACCGTGGATGTGCTCGAACAGGTGCAATGAATGCCTGGGATTGCGGTCGAAGGTGGCGACATAGTTTTCCTGTATGTCGATCAGGGAGCCGCTTGCCAGAAAGTGCGTGAGGGGCAGCAGGGTGCTGCGCATTTCCGGCCATTGGGCCAGCGTCTCGTCAATCTCGGGCAGGGCATCACGCAAATCCTGTTCTGGGTAATCGAGCAGGCAGGAAAGAATTCGATAGCGTTGCATGGCGGCTCCTGGTTATCTTGCCACTACGGTGGGCTTGCGGCGGGATTTGGGCATGTCGACGAAAATATCGCTGCCTTGCGGCCGGCGGCCGAACAGCCCCGCGTCGGAGACTCCGCCCGAGCATCCGTTGCCGAATGTAAAGCCGCAGCTGCCTTTTTCGTTGAAGCTGTCTTCGGCCATTTCCTTGTGGCTGGTCGGAATCACGAAGCGATCTTCGTAATTGGCGATGGCCATGATCTGGTACATGTCCTCGATCGTGGCGGCATCGAGCCCCACGGATGCGAGTGCTCCCGCATCCGCCTGGCCGTGTACGGTCTGGGCGCGCTTGTATGCGCGCATGGCGATCATGCGCTTGAGCGCCAGAGCGACAGGTTCTTCCTTGCCTGCCGTCAGCAGATTGGCAAGGTAGCGCACGGGGATGCGCAGGCTGTCGATGTCGGGAATGACGCCATTCATGCCGAATGTCGTGTGCGGCATGCGCCCGGCTTCGGCGGCGGACTGGATGGGCGACAGCGGCGGGATATACCAGACCATGGGCAGCGTGCGGTATTCCGGATGCAGCGGGAAAGCCACTTTCCATTCACAGGCCATTTTGTAGACGGGCGATTGGCGCGCCGCCGCCAGCCAGCTTTCCGGTATGCCTTGCTTGCGGGCTTCGGCAATGATTTCAGGATCGTGCGGATCCAGGAACAGGTCGAGCTGCGCTTCGTAGAGATCCTGTTCGTCGGCGGTGACGGCGGCTTCCTGGATGCGGTCGGCATCGTACAGCATGACGCCAAGGTAACGAATGCGGCCGACACAGGTTTCGGAACACACGGTGGGCTGTCCGGCTTCGATCCGCGGGTAGCAGAAGGTGCATTTTTCCGCTTTGCCGCTTTGCCAATTGTAATAAACCTTCTTGTAGGGGCAGCCGGAGATGCACATGCGCCAGCCGCGGCATTTGTCCTGGTCGACCAGAACGATGCCGTCGTCTTCGCGCTTGTAGATGGACCCGGAAGGGCAGCTCGCGACACAGGTCGGGTTCAGGCAGTGCTCGCAAAGCCGGGGGAGGTACATCATGAACGTGCTTTCGAACGTAGCGTACATTTCCTTTTGCACGCCTTCGAACAGTATGTCCTTGCTGCGCGCGCTGAATTCTCCGCCCAGGTCATCCTCCCAGTTCGGCCCCCATGTTATTTTTTCCATTTTCTCGCCGGTCAGCACAGAGATGGGACGCGCCGTGGGCGGCGTCTGGCTGAGCGGTGCATTTTGCAGATGCTCATAATCGTAGGTGAACGGTTCGTAGTAGTCGTCTATCTGCGGCAGATTGGGGTTGGCGAACAGATTGGCAAGAATGCGCAGCTTCCCTCCCTGGCGCGGTTGCAGCTTGCCGTTCGAGGTGCGTACCCAGCCACCCTTCCATTTGGACTGGTTCTGCCACTCCTTGGGATAGCCGATGCCGGGCTTGGTCTCGACATTGTTGAACCAGGCGTATTCGACGCCGTCGCGGCTGGTCCAGACATTTTTGCAGGTGACGGAGCAAGTGTGACAGCCAATGCATTTGTCCAGATTCAGCACCATGCCGATTTGTGCGCGTATTTTCATTTCATGGCTCCTGCCTGCGTTGTTTCTTCCATGAGAGGACCTTCCATCCAGTCGACTTTGGTCATCTTTCGCAGGACGACGAACTCATCCCTGTTGCTTCCCACGGTGCCGTAGTAGTTGAATCCGTAGGCAAGCTGGGCGTAGCCGCCGATCATGTGGGTGGGCTTTAGCACTGTGCGCGTGACCGAATTGTGAATGCCTCCGCGTTTGCCGCTGAGCTGCGCGCCAGGCACGTTCACGATCTTTTCCTGGGCGTGGTACATCAGGCACATGCCTACGGGAACGCGCTGGCTGACGACCAGCCGGGCGGTGACGACGCCGTTGACATTGAAGACTTCCACCCAGTCGTTGTCGACCAAGCCTGCCTGCCGGGCTTCCTGTTCCGATATCCAGACATGAGGTCCGCCACGGCTGAGCGTCAGCATGCGCAAATTGTCGGAATAGGTGCTGTGTATTCCCCATTTCTGATGGGGCGTGATCCAGTTCAGCACCAGCTCGGGTTCGCCATTGGAATAGCGTTGCAGCATCGGCTTGATGGTCTTGGTATCGATGGCCGGTTTGTACACGCAGAAGCCTTCGCCGAAGTCGAGCATCCAGCGGTGATCCTGATAAAACTGCTGGCGTCCGGTCAGCGTGCGCCACGGAATCAGTTCGTGTACGTTGGTATAGCCGGCGTTGTAGCTGACTTCCTCGCTTTCCACGCCAGACCAGGTGGGCGAGGAAATGATTTTGCGCGGTTGGGCCTGGATGTCGCGAAAGCGGACCTTGTCATGTTCGCGGCCTATGGCCAGATGCGTATGTTCGCGTCCGGTAATCTTGCCCAGCGCTTCCCAGGCCTTGACGGAGACGTGACCGTTGGTTTCGGGGGCGAAGGTCAGGATCATTTCCGCGGCATCGATGGCGGTGTCCAGGCGTGGGCGGCCATGATTGACGCCGGGCTCCTGCACCACCTTGTTGATGCCGCCGAGTTCATGCACTTCGTGCTCGGTGTTCCAGTTGATGCCCTTGCCGCCATTGCCGAGCTTGTCCAGCAAAGGCCCAACCGAGGTGAATTTGCGGTAGATGTCGTTGTAGTTGCGTTCTACGACGGTCATGGCCGGCGCGGTCTTTCCGGGGATCAGTTCGCATTCGCCATGCTTCCAGTCGCGCGGTTCGAAGGGCTGGCCGAGTTCTCCCGGAGTGTCATGCATGAGCGGGGTCAGGACGATGTCCTTGCGCGTGCCGAGGTAGGGTCCGGCGATCTCGCTGAACGTCTTGGCCAGCAGTTTGTAGATTTCCCAATCGCTCTTGCTTTCCCACAGAGGCTGGACTGCTTCGCTCAGTGGGTGGATGAAGGGATGCATGTCGGAGGTGTTGAGATCATCCTTTTCGTACCACGTGGCGGTAGGCAGGACAATGTCACCATACAGGCAGGTAGTGCTCATGCGGAAATCGAGCACGGTCAGAAGATCCAGCTTGCCTTCGTGTGCTTGTGGATTGAACTTGACTTCCGTCGGCCGGATGGCGTCGCTCTCATCGCTGAAAACAGCATTCTGGGTGCCCAGCAGATACTTGAGCATATATTCATGGCCCTTGCCGCTGGATCCAAGCAGATTCGAGCGCCATATGAACATGTTGCGGGGAAAGTTGGCGGGGTTTTCAGGATCCTCGCAGCTCATGGACATCCTGCCGCTGCGCAATTCTTCGGTCGTGTAGGCAATGGGGTCCATGCCTTTGGCCTCTGCCTGCGCCACGACGTCCAGAGGATTGGTCTGAAGCTGTGGCGCTGACGGCAGCCATCCCATGCGCTCCGATTTTGCGTTGAGGTCGATCAGGCTGAGGCGGTCGTAGCGGGATTGATCAGCGGCAGGCGACAGCACTTCATCGACGCTCAGTTTTTCGTGGCGCCACTGGCTTGTATGCGCATAGAAGAACGATGTGCCGTTCATCTGGCGCGGAGGACGCGTCCAGTCGAGCGCAAAGGCAAGCGGCGCCCAGCCGAACTGGGGGCGCAGCTTCTCCTGGCCCACATAGTGAGCCCAGCCGCCTCCGCTTTTCCCGACGCAGCCGCACATGACAAGCATGTTGATGATGCCGCGGTAAGTCATGTCCATGTGATACCAATGGTTCAGGCCTGCGCCGACGATAACCATAGATTTTCCCTGCGTATCATGCGCATTCTGGGCGAATTCGCGCGCTACTTGTATGACGTGCCCGCGCGGCACTGTCGTGTGTTTCTCCTGCCATGCAGGGGTGTATGGCACATCGTCGTCGTAGCTCAATGCGACGTTGGGGCCGCCCAGTCCGGCGTCTACGCCATAGTTGGCCATTTGCAGATCGTAGACCGTAGCCACCAGTGCGCTGCTGCCGTCGGCCAGTTGCAGACGGCGGGCGGGCACGCGACGCACCAGCACGGCGTCATGTTCACCGCCGAAGTACGGAAAGGCGACGTCGGCGACTTCATCGTGGCTGCCCATGAGGCTGAGCTGGGGAATGATGTCTCGGCCACTGCCCGCGTCCCTGATTTCCAGATTCCAGCGTCCTGGCCTGCTGTCCGGGCCGGCATCCTTTTCGCCCCAGCGCAGGCCGATGGAGCCATTGGGAGCGACGATCTCGCCAGTGGATTCATCGATCAGCAGCGTCTTCCATTCGGGGTTGTTCTGCTGGCCAAGATTGTCATGCAAGTGCGATGCGCGCAGGAAATGATCGGGATGGAAGCTGTCGCCGTCCTGTTTCAGCAGGACCAGCATCGGCATATCGGTGTATTGCTGGGCGTAGGCGCGGAAGTAGTCGGATTTTTGGGTGAGATGGAACTCTTTCAGGATGACGTGGCCCATGGCCATGGCCAGAGCCGCATCGGTGCCTTGCTTGGGCGCCAGCCAGATGTCGCCGAATTTGACCATTTCGCCGAAATCGCTGGAAATGGCGACGGTCTTGGTTCCTTTGTAGCGCACTTCGGTATAGAAATGGGCGTCGGGCGTGCGGGTTTGCGGTATGTTCGAGCCCCAGACCAGCAGATAGGTGGAGTTGTACCAGTCGGCCGATTCAGCGACATCGGTCTGTTCTCCCCATATTTGCGGGCTGGCCGGCGGCAGGTCGCAGTACCAGTCGTAGAAGCTCAGACAGACGCCGCCGATCAGGCTGAGATAGCGCGCCCCCGAGGCATAGCTCACCATGCTCATGGCAGGGATGGGAGAGAAACCGACAATGCGATCAGGGCCGTAGGCGTCGATAGTGTGGGCGTTGGCCGCGGCGATGATCTCCATGGCGGTATCCCAATCGGCGCGCACGAATCCGCCAAGCCCGCGCACCGACTTGTAGCTGCGGGATTTTTCAGGATCTTCGCTGATGGATTTCCAGGCGGCGATGGGGTCGAGCGTCTTGCGGGCTTCGCGCCACATTTCCATCAGACGGCTCCGGATCATTGGATACTTTACCCGTTGCGCCGAATATACGTACCAGCTGTATGAGGCACCTCGCGGGCAGCCGCGCGGCTCATGATTGGGCAGGTCCGGACGAGTGCGCGGGTAGTCGGTCTGCTGGGTTTCCCAGGTGATCAGGCCGTTCTTGACGTAGATTTTCCAGGAACAGGAACCAGTGCAGTTCACGCCATGGGTGGAACGCACGATCTTGTCGTGCTGCCAACGCCCGCGATAGGCGTTCTCCCATTTCCTGTCTTCATTGACGACCTCTCCATGTCCGTTCGAAAACCTGGATTCGACACGAGACATGAATTTCAGCCGGTCGAGAAAGTGGCTCATGCTGATCTCCGTGAATGTCAGCGGACTGACTGTGCATTTGTGATATTGCGTACGTTGTTACTGTAGGGGCGGGCGAGGCTTTGGGCTATTCATCTGCGGTAGAGGCCGCTCATGTCATTGGTACTAGAGCGTATAGTTCGGATGGCCTAGCCCGGACTTTTCATCAGCCAAGTGATCCGAGCGTTTTTCGGCCGATTTGGCTGGAGTCGTTCGCGGCGAAGACAAGATGACGGCGCGGATGGTGTTTTTTTGATGCCACAGGCGCAATTGCCCCAACCCCCATGGCTTTATAGCGTGCCGGGGACAGCACTTTTTCAGAACTACGGGGCCATGGCGTTTGCCGCGTGGGCGAACACGTGGCGCAAGGGATGGTGTGAGGCCAACAGGACTCGAACGCGCCGGGTATTGCGCACGATGGCCGCCCCGATCTTGAGCAGTCGCACACGGATGGTAGCGGCGCTGGCCCGTTCCAGTTCTGTGCCGCGCAGGGCCAATTCGCGCAGGCGCTGCATCAGGGTGTAGGCCAGCGCGGCCAGCAGCAGCCGGAATTGGTTTGCCGCAAACCGGTGGCAACTGGCGCGGGTGCCGAACAGGTCGAGCTGTGCTTCCTTGATGCGGTTCTCGGCCTCACCCCGGGCACAATACAGCTGGTCGTACAGCTGTACCGCATCGGCCTCAGAACCCGCAATGTTGGTGACGACGAAGCGCGGGTTCACGCCCTGGACGCCGTATTCCAGGCGGGTGAGTACGCGTCGCGGTCGGTTCCAGGAGGCGGCCGCATAGATGAATTCGCTGACCAGGCGCTGCTTGGACCCGCTGCGTCGGTAGTCACGCTCGAGTACCTGT